>CAVRLN010000001.1:0-38939 GCA_963722325.1 uncultured beta proteobacterium
GAGACTGCATTCTGTCCTCCTCCTGTTTCTTCCACGCCGAGGTCGCCAAGCGTACTCCAGACTTGATCGAATTCGTGCTTCAGTCCGACAGCGCCTTCATCTCGCGATAAAGGTCGGCCTTGCCTTCGAAACCGATGCCGGGCAGATCGGCAACGTCACGTAGCTGTCGACGACCTTGACCCCATCGGGGAAACCGCCGAAGGCTGGAACAGATCCGGATAGGACTCGTTGCCGCCGAGCCCCAGCCCCGCGGCGATGTTCAGCGACATCTGGTGGCCGCCGTGCGGGATGCAGCGGCTCGCCGACCAGCCGTGCTCCTTGAGCATGTCGAGCGTGCGCAGGTATTCGACCAGGCCGTAGCTCAGCGCGCAGTCGAACTGCAGCCAGTCGCGGTCCGGGCGCATGCCGCCGTAGCGGATCAGGTTTCGCGCGTCCTGCATCGAGAACAGGTCTTCGCCGGTCGCCATCGGGTTCTCGTAGTAGTTGCGCAGCGTGGCCTGCAATTCGAAGTCGAGCGGGTCGCCCGGCTCCTCGTACCAGAACAGGTCGTACTGCGAGAGTGCCTTCGCGTACGCGATCGCGGTGTCGAGATCGAAGCGACCGTTGGCGTCGACGCACAGCTTCTGGCCGTCCTTGCAGCACGCTCAGGATCGAGTCGATGCGGCGCAGGTCCTCGTCGAGCGACGCGCCGCCGATCTTCTTCTTCACGACCGTGTAGCCACGGTCGATGTAGCTCTTCATCTCGTCCTTGAGCTTCTGGTGATCCTGGCCGGGGTAGTAGTAGCCGCCGGCAGCGTAGACGAAGATCTTGCGGTTCGGCTTGCCGTCGCCGTAGCGGTCTGCGAGCAACTGGAAGAGCGGCTTGGCTTCGATCTTCGCGACCGCGTCCCAACCGCCATGTCGATCGTGCCGATCGCCACCGAGCGCTCGCCGTGGCCGCCGGGCTTCTCGTTGGTGAACATCGTGTTCCAGATCTTGTGCGGGTCGAGGTTCTCGCCGCTGGCGTCGATCAGCGAGTCCGGCTCGGCCTCCAGCACGCGCGGGATGAAGCGCTCGCGCATCAACTTGCCCTGGCCGTAGCGGCCGTTCGAGTTGAAGCCGTAGCCGACGACCGGCTTGCCGTCCCGGATCACGTCGGTGATGATCGCGACAAGGCTCAACGTCATCTTGCTAAAATCAATGTACGCGTTGCGGATCGGACTGGAGATGGGGATGGTCTTTTCACGGATTTCGACGATCTTCATGAGGTCTCCTTGCGCTGACGAGCCGGAACGATCGAACGAGGCCGGGCGCGACTGCCGCTGGCGGGCGCTTGATGCTCGACGGCATATTTTGGCACGCTCATCTCGAGGACGACCAACGGCTCGTTACTGGATCAGCTCGTCCGCACGCACCAGAAGCGACTGTGGAATCGTAAGACCAATCGCCTTCGCGGTCTTCAGGTTGATGGCGAGCTCGAACTTGGTCGGCCGCTCGACCGGCATGTCGGCGGGTTTTGCGCCCTTGAGAATGCGATCGACATAGCTGGGGATACGTTGTTGAACATCCGAGTGTCCGCGCCATAGGACATGAGCAGCCCGCGTTCCATCAACGCCTTTGCCTGCGTGATGGTCGGTATCCGCAACCGGATTGCCAGCTCGACGATTCGGTCTGCATTGGCGTTGACGATGGCGGACGGATTCAGGATCAGCGCGCCGGGATGCACGCGCGTTATCGCCGCCAAGGCCGGTTCCACGTCCGCGCCGCTGATGGGCACCGAGAGCACCTTTATTTTCAAGGCGCGGGCCGCCGCTTCGGTGTCCCTGAAAAGTAACGTGGATCCTGGATTGATCTGGCTCCAGACAACGCCGACGTCGGCGAGCCCCGGGACGACATCGCGCAACACCTGGAGCAGCTTGGCCACGTGGTCGGACTGCGCGATAGTGACCCCGGTGAGGTTGCCGCCCGGCCGCGCGAAACTCGCTACCAATCCTTCCTCGACCGGATAGCTGGGACCGCTGAATACGATCGGGATCGTCCGGGTCGCTTCCTTCAAGGCCTTCGTGGCCTCGGAACCCCCGACGACGATGACATCGAGATTGAGTCTCATCAATTCCGCGACAACTTCTGCCAGCCGTTCCGGCTTGCCTTCCCATGTTCGCCATTCGATGACGGCGGTGCGGCCCTCGACGTAGCCCAGCTCTCGAAACCCCTCGCGCATGGTGTCCATGGCGAGGCTTCCGTTTCCGGTCAAAAGGACACCTATCCGCGGAAGGCGAGCCGCTTGCTGCGCCCTGGAAGCAAACGCGGCCATTGCAAGGCCGCCGCCGGCAAGTCGAATGAAGGAGCGTCGATCGATCATTGAATCACCTCGTCCGCGCGCAGCACCATCGGCTGCGGGATCGTGAGGCCGAGCGCCTTCGCGCGTCTTGAGGTTGATCACCAGCTCGAAGATCGTGGGCTGCTCGACCGGAATGTCGCCAGGCTTGGCGCCCCTCAGGATCTTGTCGACATGGGTAGCAGCACGGCGGTACATGTCCGTGAGGCTCGGCCCGTAGGAGACGAGCCCGCCAGCGTCGACAAACTCCCTCTGGCTATACAGCGCCGGAAGCCTGTTTTTCGCCGCGAGGTCTGCGATCCGTTGTTGCTGACCCACGAACATCGAGTCGGTCAGGACGAGGAGCGCGGCGGCGTGCTCCTTGGTCATCGCGGCAAAGGCACTATCGAGCTGCTCAGGATTTGACGCTTCCACGACTTGAACCTGCGCTCCGATCGATCGGGCCGCGACCTTTACTTCCTTTGCAAACCCTGCGTGGGCTCTATTGGTCGGATTCGCGAGTACCGCTATGCGTGAGGCGGCGGGAACTACTTCCTTCAGCAGTTGCAGTTGCTTGCCAGCGATCTCGGGTCCGGCCAGAAAGGTCATGCCGGTGATGTTCCCGCCCGGGTGCGCGAGACTGGTGACGAGCCCCTCGCCCATCGCATTTGCGCTGGCCCCCATGACGATGGGAATCGACTGGGTGGCGTTCTTGGCCGCCCAGGTCGATCCGGACGACGTCGTCACGATGATATCGACCTTGAGGCGGATCAGTTCGGCGGCGAGCGCGGGGAGCCGATCGACCTTGCCATCGGCGTATCGAGTCTCGACCACGATGTTCTGGCCCTCGACCCAGCCGCGCTCGCGCAATCCTTTTCGAAACGCGGCGAGCGTACAGCCGCGATGTTCGAAGAATATTTTGCACGAGGTACCCGATTCGAGGCACTTTCGCGCCGGCTGCGCCTTGACGGCGAGCGGCAAGATCAGCAGCGCGCCCGCAACTGCGCCGACAAACGTGCGCCGATCCATCACTGGATCACCTCGTCCGCGCGCAGCAGCATCGATTGCGGGATCGTGAGGCCGAGCGCCTTGGCCGTCGTCGTGTTGATGGTCAACTCGAAAGTTCTCGCCTGTCCGATCGGAAGGTCTCCTGGGTTCGCGCCTTTCAGTATGCGGTCCACGTAGGTCGCGGCTTCACGCCAGACGTCATCCCGCTTTGCCGCGTAGACGATCAGATCCGGCGGGTAGACTCGAACGTCGTACATTGCCGGCAGCCGATGCCGGATCGTCAGATCGAAAATTTCCTTCCGGTAGCCGTTGAGGTGCGGGTTCGCCCAGACGAGCAGCGCCTGGTCGTGCTCCCGGACCATCTCGTCGAAAAGCCTGTTCAGATCAGCGATCGTTTCGAATTGCAGGAATCGAACGCGAATGCCGAGTTTCGCCGCGGCGGTTGCAGTGGCGTCGCGGTACAGCTCATAGCCCGGTCGGGACCACGGAACACCGCGCAGCACGGCGACTCGACGAAGCCCGGGGACGACCTCCTGTAGAAGTTGCAGGCGCTTGCCCATCGTTTCCGGCGAGAAGAGTTGCATCCCGGTCAGGTTGCCACCGGGCTTGGCCAGACTGCGTACGCCCTCTTCGACCTGGAGTTCCCCGGCATTGAGCGCCACGACCGGAATCGTCTTGGTGTGCCCGAGGACAATCATTGCGAGCCCTGCGCTTGCGACCGCGATCACGTCCGGCTTGGCTTGCACCAATTGTGCGGCCAGGCCCGCGAGAGCCTCGGGGCGCCCCTCTGCAAAGCGCGCATCGACCGTCAGGTTCGTTCCCTCGACGTATCCGAGCAGGCGTAGATTCTGCAGGAGCGCTGGATACACCCCTCCGTCGGCAAGGTCGCCGGATTTCGAACCTTGGCCAAGATAGCCGAGGCGGTAGACCCTGTCGGCGACCTGCGCCGTCGCGCGCCATGGCGCCGCGAAGGTGGCAGCCCCGATACAGGCGAGGAATTTCCGCCGATGCATCACTGGATCACTTTGCGACGCGTGGTCACTGAATCAGCTCGTCCGCCGAGCTGTGATCGATGGCGGAATGGTGAGGCCAAGGTCCCTGGCTGTCTTGAGGTTGATCACCAGCTCGAACTTGGTGGGTTGTTGGACGGGCAGGTCACCCGGCTTGGCGCCCTTGAGAATTTTGTCGACGTAGGTGGCGGCTCGCCGAAGCAGATCGCCGAGGTTCGCACCGTAGCCCATCAGACCTCCGGCATCGACATAGGCCCTCGATGGATAGATCGCCGGAAGCCGGTGCCTCGCCGCCAGATCCACGAGGCGCTGTCGCTCGACGAAGAACATGGCAATCGGCAGCACGGTCAGCGCGCCCGCGCGCGCACGTGTCATGTCCGCAAAGGCCCTTTCCAATTCGGCGGGGACCGCGCACCTCGACGAGTTGCAATCGCAGCCCCAGCGCCTGGGCCGCGACTTCGGCTTCCTGAGCATGCCCTTATCCGTGCTGCCACCGGACCCGCCCTGTTGCCAGAGAACGGCGACTCGATCGACTCCGGGAATGGTCCGCTTGATCTGCTCGAGACGCTTATCGACGAGCTCGGCGGAGAGGTTGGACAATCCGGTCGACGTTGCCGCCCGGGCGCGCAAGGCTGGCGACGAGCCCGTCGGTCACCGGGTCGGCAGCGCCCGCGAAGACAATCGGGATGCTCCTGGTCGCCTGCTTCGCCGCCAAGGCGGCTGGTGTGCTCGGGGCCACGATGACATCGACCTTGAGCCTAACGAGCTCTGCAGCAAGCGCGGGGAGTCGATCGACCGCGCCTTCGGCATCGCGTGATTCGATCGCGAGGTTGTGGCCCTCGACATAACCGAGATCGCGCAGTCCCTGAAGGAATTGCTCCGGCGAGCGCGTGGCGCCCACCCGATTGCTGGACAGAAAGCCGATCCGCGCGACGCGCGCCTGCTGCGCCTCGGCAGCGAGCGGCGCGACGAGGATTGCCCCGGCGGCGATGAGGAAGTCCCTGCGCAGGACGCGGTCCATGCTTCTCACTCCCTGGACGACCGCCCGAAGTCTACGCGTGATCGATGGCGCGCAACAAGCGCGGTTTCGCCGTTGTCGTTGCTTCCCGCGCCCGGCAGTGGTCACGGCGATTGCACTAGTGATATAAGGATGCCAGCCTGCGGCAGGGCCGCATCGCGGAACGATCCCTCATGGCACTCAAACAGCTGACCGAAGAGCAGATCCGCACCTGGACGCGCGCCCAGAAGGACGACTGGTGGCTCGAAGAACGTCTATCGCGGCGACATGCCGCAGTTGACGATCCGCTCCGCGATCACCGGATTTCTTCTCGGCGGCGTGCTGGCCGCGACCGCGCTCTACATCGCCGCGAAGACCGGCATCACCATCGGCGTCGGCCTCACCTCGGTGATCCTCGCCTTCGCGATCTACCGCGATCATGGACGGCGCCGGGATCGCCACGGATTTCACCATCCTCGAGAACAACTGCACGCAGTCGATCGCGACCGCCGCCGGCTACATGGTCGCGCCGATGATCTCGAGCCTCGCCGCGTACATGCTGGTCACCGGCAAGATCATCCCGTGGCCGCACATGATCACGTGGATGTGCGTGGTGTCGATCCTCGGCGTGCTCCTCGCCTTCCCGATGAAGCGGCGCTTCATCAACGAGGAGCAGCTGCCGTTCCCGGAAGGCCGCGCCAGCGGCGTGGTGCTCGACGCGCTCTACACCGGCGCCGCGGGCGCGGGCATGTTCAAGGCACGCTGCTCGGCTACACGGCGCTGTTCGCCGCGATCTACCAGGCCATCGTCAGCGACGGCTGGATGAAGCTGCTCCAGTTCAAGATCCTGCGCATGGACCAGTGGGCGGGCATGAAGGAGCCGTGGACGTTCCACGAGCGGCTCGACACGTACTACTACGCCGCGGTCGGCAAGGCGACCGAATACATCCCGACGATCCTCGGCACCGACATCCGCCAGCTCGGGCTGCGCCTCACGCTCGACGTGGCGATGCTCGGCATCGGCGGCCTCATGGGCATCGCGGTGGCGACCAGCTGCCTGCTCGGCGCGTTCATCAATTTCGTGATTCTCGCGCCGATCATGATCCAGGCCGGCGACATCGTGGCGCGCGTCGGCGCTGAACGGCGTCGTGGTCCCGATCTCGCGCGCCGAGATCGTGAACCAGTGGTCGCTCTGGTGGGGCGTGACGATGATGGTCGTGGGCTCGCTGGTGAGCCTGCTCGGCCGCCCCGAGATCTTCAAGGGCCTGTTCAAGCGCACGCGCGAAAGCGCGACGGCGCCGACGTGCTCAAGCACATCGAGTTTCCGCTGTGGATTTCCGCGGTCGGCATCCCGATCTTCAGCGTTCTCGGCGCGACGGTGTCGCACGAGTTCTTCGGCGTGCCGTGGTTCCTGGCGTTCATCTCGCTGCCGCTCATCTTCGTGCTGTCGGTCATCTGCACCAACTCGATGGCGCTCACGTCGTGGACGCCGACCGGCGCGCTCTCCAAGATCACGCAGTTCTCGATGGGCGCGATCGACCGCACCAATCCGGCGAGCAACCTGATACCCGGCCGGCATGACGGCCGAGATCGCCGCCAACGCCGCCAACCTGCTCTCCGACATCAAGCCGGGCTACATGCTCGGCGGCAAGCCGCGCCAGCAGGCCATCGGCCACGTGATCGGCATTTTCGCGGGCGCGCTGTGCTGCGTGCCGCTCTTCTTCCTGCTCTTCCTGCCGCCCGATGCGAACGGCGTGCGCTCGGTCTCGACCATCGTCTCCGACAAGTTCGCGTTCCCGGCGGCGCTGCAGTGGAAGGGCGTGGCCGAGCTGATCGCCAAGGGCTTCAGCGCGCTGCCTTATTCGGCGGTGGTGTCGATGATCGTGGCGGCGGTCGCCGCGGTGGCGATCGAGATCGCGCGCATCGTCACCAAGGGACGCTTCCCGCTCTCCGCGGTGTCGATCGGACTGGGCGTGGTGCTGCCGCCCGAGTCCACGTTCGCGATGTGGGTCGGCGCGATGATCTTCTGGGGGATGGGCGCGCTACTCGGCACCGGGCACCAAGGGCCACCGCTTCTGGGTCGAGGGCATGGAGTCGATCTGCGCCGGGCTGATTTCCGGGTCGGCGCTGATGGGAATCGGCAATGCGATCGTGAACGTGCTGATGAGCTAGCGTCGTCGCTGGCTGCGGATTCGACGTTTCGACCCTGTGATTTCGTTCGAACGAATGCACCGCGCTCTCGCGATGCAGTTGCGACTGCCATCCATTTGACGTGAGGCACCATGCTGAAGCTACTCGCAATATTCGCTGCTTCTGTGTTCATCGCGGCCAACGCTGCCGCCGCTCCGGCGGCCGCGCCGCAGGTCGACGGCAGCGAGCTGTTGACACTCGGCTTCAAGGTGCTGGTCGCGAAGACGCGAGCCCAGGAGGACTGGGTCAAGCAGATGGCTCCGGGAAAGATCAGGGCGATGCAGCGCACCGGCAAGAAGTACTTCATCTACCCCGATGCTGCGAACAAGCAGATCTACGTCGGCGGTCCGAAGGAATACGAGGCGTATCGCGAGCTGCATCCTGACACCCAACTGGCCGGGCAGGGCTCGGCCGAGGCGGCAAGCGCGTATCGCTCCAAGCAGGATGAGACGATGAAAAAGGCGAGCGCGCGCGACATGTCGGACCCGTTCTACGGAGTCGATTGGGTCGATCTCGGCTGGTAGCGCCTGCTCGGCAGTTGGAGCGGCCTAGAGCAGCCAGTCGATCGGGAGTATCGACATGAAGTCGACTTTTCTGCGCAGCAACCAGCTCGTCTCCGGGTCGACGTCGAAACGCACGGCGCCGGAAGGCGTCTGCTCGATCCATTCCAGGTTGCATCCATCCGGCGCCAGCCGCACCTCGTACGCGACCCTCGGCGCTTCGGTGTCGAAGAATGCGGCCAGGCGCTGCGCAAGCATGGGGCTCTCGATCACGAGGCCCATCTCCGTGTTGAGCAGCGCCGAGCGCGGGTCGAAGTTGAACGAGCCGACGAAGATGCGGCTGCGGTCGACGGCGAACGTCTTCGCGTGCAATCCCGCGGTCGAGCTCGAGCCCGAATTTGCTCTTCGCTTTCGCGCGACGCCTTCGCTGCGCTCGGCTTGAGCTCGTAGAGTTGAACGCCGGCCATGAGAAGATCCCGGCGGCGCTTCGAATAGCCCGCGTGCACCGACTTCTCGTCGGACGCCGCCAGCGAGTTGGTCAGGATGCGCACCTTGACGCCGCGTCGCGCCAGCGCCGCCAGGGCGGCGGTGCCGTCGGCAGCCCGGCACGAAATACGGCGAGACGAGGTCGAGCGTCTTTTGCGGCCGGCCGATCGTCTGCACCAGCTCCGGGAACAGCAGCACGTCGGTGCGACCCGTCGGTGTCCAGCGTCTTGGCCGGGTCGTCGTGCACGAGCTGCGTAGTGGTCCATTCGAACGCGAGTTGCCTGTTGAGCAAGTCGCGGATGAGCGGCGTTACCCGTACGGCGTCGAGATAGGCGACGGATTCCGGATCGGCGCGCGTCGCGGCGAAAACAGCCTGGAGATTGGCGGCGGCTTCCGGTCCCGGCGTCCCGACGAAGCTCGCGGCCGGGTAGGCGGACGGGCTGTTCCAGTACAGGTCGAACTCCTTCGACACGTCGCGCACGGCCGGACCCACGGCGATCACGTCCAGGTCGGCGAACCCGACTCCGGCTCCCGCGCCGAAGTACTCGTTGGCGATGTTGCGTCCGCCGACGACGCTCACCTGATTGTCGGCGGTGAACGACTTGTTGTGCATGCGCCGGTTCACGCGCGTGAAGTCCGTCACGAAATTGAGCGCGCGGGCGTCCCGCTGGACGACCGGGTTGTAGAGGCGGACCTCGATATTGGGATGCGCGTCGAGCGCCGCGATGGTGGGATCGAGCCCGCGTGTTGAGGTCGTCGAGCAGCAGGCGCACGCGCACGCCGCGCTCGGCCGCCTGCCAGAGCGCCTCGAACAGCAGGTACCCGACCTGGTCTCCGTGCCAGATGAAATACTGCGCGTCGAGCGATTTTTCCGCGGTGGCGGCGAGCACGACACGCGCCGCGAAGGCGTCATAGGGCTCCGGAAGCGCATGGACGCCGGTCTTGCCCGGATTCGCCGCGACGCCCGGCGCAACCGCGCGGCCGAGCCGTGTCGCCGCCGTGTCCGCGAGCGCGGAGGTCGCGGTCCGCCCTTCCAGCGAGGGCAGGCTCGCGCAGCCGCTGAGCAGCGAGGCGAGTGCGACGGCGACGAAGGATAGTGTCCGATTCATGGATTTTGGACGCCTTGCGGCGCCTGACTATCGCGTGGCGCCGGACTGACGACGCACATCCTGCGCCGCCTTGAGCTTACCTCACTCGCGAAGCGAGACGGATTGGGCGTCGATCTCAATCACCCGTCCCGTCCGGAAAAGGCGCTTGGGATTTGGTGAGCTTTTGTGTAATGATCGGATCATGTACGGATGCGCACGCAGCGACAGCCCGCCCGGGCCTAGACATCGTCGCGACTAAGGAGTTGTTACAAATGCAGATAGATCGATTCGAAACCGTCGCGACACGCGCTCGGTTCAACTGCTCGGCGCTGGCCGCCTTCATGCTGGCGATGCTGTGTGCGGCAAGCGCGATCGCGCAGGCTCCCTCTGCTGCGGGCGTCGCGCCCACGGCGCCTTCGGCACAGGAACTGAACAAGCTCGTCGGCCCGATCGCGCTCTACCCCGACGATCTTGTCGCCCTCGTGCTGCCTGCCTCGACGAACCCGCTGCAGCTGGTGCAGGCCGAGCGGTTTCTCGAAAGGCGCAAGGCGGATCCCAAGCTGCCGGTCGATGAGCGATGGGACGACGCGGTGAAGTCGCTGCTCAACTATCCCGAGATCGTAAAAATGATGAGCGGCGACCTCGATTGGACGACGGCGCTCGGCGAGGCCGTGGTCGAGGACCAGGGCGCGGTGCTCGACGCGATCCAGAGCTTCCGGCGCCAGGCGCAGTCGGCGGGCAATCTCAAGACCGACGACAAGCAGGTCGTGGTCGTGGAAAAGGAAGTCGTCAAGATCGTTCCCGCCGATCCGCAGGTGATCTACGTACCCCAGTACAACCCAAGCAGCGTGGTCGTCTACAGCGCGGCGCCGGTCTACGGCTATTGGCCAGCTCCCTACCCGTCGTACTACTACCCGTATGCACCCGGCGCCGCGTTGGCGACGGGCATCATCTGGGGCGCGGCGATCGGGGCCGCATGGGGCGGAGCGCGCTACGGCGCCAACTGGGGCGGTGACAACAACATCACGGTCAATCGCAACACCAACATCAACAGCGGCAACATAAATCGATCCGGCCAGGCGGGCACGCGCCCCGGTACGACGCATGGAAATCCAACAAGCAACCGGGACAAGTCGGTGCAGGCACGCGGCCCTCGTCGGGTGCGCGCGTAGGCGATGCCCGGACGGCCGGCGCTGGCGCCGGAGGCTACGGCGGTGGCGCGGAGGCGGCGCCGGCGGCGCTCAGCGTACGTCGGGGTCGCAATCGAACTTCGGCGGCGGCGGCGGCGGCGCGGGAAGCGCCGCGGCAGCCCGCAATTCGGCCAGCGCATCGCCGCGCGACAACTACGGTGGTCGCGGTGGTGGTGGCGGCGGCGACGCGTTCGGCGGCTATGGCTCCGGGCGCCAGGCTCAGATGGACAGCTCGCGCGGCGCGTCGAGTCGCGGCTCGATGTCGTCCGGCGGCGCGAGCCGTGGCGGCGGCGGAGGCGCGAGTCGTGGCGGAGGTGGCGGTGGTCGCGGAGGCGGCGGCGGTCGTGGCGGTGGCGGCCGTCGTTAGGAGCCGAAGATGGATCGCGCACACGCAAACGACAAGGTGACAACGGCCATGAAAAGTTTCAACGTGATTGATGCGGCGCGCCGGATGGCGTTGCTGCTGATGCTGGCGCTGCCGCTGACGGGCATGGCTGCGGAGCAAAGGACCTTTGCCACGCCCGAGGAGGCGGTGGACGCGCTGATGGCTGCGCTCAAAGCGGACGACGACGCGGCGATGCTGGCCATCTTCGGCGAAAAGCACCGAAGCCTGGTGGTCACTCCCGACAAGGCGGCCAATTCGGCGAGTCGCGCGGAAGTGCTGGCGCGCATGCAGTCGTTCCGCAATCTTCAGGATGCGGGCGCGGACCGCCGCACGCTCTATATCGGTGACCAGGCGTGGCCGGTGCCGATTCCGCTGGTGCGCACCGGGACGGGCTGGCGGTTTGCGACCGAGCAGGGCGAGCAGGAGATCGATCAATCGACGCATCGGAGCGAACGAGTACAGCGCGATCACGGTGCTCGATGCCTACCTCGATGCCCAGCGCCAGTATGCGTCGCGGGATCGCGACGGCGACGGTGTGCTCCAGTATGCGCAGAAGCTCGGCAGCACGCCGGGCAAGCACGATGGCCTCTACTGGGCCGCCGATGCCAGCAAGGGCGAGGAAGAAAGTCCCTTCGGACCGCTGATCGCACAGAGCGCGCCGTACTTCAAGGGCCGCAAGGATACGGACGCGTACCGCGGCTATCACTTCCGCATTCTCGATCGCCAGGGCAAGAGCGCACCCGGCGGGGCTTACAGCTACGTGATCAACGGCCGCATGATCGCCGGCTTCGCGATGGTCGCGTACCCCGACGTCTACGGCAACAGCGGCGTCATGACCTTCATCGTCAGCAACAATGGGAAGGTGTACGAGAAGGACCTCGGCGCGAACTCTGCTCAGATCGGCGCTGCGATGACGAGTTTCGATCCGGGGCCGGGATGGAAACTCGTGATACCGCCTCCATCCGCCCTGGCACGGTGACGCCGGCGCGTTTCCAGTCCTCCTACACTCGGTTCAGCATCGCACCGATAGCGACGCGTCGCGATCCGCAATAACGTTGCGGGTTGGATGACCGGTGCGATCTCGCTGCAGATGTCTGCGCCCGAGTCCTGTCGATAAACCCAGAAACAGGAGACTGAGAAATGGCGAACAACAACTTGGATCAGGACCGCAATGCCTCGGCGAACCGCGATCCCATTTCGGGCGCCCCCGGCGCGCACCCCGTAGGCACCGGTCTCGGCGCGGCAGCGGGCGGTATCGCCGCAGGCGCGGTCGCCGGCTCGATGGCGGCGGGACCCGTGGGCACCGTGGTTGGAGCGGCGGTCGGCGCGATCGCCGGCGGTCTGGCAGGCAAGGGCATCGCCGAAGCGATCGACCCGACGGCCGAAGAAGCCTACTGGCGCGAGAACTACACCAGCCGTCCGTACGTGGGCAGCGGCGCGACGTTCGACGACTACGGCCCGGCGTACCGGTATGGCGTCGACAGCTACGGACGCTACGAAGGCAGCACGTTCGACCAGGCCGAGCCCGAGCTCCGGCGCGACTGGGAGCGTGCCAGGGGCGCGTCGAGCCTGACCTGGGAACGCGCCAAGGAAGCGACGCGCGATTCGTGGAATCGCGTCAGCGACACCGTCGAGCGCGCCATTCCGGGCGATTCCGACCACGACGGCAAGTAACCACCTTCGATCTCGAAGGCTCGCTCGGCGGGCAATGGACTCGGCACACAGGAAGATTGCCCGCCGGCGCGTCGTGCGCTAGCACACGTTGTGACTGTTCGAAAAGAATCCCGGCCCAGCGCCGGGATTCTTTTGCCGGATTACCCTTTCGAGGAAGTCTCCAGTCGCGACGCCGTGCGCGTGGTCAGCTGCTGCTCCAGCTCGGCGACGCGCTGTCGCAGTGCGTCATTCTCGAGTTGCGCGTAGCAATCGGCGGCGGGGTCACCCAGTCGGACCAGCATCGCGCGCTCGTTCGCGTCGAGGTCGGTGCCGAGGCGTGCGGACCGTAGAGCGCGATCGCGAAGCAACGTACGCGGTTGGCGACGGGCACGGCGAGGACCGGGCGCCGCAGGCCCTCGGGCATGCGCGTGCCTGCGCCCGCGAGGTCGGGATTGAACGGCGCGCCCTTCGAGGCTAGCGCGACCAGCGGATCGGCGGCATGCAGCGTGCGCACGCAACTCTCGTCCCATCCAGGCGCGTTCTCCGCGCGGACGTAGGCGTCGCCGTCACGCAGGAAGATCGCCGCTGATGCAAGCGCGAGCGCGCGAAACGGTCCTTCGGAAAGATCGCGGTCCAGGTCCTGTGGTCGACGCGCCCGCACAATCGCTGTACTCAACGCAGACTCGCTGCGATCGAGCGATCGGTTGAAATAACGATCCGCGAGCTCGACGGCGAATTCGTGCAGGCGAGAAATCAGGTACAGGGTCACGACGGCGACGGCGAGCCACGCGTAATCCGGCAGTTGCAGGCGATCGTGGATCTCCTCGACCTCGTGGTGCAGCAGCAGCGCAGGGAGGCTCAGCATCAATCCAAGCAAGGTCACGCGGCGCAGCGGAATCGTGACGCTGACGACGCGCTTGCGGCTCATCGCCTGTACCACGAACAGGCAGAAGACCCCGTTGGCGAGGAAGAGCAGCCCCAGCAGGTCGTCCGGCGGCGTCGCTCCCCACAACCCTCGCAACATCGAGGTGCCCTGCATGAGCTGCGCGATGATGAACACGGGCAGCCCAATCGCGCAGCCCCAGATCACCCAGCGCACGCGCTGGTAATCTTCCGGCGGCTGGCTGCGCCGGCGCCGAAGCAGGATGTACAGCGCGGCGGCGTCGACGGCGAATCCGGCGAGCAGAGTCACCCGCGACGATGTCTCGCTGGAGATTCCGAACGCGCCGCCGTACGAAGCGAGCAGCGCCGCGATGAAAACAACGGCGAGCAGCGGTAGCGCGCGCTCGAGCCTCCGCCACGCCGGGTCGACGACGTCGTTGGGCACGCGCAACGCGAAGAGCAGCAGCCCCGCGTAGCCCGCACCCTGCGACACCGATGCCGCGACATTCTGCGCGATCAGCAGCAGCGGCCACTGTTGCAGGAAGGCGTAGAACACGAAGCTCTGCCCGGGGTTGAACCAGACGGCGTAGAGAAAGAATCCCCAGCTCATGCGGCCGGGCCGTTTCCACACCAGCCATGCCGCGCCGAGCACAACCAGCGTTCCGGCGACGGCATCGAGCAGCAGGATGATGCGGACCGTCCAGTCGGTCGGCCGGGGTGCAGCGACCACACTCACCTTCCTCGCCGGCCGCTCGGGCGACGCGGCAAGGTCGATGAGAGCCATGCGTCCGGGAAGCACGTATTGAATGCCGCCGAGCACCGCCAGGACGCTGGCGCATTTTTGCGCGTCGTAGGGAAGGCAGCTCATGCGCTCTAGGTCGATGCGGTCGCCGTCGCGGATGCCTGCCTTCCACGCGGGTGAGGCGCTCTTGTCGGTGAACGGGCCCTTAACGTCGTAGACCAGCCCGTCGCCATTCGCATAGAACCCGAATGAGCCGAGCGGCTGCACGACGCGCACGAGATCCGGGACGATCATGACGAGCGCCCAGGCGAGGATGGCCAGGAGCAGGATGCGTCGACCGGACATGGCAGGGTCTGTTACGTCGGCGGGACAGCGCGCCATTGTGCCTATGTCGGTGGCACCAGTCAGTCCCGGCGTTTTGAAATACACGTGTTCCGTGTTACACTGGTTACGTGTGATTAACGCGGTGTGAAATGAAAAACGTCACCATCACTCTGGACGAAGAAACCGCCGCCTGGGCACGCATCTTTGCCGCGAAGCACAATACCAGCGTCTCGCGCATGGTCGGTGAGATGCTCCACAGGCACATGCTAGAGGGCCAGAGATACGACGAAGCGATGCGGCAGTTCATGGCCAGGAAGCCAGTCCGCCTGAAACGTGTCGGCAAGCGCTATGCGTCGCGGGACGAAGTGCATGATCGCGCCCGTCTTCGTTGACACCAATGTTTTCCTATACGCCCGGGATGCCGGGGAGTCGCTCAAGCAGCCGCGCGCGATGGCCTGGCTTGCGCGCCTATGGCGCGAGCAGCTCGGACGCACGAGCATACAAGTGCTTTCCGAGTACTACGTCAACGTCACGTCTAAGCTCGACCCCGGGCTTCCGTTTACCGACGCCTGGGAAGATGTGACGGCGCTCCTCGCCTGGCGACCGCAAGTCGTGGACGAAGCGCTGATGCGGCGTGGCCGCGAAATCGAGCAGCGGTACAAGTTGAGCTGGTGGGACAGCCTCATCGTGGCTGCGGCGCAGCTTCAGGGGTGCGCCGTGCTGCTGACCGAGGATCTGCAGGATGGCGGGGTATTCGGCGCAGTGACAGTCCGCAGTCCCTTCACTTTTGCGGCAGGCGACGCGATCGCCGAGTACGCCATTGCGCCTGCGGTGACCCGCGGGCACCCGCCGCGCGGGCGACCCCGGCGGAAATAGCCGCGGCGCGAGTTTCGTGCACCTTCTCGAGCAGGCTGCGATTCTCCTGGTGACCGCGGTGATCGTCGTGCCGCTGTTTCGTCGCGTGCAGCTCGGCGGCGTGCTCGGCTACCTCGCGGCGGGCGCGATCATCGGGCCTTGGGGCCTGGGCCTTATCGCCGACGCCGATGCCACGCTGAGCTTCGCCGAGATGGGCGTGGTGCTGCTGCTGTTCCTCATCGGCCTGGAGCTGGAGCCGTCGCGTCTGTGGGCGCTTCGCAAGCCGGTGTTCGGATCCGGTGGCGCGCAGGTGGTGCTCACCGGGATCGTGCTTGCCGCCATCGCGCTGTGGATGAACCTGTCGTGGCAGGCGGCGATCGTCGTCGGCCTCGGGTTGGCGATGTCGTCGACCGCGATCGTGCTCGCGTGGCTGGGCGAGCGCGGACAATTGAGCTCGCCGAGCGGGCGCCACGCATTCGCGATCCTGCTTTTCCAGGATCTCGCCGTCATCCCATTCATCGCGTTGCTCCCGCTGCTCGGTCCCGAGCGAACCGGGCATGCCAGTGGATGGATGCTGGCGGCGAGAGGCGCCGCCGCGATCGCGCTGGTCATCGTCATCAGCCGGCTGCTGGTCCGTCCGGCGCTCAAGCTCGTCGCTCGTTTCGGCGGACGCGAAGTGTTTACCGCGGCAGCGTTGCTGGTCGTGATCGGTGCGGCGCTTACGATGGAGCTCATGGGGCTGTCGATGGCGCTCGGCGCGTTCCTGGCCGGCGTGCTGCTCGCCGATTCCGAGTTTCGCCACGAGCTGGAAGCCGACGTGGAGCCATTCAAGGGACTCCTGCTCGGGCTGTTTTTCATGGCGGTGGGGATGAGCGCCAACCTGGCGCTGTTCGTCTCGCACCCGTTCACCGTGCTGGGCGTCGCGCTCGGCCTGATGTTGCTCAAGACGCTGGTGATGTACGCGATCGCGCGCGCCTCGGGCACGGGCAACGCCGAATCGCAGCGCATCGCGGTCCTCCTCGCGCAGGGTGGCGAGTTCGCTTTCGTGCTGTTCGTCGCGGCGCAGAACGCGAGCATACTTTCGGCCGATGCGGCGGACTTCCTGATCTTGGCGGTGACGATCTCCATGCTGCTGGCGCCGCTGACGTTCGTCGCGCACGAGCGGCTTCTTCGACGCTGGCTGGAGCGCACGCAGCCGCCCGAGTTCGACGTGATCGACGGCCCCGGCAATCCGGTCATCATCGCCGGGTACGGACGCTACGGGCAGATCGTGTCGCGCGTTCTGCGCATGGCCGGCATTCCGTTCACCGCCGTCGAGGCGAGCTTCCAGCAGGTCGACTTCGTGCGCCGCTTCGGCAACAAGGTGTACTACGGCGACGCGTCCCGGCTCGAGCTGCTCGAGTCGGCGCGCGCCGGCGACGCCAAGCTGTTCGTGCTGGCGATCGACGACGTCGAGGCATCGGTGAAGACCGCGGCGGTGGTGCGCAAGCACTTTCCCAACCTGCGCATCCTGGCGCGGGCGCGCAATCGCGTGCACTACTACCGGCTGCGCGATCTCGACATCGATCGCGGCCGGATCGAGCGCGAGGTCTTCCTGGCGAGTCTCGAGACGGCGCGTCAGGCGCTCGAGATCACGGGGATGGATACGGCGCAAGCGGAGCGCGCCGTGGCGCTGTTCCGGGACCACGACCGGACCTTGATGGACGAGCAGTACGCGGTGCGGCAGGACGAGTCACAGCTCATCCAGACAGCTACGCAGGCGGCCGCGCAGCTGCAGGAAGTGTTCGAGGCCGACGTGGAAGAGGGGATCGGAAACGCCAAGGTAACGGACCGGAAATCCACGGCCGCCGACGACTGAACTTTCGTCGCATTGAGTCCCGTGCTGTCGAGAGGTATAGTTGCGGCCCGCATGTGCCGGCATCGCCCGCGGCACCGATTCCCGGTCAACCCTCAAGGAGGAGATCATGGACATTCCTGCGATGTTCGAATCCGCTCGCCCCGTTCTGATCGCCTTCGGACTCAAACTTCTCGGCGCCATCGTCGCCTACATCGTCGGCCGCATGCTGATCAGATTCGCGTCGAACCTGGTCCTCATGGCACTCGCGCGCCAGAAGGTCGAGCCGACCGTCGTCCACTACGTCGGCTCGATCATCCGCGTTGCGCTCAACATCATCCTGGTCGTGGCGATCCTCGGCTATTTCGGCGTCGAGACCACGTCGTTTGCCGCGCTGGTGGCCGGACTGGGCATCGCGGTCGGCGCGGCGTGGGGCGGCCTGCTGTCGAATTTCGCCGCCGGCGCGTTCATCCTGGTGCTGCGCCCGTTCAAGGTCGACGACTATGTGGTGGCGGGCGAGGTCGAGGGCACCGTGCGCATGATCGGCCTGTTCAACACCACCATCGACTCGCCGGACAATGTGCAGACGATGGTGGGCAACGCCAAGATCATGACCGGTACGATCAAGAATTTCAGCCACAACGCGTATCGTCGCGTCGACCTGCTGGCACAGATCGACCATCGCGTCGATCCCAACGACGCGATCCGTCGCCTCAAGGCCGTGCTTCCGACGATCGCCAACGTCGCCGCCGAACCCAAGCCCGACGTCGAGATCCTGACTTTCAACGAGCGCGGACCGGTCCTCGCGGTGCGTCCGTACTGCAACACCGGGCATTACTGGCAGGTTTATTTCGACAGCAACGCGGCGATTCGCGCCACGTTCGGCGAGGCGGGATATCCCGTGGCCGAGGCGCATACCTTCACGCGCCAGGCTGCGTAGAGGGATTCGATGGAAGCGGTCACCAGGGGCGCGCGAGACAAGTAGCATTCGCCGGGAATCGGGTGAATGCCGCTGGCGGCTTGGGTCAACTCGCCGGGCAGGGCGCGCCCGCCTTCACCCACGTCTTGAACGCTGCGGAGAGCTGTTCGCGCGTGATCGGCGGCACGGTGCGCTCGCCGCCGGGGTTCCAGCCCCATCCGACGAGCTTGTCCTCGCTCATGTGAGTGTCGAGCTGCGCCAGCGATTTGCCGCCGTTGGTGCTACCGTCCTTGAGCACCATGCACAGCTCGCGCGGCGAGAGCCCGATGAACACCATCTTGGTCGCTCGGGGCGGCAGGTGCCAGTTCGGCGCGCCGGGCGGCGCGTGCGCGCCGTAGCTCGCGGGCGAGTTGGCGCTGGTATGGCAACTCGCGCATTCCATCGCCGGCATACCGCGCCCGTCGACGTTGCGCTGCACGTTCTGCGCGTGCGGCGTGCCACTGTCGTACTGCAGCGGCGCCTCGCCCGGTATGTGGCAATTCTGGCAGCGTGGATGCTGCAGCACCGAGCGGATGGGCTCGAACAGAGTGGTCGCGTCCTGGGCGAAGGCGTGGCCCGAGGCCGCAGCGGCGAGGGCGATGGAGACTTCGACGATTCGGCGGGAAGCGTTGATCGGCATGGCTGGGCGGTTTTCAGTGTGGACGAGAAAGGGTAACGTCATTCCGGTGCGTATGTCGATTCATCGTTCGACTCCGCCGCGCGCAAGGGGTTCGCGCGACGACCTTCGCGCTGTGTGTTGGGGAGCCTGCGCACTCACGGCGCGCCGATTGGCGGTAGGATGACTGCGGCGCCGGTAAGATTTGCCGCCGACGCCTGAGGTCGCTTTCCCCGATGCCGAAATCTCTTCGACTTCGGCGCGGCCCGGCTACCTCGCTACGGTGGAAGCGACGAAGCTGTTGTGGAATCGACCGTTCGACGCGAAGAAATGAACGAGGACCAGGTATGGCACACGTGGCATCCAAGGATGCGGGAGATATCGGCACGGGCACGCAGAGCGGCGTCGACACGTCGCTGCTGCCGCGGCATCGCGACCACTTCTACGGCGGTGCGTGGCAACCGCCGAAGTCAGGCGAGTATTTCGATCTCACCAGTCCCGGCACCGGCGAGTCGATAGGCCGCGCAGCCGACGGATCGGCCGAGGACGTCGACGCCGCGGTGACGAGCGCACGCGCGGCGTTTCCCGGGTGGCGCGACACGCCGCCGCTCGAGCGCGCCAGGTCGCTGCGCCGCTTCGGGGCAATCGTGCGCGAACATGCGCGCGAGCTTGCGATGCTCGACGCCATCGATTGCGGCAACCCGGTGCGCGCGATGGTGGGCGACGCCGAAATCGCCGCTTCGCAGATCGACTTCTTCGCAGGGCTGGTCACCGAGATGAAAGGCACGTCGATCCCGATGGGGCCGGATCGCCTGAACGTGACGGTGCGCGAAGCGATGGGTGTCGTGGCGCGCATCATTCCGTTCAATCATCCGTTCATGTTCGCCGCGGGCAAGTCAGCCGCGCCGCTGGCGGCCGGCAACACCATCGTCGTCAAGCCGCCCGAGCAGGCGCCGCTCTCGGCGCTTCGCCTCGCGGAGCTGCTGGAGGACGTGTTTCCTCCCGGGGTATTCAACGTCGTCACCGGCCGCGGGCACGACACGGGGGCGGCGCTGGTGACGCATCCCTTGGTCGCCAAGGTCGCGCTGATCGGCAGCGTCGCCGCGGGCCGGGCGGTGATGAAAAGCGCCGCCGACAGCATCAAGCCGGTGCTGCTCGAGCTCGGCGGCAAGAACGCGCTGATCGCGTTCGCCGACGCCGATCCCGCGGCGGTCGCCGACGCGATGATCGCCGGGATGAACTTCGCCTGGTGCGGACAGTCGTGCGGCTCGACCAGCCGCGCGTTCGTGCACGCCAGCGATCCACGATCGCGTCCTTCGCGAGCTCGAGACCAAGATCACGCGCGTTCCGGCCGGGCCGGCCAGACGACTGGGACACCACCATGGGCGCCATCGCCAGCCGCGCGCAATACGACCGTGTGCTCTCGTACATCGCGAAGGCGAAGGAGGAGGGCGCCACGCTGGTGTGCGGCGGCGGCACGCCGTCCGCGAGCGCTTGTCGAAGGGTCTTTACATCGATCCGACGGTGTTCTCCGGCGTCACCCCGTCGATGACCATCGCCCGCGAGGAGATCTTCGGCCCGGTGCTGTCGGTGTTCTCATGGACCGACGAGGCTGCGATGCTGCGCGACGTCAACGCGGTCGAGGTCGGCCTCACCTGCTCGATCTGGACCAACGATCTCAACGCGGCGCTGCGCACCGCGAGCGCGGCGCAGGCGGGTTACGTATGGGTCAACGAGGTCAGCCGACATTTTCTCGGCGCGCCCTTCGGCGGCGTCAAGCAGTCGGGCATCGGGCGCGAGGAGTGCCTCGAGGAGCTGCTCTCGTTCACGCAGGAGAAGAACATCCACATGCGCTTCGCGCATCGCCCGCCGGGGTAGCGATCCGCGACGTTCCGCCACTCGCTGCGGCGGTCACAGCCAGAGCGCGCGGGCACGCGCCGCGACGTCGATCGTCGCGGTCGTGCCTTTGGCGGAGGACGAGGCATCGCTCGCCGCCTCGGCCAGCGGCCACGCGCAGCGCTCGAAGTGGCAGCGCAGCGCTTCCGGGATGAAACGGCTCAATTGCGCGTAGACGTGACGGTCGCCTGACCTCGGCTGCTGCTGCGTGTAGAAGCGCTGCGGCACGACCAGGTGCAGATGGTCGCGGGCGCGGGTCATCGCGACGTAGAGCAGCCGCCGCTCCTCCTCGATCTCCTGCGTCGTGCCGGTGCTCATGTCGGACGGAATGCAGCCGTCGACCACGTTGAGGATGTGCACGGCCTTCCATTCCTGCCCCTTGGCGGAATGGATCGTCGACAGGATCAGGTAGTCGTCGTCGAGCCCGGGGCGTCGGACTCGTCGCTGGTGGCGGCGGGCGGGTCGAGCGTGATCTCGGTGAGAAAGCGCTCGCGCGACGGGAACGTCGCGGCGATCTGCTGCAGCTGCGCGAGATCGCCCTGCCGGACGTGCGCGTCTTCGTAGATGCGCTCGAAGTGCGGCTCGTACCAGCGCATCACCACATCCATGTCGGCGGGCCAGCGCGACGCGTCGTCGCCGAGCGCGCGCAGAAGCACGAGAAACGCTCGCCCAGTCGGTGACGGCGGCCGGCGGCATCGCGAACGCCTGCATCGCCTGCATCGGGTGCGGCGCGACCGTGACGACGTCGAGCAACTTCGATGCCGTGGTCGGGCCGACGCCGCCGAGCAGCTTGAGGCAGCGAAAGCCTGCCATGCGGCTGCGCGGGTTCACCGCCCAGCGCAGCACGCTCAGCACGTCCTTGATGTGCGCGGCCTCCAGGAACTTGAGGCCGCCGTATTTCACGAAGGGAATCCCGCGCCGCGTCAGCTCGAGCTCGAGCTGCGCGCTGTGGCTCGAGCTGCGGAACAGCACCGCCTGCGACTTGAGCGCGATGCCGCTCTCGCGATACTCGAGCACGCGCTCGCAGACGTAGCGCGCCTGGTCGGCATCGTCGCGCACCGTGACCAGCCGCGGCCTGTCCGACGAATGCCGGTCGGTCCACAGGTTCTTGGTGTGGCGCTCCGCGGCGAGCCCGATGACCGCGTTCGACGCGTCGAGGATGGGCTGCGTCGACCGGTAGTTGCGCTCGAGCGTGACGACGCGCGCCCGCGGCTCGAACTGTCCCGGGAAAGTCGAGGATGTTGCGCACCGTCGCCGCCCGGAACGCGTAGATCGACTGCGCGTCGTCGCCGACCACCGTCAGGCCGGCGCCGTCGGGCTTCATCGCCAGCAGGATCGCCGCCTGCAGCCGGTTGGTGTCCTGGTATTCGTCGACCAGCACGTGATCGAAGCGAGCGCCGATCTCGCGCGCGAGGGCTGGCTCGGCCAGCAGATACGACCAGTAGAGCAGCAGGTCGTCGTAGTCCAGCACGTTCTGCGCCTGCTTCTCGCCGACATACGCGGCGAAGAGCTTTCTGAGCTCGGGCTCCCAGTGCGCGAACTTCGGGAACGCATCTTCCAGCACTTCGGAGAGCGGCGCGCCGCTGTTCACGGCGCGCGAGTAGATCGCAAGGCACGTCGACTTGGTCGGGAAGCGCTGCTCGGTGCTCGACAGACCCTGCGCGTGGCGGACCAGCGCCAGCAGATCCTCGGCGTCGCCGCGATCGTGCACGGTGAACGAATCGTGCAGGCCGACGCGATCGGCGTACTCGCGCAGCAGCCGCGCGCCCACGGCGTGGAAGGTGCCCGACCACGCGAGCGTGGCGGCGGGGCGCCGCGCATCCGACGCGAGCACGCGACCGAGAATATTGCGCGCGCGGCGCTCCATCTCGGCGGCGGCGCGGCGCGAGAAGGTGAGCAGCAGCATGCGCTGCGGATCGGCGCCGGTGTGCACGAGGTGCGCGACGCGATGCGCCAGCGTGTTGGTCTTGCCCGATCCCGCGCCGGCGATGATGAGCAGCGGGCCGGGCACAGTTCGGTCCTGCGCATCGGCGCCGTGCTCGACGGCGAGGCGTTGCTCGCGGTTCAGCGACGCGAAGGGCGATGACGGCCGGATCGTGCCGTCGAACGGGATCGTCGTCGCGGCGTCGCGCAGCTCCATCCCCCATTATCGAACGAACGTTCGACGCTGTCCAGCCGGCACCGCCGGTATGCTTGCGGCCATGCGGTACCTCACTCTGGCGGCAGCGGCAGCCGCGTCGCTGGTCGTCGGCAGCGCCGCGGCGGCAGACTCCCCGGACGTGCAGCAGCTTCCCACCGTGGAAGTCATCGGAACGACGCCGCTGCCCGGCGTCGCGCTCGACCGCGACCAGATCGCGGCGCCGGTGCAGACCGGCACGTCGAAGGAAATCGAGCGCAGCAACGCCATCGACCTGTCCGGATACCTGTTGCGCTTCCTGGGCAGCGTGTACATCAACGACGTCCAGAACAATCCTTTCCAGCCCGATCTCAACTACCGCGGCTACACCGCATCGCCGCTGCTCGGCACGCCGCAGGGACTGTCGGTGTACCTGGACGGCGTGCGACTCAACCAGCCCTTCGGCGACGTGGTGAGCTGGGACCTGATCCCGCGCGCCGCGATCTGCGACGTTCCAGCTGCATGCCCGGATCCAATCCGCTGTTCGGGCTCAACACGCTGGGCGGCGCGCTCTCGATCCAGACCAAGGACGGGGTGACGAATCCCGGGACATCGGTGCAGGCCTACTACGGCTCGAATGCCCGGCGGTCCGCGGAGTTCGAGACGGGCGGCAGCAGCGACAACGGCGTGGACTGGTACTTCACCGGCAACGTGTTCGGCGAGGACGGCTGGCGCGACGACTCGCCTTCGCGCGTCGGGCAGCTTTCGGCAAGCTGGGCTGGCGCGACGCGCGACAGCAGCGTGTCGCTGACCGGCAGCTACGCCGACACGAGCCTCAACGGCAACGGGCTGCAGGAGCAGCGCTTCCTCGCGCGCGACTATGCGAGCGTCTACACCAAGCCGGACACGACGAAGAACCAGGCGCTGTTCCTGAACCTGCTCGGACAGCGCGGCGTGGGCGACGACGTCACGCTGTCGGGCAACGCGTACTACCGCAACATCCGGACGTCGACGCTGAATGGGGACATCAACGACGACTCGCTGGAGCGAGAGCGTGTACCAGCCCACCGCCGCGGAGCGGGCCGCGCTGGCGGCGGCCGGGTACAGCGGATTTCCGACCAGCGGCGAGAACGCGGCGAACACACCGTTTCCTTCCTGGCGCTGCATCGCCAACGCGCTGCTCAACGCCGAGCCCAACGAGAAGTGCAACGCGTTGCTCAATCGCAGCGAACACGCGGCAGCAGAATTACGGGGCGTCGGCGCAGGCGCACCTCGACCGCCGATCTGGCGGGCAATCGCAACCAGTTCACGCGTCGGCGCCGCGTACGACGCGAGCGACGTGCACTTCACGCAGTCGACGCAGTACGGGTACCTCAATCCGGATCGCAGCGTCACGCCGCGTCGACGCATTCGCCGACGGCACGCAGGACTCGGAAAACGCCAACGACGCGCGCGTCGATCTCGACGGGCACACGACGACCTGGAGCGTCTACGCCACCGACACGCTGACGCTGGCGCACGGCCTGGAACCTGACGCTGTCGGGACGCTACAACCGCACGCACGGTGCACAACTCGCGACAACCTCGTGCCCGGCGGCGCGCCGGCTCGCTCGACGGCAACGACGTTTATGCCCGCTTCAATCCCGCGGTGGGCCTCACCTACGCGCCGGCGCGAATCATTCTCCGCGTACCTGGGCTACAACGAAGGCAGCCGCGCGCCGTCGTCGATCGAGCTCGGCTGTGCCGACCCGGCGAATCCGTGCAAGCTGCCCAACGCGATGGCGGGAGATCCTCCGCTCAAGCAGGTCGTCGCCAAGACGTTCGAGATCGGCATGCGCGGCACGGCGCTCTCCGAGCTGCAATGGAACCTCGGCGTGTTCCGCGCCAACAACTACGACGACATCCTGTTCGTCGCCGACAACCCGTCCGGCTTCGGCTACTTCCGCAACTTCGGGCAGACGCGGCGACAGGGCGTCGAAGCGGGTCTGAGCGGACGCGCCGGCATCGGTCGCCTTCGGCGTGAACTACACGTACCTCGAGGCGACGTATCAGAGCAGCGAGATCCTCAACGCCGCCGGCAACAGCAGCAACGACGGACCGGCGCCCGGATTCGACGGCAACATCGCGATCCGGCCCGGGAGATCGCATTCCGCTGATTCCGCGCAACATGGCCAAGGTCTACGCCGACGTGGCGATCACTCCGCAATTCGCGATCAACGCCGACATGCAGGCGTTCTCCGGGTCGATCGCGCGCGGCAACGACAACGCGCAGCATCAGCCGGACGGCGTGTACTATCTCGGCCCGGGCAGGACCGCCGGCTACGCGGTCTTCAACCTCGGCGCCGACTACCGTCCCGCGCCGGGGCTCAAGTTCTTCGCGCAGATCAACAACCTCTTCGACACCAAGTACAGCAATGCGGCGCAGCTCGGCGTCACCGCGCTTCAACGACGCGGGCAATTTCGTGGCGCGCCCGTTTCCCACGCCGGTGATCGGCGGCGAGCGGCCGCTCGTGCACGCGACCTTCTACGCGCCCGGCGCGCCGCGGATGATCTGGGCCGGGATCCGCTACACGTTCGGCGTGAGGGGGCTTTGAGCGCGGTCGACGCGCGGCGCCGCTGGACTCTTGCACTTTTGCGATTTTCCCCGATCTAATACGGTCGAAAACGAGCCTTCACGCATGAGCTATACCCTTCCTTTCCATCCCGCCGTCGAGCGCTGGTTCCGCAGGACGTTTCCCGCCCCGACCGAGCCGCAGGCCGAGGCGTGGCGCGAGATCAAGTCCGGCCGCAACGTGCTGGTCGCCGCGCCCACCGGCTCCGGCAAGACGCTCGCCGCGTTTCTCGCCGCCATCGACGACCTGGTCCGCCGACGGCGTCGGAGGCGCCGCTGCCCGACGAGACGCTGCGTCGTCTACGTTTCGCCGCTGAAGGCGCTGTCCAACGACATCCAGAAGAACCTGGCGCTGCCGCTCGCCGGCATCCGCGACGAGCTCGAGGCGCTGGGCCTGCCCGACGTCGAGATCCGCACGCTGGTGCGCACCGGCGACACGCCGCAGGCCGAGCGCGCCGGCATGCGCAAGCGGCCGCCGCACATCGTCGTCACGACGCCGGAATCGCTGTACGTGCTGCTCGGCTCCGAGTCGGGCCGCAAGATGCTGTCGACGACGCGCACGCGTCATCGTCGACGAGATCCACGCGCTCGCCGGCAACAAGCGCGGCAGCCATCTCGCGCTGTCGCTCGAGCGGCTCGCCGCGCTGACGCCGCAAGCCGCCGGTGCGCATCGGGCTCTCGGCGACGCAGAAGCCGATCGAGGAGATCGCGCGCTTCCTGGTCGGCGAGCGCAACGCCGGGCGCGGCGAAGCGCGACGACTGCGCGATCGTCGACACCGGCCACGTCCGCGCGCGCGATCTCGCCCTCGAGGTGCCGTCGTCGCCGCTCGAGGCGGTGATGTCGCACGAGGTGTGGGAGCAGGTCTACGCGCGGCTCGCGGAGCTCGCGCTCACGCATCGCACGACGCTCGATGTTCGTCAACACGCGGCGCATGGCCGAGCGCGCGGCGCGCCATCTGTCCGAGCTGCTCGGCGCCGAGCACGTGACGTCGCATCACGGCAGCATGGCGAAGGAGCTGCGGCTCAAGGCCGAGCAGCGGCTGAAGCGCGGCGAGCTGAAGGTGCTGGTCGCCACCGCGTCGCTCGAGCTCGGCATCGACATCGGCGACGTCGAGCTCGTCTGCCAGCTCGGCTCGCCGCGCTCGATCGCGACGTTCCTGCAGCGCGCGGGGCGCGCGAGCCACCAGGTCGGCGGCGTGCCCAAGGCGCGCCTCTTTCCGCTGTCGCGCGACGAGCTGGTCGAATGCGCGGCGCTGCTCGACGCGGTGCGGCGCGGCGAGCTCGACCGCCTGATCATTCCGCCCAAGCCGCTCGACGTGCTCGCGCAGCAGATCGTCGCCGAAGTCGCCGCGCAGGACTGGCCCGAGGACGCGCTGTTCGATCTCGTGCGCCGCGCGTATCCGTATCGCGACGCTCACGCGCGACGAGTTCCTCGACGTCGTGCGCACGCTCGCCGACGGCTTCAGCACGCGCCGCGGGCATCGCGCCGCGTACGTGCATCGCGACGCGGTCAACGGCGTGCTGCGCGGCCGGCGCGGCGCGCGCCTGACCGCGCTCACCTCCGGCGGCGCGATTCCCGACAACGCCGACTACGACGTCGTGCTGGAGCCCGCCGGAGCAGATGGTCGGCACCGTCAACGAGGACTTCGCGGTCGAGAGCCTCGCCGGCGACATCTTCCAGCTCGGCAACACGTCGTACCGCATCCTGCGCGTCGAGGCCGGCCGCGTGCGCGTCGAGGATGCGCACGGCCAGCCGCCGACGATTCCGTTCTGGCTGGGCGAGGCGCCGGCGCGCACCGACGAGCTCTCGCACGCGGTGTCGCGGCTGCGCGACGAGGTCGTCGGGCGCGCTGGACGCGACGACGGCGGCAGGCAGGCGGCGTTCGACCAGCTCGCGCGCGACATCGGCATCGCAGCGCCGGCCGCCGAGCAGCTCGTCGACTATCTCGCCGCCGCGCACGCGGCGCTCGGCGCGCTGCCGACGCAGCAGACCATCGTGCTCGAGCGCTTTTTCGACGAATCGGGCGGCATGCAGCTCGTCATCCATTCGCCGTACGGCAGCCGCATCAACCGCGCGTGGGGACTCGCGCTGCGCAAGCGCTTTTGCGTCAAGTTCAACTTCGAGCTGCAGGCGGCGGCCACCGAGGACGCGATCGTGCTGTCGCTGTCGACCAGCCACAGCTTCGAGCTGGGAAGCGTCGCGCGCTATCTGCACTCGAACACGGTGCGCCCGATCCTCATCCAGGCGATGCTCGACGCGCCGATGTTCGCCGCGCGCTGGCGCTGGATCGCCGGGACATCGCTCGCGCTGCCGCGCTTTCGCGGCGGCAAGAAGGTGCCGGCGCCGCTGCAGCGGATGCGCGCCGAGGACCTGATGGCGGCGGTGTTCCCCGACCAGATCGCGTGCGCCGAGAACCTCGTCGGCGAGCGCGAGATTCCCGATCATCCGCTGGTCGCGCAGGCGGTCCACGATTGCCTGTACGAGGCGATGGACATCGAAGGTCTCGAGCGGCTGCTCGCCGGCATCGAGTCGGGCGCGATCGAGGTCGTCGCGCGCGACCTGACCGCAGCCGTCGCCGCTCGCGCTCGAGATCCTGACCGCGCGGCCGTACGCGTATCTCGACGATGCGCCGCTCGAGGAGCGCCGCACGCAGGCGGTGATGGGCCGGCGCTGGCTCGACGACGCCAGCGCCGCCGACCTCGGCCGACTCGACGTCGCGGCGATCGAGCGCGTGCGCGCCGAGGCGTGGCCGGAAGCGGCGAGCGCCGACGAGATGCACGATGCGCTGCTCGGTCTCGGCTTCGTCACCGACGGACGAGGTCGCGCGGCAGCCGCGTGGCGCGGACTGGCTCGACGCGCTTGCGGGCCAGCGCCGCGCGACGCGCCTGCATGCCGGCAAGCGGCGCGGACGCGGCGGCGTCGGAGCGGGTCGGCGCGCGCGATGTGGGTCGCCGCCGAGCGCTTGCCGCAGTTCGACGCGGTGTATCCCGCACGCGCGCGCGTGCGCCGCCGATCGACGCGCCGGCGGAATTCGCCAGCGGCGCGCGTGGACGCGCGACGAGGCGCTGCTCGAAATCGTGCGCACCCGTCTCGAAGGCGCTCGGCCCGGCGACCAGCGCGGCGATCGCCGCGTCGATGCAGCTCGCCGATCGGCGACATCGACGCCGCGCTGGCGCAGGCTGGCCGCCGAGGGCGTGGCGATGAGCGGCGCGTTCACGCCTGGCGCCGCGGCGCACGAATGGTGCGATCGCGCGCTGCTCGCGCGCATCCATCGCTACACGGTGCAAGCGGCTGCGCCAGGAAATCGAGCCGGTGGCGAGCAAGGATTTCATGCGCTTCCTGTTCCGCTGGCAGCATCTGATCGCCGAACGAGCAGCGCCAGGGCCCCGACGCGCTCGACGCGGTCATCGCGCAGCTGCAGGGCTTCGAGGCGCCGGCGGCGGCGTGGGAATCCGAGATTCTTCCGGCGCGTCTCGACGACTACGACTTCACGTGGCTCGACGACCTGTGCCTGTCCGGCCGCGCCGTCTGGGCGCGCTTGAGCCGCCGGCGCGAGCGCGGGCGGCAGGCGGGCGCGGTCCGATCCGCACGACGCCGGTCACGCTGCTGCCGCGCCGCGAGCGCCGCGCTGTGGACTCGCGCCGCGCCGCCGCTCCGTCGTCGACGACGCGGCGCTGTCGGCGCGCGCGCGCCGGCCGTGATCGACACTCTGCGCGCGCACGGCGCGTCGTTCTACGACGAGATCGTCGACGGCGACGCGGCCTGTTGCGCACGCAGGTCGAGGACGCGCTGGCCGAGCTCGTCGCGCCGGGCTGCGTCGCGTCGGACAGCTTCGCCGGCCTGCGCGCGCTGCTGACGCCGTCGGAAAAGCGCAAGCCGCTCGGCGGCACGCGCCGGCATCGGCGCGCGCCGCTGTTCGGCATCGAGGACGCGGGCCGCTGGTCGCTGCTCAAGCGCGACGCCCGCCGACGCAGCGCCCAAGCGCGCCGACTACGAGCCCGACCAGGACATGGTCGAGCACGTCGTGCACGCGCTGCTGCGGCGCTACGGCGTCGTGTTCTGGCGGATGCTGCAGCGCGAGGCGGCGTGGCTGCCGCCGTGGCGCGACTTGCTGCGCGTGCTGCGCCGGCTCGAGGCGCGCGGCGACATTCGCGGCGGTCGCTTCGTCGCCGGCGTATCGGGCGAGCAGTTCGCGCTGCCCGAGGCGGTGAAGATGCTGCGCGACACGCGGCGCGCGCCGCGACCGGCGCGCTGGTCTCGGTCAGCGGCGCCGATCCGCTGAATCTGGTCGGCGTCGTCGCTGCCGGGCGCGAAGGTGCCCGCGCTGACCGGCAATCGCGTGCTCTATCGCGACGGCATCGCCATCGCCGCGCTGGTCGCCGGCGAGATCGCCTGGCTCGAGAAGCTCGACGCCCGCCGACGCGCGCGCCGCCGAGGACGCGCTGGTGAAGCGGCAGGCCGGCGCGCCGCTGCTGGCGTATCTGAGATAGCAGACCGCAGGCACGTGCGGGGCGGAGCTGTGCCTCAGGCCGCGCATCGCGATCGCGCAGCGCACGGCCGTACGGCGCGCTCGTCGCGGCTGCGCGATCCTCGGCATGTTTCCGGCGGCGGCTCAGCCGCCGATGATCCGAGGTTGAACGCGCGCTGCACCAGCCACAGCAGCGCGACCAGCGCGATCGCCGCCGAGCCGAGCAGGAAGACGCCGCGCTGATAGAAGGCAGTCCGGCGCAGCGCATACGCGACCGGCAGGAACACGCCGACGATCGCGAGCTGTCCCGCCTCGACGCCGAGGTTGAAGGCGACCAGCGCGATGAGCAGCGACTCCTGCGGCAACCCCAGGTCGGCGAGCACCGAGGCGAAGCCGAAGCCGTGGATCAGGCCGAAGCAGAACGCGATGAGCCAGCGCTTGCGATAGACGACGGGCCACAGGTTGTTGAGCGCCGCCAGCACCACCGACAGCGCGATCGCCGACTCGACCAGGCGCGACGGCAGCACGACCACGCCGAGCGCGGCGAGCGAGAGCGTGATCGAATGCGCCAGCGTGAACGCGGTGACGACCTTCACCACGTCCCAGAAGGAGTCCGCGAAGCTCGCCGCCGGCTCCCAGCGCTGCCCGGAATCGTCGACCTGACCAGCACCGCGGGCAGCAGCAGCGACAGCAGGAACAGGATGTGATCGAAGCCGGTCCAGATGTGCCACACGCCCTCGTTGCCGTAGTCGAGGAACTGCTCCCACTTGGACGCTGCGCCCAGCGTGAAGCTTTGATCGGGCGATCCGCCGAGAAGATGCCGGCGCGGGTCGCGCCCTGGTATTCGAGCCGCAGCAGCCCGCGATGCTGCGGGTCGATGTCGAAGAACAGGCGATAGCCGACGGCGAGCGACTTGGGCGCCGCCGCGCAGGTTGCGCTGAAGCGGATCACCGCGTACGCGCCGTCGCTGTGATCGTCGACGAGGTGCCCGGTCGCGCTGGCGGGGCAGGGCGCGCCCGCGGGGCCGAGGCGCAGCCGCGACAGCGCGTAGGCGTCGATCTCCGCGTGCTTCGCCTTGACCTCGCCCCACGTGATGTCGCCGTCCTGGTTCGCGTCCAGGCCGAGCGCGAAGTCGAGGTCGCGCAACGCGATGTCCCATTGCCCGGCGATCGTGTCGCCGTCGACGCGCAGCGTGAGGTAGCTGTCGGAAGGCTTGTGCGCGAGCGCCGGCGCCGTCCACGCGGCGAGCAGCAGTGCCGACGCCATCAGCCAGCGCTTCATGGCGTCGATCCGGTTCGCGGTGCGGCGGTCGAGGGCGTTGAAGGCGTCGCCTCGCGAACGCGCGCCGAGGGCGGCGCGCCCCCCGGGGTGCTGCGCTTCCAGTTGGCGGTGAGGTCGCGCCGCGAGCGATCGCCGCGACGGCGGGGTATTCGATGCGCGTGTCGTCGAGCCAGCGCCGCGCCAGGTCGAGCGCGGCCGCATCGTTGGCGGCGGCCGCGGCCTCGGCGAGTATGCGCAGGTCCGCCGCTTCGCGCTGCACCTTCTGGTTGTCGATCGCGTAGCGAAGCGCGCTCCTCGCGTCGCCGTTGAGCCAGAGCTCGAAGCGCGCGTTCTCGCGCAGGTGCACCGTATCGCCGCGCGCGTGGCTCGCGTCGAAGCGCGCGCGCAGCGTCTGGATCGACGCCGCCGCTTCGGCGGACTTGAGCGCCTGTTGCGCCAGCGCGAGCCGCAGCAGAAGGATGTCGATGCGGCGCGCGATCCTTGAGCAGAGCCACGACGTCGGCCGCGCGTCGCTGGTCGAGCAGCCAGTCCGAGTACGCCGCGAGCGCGTACAGGTCGGTCGCGTCGGCCGCGAGCGCCGCCTTGAAGTGCGCTTCCGCGGCGGCGTCGCCGCGACGATGTGCGATTTCGGCGAGCAGCGTCTGCCCCCAGTTGGTCGCCGCGGCGTCGATGCGGGGCATCGACGCGCAGTGCCTTCTGCACCGAGTCGTAGGCGGACGACGCGTTGCCGGTCATCGCGTCGATCGCCGCGATGCAGATCACGGCGTAGATCGACGGCGCGACGGCGGCGAGGCGCATGCAATCGGCGCGCGCAGGCGCGAACTTGCCCTGCACCGTCAGCACCGTGGCGCGGGTCAGCAGTGCCTGCGCGTTGCCGCGGCTCGCGCTGCAGCACGAGCCCCAGGTCGGCGACCGCGGCATCGAACTCGTGATTGCTTTGCAGGATGGTGGCGCGCAGCAGCAGCACCGGCGTGGGCGCCTGCGGATCCTTCCACCAGCGCGCGAGCGCCGCCTGCGCGTAGCCGAGGAAGCGCGGATCGCCCTCGACCCGCGAGGCGCGAACGTACGCGTTGGCGAGCGCGATCGCCGGCGCGAGCTCGCCGGGCGCTTTCGCAGCCGCGGCCTGCAGCGCTTTCAGGTCGCGAAACTCGGCGGCGCTGCGGCTCGGCAGGCGCTCGAGCACCTGCGCGTCGTCGGACGGGATGAACGGCGCGGCGTCGGCGCACGGCGCGAGGCACGCGCAGGCGAGAGCGACGGCGCTGGCCAGCGAGAGCGTCAGTGTTGCGCGATCCGCTTGCATGGTCCTCCAGGTACTTGCGGCGATGCAAAGCAACGCCGGACCATGATTCGGTCCGGCGTGCGTTGTTGGGAGGCCGGGAGGCGTCGCCGCGCACGCCGCGGGAAGGCGGTCGTGCACGACAACGGTTTCATGGCGCCGCGATCACGCCCGCTTACTGGTTGGCGGGAATGCCGTTGGGGCCGTTGGGCGATCCCGGCAGGGGAGGACGCAGGAACGGGAAGACGTCGTCGAACTGGCTCGACTCGACCAGCACGCCGTCGGTATACGGCAGCGTCGCGCTCGACGGCTTGCCCGCGCCCGGCGCCAGCAGGTAACCCATCACCACACGCAGAGCGATGTCGACGATATCGTCGCCAGGGCGACGTCCGTTCGGGAATCCCGCGGGATCGCACCCCGGATTGCTCAGCACCAGCGCGCCGTCGACGAAGCACGCCGCGGCGCCGAGGCTGTTCTGCGAGGCCTTGGGCGTCAGCGGGAAGCGCGGTGTTGAGACGGATCATTTCCGAAGCCGTGACGGTCTTCGCCTGGTTGACGCTGGGTACACCAGTGAGGAACACGGCGACGAGGTCGCTGCGCGGAAACACGCTCGGCGCCTGCACGCCAGCCGACGCGTAGAGCGATGCGATCAGCGCCGGCAGCGTCGGATTGGTGACGTAGTTGGCGAACTGTCCGTCGTCCTTGGGCTCGCTCATGTTGAACTTGTCCTTGTCGGGCAGGCCGATGACCAGTTCGTTGACCAGCGGCATGCCCAGGCGCGACACCTGCACGTAGCCGTTGGCATTGGCGGTGTCGGGAAGGTTCAGCTTGCGCGCCGGCAGGCTCGCGGTCGCCCACACTCCGATCACCGGATCGCTCGCCGTGGTGATGCACGAGATGGGGACTTCGAAGGCGATGCTGGTCACGTTCTTGTATTGCGTGGCGTTGCCCGCTCCGCTGCGCGAGCCGATGACGCGCGCGGTCGGGATGTTCACCAGGTCGAAGATCTCGCCGAGGTTGACGCCGAAGCCTTCCTTGCGCTGGCCGACGAACACGCGCGGAAATGTTCCTGCCGGCGGAGTGCAGCCGGGAATGTTCATGCCGCGGATGTGCATCGCCGAGTAGCCGGGGTAGTCGGGGATCGACTTGTTGCCGATGTTGTCGATCGGCTTCTCGTACGCTATGCCTCCGACCAGCGGCAGCACCGGCTCGCGCGTCGCGGTGCGGCTCGCGCCGCGCAGGAGGTCGACGGTGAACGACTGCACGACGTTGAGGGCGCCGACGCCGCCGGTGGTGATCTGTCCGGAATCGACCAGCGGAATCGCCACGTCCTTGCCGCCGATGTTGAGCGATGTGCCGCGCACGGAATTGGTGAAGCGGAACGAGAACGTCAGGTCCTCCCGCGCGTCGCCATTGTTGTCGATGTGGACTTCGTAGACCGCGTCGGGGTCGATCTGGAAATAATTGGGACCGCCGTAGGCATCCTGCAGCGGAATGTAGTTGGCGATGAACACGACGTAGCCTTCGCGTCCTGCCTCATAGCTGCGGAAGACGTAGGTATCGGTGTTGTCGACCTTCGGATACTGCGTGATCATGGGCGCTTCGCGGTGACTCGCGGCCTGCGCCCCGAATCCGCAAACCAACGCCGCGAGGCCGAGCCCGGCGGCAACCGACTTGGCAACTGCTTTCATGGTGATGACTCCTCAATGATTTGACGACGGCAGCGGCACCGGTTTGTCATCGCAGCGCTGCCGCACTCTGCCTTCTGCGCGGTCGCGCGCCTTGCGTGATTCTTGGTTCACGCGGCGCCCGCCCATCCGGTCCCACCCAACCACATACGAAGTCGCTTCGCGTTTGGATGCGCTCTCGGGGATGGCTTCGGATGCGGCCCCGGAAGCGGGCGACTTAGGACGCGGTCTGACGCGCCTGTATGGTTGACGCCTACAACCTGCTGATTTCACACCGGAAAATGTATGCCGATGTCAGCCGCGGCGCGCACTGCCGCGTTATTCGCTTCGAGGAGAGCACCTCTGGCGCGGACGCCCGCGTCTTCGAACCAAGGAGAGAAATCATGAAAATCAGGAATGCTTGTGCAGTCGGCGTCGTAGCAGCGGCACTCGGTGCGGGGCTCGGCAGCGCCCGCGCTCGCGGCCGTTACGGTCACCGTCGGGACGCCACCGCCGGCGGTGCTAGTCGAGCCGGTCCCCGCGGCGCGGCATGGTCAGGTTTGGGCGCCGGGGTATTGGCGCTGGAACGGCCATACGCACGTATGGGTCAACGGGCACTATATTGCGGCCCGGCACGGCCACCACTACGTGCCCGATCGGCTGGACCGAGGTCAACGGACGCTGGGTTTATCACTCGGGATACTGGGCCCGCTAGGCGCGTCTCCGGGCGTCGCTGCGGCGCCACGTCGGCGCTGCGTCGGCGTCCCCTCGTACTGCACGGCGATCCGCTACAATCGCCGTGCAGTCCGGTCTCCGTTGAGGGATGCCGGTGGCGCGCCAGCCGGCGTCGCACGGAGATTTCATGCTCAGGCTGAACAGCGAAGACATTCTCGACAAGGTGCGCAGGGCGTTCGCGCCGTTCCACGTGGTCGCGGAACTGCAGGACTACCATCGCCAGCTCGGCTTCCGGGTCTATTCCGAACACGACGAGATCGTGGGCACGTTCGAGGGGAGCCTGATGGAGGATTTGCGCGATCCGGCGAATCTGAAGCAGCTCATCCTCGCCACGCGCGCAACGATCGAGAGTCGCGGAAGGCGGTTGAATCCCTGGGTCTTCGAATCGTGATTCAGGCGCGCTCGGCTTCACGGCCGCGCGCTTCTGATCGGCAAACCGGGGAGGTGGTCTGCGCACTCTACGAACGGCGCGCCGTCGATTCTTCAGGCGGTCGCACGTGGCGAAACATTGCCAGCAGCAAGAGGTCGTAGACGATCTTCATCGCGCCGCCGATCACCAGCGGCCATCCGAACGCCGAAAGGCCGAGCAGGTAGCCGGCAACAGCGGACCGATCGACGACGCGAGGCTTCTCGGCACCGAAGTGACACTGCCGCCGCCGGCCGCTCGGCGGGAGACACGATCGCCATCACGTACGAACTTCGCGTCGGCACATCCATTTGCGATAGCGCACTGCGGATTAACAGCAGCGCGATCACGTAACCGAGCGTCGGACACGAACGGAATCGCGAGCAGACACATGCTGGAAGGCAAGGTGCGTGAAGACCATCGTATTGACCAGGCCGATTCGTCGGGCGATGCGAACAGCGACCAGATAGGACAGCGCCGATCAGCATTCCCGTCCAGAAAAACACGGTGCCGGCGGTTGCGAGCGACAGGTCAAAGCGCTGATACAGCCAGAGGGCGATCATCGACTGAACGACGAACCCGCCGCCGAACGCATCGAGACTGAACAAGCGCCGCGAGCATGATAGACCCTCTTCCTGGATTTCTCGAGGGGTGCGATCGGCTGGCGAGCGGCCGTTTCGAGCGCGGCCGGCAAGCCTCGATAGACAAACGCGGCGAGCAGAGCCAAGGACACCGTACAGCACGAACATGCAGCTGCAACGAAGTCTTCGTAGATAGGTCGAGCCAAGGCGCGACGAGCGCCGGCACAGCCGCGGCCAGCGATCCCAGCGCTGCCAGCAAGGTACCGACCAGGCTGTAGCGCGCGAACACTGCGGTGCGGTCGCGGTCGCTAGCGAAGCGCGACAGAAGCGCATGCTCGAGCGGCAGGAACACGCTGACATCGCCGCTCGAAGGATTGAGAGTTCCGACGAAGGCGATCAGCAGCAGCGGCCAGAACTGCTCGAACAGCGCGAAGCCGACACCCGTGGCCGCCATCAGCGCCGTTGCAGCCAGCAGAACGCTGCGCGTGTGGTAGCGGTGGGCGCGCAAGCCGACCATCAGCGTCAGCAGTCCCGGATCCGAGCAGCGTCGCCGTGGCAATCACGCCCACATCGAACGTACCGAATCCAAGTTCCAGCAGGTACAGCGGCAACAACAGACTCACGTAGCCGTCGCCGAAGGCGCGCAGCCCTCGCACGGCCAGAAGCCGTCGAATGTCCGGCGAGATCATGCGCGTAGCGACGACACGAGTGCCCGCGTCCTCTCGGAAGTGCAGCAGGAGTTGCAAATGGGGCACCGTCTTGGAGGAAGTGCTCGCTGGGATCGGCGCTCCGGGGGTTGGTGGTGCGTCCCACGTTGATGGATGTCGAACGACATGGCCTGCAAAGCCGACTACGCCCGCGGCGATCGATCTACGTCTTCAGCGCCGCGCGACCGCACCGCGTGACGACGCGCAGCACGCGCGGCAGCACCAACGCCGAAGCCAGCGCCAGGCCAGGCGGATCGCGCACACGCCCAGCACCCGCCAGCGCACGCATAGCCAGCGCGGGATCACCACCGCCAGCCGGGTGCCTACCGGACGCCGCGAGTGCTGTCGGCTGCGGCATCCAGCTATCCGGTGAGGATGATGATCAGATGCGCACCCCCACTCCGAGGTTTAGGTCAGCAACGTGGAGGATCGCTCGGTCCACGGTGAGGGGTGGCGCGTTGCGTTCTCGATGGTTTCGTCCCAGCAGGTCACTATCTGGATGATGACGATCGCGATCACGATCCGCGACCCGCGACGCCATGCCATTCAACGTCAAGGCGAGCCCCGCGAAAAGGCATGCGTAAACCGAGCGCGTACAACGGCACGCCGCATCGGCGCTAATCCAACGTCGCGGCAGGCGCTCTATCGACTGGTGGTCGAACAGTGTCCGCAGCCGCTACGACGCCTTGCGCATCAGTATCCAGGGCTATGCGTCCAGGGCTGGCTACCGCGATTATCGCTCGTCCGTTCGCCCCGCAGCGCGATGCGTGCGGTTCCACCACAGGATGGCGCCGCCCAGACCGCCGCCAATACATCAGCGATTGCCGGCTATGCATGACCATGCAGCGCGATAAGGAATGAAGCCACTCTGACGTGGTGAGTATCTGGCCGACGGGTAACCAGCGGCCTGATCCCTGGTGGCGGTTGTTCACTACTTCGAGGCTTGCCCGGCCATCGTCGTGAACAGCAGCAGCACGCTGCACCAACCAGAACAACGACTTTACCTGCCACGCGCCGACTGGCGCGGCATCGGCTACCCGGCGGGCGTGCGCCGTTCGCGGCAAAAATCCGCAGCTCGGTAACGGCGCAGCTTGTTGTACAGCGTCTTGGCGCTGACGCCGAGGATCCTTGGCTGCCTCGTCCTCGCGCGGCAGTCTACAGCGTATGCAGGATAAGCCGCTGCTCAATCGGCCAGGCGTCGCCTGACCGCGATACCGCATCCAGCCGACCAGGCTTCCCCGTCGAGGCCGGGCCGGTGGCGCTGGCAGGTGGATCTCGATGATGCAGGTATGTGATGGTGCGCGAACTCGGCGAGCAGGGACGACGTCGTACACCACGCAGGCAACGGAAGCCCGCGACGATGGCGGGCCAGGGTCGGTCTTCCAGCCGCGCCACCACCGCCTTGGTCGCCGAGCACCTTGGACGCCCGCCCGCCCGCGTTGAGCTGCGCTGAACAAATTCGGCGAGCAGCCGCACGTCGCCGTTCCGCGCGCGCAGCGGTGGACGCGCACCATGGGTAGCCCGTAGAACAGGTAGGCCGCGCAGGTCGCTGTCGTAGAGCCGCCGGTCGCGGTTGGTGGCGGCATGCACGCCAACATCCACCGCGATGAGCTCGACAGCTCAGCGCGACACGGTGCGGGTCTCGAGGACGCGCAACAGCCGCACCTGGAGCTCGAGCGGCACATCCCTCGGTCACCTCGTCGAGGAATAGCGTGCCGCCTTCGCGCGCTCGAAGTAGCCCGGCATGCTGCCGCGACGCGCCGGTGAAGCTACCTCGGCCGTGCACCGAACAGCTCGCTCTCGATCAGCGTCGGGGTCACCGCACCGCAATCGAGCGCGGAGGTAAGGCCCGGCGCGCGGGTGGCGGCGTGCAATCGACTCGCCACGAGCTCCTTCCCGGTGCCGCTTTCTCCGACGATGAGGACGGTCGCATCGCTGCGGCCGATTCTATCGAGGGTCGACGGCGAGTCGCTTCATCTGCGGGGACTCGCCCGATCAGGGGCGGAGGGATCGGCGTGGGCGATGCGTCGGGGCGGCTCGTTCGGGGCGTGTGGGGGCGGCCCGTTCGGGCAGGGATCCATTTGTCTGGGGCATCGCGGCCTCTGTGCATAGGAGGACGCGTGGATTGTCGCGAATCCCCAGTGGCCTGCCCGCGCCAGAGGACTCGCGCTGGAGTTCTTG
>CAVRLN010000002.1:0-732521 GCA_963722325.1 uncultured beta proteobacterium
TAGTTCCAGCCGTTCGAGCGTACCCAGTCGAGGATCACCGAGCCCTCGGCGGGCGGGGCAATCACGAAGCCTTGGGCCTGGTCGCAGCCCATGCGCGTGATCATAGCGAGCGAATCGGCCGCCTCCACGCCCTCGGCAACCACCTTGAGACCGAGGTCATGCGCGAGGTGAATCGTTGAGCGCACGATCGAGGTGTCGCGCTCACTCGTCGGCATCTGCGAAATGAATGAGCGGTCAATCTTGAGGCTCGCAAGCGGCAGCTGCTTGAGGGACGAGAGCGATGAGAACCCGATGCCGAAGTCGTCCATCGAGAAGCAGATGCCGAGCGTGTTCAGGTCGGTAATTGTCTCGATGGCGCGCGCCGGGTCGGCGAGCATCGCGCTCTCGGTTATCTCGAAATGGACGTTCCCACCGGGCATGCTGTGGGCCTGCAGGATGCGCCGAACGTCGGTGACGAAGCCCTTGTCCATCAGCACACGCGCGGAAAGGTTGACCGAAACGATCGTGCAAAAGCCGGAGCTGCGCCACGCCTCCCACTGCTGCGCCGATTCGTTCAGCACGTACAGCGTTAGATCGCGTATCTGGTCGCCCATCTCCGCAATTGGAATGAACTCATCGGGATGGATCATTCCGTATTCCGGATGCTGCCACCGGGCGAGCGCCTCGACGCCCTCAATGCGCCGCTCACGCAAGCTGACGATGGGTTGGTAATGCACCTTGATCTGGCCGATTCGCATCGCTTCGCCGAGCGCTGTCGCTAACGCCAGGCGACGCGGCGAATGACGGTCGAGCGCCGGTGAATAGAGTTGAGCGCGAAGACCCTTGCGCTTTGCCTCGTACATCGCAACGTCCGCGCATCGGAGCAGCGTCGAGGCGTCATTGCCATGCACCGGAAAGATCCCGGCGCCGATCGACGCGTCGATGCCGAGGTGCAGCGTCCCGACCGGGAACGGCTCGCGCAGCGCTGCGACGAGCTCGGCGGCGGTCGCGTGGATCGCCTCTTCGCTCCCAGCACGTCGGATGATCACGGCGAACTCGTCGCCACCTAGTCGCGCGATCTCCCCGTGCGTCGCATCGAGCAGCGGCTTGAGGCGCGGTCCGATCAACTTGAGCAGCTGGTCGCCAGCAAGATGCCCAAGCGCGTCGTTGATCTCCTTGAAGCGGTCGAGGTCCATCAGCAGCAGTGCGAGCCGCTCGCCGTTGGCCGCCGACTCGGCGATGCGTGCGCTGAGCTGCTCGGCGAGCCACTTGCGGTTCGGTAGGCCGGTGAGTGGGTCGTGCCGCGCCTGATACTCGAGCTTGGCGAGCGCGCCCTTGCGTCCCGTGATGTCGCGCCATGTGGACCAGAGTCCGGTCAAGGCGCCATCCTTTATCACGCCAACATTCGAACCTAGCACCCACCGCGACCGGCCGTCGGTCGCGGTAATCTGGAATTCTTGCTCGCTCAGGCGGTAGCCCGCCCGCACCCATTCGATTGCGATGCGGTGCGCGACGCCCTCGGGAAGCAGGTCCGCGATCGACCGACCGCGCAACAATTCCGTGGAACCCACGCCCAGCATTCGCGCGAGCGCCTGATTACATTCGACGATGACGGCGCGCGCCGTCACCTCGTCCGCCTGCTGCTCCAGCGGTAGATCCGTCTTCACTGGCGGATCGAACTCGGCCCCCAGGACCGCCTCGGTGGAGATCGAAACGTAGGTGCGATACCGCTCCTCGCTGTGCGCGAGCGCAGCCGTGAGGCGCCGGCGACGATCGTCGGTAAGCGCACCGCGTCACCATGTCTGCGATCGAGGCGGCGAAGCTCTTTTCATCGAGCACCCACTGGCGAATTGGTCCGACATGCTCGTGGCAGACGACGCCGACGAGCTCGCCGGTGTCCATGCGCACCGTCGCCTCGAGCATCGACGTGATGCCAAGCGGCACGAGGTAGCCCTCGGTCAGTTCGCGGGTACGCGGATCGTTCTGCGCGTCGGAGGCGTCCAGAGCGCGATTCTGCTCGAGCGCGAGGATATAGGCGGGGAACGCGCTGACGTCGAGATCCGGGCCGGCCATCTGACGGCCGAGGCTTCTTCGGAACAGACTCCTGCAGACGAGTTTCGAGCGGTCCTCCGTGAACAACCAGACGCTGGTGCGCTCCACGTCGAGGGTGGTGCCCGCCACCTTGCGTGATGCGCGCCAGCGTGTCGTCGAGGGACAGGTTGTCGTCGCGTTCGTTGGAGACCAGCGCGAGCAGCGCGCCCTGCTGTCGGCGCATCCGCCTTTCGGTGACGACCGCGGCCGGAATCTCCTGCATCGTGCCGACGAGGCGGACCGCCGCGCCCGACGAATCGCGCATTACGCGCCCCTTCGCCACGAAATACCGGCAAGCTCCGTGAACGTCGAACACGCGGAACTCGGCATCGCACTCGGCGCCACGTTCAATCGCATCGGCAAGCGCAAGCTCGAAGCGCGGCCGGTCGAGCGGCATGAGCCGCGCGAGAAATGACGACTTGGTGCTCTCGAACCCGCCGGGCGGGTAACCAAGGAGCGTCTCGAGGTAAGGCGACAGCGCCATGCGGTCGCTGACGATCGGCCACTCCCAGAGGCCAACGCCGCCGGCAAGCAAAGCCGTGTGCACGAAGGCTTCCGGCACCCCGCCGAGCAGCTCCGGCGCAAAACTGGCGTCCGTGCCTTCCTTGGTCATGACAATGTCCCGTCGAGCGGCATGTAGCAACCGTGATGATGTCGGGGTCGGCAACTGCCAACAGCGGCTGGCCCAGACTAGGCCGGTGGATTTTGATCTTCGGTATCGGCCCTATTTGGAACCATAGCGGAAACCATATCACCGACAAATATGCGCGAATGTGCATAATGAGAATCGTGCCTGCCCTGATCTGGAAACTGGAAGGCGAATCGCTTGAAGCGCTGGACGCGCGGCTACTACCGCTGCTGCAGGCTGTGGCGGCGTGGAAGTCGCTGACGAAGGCAGTTGAGGACTGCCAGAATTCCTATCGCGCGGCATGGGGATTGCTGCGCGAGTACCAGCGGAAACTCGGAGTGCCGTTGGTGCGGCTCGAACGCCCGCTCCGACCGACGGCAAATTCGGGGAAGGTCCGCTTTTCTAGTTGACGAGAGTCGGCAACGGGTCGTTAGCGGCCGTTGATGACCGACTGCTATCGGCCAACTCCGGTCGTAGCGAATTGCGCTCCATAGCGGCCATTGATCGGTGCTGCCGCTGCCTACCGTGCGCCCACTACAGTGCGAAATGCAGCGGATCTCTGAGATTCTGCAATTCCCGGTAATAGTAGAGGGGCGTAGGTCGCTTTCCCTTGAGCCTCAACCGTTTCAGAAATTCGATTTCCTCCTGAGTCATAGTCCCGCTAAGTGAAGCATCCTTAAGGAACGCGTTGAGCCCCGGCTCGCCCTCGGAAGGTTGGTTGGGGTCCCTTTCAACAAACGCAAATCGCTTCGAATGGCCTGGGGCCAGTTTTCGGTTGAGCATGATCTCCATGCCGAAGGTGGCGAGGTCGATATCCCAGGAGTCGATCAGCGGATCCAGGAAGGAAACGCAGTTCTCCGCTGACAGGTGGAAGACGTCTGTGTCCAGGAACTCCAGGATCGTGACTCGCATTTGCTTGTAGCTTCGGCCACTGTGTCGAGCCACCGAGCGCAGCCACTTTTCACTTTTCAATTCCTCTTTGGCGACGCGCTTGATTACGTCCAGAAGGGTCTGTGTGACGAGGCGTTCGAGTTCACCCAAGGGCTGCTTCTCAAAAATCGCACGTATCTGCCGCTGTTTTCCCGGTGCGCACTTGCGGAGAACCAACTCTCGCACTTCTTGAAACAAAGGCGCCGGGGGATCCTCGAAATCTCTCTTTAACTCTTCCCTGCGCTGCAGCTCAGCCAGCTTCCCAAGCTTACCGCTCGACAGCTTGAGAAACTTGCCCATCTTTTCGTAGATGTCTGTTCGATCGGGCGCGGGGGGCGATTTCTTCCGAGTCAGCAGCTGAGAGATGTAAGAGTCCGTGACTTCGGCGGCGGCCGCCAAGTCCTTTTGCTCGAGCCCCAATTGTTCCAGCCGCTCCTTGATGACTAAACAAACATCCATCGCATGCTCCTCGATAATTAACCGAATCCGCTTAAGCGTAGCAAAATAATGCTTGACATGTCTAGTGGATTAACCTACGCTAGTTAAGTGGACTGAGAGGGTCTTTTGGTCATCTCGACTAACGACGGTTATCTGAAATGCCCCCTTGGCCATCACAACCAAGGAGCACACTATGTATGCACATCGCGTATCCGTGCATCTGAAGCCCAACAGCACCGCTGCGTTTACCCAGCGGCTGGAACAGCAAGTCATTCCCATGCTTCGAAAACAAAAAGGGTTTCAGGATGAAATCACGTTTGTTGGCGCCGCCGGAACCGACGCTTTCGGCGTGAGTTTGTGGGATAACAAAGAGAGCGCCGATGCCTACGGCCGCGGGTCATATGCAGAAGTGACCACGATCTTGGCAAATCTGGTTGACGGAAATCCTCAGGTTGATACGTTCGAGGTTTCCAACTCCACTTGCCACAAGATCGGCGCGTCTGCAAAGGCCTAAAGCTAGCAGGCGTTTTAGTTTGCCTGGAGGGGAAAAATAACTCTAAGCGCAACAAACGTGGCGATGCCACTTGCTTGCTGTCTTGGCAGTGGCCCGACCCTCAATCGGGCCATTTCTGTTTTTGGGAGGGCCCGAAACGTAAGCAGCATTGCCCCGGCCGTAGCATGACTATTCAAAAGGAAGGCACTATGCAAAACCTTATCTCTTACGATCCAAGAACCGAAACCGGTCTTGATGAATTGTTCCGCGGTTTCTTCAAGCCCGTGCGCGTGGAAGGCGCACCTACCCCGATAATGATCAAGATGGACGCGACCGAAACCGAGAACTGTTACCTGATTCATGCCGAAATGCCGGGCGTGAAGAAGGATGACATCGACGTCGCGATTGAGGGCAACCAGGTCACTATCACGGCCGAAGTTAAGCAGGCATGGGAAAAGAAAGAAGGCGACAGGTTGCTGCGCAACGAGCGGTATTTCGGCAACATCTATCGCAGTTTCACTCTACCGGTGGAGCTCGACGAGTCGGCATCCGTGGCCGCATACGACAACGGTGTCCTCGAGCTCAAGCTGGTTAAGAAGGCCGCGGTGGCAGGGAAGAGGCTGGCTATCCGGTAACCATAGCTTTTGGACACAATGTGGAGCGAGTGACAATCGTGAAACACGCGTTGGTGAGGGGAATCAATCGGGAAATGGCGTTTCGTCAGGCACGTCGCAACCTTCATGCACTGGATGGGGTAGACGATTCGGCACGAATCCGAGGCGGCAATTGGAAGATGCAGGGATTTAGGCACTCCGGGCCCGTTTACGACGAGTCCGAGTGCCAGATGTCGATAGCAGAGTTCATGGCCGACACGCGGGAGCGCTATGACATCGTCGAATAACGCTCCTGCCAATGCGCCGGTAACGTGCTTCAGGTAAGTCGTTGCCGAGCCAGGAGCACCCCGTGTACCTCATTCCCACGCCTACCAGACAACGCGCTTCCCCTGTCCTGCGCGACAGGTTCTTGAACGCATTGGATCAGCATGATCAGCCCGCCCTTCGCGACACCGTGCGGGATCTCCTGGGTTGCGTAAATCCTCTGCCCTCCGGGACTTGCATTCTTCTCGGGCTGGCATCTGGCAGCACCTACGGAGATGCAGCAAACGCGATAACAAGTTCGCTGTGTGCGAAACCAGACGCCGCATGACGGAATGGTCAGGGCCGCGCCGGCCGAAAGCTAAAGCGGTCTGAGCGAATCCTGCTTTAGCAAATGACCCAGGCACGGCGCGATGCCAAACAGGTGTGCGCCCCAGGGGCTGAGATCTGAGGACGAAGCGTACTAGCGTAGACTGGACCACAGTGGGCGGCAACGCTTTCTCCGCCAATTAGATCCTGCTTCTACTGAGGATGAACGTATTCAAGGAGAGCCACATGCGATCCACGACAATTGGAACGTTCTTACTTTGCGCGGTTGCACTCGCCGCCCCCTCCGCGGGACAAACCCCGCTCGCTGCATCGGCGACTGCGCGAACGGTAGTGGCCTCAACCAAGTTGCCGACGGTCGGGGATACGCCGGTCCACTTCAAGGCAGTGAACGTCACCATTCCCTCAGGGGCAAGCAGCAGCGTCTCTTCGGCCAACGGGATCCTTTACCAGCTCTCGGGATCGACTGAGGTTTCGATCGGTGGAGAGGTCAAGACACTAAGCCCGGGTGAGGGCTTGTTTATCGCCAGCGGTAACACGGCGATGCTGAAGGCGGGAGAGGGTGAACCTTCGACCTTTCTGCACTTCCTGCTCGCTCCGACCGCAGATCTCGGCAAACCGCTCGAAGCGCCACCCGCCGTCGTCCGAGAGCTCTTTCGGACGGCAGCCCCTATTCCCGCGCTGAAGCCCGGCCCTTATGACCTCAACTTGACGCGAGTTACCTTTCCGGCGCAGATGCCGTCCAACGCACCACATCACCGATCAGGCGCGGCGCTTTATTACATCATCTCTGGAACGGGCGCAAACACAATCGAAGGTAATGTAGAGGCCAAGACACCCGGTTCTTTGATCTATGAACCGTTCGGTCTTGTGCATCAGTGGGGAAACCCAGGCGTTGTGCCGTTCACATTCTTGGCGTTCAACATCAATCCGGAAGGCGTCGCTGCTGTCCTCCCTGGTGCGCCCGCGAAAAGTCAGTAGTGCGTGAGCACGCGAGACCGAAAACCGCATCTTTTTCGCTTTGCACCGGGTTCACTAGGCACTCAGCCTCGCGGCCTAGAACTGAATGGCGCGGTTCGCTCAAGTGAGACCATCGACGATCAGGCCGGATGCGCCCACAAGCGGCCGCACAACGAAGTAGCGCTGTCGACCGTTGGCGGACGTTCGCGCCAAATGCAAAGGGCGAGATACCCGCCCCCTAGACCACGGTGGATGCCGAATTATTGAGGCACGTCGCCCGGTTCGGACGTGATCGTATTGTAGTCGATACCGTTGTCTGCGGGCGTCGCCATCTTCACGACCTTGATGAACCCGTATCCCATCCCCTGATGACAGCCGTTGCAATCGTTGATCACGGCGGTAAGCGCGGCCTCAAAACCGGTCCAGTCCTTCGCCATTATCGCCTTGTTTACCGGCGCGAATGTCGTGTCATAGAAACCCTTCCACACCTTGTATTCGGCCGGCTTGGTAACGCTCGCCGGATTCATCGAGCCATTCATGTACTTCGACATGTAAGCGGCTAACGCCCAGTTGCCGTCCTTGGCCGCGAAGTAGATGAGCGGGTCGATACGGTCGTCGGTGAAGGTCAACTCTCGGCCAACTTGAAGGTACCCACGTTTGATGGACACCTCAATTAGAGCACTACTGACTCGAAGAGGTGTTCGATGGAATACACACCGCGCAGGAAATTGACTCGGGAATTCAAGCTTGAAGCGGTTCGTCAGGTGGCGTTGAGCGAAAAGCCAAAGGCCCAGCTGGCTCGGGAACTGGGCGTACGCGTCGGCCAGCTGCGAACGTGGCGGCTCGAGTTCGAGAAGGAGGCGGTGACCGGCATCGGCCAAGCTTGATCGATCTGCCTCTGAGGATGTCGAGCAGCTGCGTCGCGGGAACGCAAAGCTTTAGGAGGAAGCTACGCACCGCCTATGTTGTTGACCTCATTGCGATCGCCCACAAAATCCGTATTGCCCGATGCTCTGGGCTTCCGGCGCGAGCGCGGCGTGATCATTTCTCACCCGACGACTATGCGATGGGTGATTCGGCATGTTCCGGAATTTGAGAAGCGCTGGAATCGATTTGCCCGCTCGATTGGTATTTCCTGGCGCGTTGACGAGACGTACATCTCGATCAAGGGCAAATTGCACTATCTGTAACGAGCCGTGGACAAGCAGGGTCGCAGCGTAGACTTCATGCTGCGACCGGATCGGAAGCTACACGCGCTGCAGGCGCTTTCGGGGGAACACCAGCCGGAAGAATGCGCGCGTCTTCTCCGTCAGGTTACGCGCACATGGACGCAAGAGCCGCGTCTCGGCGACCAGGACCTTGGCATACACCGCTTCGTAGACGCGTTTGACGACGCCGGGAGCCACCATTTCCCGGTCGTAGCCAGGCGTGATGCCGATCAGTTGCCACCCAAGCGTTTCGAAGGCTCGCTGCACATGAGGTACCTTGAGTGTCGCCATGCCGTAGATCATTCCCATTCCAAGCGAGCGTCCGATCGGTTCGGCAAGCATCAGGAACGCGTGACTCAAACCCATACCGCGGTGGCGGGGCGCAATCACGCTGAGCCGGGCATAGAGCGCGAGCGTATTGCGATCGCGTTCGCACGAAAAGAGGCCGGCCAACTCGCGACCCTTCTTGACTAGAACGACGAACACATCTTTTTCCGGTTCCCCTGCCAGGTACACCTCGTCGCGATAGAAGTCCTCGCGCTGATAGCAGCTTGCGCTGCCGACGCTTATCTCCGGGAACCATGCTTTAACGCTGGCCACAACCGCCGGAATTTCGGGACGTTGGAGAAGCTCAAAGCGATAACCTCGCGCCACCGGGACTTTAGCGATCGTTTTGCCAAGTCGGCTCCAATAATCCATTGAATCATTCATATGACCACTACCTCGCGAAGGGGTCGATACTCGCGCCTTTCGGCGCCACAGGCCGTACGGGAAGATGCTTAGTCACACCCGATGGCACCCCAAGGCTGTATACATGCACGCGCCAAACTCAAATTGCCTTGGCAATACGCTCGCTACGGGGTGCATTGTCGCCGCGGCTGTCCAGTTCGTCATGAGACCAAGGTCCCGGGCGGGCAGAACATTCACGCTTAGATCGGATGCGACATGGGACCGTTGTCCCAGCCGATGCGATGAAATCCAATTTGCCGATTGCAACGCCGATGTGGCGCACGATCGCGCTCGTCGTATTGTAAAAGTACAAATTCGGCGGCACGAATTGCAGCAGGTAGTCGATACCCGTGGAAGGCATCGCGCTGACAGCGGATCGAACGCGTGATCTGCCGCGTTGCTCCGCACCTTCGCGTTGACGGATAGGTGTTCAAGCACGCGAACCTGAGAGAGGAACACCGGGCTTGCCCAAATCTGAGACAAGATTCCATGTCGCCCACGCAAGCAGTTCAACGGCTTGCCTTCGGGCAGGCCGTTTGTTTTAGGCCCGCGCGCGACCGTCCGCTTCCGGCTACGGTTTCAACCGATCGATGCAACAGTTTGGTGGAATCGTTCGGCAGGTGTTTCGTAGTTTAGTGTTTTTCTTGGGCGCTCATTCAATCTCCTTGCCACTGCGTTGAGCTGCGCTTGTGAGTAGCCGGACAGGTCGCTTCCCTTGGGGAGATACTGTCGCAATAGTCCGTTGGTGTTCTCATTGGTCCCGCGCTGCCAGGGGTTCTGGGGATCGCAGAAGTAGACCTGGATGTCCGTCGCCAAGGTAAAGCGCTTGTGGTCGGCCATTTCTTTGCCGCGATCCCAAGTCAGCGACTTGTAGAGTTCCTCCGGTAACTTGCGCGCATGCTTGATCAACGCGTCGACGACCGTCTCGCGTATCTTTGCCGGTAACCTTGACCAGCATCGCATAGCGAGTATGGCGCTCGACCAGGGTGGCAATCTGGCTGTTCTTGCTGCCGAACAGCAAATCACCCTCCCAGTGGCCTGGCACGGCCCGATCTTCGACGCTGGCCGGACGCTCGCTGATCGATACCGTGTCCGTGATTCTGCCGTGATGGTCCGTCTTCTGGGTGTGATGGCGCGAACGGCGCATGACGCGGGTGCGCCGCAAATGCGCCACCAGTTCCTTCTTCAGAGCGCCGCGGGCCTGGATGAACAGGCTGCGGTAGATGGTCTCGTGTGACACCTGACGGCTCGGATCGTCGGGATAGGTGCGCTTGAGCCAACCGGCAATCTGCTCCGGTGACCACTGTCGCTGGAGCTTGCCGGCCACGATGTGCGCCAAGGCTCGGTTCTGTGCCAGTTTACCGGTCTTGGGGCGACGCCCCCGATCCCAGGCGGACTGGTCGGCCTGACTGGCTCGGTAGCATGCTTGGCCACCGTTGCGCTTGATCTCACGACTGATCGTGGAGGGCGCGCGGCCGAGGTGCACTGCTATCGAACGGATGGAATGACCAGCAACCACCGCGCGCGAGATCTCTTCCCGTTCGGACAGGGTCAGCGCCAGTCGGGAGCGGCATCGTGGTGCCGGACGGATCCCGCCTGTCGCTGCCAGAATCGCCTGTATCGACGAGTGGTTCCGATCAAACAACTGGGCGATCTGCTGCAGAGACTCACCCTTCTGCCAGCGCTCCCACATCAGCGCCCTTTGACTCTCCGTGTAATGGATCCGAGGTCTTTGCTTCATCTGCAACACTCCTCCTGCTTACGCAGTTTCTAGTGTGTTGCATCCACCGATTGAATCCGCAGCCGAGAGCAGCCAGTCCATCAATAGCTGTCTTAACAGTTTCTATCCCCCGCCTAGCTGGCGGTGCTCGCACTGCGCAGCCGTACGAGCCCTCGGCGGGCTTCGTCGTGGGCTGTGGGAGTTCGTCATCTCCCAGGAGCGGCCTGATGAACCGGGGGCAACTCTAGCGTCCCTCGCGCGCGCCGGCCTGCACTCGCAGGGGAGCTGCGTGTCGAGCAATGCCACGATGACGCGCTCCATAGGTTCGTCCATGTCGCCACGCTCCACGACGAGGCCATGTCCGCCTACGCGGCCGGCGTTCTCCGGCTTTACGACGTGCGATTGGTGGCAATGTCGCCGCCGGCGTTCACCCTGGCGGGAATGGAGCGGATCGACGGCGTTGAGTACGCGCAGTCTTGGTTGGTCTGCTAGGAACTCTAAACCGAGTTTTCGGTATCAGACCGGTAACGGACAGGAGTCGTGCGAAAGCGCAAACCCCGCTACGCATAGCCAACAGGCTGATTTTATTGGCTCCCCGACCTGGGCTCGAACCAGGGACCTGCGGATTAACAGTCCGTCGCTCTACCAACTGAGCTATCGGGGAATAGCCTGCTATTTTAGCGTTTCGCGGGTGTCCGGGTCAATGCGACCGAACGCCGGAACGCGGGGCTATGCCGCCGGACGTGCTGCTCCGAGGTTCGACGCGCGCGCCCGGAGCCAGGCGTTGAGCCGGCTCGCCGGCTTGCGCGTCGTGCGCTCGGTCGCGAGCGTCACGCGCGAGATGCGTCCGCTCGCCGCGCAGCGCCGCTTCGAGCAGCGTGAGCTGGATGAGGTCGCATTGCGCAACGCTGCCACCGCAGCGATCGGCCGCCCGACGGATCGCCGAAATCGACGCCACGGCGCTGTCGTAGTCGCCGCGACAAAACGCGATGATCGCCGACACGAGCGGCTTGGCCAATCGCCACTCCGCCGTCCCGCTGCGCGAGCGAAGCATGCTGTCGCCGCGCAGCCTTCGCGCCAGCCGGTGCGCCAGCGCGTTCTGCTTCGATGCGGCCAGCGCCATGATGGCGTGGACGAGGTCGAAGGCACGGTTGACGACGCTGTGCTTGCGCAGCCAGAGGCCGGTGACCTCGCGCCAGCGCCGCTGCGAGCCGGCGCCGCACAGCTGCAGGCGCCAAAGCAGCGCGGAAGCATCGACCAGCCCGCCGCTCGCGCCGTCGAGATGCGGCGCGATGAGCTCATCGTAAGTGGTGAGCGCGTCCGCGGTGGCGCCGGCGTCGAACTGGAAAAGCGCCAGGTGCCACGCCAGATGGACGCGATACCCCGCGTTGCCGCCCCAGATCGGCTGCGTGCGGCGCAGCCACGCGATGCCCTCGTCGGGCGGGCCGCGCATCTCGAGGACGTGGGCGATGACATGGATCGCCGACACGTTGTCGGGAACGTGCTCGAGCGAGGTCCTGGCGACAACCAGCGCGCGGTCGTACCTGCCCGTTTCTTCGAGACCGAACGCCAGCATCCCGAGCACGTAGCCGTAGCCGCGGTCGGTCGGTTGCCAATGCGGCAGGACGGAGGCGACCCTGTCGCGCATGAGGGCGCTGCGCCCGAGCCGGAAATCGAGCGCGTGCGCGACGAGCAGCGCCACCCGGTCGCGCGGAAAGTCGCGCACCAGCGCGCCGTAGGCGCGCGCTGCACGCGCGACGTCGCCGTGCAGCCACAGGCGCGCCGCGGCCGCATGCCTGCGCTCGCGGGCGTTGGCGATGGTGCCATCCTCGATCGCGGCGATGGACGCCGAGAGCGCAGGCGCGGAGACCTCGGTGCCGGCGAGTACCAACGCCGCCGCGTGCACACAGTGGCCTGCCGCGAATGCCGGATCGCGCGCGATCGCGCGCTCGATGATCGCCAGCGCATTCCCGTCGGAACGGAACAGGCTTTCGAGCGCGCGCTCGAAAGCGTCGAGCGAGACCGGGTCGTCGGTCGACGTCATCACGCCGAGCGCGTCGCGCAGGGGTCCGGCCGCGGGTCGCTGCTATCGCCCGATAAGTCGTCGCAGAGTCCATGCCTCACAGTGTAGGCAGGCCGTGCGGCAGGCGAGTTTCGGCAAGGCGCGGCGATTGTTTCGTTTGTTGCGCGACCCTGCGTCGGCGAGCGCGGGGCGCGGCGATGACGCTTTCTACTCGGTCGGCTTGGCGGCGCCGGAGTCGATCCTGCGCATGCCCTCGGACGCCTGCTTGCGCTGAATCGTCGACGCCACGTCGGTCGATGCCACGCCGCGCAGATGCGGCGCCGCGAGGCGCAGGTAGTGGAACATCGACCACAGCGTCAGGATGGCGGCGACCCACAGCGCGATCGTCCCCAGCCAGCACCGTGCTGATGCCGGGAATGAGCGGCTGGTAGAGCAGGAGCGCGATGATCGCGGTGATCTGCGCGCCGGTCTTCACCTTGCCGATGAAGGCGACCGCCATGCTCTTCGACTGGCCGAGCTGCGCCATCCATTCGCGCAGCGCCGAGATCGCGATCTCGCGGCCGATGATGATGATCGCCAGCGACGCGTCGGCGCGATCGAGCTGCACGAGCACGATCAGCGCCGCCGCCACCATCAGCTTGTCGGCGACCGGATCGAGGAACGCGCCGAACGCCGAGGTCTGCCCGAGCTTGCGCGCGAGGTAGCCGTCGGCCCAGTCGGTGATCGCCGCCAGCGCGAATACCGTCATCGCCAGCCAGTTCTTGCGCCGGCAGCGAAAGCCACGCCGCCGGCAGGTAGTAGACGCCGACGAACACCGGGATCAGGACGATCCGCAGCCAGGTCAGCGCGGTGGGGAGATTGAACGACATGCTCGTGGAGATCGTCGCGGCTCGGCCGCGCAGGGCGTCATTCTACGCCCTCGGCATCGTCCGCTGCGAGCGACAGCCTAGTGCAGCTCCGCGAAAATGCGCAGCGCCAGCGCGCGGCTGATGCCGGGTACCCGCGCGAGGTCCTCGACGCTCGCGGCCTGCACGCCCTTGAGGCCGCCGAAGTGCGAGAGCAGCGCCTTGCGCCGTGCCGCGCCGATGCCGCCGATGGACTGCAGCGTCGAGGTGTTGCGCGTCTTGGCGCGCCGGGCGCGATGTCCCTGGATGGCGAAGCGATGCGCCTCGTCGCGGATCTGCTGCAGCAGGTGCAGGCCGGGATGGTCCGAGGGGAGATGCAGCGGGATCGACCGGTCCGGGAACACGATCTCCTCCAGTCCCGGCTTGCGCTCGGGACCCTTGGCGATGCCGATCAGGCGCGTCGCGTGCAGTCCGAGGTCGGTGAGCACGGTGGCCGCCACGCCCACCTGGCCCTTGCCGCCGTCGATGACCATCAGGTCGGGCGCCGGAAACTCGCCGGTGACGATGCGCGCCACGCGCCGCGACAGCGCCTCGCGCAGCGCCGCGTAGTCGTCGCCGCCGATGTCGGGCTTGACGTTGAAGCGGCGGTATTCGCTGGATTGCATCGAGAGCCGGTCGAAGATCACGCAGCTCGCCACCGCCGCCTCGCCCATGGTGTGGCTGACGTCGAAGCACTCGATGCGCTGCGCGGTCGGCGGCAACCCGAGCGCCTCCTGCAGCGCCGCCAGGCGGTCCTCCTGCGTCGTCTTCTGCGCGAGCTTCTGCCCGATGGCAAGCTCCGCGTTCTGCAGCGCCATGGTCACCCACACGCGCCGCTCGCCGCCGGTGTTGGCGATCACCGCCACCTTGTGCGCGGACTGCGCGGAAAGCACCTCGGCGAGCACCGGATTTTCACCGGCCTGCTCGGCGATGATGGTCGGCGGCGCGCCGCGCTCGACGTAGTGCTGCTCGAGGAACGCGCAGACCACTTCGTCGAGCGTGACCGCATCGGCATGCTGCGGGAAAAACGTGCGGTCGCCGACGTGGCGTCCGCCGCGGATCATCACGACGTTGACGGCGGTCAAGCCCTTGCGCCGACACCGCCGCCACGACGTCGATGTCGCCCGCGGTCGCGCTCTCGACGAACTGGCGCGACTGCAGCTGCGTCAGGCGCGCCACCTTGTCGCGCACGCGCGCGGCGCGCTCGAAGGCGAGCGCGGCGGCCGCCTCCTCCATCTGCCGCTGCAGTCCGGCCAGCACTTCGCTGGTCTTGCCCTGCAGGAACAGCGTGGCGTTGTCGACGTCCTCCTGGTAGTCCTCGGCGGAGATCAGTCCGACGCACGGGCCGGTGCAGCGCTGGATCTGATAGAGCATGCACGGACGCGAGCGGTTGGCGAACACGCTGTTCTCGCAGGTGCGGATCTGGAAGACCTTCTGCAGCAGCGCCATGCCCTCGCGCACCGCGCCGGCGCTGGGGAACGGGCCGAAGTAGCGATGCGGCTTGTCGAGCCGTCCGCGATGGAAGCGAAGCTGCGGAAAGGTCTCGTGCGTCAGGCACACGTACGGATAGCTCTTGTCGTCGCGAAACAGCACGTTGTAGCGCGGCTGGTGCGCCTTGATCAGGTTGTTCTCGAGCAGCAGCGCCTCGCCTTCGGAGCGCGTCACCGTCGTCTCGACGCGCGCGATCTGCGAGATCATCATCGCGGTGCGCGGGTGATGGTCGCGTCTTGTGAAGTAGCTCGAGACGCGCTTCCTGAGCTCGCGCGCCTTGCCGACGTAGAGCGTCTCGCCGGCGGCGTCGAGCATGCGGTAGACGCCCGGACGATTGGGCAGCGAGGCCACCAGCTCGCGCACGTCGAACGGGCGGCTGTCGGGCGAGGACGGAGCGTCGCTGGACATGGCTATGCAGGCACGGGGCTGTGCGTACCCAGGTAATCCGCGATGCGCGCGAACACGGCCTCGAACATCGCCGTGGTGAGGCGCCGCGTGTTGGTGTTGTAGCGGCTGCAATGGTAGCTGTCGAACAGGCGCAGTCCCGCCGGCAGCGCATGCTCGGCGCCGTGCGCGAAGCCAAACTCCCGCGGCGCAAGCGACAGCGCGCGCAGGCTCGCTTCGTGCGCGACGGTGCCGAGCGCGAGGATCGCGCTGCCCGGCGCGGCCCGCGCCAGGTCCGCGGCGAGATAGTCGTTGCAGGTGCGGATTTCGGCGGGCAGCGGCTTGTTCGCCGGCGGCAGGCATTTCACCGCGTTGGTGATGCGCGCGCCGAGAAGCTCGAGGCCATCGTCGACGCCGGCCGACGTCGGCTTCGACGCGAAGCCGAACTTGTGCAGCGTCGCGTAGAGCAGTATGCCCGCGTAGTCTCCGGTGAACGGACGGCCGCTGGCGTTGGCGCCGTGCATTCCCGGCGCGAGCCCGACGATGACCAGCGATGCGTTGAGCGCGCCGAAGGGCGGCACCGGCTTGCAGAAGTAGCCGGGGTTGGCGACATGAACTTCGTCGAGGAATCGCGCCAGGCGCTCGCAGCGCCGGCAGTCGATGTCGTACACAACGCTGCTCGCGCGCGATGCGCTCTCGTGTTCGCCAAAGGAACGTAGTCCGTTTGGCCCGGATTGAATCGGCTTCATGTAGAATGGCGCGCTTGTGATCGCGCTCTCGTCGAATTGGCAGGAAGACGCAAGCGCGGCGACGCATTCCTTCCGCCGCATTCCTTCCGCCGCACTCCATCCGCCGCATTCCGTCCGCATTCCATCCGTTTCTCATCGCGTTCCATGCGGGGCAGCAAAGCCAGGCCGTAGCCGGGCGGCGTTGCGATCTTAGCATGCCGACGTAGGCGCTTCCTCCATGCTCCCGCCGGAAACCAGACTCGAAGTCCGCTCGCGCCAGCCCGCACGGCGCAACGGCAAGCCGCCGCTCCTGTTCGTGCATGGCGGCTACTGCGACGCGTGGTGCTGGGAGCCGTATTTTCTGCCGTTTTTCGCCGAGAAGGGTTATGCGTCGCACGCGCTTGTCGCTGCGCGGGCACGGCGCCAGCGGCGGACGCGAGTCGCTGTTCGTGGCGGGACTCGACGATTACGTCGCCGACGTCGAGCGCGTCGCCTCGACGCTGCCGTCGCCGCCGATCCTGATCGGCCACTCGATGGGCGCGGCGATCGTCGAGCGGCTCATGCTGACGCGCCCGGTGCGCGCCGCGGCGCTCATGGCGCCCGTGCCGCCCGGCGGATTGGCGCCGGTGGCGAGCCGGCTGATGGCGTGGCAGCCCGAATACCTGATCAATATGCAGCGGCTCGACGCGCCGCATCTCGCCGGCGACATGCTGGCCGCGCTGCGACCGATGTATTTCAGCCGCAACGTCGCGCCGGATATCGTCCGCGAGGCGCAGCTGCACTTCACCATGGAGTCGGCGCGCGCGCTGCTCGACATGACGCTGCGGCTGCAGGAAGGCAAGCCCGTCGCCGGGGTGCGTCCGCTGGTGGTCGGCGCGGGCGACGATCGCATCGCCACGCCGCGCGATGTAAAAGCGACCGCGACGGTGTACGGCGTGCCGGCCGTGATCGTTCCCGGGCTCGCGCACATGATGATGCTCGACGACGACTGGTTGAGCGCGGCGCAGCCGGTGCTCGACTGGCTGGCGGCGCGGAAGGCCTGAGCGACTCTTCCGCGGGGAGCAGGTTCTACGACGCTGCGAGCATCTGCTGCACGGCGCGCAGGCTCGACCCGAGCGCACCCTGCATCCACGTGTGCGCCAGCGACGCGTGCTCGCCGGCGAAGTGGATGCGCCCTTCCGGCGCGATGACGTCGGGATAGAGCATGGTGTGCTGGCCGGGCATGAACCACGCAAAGGCGCCGCTGCTGTAGGGGTGGTTGTCCCAGCTCCAGCTCGCGCTCTGCCGCAGCATGCCGGGCTCGGCCAGCTGCGGATGCACGCGCGACAGATGCTTCAGCACCACCGCCGCGCGCTCGGGATGCGGCAGGTTCGCCAGGCGCCGCGCCGCCTGTCCCCACGAATACGAGGCGAGCATCACGCCCGGCCCCGCGGAGACGCGGGGATCGCGCGCTTGCGCATTGTCCGACGGATAGTACGTCGTTCCCGTCGGCAGGTCGGTATACGTCCCGCCGCCGTAGATGCCATCGTCGCTCTCCCAGAATCGGCGCCTGCACACGAACAGCACCTTGGTCGACGAATCGTAGTTGAGCTCGCGCACGGCGCGCCATTTCGGTCCCGAGAATTCCGGTTCGGCAGACAGTCGTGACAGCACCGGGAACGGCAGCGTGCACAGCACGAAGTCACCGTCGACTCGCTTCTCGATGCCGCGCTCGCGGTACACCACGCCCGCTCGACGGCCGTCGGCCTGCCGCGTGAAGGTGACGACTTCGCAACCCATGCGTGGCTTCGAGCGCAGCTTCGCGGCGAAGGCCGAGGCAAGCCGATCGGTGCCGCCGACGATCTCGTCGAAGCGCTTGGACCAGACGTCGAGGAATTCCTCGCGGATCGTTTCGGTCGCGCCGGTCCAGAGCTCGGTTTCCTGGCCCTGCGTCACCGCGAGGTACTCGATTGCCTCGTCGGACAGGCCGCCGGCCTGGATCACCTGCAGCAGCGACTGCTGGTCGAGCGCGCGCACCTTGGCGCTGGTCAGCTGCGGCCCGGTCAGCTCGGTGCGCTCGGCTTCGGAGAGTGCCGCGGTCGCCTTGCCGACGGTGTCGCTCCACAAGTTGTCGGGCGACTTTCCGCGCTCGTCGTCGCGCAGCTTGTAGAGCGCCGCCAGCGTGCCGACGTCCTCGTTGCGGGCGCGCTGGCCGCGCAGGAAGTAGTACGCCTTCGGATTGGAGAGCACGAAGTTGCGCAGCGAGAGTCCGAGCTCGGAGACATAGCGACGCGTGATGTCGTGATTTTCCGGGATGCGCATCGCGCCGGCCTCGCCGTAGAGGCCGTCGCCGAAGCGCAGCGTGCGCGTGCGCCCACCGACGTGCTTCGCGTCGGCTTCGAGCAGCGTGATGCGGTGTCCGCGCTTCTCCAGCTCGTAAGCCGCGCACAGGCCGGCCAGGCCGGCGCCGACGATCACGACGTCGAGGGGCCTGGCGGGATTCGGCGTCTGCGCCAGCGCGTCGAACAGCGACGATGCGCCCGCCCCCGCGCCCAGCGCGGCGGCACGCAACAGGAATTCACGGCGGGCGGGGTGGAACATGAGGTGGAACATGGGCGCGATCGAGTCGGGCACGCCGGCGGGTGGCGTGAATTCTACCGCCGCCCGCTGCTCAGGCAGCTATCTTCGTCTTGATGAATTCGGCGAATTCCAGCGGCGGGAGCGCCTTGCTCACCCAGAAGCCCTGGAAGTAATGGCAGCCGTGGATGTCGAGGAAATCGAGTTGCGCCTTGGTGCCGACGCCTTCGGCGACCACGCGCAGTCCCAGGCCGCGCGCCAGCGCGATGATCGCCTCGGTGATGGCGGCGTCGCCGGGGTCGGTCTCGAGGTCGGCGATGAAGGAGATGTCGATCTTGAGCGTGTCGATGGGGAAGTGCTTGAGGTGCGACAGGCTCGAGTAGCCGGTGCCGAAATCGTCGATCGCCACCGAGAAGCCTTCCTCGCGCAGCTTCTGCAGCACCTTGCGGATCGAGTCGAGGTCGTGCAGCAGGCTCGACTCGGTCACCTCCAGCTCGATCCACGAGGGCTCGCAGCCCGCCGCCTTGACGATCTCGGAAATGCGCTGCGCGAGGTCGTCGCGATAGAACTGCTTTCCGGACAGGTTCACGGACACCATCAGCGGCATCCCCGATTTGCGCCACGCGGCGCACTGCTCCGCGGCCGAGCGCAGCACCCAGTCGCCCAGGATGTGGATGAGGCCCGATTCCTCGGCGAGCGGAATGAATACCGCCGGCGTGACGTCGCCGTGCTCCGGATCGTGCCAGCGCAACAGCGCCTCGGCGCCGATGATCACCTTGTCCGTGATGCGCACGACGGGCTGGTAGTGGAGATGCAGCGCGCCGTCCTTGACGGCGGTGCGCAGCGCGCTCTCCAGCGTGTGCTGCTTGAGGCGATGCTCGGCCAGGTCGGCGTCGAAGAACTGGTACGTGTTGCGGCCGAGGTCCTTCGACCGGTACATCGCGACGTCGGCGTGCTTGAGCAGCCCCTCGGGATCGTCGCTGTCGTCGGGATAGACCGCGATGCCGATCGACGAGGTGACGTAGATCTCGTGCTCCTCGATCTGGAACGGCTGGGCGATCGCGTCGAGCAGCTTCTGCGCGACGCGGTTGAGCACCTGCGAGTCGTCGAAGTCCTCGACGATGACCATGAACTCGTCGCCGCCGAGCCGCGCCAGCAGGTCGGTCTCGCGCAGCGCCTCGGACAGCGACGCGGTGACGTGCTTGAGGAGCTCGTCGCCGATGCGGTGTCCCAGCGTATCGTTGACGTTCTTGAAGCGGTCGAGGTCGATGAACAGCACGCCGACGCGACGGCCGCTGCGCTTGGCCTGCGCGATCGCCTGGCCCAGCCGCTCCTGCAGCAGCAGACGGTTCGGCAGCCCGGTCAGCGCGTCGCGCGTGGCCAGGTACTGCAGGCGCTCCTCGGCCTGGATCCGCGAGCTCACGTCCTGCACGAACGAGAGGATCGAGACGATGTTGCCCTGCTCGTCGAGCAGGCACGAGTGGTACCACTCGCACCAGATGGTCTCGGCGTCCTTGCGATAGTTGCGGTTGAGACCCGTGGCGCGCGGCTCTTCGCCGGACATGAGCTTGTTGATCAGCGTCACCACCTGCTCGCGGTCGGCCTCGTGCGTGAGCTGGCTGCCGGTGATCGGCATGCCCAGCACTTCCTCGGCGCGCCAGCCGAAGATGTTCTCGGCCTGCGGCGACCAGCGCACCAGCCGGAAGTCGCGGTCCCACTCGAGCACCGCCAGCGGCGTGTTGTTGATGTGCGAGGAAAGCATCCAGTTGGCGCGGCGCAGCGCTTCCTCGTTGCGCTTCTGGTCGTGGATGTCGGTGTGCACCGCGTAGATGCCGATGACGTTGCCCTCGGCGTCGCGGTTCGGCGCGTAGTGGATCGACTCCCAGCGCTGCTCGCCGTTGGGCTGCAGCAGCAGCTGCTCGGTGGAAATGGTCTCGCCGCCGAACACGCGCGTGACCAGCGGCTCGAGCTGGCGGGCGCGGCCGTCGCCCATCACCTCGGCGATGCGCCGTCCGGTCAGGTCCTTGCGGCTTTCCGACAGCCACTCCTCGTTGTGGCGGTTGAGGAAGCGGTAGCGCGAATCGCGGTCGATGTACGCCACCCGCGCCGGAACGTTGTCCATGATCAGCCGCAGCTCGGCCTCGCTGGCGCGCAACGCCTCCTGCGCCTGCTTGAGGCCGTGGATGTCGTTCATCAGCACGAACGCGCCGTGCACGTCGCCCGACGGCGTCGCGTCGGGCACGACGCGGATGCTCATCCAGCGCCGCGCGCCGCCGGCGCCGGGAACCAGGCGATCGAACGCGGTCGATTCGCCTTCGAGCGCGCGCGTGAGCATCGCCTGCGCGCTGGCGTAGATTCCGTGCCCGACGACATCGCGCAGGCGCAGGCTCGCCACCTGCTCCGCGGTCAGCCCGAAGTACTGCAGGAACGTGCGATTGACGTACTGGCAGCGCTCGTCGCGGTCGATGTAGGCCACCGGCGCGGGCACGCCGTCCATGATCGCGCGCAGCTGCGACTCGCGCGCCGCCAACGCATCCTGCGCCTCCTTGAGGTCGGTGATGTCGTGGCCGACGATGTAGAAGCCCTTGATCGTCGCGTCGAAGCTCATGTCCGGGACGATCTTGTTGCGCAGCCAGCGCAGTCGCCCGTTGACGTCCTCGGCCTGCCGCTCGTAGGTCACGTCCTCGCCGCGCGCCGCGCGATCGATGAACGGCTGCTGGAACTCGAACACTTCCTCGCCGAGCACGTCGCGCGCCGACTTGCCGATCACCTCCTCGCGATCCATGCCCACCATGCGCAGGAACGCGTCGTTGACGAAGGTGTACTTGCGCTCGGTGTCGACGTACACCACCGGCTCGGGAATGTTGTCGGTGAACAGCCGCAGCTGCTCCTCGCGAGTCTGCAGCGCCTGCTCGGTGCGCTTGAGCTCGTCGATGTCGTATTCCGTGCAATACAGCCCGCGCACGTTGCCGCGTGCCATCGAGGTCGGGCGCGATGCGTCCGTGCATCCAGCGACGCGCGCCGTCGGCGCTGACGCCGACGCGCTCGTAGTCGACGTCCTCGCCTTCCTGCGCCCGCTTGATGATCGGCCGCAGGAAAGCGTTGACGTCGCGAGGCATCACCTCATAGGGAGTCTTGCCGTAGATCTCGTCCTGCGGCCGGCACACCGAGTTGGCGAACGCCTGGTTGACGAAGGTGTACTTGAGCTTCTTGTCGAGGTAGGCGATCGGCCCCGGAATGTTGTCGGCGAACAGCCTCAGCTGCGCTTCCTGCGACTTGAGCGCCTCCCGGATGCGGATGTCGTCCTCGATGTCGTTGACGACGACGAAGGCGCCGCCGGTCTTGCCGCCGGGCTCGCGGTCCGGGAACAGCGTGATGCGCGCCCAGCGCAGCTCGCCCGAGGCGGGCCGCTCGCGGCGCTCGTAGCTGACGGTGGCGCCGGCGAAGGCGCGCTCGATGTACGACTGCATCTCGGCGAGCGCGTCCGCGGCGACGAAGTTCTTGAGCGGCTGTCCGAGCAGGTCGTCGACCGGGATGCCGATGTAATCGCCGTACGGCTTGTTGGCGAAGCGAAGGCGCTGGCCGCGATCGAAATAGAAAATCGGCAGGCCGACGCTGTCGGTGACGATGCGCAGGCGGTGCTCGCGCGCACCGGCCTCGAGCTCGAGGCGCTTGATGTTGTCGACGTCGGTGTAGGTGGCGAGCACGCCGCGCACGTCGCCGCGCGGACCGCGATCGGCGTAGAAGTCGACGCGAATCCAGAAGGCGTTGCGCTTGACCGACGAGAGCTGGCGCTCGAAGCTGACGCGCTCGCCGGAAAGGCCGGCCTCGAGATACGCGTTGTAGAGCTGGTAGAGCTCGCGCCCGTCGACCTCGATGACCTCGCGGCCGAGCACTTCGGCCTGCGTCTTGCCGGTCCAGTCGAGGAACGCGCGGTTGACGAAGCGGTAGCGCTGGTGCGCGTCGATGTAGCAGACCGGCAACCCGAGCGCGTTCAGCTTGCGCTGCGAGAGCGCAAGCAGGGCTTCCCGTTCGACGCCCAGGCCTTCCCCGACGGTACCTACGGCCGTCGGGTGGTCCAGGCGTGTCAATGATCGCGTTAGCGCCATCAGGCTTGTCTCGCCCGCCCCGGCCCCGTCTAATGCGGGGCCGCGAGGAGTCTAAAGGGTCTAAACGAGAGCTGACAAGCAAGGATCGAGCCGGGGGTGTTCGCCTGAAGGCTACAGCCAAAAACGACGTCATCCCGCGCCTGCATTGGCTCGCCGGGGCCTGCACGCTACAATCCGCGTCACAAAAGCACCCCGCGCGGCATCCAGGGCGGCGTGCCGACTTCAGCCCAATCCCCCCGCCGCAGGGAGTACGCATGGTAAGGCTCGAGCATTGTTTGCGCTGGCTCATCCCGCTGACGATGCCGGGTGTGGCGTTCGCCGCGGGAGGCGGGATACCGGAAGTCGCCGGCATTCCCGTCGATTTCATCCTGTTCGCGCTGATGCTGGTCGGCGTGGCGCTGTTCCACCATCACACGCTGCCCATCGCGGTCGGCGGCATGCTTCTGATCTCGGTGTTCAAGATCGAGTCGTCGCCGTTTCCCGAGGGCCCCGGGGTGGCCGGCTGGGTGGCGCACCTGGGTCACGAATGGGTGATGCTGACCAACCTGCTTGGGCTGCTGCTCGGATTCGCGCTGCTGTCCAAGCACTTCGAGGCGAGCAACGTTCCGGCGCGCCTGCCGCACTACCTGCCCGACGACTGGAAGGGCGCGCTGGTCCTCCTGGTGATGATCTTCGTGCTGTCGTCGTTCCTCGACAACATCGCCGCGGCGCTGATCGGCGGCGCGATCGCACGCACGGTCTTCCGCGGCAAGGTGCACATCGGCTACCTGGCGGCGATCGTCGCCGCGTCGAATGCCGGCGGGTCGGGCAGCGTGGTCGGCGACACGACGACGACGATGATGTGGATCGACGGCGTGCACCCGCTGCAGGTGCTCGAAGCCTACGTCGCCGCCGGCACGGCGATGCTGGTGTTCGGCGTGCCGGCGTCGCTGCAGCAGCAGCGCTACTCGCCGATCACCAAGGAGCCGCCGCGGGCATCGTCATCGACTGGGCGCGCGTGTTCATCGTCGCGCTGATGCTGGTGGCGGCGATCGTGGTCAACGTCGTCGTCGAACGTGCGCTTCGCCGACGTTTCCGACACGTTCCCCTTCATCGGCGCCGCCGTGTGGGTCGCGCTTGCTCGTCTGCGTGCCGCTGCGCCAGCCGGCGTGGAGCGAGCTGCCCGGTGCGCTGCGCGGCAGCATCTTCCTCCTGTCGCTGGTGTTCGCGGCATCGATGATGCCGGTGCACCGACTTCCCGACGCCTCGTGGCAGGTCGCGCTGGGACTGGGTTTTGTGTCAGCGGTGTTCGACAACATCCCGCTGACGGCGCTGGCGCTCAAGCAGGGTGGCTACGACTGGGGCTTCGTGGCTTACGCGGTCGGCTTCGGCGGTTCGATGATCTGGTTCGGTTCGTCGGCGGGGGTCGCGCTGAGCAACATGTTTCCCGAAGGCAAGAACGCCATCGCGTGGGTAAAGGGCGGATGGCACGTCGCCGTGGCGTACGTCGATCGGCTTCATGGTGATGCTCGCGGTGCTCGGCTGGGCACCCGCATCCGAAGCACGAGCACCTCCGCACGCGCGGCTTGCGACGCGTGCCTCGCGCCCGCTGCCGCTGGATTGCCCGCGGCACGCGCGATACCCGCGGTGTCATGAGGCGCTGGCGGCGGACGATTTGTCTCGCCGTCGCGTTCGCCGCCCTCGCCGCGGGCGCGCCGCACGCCGCGGCGGTACCCTCGGGATTCGACGGTGCCGCGCTGTCCCCGCTGTGGGGACTTCCCTTCGCCGGTGTCCTGCTTTCGCTCGCCCTCTGGCCGCTGTTCGCGCGCGCGTTCTGGCATCACCACTACGGCAAGATCACGGCGTTCTGGTCGGTTGCGTTCCTGCTCCCCTTCGCCGCGGTATTCGGCGCCGACGAAGCGCTGCACCAGGTGGCGCACGCGCTGTTCGCCGAGTACCTGCCCTTCGTCATCCTGCTCTTCGCGCTCTACACCATCGCCGGCGGGATCTCATTGCGCGGAACGCTGGTCGGAACGCCCGCGCTCAACACCGGGCTCATCGCGCTCGGCACCGCGCTCGCCAGCATCATGGGCACGACCGGTGCGGCGATGCTGCTGATACGGCCGCTGCTGCGCGCCAACGAGTCGCGGCGTCAAAAGGTGCATCTGGTCGTGTTCTTCATCGTCCTGGTCGGCAACGTCGGCGGCGCGCTCTCGCCGCTCGGCGATCCTCCGCTGTTCATCGGTTTCCTGAAGGGCGTCGACTTTTTCTGGACCACGCGGGTGCTCGCCCTGCCGACGCTGCTGCTTTCCGTGGCGCTGCTCGCGATATTTTTCGCGATCGACGTCGTCCTGTCGCGGCGCGAACGCCTGCATGCGGACTCGACCGAACGACCCGCGCACAGCGATGCGCGCGCTCCGCTCGTCCCGCACGGCAGGCGCGAGCCGCTCGCGGTGGACGGCGCGCTCAATTTCCTGCTCATCGCCGGCGTGGTGGCGCAGGTGCTGTTGTCCGGCATCTGGAAGCCCGGCATCAGCTTCGACATCGCCGGCGCGCCGCTCGCGCTTCAGGACCTGGAGCGCGACGTCGGCGCTGCTCGTTCTCGCCGGCCTGTCGATCTGGCTCACGCCGCGCGAAGTGCGCGAAGCCAACGCGTTCAACTGGGCACCCATCGCCGAGGTGGCCAAGCTGTTCGCGGGGATCTTTCTCACCGTGGTCCCGGTGATCGCGATGCTGCAGGCCGGGCGCCATGGTGCGCTCGCCGCGGTGGTCGCGCTGGTCACCGACGCCGAAGGCGCGCCGCGGTGGGTGATGTACTTCTGGACGACCGGCTTCCTGTCGGCGTTCCTCGACAATGCGCCGACCTACCTGGTGTTCTTCAACCTGGCCGGCGGCGACGCGGCGACGCTCATGGGGCCGCTCGGCGCCGACGCTGGCCATGATCTCCGCCGGCGCGGTGTACTTCGGCGCGCTCACCTACGTGGGCAACGCGCCCAACTTCATGGTGAGAGCGATCGCCGAGGAGCGCGGCGTGCCGATGCCCAGTTTTTTCGCCTACTTCGCGATGGTGTCGGTGATCATGCTGCCGCTGCTCGCGCTGGTCGCCTGGATCTATCGCTGACGGCGAGGTTCGTCGAGCCGCGCGAGGCGCGTGACCCGCTACGCCGACACCCGCGCGAACTTCTGCAGCGACCGTATCCGCGCCGGCTTTGGCCTGTCCGGGAAATTGCTCGGCCACGCGGTGTAGCTCACCTCGCCGACATAGAGATCGCCGCGCGAATCGACGGTCATGCCGTGCGGCGAGATGAACTGGCCGGGACCCGTACCGGCGGAAGGCGTGGTCGCGATGCGCGCCAGCAGCTTGCCTTCGTTCGACAGGATGGAGAGCCGGGGCCCGAGGTTCGGCGCGCCGAGGGTGAACTCGTAGTACGGCCCGATCTCGCCCACGTAGCAGACCGGGCACTTGCCCGGCGGCATGTACATCGCACTCGGACGGTGCAGGTCGTGCCACTGCGTTTCGAATTTTCCGTCGCCGTCGAAGACCTGGATGCGGTGGTTCTCGCGGTCGGCGACGTATACCCAGCCGTCCTCGTCGCACGAGATGTTGTGAGGCAGGTTGAACTGCCCCGGCCCCGCTCCCGGCTCGCCCCACGATTTGATGCGCTTTCCATTCGGCGCGTACTTGTGGATGCGCGCGTTGCCGTAGCCGTCGGAGACGTAGATATCGTTGTCCGGCGAGAGCGCGGTGTGCGTGCAGCGGCGAAACGGCTCGCCGCTCATGAACGGCGCCGGCTGTCCGGGAATGCCGATCTCGAGGAGCACCTTGCCATCGAGCGTGCACTTGCGCACCGTGTGATCGCCGTCGTCGGTCAGGTAGATCGTGTCGTCGGGTCCCATGTGCAGGCCATGTGGACGCACGAACACGCCATCGCCCCACCATCGCAGCACGTTGCCTTCGCGATCGAACACGACCACGGGATGATCGCCGCGATGGAACGCATAGACACGATCGGCGCTGTCCACTCCGACGGCGGCAACGTCATGAAGGTTCCAGTCCGGCGGCCATTTTGCCCAACCCTCGACCAGTCGATACGCGTAGTCGCCGCTGCCGAACACCGTGCCGGAATCCGTTCGCATGGAAGCTCCCCTAGACGACAGTGTGTATTGGGCACAGGCTCGCACATGAGGTCTACCACCAGCTTGAGGCTCGCGCCGAATTCGCTGATCAGAAGCAGACCGAGATTGCTGCCGAGCGAACCGTCTCGTGTCTGACGTGCCTTGCGTGCGCTGCTATTCGGAACGATGCCGGCGTCCTTCACCATCTCGGGAAAGCTTTCCGACTGTCGGCAATGTTCTAGCGCTGCGGAAAATCCGCGCCGAGCGACACTTGCTCCCAGGCATCCATGCCGTCGAGCACTTCGCGCAGCGCATCGCGCACGCGCTTCACCCCGACCTTGCCGAGCACGAGATGCAGCGGCGGGTCGGTGGATTCGACGACCTTGATGATCGCATCCGCCGCGCGCACAGGGTCGCCCGGCTGCTTGCCGCTGCTCTCGCGAAGCTGCGCGCGTCGCTCGCCGGCGGTGGCCGCGTAGGCGTCGATCGGCTGCGCCACCGTCGTCATCGAACGGCCCTGGAAGTCGGTGCGAAACGGCCCGGGTTCGATGAGCGTGACGCGAATGCCCAGCGGCGCCACCTCCTTCGCGAGCGCCTGCGACATTCCCTCCACCGCGAACTTGGTCGCGCAGTAATAGCCCGACGCAGGATTGCCGACCATGCCGCCGATCGAGGAGATGTTGACGATGTGTCCGCGACCGCGCGCGCGCATGCCCGGGAGAACGAGACGCGTCATCGCTGCCAGCGCGAAGAAATTGGTCTCGAACATGCGCCGGATCTCGGACTCCTCGCCTTCCTCGATCGCGGCTGAGTATCCATGGCCGGCGTTGTTGACGAGCACATCGATATCGCCGAAACGTTTGCGCGCCTGGTCGAGGGCGTTCGCGCGCTGCTCGGCCTTGGTCACGTCCAGCGCCAGCGCAAGCCCCGTTCGAGGATACGCGGCGACAAGCGTCGCGAGCTTGGCGGGATCGCGCGCGGTGGCGACGCATCGATGGCCGTGCTTCAGCACGCGCTCGACGAGCGCCTTGCCGAAGCCCGAGGAGCATCCGGTGACGAACCATACCGGTGACGTGTCGGCGTTCGCTGTCATGAGTGTTCCCGCGCCTATTGAGCCGCCATTCTACTCGGCCACCACGGCGACAACGCGTCTCGGGCGCATCGAGTCGCTCCTGTGGCGATCAGCCGCCGCGGCTCAAGCCAAAACGAGGATATGCAGCCGATACGGTCCGTGCGCGCCAAGCACGATGGTCTGCTCGATGTCGCCGGTGCGTGATGGCCCCGAAATGAGATTGATCGCGCGCGGAACCTGTCCGCGCTCGCGGCGAATGAGCGCGAAGGCGTCTTCCATGTCGGCGACGATGCGGTCGGCGGCGACGACCGCGATGTGCGTATCGGGCAGCAGCGCGGTGGCGGTGGGCGTGTCGGCGCCGGCGAGAAACACCAGCGTCCCCGTCTCGGCGATCGCGCAGAAGGTGCCGGTGATGCCGAGACGATCGTCGCCCTGCGTGGGGCGCGGCTCGATCGCCAGTCCAGCGCCTTTCCAATCGAGGTCGGCGAATTCGGGCCAGCACACGCCCGACAGCGAGCGCTGCGCGGCGAGCGCGGCGGGCAGTTCGAGCGCGGCAAGATAGGACGCGACCGCGGCGGGAAGCTCGGTGCGCTGCGCGAGGCGCTGCACCGTGCTCTCCATGTCGGTGGCGCGCTGCATGAACCGCCCCACCAGGTCCGCATCGATGTGCGGACGCGGGCCGCGCGCGTGCGCTTCCATGTACTGCGCGGCAACGCGCGCGGCGCCGGCGTCACCGGCCGCCTTGCCCAGCGCCTTGCGCACGCGGCCGAGGATTTCGTCGCGGGCGGAGGTTGTAGGGTCCCCCCGAACGGCGCTGCGCGCCGCTCCCCCCAGGGGGCGAGCGCCTTGGGGCGGCCCGGCGGCGCTCATTGCCTATGGTGTCCGATGAATGCGGCGATGCGCGCCACGCCCTCGCGGATCATCGCCGGCGACGCCGCGTACGAAAAGCGGATGTGCTGCCCGTCGCCCGGCACGCGGCGGCCGAAATGGATGTCGGCGAGCACCGCGACGCCTGCTTCGTTGAGCAGGCGCTTGCGCAACTCCTCGGAGTCGGCACAGCCGGTCATGCGGCAGGCCTCGGTGACGTTGGGCCATGCGTAGAACGCTCCCCCGGGCGTCTTGCAGGTGATGCCCGGCACCGCGTTGAGCAGCTCGACGATGAGGTCGCGACGCTCGAGGAACGACGCGCGCATCGCGGCCGCCGCCTCCTGCGGCCCGTCGATCGCCTCCACCGCCGCCCACTGGCTGATCTGCGACGCGCACGAGTCGGTGTTGGTGATCCAGCGCGTGAACACCGGCGCGAGCGTGCGGTTGGCGATGTAGCCGATGCGCCAGCCGGTCATCGCCCACGTCTTCGACGCGCCGTCGGAAATGATGGTGCGCTCCTGCATCCCGGGAAGCGACGCGATCGACTCGAATTCGCCGTCGTAGGCGAGGCGCGAATAGATCTCGTCGGCATAGATCCAGATCTGCGGATGCCGGCGCAGGATCTCCGCGATCGCCTCCAGGTCGGCCTTGCGCAGCATGCCGCCGGTGGGGTTGTGCGGCGAATTGAGGATGAGCATGCGCGTGTTGGCGGTGATGTTGGCTTCGAGCTCGTTGGGGTCGAAGGCGAAATCGCGGCTCTCGCGCAGGTAGATCGGCACCGGCAGCGCGCCCAGCGCCAGGATCTGCGACTCGTAGATCGGGAAGCCGGGCACCGGATAGATCACCTCGTCGCCCGCGCCGTGGTCGGTCACCGAAGCGATGGCGTAGGCGATGAATGGCTTGGCGCCGGCGCCGACCACGACGTGCTCCGGCGAGATCTTCAGCCCGCGGCGGCTCGCCATGTCGCGCGCCGCCGCCGCGCGCAGCTCGTCGATGCCGGCGGACGGCGTGTAGCCGTGCTTGCCGCCGCGGATCGCCGCGATCGCCGCGTCCTGGATGTTGACCGGCGTCGGGAAGTCGGGCTGGCCGATGCAGAACGACACGATGTCGCGGCCCTCGCGGACGAGCGCGTTGACCTCTGCGAGCACCACGAAGGCGTTCTCGGTGCCGAGGCTCTCGCCGCGCCGGCTCACCGGCGGCGCGCTGCGCGCGAGGTCGCGCGGCGAATTCATCGCGACTTCCCTTCGCCGCGCGTACAGGTCGCGGAAGGTGCGTCCCGACGGCGCCGGCATGTCGCGGCCCACGGTCCACTCCTGTCCCACCGGCAGGTGGTTGATCATGCCGGCGCGGCCGCCCATCCAGTGCAGCACGCGCGCACCGATGCGCGTGGCGAGCGCATAGGCGCGCGGGCGCGTCGCCAGCCAGGCCCAGCCGCGCACGCCGGCGCGCTCGTACCACGGACGAAGCGATCGCTCGAACTGCTTCTCGCGGAGCTTGCGCAGCAGGTCGGGCAGCGGGATGCGCACCGGACACACCACGCCGCACTGGTTGCACAGCGTCGACGCCTGCGGGAGCTCGAGCGCGTTCTCCAGCCCGACGTACGAGGGCGTGAGGATCGATCCGATCGGGCCCGGATACACCCATCCGTACGAGTGGCCGCCGATATTCTGGTACACCGGGCAATGATTCATGCACGCGCCGCAGCGTATGCAGCGCAGCGCTTCGCGGACGTCGCTGCCGAGCACGCCGGATCGTCCCGCGTCGACCAGGATGAAGTACATGTGCTCGGCGCCGTGGAACTCGCCGTCGCCCTTGGTCCCGGTCAGGATGTCGACGTAGTTCGAGATCGACTGTCCGGTCGCCGAGCGCGGCAGCAATCGCAGCAGCGTCGCCACGTCCTCGAGCGTGGGAACGATCTTCTCGATGCCCGAGATGGCGACGTGAACCTTGGGCAGCGTGGTGGTCAGCGTCGCGTTGCCCTCGTTGGTGACCAGCACGACCGAGCCGGTCTCGGCGACGAAGAAATTCCCGCCCGAAATCCCCATGTCCGCGGTGAGGTAGTGCGTGCGCAGCACCTGGCGCGCCTCGAAGCACAGCTCCTCGATCTCGAGCTTGCGCGGCGTGCCGTGCGTCTTGGTGAACAGGTCGGCGACCTCTTCCTTGCTCTTGTGCAGCGCCGGTCCGATGATGTGCGACGGCGGCTCGTAGTCGTTGATCTGCAGGATGTACTCGCCGAGGTCGGTTTCGACCACCTTGAGGCCGGCGCCCTCGATGGCGCGGTCGAGCGCCGACTCCTCGCTGACCATCGACTTGGACTTGATGATCTTGCGCGTGCCGTGCCTGCGCCGCGATCTCGAGCACCAGCCGGTTGACGTCGTCGGGCGTCGATGCCCACAGCACGGTCGCGCCGCGGCGCGTGGCGTTGGCTTCGAAGATCTCCAGCCACGTATCGAGGTTGTCGAGCGCGCGCTGGCGGATGTCGCGGGCCGCGTCGCGCGTGCCGTCGACGTCGTCGAGCTCGGTCAGCGCCTCGCGGCGCTTGGTGACGAACTTGCCGCGGAATTTCTGCAGGTTCTGCTGGAGCTGCGTATCGTCCAGGCTCTTGTGCGCACGCTCCTTGAAGTGCATCGATGCGACGTGCATGGCGCTTCCTACGACTGCCCGGCAAGCACTTCGGCGACGTGCAGGACGCGCGTGGTCGCGTCGCCGCGGCGGCGCAGGCGGCCCTCGATGTTGAGGACGCAGCCCAGGTCGCCGAGCACAACGGTGTCGGCGCCGCTGGCGGCGATGTTGCTGCACTTGTTGTCGGCCATGCGCGACGAAATGTCGCCGAACTTGATCGAGAAGGTGCCGCCGAACCCGCAGCAGGTCTCGCAGTCGGTCATCTCCGTGATGGCGACGCCGGGCATCGCCGCGAGCAGCTTGCGCGGCTGCTGCTTGACGCCCATCTCGCGCAGGCCGGCGCAGCAATCGTGGTAAGTGATCCTGCCGGCGAAGCGCCCCGGGACGCGCTCCATCTTGAGCACGTCGACCAGGAAGTCGGTCAGCTCGTGGGTCTTGGCGGCCAGCGCCTGGCAGCGAGCGAGCATCGCCGGATCGTCGCGGAACAGGTCCGCGTAGTGCGTCCTGATCATGCCCGCGCACGAGCCCGACGGCGCGACCAGGTAGTCGCAGCCCTCGAATTCGGCGATCAGCTTGCGCGCCAGCGCGATGGCTCCGGCGCGGTCACCCGAGTTGTAGCCGGGCTGGCCACAGCAGGTCTGCGTCTCGGGGACGAAAACTTCCGCGCCGCCGGCCTCGAGCAGCGACAGCGCGGCGAAGCCGATCGACGGCCGCATCAGATCGACGAGGCAGGTGACGAATAGACCGACGCGCATGGGATTTCAGGCTAGAGGCTGCGCCAAGCTTAGCACACGCGCGAGGCGATTCCCGCGCTAGTACGAATGCGTCAGCGCGACGACGCACACGCCCATGAGCTGCTGCGGAAAAATGCCGAAGAACAGCAGCGAAAGGCCGTTGAGCGAGAGCAGCACGCGTGTGTCGCCACGCACTTCGATGGGCGACTGGTCGACGGGATCGTCGAAGTACATGAGCTTGACCACGCGCAGGTAGTAGAACGCGCCGACCAGCGAGGCGAGCACGCCGATCACCACGAACCACACCAGTCCGACCGCGATCGCGGCCTCGAAGACCACGAACTTGGCGTAGAAGCCGACGGTGGGAGGCACGCCGGCCAGCGAGAACATGACCAGCAGCATCATGAAGGCGTACCACGGGCTGCGCTGGTTGAGCCCCTTCAGGTCGTCGAGCTGGTCGGCCTCGAATCCGGCGCGCGACAGGACGAGGATGATGCCGAATCCCACCAGCGTGGTGATCGCGTAGGTGATGGCGTAGAACATCGCCGCGCCGAACCCGTACAGGTCCGCGGTCAGGAAGCCCATGAGCATGTAGCCCATGTTGGCGATGGTCGAGTAGGCGAGCATGCGCTTGAGGCTCGTCTGCGCGATGGCGACGACGTTGCCGACGACCATCGACAGCAGCGAGAGCACGAGCAGCATGCCCTGCCAGTCGAACGCCACCGCCGAGAGCGAGCCCACGAGCAGGCGCATCATGAAGGCGAACGCGGCAAGCTTGGGCGCTGCGCCGATGAACAGCGTGATCGGTGTCGGGGCGCCGTCGTACACGTCCGGAATCCACATGTGATACGGAACCGCGCCGAGCTTGAACGCGATCCCGGAGACCAGGAAAACCAGCGCGAAGACCATGATCAGGCGGTTGGCGCCCCCCGTGTAGATCGCGATCGCGATGCGGTTGAGATCCAGCGACCCGGTCGCGCCGTAGAGCATGGACATGCCGTAGAGCAGCAGCCCCGACGCGAGCGCGCCGAGCACGAAGTACTTCATCGACGCCTCGATCGCGACCTTCGAGTCGCGCTGCAGCGCGACCAGCGCGTAGAGCGACAGCGACATGCAGCTCGAGCCCGAGGTAGAGCGTCAGCAAGGCTGCCGGCCGAGATCATCACCATCATCCCGAGCAGCGCGAACATCATCAACACGAAGGTCTCGCCGCGAAACAGCCCGCGCGCGGCGAGGTAGGCGCGCGAATAGACCAGCGTCAGGATGACGATGAGCACGCTCACGATCTTGAGCAGGTCGGCGAGCGCGTCGGCGACGAACATCTCGCCGAACACGCGCACCGGCACGGGGTGGAATCCGTAGACCGCGCACGCGCCGGTCGCCAGCAATCCGGCCTGCGCGAGCCAGTACGAGACCGCGCGCCTCGCATCGGACACGAACAGGTCGAGGATCAGGACCACGCACGCGCTCGCCAGCAGCACGATTTCCGGCAGCGCGGGGGCGAAGTTCAAGTTGGCTGGCATGGGTGTCCGGGATGGCTCATAGCTTGCTCTGCGCGACGTGCGCCAGCAGGTCGGCCACCGACGCGTGCATGACGTCGGTGAACGGCTTCGGATAGATACCAAGCGCCAGCACCGCCACGACCAGCGTCGCCAGCATCCAGAACTCGCGCCGCGTGACGTCCTTCAGGGCGGCGACCTGCGGGTTGCCGACCGCGCCGTACCACACGCGCTTGTACATCCACAGCGTGAACGCGGCGCCGAGGATCATCGTGGTGGCCGCCAGGAATCCCAGCCAGAAGTTCGCCTTCACGGCGGCCAGGATCACCATGAACTCGCCGACGAAGCCGCTGGTGCCCGGGAAGCCCGGCGTTGGCCATCGCGAACAGCATCGTGAGCGCGGCGAACTTGGGCATGGTGTTCACGACGCCTCCGTAGTCGGCGATCTGCCGGCTGTGCATGCGGTCGTAGAGCACGCCGACGCACAGGAACATCGCGGCCGAGACGAAGCCGTGCGAGATCATCTGCACGATGCCGCCCTCGATCCCGAGCTCGCTGAACAGGAACACGCCCAGCGTCACGAAGCCCATGTGCGCGATCGACGAGTAGGCGATGAGCTTCTTCATGTCGGGCTGCACCAGCGCCACGAAGCCGATGTAGATCACCGCGATCAGCGAGAGCGTGATCACGAACCCGGCGAGATAGTGGCTCGCGTCCGGGAGGATCGGCAGCACGAAGCGGATGAATCCGTAGCCGCCGACCTTGAGCGTGACCGCGGCCAGCACCACCGAGCCGCCGGTGGGCGCCTCGACGTGCGCGTCGGGCAGCCAGGTGTGAACGGGCCACATCGGCACCTTGACCGCGAACGCGGCGAAGAACGCGACGAACAGCAGGATCTGCGTGTTCATCGACAGCGGCAGCTGATACCACTCGAGGATCGAGAAGCTGCCGCCGCTCACCGAGTAGAGATAGATCAGCGCCACCAGCATGAGCAGCGATCCGAGCAGCGTGTAGAGGAAGAACTTGAGCGCCGCGTAGACGCGGTTCGGGCCGCCCCATATCCCGATGATCAGGTAGAGCGGGATGAGCATCGCCTCGAAGAACACGTAGAAGAGCACGCCGTCGAGCGCAGTGAACACGCCGTTGGTGAGTCCCGACATGATCAGGAACGCCGCCAGGTACTGCGCGACCTTTTTCTCGATCACCACCCAGCCCGCCCAGACGACGATCACCGTGATGAAGCTGTTGAGCAGCACCAGCAGCACCGAGATGCCGTCGACGCCGAGCAGGTAGTTGATGTTGAAGCGGGGGATCCACTCCATCGCCTCGACGAACTGCATTTCGGCGGTATCGATGGTGAAGTGAACGAAAAGAGGCACGGTGACCGCGAAGCCGGCGACGGCGCCGACCAGCGCCAGCCAGCGCGCCGCCGCTGCATCGCGATCGCGATGCAGCATCAGCACCAGCACGCCTGAAACGATCGGAACCCAGATCGCCAGGCTCAGGTACGGCAGCATCGCGGCGCTCATGTGTCCCCCCGACGACGCTGCGCGCCGCTCCCCCCGGGGGGCGAGTGCCTTGGGACGGCCCGGCGGCACTCAATGCACCACCCACCAGGCCAGCATCACGAACACCGACACGATCATCACGAATGCGTAGTGATACACCCTGCCCGTCTGCAGATGGCGAAGCATTGCGGCGGTGGCTGCGACGACGCGCGCGCTCCCGTTCACGAAGAAGCCGTCGATGATCCAGCGGTCGCCGACCGTCGAGAACAAAGTGCCGAGGCGACGGAAGCCGCCGGCGAAGAACCAGTCGTTGAAGCGGTCGATGTAGTAGTTGTTGAGCAGCAGCCGGTAGATCGCGCCGAAGCGGGTGGCGATGCGCGTGGGCAGCTCGGGACGCCGGATGTACAGGAACCACGCGGCGGCGATCCCGGCGAGGGCGAGCCAGAAGGGAAGGCCCTCGACGCCATGAAGCGTGAAGCCGCGCGACGCCGTGCCACTCCTCGCGCATCTGCGCGAGCGCCGGATGCTGCTGCGAGATCAGGATCGAGTCGCCGAAGAAGTCGCCGAAGACGACGCTGCCGACGTACATCGCACCCGACACCACCGACGGGATCGCCAGCAGGATCAGCGGCACGGTGACCACCCACGGGCTTTCGTGCGGATCGCCGTGGCTGTGGTCGTCCTGAGCGTGCGCGCCATCGTCGTGCGTGGCGTGCCGGAAGCGCTCCTCACCGTGGAAGGTCATGAAAATAAGCCGGAAGGAATACAGCGCCGTGAGGAAGACGCTCACGGTCACCGCGAACAGCGCGTAAGCGTGGCCTCCGACATCGGAGAGGTGCACCGCCTCGATGATCGCGTCCTTCGAATAGAAGCCCGCGAACGGCGGGATGCCGGCCAGCGCCAGCGAGCCGATCACCATCGTCCAGTACGTGATCGGCATGTACTTCTTCAGGCCGCCCATGCGCCGCATGTCCTGCTCGTGATGCATGGCGATGATCACCGAGCCGGCGCCGAGGAAGAGCAGCGCCTTGAAGAAGGCGTGCGTCATGAGGTGGAAGATCGCGGCGGGGTACGCCGACACGCCCAGCGCCACGGTCATGTATCCGAGCTGCGACAGCGTCGAGTACGCGACCACGCGCTTGACGTCGTTCTGCACGAGACCCAGCACCGCCATGAACAGCGCCGTGGTGGCGCCGATGATCGTCACGAACGACAGCGCGGTGTCGGAGAGCTCGAACAGCGGGCTCATGCGCGCGACCATGAATATGCCGGCGGTCACCATGGTCGCGGCATGGATCAGCGCCGAGATCGGCGTCGGGCCTTCCATCGAGTCGGGCAGCCACACGTGCAGCGGCACCTGCGCGCTCTTGCCCATCGCGCCGACGAACAGCCCGATGCAGATCGCGGTGAGCACCGACCACTGCGCGTCGCCGAGCAGGTTGATGGTCACGCCGCTGAGCTTCGGCGCATCGGCGAACACGCTCGCATAGTCGAGCGATGCCGAGGGTGGCGACGATCAGTCCGATGCCCAGCACGAAGCCGAAGTCGCCGACGCGGTTGGCCAGGAACGCCTTCAGGTTGGCGTAGATGGCGGTCGGGCGCTCGTACCAGAAGCCGATCAGCAGGTACGACACCAGTCCCACGGCCTCCCAGCCGAAGAACAGCTGCAGGAAGTTGTTCGCCATCACCAGCATGAGCATGCTGAAGGTGAACAGCGAGATGTACGAGAAAAAGCGCGTGTAGCCGGGATCGTCGGCCATGTAGCCGATCGTGTAGATGTGGACCATCAGCGAGACGAAGGTCACCACGCAGAGCATCAGCGCGGTCAGCGGGTCGATCAGGAAGCCGATCGCGAACTTGAGCCCGCCCGACGTCATCCAGACGTAGATGTCGCCGTTGAAGGTGTTGCCGTCGAGGACGTCGCGCAGGATGAAGCCCGAGCCGACCGTGGAGATGGTCACGCCGACGATGCAGATCCAGTGCGAGGCGGCGCGCCCGAGCTTCGGGCCCCACAGCCCGACCACGACCGCGCCGGCGAGCGGCGCCAGCGCGACGAGCAGATAGAGCGAGACCATGCTCATCGCGCGCTCAGCCCTTCAGGCGGCCGAGTTCCTCGACGTCGATGGTGCCGACGTTGCGGAACAGCAGCACCAGGATCGCGAGGCCGATCGCCGATTCGGCGGCGGCGACGGTCAGGATGAAGAACACGAAGATCTGCCCGGCGGTGTCGCCGGCAAACTGCGCGAAGGCGACGAAATTGAGGTTGACCGCGAGCAGCATGAGCTCGATGGCCATGAGCATGATGATGACGTTGCGCCGGTTGAGGAATATCCCGATCACGCTGATGGCGAACAGGATCGCGCCCAGCACGAGATAGTGCGACAACGACGGTTGCGACAAGAAACCCACCCGACTGCCCCCTGCTTCCCTCGAGGCGGCCGCAAGCGCGACCGCTCATTGTTGATCTTGATTGCGGTAGCTCACGGCTCGCGCTTCTCCGCGGGCATCTGCAGCACGCGCAGCCGGTCGCGCGCCCGCACGCGCACCTGTTCGGCCGGATTCTGATACTTGCTTTCGCGGCGCTCGCGATGCGTCAGCGCGATCGCCGCGATGATGGCGACGAGCAGAAGCACCGCGGCGATCTCGAGCGGGTACGCATAGTCGGTGTAGAGCTCGAGACCGAGCGCGCGCGTATTGGTGTAGCCCGTCGGCGATTCCGGCTGCAGGGGCGCCGGTCCGAGGTAGCCGCCGAGCAGGACCAGCGTCATCTCCACCAGGAAAAGGATGCCGACCGTCGCGCCCACCGGGATGTAGCTGCGGAATCGCTCGCGCAGCTTGTCGAAGTTGACGTCGAGCATCATCACCACGAACAGGAACAGGACCATCACGGCGCCCACGTAGACGAGCACCAGGACGATCGCCAGGAACTCGGCGCGCAGCAGCAGCCACACGCCGGCGGCGCTGAAGAACGACAGCACCAGCCACAGCGCCGAGTGCACCGGGTTGCGGCTGGTGATCACGCGCAGCGCGGCGAACACGAGGATCGCGGCGAACACGTAGAAAATGGCGGTGTGGAACGTCATGGCTTCAGCGGTACGGCGCATCCTGCGCGCGGTCGGCGGCGATCTGCGCCTCGTAGCGGTCACCGACCGCCAGCAGCATTTCCTTGGTGTAGTAGAGGTCGCCGCGCTTCTCGCCGTGGTACTCGAGGATGCGCGTCTCGACGATCGAATCGACCGGGCAGCTCTCCTCGCAGAAGCCGCAGAAGATGCACTTGGTCAGGTCGATGTCGTAGCGCGTGGTGCGCCGGGTGCCGTCGTCGCGCTGCTCCGACTCGATGGTGATCGCCAGCGCCGGGCACACCGCCTCGCACAGCTTGCAGGCGATGCAGCGCTCCTCGCCGTTGGGATAGCGGCGCAGCGCGTGCAGCCCGCGGAAGCGCGGGCTCTGCGGCGTCTTCTCCTCGGGGAACTGCACCGTCACCTTGCGCGCGAACATGTTCCCGCCGGTCAGCCACAGCCCCTTGAAGAGCTCGACGAGCAGGTACGTGTTGAAGAAGTCGCGGACTCTGCGCAGCATCGCTCAGTGTCCTTAGTCCTCAGTGGAACAGGTAGGCCCAGCGCGTCTGCATCATCGCGCCGATGAAAATGATCCAGATCAGCGTGATCGGGATGAACACCTTCCAGCCCAGCCGCATGATCTGGTCGTAGCGGTAGCGCGGGAATGTCGCGCGTATCCACAGGAACATGAACAGCACCGAGCACATCTTGAGCAGGAGCCAGCCGATGCCGTCGCCGAGCGGATGCCATCCGCCGATGTCGAGATCGTTGAGCAGCGGCCACGGCGACAACCATCCGCCGAGGAACATGATCGAGGTCAGCGCCGCGATCATGATCATGTTCATGTACTCGGCGAGGAAGAACACCGCGAAGGCCATGCCCGAGTACTCGACGTGGAAGCCGGCGACGATCTCCGATTCGCCTTCGGCCACGTCGAAGGGGTGGCGGTTGGTCTCGGCGATGCCCGACACGAGGTAGACCACGCACAGCGGCAGCAGCGGCCAGATGTACCAGTACGCCGCGCCGCCCTCCTGGCGCGCGCACGATGTCGCTGAGGTTGAGGCTCGACGCCGCCATCAGCACGCCCACCAGCGCGAAGCCCATGGCGATCTCGTAGCTCACGATCTGCGCCGCCGAGCGCAGGCGCCGAGGAACGCGTACTTGGAGTTCGACGCCCAGCCGGCGAGGATGATCGCCGTACACGCCGATCGACGACATCGCCAGGATGTAGAGCAGCCCCGCGTTGATGTTCGGCGAGCACCACGCCGTCGGCGAACGGAATGACCGCCCACGCCGCGAGCGCCGGGCCGATCGACAGCACTGGCGCGATCAGGAACAGGAGCGGTTCGCGCCCGACGGGATGATGATTTCCTTGAACAGCAGCTTGAACACGTCGGCGATCGGCTGCAGCAGCCCCAGCGGGCCGACGCGGTTCGGGCCGATGCGCACCTGCATCCAGCCGATCACCTTGCGCTCGGCGAGCGTGAGGTACGCGACGCCCAGGATGAGCGGGATGGCGATGGCAACGATCTTGGCGAGCGTCCATACCGACGGGCCACACGGGACCGAAGAAGCCTGCGACCGGCGTCAGCATCGCATCCACTACAGCGCCTCCACCGCGATCTGACCGAACATCGGCCCGAGCATGCACGTCGACGCGTGCGCGGCGGCGATGCGCACGCAGCCCTCGGGAACGCCGTCATCGGCGACGACCTTGAGCATCGCCTCGCCGCGCTGCCGCACCCGGACGGCCGAGCCTTCCGCCAGGCCAAGACCTGCCAGCGATGCCGGATGCATGCGCGCCACCGGCGCGGCGCCATCGCGCGTCTTCTGCAGCGACGGCGAGCGGCGCACCAGCGGGTCGGACGAATAGATGGGAACGTCGGCGATGCGCTCGAAGCCGCGTCACGCTGCGGCGGCGCCGACTCGACGACCACACGCGTGATGTTGGCCAGGCGCGCGGCCATCGACTCCGCGGCCGGGAGATCGGCGCGCACCTCGTCGATGTTCTCGAAATCGAAGCCGGGCAGGTCGAGCAGCGAGCCCAGCACGCGCAGCACCTTCCAGGCGGGCCGCGTCTCTCCCAGCGGCAACGCCGCGCCGTTGAAGGCTTGCGCGCGGCCCTCGCAGTTGACGAAGGTGCCGGCGGTCTCGGTGAACGGCGCGATCGGCAAGCAGCACGTGCGCGTAGTCGCGCCGCCACCGATCGGAAAGGCGAGAGCGAGATGACCAGCTCCGCGGACTCCAGCGCGCGAATGCGTCACGGTCGGGTCCGCCGTGTCGAGCTCCGGCTCGACGTTGACCAGGATGTACGCCTTGCGCGGCGACGCCAGCATCGCCTGCGCGTCGAGGCCGCCGTTGCGTGGCAGCGCCGCGCGATATGGCCGCCGACGGAATTCGCCGCCTCGGTGAGGAAGCCGACGCGCGCGCCGGTCAGCTCGGCGAGCGCCTGCGCCAGCGCGTGCAGCTGCGAAGCGCGCGGATGCTGCTGCGCCAGGTTGCCGAGGAAAATGCCCTTGCGCTCGCCGCTGGCGAGGCTCGCGGCGATCGCCTTGGCGGCGTCCGATGGCGCCACGCCCGACAACGCGCGGGGCGCGGGCTTGCCCGCCGCCTGCGCGGCGGCGACCACGATCGCGCCGAGCGCGGCCGCCAATGCCGAAGGCGCGACCACGACTTCGTTGGCGACCTTCATCAGCAGCTCGTCGTCGCCGACATGCACCAGCGAGACCTGCGTGCCCTTCTTGGTCGCCTGGCGCAGGCGCTGCGCGAGCAGCGGATGCTCCTTGCGCAGGAAGCTGCCCACCACGAGCACGCGGTCGAGCCGCGCGAATTCGCTGACCGGCATGCCCAGCCACGGCGTGCCCGCGGCTTCGGCGGAAATCGGTCTGGCGCAGGCGGAAGTCGATGTTGTCGCTGCCCAGCGCGCGCGCGAGCTTCTGCGGCGAGGTACAGTTCCTCCAGCGTGGCGTGCGGCGACACCAGCACGCCGAGCGACGCGGCGCCGTGCTCGGCGACGACGCGCTTGAGCCCGGCGGCGGCCAGCGTCCAGCGCGGCCTGCCAGTCGGCCTCGACCACTGCCGCCGTCGCGCTTGCACCATCGGCTGCAGCAGGCGCTCCTCGCGAATTCAGGCCTTCGTACGAGAAGCGGTCGCGGTCGGAGAGCCAGCACTCGTTGACCGCCTCGTTCTCGAGCGGCAGCACGCGCATGACGCGATCGTTCTTCGACCTGCACGATGAGGTTGGAGCCCAGCCCGTCGTGCGGCGACGACCGATCTTGCGGCGCGACAGCTCCCACGTCGCGCGCCGAGTAGCGGAACGGCTTCGAGGTGAGCGCGCCGACCGGGCACAGGTCGATCATGTTGCCGGAGAGCTCGGAATCGACCGTCTTGCCGACGAAGGTCAGGATCTCGGCGTGCTCGCCGCGCCCGGCCATGCCGAGCTCCATGACGCCGGCGATTTCCTGGCCGAAGCGCACGCAGCGCGTGCAGTGGATGCAGCGCGTCATGTCGGTGGAGATCGAGCGGGCCGAGGTTCTTGTTGAACACGACGCGCTTGTCTTCGGTGTAGCGCGAGTTCGACGCGCCGTAGCCCACGGCGAGGTCCTGCAGCTGGCATTCGCCGCCCTGGTCGCAGATCGGGCAGTCGAGCGGATGGTTGATGAGCAGGAACTCCATCACGCCCTTCTGCGCGTCGACCGCGGCGTCCGAATGCGTCCAGACCTTCATGCCCTCGGTGGCGGGCGTCGCGCACGCCGGCAGCGGCTTGGGCGCCTTCTCCACCTGCACCAGGCACATGCGGCAGTTGGCCGCGATGGAGAGCTTCTTGTGATAGCAGAAGTGCGGCACGTAGATGCCGAGCTTGTTCGCGGCGTCCATCACCGTGGCGCCGTTCGGCACCTCGACCGGCTTGCCGTCGACTTCGAGATTGATCAGCATCTAGTCCGCCGCCATCTTGCCGCCACGTCGGCGGCTCGAGCGAGCTGTAGCCGCCCGGCTTCACCAGGCAGCTGCTTGTGGTCGATGTGGTGCTCGAACTCGTCGCGGAAGTGCTTGATGAAGCTCTTCACCGGCAGCGCCGCGGCGTCGCCCAGCGCGCAGATGGTGCGCCCGGCGATGTTGTCGGCGACACCGAGACGAGCAGGTCGAGGTCCTCGTTGCGGCCCTGCGCCGTGCTCGATGCGATGGACGATGCGGTACAGCCAGCCGGTGCCCTCGCGGCACGGCGTGCACTGGCCGCACGATTCCTCGAAGTAGAAGTACGACAGGCGCTCGAGCGCGCGCACCATGCAGCGCGTCTCGTCCATGACGATCACCGCGCCCGAGCCGAGCATCGAGCCCGCCTTGGCGATCGAGTCGTAGTCCATGTCGGTGTTCATCATGATCTCGGCGGGCAGCACCGGCATCGACGAGCCGCCGGGAATGCACGCCTTGAGCTTGCTTGCCGTCGCGCATGCCGCCCGCCATCTCGAGCAGCTTCGCGAACGGCGTGCCGAGCTTGACCTCGTAGTTGCCGGGCCTGTGCGACGTCGCCCGAGACCGAGAAGATCTTGGTGCCGCCGTTGTTCGGCCTGCCGAGGTCGAGGAACGCGTCGCCGCCGTTGATGATGATCCACGGCACCGCGGCGAAGGTCTCGGTGTTGTTGATCGTGGTCGGCTTGCCGTACAGGCCGTAGCTCGCCGGGAACGGCGGCTTGAAGCGCGGCTGGCCCTTCTTGCCCTCGAGCGACTCGAGCAGCGCCGTTTCCTCGCCGCAGATGTAGGCGCCGTAGCCGTGGTGGCGTAGAGCTCGAAAGTCGAAGCCGCCGCCCAGGATGTTCTTGCCGAGGTAGCCCGCCTCGTCGCGCCTCGTCGAGCGCCTCTTCGAAGCGCTCGTAGTCGTCCCAGATCTCGCCGTGGATGTAGTTGTAGCCGCGCTGTGCGCCCATCGCGTAGCCGGCGATGATCATGCCCTCGATCAGGATGTGCGGGTTGTAGCGCATGATGTCGCGGTCCTTGAACGTGCCCGGCTCGCCCTCGTCGGAATTGCAGACGATGTACTTCTCGCCCGTGGAACTGCTGCGGCATGAAGCACCACTTGAGGCCGGTCGGGAAGCCCGCGCCGCCGCGGCCGCGCAGCGCCGACTTCTTCACCTCGGCGATCACCGTCGTCGGGCGCGATCTTGCTCGGCGAGGATCTTCTTCAGCGCCTCGTAGCCGCCGCGCTTGCGTAGTCCTTGAGGCGCCAGTTGCGGCCGTCGAGGCCCTTCATGATGATGGCGTCGGGACCGTAGTCGAGCAATTCGGCGGGAGCGTTCATGATTCGGCCTGATCCGTCGCGCGCAGCTCGGCGAGCAGGCCGTCGAGCTTGTCGGGCGACATGCAGCTGCACATGCGCTTGTTGTTGACCAGCAGCACCGGCGCATCGCCGCAGGCGCCCATGCACTCGCCTTCCTTGAGCGTGAACATGCCGTCGGCGTTGGTCTCGCCGAATGCCGACGCCGAGCGTCTCCTGCAGGTGCTTCGCCGCCTCGGTCGCGCCCTGCAGCGCGCACGGCAGGTTGGTGCAGATCGTGAGCTTGTACCGCCCGGTCGGCTCGGTGTTGTACATCTCGTAGAAGGTCGCGACCTCGTAGACCGCGATCGGCGGCATGCCGAGGTACTCGGCGACGAAATCCATCGTCTCGGTGGAGAGCCAGCCCTTCTCGTCCTGCGCGATGGCGAGCGCGGACATCACCGCCGACTGCTTCTGGTCGGGCGGGTACTTGCGCGATCTCGCGATCGATGCGCTCGAGGGCGTCGGCGCTCGACATGGTGCGCCGGAAGGAGCAAGGCCAGCGACTCGCGCTCATGCTTCGTCCAGTGTCCAGCTAGTCGCACTGCCAGTAGTCGACGTCGGCGGATCGGGATCGTGCCGGCGAAGCTCGCTCGCTCGCGACCCGGTCGCGTCCGCCGAACGCGCCGATCTTCCCCGAATCGGGATACTCGCAGACCTCGGCTGGCGATCATCGTGCTGACCGAGACGTAGCGAAGCTCGACGGTCCGGATCGTTGACGATCTGGTGCGCCGTATCGCGGTCCGCCCGTGCGGGCAGCAGATGAAATCGCCGGCGCGCACCGGACGCGTCTTCGCCGCCGAAGCGCAGCGTCCCCTCGCCGTCCACGACGAAGAACATCTCCTCGTCGGCGTGGTGGCTGTGGAACGGACAGGCGCGCTTGCCCGGCGGCACCGCGTCGTACGTAATAGCCCGAGGCTTGCGGGCGCCGATGCGCTGCGAGACCGATGCGCGACGGTCGTTCGCTCGCGAACTCTGTCGCCATTGCTCGAACACGCTCGAGCTTGCGAACTCGATCGATCGTTCACGACGCGTGAATCGAGTGCGCTGCTCATCGGTCGATCTCCCCGAACACGATGTCCTGCGTGCCGATGATCGCGACCACGTCGGCGATCATGTGGCCCGCGCGACATCTCGTCGAGCGCCGCGAGGTGCGCGAAGCCCGGCGCGCGGATCTTCAGCCGGTACGGCTTGTTGGCGCCGTCGGAGACGAGGTAGATGCCGAACTCGCCCTTCGGATGCTCGACCGCCGCGTACGCCTCGCCGGCGGGCACGTGCATGCCCTCGGTGAAGAGCTTGAAGTGGTGGATCAGCTCCTCCATGTTCTCCTTCATCTCGACGCGCGACGGCGGTGCGACCTTGTGGTTGTCGATGATCACCGGGCCCGGGATTCGTCGCGCAGCCAGTCGATGCACTGCCTGATGATGCGGTTCGACTCGCGCATCTCCTGCACGCGCACCAGGTAGCGGTCGTAGCAGTCGCCGTTGGTGCCGACCGGAATGTCGAAGTCCATGCTGGTCGTAGACCTCGTAGGGCTGCTTCTTGCGCAGGTCCCACGCGATGCCCGAGCCGCGCAGCATCGGGCCGGTGAAGCCCAGCGCCAGCGCGCGCTCCGGGCGTCACCACGCCGATGCCGACGGTGCGCTGCTTCCAGATGCGGTTCTCGGTGAGCAGCGTCTCGTAGTCGTCGACGTACCCCGGGAAGCGGCGGGTGAAGTCCTCGATGAAGTCGAGCAGCGAGCCCTGGCGGTTCTCGTTCATCCGGCCGACGGCCTTTTCGCCGTGGATCGGCGAGACCTGGTACTGCGGCATGCGCTCGGGCAGGTCGCGATAGACGCCGCCGGGCCGGTAGTACGCCGCGTGCATGCGCGCGCCCGACACCGCCTCGTACACGTCCATCAGGTCCTCGCGCTCGCGGAAGCAGTAGAGGAACATCGTCATCGCGCCGACGTCGAGCGCGTGCGCGCCCAGCCACAGCAGGTGGTTGAGGATGCGCGTGATCTCGTCGAACATCACGCGGATGTACTGCGCGCGGATCGGCACGTCGATGCCGAGCAGCTTCTCGATCGCCAGGCACGTAGGCGTGCTCGTTGCACATCATCGACACGTAGTCGAGCCGGTCCATGTACGGCAGCGCCTGGATGTAGGTCTTGTACTCGGCGAGCTTCTCGGTCGCGCGGTGCAGCAGCCCGATGTGCGGATCGGCGCGCTGGATGACCTCGCCGTCGAGCTCGAGCACCAGGCGCAGCACGCCGTGCGCGGCAGGATGCTGCGGGCCAAAGTTCATGGTGTAGTTGCGGATCTCGGCCATCGCTCAACCCTTGCGGAACCCTTCGCTCTCGCGCGTAGCTCTCTTCGCGGATGACGCGCGGCACGATCTCGCGCGGCTCGATGGTGACCGGCTGGTAGATGACGCGCTCCTGCTCCGGGTCGTAGCGCATCTCGACGTTGCCCGAGAGCGGGAAGTCCTTGCGGAACGGATGGCCGACGAAGCCGTAGTCGGTCAGGATGCGGCGCAGGTCCGGGTGGCCGTTGAACACGATGCCGTACAGGTCGAACGCCTCGCGCTCGTACCAGTTGGCCGACGGCCAGACGTCGATCACCGACGGCAGCACCGGGAAATCGTCGTCGGGCGCGAACACGCGCACGCGCAGGCGCGCAGTTGTTGGCGATCGACAGCAGGTGATACACCACCGCGAAGCGCGCGCCGTCCGCGTCCGCTGCCGCCGTAGGCGAGGTAGTCGACGCCGCACAGGTCGAGCAGCTGCTCGAAGCGGAACTCGGCGCGATCGCGCAGCATGCGCATGCTCGCGAGCATGTCGTCGGCGCGGATCACCGCGGTGACCTCGCCGAGCGCGCTGGTGGCGCTCGACCAGCTTGTCGCCGAGCGCCAGCGGCAGCGCGGCGACCAGTGCGTCGATTTTCATCGCGCGCGCGATCGTGTTGGTGCGCCTGATCTTGTTCTGCAGCTGCATGATGCCGTAGAGCAGCGCCTCGGCGGTCGGCGGGCAGCCCGGCACGTAGATGTCGACCGGCACGATGCGGTCGCAGCCGCGCACCACCGAGTACGAGTAGTGGTAGTAGCCGCCGCCATTGGCGCACGAGCCCATCGAGATGACCCAGCGCGGCTCGGCCATCTGGTCGTAGACCTTGCGCAGCGCCGGCGCCATCTTGTTGCACAGCGTGCCGGCGACGATCATCACGTCGGACTGGCGCGGGCTCGGGCGGAACACGATGCCGAAGCGGTCGAGGTCGTAGCGCGCCGCGCCGGCGTGCATCATCTCCACCGCGCAGCAGGCGAGGCCGAAGGTCATCGGCCACAGCGAGCCGGTGCGCGCCCAGTTGATCAGCGTGTCGAGCGATCGTGGTGACGAAGCCCTTCTCGAGAATGCCTTCAATGGGCATGCGACGCCTCCGCGAGAGCATCACTCCCATTCCAGCGCTCCCTTCTTCCACTCGTAGATGAAGCCGACGACGAGGATGCCGAGGAACATCATCATCGACCAGAAGCCGAAGAAGCCGATCTCCTGCAGCACGACCGCCCACGGGAAGAGGAACGCGATCTCGAGGTCGAACAGGATGAACAGGATCGCCACGAGGTAGTAGCGCACGTCGAACTTCATGCGCGCGTCCTCGAACGCCTCGAAGCCGCACTCGTACGGCGAGAGCTTCTCGGGATCGGGGCGGTCGGGTGCGACCAGCGTGCCCAGGGTCAGCAGGACGACGCCGACGCCGAGACCCACGATGATGAACAGCAGGATCGGAAAGTACTGTTCCAGCATGACCGAACGGCTCCAATCCCCGACAATCGTTTGCGAACGGGAAATCCGTGCTTCCCGCGCTCGTTCCACACCTCTCGCTGCACCGACTGTTGCCACCGCCCACGCCCTGGCGCGCATTCTTGCACGTCGTCGTTTCTGGTGCCGACGGGGAGACTCGAACTCCCACAGCCTTTCGGCCACTAGCCCCTCAAGCTAGCGTGTCTACCAATTTCACCACGTCGGCGCTCAGTTGCGTGCCCTCAGTTGCGTGCCTATTGCATGCCCATTCGTGCGTGACGTTGATGCCTGCAGCCTCACCCTATTTCGGGACGTCACCCGACTTCGAACCGGCCGGGCTGGGCGGCGCCGGTGCCGGCGCCGCCGCCAGGCGCGGGCGGCGTCACCGGAATCTCCGTCGACTTCGCCGCGGGTTCCGCGGATTTCGGCGCCACGCCCGTGCCCCTGCATCAGGTCCACGGGCGCGCTGCGATTGGCGGCGATGTAGGTGAGCGCGAGGCTGGTCAGCGAAGAATACCGTCGCCAGGATCGCCGTGGTGCGCGACAGGAAGTTCGCCGACCCCGCCGCGCCGAACAGGCTGCCCGACGATCCGCTGCCGAATGCCGCGCCCATGTCGGCGCCCTTGCCGTGCTGCAGCAGGACAAAGCCGATCAGCGTTGCCGCCACGATCACGTGCAGCACGAGAAGCAGTGATTCCCAGATCATTCCAATCCCTTCGCCGGCGGCGGCTTGCCCATTGCCTCGCTTAGGCAGCCGCAATCGCCAAAAATTCGTCGGACTTCAGCGATGCCCCGCCGATCAGCCCACCGTCGATGTCGGGCATCGCGAAGAGCTCCTTCGCGTTGCCCGCCTTCACGCTGCCGCCGTAGAGCAGAAGCATGCCTTGTCCTGCGCCTCCGAGGCGCGCACGCAACAGCGCATGCACCTCCTGCGCCTGCTCGGGCGTCGCGGTGCGCCCGGTGCCGATCGCCCATACCGGCTCGTACGCCAGAACGACCTGCGCGATGCGATCGCCCAGTAGCGCGCGCACCGCGTCCAGCTGGCGGGTGACCACGGCCGCGGTCCGGCCGCCATCGCGCTCCTCCAGCGTCTCGCCGACGCAGACGATCGGCGTCAGCCCGGCAGCGAGCGCAGCGGCGGATTTGGCGGCCACCGTGGCGTCGCTTTCGCCATGGAGGGTGCGTCGCTCCGAATGTCCCGCCAGCGCGTACGTTGCGCCGAACTCCGCGATCATCGCGCCGGCGACTTCGCCGGTGAACGCCCCGCTTTCGTGCTCGCTCACGTCCTGAGCGCCCCAGCCGATCTCCGAGCCCGACAACGCGGCCTGCGCCTGAGCCAGGTATGGAAATGGAACGCACACCGCGAGCCCTCGCCCCTTCGGCGCGCTCCAGCCCGAGCGCAACGCCGAAAGCAGCGCGCCGTTCACCCGGAGCCCACCGTTCATCTTCCAGTTACCGACGACGAGCTTGCCGCGCATGCCAAGACTCCCGCCTGCCCCTTGTTGCCCCCGCTGGCGGAAGGCGCTACCCGTTGAAAATCTTTCGAATTTTACCCGCCGGCCCCTCGCGGGTCAACGCGCTGCGCTGCAACATGCGGAGGCAGCAGGGGCGTCAGGCAGGCTCGGCGATGCCGGCGAGCGCGCGCAGGCGCCGCAGCAGGAGCGGCAGGAACCATACCGCAAGCGTCAGCACGCCCAGCGTGGCGGCGATGGGGCGGGTGAAAAAGGCCGTGAGGTCGCCGTCGGCCTTGATCATGGAAGTGACGAGGTTCTCCTCGAGCATCCCGCCGAGGACGACGCCGAGAATCGCCGGCGCGATGGGAAAGCCGCTGGCTTCGAGGAAAAATGCGGCGATGCCGGCGATCAGCATGACCGTCACGTCGAACGCGGTGTTGTTGATGGCGAACGAGCCGACGACGCAGAAAAGCATGATCACCGGCATGAGCACGGTGCGCGGAACCTTCAGGATCTGCTTGGAGACCTTGATGCACCACCAGCCGAGCGGGATCATGATCAGGTTGGCGATGATGAACAGCAGGTAGACGGCGTAGATGTTCTGCGGGTTGTTGGTGAAAAGCATCGGCCCGGGGTTCATGTTCTTCATGTACAGCACGCCGATGACGATGGCGGTGATCGAATCGCCCGGGAATGCCGAAGACCAGCGCCGGTATCCACGCCCCGGCGAGCGCGCTGTTGTTGGCCGAGCCCGACTCGACGATGCCTTCGACGTGCCCGGTGCCGAATTTCTCCGGCTCCTTGGAAAAGCGCTTGCTGATCGCGTAGGTGATCCATGCGGCGATGTCCGCACCGGCGCCGGGAAGCGCGCCGATCAGCGTGCCCACCGCGTTGCCGCGCAGGATCTGCACCGGGTATTTCTTCGCCAGTCGCCCACATGCCCTTGAACACGTTGCCGATGGGCTGGTCGACGATGACCAGCTCGGGGTTGGTGTCGACCGCGTAGCGCATGATCTCGGAGATCGCGAACATGCCGATCATCATCGGGATCATCCCGATGCCGCCGAGGAGCTCCGTGCTGCCGAACGTGAAGCGCGGAATCGCCGCCGGGTTGCCGAGACCCACACACGCAACCAGCAGTCCCAGCAGCAGCGAGACGAATCCCTTGAGCGGCCGGTCCGACGTGATGAACACCGCGCAGGTCAATCCCAGCAGCACCAGCCAGAAATACTCGAAGGAGCTGAACTTGAGCGCGAATTCGGCCAGTGCCGGCGCTGCCAGCATCAGCACCGCGGTGCCGAAGAGTCCGCCCAGCGCGGAGAAGACGAGGCCCGCGCCCAGCGCGGTCTCCGCCTGGCCCTTCTTGGTCATCGCGTAGGCTTCGTCGGTGTACGCCGCGGACGCCGGCGTCCCGGGCATGCGCATCAGGCAGCCGGGAATGTCGCCGGAAAAGATCGCCATCGCGGTCGCGGTGACGATCGCGGCGATCGCCGGGATCGGCGCCATGAAGAATGTCACGGGGACGAGCAGCGCCGTCGCCATGGTCGCGGTGAGTCCGGGCACCGCACCGACGAACAGCCCGAACAGCGACGCCACCACCATCACGAAAAGGTTGTACGGGTCGAACACCATCGAGAAGGCCTGCGCCCAGGCCGAGCTCACGCCGATCTCCCCGCGACCCGCGCTTCGACTACCACGCGATGCCCTTCAGCAGCCCCCAGGGCAGCGGCACCTTGAGCAGCTTGTAGAACGCGTAGTGGATCACCAGCGTCACGACCAGGGCCAGCGGCAGGATCCACGACGGTTTGACCCGGAACACGAGGAACAGCGTCGAGAGGTAGATCACGCCGACGGGGATGAAGCCGAGCCAGTCGACGGCGACGATGTAGAACACGTTGACCGCGAGCACCAGCACGAAGGCAAGGAGATGGCGCGGCGAGCGCACCCACGCGTCGGGCTTCAGCCACGCCGCGTTCGCCGGGTCGGCCCTGCGCGCGGCGATGCCGCGGAAAATCAGCAATATGCGCGCAGACCCCGAGTCCGACCGCGATGATCGCCGGGAAGAGCGCCGGGCCGATTTTTTGTCCGGGGATGGTGGGAAACGAGCGGACGTGGACGAGCAGCGCAACCGACAGGAGAATGAGCAGCGCACCCCAGACGGCGTCGTTGATCTTCATCGGCGCGCTGTCCTCACGGCAGATCCCTCGTCGCGGCGCTCCTCGGGATGACGCATCCGTTGCGGATCGCGGCCCGTCCTGCGGCCGGCCCGCTCTTCGACGGATGCGTCACTTGGCGATTCCGACCGCTTTCATGGTTGCGCCGAGATCGGCGTCGGATTTGGCCATGAACTTGGCGAAGTCCTCGGGTCCCGCGTAGATGACGCCGAAGCCGCGCTGCGCCATGAAATCGGTGTAGTCCTTGCTCGCCGCGATCTTGCGGATCGCCGCCACCAGCTTGTCGCGCGCGTCCGCGGGGATGCCCTTGGGCGCGGCAATGCCTCGCCACGCAGCCATCGTCCAGTTGCTTCCCGTCGCGGCCTTGAGCGTCGGCACGTTCGGATACAGCGCCGAAGGCTGGTCGGCCATCACCGCGAGACTCTTCACCTTGCCCGCATCGATCAGCGAGCGCGCCTCCGGAAGCGAGACCGGCGCGATCTGCACGCCGCCCGCCACCAGGTCCTGCAGTCCCGGCGCCGCGCCGTTCGACGGTACCCACGGCACCGCTGGCCGGATCGATCTTCATGTCCTGCAGCATCCCCGCGATGGCGAGGTGCCAGATTCCACCCTGACCGGTGCCCGACGCCTTGAATTTGCCGGGCGAGGCCTTGATCGCCGCGACCAGCTCGTTCACCGTCTTGTACGGCGCGTCGGACGCGACCTCGATCCCCGCGGGATCCGAGTTGACCAGCCCGATCGGCGTGTACGACGCGCCGGAGAGGTCGGTGAGTCCCTGCCAGTGCATCATGCCGATCTCGACGGTCACCATGCCGATGGTGTAGCCGTCCGGCGCCGACGACGCGATCGCGGCGTGCCCGACGACTCCGCTGCCGCCGGTGCGGTTGACGACGTTGACCGGCTGGCCCATTTCCTTTTCGAGCAACGCGCCGATGATGCGCGCGGTTGCATCGGTGCCGCCGCCCGCCGCCCACGGCACGATCAGGGTCACGGGACGTTCCGGATAGGCCGCTGCAGCGCAGGTTGCGAACAGCGCGAGCGCCAGCATCGAGGCGCGACGAATGAATGTGTTCATGAGTCCTCCTATGGGGTGGTGCGAAGCCACTCTTGGACGCTCTCGGTGGCGAAGTCGACGCACCATAGCAAGCTGGCCGCAAGGGGTCAATCGTCACCCGTGCGCGGCGCATGCGAGCCGACGAAGCCGCGAAGCTCGCCGAGCAATCGTGTCAGGTTCGCCTGCAGCGCGCCGAAGCCGGCGTTTTTCTCGAGCGTCGCCTCGTCCATGTACAGGCGCCGGTTGATCTCGATCTGCAGGCTGTGCCGTCCTTCGCCGGGTCGTCCGTGCAGGCGCACCAGCTCGACACCCTTGTACGGATCGTTGATGGCGACCGCATAGCCCATGCGCGCGAGCGCGTCGGCGACGAACTTCGTGAATTCCGGCGCGCACGTCGTCTGGTCGCGGTCGCCGAGCACGAAGTCGGCGCGCGCGCGTCCCGGGTCGTCGGCCATCGCGTCGCCGACCGCGGGCATCGAATGGCAGTTGATGTGCCACACCGCGCCGAATCGGCGGTGCCGCTCGTCGAGCGCCTCGGCCACGGCGCGGTGGTAGGGCGCGTAGCAGCGCGCGATGCGATCCTGGACCTCGGCGACCGTCAGCTTGCGCGCGTACATCGGCGCGCCGCCGTGCGAGAGGCGCCACACCAGGCCGATGCCCTGCTCGGTCTTGCGTGACGGCGTGACCGGTCCGGGCCACGGCGCGTCGAGCAGGGCAGGATCGATGTCGCTGTGGTGACGATTGGGATCGATGTAGGCGCGTGGAAACAGCGCCTCGATCAGGGTCGCGCCGAGCGCGGGCGCCGCTGCGTAGAGCTCGGCGACGTAGGTGTCCTCGGCTTGCCGGACGCTCATCCGCGGCGGCGCATGATCGAAGTCGTCGGGATACTCGGTCCCGCTGTGCGGGGAATCGAGCACCAGGGGAATCGCCTCGGCCGAAGGATCGTGCCGTCGAAGCGTCATGAGCCTGAAGTCCGGTCGTTGAGAAAGCACGCCGACCACCCGGCCCGGCGCGATGGATTCCAGCGCCGGCACGCGCTCGCGGCACACCGGCATCGCGTGCGGACAGCGCGGATGGAAATGGCAGCCCGGCGGCGGCGCGAGCGGCGACGGAATCTCGCCGCGCACCGGAACGAAAATGCGTTTTTTGGGTTTCGCGCTGCCTACCTCGGCGAGCAACGCGCGCGTGTACGGATGATTGGGCGACGCGAAGACCTCGTCGGCGGGACCGGACTCGACGACGCGCCCGAGATACATGATCACGAGGCGATCGCTGATGTGGCGCACGACGCCCAGGTCGTGGCTGATGAACAGGTAGGTCAGGTTGAGCGCCGCGCGCAGGTCCATGAAGAGGTTGATCACCTGCGCCTGGATCGACACGTCCAGCGCCGCGACCGACTCGTCGCACACCAGGAACTCGGGCTTCACCGCGAGCGCGCGGGCGATGCCGATCCGGGCGCGCTGCCCGCCGGAGAACTGGTGCGGGAAGCGGCGCATCAGCGTCGGATCGAGCCCGACGCGATTGAGCTGCAGCCCGACGTACTCGATCTGCTGGCGCGGTCCGACGATGCCGTGAACGACGGGCGCCTCGCCGACGATGTCGACGACGCGGCGCCGCGGATTGAGCGACGCGAACGGATCCTGGAAGATCATCTGCATCTTGAGCTGCTGCTCGCGCGCTGCCGCCGGCGGCGACGTCGCGATCGGCTCGCCGCGCCAGAGGCGCTCGCCGGCGCTGGGCGCGAGCAGCCCGACCGCCAGCCGGCCCAGCGTCGATTTGCCGCAGCCGGATTCGCCGACCAGCCCCACGACCTCGCGCTCGTGGACGCCCAGGTCGACGCCGTCGACCGCGTGCACCACTTCTTCTCCGGGACCGGCGCGCAGCAGCCGCGCCAGTCGAGCCGCCATGTCGAGACGGCGCACGAAGCGCTTCGATATGTTCCTGAGCTCGAGCAGCGGCGGCGCTACCGCGCTCGCTGCAGCCAACGGGCCGACCGTGCTCACACTTGCTCCTCCGGCGAGGTCAGCGGGAAAAAGCACCGCGCCGATTGCGTCGGACCGCCGACGGCGATCATCGGAGGATCCTGCTCGCACTCCTCCGCCGCGCGCGGGCAGCGCGACCGGAACGCGCATCCCGGCGGCAGCTCGAGCAGCGACGGCGTCATGCCCGGGATCTGCCTCAGGCGCATGTGCGCGGGCGCGTTCGCCGGGATCGAATCGAGCAGGCCGCGCGTGTAGGGATGGCATGGCGCGCCGAGCACGTCGACCGCGCTGCCCTGCTCGACGATGCGTCCCGCGTACATCACGCAGATGCGGTCCGCCAGTCCCGCCACGACCGAGAGATCGTGCGTGATCCACATCAGCGCCGCGCCGGTCTCGCGCGCGAGCTTCTGCATCTCGAACAGGATCTGGCCCTGGATCGTGACGTCGAGCGCCGTCGTCGGCTCGTCGGCGATGATGATGTCGGGATCGTTGAGCAGCGCGATCGCGATGGCCACCCGCTGGCGCATGCCTCCGGAGAATTGATGCGGATAGCCGGTCAGCCGCTCGTCGGGCGACGGGAATGCCGACGCGCACCAGCGCGTCGCGGGCGCGTTGGAGCGCGGCGCGGCGCGTCACCTTGCGATGCGCCCGGATCGCCTCGACCATCTGCGTGTCGATGCGCAGCACCGGATTGAGCGTCATCATCGGGTCCTGGAAGATCATCGCGATGCGGTTGCCGCGCAGCGCGCGCATTTGCTCGGGCGGCAGCGTCGTCAGGTCGTGGTCGCCGAATCGGATCGCTCCGGATACGATGCGGCCGGGAGGATCGACCAGGCCCATGATCGAGTAGCCGGTCATCGACTTGCCCGAGCCGGATTCGCCGACCAGCCCCAGGACCTCGCCGCGGGCGAGCTCGAACGAGACATCGTCCACAGCGCGCACCACGCCTGCGCGCGTGAAAAAATGCGTCGACAGGTTCTGCACCGAAAGGACCGGCGACTCGGCACGTTGGCCTCATTGGCCGACGCGGCGGCCGCGGCGCTGCCCAGGGGAACTGTTCGCGCCTTGGGCGGCCAGCGGCGCTCACCGCTGAAGCCTCGGGTTGAGCACGTCGCGAAGCTGGTCGGCGACGAGATTGATGCTGACGATGGTGAGCAGCAGCGCCACGCCGGGAAAAAAGCTGATCCAGTATTTGCCCGACAGCAGGTACTGGTAGCCGTTGGCGATGAGCAGGCCCAGCGACGGCTCGGTGATCGGCAGGCCGAGCCCGAGAAACGACAGCGTCGCCTCGAGCGCGATCGCGGCCGCCACCTGCACGGTCGCGACCACCATCAGCGGCGGCAGGCAATTGGGCAGCAGGTGCCGGAAAACGATGCGCGAAGGCGACAGCGCCAGGCAATGAGCCGCCTCGATGTATTCCTTGCGCGTCTCGACCAGCGCCGCGCTGCGCACCGTGCGCGCGTAGTAGGCCCACTGCACCGTCACCAGCGCGGCGACGATCTTGAACGTGCCCTGCCCGAGCACCGCGAGCAGGATCAACGCGATCAGGATCGCGGGAAACGAAAGCTGGATGTCGGCGATGCGCATGATCAGCGATTCGGTGCGCCCGCCGACGTATGCCGCGGTGAGCCCCATCACGAGACCGATGGCGAGCGCGATGATCGTGCTGCACACGCCGACGGCGAGGCTGATGCGAAGGCCGTAGAAGATCGCCGAGAGCATGTCGCGGCCCTGGTCGTCGGTACCCAGCCAGAACGTCGCGCCGGTCGCCGACGTCGAGCCGGGCGGCAGCCGGCTGTCCAGCACGTCGAGCTGCGCAAGATCGTACGGATTCTGCGGCGAGATGAACGGCGCCGCGATGGCGACCACGACGATCAGCGCCAGGAGCGCGATGCCGAAGACCGCGACCGGATTGGAGACGAAATCCACGATCAGGCGCGACAGCGGCGCCTCCGCCGGGCGAAGCGGCGCCGGCGCGGCGGCCATCATCGCTTGTCCTCGGACAGCCGCACGCGCGGATCGAGCGCCGAATACATCACGTCGACGAGCAGGTTGATCGCGATGAACAGCGTCACGATCACCAGCAGGTACGCGACGATGATCGGACGATCCAGCAGGTTGATCGAGTCGACCAGCAGCTTGCCCATGCCCGGCCACGCGAACACGCTTTCGGTGACGATGGCGAATGCGATCACGGAGCCGAACTCGAGTCCGATCACCGTCACGATCGGGATGAGGATGTTGCGCAGCACGTGCACGCCGATCACCCTCGCGTTCGACAATCCCTTGGCGCGCGCGAACTTCACGTAGTCCTGCTGGAGCGCATCGCGCGTGCCGGCGCGGGTCAGGCGGATCAGCAGCGCCAGCTTGAACAGCGCCAGGTTGGTGGCGGGCAGGATCAGGTGACGCCAGCCTTCGATCGAGGTGAAGCTGACCGGTATCCCGAAGAGCAGCGTCGTCGGCCCGCGACCGTTGGACGGCAGCCAGCCCAGCATCACCGAGAACACCATGATCAGCATCAGTCCGACCCAGAAGGTCGGCAGCGAGAAGCCGAGGATCGATCCGGCCATGATCGAGCGCCCGGCGGTCGAGTTGGGCTTGAGCCCGGCCCACAGCCCGAGGGGAATGCCGAGCAGGATCGCCATCAGCATCGCGACCATCGCGAGCTCCATCGTCGCCGGCATGCGCTCGAGGATCAAGCCGAGCGCCGGGGTGTTGTGCACGAAGGAATTGCCCAGGTCGCCGTGAACGGCGCCTTCGAGGAAGCGCGCGTATTGCACCCACAACGGGCGGTCGAGGCCCAGCGCCGCGATGGCGTGCTCGCGCTCGGTCTGGTCCGCCTGCGGATTGATCAGGATGTCGATCGGATTGCCGATCGCGTAAACCCCGACGAACACGAGCACGGACATCACGAGCAGCACGACACAGGCCTGCACGCTGCGGCGGACGATGAAGGCGAACATGCGGGCGACCGGCCGGTAAAGCGCTAGATTACCTCAGCGAGGGCGAATCGCGGAAGATCGCGATGTGCGGTCATGCGCGGATCGGAGAATGGTGTAGCTCGCGATCATCGATTGCCTTGCGAGTTTCGCACGCCGCAGCGTCGCGCGCAGCCGTCGGTCACGATCGCTTCCGCAATTTCCTACAGCGGATTCGTCCGCGTTCCGATAGCGCGCCGGGCCGACGAGAGGCACATTGCCAAGGAAGCCTCCATATCTGCCCGCATCCGGGAGAGTGACCACCTGCAATGGGAATATCATGACGACAACATCGAAGCGCACGCCCCCCGCCCCGCGCGCATTGCGCGCGCGCCCCGCCAAGAAGGCGGCAATCGCCGCGCCGGTCGAACCAAAGCCACCGTTTGGCAAGCAGCATCAACCAAGCCCCGGCCTGGAATCGGCGCTCAGGCCGCGTCCGCGTTTCCAGGCCGAGGCGTACCGCGCCGCCGGCAAGCTCGAGGGCAAGGTCGCGCTGATCACGGGAGGCGATTCGGGCATCGGTCGCGCAGTGGCGCTGCTCTACGCGCGCGAAGGCGCCAAGGTGGTGATCTCGTACCTGCCGGTCGAGCAAAGCGATGCCGAGGAGACGAAGCGCGCGCTCGAGAGCGCGGGTGGCACTTGCCTGATCATGGCGGGCGATCTGACCAACGCCGATTTCTGCGACCAGCTCGTCGATGCGACTGTCGCGCAGCTCGGCGGCATCGACATCCTGGTCTCGAACGCCGCGCATCAGGCCCGCAAAAAATCGCTGGACGAGGTCACCGACGACGAGTTCGACCGCACGTTCAAGACCAACATCTACGCGTTCTTCCGTCTCTCGCGCGCGGCACTGCGCCACATGAAGCGCGGCGCGGTCATCATCGCCACGAGCTCGGAGACGGGCATCAAGGGCTCGAAGGAGCTGCCGGACTATTCCGCGACCAAGGGCGCGATCAACGCATTCACCAAGACGCTCGCGATGGAGCTCATCGACAAGGGCATTCGCGTCAACGCGGTTGCGCCGGGTCCGGTATGGACGCCGCTCAACCCGTCGGACGCGGGGCTCCCGCCCGACAAGGTCGCCGAGTTCGGGCAGGACAGCCCGATGGGTCGACCTGCGCAGCCGGAGGAGCTCGCGCCCGCGTATGTGTTCCTGGCGTCGAATGCGGATTCGTCGTACATCACCGGCACCGTGCTGCAAGTCATGGGCGGTGAAACGACCGGCGGCTAGCGCGTCGGGCCGACACCGGGCCGACGCCACGCGATCAGTGCGTGTTCGAGATCACGCCGAGACGCTCACCGTTGTGCGATACGAAACGGCTTAGTGCCGCGTTCGATTCCGGCGCCTGTCACTTCCTACAGTTGCGGCGTCCCCCAACCCTGATCCACTGTCGACGCGATCACGCGTGAAAAGACGGAGCGGCGCCACCATCGCCGACTCCCCGCATGCGCTGACGCGAGTTTTTCTTGTGCGACTGTGGACAAGGGGATCCGCATGAGAATCATCGTCATCGACGACCACCCGCTCATCCAGGTGGCGCTCAAACACGTCCTCGAGGAGCTCGACGCGGCGCTCGAGCTCTTTCAGGCGCCCGACGCGGTGCACGCACGCGCCATGCTCGCCGTCGCGCCGGACATCGACCTCATCGTGCTCGACCTCACGCTTCCAGGCATCGACGGCTTCGAGCTGCTGCGCGAGCTGCGGCGCGACTGGCCGGACATTCCCGTTCTCGTGCTCTCCGCGACGCACGACCAGGCGACGATCGAAAACGCGCTCGACCTCGGCGCGATGGGATTCATCCCGAAGACCGCGAACGCGCGCCTGCTCCTGGACGCGTTGCGGCTGGTCCTTTCCGGCGGCGTCTACGTGCCCGCCGACGCGACCGACGGCGCGACGTCCACGCGCCGTCGCCAAGCCCGCGGAGCTGGGCCTCACCATGCGCCAGGCCGACGTGCTCAAGCTGCTGGTGCAGGGCAAGCCCAACAAGCTCATCTGCCGCGACCTGCGCCTGTCCGAGGGAACCGTGAAGGTGCATGTCAGCGCGATCCTGCGCGCGCTCAACGTGCACACGCGCACGCAGGTCGTCATCGAGCTGGCCCGGCGCGGCGTGCGCCTGGGCCCATCCACCGCCAGCGTGCGCTAGGCTGATGAGTCTCCCTAGCGAGCGCCTTGGGGCGGCCGGCGGCGCTCATGAGCTCCCCCGAAGTCGCTGCGCGACCTCCCCCCTCAGGGGGGCGAGGGCCTTGGGACGGCCGGCGGCGCTCGTGAGCATCGCGGCGGCGCTGATGCTGCGCGCGACGGGCAGCGAAGCGGCCGGTCGCGTCGCTGAACAACCGCGTTCGCGCTGAACAGATCCGTACGGCTGTTCAGGCAATGGCAGCGCACGACGCTGTCGATGCTTCTCGGCGCCGCCATCCTCACGGTGGTCATGTGGGGCGCTGCTCCGCCATCGGACCTTCGCGGCGTGGATCGTCGCGATCATCGCCAACCAGGCGTGGCGTTACGCGCTGACCCGTCGCTATCGCGCGCTGACGCCGGCGGAGCAGGCGCGTTCGTCGTGGGGCTACGCCTGGGCATTCGGTTCGCTCGTCGCGGGCAGTCTGTGGGGTATCGCCGGCGCGGCGCTTTACTCCGCGGGCGACGTCAGTCATCAGGCGCTGCTGATCGTCTGCCTGTTCGGCGTCGTGCTCGGCGGCGTCGATCTGACGTCGGTATACAAGCCTTCGTTCTACGGATTCGTGGTGCCGGCGCTGGCCCCGCTCACGCTCCGGGTCGCGCTGCAGGGCGATCAGGTGCACGTCTTCCTCGCGGCGGTGATGCTGGTGGTGCTCGTTTTCATCCTGCGCTTCGGGCGCAACCTGAACCAGCTCATGACGCATTCGCTGGCGATACGCTACGAGAACGTCGATCTCATCGACGAGCTGCGTACGCAACGGCTCGCCGCCGATGCCGCGCGCGCCGCCGCCGAAGCCGCCAACCGCGGCAAGACGCAGTTTCTCGCCGCGGCAAGTCACGATCTGCGACAGCCGCTTCATGCGCTCGGATTGTTCGGCGCGGCGCTGTCGGCGAAGGTGTGCGAGCCCGAGGTGCGCGAGATCGTCGGCAGCATCAACGCGTCGGTCGAGGCGCTGGAGCGCCTGTTCTCGACATTGATGGACATTTCCAAGCTCGACGCCGGCGGCGTGGCGCCCGTGCGCACGCCCTTCCCTTTGCTGCCGTTGTTCCAGCGGCTCGCGCAGCAGTTCGCGCCGCTGGCGCAGAGCCGCGGGCTGCGCCTGCGCTTCGCGAAGACCGCGTTGTGGATCGAGAGCGACGCTGTGCTGCTCGAGCGCATCCTGTCCAATCTCGTCGCCAACGCGCTGCACCACGTCGAGCGCGGCGGCGCGATCGTCGGCGTGCGCCACCGCGGTGGCCGTGCGTGGATCGACGTCGTCGACTCGGGCATCGGCATCGCGCCGCGCGAGCGCGAGCGCATCTTCGACGAGTTCTACCGGGGATCGGCCCGCAGCGGACGCAGCCAGGGCATGGGACTCGGTCTCGCGATCGTGCGCCGGCTCGCGGCGCTGCTCGGGCACGAAGTGACTCTCGCCAGCGTCGAGGCCCGCGGTTCGCGGTTTTCGGTGCAGATCCCGGTGGTGCGCGCGCAGGCCCTCCCGCCGAACGCTGCAGGCGCCTGAGTCGCAGCAGGGAGTCGCGCTCGCTTGCCGGCGCGCTGATTGCCATCGTCGACGACGAGCCCGCGGTGCTCGACGGCATGCGCGCTTGCTTTCCGCAATGGGGCGCCGAGGTGGTTGCCGGCGTGTCGGGAGACGCCATCGTCGCCGCGCTGGGCGAATGTGGCCGCTATCCCGACCTCATCATCGCCGACTACCGGCTGGCCGACGATGAACTGGGGACCGCCGTCATCGAACGGCTGCGCGACGAGTTCGGGATCGTCATCCCCGCGATCCTGGTCAGCGGCGACGCGTCGCCGTCCGCGATCGCGGCGATGCGCGTGGCCACGCTCGACCTGCTGCTCAAGCCGGTCACCGCGGACGAGCTGCGGCTTCGCGCCGAATCAAGCCTGATGGCCGGCCGCCGGCTCGCGGCCGAGCGCGCGAAAAAAAGCGCCCCCGTGGAGGGGGCGCCGGAGGACAGACTGGGTTTGGGATGACCGGTTAGGGTCGGGGGGATAAACCCAGCCTGCGGTTGCCTCGCTCGGCGCTGCGGAATGAACCAACCCAACGCAGCGACCGTACCTTCAACCCTGGCCCGACTTATGACAATAGCATTATGCGCCAGCGTCGGCGCGCCGCAACGCCGTTCGTCGGCTCGCCGGGGCCGTCGAGCCTTACTTCGCGAAGCGCTCCTGCATGTGGGCGCGGAACTGCTCCATGCGCGCCAGCCGGGTCGAGATCGCATCGCGCACCACCGCTTTCTGCTGCGGCGTGAACGTCGCATAGAGCGCCAGCCACGCGTCGCGCGCCGCTTTGCGCGCACCCGCGTTCTGCTGATGCACCGCGTCGGCCTGCGCCGCCAGCGCCGCGAGATCGGGCTCGGCTTTGGCGAGCTCGGCCTGCGTCGCGGCCTTCAGCTGCTCCATGCCCGCGCGTCCCGCCTGGCGGGCGGCTTGCGTCTGCGCCACCGCGGCGTCCCATTGCTGCTGCTGCGAAGTGTTGAGGCTCAGCTTGTCCTTGAGCATCTGAATTATGCCGACAGGATCGCCGCCGCCATGGCCATGGTGATGCGGCATTTGCGCGAAGGCGGTGATGCCCACCACGGAGAGTCCCAGCACGCTGAGTGCCAGCAAGAATCGTTTCATGATCTACCTTTCATCGAAATCGTCGGATGACACCAAGCCAGGTGGCTCGGCATACGTCTCCCAGGTTAGGGTCAGCGTGTTTCGAATCAATTGCCGGATCGAACCGATGTGTAACGAATCGTCGGAACGCCCGCACGCAGTGCCCTGCCCGTTTGAATGCGATTGTCGGTCACGTTTCGGGCGCAGTCACAGCGGCTTTGTAACCAATCGTTGCCTGCGTGGACGGGGGTTACAATTGGTGACACGCGAGCGCGCGTAGAAGTCGCTGCACGCACTAGGATGCAGCCCCATGAAGACACCGACTCCAAAGATACTGGTCATCGACGACGACGTGCGGCTGCGCGACCTGCTGGTGCGCTATCTCACCGAGCAGGGTTTCCAGGTGCAGGCGCTGCCCGACGCGCGCGACCTCGACAAGAAGCTGCAGCGCGATCCGCCGCACCTGCTGGTGCTCGACCTGATGCTGCCGGGCGAGGACGGCCTCGCGATCTGCCGTCGCCTGCGCGGCGCCGGCGAGATGGTTCCGGTGATCATGCTCACCGCCAAGGGAGAGGACGTCGACCGCATCGTCGGCCTCGAGATGGGCGCCGACGATTATCTGCCGAAGCCGTTCAACCCGCGCGAGCTGGTGGCGCGCATCCACGCGGTGCTGCGCCGGCACAACGAGCGCTTCGCACCGGGTGCGCCCGCGCTCGAGGGCAAGATCAGCTTCGGGCCGTACCGCCTCGACCTGACCACGCGCACGCTGATGCGCGACGAGACGGTGGTGCCTCTCACCACGGGTGAGTTCGGCCTGCTCAAGGTGCTGGCGACGCATCCGCGACAGCCGCTCGCCCGCGAAAAGCTGATGCTGCTCGCGCGCGGCCGCGATCACGACGTGTTCGATCGCGCGATCGACGTGCAGATATCGAGGCTGCGCAAGCTCATCGAGAGCGACGCCTCGTCGCCGCGCTACATCCAGACGGTGTGGGGCTTCGGGTACGTGTTCGTCCCCGACGAGGCGCCGAGCGAGGTTCCCGCCGCGGGCCCCGGCGCATGATCGACTGCGCGAGCGGACGCACGCACGGCGCTTCTACGTGACCGCAGGATGACACGCGCTTGACACTCTGGCCGCGCTCGCTGTTCGGGCGGCTGGCGCTGCTCCTCCTGCTGGTGATCCTGGTCAGCCAGGCCACCGCCATTTTCCTGTTCCGCCAGGACCGCGCGGCGCTGCTCGAGCGGCAGTTCGACGACACCAAGATCGTGCAGCTCAAGTCGCTGCGCGCCGCGCTCGCCACCGCCGATCCGACGGAGCACGCGCGAGACGCTGGCGCAATTCGGCAATGCCTACCAGGCGCGCATCGTCCCGCAGGAGGAGGCGCCGCCATTCCGCTCGCCGCCGCAGGGGTCGCGCTTCCAGGAGCTCGAGCAGCGACTGCAGGCGGAGCTCGGCCCCGGCACCGAGCTGCGCATCCAGCCGCGCCTGCAGTTGCTCTGGATCAAGCTGCAGGCCGGCGAGCGGGCGTACTGGGCGGTGTTTCCGCTGACGCGCCCCGAAGACAGCGTGCCGTCGCGCGCGCTGCAATGGAGCCTCGTCGCCCTCGTCGTCCTGCTGCTCAGCGCGTACGCGTTCGCGCGTTACCTGGCGCGCCCGCTGCGCCAGCTCAACGACGCGGTGACGCGTGTCGGCGAGGGTCAATCACCGCCTCCGCTCCCGGAGAGCGGACCCTCGGAAATCGTCAATCTCAACCGCGGCTTCAACCGCATGCTCACCAACCTGCGGCAGGCCGACGACGACAGAGCGCTGCTGCTCGCCGGCGTCTCGCACGACCTGCGCACGCCGCTGGCTCGGCTGCGCCTCGGCGTCGAAGTGGGCATGCACGACGTCGAGGAGCGCGCGGCGATGGTCAGCGACATCGAGCAGATGGACAAGATCATCGGACAGTTCCTCGATTTCGCGCGCAGCGACCACGAACCCACCGGCGAGCAGTCGCCGCTCGACGCGGTGATCGCCGCCGTCGTCGAGCGCTACGCCAAGGCCGGCCGCGACGTGCGCTTCGCTCCGGGCGCGGCGCCCGCGCTGCCGGTGCGCACGCACCGCGATGTCGCGCCTGGTATCGAATCTGGTCGACAACGCGCTGCGCCATGGCCGGGAGCCGGTCGAGATCAGCACGCGCGCGCAGGACGATGCCGTCGTCCTCGAGGTTGCCGATCGCGGAGCGGGCATTCGCCCGGGCGACGCCGACCGACTCAAGCGGCCGTTCACGCAGGGCGATTCGGCGCGAACCGGCGCCGCAGGCGCGGGTCTGGGACTTGCCATCGTCGAGCGTATCGCGCGCATGCATCGCGGCAGCCTCGACCTGGTGCCGCGCGAGGGCGGCGGCATGATCGCGCGCGTCACCCTGCCCACGGCCGAGCCGGCGCGCTCGTCGCGTCGCGTCTAGCCGCGGCTCAACAGCAGGACGCTCGCCATGGCGGCGATGCCCTCGCCGCGTCCGGTGAAGCCCAGGTGCTCGGTCGTGGTCGCCTTCACGTTCACCTGGCCAGGCGACGCGCCGAGATCGGCGGCGAGGTTGGCGATCATCGCCGGCACGTGCGGCGCCAAACGCGGCGCCTGCGCGACGATCGTGGCGTCGACGTTGCCCAGCGTGTAACCCGCGGTCACCGCGAGCTTCCACACGTGACGCAGCAGCACGCGGCTGTCGGCGTCCTTGTACGTCGCGTCGCTGTCCGGAAAATGGCGCCCGATGTCGCCCTCGCCGATCGCGCCCAGGATGGCGTCGCAGATCGCGTGGATCAGAACGTCGGCGTCGGAGTGTCCGTCGAGGCCGCGCTCGTATGCGATGTGCACGCCGCCGAGCACCAGCCGCCGCCCTGCGACCAACGCGTGCGCATCGAAGCCCTGGCCGATGCGCGGCGTGGTCATCGGATCCCCCCGAAGCGGCGCTGCGCGCCGCCTCCCCCAGGGGGCGAGCGCCTGGGGCGGCCCGGCGGCGCTCATCGGATCCCCCCGAAGCGGCGCTGCGCGCCGCCTCCCCGGGGGCGAGCGCCTTGGGACGGCCGTGCGGCGCTCATGCGCGCTCACGCATCGCGATCACCGCCTCGGCGAGGGCGAGATCGTCGGCGTAGGTGATCTTGAGATTGGACGCGCTGCCGCGCACCAGCCGCGGCTTGCTCCCGAGCGCCTCGACTGCCTGCGCGTCGTCGGTCATCGCGGTCCCGCGCGCACGCCCGATGGCTTCGCGCAGGAGCGCATAGCGGAACATCTGCGGCGTCTGCGCGCACCAGAGCCCGCGCCGGTCCTCGGTGCGTTGCACGCGCGCATCGTCGGCATCGGCGCGCTTGAGCGTGTCGGCCATCGGCAGGGCGAGCAGTCCGCCCACCGAGTCCTCGCCCACTTCCGACACCAGACGCGAAAGTGCGTCGATGCCGATGCAGGGACGCGCCGCATCGTGCACGAGCACCCAATCGTGCGCCCGCACCCGATCCTGCATGGCGTCGAGCCCGTTGGCGACCGACTCGAGGCGGGTCGCGCCCCCGCAGCGCAACGCCACCACGCGCGCTGGATCGAGCGCCGAGCGCGCGTAGTAGGCGTCGTCGGGCGCGAGCACGACGAAAATCGTGTCGAGCTCTCCCCAGTGGAGCAGCGCTTCGAGCGTCCTCACCAGCATCGGCACGCCTCCCACCGACGCGTACTGCTTCGGACGCTCGCCGCCGAAGCGCGACGACGCGCCCGCGGCGGGAACCAGCGCGAAGCGGCGCGGCGCTTCAGCCATGGCGCCGGACAGTGCTGCGCGCCGCGCACGCCGTCATGCTGCGGGCGCCGCAATCAATGAGGCCAGCGCGGCACGGATCGACGCCGGAACCGGCGTCGGCCGCTGCGTGTCGCGCCGCACCCAGACGTGCACGAAATGTCCGTCCGCCGACGCGTCGTCCTCGCCCTCGGCGAAGAGCGCGATCTCGTAGCGCACCGAGCTGTCGCCGAGCTTCGCCACCCGCAGGCCGGCGTCGACCACGCCCGGAAACGACAGCGAGCGATGGAAGCGGCAGCATGTCTCGACCACGACGCCGATGACCGGGCGCGCCGCGGATGTCGAGCCCGCCTTCGCGGATGAGGTGCTCGTTGACCACCGTGTCGAAGTACGAGTAGTAGACGACGTTGTTGACGTGGCCGTAGAGGTCGTTGTCCATCCAGCGCGTGGGAATGGCGAGGAAGCGCGGGAAGTCGGCGCGCATGGGACGGCGTTGCGTGCGAGGTCATTCTGGCTGGGACGCTAGGTCTTCGTCGGCTGTCGCGAGCGCAGACGCGCGTCGAAAAGCTCGATCCAGTGGCGCACCGGCCGGTCCGTCCCGCCCGCGAGGTGCGAAAGACAACCGATGTTGGCGGTGAGGATGAGATCGGGCTGGCCCGCTTCCAGCGCGGCGAGCTTGGCCGAACGCAGCCTGCCCGACAGCTCCGGCTGCAACAGCGAATAGGTTCCCGCCGATCCGCAGCACAGGTGCGGGTCGGCGACGTCGGTGAGCTCGAGGCCGACCGCGTGGAGGATCTCTTCGACGCGTCCGGCGAGCTGCTGGCCATGCTGCAGCGTGCACGGCGAGTGGAACGCGACGCGCTGCGGCCCGTGATCCATCGCCACCTTCGGCGCGAAGCGCTTCCACTCGTCGGCGATGACCTCGACGGGGTCGCGCGCCATCGCGGAGACTCGGCGCGCGCGATCGGCATACGCCGGGTCGTCGCGCAGCAGGTGCCCGTAGTCCTTCACCACGACGCCGCAGCCGCTCGCCGAGATCACGATCGCTTCGGCGCCCCGCTCGATGTGCGGCCACCACGCGTCGATGTTTCGTCGCGCCAGCGCCAGCGCGCGCTCGTGCGCGCCCAGATGCTCGTCGAGCGCGCCGCAGCAGCCGCCGCCGGCAGCGCGCACCAGCGTCACGTCGATGCGGTCCAGCGCCCTTGCCAGCGCGGCGTCGATCGATGGAGCCAATGAGCGCTGGACGCAACCGGTAAGCGCGAGCATGCGCCTGGAATGCCGCAGCGTCGGCCATGACCTGGCGCGCGTCAACTTGGGGATCTTCGCCGCCAGCGCGCGCGGCAGCAGAGGCCGCACCGCGCGCGCTGCCGCGAGCGCGGGGCCGAAAATCACGCGGCGCGACAGTCCGGCGCGCAAGCAGCCAGCGCTTGACGCGCTCGCCCGGCGGGCGACGCACCTGCGCGTCGACGACGCGTCGCCCGATATCGACGAGCGCGCCGTAGCGCACGCCGGAAGGGCACGTCGTCTCGCAGCTCCGGCAGGTGAGGCATCGATCGAGGTGCAGCTGCGTGCTGGAGGTCGCGGCGTCGCCTTCGAGCACGCGCTTGATCTGGTAGATGCGTCCGCGCGGTCCGTCGAGCTCGTCGCCGAGGAGCTGGTAGGTCGGGCACGTCGCGGTGCAGAAGCCGCAATGCACGCAAGCGCGCAGGATGGCGTCGGCCTCGCGTCCGTCGGGCGTGTCGCGGATGAAATCGGCGAGGTTGGTTTCCATGGCTAGAACTCGGCGTACATGCGCCGTGGATTGAGTATGCCCGAGGGGTCGAACCCGGTCTTCAGGTTTCTATGCAGCGTCATCATCGCCTCGGGTAGCGGCTGGAAGATCTCCCCGGATCTGTCGCCGCCGCGGAACACCGTCGCGTGGCCACCGTGCGCGTGCGCCCATTCGCGAATCTGCTTTCCCTCGTCGGCCGAGTCGGTCACGAACCAGCGCAGCGCGCCGCTCCACTCGATCATCGACGGCGCCGCGATCGCCGGCTGCGGCGCGGTCGCGCGCACCGACGCCCGCCACAGCGCACCCGCGCCGGAGACGAAAAATGCGTGACGCTGATCGCGCACGTCGCGCCAATGCGCGTCGGCCTCGCCCGCGTCGATTGCTTCTCCGCCGATGCGCCGCGCCGCGTTGGCGACGGCGCTTTCGGCGCCGGAAAGGCGCAGCGTCAGGCGACCGGCGCACCAGCAGCTGGCCGAGATCGCGAGTGGCAGCGGGCTCCACTCGGCAAAGCGGCCCAGCGCGGCGTCGGCGCCGAGCTCGAGCGCGATCGTCTGCTCGAGCCGCGGCTGAGGGACGCACTTGATCGATGCGTCGAGAATGACGCCGAGCGTGCCCAGCGACCCGACGACGAGCCGCGAGACGTCGAAGCCAGCGACGTTCTTCATGACGCGGCCGCCGAAGCGCAGCTCGTCGCCGCGTCCGTCGAGCAGACGCACGCCGAGCACGACGTCGCGAACCGCGCCCGCGTAGGGTCGACGCGGCCCCGAAAGTCCCGCGGCGATGCAGCCGCCGAGCGTCGCTGCCTCTCCGAAGTGAGGCGGCTCGAAAGCGAGCATCTGACGCTCGCCGGCGAGCGCCCGCTCGACCTCGACCAGCGGCGTGCCGCAGCGCGCCGTGACCACCAGCTCGGTGGGATCGTAGTCGGTGATTCCGCGATGCTCCGAGGTCTCGAAGCGCTCGCCGACCAGCTCACGGCCATAGAAATCCTTGGTGCCTCCACCGACGATGCGCAGCGGCGCGTTCACTTGGGCCGCCGCTCTGATGCGCTCGCGCCAGGATGCCACCAACGCGCTCATCGATAGGCGCAGGTCATGGCGCCGGCTGCCCCGGAATCGCTAGCACCTCGGTTTCGCGCGCGGCGTCGGCATCCCATTCGACCATCGCGGGCAGCGTCAGCAGCGCCTCGAGGTAGCTCTCCGACTTGGCGCCGACCTCCACGCCATAGCTGCGGAATCGAAATGCCACCGGACACCAAAAGGCATCGGCGATGCAGAACTTCCCGCACAGGTACGGCCCGTGCGCGCCGAACCGCTCGCGTCCCTCGCGCCAGATGCTGTCGATGCGCGCGATGTTGGCGGCTGTTTCAGGTGTTGGCTCAACGCGCGTGCGCACGCGAAGGTCCATGCTGAGCTGATTGCGAAGATCCGCGAAACCAGAATGCATCTCAGCGGTCACGCTGCGCGCCCAGGCACGCGTCGCCGCGTCCTCGGGCCACAGCCCCGGATGGCGCTCGGCAAGGTACTCGGCGATCGCCAGCGAGTCCCATATCGCCAGCTTGCCGTCGTGCAGGCACGGGACGCGGGCCGAAGGCGATACGGTCAGGATGCGCGCCTGCGATTCGGGTCCGTACAGCGAGATCTTCTCCTCGCGGAACTTGATGCCGGCGTTCCTCATCAGCACCCAGGGGCGCACCGACCACGATGAGTAGTTCTTGTTGCCGATATAGAGCGTGTACATGGAGTCGTTGATGGCGTCGGGTCGTAACGAACGGAACTCACGCGGGCAGTCGCTGCCGCCCGCACAACCAAAGCGCGCCCGGACGCGCGGACCTACGGACCGCTGCCTACAGCGGCACGGTCTTCCCGGGATTCATGATGTTGTCGGGGTCGAGCGCACGCTTGATCGCGCGCATCGAATCGACGGCCTCGCCGTGCTCCTGCGCCAGCACGTCGAGCTTGTGCCAGCCGATGCCATGCTCGCCGGTGCAGGTGCCGCCCATGCCGATCGCGCGCATCGACACGCCCTTGGCGAGCGCCTCGGCGCGCTCGCGCTGCGCGGGCGAAGCGGGATCGAAAAGGACGACCAGGTGAAAGTTGCCGTCGCCCACGTGCCCGAGGATCGGCGCGGTGAGACCGCTCGCCTCGACGTCCTTGCGTGTCTCGAGTATGCAGTCGGCCAGGCGTGAGATTGGCACGCATGCGTCGGTCGCGAACGACGTCATTCCCGGGCGAAACGCCAACGCCGCGTAGTACGCCGCGTGGCGCGCCTTCCACAGCCGCGTGCGGTCCTCGGCCTGCGTCGCCCACTGGAACGCGCTGCCGCCGAATTCGGCGCAGATGCCCTGCATCGCCTCGCTCTGCTCGCGCACGCCGGCGGGCGAGCCGTGGAACTCGAAGAACAGCGTCGGCTTGACGTCGAAGCCCTCGAGCTTCGAATAGCGGATCGATGCGTCCATCTGCACGTCGTCGAGCAGCTCGATGCGCGCGATCGGGATGCCGGTCTGCATAGCCATGATGACGGCGTTGACCGCGCTTTCCAGGTCGTCGAACTGGCAAACAGCCGCCGCGATCGCCTCCGGCACGCCATAGAGCTTGACGGCCACCTCGGTGATGACGCCCAGCGTGCCTTCCGCGCCGACGAACAGGCGTGTCAGGTCGTAGCCCGCGCTCGACTTGCGGGCGCGCCCCCCGGTGCGGATCAGCCTGCCGTCGGCGGTCACCACGGTCAGCCCGAGCACGTTCTCGCGCATGGTTCCGTAGCGGACTGCGTTGGTGCCGGAAGCGCGCGTGGCCGCCATTCCGCCGAGCGTGGCGTTGGCACCGGGGTCGATGGGAAAGAACAACCCGGTGCCCTTGAGCTCGGCGTTGAGCTGCTCGCGCGTCACGCCGGCCTGCACCCGGCAGTCGAGGTCACCGGAGTTGACCTCGAGCACACGGTTCATCTGCGATAAGTCGACGCACACTCCCCCGTAGAGCGCGGCGACGTGCCCCTCGAGCGACGTGCCGACGCCGAAGGCGATCACCGGCACGCGCGCCGCGGCGCACAGGCGCACGGTCGCGACGACTTCCTCGTTGGTGTGCGGATAGACGACGACGTCCGGCATGCCGGCGTCGGCGAGCCCTTCGCCGTGGCTGTGCTGCTCGCGCACCGAATGACCCGTGCTCGCCCGCTCGCCGTAGTCGCCGCAAAGGGTCTTCACCACGCCGGCGAGCGCTGCCGGGTCGGGACGAGTCAAGGCGGCTGTGCTCATCGTCTGCTCCTAGAACCTCGGTAGCTCGGGGTGCGCAAGCGCGCCCCCGTGGACATGCATGCGGCCCATTTCCGCGCAGCGGTGCAGCGACGGCACTGCCTTGCCCGGATTGAGCAGCGCTTGCGCGTCGAATGCGTGCTTGACCGCATGAAAACGCTCGAGTTCGAGCGAGGAGAACTGAACGCACATCTCGCCAATCTTCTCGATGCCCACGCCGTGCTCGCCAGTGATGGTGCCGCCGACGGCGATGCACGATTCGAGAATCCGCGCGCCGAACGCGGTCGTCTTTTCAGCGTCGCCGGGACAGTTCGCGTCGTAGAGGATGAGCGGGTGCAGATTGCCGTCACCGGCGTGGAACACGTTCATGCAGCGCAGCCCGAATTCCTCGGAGAGCGCGGCGATCTCCTTGAGGATCGGCGCCAGCGCGCGCCGCGGTATGGTCCCGTCGATGCAATAGTAGTCAGGCGATATGCGGCCCGCCGCCGGGAACGCGGCTTTGCGGCCAGACCAGAACTTCAGGCGCTGCGATTCGGTTTGCGACACCTCGATCAGCGTTGCACCGCAGTCTTCGAGCAGCGAGCGCATGCTTTGCACTTCCTCGGCGACCTCGGCGGGCGTCCCGTCGGACTCGCACAGGAGAATCGCCTCGGCATCCTGCGGATAACCGGCTTTCACGAAAGGCTCGACCGCGGCGATAGTCAGCTTGTCCATCATCTCCAGGCCAGCCGGAATGATGCCGGCGCCGATGATCGCCGCGACCGCGTCGCCGGCCTTGCTCACATCGTCGAACGCCGCGAGCACACAGCTCGCCGCCTGCGGCTTGGGCGTGAGCTTCACCGTTACTTCGGTGATCACCGCCAGCAATCCCTCCGACCCGGTGATCAGCGCAAGCAGATCGTAGCCAGGCGAATCGAGTCCCGCGCCTCCGATTTCGACCACCTCGCCGGTGATGAGCACGGCGCGCACGCGGCGGATGTTGTGCACCGTGAGTCCGTACTTGAGGCAATGCACGCCGCCCGAATTCTCCGCGACGTTGCCGCCGATGGTGCAGGCGATCTGCGAAGACGGGTCGGGTGCGTAATAGAGCCCAAGCGGCGCCACGGCTTCCGAGATCGCCAGGTTGCGCACTCCCGGCTGCACCACCGCGCTGCAGGTCGTTGCATCGATACCGAGGATCCGGTTGAACTTGGCGAGTGACACGACGACGCCGTCGCGATGCGGCATCGCGCCGCCGGACAATCCCGTGCCGGCACCGCGTGCGACGACCGGGACGCGCGCGGCGTGGCACAGCTTCAGGATGGCGACGACCTGCGCCTCGCTCTCCGGCAGCAGTACCGCCTGCGGCTGCTCGCGAAATAGCGTCAGTCCGTCACACTCGTACGGTCGCGTGTCCTCCGGCGCGGTGAGCAGCGCCGAGGGAGCCACGATTTCGCCGAGAGCGGCAACGAGCGTCGAATCAAGCATTGGATTGCATCACCGCCAAATTATTCCACAAAGGCCCCGGCCCGACCATGCGGGGGCGTCCACGGTGCGGGTTGCCGTGCTCGTCTATAATGCGCGTTGCCGGGGCAGCGACAGACGGGCATGGGTCCTGCCGGGAGGCAAAATACTATGAGTCCGGGCGAAATCTACGCGAAGACGGATGAGGGGCTGCGCGAGCTGAAGGAGCGCACGCGCAACCTTCCCATCGCGTTGCGCAGCCTGCTCATCATGGTCGACGGCAACCGCACGGTGGCCGAAATCCTCAATCGCGCGCGTGCTCTTCGTGTCGACGTCAACGAATTGGCTGCGCTCGAGCGCGCCGGGCTGATCGCCAAGCGCTTCAGCGCGCCCTCCGCGCTGGACAGCGGCGCAGCGCCGACGCCGCGCAGCGAAGGCGAGGTGCAGCGCTTCCTCGCCGCGCAGCAGAAGATAAGCGACGCGATCAACGCGCATCTGGGCTTTCGCGGCTACCTGATGATGATGCGCCTGCAGCGCGCAGCGAACCTGCGCGACCTGCACGACCTGCTTCCGGATTTCGCCCAGGCATTGTCCAAGCGCCTCGGCGTCGAGGCCGCGACGCCGATTGTCGCTGAGCTGCAGCGCCTGATCGTCCACGGCTAGACCCTCGCCGCGCAGGCCTCGGTTAGCGTCTTCAGGCGAAGCGTCCGCGGTGGACTACCAGGCAAGCGATGAGGGAAGGCCGCCTCGTCAGCTGGTCTGCGTAACGCTTGGCGGGAACGTCGGTGGTCGGCGGACGAGACTTGCCTGCTCGAACGCGTAGGCGATGCGCAGCAGCGTCGGCTCGCTCCACGCGCGTCCGAAAAAAGACACGCCGACCGGAAGCCCCGCGACGAACCCGGCCGGCACGGTGATGCTCGGATAGCCGGCGACCGCCGCCGCGCTCGAGCTGCTCGCGATCGTGTGGTCGCCGAGCAGGTAGTCGGCGATCCATGCGAGCGCATCGGTCGGCGCGACGATCGCGTCCAGGCGCTCGCGGTCCATGATCGCGTCGATGCCTTCGGTGCGCGAGATCCGCTTGCAGGTCGCCAGCGCCTCGACATATTCGGCGCCGGACAAGGGTCCCTTCGCCTGGGCCTTGATGAACAGGTCCTGCCCGAAGTACGGCATTTCGCGCGCCCGAAATCGCTCGTTAAAAGCGATCACCTCCCGCAGCGAGCGAACGTCGCCGCCGCGTTTTTGCAGGTAGACGTCGAGATCCGCCTTGAGCTCGGTGAGAAGCACGACCAGCTCCGGGTCGCCGAGCTTGTCCATGTTGGGCAGGTCCGCTGGATCGACCAGCGTGGCGCCAGCGCCACGCAAGGTCGCGAGCGCCTGGTTGACCACCGCGTCGACGCCGTCGTGCGACCCGAAATAGTTGCGTGCCACGCCGATGCGCGCGCCGCGCAGCCCGTCGCGGTCGAGGAAGCGCGTATAGTCGGCGTGAACGTGTCCTTCGCTCGCGGCAGTCGCGGGGTCGTCGGGGTCGGGGCCGGCGATCACGGTGAGCACGATCGCGGCATCGCGCACGGTGCGCGTCATCGGTCCCGGCGTATCCTGCGTATGCGCGATCGGAATGATGCCGGTTCGGCTGGCGAGCCCCACGGTGGGCTTGATGCCGACGATGCCGTTGATCGACGACGGGCTCACGATCGAGCCATCTGTCTCGGTGCCGATAGCCACCGCGCACAGGTTCGCCGCCACCGCGGCGCCCGAGCCCGAGCTCGATCCCGACGTGTTGCGATCGAGCGCGTAGGGATTGCGCGTGCGCCCGCCGCGCGCGCTCCATCCGCTGGTCGAGCGCGTCGAGCGGATATTCGCCCATTCGCTCAGGTTGCTCTTGCCCAGGATGACTGCCCCGGCGGCGCGCAGCCGGGCGACGATGGGAGCGTCGCGCTGCGCGGGCGCGCCCATCAGCGCCAGCGATCCGGCGCTGGTGTGCGTGCGATCGCCGGTCTCGATGTTGTCCTTGATCAACACCGGCACGCCGTGCAGCGGTCCCCTGATCGTACCCCGCGCACGCTCGCGATCGAGATCGCGGGCGATGTCGCGCGCGTCTGGATTGAGCTCGAGCACGCTCTTCAGGGTCGGGCCCGCGCTGTCGATCGCCTTGATGCGAATCAGATACGCGTCGACCACACCCTTCGCGCTGAGCGCTCCCGACGCGAAGCGCTCCTGAAGCGCATCGATGGTGATCTCGTCGAGCGCGAATCCTCCCGCCGGTGGCGCTGCCTTGCCCGCGCCTGCGGCGCCGTCGGCTGGGAACATCGCCGCCGAAACGAGCGTCGCGTTGAAGAGCAGTCCGTCGCGCAGGAATCGCCGGCGATCAACACCCATGGATGACTGTCGCTTGCAGTGATTAGCCGTGCCGCAGCACCACGGTTTTCAAAACCGTGAACCCATACAGCGCCTCGAAGCCTTTCTCGCGTCCGTACCCGCTGGACTTGACTCCGCCGAACGGCAGCTCGACGCCCCCGCCCGCGCCGTAATTGTTGACGAACACCTGGCCGCAATGCAGCGCGCGGGCGAGCCGGAGCTGTCGTCCGCCGTCTCGCGTCCACACGCCGGCCGCGAGCCCGAACTCGGTGGCGTTGGCGAGCGCCACCGCGTGCGCCTCGTCGCCGAACGGCATCGCCGCCAGCACCGGACCGAAGACTTCCTCCTGCGCGAGCCGGTGATCCGCGGGCACGTCTCGGTACAGGCGCGGGACCTCGTAATAGCCGCCAGCGGGAGCATCCGCAACCAGCGAGCCGGTCGCCACGGTAGGAATACCGTGGCGCTCCGCCTGCGCGATGAAGGTGCGGACCCGATCGCGCTGCGAAGCGCGGATGAGCGGACCGCAATCGGGGTCCGCCAGTGCAGGTCCCGCGCGCAGGTCCTGGAAGCGCTCGGCGAGCGATGACAGCACCGGCTCGTAGCACGACTGCTCGATCAGGAGCCGGCTTCCCGCGGAGCAGGTCTGCCCCGCGTTCTGGATGATAGCGTTGACGATCGCCGGCAATGCCGTCGCCAGATCGGCATCGGCGAAAACGATCTGCGGCGATTTGCCGCCGAGCTCGAGCGTTACCGGGCAGTGCCGCCGCGCGGCCCGCTGCGCGACGAGCGCGCCCGTTGCGGGAGAGCCGGTGAACGATACGTGCTGCACGCCGTGGTGCGCCACCAGCGCGGCGCCCGCTTCAGCGCCAAGCCCGGTGACGATGTTGAGCGCGCCCGGCGGAAACCCTACCGCCGCCGCGAGCTCGGCGACGCGCAGCAGCGACAGGCACGCATCCTCCGCGGGCTTGACGACGCAGGCGTTGCCCGCCGCCAGCGCACCGGCGACCGAGCGTCCGAAAATCTGCAGCGGGTAGTTCCACGGGATGATGTGCGCGGTGACGCCGTGCGGTTCGCGCCACGTTAGCACCGCGTAGCCAGGAGCGTACGGCAGCGTCTCGCCGTGCAGCTTGTCGCAGGCACCGGCGTAGAACTCGAAATAGCGCGCGCAGGCGACGACGTCGTTCTTGGCCTGCGACCAGGGCTTGCCGCAATCGCGCGACTCGAGGTTCGCTAGCTCGGCGGCATGATCGAGGATCGCGCGCGAAAGCTTGGCCAGCAGCCGCCCTTTTTTCGCGGGCGCCAGTGCGCCCCACGCGCCGTCGCGCGCGCCCTCTGCTGCGGCCACCGCGCGATCGACGTCCGCCGCGTTGCCCCGGGCGATCGCGGCGAACGCGCAGCCGTCGCTCGGATCGATCATCGGCAGCGTCTCGCCTGACGACGGCGCGACCTGCGCGTTGTCGATGAAGTGCTGCGGCGGAACCCGAACGACGGCGGTATCCACGGTCCTCCTCAGCGCGGCTCGCGTTTCACTTGGCAGGATGGAACTTGTGCGCGAGCGTGTTCTCGTCGGTGCGCGGCACGTAGGTGATTCCATCGCGGGTGGCCCACAGGTTCACCTGGAAGTGCAGCGGCACGATGCCGGTGTCGTTGATCGCGAGCTCGGTGGCGCGCTGCAGCACCGCTTCGCGCTTCGGATCGTCGACGGTCGCGAGCGCTTCCTCGAGCAGCGCGTCGACTTTCGCGTTCGAGTAGCGTCCGCGATTGGCGGTTCCGAATCCCTTGTCCTTGCTGTAGGTGGCGAGCAGCGCCTTGAGCGGACTCGACGCCTCGCCCGTCCCCGAACTCCAGCCGACCAGCATCAGGCTGAACTTGAGGTCGGTCGCCTGCGCGAAAAACGGCGCCGACGGCAGCGCCTCCACCTTGGTGACGATGCCCACGCGAGTGAGCATTTGCGCCACCGCCTGCGCGATCTTGGCGTCGTTGACGTAGCGGTTGTTCGGCGCGTGGATGGTGATGCCGAAGCCGTTCGGATAGCCGGCTTCGGCGAGCAGCTTCTTTGCGCCCTCGGGATCGTACGCTTCGACCTTCAGGTTCTTGGTCACGCCGAACATGCCGTCGGCGAGAAGCTGACCGGACGCGACCGCCTGGCCTTCCATCACCTTATCGACGATCGCGGGGCGGTTGATGGCCTTGGAGATCGCTTTGCGCACGCGCGGATCCTTGAGAGGATTCTTCGGTCAGCGGCTTGCCGTCGCGATCGGTGACAAAGGGCGAAGCATCGCGATCGCTGTCCATGTGCAGGTAGATGAGCCGATCGGCGATGATGGTGTACACGTTGAGCTTCTTGTCGCCGCGGATGCGCGCCACGTCCGGGGGCGGCACGTACTCGATCGCCTGCACGTCACCAGCGAGCAGCGCCGCCACGCGCGATGCGTCGTTGGGCAGGAGCCGCAGCGTCACCTTGTCCCACGGCGTCTTGCCTCCCCAGTAGGCGTCGTTGCGCACAAGCTCGATGCGATCACCCTTCGCGTAGTGAACGAGCTTGTAGGGTCCGGTGCCGATCGCCGCCTTGCCGCTGTTGAAATCCTCGGTCGACGCCTTCGCCGCCTGTTTGGACACGATCGCTACCTGCGTCATGTCCGACGCCATCAAAGGATACGGCGTCGCGGTCTTGAAGCGGATCGTGTACGGATCCACGACGACGATCTCTTTGATCTGCTTTGTGTACGCGGTGAATGGAGAGGGGCTGTTGGCGACCTGCGGAACGCGCTCGATCGAGGCGACGACATCGGCGGCGGTGAAGTCGCTGCCGTCGTGGAACTTGACTCCCTTGCGCAGCTTGAATTCCCACGTCGTCGGATCGACGGTTTTCCACGACTCGGCCAATCCCGGGATGGTCTTCTGGCGCTCGTCGCGAAGCACGAGGTAGTCGAAGATGTGCGCCGCCACGTTGTTGTTGGGCGTGACGTTGTGGAAGTGCGGATCGATCGCGGTGACGTCTGCACCAATGCCTATCTTGAGGTCAGCCGCCGCCGCGGGCATCGTGAGACACGCGACGACAACGGCGACGCCGAGCGCCAGCACGGCGACCAAACGGCGATGCAACAGCATGGAACCCCCCGGGCGGCGCGAGGTCGAACTCGCATGGACAAGCATAGCGGAACGGTAACCAATTGTAACGTCGCGCCCGAGCGTCAACTCGCGCCCGCGGCAACCCGTTCTAGGTAGTGTTCCGCGCCGCTTGCGGATCATCTGATGGAGATCGCACCATGAACGAATCAAATAACGCTCGAAGACAACGGTCGCAACAAGCATCGCCTGGCCACCGCGCTGTCGGCAGCGGCGCTGGTCGCTGCTGGCGTGGCGTTCGCGCCGAGCGCGTCGGCGGGTGGGAACGTCGCCGTATCGATCGGCGTGCCCGGCCTGTCGGTGGGCTATTCGAACCGGGGCTACGGTTACGTCGCCGCCGCGCCGTTGCCGTACGCGGCGGGCTACTACGGCGCGCCGTACTACTCCGCGCCTTACGTCGCTCCGTATGTGGCCGCGCCGGTCGTCACCTATTCGGCGCCCGTTGTGTACCCCCCGTACTACCGTCCGTACGTGCGCCCCTACGCGCCCTACTATCGGGGTCGGGTCGCGTACTACGGTCACTACCACTGATCCTGCAGCAATCGCACGGTCGCCTCCCATCCGTGCGAGCGACGGCTGCTCAGGCCGCCGGCGTAACTGAAGGCCCCGCGTCCAAACCGGGGCCTTCGGCGCTTCTTATGCGCGCGTTGTGCGGGTCGCAGCCGCGCGCTATGGCCCGCCACGATAGCTGATCCGGTAGATCGCGCCCGCAGTATCGTCGGACACCAGCAGCGCGCCGTCGGGCGCGACCAGAACGTCGGCGGGACGCCCCCACGCGCTCTGTCCCTGCAGCCAGCCGCTGGCGAAGGGCTCGTACGCGACCGCCTTGCCTGCGCTGTCGATCCTGACCAGCGAGATGCTATAGCCGACCTTGCTGCTCCGGTTCCAGGAGCCGTGCTCGGCGATGAACACCTGATTGCGATACATCGCCGGAAACTGCGTTCCCGTGTAGAAGCGCATGCCGATCGCAGCGACGTGCGCGCCGAGCGCCTGCGCCGGCGCGACGAACTCGCTGCACGGACGAGCGCGCCCGAATTCCGGATCCGCGATGGTGCCGCCGTGGCAATACGGATATCCGAAGTGCTGTCCCGCACGCGTGGCGTGGTTGAGCTCGTCTGGCGGAACGTCGTCGCCGAGCATGTCACGGCCGTTGTCGGTGAACCACAGCTCGCCGTTGCGCGGATCCCAGTCGAAGCCGACGCTGTTGCGCACGCCGCGCGCGTACACCTCGAGCGCGGAGCCGTCGCGGTTCATGCGCATGATGTTGGCGTAGCGATCGGGCGTCGGGCTCGCAGATGTTGCACGGCGCGCCCACGGGGACGTAGAGCTTGCCGTCGGGCCCGAATGCGATGAACTTCCAGCCGTGATGCGTTTCGGTGGGAAGGCGGTCGGTGACGACCACCGCCGCCGGGGGCGATTCCAGGCGGTTCTCGATGTCGTCGAAGCGCAGGATGCGATCGACCGAGGAGACGTAAAGCGCGCCGTCGCGAAATGCCACGCCGGCGGGCAGCTGAAGATTGGATGCGATCGTGTACGACTTCGGCTCGGCATTGCCCGCGAAGCGCAACGCGTAGACCTTGCCGGCGCGCATCGATCCGACGAACAGTGTCCCCTTCGCTCCCCACGTCATGGCGCGTGCGTTGTCGACGCGCGCCACCAGCTCGATCGAGAATCCGGGCGGAAGCTTGATCTTGTCGAGCGGCAGCACCTCGGCAACCGTCGCACCGGCGACGAGCATCAGCGTTGTGATGCACATGCAACCACGCACAAACGCGCGGAACGATCCTTTCATCGAAATCATCGCACGCTCCCTGCGGCGTCCGACCAATGCGGACGCATGGCCATCGATTGACTCTGCATGAACGGCATTGACATCGACCATGGCCATTCCTATCCTGTTCCCTCTATCCGCGCGAAAATCCACGTGACCCCTCCCGCCGCCGTTGCCGATCGTGTCGAGCTTGTCAGCATGGACATGATACGGACGCTGATCGCGTTCGACACCACCAGCCGCGGCTCGAACCTGGCGCTGATCGACTGGGTGCGCGACTACCTCGCCGGACACGGCATCGATTCGCAGCTTACCTTCGATGACGACCGGCGCAAGGCCAATCTGTTCGCGACGCTTCCGGCGCGCGACGGCGAATGCGTCCGCGGCGGCATCGTCCTGTCGGGCCACACCGACGTCGTCCCGGTCGACGGCCAGCCGTGGGACACGCCGCCATTCGAGGCTACGCTGATCGGCGACAAGCTCTATGGCCGAGGCACGTCGGACATGAAGTCGTTCTCGGCGATCGCGCTTGCCTTCGTCCCCGAGTTCCTGCGTCGCGGGCTCACCCGTCCGCTGCACTTCTCGCTGTCGTACGACGAGGAAGTCGGGTGCGTCGGCGTGCGCCGCCTCATCGCCGACATCTGCGCGCGAGGGATCAAGCCGTCGGGATGCATCGTCGGCGAGCCGACCGGCATGCAGCTCGTCGTCGCCCACAAGGGCAAGAAAAGCTATCGCTGCCGCGTGCGCGGTCACGAGGCGCACTCGTCGCTGACGCCGCGCGGGGTCAACGCGGTGCAGGTTGCCTGCGAGATCGTCACTTTCCTGACGCACATGGCCCGCCGGTTTCGCGACCGCGGCGGCTTCGACGCCGCCTACGACGTCCCCTACACGACCGTGCACACCGGCGTGATCCGCGGCGGCACAGCGCTCAATATCGTGCCGCGCGACTGCTCGTTCGATTTCGAATTCCGGCACCTGCCCTTCGACGATCCCGATGCGCTGCTCGCCGAGGTCCGCCGCTTCGCGGCGACGCTGATTCCCGACATGCACGCGGTCAGTCCGGCGACCTACATCGAGTTCGACCAGCTGTCGTCGATGCCGGGGTTCGACACTCACGGCGGCAGCGACATCGCCGAGCTCGGAAGCCTGTGCAGCGGCACGCGCGAGTTGCGCAAGGTTTCGTTCGGCAGCGAGGCGTCGCTGTTCCACAACGCCGACGTGTCGACGATCATCTGCGGCCCGGGCCACATCGAGCAGGCGCATCAGCCCAACGAATGGGTCTCGATCGCGCAGCTGGCGCGCTGCGAGTCGTTCATGGCGCGGCTGGCCGACCACGTATGCGCCGCGTAGGCGCCCCCGCTCCCGTTGCCTGAGCGCACGTCGCCGGGCGCCGCTTCCGCCGCGCCGGCGATCGAAGTCGAGTTTCCCGATCTTTCCGCGTACGCCGCCGGCAACGCCGGCGTGCCGTACGTCTGGACCATGGCGAGCGCGCATCCCGGCCCGCACGCGGTGATCCAGGCGCTCACGCACGGCAACGAGGTATGCGGCGCGATCGCCATCGATGCTCTCATGCGCGAAGGCCTGCGTCCCGCGCGCGGAACGCTGTCGTGGGTGTTCGCCAATGTCGCGGCGTACGAGCGCTTCGACGTCGCCAGCCCCTTCGCGTCGCGCTGCGTCGACGAAGACTTCAATCGCCTCTGGACTCCCGATGTGCTCGACGGTCCGCGCGAAAGCGTCGAGCTCGTCGCGAGCGCGCACGCTGCGGCCGCTCTACGACCGCTGCGACTACCTGCTCGACCTGCATTCGATGTCGGAGCCGTGCCCGCCCCTGGCGATGGCGGGCCCGCGGCCGAAAGGCCTGGCGCTGGCTCGCGCCCTTGGCGACGCCGCAGCACATCATCGTCGACCGTGGCCATGCCTCGGGCAAGCGCCTTCGCGACTATGCGTTCTTCGACGACGACGCCGACCCCCGCAACGCGCTGCTGGTCGAATGCGGACAGCATTGGGAGGCCGCGGCGCCCGCGGTGGCGCGCGAAGCGATCCTGCGCTTCCTCGATCACCTGCACATGCTCGACCCCGAGCGCTCGAGCGCTCTCGGGCCCGCCGCCGGAGCGCAGCGCGTCATCGAGGTGACGACCACCGTGACCATCGCCAGCGACGACTTCCGCTTCGTCACCCCGGTGCAGGGTCTGCAGGTCATCGCGCGCACCGGAAGCGTGTATGCGATCGACGGCGCGACGCCGATTCAAACGCCGCACGACAACGCGGTTCTCATCATGCCGACACGGCGGCCCAAGCGCGGCGAAACGGCGGTGCGCATCGGCCGCTACGTCGACTAGCGCCTCGCCAACGTCCTTATTCGAGCGCCGGCAACTCCGCGCGCACCGGCATTTCGCGCCAGTAGCGCGCGTCGGTGGCGCGCTGCGAGCGCACCGCATGCGTCGATCCCTCATTCGATCCCGCCGCGAACTCGACGGTGAGCGCTCCATCGTAGTCGGTGCGGCGGCTCGTGATCCCGGCGCCCGCGTAGCGCTGCACGACCTCGGGCCGCGGATGCCCGAAGCGGTTGCGATAACCCGGCGTGAAAATCGCCACCTCCGGATCGACCGCGGCGATGAAGGGCGCCGACGACGATGTGCGGCTGCCGTGATGCGGAACGACCAGCACGTCGGCGTGCAGCGTCGGACCCGCGCGTCGCACCAGGTCGGCCTCGCTGCGCGCCTCGATGTCGCCGGTGAGCAGCACGCTGCCGTGGATGCCGGCCACGCGCAGGACGCACGACAGGTCGTTGGCCTTGAGCTTCGGATTCGCATAGCTGGCATCGACCGGATGCATCAGCTCGAAGTCGACGCCATCCCACGACCAGCGCTGGCCGGCGCTGCAGCGCTCCACCGGCTCGTGCCGCGCCTCGCGCGCACGCACGATGCGATGATCCGCCGGCAGCGATGAAAGCAGCGTTCCCACCGGCACCGTCTGCAACAGCGACAGGGCGCCGCCGCTGTGGTCGCTGTCCTGGTGGCTCACGACCATCGTGTCGAGCCGCGGTACGCCGATGCCGCGCAGGACCGGCGCGACGATGCGGTTGCCCGCGTCGGCGCTCTCCGTATAGCGCGGGCCGGTGTCGTAGAGCAGCGCGTGCGCGTGCGTCTGCACCAGCACCGCGAGGCCCTGCCCGACATCGAGCACGACCACGCGAAACGCTCCGGGCGGCGGGAGCAGCGGCGCGGTCACGAACAGCGGCACCAGCCAGAGCGCGCCGAGCGCACGCCCGGGAACGCCGCGCGGCGCGAGCAGCCACACCACACCGACCACGCCCGCGATCGCTGCCCACAGCCGGCGGCGCGTGCTGCTGCCACACGGCTGACGGCAGCGCGCTCAGCATCTCGAGGAATGCCGCGACCCACGCGAAGATCTCGTGCGCCGCGATCAGCAGCGCGTCCCACGGCAACGCGATCGACGCCAGCGCCAGCGGCACGACGGCGAAGGTGACGACGGGAATCGCCACCGCGTTGGCGATCGGCGAGACCAGCGAGATCTGCTGGAACAGGATCAGCATCAGCGGAACGAGCCCGACGGTGATCGCCGCCTGCGCGCGCGTCGCCTCGCGCCACGCCGGGGCGCGGCCGATGCGGCCAACGCCGATATACAGCAGCAGCCCGACCGCGCCGAACGACAGCCAGAATCCGGGCGTGAGGCTGGCCCATGGATCCCACGCGAGCACGATCGCGAGCGCCCACAGCCACACGGTCGACGCCGTGCCGGGACGGCTGACCCACAGTCCCACCGCCGCCACCATCAGCATGTAGAGCGTGCGCTGCGCGGGAATCTGGAATCCGGCGAGCAGCACGTAGCAGAACGCCGCGGCGACGCCGGCGAGCGCCGCGGCCTTGCGGGCGGGCAGGCGCAGCGTCAGCGCGTGCGCACGCTTCCACAGCCAATACACGACGGCGCCGACCAGCGTCGCGAAAAACGTGATGTGCAGTCCCGAAATGCTGATCAGGTGGCCGACGCCGGTGCGGTTGAAGAGCTGCCACTGCGCTTCGGGAATCGCGCGCTCGTCACCGATGGCCAGCGCGGCGATGACGCCGGCGTAGGGGCGGCCCTCCAGCGCGACCAGGATGCGCTCGCGGATCGACTCGCGGGCCCTGGCGACGAAGTCGGCGGGACGCGCCGCAAAGGCGTCGAGGCGCACATTGGCGTCATCGCGGCGCACGTAGCCGGTGGCGCGAAGGTTGTTCTCGAGCAGCCACGCTTCGACGTCGAATCCCGATGGATTGACCGTGCCGTGCGGGCGCTTGAGGCGCACGAGAAGGCGCCAGCGCTCGCCCGCGTGCAGCGCAGGGATCGCTTCGGCGGTGCCGTCGCGCGAGACCGGCGCATACCAGGCGAGCGACAGCGTCGACGGCACGCGCGCTTCCGGCGTCTCCACGCGCTCGACGTCGAAGCGGAAGCGCGTGCCCCGATCCACCGGCTGCGGCAATTCGTCGATGATCCCGACGATCGCGATGTCGCGCCCCTCCCATTCCGATGGCAGCTCGTCGGCCATGCGCGCGTCGGCGCGCCATCCCGCGTAGCCGAATCCGGCGAGCGCCGCGGCGCACAGCGCGATGGAACAGGCCAGCGCACGCGATCGGCCCGAGAGCGGCGCAGCGTCGCGGCCGGCGCGCCAGGTCGCGAGCAGCGCAAGTACCGCCGCGGCGACGCCCGCAAGCGCGATCCACGACGGGGGAAGCGTTGGCTGCTGTTGCAGCGCGACCACGCCGAGCGCGAATCCGAGCAGGGCGCAGCGCATCGCGGGCGTCAGGAGAGAAGCGCGGCGCGCGCAGCGTGCGGTCGACGACCCGGCGGCGAACCAATGAAAACGGCCGGCGCGGTGTCCCGGGCCGGCCGTCGAGATGCGCAGAAACTAGTTCTTGGCGGTAGGCGACTGCTTCAGGAATTCCTGGATCTTGGCGTCGAACTGCGCGTAGGGCATCGCACCGACGATGCGCACGCCTTCGAGCTTGCCGTTCTGCGATGCGTCCCAGCACGAATGCCGGCGTGCCCGTCACACCCGCGACCGTGCCTTCCGCGATGTCCTTGTCGATCGCCGCCTTGTACTTGTCGGATTCCACGCAGGCCTTGAACTTGCTGACGTCCATCGACGCGTTCTGCGCGTAGCCGGCGATCTTGTCCGCCTGCAACTGCGAGGCGTTGACGATCAGCGTGTGGCGGAAGTCCCAGAACTTGCCCTGCTCCGCCGAGCAGCGCGCCGCGACGGCGCCGCGCATCGCGTTCTCGTGGAACGACAGCGGGAAGTCGCGCGTGACGAAGCGGATCTTGCCGGTGTCGATGTAGTTGGTCTTGAGCTGCGCGAACGCATCGTTGTGGAAGCGCTGGCAGAACGGGCACTGGTAGTCGGTGTACTCGACCAGCACCAGCGGCGCGTCTTCCTTGCCCATCGAATACGTGCCGGGCACGAAGGCGTAGCTCACCTTGTCGTCGACCGGACGCTGCGGCTGCGGGGCGGCGGCGGCGGGCCCGACCGGGCGCGTTTCCAGATTCTTGCGGATGGCACGCAGTTCCTCGAGGATCTGCGTCGCCTGCTCCGACGTGATGCCCTGCGCTTGCGCAGGCAGCGCGCTCGCGCAAAGCGCGGCCGCGGCCAGAGCCGTCAGGATTTTCCAAGTCTTGGTCATGGTCGTGGTTCCGTGTGTGGTCGGATTCAGGGTCCCCGCGGCCGCGTCGAGACGCCGCAGTGCGGAGATTCGCAGCGATCATAGGATTGGAGCGGTCTCAGGGGCAAGGAGGACCGATCGGAGGTGCCTGCCACGGAACAAACGGTCGCGGCGCAGCCACTCTCGGCGCGGTCCTCAGGCGGGTCGCGGCCACAGGATCATCTGCGTGCAGCGAAACAACGCGATCGTTCGCGCGGACGACCTGTCGCGCACAACCGCATCCCACACATGCGTGGTACGGCCCAGATGCGCGGGCGTCGCGACGCAGGCGAGGGTGCCGCTGCGCAGGGTGCCCAGAAAGTTGCTCTTGAGCTCGACGGTCGTGAAGTTCTCGGCGCCTTCGGGAAGATGCGCGATGCACGCATAACCGCACGCGGTGTCGGCCAGCGCGATCACGCTCGCCGCGTGCAGAAACCCGTTCGGCGCCAGCAGCTCGGGGCGGATGTCGAGCTCGGCATCGAGGCGGTTCTCGGCGAGGGCGACGATGCGAAGGCCGATCAGCCCCGGCAGGTAGCCGCTGCCGCGGTCGACGAACTTGTCCAGCGTCGCTTCCGGGCGCAGCGGCATGGTGCGCTTTCCTGATGGTCGCTTAGAGACGCTGCTCGACCCACAGCCGCACGCTGGCAAGCGCAGCCGGCAATTTGTCCGGCAGGGTGCCGCCGGCCTGCGCCATGTCGGCGCGGCCGCCGCCCTTGCCACCCACCTGGGTGGCAACGTGATTGACCAGTTCGCCCGCCTTGATCCTGCCCGTGAGATCGGAGGTCACCCCGGCGATCAGCGTGACCTTGGGGCCATCGGTGGAGCCCAGCACGATCGCGGCCGACTTGAATCGTCCTTTGAGCTGGTCGAGCGTGTCGCGCAGCGACTTGGCGTCCGCTCCCTCGATCGCCGCGGCGAGCACCTGCGCGCCGTTGACCTCCACGGCCTGCGAAGCGATGTCGCCGCCGCGATCCGACGCGAGCCTTCGACTTGAGCCGCGAGAGCTCCTTTTCCAGCGCGCGCACCTGGTCGAGCGCCTGCTGCACCTTCGCGGGGACTTCGGCAGGCGCGGCACGCAGCGCCTTCGCAGCGCCTGCCAGCGCGTTCTCGAGCTCGTGCGTGTACGCGAGCGCGGCCTCTCCGGTCACCGCTTCGACGCGCCGTATACCGGCGGCGACGCCACCCTCGGTGAGGATCTTGAACGAGCCGATGTCGCCGGTGCGCGCCACGTGCGTCCCGCCGCACAATTCGGTCGAGAAGTCGCCCATGCGCAGCACGCGCACCTCGTCGCCGTATTTTTCGCCGAACAGCGCCATCGCGCCCGACTCGATCGCCTGGTCGTAGGCCATGTTCTTCACCTCGACCGGCGTATTGGCGCGGATCTCGCGATTGACCATCGATTCGACGGTGCGAATCTCCTCGCCGGTCATCGGCTGCGGATGCGCGAAGTCGAAGCGCGTGCGCTGCGCGTCGACCAGCGAGCCTTTTTGCGTGACGTGCTCGCCGAGCACACGGCGCAGCGCGGCGTGCATCAGGTGCGTCGCCGAGTGGTTGCGCGCGGCGCGCTCGCGCGAGCTCTGCGTCGACGCGCGCGGCGACGGTGTCGCCGACGCGAAGCTCGCCGGTCTTGACCGTGCCGTGATGTCCGAACACATCGGGCTGGATCTTCTGCGTGTCGGTCACCGCGAACAGCGTCAGGCACGTCCCGCTCTTCGAAAGCTCGCCGCGGTCCCCCACCTGTCCGCCCGACTCGGCGTAGAACGGCGTGCGGTCGAGCACGACGATGCCCTCCTCGCCGCTCGCGAGCGACTCGACCGCGCTGCCGCCGCGATAGAGCGACACGACGCGCGCGTCGGCGGCCAGCGTTTCGTAGCCGTCGAACACGGTCTTGTCGCCGTGGTAGTCGAGGCCGCCCGCCGACTTGAACGTCGACGCCGCGCGTGCCCGCTGCGCGCTGCTTGTCCATGGCCGCGTCGAAGCCCGCCTGGTCGACGCCGAAGCCGCGCTCGCGGCAGACGTCGGCGGTGAGGTCCAGCGGAAACCCGAACGTGTCGTAGAGCGTGAATGCGGTCTCGCCCGGCAGCACGCGAAGTCCTGCCTTGGTCGCCTCGCCGAGCGCGGCTTCGAGCACCTTCATGCCGTTCACCAGCGTTTCGGCGAAGCGCGCCTCTTCCGCCGCCAGCACCTGGATGACGTGATCCTGCTTTTGTGGAAGCTCGGGATACGCCTCGCCCATCAGCTTCGAGAGCTCGGGCACGAGCTTGTGGAAAAACGGCTGCGTCTGGCCGAGCTGGTAGCCGTGCCGGATGGCGCGCCGGATGATGCGGCGAAGCACGTAGCCGCGCCCCTCGTTGCCGGGGATGACGCCGTCCACGACCAGAAACGCGCAGGCGCGGATGTGGTCGGCGATGACGCGCAGCGACGGCGACGCGAGGTCCTTGGTCGCCGTGACGCGCGCGGCGTGGCCGATCAGGTCGCGGAAGAGGTCGATCTCGTAGTTGCTGTGCACGTGCTGCAGCACCGCGGCGAGCCGCTCGAGTCCCATGCCGGTGTCGACGCACGGCTTGGGCAGCGGCGTGAGCACGCCGTTGGCGTCGCGATCGAATTGCATGAACACGAGATTCCAGATCTCGATGTACCGGTCGCCTTCGGCATCGGCCGATCCCGGCGGTCCGCCGGCGATGCCCGGGCCGTGATCGAAGAAGATCTCGCTGCACGGCCCGCACGGGCCCGTGTCCGCCATCTGCCAGAAATTGTCGGAGGCGTACGGCGCGCCCTTGTTGTCGCCGATCCGAACGATGCGCTCGCGCGGCACGCCGATGTCATCGGCCCAGACGCCGTAGGCCTCGTCGTCGGTCTGGTACACAGTCACCCAAAGCCGCGACGGGTCCAGCCCATACACGCCGGTGAGCAGGTCCCACGCGTAGCGGATCGCGTCGCGCTTGAAATAATCGCCGAACGACCAGTTGCCGAGCATCTCGAAGAACGTGTGATGACGCGCGGTATAGCCGACGTTCTCGAGGTCGTTGTGCTTGCCTCCGGCGCGCAGGCAGCGCTGCACGTCGGCGGCGCGGACGTAGGGACGCTTGTCGGTGCCGAGGAACACGTCCTTGAACTGCACCATGCCGCTGTTGGTGAACAGCAGCGTCGGATCGTTGGCGGGGACCAGCGAAGCCGAGGGAACGATGGTGTGCCCGTTCGACGCGAAGTACTCGAGGAAGCGACGGCGGATCTCTGCGGCTTTCATCGGGATGGACGGGCGGCGGGTCATGCCGCGAACGTTAGTAAATTCAACATCTTAGCAGACGATCAGCGGCGCGTCACGCGAGCAGCCAGAGCTCACGCTTTGGTCTTGCGAAGCAGCGCAAGGATCGCCGACACCGAGAAGCCGCGCGACTGCAGAAATCTCACCTGCCGTGCCTTGTCGCGCTCGTCGGTCGGGATGCGTCCGAAACGGCGTTGCCACAGGGCTTCCAGCGCATGCGCGTCGTCGAGCGGCGATTCGGTGAGCGCCGAGTCGATGGCGTCCGCGGACACGCCTTTCATCTTGAGCTCGGCGGTAATGGAGCGACGGCTGTAGCGCCGCGCATTGTGAGTCGTGAATGCGAGCGCGAAGCGCGCGTCGGACTGATAGCCGAGGCGGGCCAGCTCGTCGAGCAGCGATGCGGCCTGCTCGCGACTGGCGCCCTTGGCGATCAGGCGCGCTTCCAGCTCGGCGCGGGCGTACTCGCGCCGCGCCAGCAACCGAACAGCATGCGCGCGCAGCGCCGGCAGCAACTGCGCGCCGGTCGCGTGCCCCGCGCTACTCTTCGGCGGGCGCCGCACCGCGAACGGCACCGGGTCCCGCGATGCCGACCGCGGCGCGGATCTTCGCCTCGATCTCGGCCGCCATCTCGGGATGCTCCTTCAGGTATTCGCGGGTATTGTCCTTGCCCTGCCCGATCTTGTCGCCTTGGTAGGCGTACCACGCACCGGACTTTTCGATGATGTTCTGCGCGACGCCGAGCTCGATGATCTCGCCTTCGCGCGAAATGCCTTCGCCATAGAGTATGTCGAACAGCGCTTCGCGAAACGGCGGCGCGATCTTGTTCTTGACGACCTTGACCCGCGTCTCGTTGCCGACGACTTCCTCGCCCTTCTTGATCGAGCCGATGCGGCGAATGTCGAGTCGCACCGACGCATAGAACTTGAGCGCGTTGCCGCCGGTGGTGGTCTCGGGGTTGCCGAACATGACGCCGATCTTCATGCGGATCTGGTTGATGAAGATCACCAGTACGTTGGCGCGCTTGATGTTGGACGTGAGCTTGCGCAGCGCCTGGCTCATCAGCCGCGCCTGCAGGCCCGGCAGCTGGTCGCCCATCTCGCCCTCGATTTCGGCGCTGCGGCACGAGCGCCGCGACCGAGTCGATGACGATGATGTCGACGCCGCCTGAACGCACCAGCATGTCGGCGATCTCGAGACCCTGCTCGCCCGTGTCGGGCTGCGAGATCAGCATGTCGCCGACCTTGACCCCGAGCTTGCCGGCGTAGACCGGGTCGAGCGCATTTTCGGCGTCGATGTACGCCGCGACACCGCCCGCCTTCTGCACTTGCGGCGACGACCTGGAGGCACAGCGTCGTCTTGCCCGACGACTCGGGGCCATAGACTTCGACGACGCGACCGCGCGGCAAGCCCGCCGACGCCCAGCGCGATGTCGAGCCCGAGCGAGCCGGTGGACACGACCGACAGGTCGTTTTGCACCTGCGCCTCGCCCATTTTCATGATCGAGCCCTTGCCGAACTGCTTCTCGATCTGCGCCAGCGCCGCTGCCAGCGCCTTGGTCTTGCTGTCGTCCATGGGGTTGCTTCCGTTGGCCTTGCCGAGTGCGTTGTTCATGATGCGCCTATGGGTGGGGTTCGATCGAGGCCGATTATTGCATAGAACGATCGTTCGACGCCAGTGCTCCGATGGCCTAGGCCAGACGGTCTAGAAGCCCCTGCAGCGCATGCCTGACCGAGGCCTGCCGGATCTCGGCGCGCGACCCGCCGAGCAAGTGTCCTTTCCGTCGTCACGCCCTGCAGGACCCGCCCACGCGAAACACACGGTTCCGACCGGTTTCAGCGCCGTGCCCCCGTCGGGACCGGCCACGCCGGTGACCGCCACCGACCAGTCGGCGCGGCTGCCCTGCAGCGCGCCGACGGCCATTTCCGACGCCGTTTCTACGCTGACCGCGCCGCAGCGCTCGAGCGTCGCCAGCGATACGCCGAGCATTTCGGACTTGGCTTCGTTCGAATAGGTGACGAATCCGCGCTCGAACCACTGCGAGCTCCCCGGCACCGCGGTCAGCGCGCCCGCCACCAGGCCACCGGTGCACGATTCCGCCGCCGCGAGCATGACACCGCGCGCCAGCGCCGAGCTTGCCCAGCCGGGCGGCGAGGTCGTAGAAGTCGTCGTCGTTCGGCGGCATGCGATGTCGCTCTCATGCTGCTCCCCCGGCCGGCCCCGATACCAGTATTCGTAGGCGGGCGTGAAGCCGAAGCGCTCGTAGAGCGCCAGCGCCGGCGCGTTGTCCGCGGTCACCTGCAGATAAGCGCTGTGCGCGCCCTGCCGCGCCGCCTCGGCCAGCAGCGCCGACACGATCGATCGCCCGAGGCCCTGCCCGCGCAACGCCGTCGCGGTGTGCACCGCGAACAATCCGGCGTATCCGGCCTCGAACTTCACCAGACCACACGCCACGACCTCGCCGCCTCGACGCAGCAACGCGCCGGCGTGCGGCAACGGATAGCGAACGCGCTCGCTCGACCAGCCGCGGGATGTCGGCCGGGGCGATGCCGAGGAGCGCGGCCGCGGGCTCCTGCCACGCGCCGACGTCGACGATCTCCACCGCGATCTTCGGGTGCGATCGGCTTCGCCGCCGGAACGTCGCGAGCCTCATGTGCAGCACCTTGGTGCGCTCGAACGCCAGCCAGCCGGCGCGCTCGAGCCATGCGTCGAGGTCGGGTGGCTGCGAAAACGGCAGCAGGCGAAAAATGGCGGGCAGGCCGACTGCCCGCATAGAAACCGACGCAATGTTCGACCTTTTGCGCCATCGGCAGCGTCGATGCGTAGAACGGGTTGACGCAGCGCAATCGCTTGGTCGGACCGGGGCGGTAACCGAGCAGCCAGCCGTCGTAAACGATCGACTGGAATGCCCCGGACGCATTGAGCGAGCGTTCCTCCAGCCCGCGCGCCGTGGCAAGGTCGACCGACAGCCGGTCCGCACGAGCAATTCCGCGCACGCTCACGCCAGGTACCCCTCGAGACGCTGCCAGAGCGAGAGCGCGAGCAGCGCGTAGAACGCCGCGACGATGTCGTCGGCCATTACGCCGAAGCCGCCGTGCCATTCGCGATCGATGAAGCGCGCGGGCGGCGGCTTGACGATGTCGAAGATGCGGAACAGGACGAATGCGAACGCCTCGCGCAACGGATCGGCGCCGACGAAGTACAGCACCAGCAGGAATGCGACCACCTCGTCCCACACGATGGCGCCGTGGTCGCCATCGCCGAGCGCGCGGCCGGTGCGTCCCGCCGCCCAGACGCCGAGCGCGAATGCGCCGACGATCGCGGCCAGGAACACGGCGTCGTTCGCGTACGTCGCGCAGCAATGCCGCCAGCGGCAGCGCCACCAGCGTTCCGAACGGTGCCTGGCGCCACTGGCGCAAGGCCAGCGCCGAAGCCGAGCGCGATGAAATGCGCCGGATGCGCGACCAGGAATCCGAGCGTCGGAGTCTTGCGCTTGCTCATGTTGCGAAGTGATCGAACGCGGCGGGCAGCGCGTGCAGCGGATTGCCGTCGCCGTCGCGCACCGCGAATCCAGGCGCCTCGGTGACGTCGCCGATGCGCGTCAGCGCGACGCGAAGCTCGCGACCCAGCGCCGCGATGTCTGCGTCGCGGGCGCGAGGCGCCGTGAAGCAAAGCTCGTAGTCGTCGCCGCCGGCGAGCAGCGCTCGCAAGCCCGCCTCGCGAAGCGGCATCGTCCCCTTGAGCAGGCGATCCATCGCAGCGCCGCGCGGGATAGCGTCGAGATCGACGCGCGCGCCCACTCCCGACGCGGCCAGAACGTGGCCGAGATCGCCGCTCAGCCCGTCCGAGAGATCGATCGCCGCGGAAGCGATGCCGCGCAGACGCGTACCGAGCGTCGACGCGCGGCACCGGCCACAGCAACGCGCGCTCGCATTGCGCGAATTCCTCGACGGTGAGCGCGACACGACCCTGCAGGTGCGCCAGCGCGAGCGCCGCGTCGCCGAGCCTGCCGGATACCCAGATCGAATCACCGGCGCGCGCGCCGCTGCGCAGCAGCGCCTGGCCGGACGGCACTTCTCCGAGGATGGTCACGCACAGCGTCAGCGGGCCGCGCGTCGTGTCGCCGCCGACCAGCTCCACCGAATGCTTGTCGGCGAGCGCGAACATGCCGCGCGCGAATGCCTCGAGCCAGGGAGCATCGGCGCTGGGCAGCGCTCCGGCGAGCAACGCCCAGCGCGGCGTCGCGCCCACGGCCGCCATATCCGAAAGGTTGACCGCGAGGCTCTTGTGTCCGAGCGACTCGGGGTCGACGCCGGCGAAGAAATGCCGCCCCTCGACGAGCATGTCGACCGAGATCGCGATCTCGCATCCGGCCGTTGGCGCCAGCAGCGCCGCATCGTCGCCGATGCCGACGACGGCGGTCCGCGCCGGCCGCCGGAAGAATCGTTCGATCAGCTGGAATTCACTGAGCCCGCTCATGGAGCAATCATGGCGCAAAGACGGGTCGTGCAGTCGTGGATTGCGCGGCGCGGCGCGCGAACGCGAAGCGCGCCGGCGCTACGCGCGCGCGGCGCTGGTTTCGCGCGGTCGCGCGCTCGCCGCGAGCTTGTCGAGCACGCCGTTGACGAACTTGTGTCCGTCGGTTCCACCGTACGACTTGGCCAGCTCGACCGCTTCGTCGATGGCGACGCGGTAAGGTACGTCGGGCTCGTGCAGCAGTTCCCACGCGCCGATCACGAGCGCGCCTTTCTCGATGGGCGACAGCGCGTCGGTGGCGCGCGCGGAATGCGGCGCCAGCGCCGCGAGCAGCGGCCCGTACTCACGGGTGACGCCGTGCCAGAGGCGATCGAAATACGGCGCGTCGCATTCGGAGAAGCCCTCCGCCTCGACAAGCTGGGCGCCGATGGCCGCCGGATCGTTCTTGGACAGAACCCACTCGTAGAATCCCTGCAGCGCGAACTCGCGCGAGCGCGAGCGGCTATTCCTCATCGATGGCGTCCATCAGGTTGGCCATCTCGATCGCGGCAAGCGCGGCGTCCTTGCCCTTGGCTTCGGCGCGCTCGTGCGCCTGCGCGTCGGTGTCGGTGGTCAGGATGCCGTTGCCGATCGGCGTTCCGAACTCGAGTTGAACGCTGGCCACGCCTGCCGCGGATTCGTTGGCGACGATCTCGAAATGATACGTCTCGCCGCGGATGACCGCGCCGAGCGCGACCAGCGCGTCGTAGTCGCCGGTCTGCGCCATGCGCTGCAGCGCGAGCGGCACTTCGAGCGCGCCGGGAACCGAGGCGACGGTGATCGCATCGGGCGGGACGCCGGCGCCTTCCAGCGCGGAGAGCGCGCCCTTGAGCAGCGCCTCGCCCACCTCCGGGTTGAAGCGCGCCGCGACCACGCCGACACGCATGTGCGAGGCGCGCAGATCGGTGGCGATTTTGCGGGTGGACATCGATGGTTATCCAGGTCGCGGGCGATTGAGTGGACTGCGCGGAAGCGAACGTTCGCGACGGCGCGTCGCGGCGGCGAGCGCGTCAGCCCGCGGGCGGCGCGTCTTCGTAGCCGGCGATCTCGAGCCCGAAGCCGGCCATGCTGGGCATCTTGCGGGGACGCGCCAGCAGGCGCATGCGCCCGACGTCGAGATCGCGCAGGATCTGCGCGCCGATACCGTAGTTGCGCAGGTCCATCTTGGTGTCGACGCGCGGCGCGTCCGAGACGGCGCGCTCGCGAAGCTCGCCCGCCGATTCCTCGCGATGCAGGAGCACCAGCACGCCGCGCCCGGAGCGCGCGATGCGCGAGAGCGCGGCAGGGATCGTCCACGAGTGACTGCGACTGCCGTAGTCGAGCAGGTCGACGACCGAGAGCGGCTCGTGCACGCGCACCAGCGTCTCGACGTCGGCGGCGATGTCGCCGCGCACCAGCGCGAGATGCGTCGCGTCGTTGAGCTTGTCGCGGAAAGTGACCAGCCGGAACTCGCCTTCGGCGGTGCGGATGGTGCGCTCGCCGACGCGCTCGACCAGTCGCTCGTTCTGCGCGCGATACTGGATGAGATCGGTGATGGCGCCGATCCGCAGCCCGTGCGTGCGCGCGAAGATCACGAGGTCGGGCAGGCGCGCCATCGAGCCGTCGTCGTTCATGATTTCGCAAAGCACGGCGGCGGGCGAACACCCGGCGAGTTGCGCGAGGTCGCAGCACGCCTCGGTGTGTCCGGCACGCGCCAGCACGCCGCCGGCGTGCGCGACCAGGGGAAACACGTGCCCCGGCTGAACGATGTCGCTGGCGCGCGCATCCGGCGCGCAGGCGACGCGGATGGTATGGGCGCGATCGGCGGCGGAAATGCCGGTGGTCACGCCCTCGGCCGCCTCGATCGAGACGGTGAAGTTGGTGCCGTGCACCGAGCGGTTGACCGGCGTCATCGGTGCGAGCTGGAGTTGTGCCGCGCGCTGCTCGGTGATCGGCATGCAGATCAGGCCGCGGCCGTAGCGCGCCATGAAATTGACGATCTCGGGCGTGATCGCGTCGGCGACGACCACCAGGTCGCCCTCGTTCTCGCGGTCTTCCTCATCGATCAGGATCACCACACGGCCGGCGCGCAGATCCGCGATGATCTCGGTGATCGGGCTCACCGCCTGCGCGTTGTCGGGACGCAGCGGCGCGGAATCGACGGAATGCAAGCGGGAGTTGCTCATGAGGAACGGCGTCTCGCGCGACTCGGGCGAGTGCTTGCATTATACCGCCGACGATCGACCCAAGACGGCTCGCACGCGGCGCACGACGCGTCAGCCGAACAATCGCAAGGCAGTGCGAAACAACTCGCTTTCCGGCAGCGCGAAGTCGGTTACGACGCTGAAGTGGTGGCGCTGGGGAACGACCAGCGGCCGCACCATCGCCGGCGGGGCGGTTCTGCGGCCATGCCTCCCACATCGACGCGGTCTGGCGGATGAACTCGCGAGTCTCGTCGGCGCCGACCGCGAGCACGAGCGGTGCCGCGAGGCGCGGAGCATGGCGCAGCGGACTCATCGCGCGCGCCGTCGCCGGGTCGAGCCGCAGGTCGACGTTCATCGCCGACAGAAGCAACGGCTCCAGATCGAACACGCCGCTGATCGACACCGCGCCGCAGATCGACTGCGCCTGTGCCGCGTCCGGCCATGGGCCGGCAAGCAGGCTGGCCACGAGATGTCCTCCGGCCGAATGACCGGCGAGCAGCAGCCGCTCGGTCGGAACGCCGTGTCGCGCGCCGTTGGCGCCAAGCCACCCGACGGCTTCGCGCGCCTCCTCGACGATGCGCGGAATCCCGACCGCGGGGCACAGGTCGTAGTTCATCACGGCGACGCCGATCCCGCGCTCGACCCACGGATCGGCGATGAACGAATGGTCACTCTTGTCGAGCGCGCGCCAGTAGCCGCCGTGGATGAACAGGAGCGCGCCGCGCGGCTCGCGCGCCGGGAACAGGTCGACGGTCTGTCGTGGCCCCGGCCCATAGCGCACGTCCAGGCGCGCCTCGAGGCGCTCGCGCGATCGCGCGCTGTCGGCGGCCCAGCGCGCGAACCACTGCGGGTGATCCGGGAACGCCGCCCGGTTGTTGTACTCGCGCTCGACGAATTCCGCCGAGAGCGCGCTCATCCGTGCGCGGCAGGCGCGCCGACGCGCACCTTGAGCTCGCCCAGCGACTCGATGCGGCCCACCATCGTGTCGCCGGCGACGACCGCGGCCACGCCCGCGGGCGTTCCGGTGAATATCAGGTCGCCCGGCAGCAGCTCGTAGTATTGCGAAAGGAAATGCAGCATGTGCGGGACGTCCCAGATCATCTCCGAAAGGTCGCCCTGCTGCTTGAGCGTTCCGTTCACCTCGACGCTGATGCGCCCGCGCCGCGGATGGCCGACGGCGGACACCGGATGGATCGGGCCGATCGGCGCGGCCTGCGCGAACGACTTGCCGATATCCCACGGACGCTTGATCTCGCGCATCTGCGCCTGCAGATCGCGCCGGGTCATGTCGAGTCCCACCGCGTAGCCGTAGATCAGCGCTTCCGCTTTCTCGGGCGCGACCATGACGCCGCGCGCGCCGATCGCCACCACGAGCTCGATCTCGTGGTGGAAGTTCTTGGTCGCCAGCGGATAGGCGATCTCCCCGATCGCCGGCGGCACCACCGGCACGATCGCATCGGCGGGCTTGGTGAAAAAGAAAGGCGGCTCCTTGGTGTCGCCGCCCATTTCCTTGGTGTGCTCGGCATAGTTGCGGCCGACGCAATAGATGTGTCGGACGGGATAGACGAGATCGCCGCCGGCGACAGGCACCACCGGCGCATCCCACGCGGGAACGGCGAATTTCATGGCAACTCCTTCAGTGGAAAGCGCCGCCGGGCCGCCCCAAGGCGCTTGCCCCTTGGGGGAGGCGGCGCGCAGCGCAGCTTCGGGGGGAATCATACAAGCGCGGCTACTCCGCGTCGGGTTGGCGCTCGGGTGCGGCGGCCGCGAAGGCTGGAAGCGCCCGGCAGCGCTCGTCGATGCGCAGCAGCGTCGGCCAGGCATCGAGCGGGACCTTGTAGCGGCGTGCGTTGGCGAGCTGCGGCACCAGGCACACGTCGGCGAGCGTCGGCGTGTCGCCGTGGCAGAACGCCCCCGTCGCCGCATCGCTGGAAAGCTGCGTCTCGAGCGCGGAGAGCCCGACGTCCACCCAATGACGGTACCAGGCGTTCTTCGCGTCCTCGTTCACGGCCAGAACCTTGGTGAGGTATCGCAGCACGCGCAGGTTGTTGAGCGGGTGGATGTCGCAACAGATCGCCAGCGCCAGGGCGCGAACGCGCGCGCGCTCGGCGGGCGCCGCCGGCAAGAGCGGCGGCAACGGATGGCGCTCGTCGAGGTATTCGATGATTGCCAGCGACTGCGCGATACGCGTGCCGTCGTCGTCGAGCAAGGGCACGAGCGACTGCGGGTTGATCGCGACATAGCCCGCAGCGCGCTGCTCGCCCCGAGTGAGATGCACCGGGATGTACTCGTAGGCGAGCCCCTTGATGGCGAGCGCGATGCGCACCCGATACGCCGCCGAAGACCGGAAATAGTTGTAGAGCTTCACGCGGTCAACTGAACGCGGAGATGCCGGTCTGCGCGCGACCGAGTATGAGGGCGTGCACGTCGTGCGTGCCCTCGTAGGTGTTCACCGTCTCGAGGTTGAGCACGTGGCGGATGACGTGGAACTCGTCGACGATGCCGTTGCCGCCGTGCATGTCGCGCGCCGTGCGCGCGATATCCAGCGCCTTGCCGCACGAATTGCGCTTCATGATCGAGGTGATCTCGGGTGCGGCCTTGCCCGAGTCCTTCAGGCGCCCGAGGCGGAGGCAGCCCTGCAGACCGAGCGTGATCTCGGTCTGCATGTCGGCGAGCTTTTTCTGGATGAGCTGGTTGGCCGCCAGCGGCCGGCCGAACTGCTGGCGGTCGAGCGTGTACTGCCGTGCCGCGTGCCAGCAGAATTCCGCCGCGCCGAGCGCGCCCCAGGCGATGCCGTAGCGCGCGCTGTTGAGACATCCGAAGGGGCCCGCCAGGCCCTCGACCCCCGGCAGCAGGTTCGCGGCCGGGCAGAAGACGTCGTCGAGCACGATCTCGCCCGTCACCGAGGTGCGCAGGCTGAACTTGCCCTCGATCTTGGGCGCGCTCAGGCCCTGCATGCCCTTGTCGAGCACGAAGCCGCGGATGATTCCGTCGTCGGTCTTCGCCCACACGACGAACACGTCGGCGATCGGCGCGTTGGAGATCCACATCTTCGCTCCGGACAACCGGTAGCCGCCGTCGACGCTTTTCGCGCGCGTGACCATCGATCCCGGATCCGAGCCGTGATCGGGCTCGGTGAGGCCGAAGCAGCCGATCCATTCGCCGCTGGCAAGCCGCGGCAGGTACTTGCGCCGCAGCTCCTCGGTTCCGAATACGTGGATCGGATGGATGACCAGCGAACTTTGCACGCTCATCATCGAGCGGTAGCCCGAATCGACGCGCTCGATCTCGCGCGCGATCAGGCCGTAGCAGACGTAATTGAGCCCTGCCCCGCCGTAGGTCTCGGGAAGCGTGGCCCCGAGCAGCCCGAGAGCGCCCATCTCGCGAAAGATTTCCGGATCGCTGCGCTCGTGTCGGAACGATTCGGTGACGCGCGGAAGCAGTTTCTCCTGCGCGTAGGCATACGCGGTCTCCCGCACCATGCGCTCCTCGGGCTCGAGCTGCTCGTCGAGGAGCAATGGGTCGCTCCAGGAGAATTTCGGTTTGGATGCCATACGAAGGAGCGCTCGAAAGACAGCGGCGGCCAGGGTGTCCGCCCAGATGTCGATTATGGCACGCCGGCCGGGCAGTGTGCCCCCGCTGCCGCCTGCAGGCGCGCGCTGGAATGTCAATCCGTCCAATGACTTAGGCCACGAGCTCAAGTTTCAAACGCCGCGCCCCGCCCTAGCATGCGCTTCGCTGGCCCCGCACTCTCCGGGGCGCCTTCGGAGCAAGCATGGACACGCGTTCCCACGCCTCTTCGCACGACCCGGCCCGCGGTTTCACCCTGATCGAGCTCATCGTCAGCGTCGCGGTGCTCGGCGCTCTGCTTGCGCTCGCGCCGGCGGCCTACGGCGACTGGATGGCGTCGCAGCAGCTCGCCAACCACGCCCGCTTGCTCACCGAGACCCTCGAACTCGCCCGAAGCGAGGCGATCAAGCACGGCTACCGCGTCAACGTGTGCAAGAGCTCGAACGGACGGCGCTGCGACGACCGCGCCGGATGGGACGCGGGCTGGGTCATGTTCGTCGACGAGAATCGCGATGGCGAGATCGACGACGATCAGCAGATCATTCGCCGCGAAGGCGCGGCTCCGGCGCAGATCACCGTGGCGGCAAACCGGCCCGTCGCGGATTACGTGTCCTACACCAGCCTCGGGCATGCGCGCCTGTTGAGCGGCGCCTTGCAGATGGGCACCTTTGTCGTGTGCAAGCCCGGACAGAATGCGATCAAAGTCGTCCTCGCCAATAGCGGACGCGCGCGGATGGAAAAAACACAGGAGCGCTGCGCGTAGCAACGAATTGCACTGCACAAGACGCGCGCAATACGGCACCCCTTGCGCGCGCTAGCCGTCACCTTCGTCTGGAATCGGGAAGTGCGCCGTAACCGTCTGTTCCGTTGGCGATACCTCTAATCGGCTTGCATTGCCTGCCCTATTCCCGGGCCATACTATGCCTTGGGTAAAAAAGGGGAAACGCCGTGGCTGTTTCGACTTATTGGACGACCGAACCTGTAATGCTCCGTTGCGCGAAAGCGCCGCGCGATGAGGGCTTCACGCTGCTCGAGGTGATGATCGTCACCGCGATCGTGGCGATCCTCGCCGCCATCGCACTTCCGAACTACAGCGACTACGTCAAGCGCGGCAAGATCATCGAGGCGACCTCCGCGCTGTCGGACCTGCGCGTGCGCTACGAGCAATACTATCTGGACAACCGGACCTACGTCGGCGGTTGCAGCGATACCGGCGGAAAGATCCGACTCGCCGCGCAGGCGGGCACCAAGGCCTTCGTGATCACGTGCGCCGGCGGCGAGAGCGCCACCGCGTACACGGGAGTCGCGACGGGCAACGCGAGCGAAGGCATGGACGCGACCGCGGTCTACACGATCAACCAGGCCAACGTCAAGGCGACCACGGGAGTCCCCGCGGGCTGGGGCAACCAGACTTGCGGCTGGGTGGTGCGCCGTGACGGCTCGTGCAGCTGATACACGCGCCATGACGCACCGACCCTTCGGCTTCACGCTCATCGAGCTGATGATCGCGCTGTCGATCTTCGCGTTCCTGCTCCTGATCGCGGGTCCGCAGTACGCCGAATTCATGGGCAACATGCAGATACGCAACGGCGCCGAGAACACGCTCACCGGCGTGCGTCGCGCGCAGGCAGAGGCGGTGCGCTCGAATACCCAGGTTCAGTTCGTCCTGGATCCGACGCCGTGCAGCGGCGGCTGGCAGGTGTCGCGTCTGAACGACGAGACCGCCGCCTTCGACGTCGTGGAAACCTACACCTTCGCCGACGGCGCGTGCAAGACCACGCCTTCGGCCGACGCCGTCGGCGGCGACCAAGGTGACCTTCAACGGCCTGGGCCGGCTCATCCCGAACACCGACGCCAGCGCCAGTATCAAGTGGATCGAGATAACCAACACCAATGTCTCAACGCCGCGCCTGCTGCGCGTGGTCATCAATCCCTCGACCGCAAGCGGCATCAAGCTTTGCGACCCCAACTCCGGCGTCGCCTCGTCCGACGCACGCTTCTGCCCAGCCACATGATCCATACGCACCGCACCGCAGCCCGCTCGTCCTCGGGCATTACGCGTCGCGCCCAGCGCGGCGCGTACCTGCTCGAGGCGCTGATCGGCATTCTGATCTTCTCGTTCGGCATCCTCGGCATCGTCGGCCTGCAGGCGCAGGCCATACGATTCACCAACGATTCCGAGTACCGCGCCGAGGCCGTCTATCTTGCCAACGCGCTGATCTCGCAGATGTGGACCGACAATCAGGCGACGCTCCAGACCAAGTACCGCAGCCCCAGCGGCGTCGAGTATCTCAACTTCAAGACGCTCAAAGTTCAGCCCGCGCTGGGCGCCATGATGACCACACCACCGGAGGTGCTGGTCGACGACGCCGCGCTTCCGTCGGCGCCGTCGAAGACGAGCAGCGTCGTTCGAGTGACCATTTACTGGACGCTTCCCGGCGACACCACCGAGCACCATTACACGACGACCGGCGTCGTTGGACAGAACTGACTGCCTCATCATGCGCACGGACACCTCGCAACGCGGCTTCAGCCTGATCGAAATCATGGTCGGCATCGTGATCGGGATGATCGCGGTGCTGGTCATCTACCAGGTGTTCGCCGCGGCGGAAGGCATCAAGCGCAACACGACGAGCGTGGGCGACGCGCAGCAGAACGGGCTGTTGTCCTCGTTCATGCTCAACATCGAGCTGGCGAACGCCAACAACGGCATGGCCTTCGCGATGAAGGAGCTCGGCACCTGTCCCGCGACCGTCGATCCGGCGACGACGTTCCGTCCCATTCCGGTGCTCATCCGTGACGGCGGCGCCGATGACGTGCCCGACTCGATGGTGATCAGCTACAGCGCGGCGCAGCGACTGGTCGCGCCGGCGCCGTTCCTGGCCAGCGCGGCCGCGGGCGCCGACTACGCCGTGCAGAGTCCGCTCGGCTTCAAGACCGACGACCTCGTGCTGGCGATTTCGCTCGCCGGCGACTGCCAGATCTCGCGCGTCACCGGCGTCACGGCGCCCGACGTCAACGGCATGGTCACGGTGTCGCATACCGGCGCGACGGTCGGATTCAGCACCGACTCGGTGCTGCTCGATCTCGGCCCCAAGAGTCAGAACCAGCGTGTCGCCTACGACGTCTCCGGCGGGGTTCTGCGCAGCACGCACTTGTGGGACGCCAACGGCGCCGCGGCCGCCGCGGCACCGAATCCCATCGCCTCCAACGTCGTCAACCTCAAGGTGGTCTACGGCATCGACAACGGCGCCGGAGGAGTGACCTGGACGGCGGCCACGGGCCAGTGGAGCGAGGCCAACGTCCTGGCTGCGAACATCTCGCAGCTTGGCAAGATCCGCGCCGTGCGCATCGGCATCGTCGTGCGCGGAGAGCAGTGGGACAAGAACGCAGGCAACTACACCTGGACGCTGTTCGACGGCGCGGTGCAGCGCACCGGCACCATCAACGCGGCCGGCGGCAACTATCGGTATCGCGTCTACGAGACGACGATCCCGCTTCGCAATCCGATCTGGAATCCGGTCTCATGAGATCACGCTTGCCCAATCGCCCGATCCTTCTCTCCGCGTCACGCGCGCGCCAGCAGGGCGTCGTCATGTTCATCGCGCTGATCGTGATGGTCGCGCTCAGCCTGGCTGCGATCGCGCTGGTGCGCTCGGTCGACACGACCAACGCGGTCATCGGCAACCTGTCGTTCCGCATGGCGTCGATCCTGCCCGGCAATCTGGCCGTGGAAAAGGCCGCCGCGGCGCTGTTCAAGGATGCCGACATCGCCAGCGCGGTGCGCATCGCCGACCTCACCGCCGATTTTGCCGGCGAAAACTATTACGCATCGCGCCAGGCTGGCGAGGACGCGCGCGGGGTCCCGGCGAAGCTCCAGAAGAAAAGCGCGTATCCCTTCGCCGTCCTGACCGCCAACGACAGCGCGACCGGGCAGCAGACCGAGATTCGCTACGTGATCGAGCGCATGTGTACCGCTGCCGGCCCCCCGACGGTTGCCACCTGCGAACTCATCCCGCCCAAGCCAGCCCCGGGAACGACCATCGGCGACGAAGCGTTCTCCTTTCCCGGGTCGCCCTTCTACCGCGTGACCATCCGGGTCGACGGACCCCAGAACACGGCATCATTCTTGCAGGCAACCCTGAAATAACCCGAGCGCGACCAAGGAAACGATCATGGCCCACCGAAACTCCGTCGCGAAATGGCGCCGCTGGCTCGCCAGCGTCATGGCCGCCATGATGGGGCTCGGGCCCATGGTGAGCACCAGCTACGCGCAGCTGACCGCCCTCGGCGACCAGCCGCTGAACGTCCAGAACCAGGCCAAGCCGAACATCATGCTCACCATCGACGATTCGACGTCGATGCTCTACGACTTCCTGCCCGACGGCGCGATCGCGAACTACTGCCGGGACATCACCGGCAACATGAACGCCGCCTGCGGCCGTTTCGACAGCAACATCGACCTTTCGCTGGTTGGGCACGGCAAGTACGTGACCCCGGGCTACATCTACGAGCAGTTCGGCTTTCCGTTCCCGGCGTACAACGCCTCGTTCGACCCCAGCGGCCCGGGCGCGGGCTGCGATACCACCATACTCGCGTCATCGACCTGCAGCGGCGGCATCGACCCCGGTGCGTTGCCGGGCCTCGAGCGCTATCCGGGGCCTCCCGGCCCGCTCAAGTCGCCCCTGGCGGGCAAGCCGTACGAGTACTGGACGCTGTGGCCCGCGCCGGTGCACAACACCGAGCTCAACCGCAGCTACTACAACCCGCGGTTGACCTATGAACCGCCCGCCTTCGACGACGGCTCGCGCTACCCGCAGATGAACGCTGCGAACACCCTCAACTGGACGAAGGTGCCGGCCGATCCGTGGGCGACGACGATCCGCTACGTCGATCTCACCGCGCCGGTGACCATCGGCATGTGGTGCAACTCGGACTGGAGCCAGGGCCTGGAGAACAATCCGGCCTTTTGCAGGACCAACGGCACCGGCGCGTCGGCGTCCTCCTCGTTCGCGGCCAGCACCGACGGTGACTACAGCTACCCATGGGCACCCCCGGGCATCAACCCGGCGGCGGGCGCCACCACTGCGCTCTCGATCGCGTTCTCCAAGGTCGACGCCACCACGCGCGCCTTGCTCGCAGCCTGGACGACTGCCAAGGACAGCAAGTACTACTACCAGAACGACAACATCCTCTGGTGCGACCAGACCAGTCCGCTGTGGCCGAACTACGGGCCGCTGCAGCCGCAGACCTGCTCCAATCCGGCGCCTACGATCACGCCGCAGACCTGCCAGGGCGTCAGGGACCAGACGTGCGGCGGTGGCACGCAGGAAACCTGCGTCGGCATCCAGCAGCAGACCTGCAACAACGCGCAGACGCAGGTCTGCAACAGCATCAATCCGCAGACCTGCAATGGCGCACAGCCGCAGACCTGCAGCGGACAACAGGCGCAGACCTGCGGCAACGTCGGAAACCAGACCTGCGACAACGTCACGCCGCAGACCTGCGGCGGCGCCCAGAATCCCACTTGCCTCAACCTCGGGCCCCAGGCGTGCAACAACCCCATATTCCAGACTTGCGGCGGCATCACGCCGCAGTCGTGCAACGGACTGATCAACCAGACCTGCGACAACGTCGTTCCGCAAACCTGCGACAACGTGCAGATCCAGACGTGCAACGTGATCGGCGAAGTCTGCAACTTGCCGCCGCCGGATGCCTGCAATGTCGTGTGGATGCCGCCGGGATGCCCGTGCGCCGGCCCCGAATGTACCGAGTGCCACCTCGAAAACGTGTGTCCGCCGGGCGTTTGCAGCCTCACCGCGGGCGCGTGCCAGAGCAATGGCGACTGTCCCGGTGCGCGGCAGTGCAGCATCAACGGGAACGCCTGTAACGTCAACGCCGACTGCGCCCCGCTCCAAGGGCAGTGCTCCGTCGGCGGGACGAGCTGCGCCGTCGCGGCCGACTGTCCGAATCTCGGCCAGTGCAGCACGGTGGGCAACGCGTGTCAGACCGTCGCCCAATGTCCGCAACTTCCGGGAATCTGCACCAATACCGGGAACCTCTGTACGAGTAACGCGCAGTGCGCCGATTCCGGACGCTGCACGAATTCCAACCTGGTCTGCACCAGCAACGCCGAATGCCCGAATACGCCGGGCAACTGCGCCGTCACCGGCGGCGGCTGCTTTGTCGCCGCCGATTGCCCGCAGCAGGGCCAATGCAGCAACAACGGCAACGCCTGCGCGGATAATTCGCAGTGTCCGCCCGTGACCGGCACGTGCAGCATCGATGGCAGCGCGTGCATGACCGACGCGCAATGTCCTGACGAGGGGCACTGCACGATCGTCGGCAATGTCTGCACGATCAATGCGCAATGCCCGACCCAGCCGGGACAGTGCACGTTATCCGGCAGTGCCTGCTTCAGCGATCCCCAGTGTCTGCCATTCGGCGGGCATTGCACGGTGACCACTGCCGCGTGCGTGATCGATACCGATTGCCCGACGGTTCCCGGCGCCTGCAACCTCGACGCGCAGGCGTGCACGGTGAATGCCGACTGTGCCGGCGCGGGGCAGTGCTCGATCGTCCCTGGCGTGTGCCATAGCAGTGGCGAGTGTCCGATTGTTCCCGGGACATGCTCGGTCGATTCCTCGGCCTGTACCACCGATCTCAATTGCAACCCGGTTGCGGGACACTGCAGCACCAGCACCGGCATCGCCTGCACGTCCGACGCCGCCTGTCCGGGAACGAGCAGCACGTGCAATGAGACCGGCGACGCGTGCACCGGCGGAACGTACGACCCTGTCTGCGACATCTCGGTCTTCCCGTATCCGACCTGCACGCAGCCCGCGTATTGTCCGCGCCGGGACGGTACCTGCAGCATCACCAACCTTCCATGCGACCACGTCTTCTTCCCGCCGTTCTGGGACTACACCTCCTGTCCGAACGTAGGCACAGACGGCAAGTGCTCGCTCTCAGGTGACACCTGTTTGTCGGACGCGCAATGTCCGCCGCTGCCCACCGCGGCAGCCAAGGCGGTGTGCAGCGACCTCATCGCGGGCAACGCGACGACCATCGTGGCGGTGCCCAACGGCACTTTCGAGACGCCGGTGATCAACGACTACGTATACGCTCCGGGCGGAGCGGCCTGGACGTGGAACAGTGGCTCGGGGCTACAGCATTACTACAGCCCCTCGTTCGGCGCCTATCCGAGCGGCGACGGCCAGCAGACGGCATTCATCCAGGGTCTGGGCTCGTTCTCGCAGACGATCGCCATGAGCGCCGGTTCGTACCGGGTCTCGTTCAAGGCGGCTCGTCGTCCGTACAGCGTGCCCGCGGGAACGTTCCAGCCGGTCGTTGTCATCGTCGACGGCGTGCCCCTCGGGGACGCCGATCACGCCGACCATCGACTTCCAGTTCAATACCTTCTCGTTCGGGTTCAGCATCGCGGCGGCGGGTCCGCATACGATCACCTTCGCGGGCACCGACGGGACGGGCGACAAGAGCACGTTCATCGATCTGGTCGAGATCACCTCGGGGATAAGCCTGCTCGAGGACGCCAACACGCTCGGCCGCGTGTGCAGACACAACAACAAGCAGTACGGCGCGGTGAGCGCGGCGCCCTTCAACTATCCCGACAACCAGTTCAACACGCCGGTTACCGCGGGTACGGGACCGAACGCGTGCACGGCGTCGCCGCGCTACGCATCCGTGCCGCGTCATTACTACAAGACCTCGCTCGAATGGTGCAGCAAGCAGATCGCCACCGCCGGCGACAAGTGGCTCGGCTACGGCACGCCGGTCGGCGGGTCATGCCAGGACGCGGCCGACACCGTGAACGGGTTCGGATTCCCGCGCTTCTACAAGTTCGGCCAGGCCGCGGGCACCGACAACTACGCGATACCCGGATTCGAGCGCGTCGAGCTCGACATCACCAAGCGCGCGACCGCGACGTATACGCACACGTGGACAGACGATCTGGGTGAAGTCCAGACGGTCACCCGCACCTTCGATGGCCCGACATCGGTTGACTCGGAAATGACCAACTACGCCAACTGGTTCGCGTACTACCGCACGCGCATCCAGGCGGTGAAGTCGGTGACGTCGTTGACCTTTACCGAGCTCACCGCGGCGTATCGCGTCGGATTCCACAACCTGTTCAAGCTGTCTTCGTTCGTCAACATCAACGACTTCGGAGCCGCGCAGAAGTCGGCGTGGTTCGCGCAGCTGTTCGGCGTGCAGGTTCCGCTCGGCCAGGAAACGCCTTCGCTGAACGCGATGGTGCGGATCGGGGAGTATTTCAAGAACGGCACGCACCCGCAGCTCGCCGGCTCGACTGATCCGATCAACCTGGCGTGTCAGAAGAACTGGCACATGTTCTTCACCGACGGCATTACCAACCAGAATGCCTTGCCGTCGATCGTCTACGGCAACCAGGACGACCTCATTCCGGCGCTGCCGGTGCCGGTGGTCGGCCTCGTCCCGGGACAGCCGTGGCCACCGCCCTTCCGCGAGGATCCGCTTGGATCGGCGTCCAATTCGCTCTCGGATTACGCCACCTATTACTGGGTGACCGACCTGCGGACATCGGGTGCGCAGTCTGCCAACACCGTTCCCACGAGCACCAGGGATCCGGCGAGCTGGCAGCACCAGAATTTCGCGGCGATCTCGCTGGGAACGTCGGGCAAGCTCAACGCCACCAACCAGTCGGTGACGGAGAACCAGCTCCGCGCCGGCACGTTGCAGTGGCCGAAGCCGTCGCCGACCGTGTTCAAGCCGGACAACTCGGGTGTCGACGATCTGTGGCACGCCGCGATGAACGGGCGTGGCCGCTTCGTCAACGCGCAGTCCGCCGACGAGGTCAAGCTCGGCATCGGGCAGATACTCGCCGACATCGTCAACCAGTCGGGCGTGCGCGCGGCGGTCGGTTTCCGCAGCGTCAACCTCGGGCCCAATGCGAACTTCATCTACAAGCTGGGCTTCGATCCGGGCTGGGGCGGCTTCCTCTATAAGCAGCAGATCGACCCGACCAACGGCACCGTGATCGCGCAGGCCTGGAACGCTGCCGACCAGCTCGACGCGCAGCTGCAGGTCGTCGTGGGCATCAAGGACACGCCGTGGTTCACCGAGCGCAATATCGTCACGGTCAATGAGACCTCGACCGCGGTGCCGTTCCTCTGGGCGAACATCGGCGCCAACCAGCGCGATTCGCTGGCGCCGGGCAAGCCCGTCGCACGCCAGCAGGCCGTACTGGAATTCCTGCGCGGCAACCGGGCGCGGGAAGGCTCGCGACTCAATCAGCTGCGGGTGCGCTCGACCGCGCTCGGCGACTTCGTCGATTCCGGAGCCGTGTACGTCGGCAAGCCCAACGCGCCGTATCGCGACAGCGACGATCCTGGATACAGCTCCTTCAGGAGCACGTTCGCCGGACGCGCGGGTCGCGTGTACGCGGGCGGCAATGACGGCATGCTGCACGTGTTCGACGACACCACCGGCAACGAGACCTGGGCGTTCATCCCGAGCGTCCTGTTCCGCGGCGGATTGGCGGGCGGCGATTTCCGGACCGGCCTGGGCGCGCTCGCCCTGCAGGACGGAGCTCTGCCGCCGTTCAAGCACCACTTCTACGTCGACCAGACGCCGAAGGTCGCCGACGTGAACTTTGCCGCGCATACCGGCGGCACGGATTGGCGCACGCTGCTCGTCGGCGGGCTGGGCAAGGGTGGCTTCGAGTACTACGCGCTCGATATCACCGATCCGTCGGCGATCACCAACGAGACGGCCGCAGCCGGCAAGGTTCTCTGGGAGTTCAAGGCATCCGACCTGGGCTACAGCTACGGCAAGCCGATGATCGCCAAGACACGCGCATTCAATGGTGCGTGGGTGGTGATCCTGGCGACCGGGTACAACAACCCGGGCGGCGTGGGCAAGCTGTACTTCGTGCGGGCGAGCGACGGTGCCCTGCTCAAGACCATGTCGACCGGCGTCGGCACCGCTGGCCAGCCGGCCGGACTCGCGCATCCCGCGGGTTACACCAAGGACTTCCACAACCAGTTGGCGGAGCAGATCTACGCCGCGGACCTGTTGGGCAACTTCTGGCGCTTCGATGTATCCGATGCCAATTCCAACAATTGGACCGTCGGCAAGCTCGGAACGCTGGTGGACGCCCTGGGGGTGGCGCAGCCGGTGACGACGCCGCCGCAGATCGAAATCGACGTCAGCAATGGCGTCGACCGCTGGGTGTTCGTGGGAACGGGCAAGATGTACGACGACAGCGATATCGCCAATAGCCAGGTGCAGACGATGTACGCGTTCCGCGACGGTACCGCTGACGCGCCATGGGCGCTGCCGGCGACGCCGATCTCGCGCTCGACGGTCGGCATGCTTCCGATCCCGAGCACGGTGGCGACCAATTTCGGCCTCACCAACAAGCCGGACAAGGGTTGGTTCGATGATCTGCCGGTCGGAGAACGCATCGTCGTGCCGATCCAGGCGGCGCTGTCGATCATCGCCTACATCGGCACGTCGGCGAACCCGGATCCCTGCCTGAGCGGTCTGTCGGCGAACGTCTACGCACGCGATTACGCGACCGGCCAGTCGCAGCTCGAGGACGGCGGCGGTACGGTGATCGAAAGCTTCCCGATCGCCGATGGCGGTGTAGGTATCGAGATCGTGTCGGTGCAGGCCCCGACCGGCGGACCTCCGGATATCCGCATCGTGATCACTTCGCCGATACCCGGAAGGGCGCCGATCGTCATCAAGCCGAAGCCGCCGGCGCTGCTGACGCGACATCGCATGACCTGGCGTCTGCTCGGCGAATAGACGGCAACGAAGCCTCGGAAATAGCGGCCGCTCTCGCACAAGCGGGGGCGGCCGCGGTATTTTTACGGGGTGGATAGAACCCCAACCATGTCCGCGGCCGCCATTCCCATGCTTGCATCACCCCGCACCTCGGTGACGCGCGTGCGGCTGGGGATGTCGTTTGCGGTGTCGGCGCTGATCCACGGACTGGCGCTGATGATTTTCGCCGGGTTGCTGCTGCCCAATCCGGCGCCGGTGTGGAATCGTCTCGGCGCAGCCGGCGACCGTACAGGTGATCCTGGCCCCTGCGCAGCCGACACCGCCGCCCGACCTGCCCGCCCCCGCCGAGATCGTGCCGCCCACGACCGCACCCAACCCCGAATCGACCGCGGCCGTCGCGATCAAGCCCGCGACCGCGCCGCAGCCGCCTCTGCCGGCCACGCGCAGCGATCCGCGCCCGCCGGCGGCGCCGCTCACCGGGACACCAAACCCCAGCGAGCCGACTCCCGACGCCGTGCCCGACGACGCGCCAGCGCCCCCCGGAGACATCGCCGTCGGCGTCGGCAACAATCCCGATGCGCTTGGTCGCACCTCGGCGCTGCGTCTTGCACAGCGCTTTCCCCAGCGCATCAGCACCTCGGCGCGGCTGAAGGCGCCTCTCGTGATCGCGTATCCGCCGCGCGCCGCGCGCGCGTGGCGCGAGGCCCGGATCGCGGCTCTGCTCGTGGTCGACATCGACGGCAAGATCCTGGAGACGACGCTCACGCCCGAGGATCCGCTTTTCGCGCCCACCGTGCGCGACGCCCTCGACGGCGCGGTGCTGCTGCCCGCCGAAGTCGACGGCGTGGCCGTGCGCTATTGGGTCGTGCTCGAGTTCATATTCACCATGCGCCAGCTGCACGCGCCGAACGCGGCGCGCGCGATGGCGCGCTGATCAGGTCTGTTGCGGGGCGTTTCCGCGGTGGAACGCCGAGCCGAGCCGTCACGGCGACGCTGGTGGAGCGTATTCGCATGAGACCGGGTGCGGGCCGGTCGATTACTTCGCCGCGCTTCGCTCATCGGCGCGAGCCTCTGCCAGCCGAGCGACGTAGCGCGCCAACAGGTCGACCTCCAGATTGATCCCTACGCCCGCCGCCAGACGCCCCAGCGTCGTCTCGACAAGGGTGTGCGGGATCAGGTTCACGGAAAAAGCGCGACCCTCGACGCGGTTCGAGGTGAGGCTCACCCCGTTGACCGCGATCGACCCCTTGGCCGCGATGAACCGCGCCAGCGTCGCGGGCGCCTCGACCTCGAGCAACATGCTGCTCGCGTCCCCGGGCGCGGGTCCGAATCGGGCGACGGTTCCCACGCCGTCGACGTGACCCTGCAGCAGGTGGCCGTCGATGCGGTCGCCGAGACGCAGCGCCCTCTCCAGGTTGACGTCGCGCCCTTGATCGAAGCCAGCCGTGCACGCCAGCGTTTCGGCCGACACGTCGAACGCGAGGACGCTGCCCTCCATGCTGACGATCGTCAGGCAGCAGCCATCCACCGCGATGCTCTGGCCGATGCACATCGCGCTGCGATCAAGGCGCCCAGCGTCGATGTGCAGGCGAACTCCGCCGCCGCTTGGCGACACCGAGCCGATGCGTCCGACGGCTTGCACGATCCCGGCAAACATCACTCGTCCTTTCCAGCGATGGCCGCGACGATGCGCCAGTCCTCGCCGACTGCCGCGACGTCGCGCAACTTCAGCTGCACACGATCCCGCAGGCTCGCCAGCGGTGTCTTGAGGTCGATCATGCCGCGCGCCGGGTCTCCGAGCAGGCACGGCGCGACGTAGATCAGGAGCTCGTCGACCAGTGACGCCGCGACCAGCGCACCGTTCAGTCGCGCTCCTGCCTCGACGTGCAACTCGTTGACGCCCCGCGCGCCCAGCGCGTCGAGCATCGCACCGAGGTCGATCCGGCCGTCGTTGTCCGGCAGCACGCGGGTCTCGACATTGGCGGGCCAGCGCGTCGACGGTTGCACGGCGGTGAACACCAACACCTCGCCGCTCGCGAAAAGGCGCGCCGTCGCCGGGATCTCGGCGTGACGATCGACCAGGACCTTGAGCGGCTGCCGCAACGTGTCGACCCCGCGCACTGTCAATTGCGGATCGTCCTGAAGGACGGTGCCTGCACCGGTCAGGATCGCGCAGGCGCGGGCGCGCCACTCGTGCGCGTCCTGGCGCGCGATGTCGCTGGTTATCCACTGGCTGCTGCCGTCGGCGAGCGCGGTGCGGCCGTCGATGCTGGCGGCGATCTTGAGTCGCACCCATGGACGTCCGCTGCGCATGCGCTTGATCCACCCCGGATTGAGGTCGCGCGCGCGCTGTTCGAGAACACCCAATACGACGTCGACGCCCGCCGCGCGCAGGCGATCGGCGCCACGCGCCGCCGCGGGATTGGGATCGCGCATCGCCGCGACCACACGCCCGATGCCGGCGGCGAGCAGCGCATCGGTGCACGGCGGCGTGCGCCCATGGTGATTGCACGGCTCCAGCGTGACGTACGCGGTGGCGCCGCTGGGATCGTTGCCACGTGCGCGCGCATCGGAGAGGGCGCGCACCTCGGCGTGCGCTTCGCCCCAGCGCTCATGCCATCCTTCGCCGAGCACCATCGCGCCGCGCGCGATCACGCAGCCCACGCGCGGATTCGGCGTCGTCGTATACATGCCGCGCTCGGCGAGCACGAGCGCGCGCGCCATCATCTCGGCGTCGACGGGATCCACGGCGCTCATGAGGTTCCCCCCGCAGTCGCTGCGCGACCTCCCCCTCAGGGGGGCGAGCGCCTTGGGGCGGCCCGGCGGCGCTAGGAAGTTCCCCCCGCAGTCGCTGCGCGACTTCCCCCCTCAGGGGGGCGAGCGCCTTGGGGCGGCCCGGCGGCGCTCATGCTGTCTCCCCCCGCAGTCGCTGGGCGATCTGAGGGGGCTGAGCACCTTGGGGCGGCCCGGCGACGCTCATCGGTCAACGCGGCTTGCGTCGCGACGGCACCGGCTCGACCTCTTTCAGTGCATCGCGGAAGTCGGCCACGTCCTGGAAGCTGCGGTACACCGAGGCGAACCGGATGTAGGCAACCTTGTCGAGCTTGTAGAGCTCCTGCATCACCATTTCGCCCACTTGTCGCGACGGGATCTCGCGCTCGCCCAGCCCAAGCACCGTTTGCACGATTCGCTCCACGGACTGGTCGACGTACTCCGTCGGCACGGGTCGCTTGTGCAGCGCGCGCTGGAAGCCGTTGCGGATGCGCGCGACGTCGAAGTCGGAGCGGGTGCCATTCTGCTTGACGATCTGCGGCAGCCGCAGCTCCGCGGTCTCGTACGTGGTGAATCGCTTCTGGCAGGCGTGGCATCGCCGGCGGCGGCGGATCGAGTCGCCCGGCTCCGACACGCGCGAGTCGACGACCTGCGTGTCCGGGCTCCCACAGAAGGGGCATTTCATCGCACTTGCGTCGCGGGTTGGGCGTGAAGGTCAGCGCCACGCTTCACTTCGCTGCCGCGCGGCGTCATCGCTGGTGGGCTAACGGTAGACAGGGAATCTCTTGGTGAGCGCGGCGACACCCCCGAGCACGTGCTCCGTCGTCGCGGCGTCGTTCGGCTCGTCCAGCACGTCGGCGATGAGGTGCGCGAGCTCCTCGCACTCTATCTCGGAAAAACCGCGCGTGGTGATGGCTGGGCTGCCGACGCGGATTCCGCTGGTGACGAACGGCTTCTCCGGATCGTTGGGAATCGCGTTCTTGTTGACGGTGATCTGCGCCTTGCCGAGCAGTGCTTCGGCGTCCTTGCCGGTGATCTTCTTCGAGCGCAGATCGACGAGAAACATGTGCGAGTCGGTGCCGCCGGAGACGATGCGCAGCCCGCGATCCTGCAGGACGACCGCCAGCACGCGCGCATTCTCCAGCACGCGCTCCTGGTAGACCTTGAATTCGTGCGAGTGCGCCTCCTTGAAGGCCGCCGCCTTGGCCGCGATGACATGCATCAGCGGCCCTCCCTGCCATCCCGGGAACACCGCCGAATTGATCGACTTGCCCAGGTCGGCATCGGCCAGGATGAATCCGCCGCGCGGACCGCGCAGCGTCTTGTGCGTGGTGCTGGTGACGTAGTGCGCGATCCCGACCGGCGACGGATAGACGCCGGCCGCGATGAGGCCGGCGTAGTGCGCCATGTCGACCATGAGCTTGGCGCCGACAGCGTCGGCGATGGCGCGAAAGCGCTTCCAGTCGATGACGCGCGAGTACGCCGACGCGCCGGCGACGATCAGCTTCGGCTTGTGCTCGTGCGCGAGGCGCTCGGCCTGCGCGTAGTCGATGATCTCGGTCGTCGGGTCGAGCCCGTAGGAGACGATGTTGAACCACTTGCCCGACAGGTTCACCGGCGAGCCGTGCGTGAGGTGCCCGCCGTGCGGCAATGCCATGCCCATGACGGTATCGCCGGGCTCGAGCGCGGCGAAAAACACCGCCTGGTTGGCCTGCGCACCCGAGTGCGGTTGCACGTTCGCGTACGCGGCGCCGAAAAGCTTCTTGACGCGATCGATCGCGAGCTGCTCGGCGACGTCGACGAACTCGCAGCCGCCGTAGTAGCGCTTGCCCGGATAGCCCTCCGCGTACTTGTTGGTGAGCTGCGATCCCTGCGCGGCCATCACCGCCGGGCTGGCGTAGTTCTCCGACGCGATCAGCTCGATATGGGCTTCCTGGCGCGCGGTCTCGCCGCGAATCGCCTCCCACAATTCCGGATCGGACTGACTCAGGGTCTGCGAGTTCTTGAACATGGGCTGGAGCGAGTCAAAGAGGTGCATTTTAGCATTGCGAGTGCCTTCGCGTACCTTGCGCCACTTTGGATTGCCAATGCCCCCGGTGCGGGTTAATCTTCGCCGCGGAACGACGGTTGCAGTCTGAACTGCGCGACGGGGAGGCCGCCAGCGCTCCGCGCAAAGCGGCGCTCGCGAAATTCGAGGAGGATTGCCGTGTCGTCACTGTTAGCACTTTCCCGGCTGATCGACCGCATCAGCGATCGCATCGGCCAATCCATCTACTGGCTTGTTCTCGTCGCGGTGCTCATCAGCGCGGCGAACGCGATCGTGCGCAAGGCGTTCAACTACAGCTCCAATTCCTTCCTCGAAGTGCAGTGGTACCTGTTCTCGATGATCTTCCTGTTCTGCGCCGGCTACACGCTGAAGAACAACGAGCACGTGCGCATCGACATCATCAGCGGCAGACTCTCACCGCGCGCGCGCGCCGGCATCGACATCTTCGGAACGCTGTTCTTCCTGTTCCCGATGGCGTTCATCATCATGTGGCTGTCATGGCCGGTGTTCGTCGAAGCGTACACGCGACATGAAGTGTCGACCAACGCGGGCGGTCTCATCATCTGGCCCGCGAGGCTCATGGTGCCGATCGGCTTTTTCCTGCTGATCGTGCAGGGACTGTCCGAGCTGATCAAGCGCATCGCCTTTCTCAAGGGCCTGATTCCGGACCCCAACGAGAAGATCGTCACCAAGACCGCCGAGGAAGAGCTCGCCGAGGAAATCCTGCGCGCGCGCGGCGAGCGCGCTCTGGCGGAGGAGACCGAAGGCATCGCCCTGGGCAGGGTGGAGCGCAAATGAGCGCCTTTCTCATCGAGAACATCGCGCCGCTGATGTTCGCGACGCTGGTGATCGTGCTGCTCATCGGTTATCCGGTGGCCTTCGCGCTTGCCGCGGTCGGCATCGGATGGGGTCTGGTCGGCATCGAGCTCGGACTGCTTCAGCAGACCCTGTTCCAGGCGCTGCCGGAGCGCATTTTTGGCGTGATGGCCAACGACACGCTGCTCGCCGTCCCGTTCTTTACGTTCATGGGCCTCATTCTCGAGCGCAGCGGCATGGCGGAGGATTTGCTCGACACGATCGGTCAGCTGTTCGGCCCGCTGCGCGGCGGACTCGCCTACGCGGTCATCTTCGTCGGAGCGCTGCTCGCCGCGACGACCGGCGTCGTCGCCGCCTCGGTCATCTCGATGGGCCTGATCTCGCTGCCCATCATGTTGCGCTACGGGTACGACCGTCGTCTGGCGTCGGGTGTCATCGCCGCGTCCGGCACGCTGGCGCAGATCATCCCGCCCTCGCTGGTGCTCATCATCATGGCCGACCAGCTCGGGCGCTCGGTCGGCGACATGTATGCGGGCGCGTTCATACCCGGCATCGTCCTCGCGGGCCTGTATGCGCTCTACGTACTGATCATCACCTTTGCAAGACCCGGCTGGGCGCCGGCCTTGCCGGCAGCCGCGCGCACCCTGCGCGAGCCCGATGGCTCCTCCGGCAATCGATCACTGCTGGTGTTGACGATCATCGCGATCGTGATCGCGGTCGCGTTCTGGATGATCTACTACGACCGCTACAACCCCGACGTCGCCACCGACGAGCGCATCGTGATCACGACGTCCGTCGCGATCGGATTCGCGTTCTTCGCGGCAGTGATCAGCAAGGTCCTCAAGCTCGGTCTGCTCTCGAAGATCGCCGAACGCGTCACCTTCGTGCTGATTCCGCCGCTGGCCCTGATCTTTCTCGTGCTGGGCACGATTTTCCTCGGCGTTGCGACGCCGACCGAGGGGGGCGCGATGGGTGCCACCGGCGCGCTGGTCATGGCGCTCGCCCGGCGCCGGCTGTCGTTTGCCCTGCTCAAGCAGGCGATGAACACGACCGCCAAGCTATCCACCTTCGTCGTGTTCATCCTTATCGGGGCCCGCGTATTCAGCCTGACTTTTTACGGCGTCAACGGGCACGTCTGGGTGGAGCATCTGCTGACGAGCCTGCCCGGCGGACAGCTGGGCTTCCTGATCGTCGTCAACGTGCTCATCTTCGTGCTTGCGTTCTTCCTCGACTTCTTCGAGCTCTCGTTCATCATCATTCCCCTGGTCGGGCCGGTCGCCGAAAAGCTCGGCATCGACCTGGTGTGGTTCGGCGTCCTGCTTGCAGTCAACATGCAGACGTCGTTCATGCATCCGCCGTTCGGGTTCGCGCTTTTCTACCTGCGCAGCGTCGCGCCCGCGAAGGAGTTCCTCGACCGCCTGACCGGCCGAAGAACTGCGCCGGTGACGACGGGCCAGATCTACTGGGGTGCGGTACCTTTCGTGTTGATTCAGGTGTTCATGGTCGGATTGATCATTGCCGTCCCCAACATCGTTTCCGGCGGCCTCGCGACCAAGGAGAAGGTCGATATCCAGAACATCCGGATCGAGACGACGCCGGATGCTTCGACGCCGGGTGCCTCCACATCAGGAGGGGCGAGCAGCGACCAGGACGAAGCCACCAAGGCCCTCGAGCAGGAGATGCGCGGCGGGGGCCAGAAAGCGCCAGAGGCTGCAGTGCCGGCGCCCGAGGCTGCACCGCCGGCGCCAGGGGCTGCACCGCCGGCGCCCCCGAAATAGGAGCGGTCGGATCGCATCGGCGTCGCCTGCGCTGTGACGCAGGCACCAATGAAAACGGCGCGCGCCGCGATTGCCGCGGAGCGCGCCGTGGTGCGCCGGAGGATTGCCGGTCGCGCTGACCTAGGTTGCGGTCAGGTCTTCTTCTGAGACATCCGCTCCGCGGCGATCATGAAGTTGTCGAAGCGGTTCTCGGCGACCGCGAACCACTCGACTTCGTCGCTGAGGAATTTCTTCCAGGGCGTGTAGATCTTCGCGAACTTCTCGTTCTTGCTGGCGATCTCGTCGTACGTTTCCTTGGTCGCCTTGTAGCAAGCCGCCATGATCTCGTTGGAGAACGGCAGCAGCTTCACGCCGCTGCCGATCAGCCGCTTCAACGCCGGCGGGTTGAGCGCGTCGTACTTGGCCGTCATGTCGATGTTCGCCTCGGCGCAGGCGGCTTCCAGGATCGACTGGTACTCCTTCGGGAGATCCGCGAACGCCTTGTTGTTCACGAACAGGGCGAGCTCGGGACCACCTTCCCACCAGCCCGGGTAGTAGTAGTACTTGGCGACCTTGAAGAAGCCGAGCTTCTCGTCGTCGTAGGGACCGACCCATTCGGCGGCGTCGATCGTCCCCTTTTCCAGCGCCGGATAGATGTCGCCGCCGGGAATCTGCTGTGGCACGACGCCCAGCTTGGTGAGCGGGAGACCGCCGGTGCCGCCGATGCGCATCTTGAGGCCCTTCAAATCGGCGACGGTCTTGATCTCCTTGCGGAACCAACCCCCCATTTGGCAGCCCGTGTTGCCCGGCGACGAAGCTGGTCATGTTGTAGTCCTTGAGGAAATCGTTATAAAGCGCGAGTCCTCCGCCGTGGTACATCCACGCATTTTGCTGGCGCGTGTTCATGCCGAACGGAAGCGCGCAGCCGAACGCAAAGGTCGGATCCTTGCCGAAGAAATAGTACGGCGCGGTGTGCGCGCACTGAATGGTCGCGTTCTGGACAGCGTCGACTACGCCGAATGCCGGGACGATCTCGCCGGCCGCGAACACCTGGATCTGGAATTTGTTGTTGGTTGCCGAGGCGCAGCGCTTGGAAATGACTTCGGCGGCGCCGATAAATGGTGTCGAGGCTTTTTGGAAAGCTCGAGGCGAGCCGCCACTTCACCTCGGTGCCCGCGACGGCGGGCGCCTGTGCCATCGCCGGCGCGGCCAGAGCGCCGGCGGCGAGACCCGCGCCCGTTTTCTTGAGAAATGAACGACGTTTCATTTAATTCCCTCCAATGGATGGATGACTGCGAATCGTCACTGAAAATCGGTCGCGTCTGTGTGCTCTGTGGCCCTGACCTTGGCATGTCGCTCCGGAGGCCTCCCGAGTCTGGCGCAATTCTAGCGCATTTGTCGGAAGGCGCCGTCCCGGTGGCCCGGCGCGTGATGGCGGGGTAGGCCCTAAGCCGACAGCTTGCGCACCGCGTTGAACATCGCCCACGCCCAACCGGCCTGGCGCTCGACGGTCTGCGTGAAGCGGATGAGGTAACGCGCGTTCCCGGTATCGAGCTCGACCATTCCTCCCGGGGTAAAGCGCTGGTCGGGACCGATAAGACTGCGTTGCGAGGACTGGCGATTGTCCGTGTGCGCCGGGAGGTAGAGACCGAAAAACGGCCGGTCGATGGTCGAGCGCGCCGAGTCGATCGGCGCCGTCCAGTTGCGCAGCAACACCCGAACCATGCGCCGGGCGATGATCTCGACGCCGCATATGACCTCGTCGACTTGCTGGCGCTGCATCCGACGCACCACCGCAAGCGACCAGCCATCGGGATCACGAAATGCGATCATCTCGCCCAGCGTGGTCGGCGCGTCCGACGACGGCGCGACCAGCCGGCATCCGCTGTCGCTCATGTCGACCACTCTCCAGTGCGAGCCGCGCACGCGACGCGCCACCGAGTCCGGGTTGGCGGTCGGGTTGACCATTTGCGTGATCTCGTCGTAGCTGTGGCGCGCTTCCGACGACTTCGCCTCGTCGGCGATGCGACCGACTTCGGCGACCGCGCGCGTGAGCGCCTGCAGACCCACCACGACGCGGATCTCGATGTCGGCTGGCTTGCGCGGGGCGCGCGGCGAGTAGGCGAGCGCCTCCGGCCCGTACAGCGCGGCCAGGCGCATGAGCAGCAGCTTTTGTTCTCGCGCCGGCAGCTCGCCAGGGGCGGGCGCCTGTTCCTGCTGTTCCGGCAGCCAGCGCATGCGTTCGACGACATGCGCGTAGACGGGAGAAGTGTCGAGGAACAGCAAACGGCCCCCGGCGCGCGGCTTGTCCGCGCGCTTCAGGCCCTGCGTGCCGGAAACGTCGACGTAGAAATTGGCGCCGCTCCCCGGAGGCGGGACGAGCGTCAGCGGGTCGACCCACTCTTCCAGCGTCCGCGACACCCACTCGACCTGGTCGGGGGTGAAGCTGCCGCTGTCCAGGCGCATGAGCAGGAGACCCTTGATGTATTCGCGCTCGATGGTGATCGGGGACGTACCCTCTCCATCGTCCGGCAGAGCGAACGGCTCGCGTTGCCAGCCGCGCATGCGCGCCATCTCGTAGAGCTCGTGCAGATCGCGCCACTGCGCCGGAATCCAGTGACCGTAGCGAAACAGCCGAAACTTGCCGTCGATGCACCTGTAGTGAGCAAGTCGCACCAAAATGCCAGGAAGGACGGCGTTCCAGCGTCGCGGGTCGCCCACCATGCCCGCCTTGAGCGTGGTCTGGTACGCGGCGATGAATGCCTTTACCAGATCGAACACACCGTGCCAGAGACGGGTCTCGACGCCGGTCGAGCGCTGGTAGTTGGCGGAATATTGAGCGGTCAGCTTGACGATCATCGGCGCTATCCGCGCGTCGATGCGCAGCAGTGCTTCGGCCTGGTTGGGCCCGATGTTGCGGCGCGCGCCGGGAAATGACGCGACCAGGTCGAGCGCCTCGCGCTGCAACTGGAGCGCATCGCCCGCCGGCAGTCCGCCGATCCAGCGCGTTGCCGCGGGCGCGTTGCGCAGCGGATCGGAAAGCGAGCGCCTCCACGCCTGCAACCGGTCCCGGATTCCCCGCTTCGCCATCATCGCGTGGCGCGCGGCCGTTAGTTGCCGGCGACCGTCATTGCGCCGATCAGCATCGAGCCGCATTGTCGTGAACCCCTTCGATCGACGTCGCTGCCGATGGCAACGATGTCGCGGTACATGTGGGCAAGATTGCCCGCAATGGTGATTTCCTCGACCGGGTATGCGACTTCGCCGCGCTCGACCCAATACCCGGCCGCCCCGCGCGAATAGTCGCCGGTGACGGGATTGATGCCATGCCCAAGCAGCTCGGTCACCAGCAGTCCGCGGTCCATTCGAGCCAGCATCGCCTTGAGGTCGTCGTCTCCATGGCTCACGACGAGGTTGTGATTGCCGCCCGCGTTGGCCGTCGAGGTCAATCCGAGCTTGCGCGCGGAATAGCTTCCCAGGAAATATCCCTGCACGATTCCATCGAGCACGACATCGCGCGGCTGCGTGGCGACGCCTTCGTCGTCGAACGGCGCCGAGGCCTGTCCGCGCAACAGGTGCGGCTCTTCGCGAATGGTGATCCCCGGGACGGAACACCTGCGCTCCGAGGCTGCCGAGCAGGAACGACGATTTCCGGTACAGGCTTCCGCCGCTCACCGCGCTGACGAAATGTCCCACCAGACCGGTGGCCATCGGCGCCTCGAACAGGACGGGACACTCGAGCGTGGTCAGCTTGCGCGCCCCGAGTCGGCGAACGGTTCGCTCGCCGGCCTTGCGGCCTACGTCGACCGCCGCCTCGAGATCGGCGGGCGAGCGCGCCGACGTGTACCAATCCTCACGCTGCATCGCATCGTCTTCCTCGGCGATCACCGAGCAGTAGATCGAGTGTCGCGAGCTCGCATAGCCGCCCGAGAATCCGTTGCTGTTGCAGTAGACGAACTGCGCTTCGTGCAGCGACACGCTGGCGCCTTCGGAGTTGGTGATGCGCGGATCGACGGCCAGCGCCGCCGCTTCGCATTCGCGACCCATCTCGATCGCCTGCTCGACGCTGAGGTCCCACGGGTGGTGCAGCTGCAGGTCGCCCCATTCGCGAGCCAGCATCTTCGGATCGGCGAGCCCGGAGCACGCGTCGTCGGCGGTGAAGCGCGCGATGGTAAGCGCCTTGGCGACGGTGTCCCTGATGGCGTCGTGCGCGAAATCCGCCGTGCTCGCGTGGCCGCGTCGCGCCCCGACGTACACGGTGACGCCGATGCCCTTGTCGCGGTTGTAGGCGATCGTTTCCACGTCGGCCTTGCGCACCGTCACGCTCTGCCCGAATGCCTGCGACACCTCGGCTTCCGCGGCCGTCGCGCCGCCGCTTTTGGCTTCGCGCAACACGCGGTCGGCGACCTCGGCGAGCGCGTCCGCGGAAAGCGGAAATCGGCTCGCAGGCGCAGTAGTGGACGGGATCATCGTCAGGGGACGTCGGACAAGGACTCGGAAGGGGATCGGTTATCATAGCAAACCCCTCTGCGCGGACTAACCTCCGATGCGAAGATCCGACGAAACACCCCGGCGCGCCGGGACAGGAGGTTCTCCGGCGCGCCGGCGCCGAAGGTGTCGAAAGCGTCGATCCTTCGGATCTTGTGCTGTCCAAAACGCGCCGCAAGCACGCCATGCTGGCGCTGCAGCAACTCGGGGTTCGCCTCACCGAGCTGAGCTCCGCGCGATTGTCCGAGCTCAATCTGCCCGAGCGCCTGGCGGACGCGATCGCCAATGCGCGGTCGCTGTCCGGCCATGAAGCGCGACGCCGTCAGATGCAGTACGTCGGCCGGCTCATGCGCGACATCGATCCCGCGCCGATCGAGGCGGCGCTGGCACGCTGGGCGCAGGCGCCCAATGCCGAGAAGGCACGATTGGCCGACGTCGAGCGCTGGCGCGAGCGCCTGCTGCACGAACCCGCCGCCCTCGATGCGCTGTGCACCGCACAACCGACCGCCGATCGCGAGGCGTTGCAGGACCTCGTCGCGCGCGCGGCATCGGAACGCTCGCGTGGCTCGCCGCCGCACGCTTTCCGCGAGCTGTTTCGGGCGTTGAATTCGCTGCTGGCGGCACATTCGTGAGCGCGACGGGCCCGCGCGCACGAGCGCGCACAGCGTCGCGAGCGCCATACCGCAGCGCGGAGCGCGGAGGTACGCCGGTGAGCGAGACGTCGTTGCTCGTCGGCCTGGTCTCGATCAGCGACCGCGCGTCGACCGGCGTGTACGCCGACCAGGGCGTGCCGGGGCTTCGCGAGTGGTTCACCGCGGCGATCAAATCGTCGTGGTCGATGCAGACCCGGCTCATACCCGACGAACAACCGCTCATCGAGCGCACGCTCATCGAGCTGGTCGACGTCGCAGGCTGCCACCTCGTGCTTACGACCGGCGGCACCGGCCCCGCGCCACGCGACGTCACGCCCGAAGCGACGCTGGCGATCGCCCACAGGGTGCTCCCCGGTTTCGGCGAGCAGATGCGCCAGGTCAGCCTCAAGTACGTGCCGACCGCGATCCTGTCGCGGCAGGTAGGCGTCGTGCGCGGCGGCTCGCTGATTCTCAATCTGCCCGGCCAGCCCAAGGCCATCCGGGAAACGCTCGACGGTGTGTTTCCCGCGGTGCCGTATTGCATCGATCTGATCGGCGGTCCGTACATCGAGACCCACGAAGAGGTATGCAAGGTGTTCAGACCGAAGAGCGCATTGCGCCCGCCCACCGGATAAAGGGCACCATCGTGCAGCCCGCGGCTCAACGCCGCAGCGCCCCTCGGCGCCAACCAGCCGCCGCCCTTCGAGGGGCGCAACCTCTACGCCACGCACCTCGCGCTGCGCGAAGCGGTGGAGCGGCACGGCGCAGCCTGGGCGCACTCCCGCCTCGGAGAATGGGGCGCGACACTGGGTGCCTCCGAGACATTCGCGCTCGCTGACCGAGCAAACCGAATCGGTCCTGAGCTCAGGACGCACGACCGCTACGGCGAGCGCATCGACGAGGTCGACTTCGACCCCGCGTGGCACGCGCTGATGACGCTCGCCATGCGCGAGGGCGAGCACGCGTCGCCGTGGTCGCAGCCACGCCCCGGCGCGCAGGTCGCGCGCGCGGCGGCCTACCTGATGCACGCCGCCGTGGAAAACGGAACGCAATGCCCCCTCACCATGACCTACGCGGCGTATCCGGCGCTGCGCCGCCATGCCGCGGGGCATCCATGGATCGAGTCGACCTGGCTGCCGCGACTGCTCTCGCACGACTACGACGCGCGTTCGGCGTCAATCGCGGGCAAGGCATCGGCGCTGATCGGGATGGGCATGACCGAGCGCCAGGGAGGCTCCGACGTTCGAAGCAACGCGACGCGCGCGACGCGCAGCGACGATGCGAGTTATCGCCTCGACGGCAGCAAATGGTTCTTTTCGGCACCGATGTGCGACGCGCACCTCGTGCTGGCGCAGGCGGACGCGGGTCTGTCGTGCTTTTTCCTGCCGCGCTTCCTGCCCGACGGCAATCGAAACGCAGTCAGGCTGCAGCGATTGAAGGACAAGCTCGGCAATCGGTCCAACGCGTCGAGCGAAGTCGAGTTCGCGGGCGCGACGGGGTGGCTGCTCGGCGAGGAAGGGCGCGGCGTGCCGGTGATCATCGAGATGGTGCGTCATACGCGCCTCGACTGCGTGATCGGCAGCACCGGCTTGATCCACGGCGTGGTTGCGCAGGCGGTGCATCACGCAAGTCATCGGCGTGCGTTCGGCCTGCGTCTGGTCGAGCAACCGCTGATGCAAAATGTGCTGGCCGATCTCGTCCTCGAGGACGAGGCCGCGACGGCCTTGTCGATGCGCCTCGCTGCCGCGTTCGAGGCGTCGGAATCCGCGCCCGACGCGGCGCTGGCGCGGCTAGCCACGCCCGCGCTCAAGTACTGGGTGTGCAAGCGCGCGGCGCCGACCGCCGCGGAGGCGCTCGAAGTGCTCGGCGGCAACGGCTACGTCGAGGAATGCGCCTTGCCCCGCGCCTATCGGGAAGCGCCGCTCAATTCCATCTGGGAAGGCTCCGCCAACGTGATCTGCCTCGACGTGCTGCGCGCCGCGCAGCGCGAGCCCGCGGCGGTCGACGCGCTGCTCGACGAGCTGGCATTGGCGGAAGGCGGCAACGCGCTGCTCGATGCGAGCGTGCGCGAGCTTGCCAACGCCTTCGCGGCGCGCTCTGGCGAGCGCGATGCCAGGCGGCTGTCGGCGTCGATCGCGTTGGCGCTGGCGGGCTCGCTTCTCGTACGCCACGCGGGTGCGGCGATCGCCGACGCTTATTGCGCGTCCCGGCTCAGCGCCCAGCCGGGCGGCGCGTTCGGAATGCTTGCGCCGGGGTGCGACGTCGCGGCGATCCTGGCGCGCGCGACGCATTGAGCGTCTAACCCTCGAGCAACAGCTCGGTGCGGCTGGCGGGATCCTGTCGGTAGAACCAGGCGAACAGCTCGTAGATCTTCGGGTATTCGTGCAGGAGCAGCGTCGGGTCGACGAAAAAGACTTCCGACAGCACAGCGAAGAATTCGGCCGGATCCTCGGCGGCGTAGGGATCGATCGCCGTATCCTCGCCCTGCTCGACGCGGCCTCGGAAGTGATCAAACGCGGCGTGCATCGCCTTCTGCCAGGAGCGGGGGGCCATCTCGGCGGGCAGTGGCGGGCAGCCGTTGGCCTCGCCGCTGCGCATGTCAAGCTTGTGCGCGAACTCATGGATGGCCAGGTTCATTCCCGCAGTCTCCCAATCCGCGCTCGCCTCGACGTCCTGCCAGGAGAGGATCACCGGACCGTGCGGCATCGCCTCGCCCGCCAGCGGCTCATGGCGACGGTGCACCACGCCGACCTCATCCTCGTACTCGAGCTCGGCAAGAAACTCGTCGGGGTAGACGATGATGTTCTCCCACCCGTCGTAGTAGCGTATGTCGAGATTCAGGACGAGCACGCACGCCTGAATGGCGATCACCACGCGCATTAGTGGAGTGACTTCGAAGCCGCGCGAGGCGACCACGCCCTTGCGCGAGAGGAACAAGACGACGAGGTCGCGAAGCCGCGACACCTCGGCATCGGTGTAGATGGCGAGGAACGGCAGCATTTCGAGCGCTTCGCGCCACAGCGGCTCAGGAATCGCCGACTGCGCGAGAACGCGCCGGCGTTGCCAGTTTCGAAGGGTATCGAGCATGCGTCAGGAAATCGCGGCGCGGCGGCGGCTTGGTCTTGTGTCGCCGGAATCCCTCAGGATCCCTCGCGACTGCGCGCGTCGTCGGCGGCGCGGAACATGTCGTCCTCCGCTGCCGGATCGGGAGCGACATCGGCATCGGCGTCGTATACCAGACGCGGCTCGACGGCGAGCAGCCGCTCCGCTTCGGGCGGCGGCAGCATGTCCACGTTGCGCAGCTGCCGCTCGATGGCACGCGTTCGCACCTCGGCGTCGCCGATCGAGCTGCTCGCCTGCTCGAGCTTCTTCTTCGTCGCCGCGAGAATCCCCCCGAACTTGGCGAACTCCACCTTGATCGCGCCGAGAAGCTTCCACACCTCGCTCGATCTGCGTTCGATGGCGAGCGTGCGAAATCCCATCTGTAGACTGTTAAGCAGCGCGTGGAAATTCGTCGGCCCGACCAGGACGACGCGATAATCGCGCTGGAGCATCTCGCCGAATCCGGCGCGCGACATCATCTCGGCGTACAAGCCTTCGGTCGGAACGAAGAGGATCGCGAAATCGGTGGTGTGCGGAGGCGAGACATAGTTGCTGCGGATGGCTTTTGCCTGCAGCCTGAGAAAATCGGCCAGACCCTTGCGAGCCGCGTCAGCTGCCGCCATGTCCGCGCGCTCCAGCGCGTCCTGCAAGCGGTGCCAGTCGTCGAGCGGGAACTTCGCGTCGATGGGCATCCAGCAGGGCGCGTCGTCACGGCCTCGACCTGGATATCGGATCGCGAATTCGACCCGCTTGCCGCTTCCGGGAACGGTCTCGACGTTCGCCTCGAACTGGTTCGGCGTCGAGCACGTCCGACAGCAGCGCTCCGAGCTGGACCTCCCCCCAGGTGCCGCGCGTCTTGACGTTGGTCAGCACGCGCTTGAGATCTCCGACACCGACGGCCAGGCTCTGCATTTCTCCGAGGCCGCGCTGCACGGCCTCCAGCCTTTCCGAGACGAGCTTGAACGATTCGCCTAGGCGAAGCTCGAGCGTGGCGTGCAGCTTTTCGTCGACGGTGGCGCGCATCTGCTCGAGCTTGTGCGCGTTGTCGCCGCGCAGCTGGTCGAGTCGCTGCTCGAGCGTGGCACGAACCGCGTCGAGCCGCTGCTCGTTGCTCTGCGTCAGGGTAGAAAGGCGCTCGTGCTGGACGTGCGCCATGCTGCCGATCTGGCTCTGCAACGTCTGCGAGAACTGTCCCAGCGTCGCGCCGAGCTCGCCGCGCGCCGCCTGCGCTTGCTGGCTGCCTTCGGAGCGTGCCAGGGCAAGTTCGGCGCGAAGCTCGCGCTCCAGCCGTTCGTTTTGCGCCGCCAGCGTGGCGAGCTGCGCGCGCAGCGCCGCCGTCTCTCGTGTATCCCGCGCGACGCTCGCCACACGCAACATCACGATGCCGAGCATGACCGCGACGACAGCGAACCCGACGACGAGCGCGAGGATCACGGATGTCGGTTCCATGTCGCGCAGTTTACGTCGGCGTTGCTGTCGAACGCAAAACCATCGAGCGGGAAAATGCTGTAGACGACGGAAGTCCCCGGCGCGACGCTACGCGGCCTCGCGGCTCGCCTTCTTGCGCTCGTGCTCGAGCAAGTGGCGCTTGCGAATGCGGATCGACTTCGGCGTGATCTCGACCAGCTCGTCGTCCGCGATGAACTCGATCGCGTATTCGAGCGTGAGCTGGATCGGCGGCGTCAGCGCGATCGCCTCGTCCTTGCCCGAGGCGCGCACGTTGGTGAGCTTCTTGCCCTTGATCGGGTTGACGACGAGGTCGTTGTCGCGGCTGTGAATGCCGATGACCATGCCTTCGTACAGCTTGTCGCCCCGGCGAGACGAACATGCGCCCGCGCTCCTCGAGCTTCCATAGCGCGTAGGCGACCGCGTCGCCTGCTCCGCCGAGATCAGCACGCCGTTGCGACGCTCCGGCATGTCGCCCTTGACGGTCGCGTAGCCGTCGAAGACGTGGCTCATGAGGCCGGTGCCGCGCGTGAGGTTCAGGAACTCGATCTGAAAGCCGATGAGTCCGCGCGCCGGAATGCGGTAGTCGAGGCGGGTTCGTCCGCGCCGTCGGATTCCATGTGCACGCAGCTCGCCGCGGCGCGCGCCCAGCGCTTCCATGACCGCGCCCTGATGCGCGTCCTCGACGTCGACCGAAAGCTGCTCGAACGGCTCCCGCTGCTCGCCGTCGACTTCGCGAACGACGACGCGCGGGCGCGACACGGCGAGCTCGTAGCCCTCGCGACGCATGTTCTCGAGCAGGATCGTGAGGTGAAGCTCGCCGCGACCGAACACGCGGAACACGTCGGTGTCGGCAGTGTCGTCGACGCGCAGCGCCACGTTGGTGAGCAGCTCCTTGGCGAGGCGCTCGCGGATCTGGCGGCTGGTGACGTACTTGCCTTCCTGGCCGGCGAGCGGCGACGTGTTGACCTGGAAGTTCATCGACAGCGTCGGCTCGTCCACGCGCGATCATCGGCAGCGCCTCGGGCGACTCGACCGCGCGATGGTGGTGCCGATGCGAAGCGCGTCGACGCCGGTGATGAGCACGATGTCGCCGGCGCTGGCCTCCTCGAGGGGTCGCCGCTCGAGTCCCTGAGAAGCCGAGCACCTGGCCGATCTTGGCGCGCGCCGGCGGCGCATCGCCGTGCAGGACCATGACTTCCTGCGCCGGGCTTGAGGCGACCGCGGCGGATGCGGCCGATGCCCATGCGGCCGACGTAGCTGGAGTAGTCGAGCGCGCTGATCTGCAGCTGCAGCGGCGCATCCGGATCGCCCTCCGGCGCCGGCACGTTCGCCAGGATGGTCTCGAACAGCGGACGCATGTCGGTGCCGGGCACCTTCGGGTCGAGCGATGCGTAGCCGTGCAGCGCCGAGGCATAGACGACCGGGAAATCGAGCTGCTCCTCGGTGGCGCCGAGCTTGTCGAACAGGTCGAAGGTCTGGTTGACGACCCACGCGCGCGGGCGCCGCGGACGATCGACCTTGTTCACGACGACGATCGGCTTCAGGCCCAGCGCGAGCGCCTTGCGCGTGACGAAGCGCGTCTGCGGCATCGGGCCTTCGACGGCGTCGACCAGCAGCAGCACGCCGTCGACCATCGACAGCACGCGCTCGACCTCGCCGCCGAAGTCGGCGTGGCCGGGCGTGTCGACGATGTTGATGTGGATGCCGTCGTAGTCGATCGCGCAGTTCTTGGCGAGGATGGTGATGCCGCGCTCGCGCTCGAGGTCGTTGCTGTCCATGACCCGCTCGACGAGGTGCTGGTGCGCGGCGAAGGTCCCCGCCTGGACGAGCAGCTTGTCGACCAGCGTGGTCTTGCCGTGGTCGACGTGGGCGATGATGGCGATGTTGCGGAGCTGCCGGGCGGCGGTCATGGTGCGTTGCGCAATGGGAAACCCAAGATTGTACCAAGCCGGCCTCCGCCTCGACACTTTTATTTGCAAAATCCGACGTTTAGGTGTATGATGCGCAGCACTCGGCGGGCCTTCCGGTCACCGCCGATTCCCCGGATGGGGCGGGCAACGAAGCCGCCTCCATCGCCTACGATTGATTCGCTGCCTGGACCGGAACTCGCGATGCGAGTAGGCCGCGCCAGGAGATTCCATTGATGAGCAGTACCCCGAGCTTCGACGAGCTCGGCTTGGCCCCGGAGATCCTCCGGGCCGTAGCCGAAGCCGGTTACACCACGCCCACACCTATCCAGTCGCAGGCCATTCCGACCATTCTTTCCGGCAAGGACGTCATGGGCGGCGCCCAGACCGGCACCGGCAAGACGGCGGGCTTTACGCTGCCGATCCTGCAGAAGCTCCTGCCGATGGCCAATACCAGCCCATCGCCGGCGCGTCATCCGGTGCGCGTGCTGATCCTCACGCCCACCCGCGAGCTTGCGATCCAGGTCGAGGAAGCGGTCAAGACCTACGCCAAGTACACCGGCATCCGCTCGACGGTGGTGTTCGGCGGCGTCGACATCAAGCAGCAGATCCCGATCGTCCGCGCAGGCGTGGAGATACTCGTTGCTACGCCCGGGCGCCTGCTCGACCACATCGAGCAGAAGACGCTCAATCTCGGTCAGGTCGAAATCTTCGTGCTCGACGAAGCCGACCGCATGCTCGACATGGGCTTCATCCCCGACATCAAGCGCATCATGGCGCTCATGCCGGTCACGGCGAAGCGGCAGAACCTGCTGTTCTCAGCGACGTTCTCCAACGAGATCAAGAAGCTCGCCGACCAGCTGCTCAACGCACCCCAGCTCATCGAGGTCGCGAAGCGCAACACCACCGCCGACACGGTCACGCAAAGCGTGTACAAGGTGTCGCCGGACCAGAAGCGTGCGCTGCTCGCTGACATCGTCACCTCGCGCAATCTCTGGCAAGTCCTTTGTTTCGTGCGCACCAAGCACGGCGCGTCTCGTTTGGCGAGACAGCTCGAGAAGGACGGCCTGAAGACCACCGCCATCCACGGCGACAAGAGCCAGGCGGCGCGCCTCGAAGCGCTCGATGCGTTCAAGGCGGCCAAGGTGCAGATCATGGTGGCGACCGACGTCGCCGCACGCGGCCTGGACATCGACGACCTCCCGCTGGTCGTCAACTACGAGCTTCCGTACGTTCCCGAGGACTACATCCATCGCATCGGGCGTACCGGCCGTGCCGGCGCCGCCGGCGAGGCGATCTCGTTCTGCGCACCGGAGGAGGACAAGCTGCTGGCCGAGATCGAGAAGCTGCTGAAGCGCTCGATCACCGTGGCCCAGCCCGCGACGGCGCTGCGCGCCGAGCCGTCGCAACCTTCACGCGGACGACGCGAAACCGGGGAGCGCGAAGCGCGTCCGCCGCGTGGCGCGGCACGTCCTGCGGCCCGGCCGTCCCCCGATGCGCCGACGCGCAGGCATCGCGACGAAAGCGTCTTCGATCGCAATCCTGACCAGCCGCGCATCGCGCGCGACGTGCCCGCGACATCGTCCAAGGCGCCATCCGGGCTGTTGAACGCCGCCGACCCGTCGACGCGAACGCACCGGCACGGCAAGCCCATCCCCGCCTTGCTGATGAAGCGCTCGACTCCGGTTCCGGAAAAAGTCTAGCCGCCGAACATCGGCGTTGATCCCCGAGCCCGCTCGGGGAAGCGCAGCAGGCGATTTCCCGATTTGTCAGTGACCGAGCTGCGCGCGCTGCTCCTGCAGCCGCGCCAGCGTCGTCTGAAGCGCGGCCAGTCGCGCGCGCTCCTGCGCGACCACGCTGGCCGGGGCGCGCGAGACGAACGCGTCGTTGGCGAGCTTGGCGTCGAGCTTCACGCACTCTGCCTGGACGCGCTCGTGCTCCTTGGACAGCCGGTTTCTTTCCGCGGCGACGTCGATCTCGATGTGCAGCATCAGCTTGAAATCGCCGACGATCTGCACCGGCGCATCGGTGCGCGGCAGTTGCGCCACGACTTTCACCTCGGATAACCGCGCCAGCGCCGCGATGTAGGGAGCGAAAAGCTCCAGACGAGCTGCATCGCCGGCCGCGATCAGCGGGACTTTCTGTGCCGGCGAAAGCTTCATCTCGCTGCGCAGCGTGCGGCATGCATTCACCACGTCCTTGAGCAGCGCCATGTCGGCGTCCGCCTGCGCGTCGATGCGCGCGAAATTCGCTTTCGGGAACGGCTGCGTGGAAATCGACACGCCCGACTTGCCGGCGAGCGGAGCCACGCCCTGCCATAGCTCCTCGGTGATGAACGGCATGAACGGATGCGCCAGCCGAAGCATCGCCTCGAGCTCGCGGACCAGCGTGCGCCGCGTCCCGCGCGCAGCGGCGGCGTCGCCCGACGCGTCGGCGCGCTGCATCTGGACCTTCGCGAGCTCGACGTACCAGTCGCAGAACTCGTCCCATGCGAATTCGTACAGCGCCTTCGCGGCCAGGTCGAATCGGTACTGCTCGAGGTTGTCCGCGATATCGCGCTTGGCGCGCTGCAGCCTGCCGAGCAGCCATCGATCGACGAAGCTCATGGTCGCAGGAAGCGAGTCGTCGAGGCCGACATCCTTGCCCTCGACGTTCATCGCCACGAAACGGGTCGCGTTCCACAGCTTGTTGCAGAAGTTTCGGTAGCCCTCGCAGCGTCCGAGGTCGAAGTTCAGAGTGCGGCCGAAGGTCGCGAGGCTGGCGAAGGTGAAGCGGACAGCGTCGGCGCCGAACGCGGGAATGCCCTGCGGAAACTGCCGGCGCGTGCGCTTCTCGATGCCCTCGCGCTGCTTTTGCAGCATCAGCCCGGAGGTCAGCTTGCTCACCAGCGACTCGAGATCGGTGCCGTCGATGAGATCGATGGGATCGAGCACGTTGCCCTTCGACTTCGACATCTTCTGCCCAGACTCGTCGCGCACGATCGAGTTGATGTAGACGTCGCGAAACGGCAGCTTGCCGGTGAAGTAAGTCGTGGTCATGATCATGCGCACGACCCAGAAGAAAATGATGTCGAAGCCGGTGATCAGCACCGAGCTGGGCAGGAACGTGCGCAGCTCCGGAGTGTCATCCGGCCAGCCGAGCGTGGAGTGGCACCACAGCGCCGATGAGAACCAGGTGTCGAGAACGTCCTCGTCCTGGCGCAGGGCGCTCGCCGGCTTGCCCGACTTGCGTGCCGCTTCGTCGACGTTGCGCGCGACATGGACACCGCCGGCGTCGTCGTACCACGCGGGGATGCGATGCCCCCACCAGAGCTGCCTGGAGATGCACCAGTCGTAGACGTTGGCGAGCCAGTTGTTGTACCAGGTCGTCCAGTGCTCGGGAACGAATCGGACGCTGGCCTGCCCCGCCGCGCCCTCATCAGGAATGCTCTCGTTGACGACCTGCAGGCAAATGTCCTTGAACGACTTGCCGGGGAAATACGGGTGCGTCGCCGGCGCCGGCGTAGTCATGGCGACGAACCACTGGTCGGTCAGCATCGGCTCGACGACCTCGCCGGTGCGCTCGCAGCGCGGGACCACCATTTTGTGCGGCTTCTCGGCCGCGATGAGGCCTTGCGCCGCCAAGTCGGCGAGCACCGCCTTGCGCGCGGCGTACCGGTCAAGCCCGCGATATTTCGAGCGGTGCGTTGTCGTTGATGCGCGCGTCGAGCGTGAAAATGGTAAGCGGCGCGAGATTGTGGCGCTGCGCGACGTCCCAGTCGTTGAAGTCGTGCGCCGGAGTGATCTTCACGGCGCCCGTGCCGAAATCCTTGTCGACATACTCATCGGCGATGACCGGTATGCGGCGCGCGCTCAATGGCAGCTCCACCTCCTTGCCGAGCAGGTGCGCAAAGCGTTGATCGTCGGGATTCACGGCCACCGCGACGTCGCCCAGCATCGTTTCCGGGCGCGTCGTCGCCACGGTGATATGACCGCTGCCATCGGCGAGGGGATAGCGGATTTCCCAGAGCGTGCCGGTTTCCTCCTCGCTCTCAACTTCCAGGTCGGAGACCGCGCTGCCGAGCTGCGGATCCCAGTTCACCAGCCGCTTGCCGCGGTAGATGAGCCCGTCCTCGTGCAGCCGGACGAAGGTCTCGATCACCGCAGCGGAAAGGCCGGGATCCATCGTGAAGCGCTCGCGCGTCCAGTCGCACGACGCGCCAAGACGCCGCATCTGGGCGGTGATCGTCGAACCCGACTGCGCCTTCCACTCCCACACCTGCGCCGTGAACGCCTCGCGGCCGATGTCGCGTCGCGACGTCCCCGCGGCCTGCAGCTGGTTCTCGACGACGATCTGCGTCGCGATGCCCGCGTGATCGGTTCCAACCTGCCAGAGCGTGTTGTCGCCGCGCATGCGGTGATAGCGTATGAGCACGTCCATCAGCGTCTGCTGGAAGGCGTGCCCCATGTGCAGCGTGCCGGTGACGTTGGGCGGCGGAAGCTGGATGCAGAACGGCGGCGCGCCCGGCTTCATCGACGGGCGAAACAGGCCGTTCGTCTCCCAGAACGCGTACCAGCGCGATTCGATGGAGCGGGGCTCGAAGGATTTGGCGAATTCCATCGGCGATCAGCGTGACAGGCGCGCGCTGCGGGTCGAAAGCGCGAAAGTATAGCGGAGACGCCCCCTGCGGCCGCACGGACGCGCGGCCGGCGCATGCGCTCACAATTCGCGCCCTATCGCGGCGGCGATGGCGCGCAGCGTCGTCATCAGCGCCGCGAGCTCGGCGGGCGTCAACGCCTGGTCGGCGTCGCACCATGCCTCGCACGGATTGGGATGCGCTTCGATGAGCAGGCCGTCGGCGCCGGCCGCGACCGCCGCGCAGGAGAGCGCCGGCACCATCCACGCCTTGCCTCCGGCGTGCGACGGGTCGACGATCACCGGCAGGTGCGTCTCGCGCTTGAGCATCGCGACCGCGGTCACGTCGAGCACGTTGCGATACGCGGTCTCGAAGGTGCGGATGCCGCGCTCGCAGAAAATGATGTCGTGGTTGCCGCCGGCGGCGATGTATTCCGCGGCCATGAGCCATTCGCTGATCGTCGCCGACATGCCGCGCTTGAGTATGACCGGCTTGTTGACGCGGCCCACCTCCTTGAGCAGATCGAAGTTCTGCATGTTGCGCGTTCCGATCTGGATGCAGTCGACGTCGTGCCGCATGAAGGTGTCGAGCATGCGCGCATCCATGAGCTCGGTGACGATCGGCAGACGCTGCGCATCCGCAGCCGTGCGCAAGAGCTCGAGTCCTTCGACACCCTTCCCCTGGAATGCATACGGGCTGGTGCGCGGCTTGAATGCGCCGCCCCGCATCAACCGCGCTCCCGCCGCCTTCACTCCCTCCGCGGCGGCGCGCATCTGCTCGGGCGTCTCCACCGAGCACGGGCCGGCGATCACCTGCACCGTGTTGCCGCCGATCGGAACACCGGAGACGTCGATGACCGTGTTCGCCTTGTGCCATTCGCGCGCGACGATCTTGTACTGCTTGACGATGTGCATCGATTTCTCGACGCCCGGCATCGGATCGAACATCTCGGGGTCGAGCTTGCGCTCGTCGCCGACCGCGCCGATCAGCGTCCTTTCGGTGCCTCGCGAGACGTGAACGTCGAGTCCGTGCGCGCGAATCTTGGCGCAGACGCCTTCGACTTCGGCGTCGCGCGCTTCCGGCTGCATGACGATGATCATGGTGGTTTCCCGGTGGTGGTCCAAAAAAATCGGGCGGCCTCTGGGCCGCCCGATCGTTGGTGAATTCTCGATTCGAATTTACCTGCGCGCGCGGCCCTCGGGGCAGTCGCCGAAATAAAAGACGTATGCGTAGACGCGGCCGGAAACACAACCGCGCCGCGCCGTCGTCGAAAACTTCATGTTGCAGCCTTCTCGCATGAAAACGAGTCTAGCACAGCTCTCGCGACTCAGTGATTGTCGCGACGCCACACCGCGATTTCCCGCTCGATCGCTTCGGCGATGTAGCTTCGCACCAGCTTGCCGACCTGCTCGTTGATCTCGGCGACGAGCTCGGCGCTGGCGCGATCCACGATCGGCTGCAACCGCCGCGCAAGCTGGTCCTTGAGGCCGGTGTCGGTGAATAGATCCAGGCGCTGCAGCACCTGCATGGACATCTGGTCGGCGAGCGCCTGCCAGCGCTCTTCGGAAGCGGCCTCGGGCGCGGGCTCTGCCGCGGACCGGGATACGTGCTCGGGCTCGCGCTGCGCGATCGGGCTCGGGTTCGGTCGGCGCGGCAGCGCCCGCGGTGACGAGCGGCTGCGCCTGCAGGGGTTCCGGTGGCGCCTCCTGCGCAGCAGGCGCCACGTCGATGGGCGACTCGCTCGGGCTCTCAATGCGCGCGGCGGCCGCGGGCGGCGCGTCTTCGTCCTCGTAGGCGGGTGACCCGAATATCCGCGATGTGCTGCCGGACGCCGATGGCGGCGGGGTGGGAGCCGAGCCCGCGGCCTTCATGGTCACGCGCATCGGCGGCTCGGGAATCTCCTGCGGCATCGGCGCAGGCGGCGGTTCGATCGCTTTCAGCGGAACCGGAGGCACGATACCAAGCGTGTCCGGCGCCTTGCCGGTGACGCTGTTCATCGATGGGTCGATGGTGTCCATCACCAGCCAATCCGACGGATCGCCTTCGAGCATGGCCACGACTGCCTTCGACGGTTCCTGGCGCTGCGGCGGTGCGTCGTCGACCTTCGCAACGGGCTTTTCGACGATCTCGGTCAACACGGGAATCGGTGCTGCCGCGGCCTGCATTGCGCTCGCCGACGCGACAGCGTCGGTGAGGATCGGAAAGTCGGCGTCGCCGCGTCCGCGGTTCTTGCGCATCAGCTCGTCCGCCTGCTCGAGCAGCTCGCGTGCGGTGGCCATCACTCGACGTTGCCGAGGTTGTGCGTGCGCAGCTCGTAGCCGCGCTCGCGGTAGTAGCGGAAGCGACTGCGCGCACTTGCCGCGTCAGCCTCGTCTACGCCGACGATTTCCGCCATGCGCTCGAACCTGGAAAAGAACGGCGGCGGGGAGGTGTGCAGATTGATGAGCACCGCGGCGGTTCCCGGGTGCTCAAGCACGTGATCGACCCAGATCGGCGTCTCGGCAGCGAGCCGGTCGCCCACCCGGCAGTGCGGCAGGAATCCTGTGGCGGGCTGCACCCAGAGGAGCTTCTCGAGCGCCTCGGTCGATGCGGCATCCGCGGTGAGCACGCGCACACTCCCGTGCTGCGCGAAAGCCTTCGCCACCAGCTTCGCGACGACCTGGTGACGATCGCTCACATGCGTGTAGAAGTCGATCGCGGTCATGGCGGCGCCCAATCGACTAGGGGGTCGCGCCTTCCTGCGAAAGCAGCCAGGTGGTGAGCAGCGCGACCGGACGTCCGGTGGCGCCTTTTTCCTTGCCTTCCTTCCACGCCACGCCGGCGATATCCAGATGCGCCCAATCGAACTTTTTCGCGAAGCGCGAAAGGAAGCAGGCTGCGGTCACGCTGCCGCCAGCGCGCGTGCCGATATTGGCGAAGTCGGCGAAATTACTGTTGAGCCCGTCCTGGTAGTCATCCCACATGGGCATCTGCCAGCCGCGATCGAACGATTCCTCGCCGGCATTGAGCAACGACCGCGCCAGGCTGTCGCTGTTGCTGAACACACCGCAGGGAATGTGCCCCAGCGCGACCACGATCGCTCCGGTCAGCGTGGCGATGTCGACGACCGCCGAGGGCTCGTAGCGCTCGGCATAGGTGAGCGCATCGCACAGGATCAGCCTGCCCTCGGCGTCGGTATTGAGGACCTCGATGGTTTGGCCCGACATGCTGGTGACGATGTCGCCGGGCTTGGTGGCGCGTCCGCTGGGCATGTTCTCGCACGCGGGGATGAGACCGATCAGATTGATCTTCGCCTTGAGCTCGGCGACCGCGCGGAAGGCCCCGAGGACGCTGGCGGCACCGCACATGTCGTACTTCATGAAATCCATGTCGGCCGAGGGCTTGATGGAGATGCCACCGGTGTCGAAGGTAATCCCCTTCCCCACCAGCACCACGGGCTGCTTCTTGCCGGCGCCGTTGTACTCGAGAACGATAAAGCGCGGAGGCTGCTCGCTGCCTCCCGCGACCGAAAGGAACGATCCCATTTTCAGCGCTTCGATCTGGGCGCGCTCCAGGATCTCGCACTTGAAACCCAGCTCTTGCGCGAGCGCCTGCGCGCGCTCTCCGAGGTAGCTGGGGGTGCAGATGTTGCCGGGGAGATTGCCCAGATCGCGCGTCAGGTCCATCCCGTGCGCGATGGCGAGGCCGCGCGCCGCGGCCGCCTCGCCGGCGGCGAGGTCGCTGCGCTGCGGCACCGACAGCGTCAGCTTGCGCAGCGGGCGGCGCACCTCCGCGGGCTGGCTTTTCATCTGGTCGAAGCGATAGACCGCCTCCATCGCCACCACCACGGCGTGCTCGACGCGCCAGGCGACCTCGCGGCGCTTGACCTTCTCCTCGGTCAGATAGACGACGGCTTCGTAGGATCCCGTCTCGTTGAGCAGGCTTACCGCCGCCCGCATTGCGCTGCGGAACTCGCGCTCCCGGAAGTCGCGCTCCTTGCCCAGGCCGACGAGCAAGACGCGGTCAGCCAGCGTGCCCTTGACGTTGTGCAGGAGCAGCGTGCTGCCGAGTTTGCCCTCCATGTCGCCGCGGCGGATGATTTCGCTGATATAGCCCCCGGAGGCACGGTCGACGAGGTCCGCGGACAGGCTCGGCTTGCGGTTGTCGAAGACGCCGACGACCACGCAGGCGCTGCGTTGCTTCTCGGGGCTGCCGCTTTTTATGGTAAATTCCATCGACGTTTCCTCGACCTAAAATTTGCCTTTACGCGGTACGAACCGCATTATCGGCAAATCCCCTCTAAAAAGTCAAAATATTTACGCCGTCATGGTCTTTAGGCGCAGCTTGGTGCGAGAACTCACGGCCACTGCCGTGGGCCTGTTTCTTGTTTTGCTCGGGATCCTGTTCACCAATCTCGTTTTGCGACTGCTGGCACGCGCCGCTGGCGGAACGGTAGCGCCCGAGGGCATTCTCGCGCTTCTCGGCTTTAATGCACTGTTTTATTTCAACATTTTACTTTCGGTCGCGCTCTTCTTCACTGTGCTGCTGACCTTGTCGCGGTGGTATCGCGATAGCGAAATGATCGTTTGGTTCACCTCAGGCCTTGGTTTGACCTCGTGGCTCAAACCGATCCTGTGGTTCGCCAGTCCCTTCCTGCTGGCGATCGTCGTTTTGTCGCTGTGGCTGTCACCTTGGGCTGAACAGCGCCGTCTGGAATACGAACGGCAGCTGGAGTCGCGCGAAGAGCTGTCATTGCTCGCGCCGGGTCTATTCAAGGAATTCCGGCAGGCCCGACTTGTGGTCTTCATAGAGAGCATCAACAGTTTCGACGGGACGATCCGCAACGTTTTCCTTCATTCCATCGAAGGCGACAAGGACGTCACTACCGTTGCCCGCTCGGGTCACCTGGAGGACGCCTCCAACGGGGACCGATTCATCGTGCTGCAGGACGGCAGGCGCTACGAAGGCCAGGCGGGGAGCGCGGAATTCAGGTCGGCCGAGTTCGAAAAGCTGGGCCGGCGCATCGAGCCGGCCGAAGTTCGCGCCCTGCCGCTCTCTCTCAAGGCGATTCCCTTGCCGGCGCTGGTCGCGGTCGATGCGGCGCCGGAGCGTGCCGAACTTTTCTGGCGGATCTCGGTGCCGATCAGCGCCTTCCTCCTGATGCTGCTCGCGGTGCCACTGTCGTACGTCAATCCGCGAATGGGGCGTTCGTTCAACCTGTTTGCCGCCGTGTTCGTCTACATGCTCTACAGCAACTGTATCAACATAGTGCAGAGCTTCATCGCGCAAGGGCGACTTTCCATCGTCGCGGGCTTGCTGCTGATCCATTCGGTGGCGGCTGTAATGGTGATCCTTTTCTTCCAACGCCGGCTGTCGGTGTTCAGCTGGTTCGCGAGGCATCGCCCGGCGTGAGGACCCTAACCCGCTACGTCGGACGCGAGGTGCTTTATGCGACGCTGCTGATCTTCGTCGCGCTGCTGAGCCTTTTCGCGTTTTTCGACCTGATTCACGAGCTCGGCAATGTCAGCAAGGAAGGCTACTCGCTCAGCCGCGCGCTGGTGTTCGTCGGCCTCAGCCTGCCGGGACACGTCTACGAGCTCATGCCCACCGCGGCGCTGATCGGAACGCTGTTCGCCATCGCGCAGCTGGTCAGCAATTCCGAATACACGGTCATGCGCGCGTCCGGCGCATCGCTCACGCAGATCACATGGGCGATCATCCGTATCGGTATTCCGCTCGCCATCGCAACGTTCCTCGCCGGAGAGTTCCTGGCGCCGCCCGCCGAACGCCTGGCGCAACGGGTGCGCGCGCAGGTGCAGGGCCAGGCGACGCGCGTTTTCGCGCAGCAGTTCCAGTCCGGCTTCTGGTTCAAGCAGGGGCGGCAGGATGCGTCGCCCGACGATCCCGTGGATCAGGACCAGACCTTCGCCAACATAAAAAGCCTCCTCGCCGACAACTCGCTGCTGGGCGTTCGCATCTACCAGTTCGATTCCGACCTGAGGCTCAAGGCGCTGCGCGTTGCTGATTCGGGCACGTTCGTGAGGGACGGCCTTTGGCTGCTCAAGAACGTGCGAACGACCGAGCTGTTGCCGGAAGGCGCCCGAGTGACCCGCGCTGACGAGTGGAACTGGAAGACGGTTCTCAAGCCGTCGATTCTGACTGTGTATCAGGTCGCGCCCGAGAAGCTCGAGATGACGTCGCTGTACGACAACATCAACGTGCTCGGAAGCAACCAGCAGAAGACCTCGCGCTTCGAGATCGCCCTCTGGAACAAGATCTTCTATCCGGCGGCCGTGCTGGTGATGATGGTGCTCGCGCTCCCGTTCGCGTACTTCCAGCGCCGTGCCGGCGGAGTCGGCTTCAGGATCTTCGCGGGGACGATCCTGGGCCTCGTCTTTTTCCTGCTGGGCCGCCTGTTCTCATACCTCGGGATAATCAACGACTGGCCGCCGCTGTTTTCGGCGGCGTTCCCGGTCGCCTCGTTTGTCGTCGTCGCCGCCACCATGCTGTGGTGGCTCGAGCGGCGCTAGCACGCGCGCAAGGTCGGAAGATCGTCGCTCGCGGAGAATGAAAAATCCCCGCAGGCGCGGGGATTCTTGTTGCCGGGATGGCCGCGTCAGCGCGGCTGGACGCGCGTCAGGCGGCGGGCTCGATGCTGACGATCGTGCGGCCCGGCGATCCGCGCGTGGCGAACTGCACCTTGCCTTCGACCAGCGCGAACAAGGTGTGATCCTTGCCGATGCCTACGTTGACGCCGGGATGGACCTGCGTCCCGCGCTGGCGGACGATGATGCTGCCCGCGGAAATCCGTTCGCCGCCATAAGCCTTGACGCCGAGTCGCTTGGAGTGCGAGTCGCGGCCATTGCGTGAGCTGCCGCCTGCTTTCTTGTGTGCCATTCTGGTTGGTCCTGTGCGTGAAATGCCTCGTTCGCCACTGCAGTGGCTCGCTCAGCCGACGATGTCGTCGATCTTGAGCTCGGTGTAACCCTGACGATGGCCCTGATGCTTCTGGTAATGCTTGCGCCGGCGCATCTTGAAAATGCGCAGCTTTTCGCCGCGGCCGTGCGCGAGCACGGTCGCCGTGACCGTGGCGCCGGCGAGCATCGGTTGACCGACGCGGACGCTTTCGCCTTCGCCGACCATGAGCACCTGGTCGAGAACCACCGCTGCGCCCACGTCCGCCGGTATCAATTCGACCTTGAGCTTTTCGCCGGGGGCAACGCGGTACTGCTTGCCGCCGGATTTTATGACCGCGTACATAGGAGACTCCGAGGAAACCCCGCGAGCACCGCCGATGGCGGTCGGGGATTTCGATAAAAAGTTTGCTATTTTATGGGCTTAGCGCCGCTTTGTCAAAGCCGGCGGTGGCGCGCCTTGGGGCGCGGCGCGATCGGCTAGAATGACCCTCGCATCCCCTCGGTACCCGCCCTCTTCCGTGACGATTCCCCTGCTGCAAGCAGTGCTGCGCGACGACCTCGCTGCCGTCGACCGGGTTCTTCGCGACGCCCTCGCCTCGGACGTCGTCCTGATCCGTCAGGTCGCGGAATACATCATCGGGGGCGGCGGCAAGCGCCTGCGGCCCGCGCTGGTGCTGCTGTCGGCGCACGCATTCGCTTACCGGGGAACGCATCACCACACGCTGGCGGCCATCGTCGAGATGATCCACACCGCCACGCTGCTGCACGACGACGTCGTCGACGAATCGGATCTTCGGCGAGGCCACGCCACCGCAAACGCGAACTTCGGCAACGCGGCGAGCGTGCTGGTCGGCGACTTTCTCTACTCCCGCGCATTCCAGCTCATGGTCGCCATCAACAACATGCGCGTGCTCGAGATTCTCTCCGAGGCGACCAACGTGATTGCCGAGGGTGAAGTCCTGCAGCTGGTCAACTCAGGCGATCCGGAAGTCGACGAGGGGCGCTATCTGGATGTGATCCGGCGCAAGACCGCCAAGCTTTTCGAGGCCGCAACGCGTCTGGGCGCGGTCATCGGTGGCGCATCGCGCGACGTCGAAGACGCGCTCGCCGACTACGGAATGCACCTGGGGACGGCCTTTCAGCTGATCGACGACGTGCTCGACTACTCCGGAGACGAAGACACCATCGGCAAGCATCTCGGGGACGACCTTGGCGAAGGCAAGCCGACGCTTCCCCTGATTCGCGCCCTCGCGGTGGGCACGGCCGCGCAGAAGAGCGTAATCCGATCGGCCATCGCGGGGGCGCGCCGCGACGACTTCATGCAGGTGCTGGACATACTCCAGGCTACCGGCGCACTCGACTATGCCCGCACCTGTGCCGCAGAGGAGAGCCGGCGCGCTGCACGCTGCCTGGACGCTCTGACGCCTTCGCCATCGCGACAAACTCTGCTAGAATTATCGGCTTTTGCAGTCACGCGAACTGCCTGAGTTCGCGATGTTCGGCGCTGCGTGCAGCCAAGTTCGCGACGCGCGCGGCGACACGTCAATCGGGGTGTAGCTTAGCCTGGTAGAGCGCTACGTTCGGGACGTAGAGGCCGGAGGTTCAAATCCTCTCACCCCGACCAGCTTCCACGCGCTGGTCGAACGCGCGCGGATGTAAGCAGTTGTTGCGCGCAGTGCCCTCGCTGTTGCCGGCGGCGTCGTGGCCGGATACCGTATAATTCCCGGTCGTTTTGCAACCTGCATCGCCAAACAAAGCACCCATGGAGAAGCACATGTCCCTGACGCGCCCCCTCGCCGTCTGCTTTTGCCTGATCGCGCTTCTGGTCGCCGGGTGCAGCAAAAGCGGGAGCAACAGCAGCAGCGAAGACGGCCAGATCCGGGTGATGAACGCGTTTTTCGAAGCGCCTTCGCTCAACGTCGTCGTGGCCGGGAAGACGCTCGCGTCGGCGCTTCCGTTCCAGGGTCTCACCCAATACACGGGCGTCAGCAACGGCACCCAGACCTTCACCGTGACAGTCACCGGCGCCACGACGCCGCTGGTCAACACCAGTTTGCAGATCACCGGCGGCACGAACTTTACCTACGCGATCTTCGGCCCGCTCACCGCGCCGAGTACGATCTTCGCGATCGACAGCTTCAGCGATCCCGGTACGGGATTCTTCTCGCTGCGTGTGATGAACACCGCCGCGGGCATCGGGCCGATCGACGTTTACCTCACGCCGCCGGGCGCCGACCTGACCGTCGCCGCGCCCACGATCAGCAACGTCGCGTATGGCGCGGTGACCGCATTCAACTCGGTCAATACCGGCGCGAATTTCGAGATCCGCATCACGCCGTCGGGCACCAAGCAGGTGATCTTCGACTCGACGCCCAAGGCCTTCGTCCAGCAACAGGGTTACACCATCCTCGCCTACAGCAAGGGCAGCGGCACGCTCGTCAACGTCGCACTGCTGAACAGCGACGGAGCCGGCACCGGCAGCATCGTCGACAACCTGGTGGCGCAGTACAAGGTGATCAATGCCTCGCTGGTCAGCTCTCCGCTCAACGTTTTCGTCGACGGAAACCTGCAGCTGTCCAACATCCCGTACACCGGCGTGTCGAACTACCAGCAGACGAGCGCCGGCGCGCACGCCATCACGATCCAGTCGCAGGCGACGCCGGGCGCGACGCTGCTCACGCTCAATCCGACGCTGTCGGCGGCGACCGATACGTCGATCGCGCTGGTCGGGCCCGCGGGCGCGCTTGGAGGGGTGGTCCTGCTCGACGACAACCAGCCGCCCGCCACCGGCAGCGCGGCCGTGCGCTTCGTCAACACGTCGGCCGCGGTCCCTTCGGTCGACATCTTCGTCAACTTCAGCAAGCAGGTGAGCGGGCTGGCGATGAACGCCGCGTCGGGCTACGTCAACCTGACCGCGGCTGCGCTGACCGGCACTTCCTACGAGTTCGACTTCAACACGGCCGGCACTACCACTCCGGTGCTGAAGCTGACCGGGGTCTTGCTGCTGCCTGCGCACAAGTACACGGTCTACCTCGCGGGTCCGACGGGCACCCTGCAAGGCATCGTCACGCAGGATGAGTGAACGGCGCCCCGTGCGCTGCTCGCCGAGTCGGCTGGGAGGCCGGCGCAACCACAGCGTGGCCCCGCTGTCCCCCGTCAGTGCCGCGGGCGCCGCGCGCTAGCGGAACCGCCTTCGCCGGAGAATCCATGCGCCTGTTCCTGTCCGCCATCGCCATCGCGATGGCCACCGCCGCCCTGCTCGTGGGGTGCAACACCGGCAACGGCGTCGTGACCGTGGCGAGCACCCAGTCGAATTTGCGCATCGTCAACGTGATTCCCAACGCGGGCGCGCCGCTCGTCGTCACGCTCGACGACGATCTGTTTGCTTCCGGCGTCGCGTTCCAGTCGTTGTCTCCGTATCAAACGATCAAGGCGGGCGTTCACACCTTGAAGGCCTTCGTGACGGGCGCGCCCACCAACGTCATCGCGACCACGATCGCGGCGCTCGGAGAGGCCAACTATTCGTACGTCATGTACGGCCCGATCACCGCGCCGATCGCGCGGATCTTTGACGACACGTTCAGCGATCCGGGCGCAGGCAACTTCGACGTGCGCGTCATCAACGCCGCGGCGGGGATCGGCCTCATCGACGTGTACTTGACCGCGGCAGGCGCCGATCTGAACCAGGTCGCGCCGAGCGTGTCGGGGGTGGAGTACAACGCAGCCGTGAGCCCGTTCACGACGCTGCCGGTGGGCAATCTTCAGCTTCGCGTCACGCCGGCGGGATCGAAGGAGGTCATCTACGACTCTGCGCCGTTCAACTACCAGGAGCGCGCCGGGTACGACATCGTCGTCTACACGCGCGGGAGCGCGAACCTCGTCAACGTCGCGGTGCTCAACATCGATGGCGGAGGTAGCAGCTCGATCATCGACAACCTCCTCGCGCAGTTCAAGGTGATCAATGCGTCGACGGTGACCTCGCCGCTCAATGTGTTCTTCGATGGCGTGCTCCGGCTCTCCAACATCCCGATCGGCGGGCGCCACGCGGCTACCAGCGCACCACCGCCGGACCGCACACGCTGACAGTCGAGGCGACGGCAACTCCGGGCGCGACGCTGCTCACCTATTCGCCGGTGCTCTTGTCGGCGATGGACGCGTCGATCATCCTCGAAGGGCCCGCGGGTTCATTGCAGGCGGTCCTGCTGCCCGACAACAATCTGCCGCCCGGTCCGGGCAACGCGCGGGTGCGGGTGGTCAACGCGACCGCCGACGTCGCGGCGATCGACGTGTTCGTCAATTTCAGCAAGCAGATCTCCGCGCTGCCGCAGAATTCCGGCGCGTACTCTCTCGAGTTCACCGCCGATCCCGTGACCGGCACGTCGTTCCAGTTCGCGTTCAATGTCGCCGGCAGTGCGCAGACGCTTCTTACCCTTCCCGCGGTGACGCTGATCGGCACCAAGACCTACACGCTCTACATCGTCGGTCCGGCGACGGCGGTGACGGCCGGTCTTACCCAGGACAACTGACAGCGCGACCGAGCCGCTGCGGGGCGGGCAGCGCGCCGGAGTCCAGGCTGAACCCGCTGCGCCACCGCAGCAGCGCCGGCGCGCTCGCCTATAATCCGCCGGTGAACGCGCGCACCTCTCCCGCAGATTTTCCGCTTTCGGCGCATACGCCGATGATGCAGCAGTACCTGCGCATCAAGGCCGACCATCCGGACAAGCTCGTGTTCTACCGCATGGGCGATTTCTACGAGATGTTCTTCGACGACGCCGAACCGCGCCGCGAGGATGCTCGATATCACGCTGACTTCGCGCGGCAGCTCCGCCGGCACGCCGATCCCGATGGCGGGCGTCCCATATCATGCCGCCGAGACCTACCTCGCCCGGCTGGTGCGCCAGGGAGAGTCGGTGGCGATATGCGAGCAGATAGGCGACCCTGCCACGTCCAAGGGGCCGGTGGAGCGCAAGGTCACGCGCATCGTCACCCCGGGTACCCTCACCGACGCGGGCCTGCTCGACGCCAAGCGCGAAAGCCTGCTGATGTGCGTGCATGCAATCGGCCCGCGCGCCGGAGCGGCGTGGCTCGACCTGGCGGCGGGCACGCTCACCGTCACCGACGTGCCGGCGGGCGAGCTCGACTCGCTGCTCGAGCGCGTCGCGCCGAGCGAGTTGCTGCACCCGGATGGATTCACCAGCGCGGCGCGCGCCGGCGTACCGGCGCGCGCATTGGCGGCGTGGCATTTCGACGCCGAGGCCGCGACGCGACGGCTCTGCGAGCAACTCGCCACGCGCGACCTCGCCGGTTTCGGCGCCGACGACGCGCCACTCGGCACCGCCGCGGCCGGCGCGCTGCTCCACTACGCGCGCGCGACACAGCAGGCTGCGCTCGCGCACGTGCGCACGCTCAAGGTGGAGAACGACAGCTCGCAACTGATGATGGACGCCGCGACACGGCGCAACCTCGAGATCACATCGACGCTGCGCGGTGACAGCGCGCCGACGCTGCTCTCGCTGCTCGACACGTGCGCGAGCGCCGCAGGCAGCAGGATGCTGCGCCAGTGGCTTACCCGTCCGCTGCGCGACCAGGCGGAGGCCGGCGCGCGGCACGCCGCCATCGCCGAGCTCGGCGCCGACGCACGGCTCGCGCGGCACATCACCGCCGAGCTGCGCGGCACCGTCGATGTCGAGCGCATCTGCTCGCGCATCGCGCTCGCCAGCGCGCGGCCGCGCGACCTTTCGGGGTTGCGCGCGACACTGGACCGCATTCCCGCGCTCGCCGCGGTCGCCGCGCGCTTCGCCGCGCCGGCGTTGAAGGAGGCGGCGCAGTCGCTCGCGATCGACGAGCGTTGGGCACGCCTGCTGCACGCCACGATCGCCGCCGAGCCGGGCGCCGCGCTGCGCGATGGCAACGTGATCGCATCCGGCCACGACGCCGAGCTCGACGAACTGCGTTCGATCGGCGACAACTGCGGCGAGTTCCTGATCGAGCTCGAGGCGCGCGAGCGCGTGCGCACCGGCATCTCGAACCTCAAGGTCGAGTACAACCGCGTGCATGGCTTCTACATCGAAGTCACCAACGCCAACGCGCAGAAGATCCCCGACGACTACCGTCGCCGGCAGACGCTCAAGAACGCGGAGCGCTACATCACCCCGGAGCTCAAGCGCTTCGAGGACAAGGCGCTGTCCGCCGGCGAGCGGGCGCTGTCGCGCGAGAAGGTGCTCTACGACGCGCTGCTCGCCGCGCTGATCGAGGCGATACCCGCGCTGCAGGCGCTGGCGCGCGCGCTGGCCACGATCGACGTGCTCGCCACGCATGCCCTCGCCGCCGAGGCGCACGGCTGGACGCGGCCGCTGCTCGTTGCGCAGCCCGGCATCGAGATTCGCGCCGGCCGCCATCCAATGGTCGAGACGCAGGTCGAGCACTTCATCGCCAACGACTTGTCGCTGTCTCCGGAGCGCCGCCTGCTGATCGTCACCGGACCCAACATGGGCGGCAAGTCGACGTACATGCGCCAGACGGCGGTCATCGCCCTGCTCGCCTACAGCGGCCTGTTCGTGCCCGCCGCCGAGGCGCGCCTCGGACCCGTCGATGCCTTGTTCACGCGCATCGGATCCGCCGACGACCTCGCCGGCGGACGTTCGACCTTCATGGTCGAGATGACCGAGGCGGCGGCGATCCTGCATCGGGCGACGCCGCACAGCCTCGTGCTGATCGACGAGATCGGGCGCGGCACGTCGACCTTCGATGGTCTCGCGCTGGCGTGGGCGATCGCGCGCGAGCTCGCGCAAAACAACCGCAGCCTGACGCTCTTCGCGACGCACTACTTCGAGCTCACCGCGCTGCCCGCGGAGCTCGACGGGTGCGCCAACGTGCATTTCGACGCGGTGCTGCACAAGGACGGAATCGTGTTCCTGCACGCCGTCGCCGATGGGCCCGCCAACCAGAGCTATGGCCTGCAGGTGGCGAAGCTGGCCGGCGTGCCGGCCGAGGCGGTGCGCCAGGCACGCGCCTTCCTGTCGCGACTCGATCAGTTCAGCGCGCGACGCGACACGCAGGGTGATCTGTTCGGCGCGAGCGCTCCGCAAGCGGAGGCGGCGCACCCGGACGCCCCGCTCACCGATCGCCTCGCGGCGCTCGATCCCGACGCGCTTTCACCTCGCGAGGCGCACGCCGCTCTGTACGAACTCAAGCGGCTGTCGCGCGGCGACGCCAAGTAGCGTTCCAGCCGCCGCTGCTCGCCGTGCGCGCCGGCGGCGCGTCGTGCGGGCAGTTCAGTGGTGGTGGCCGTGCTCTCCGTGCACGTGGCCGTGCGCGAGCTCCTCGCGGGACGCGACGCGCACATCGATGACCGTGCAATCGAAGCGCAGCCGCTGGCCTGCCAGCGGATGATTGCCGTCGACGACCACCTTGCCGTCGGCGATGTCGGTGACCGTGTAGACGCGCTGCTCGTCGTCCTCGTCCTCGCTGGCGCCGGCGCGACCTTCGAACTGCATGCCGACTTTCACGTCGGTTGGAAAACGGTCCTGCGGCTCGACGCGAACCAGTTCCGCGTCGTATTCGCCGAATGCGTCTTCGGGCTCGAGCGTCACCGAACAGGAGTCGCCGACGGCCTTCGCGGCCAGCGCCTCTTCGACCTTCGGGAAAATGCCGTGATGGCCGCCGTGCAGGTAGGTGATCGGCTGCGGCGATTCCTCGATCAACTCGCCTTTGGCCGAGAACAACTTGTAGGACAGCGTGACGACGGAATCGGAATCGATGTTCATGCGCTTGCGCCAGGTTGGGCCGGTGAGATGGGCCGGTGATTCGGGCCGGTATTCGACCGCGCGCAATCCATGAAAACACGCCGGTCGTGGCGCGCATTCTAGCAAAAAGCCCGGCGGCGGGCCGTCGCTATAATGCCGCATGCGGGCGAACGCTGCGGATGCATTGCTGGGCGGACTGACACACGCCGAATTCCTGCGCCGCCACTGGCAGAAGAAGCCGCTGCTGGTGCCCCAGGCCGTCCCCGGATTTCGAGGCTGCGTGTCGCGCCGCAGCCTTTTCGCCCTGGCAGCGCGAGACGATGTCGAGTCGCGCATCGTGGTTCGCGAGCGGGGTCGATGGTCGACCGAGGATGGCCCCTTTGCCCCGTCGCGGCTGCGCGGACTTCCGGAGCGCGGGTGGACTCTGCTGGTGCACGGCGTGAACCTGCACTCCCCGGCGGCCGACGCGCTGCTGCGTCGCTTCTCGTTCATTCCCTACGCGCGCCTCGACGACGTCATGGTGAGCTACGCCGCGCCGGGAGGCGGGGTCGGCGCGCACGTCGACTCCTACGACGTGTTCCTGCTGCAGGGCCAAGGGCGCCGTCGATGGCGCTTCGGCGCGCAGCGCGACCTGTCGTTGCGGCCGCGGCTTCCGCTCAAGATCCTGGCACGCTTTCGCCCGAGCGCGGAGTGGACGCTCGGTCCGGGCGACATGCTCTATCTGCCGCCCGATCACGCGCATGAAGGCGTCGCTGTCGATGCATGCATGACATGCTCGATCGGCTTTCGCGCGCCCGGCGCGCAGGAGCTCGGCACCGCCTTTCTCGACTGGATGCGCGATTCGATCTCGCTCACCGGCCGGTACGCGGACCCGCAGCTCGCCGCCACGCGCGAGCCGGCGCGCATCGGCAACGCAATGCTGGAGCAATGCAGCGCGCTGCTCGGCGGCATTCGCTGGGACGACCGGGTCGTCGCGCGGTTCCTTGGATGCCACCTGACCGAGCCCAAGCCGCAGGTCTTTTTCACCGCGCGGGAGATACCGCCAGCGCGCTTCGCGAACCTCGCCGAGCGCCGTGGATTGCGCTTGGACCCGCGCACGCAAATCCTATACGATCGCCACAACCTGTACGTCAACGGCGTGGCAATCGCGTTGCCCCGCGATGCGGCACGGCTCAGACGCCTCGCCAATGAGCGACGCATCGCGGGTGCCCACGTCCGGGGCTCGACATTTGTTTCGCTGCTGCATGGTTGGTACAAGCATGGATACATCGACTTCGGATAACACTCCGACGCAGCCCCGCGTCAGCGCGCTGTCGACCGTCGCGGAGCAAGCCGCTGCGATCGACGAGCTCATCGCGCTGGCACGCCATCGCATCCGCGTCTTCGACCAGGACCTTGCGCAGACCGGCTGGAATTCGCCCGCCCGCACCGAGCGGCTCGGCGCATTCCTGCGCGAGTTGCGCGGACGAAGGCTGGACATCATCGTTCACGACACGCGCTACATCGAAAGCGCGTGCCCGCGCCTTGTCAGGCTGTTGCAAGGCTACGGTCACGCCATGTCGATTCTTCGCACCGGCGACGAGGCCAGAGTGGCCACCGATCCGCTGGTCATCGTCGACAACAAGCATTATCTGCATCGATTCCATTTCGAGCAGCCGCGCGCGACGCTGGCCATCGACGCGCCGGAGCAAGCGCAGCTTCTCGCCAACCGGTTCGAGGAAATCTGGGCCACCGGAGAGGTCGGACTCAGCGGAACCGTGCTCGGCCTCTGATCGAAATTCGCGACGATCTGTTTGAAATCATTGGCCTTTTGTAGTAGAATTCAACGTGTCGGTATGCGCTTCGCCGTCATGCGATGCATCTGAAGCGCTGCAATCCGATTTTCGAGCCACATACGCGCGCGTTCATCTCATCTCATTCCAGTAGGGGACTCCAATGAAGAAGTCGGTATTTTTCGTTGCAGCGTTGGCGCTTGCGCTGACCGCATGCGGCGATAGCAACAAGGCTGCCGCTGATGCGAAAGCGGCCGCCGACAAGGCCGCGGCCGCCGCGAAGGATGCGTCCGACAAGGCCGCAGCCGCCGCCAAGGATGCCACCACCGCATCGCAGCAAGCAGGCAACGCCGCTGCCGATGCAGCCAAGGCCGATGCAGCCAAGGCGAATGCAGACGCGTCGGTGGGTGCCGCCAAGGATGCAGCCATGAAGGCGCAGCCTGCGCCCGGATGGCTCCCGCGCCCGCGACGCCCGCAGAAGCGCCCAAGAAATAGTTCGAGGCGACAAGGAAAAGCCGGCCCGCGGGCCGGCTTTTTTGTTTGCGTGGAGGTCTGTCGCGACGCCGCGCTGCGTGCGTCGCCGCGCGCGAGCTACAGCGGCGCGCCGATGCGTTCGGCGACCTCGCGGTACTTGCCGATGACGTTGCCGAGATTGCGGCGAAAGCGATCCTTGTCGAGCTTTTCCTGCGTGCCCTGGTCCCACAGGCGACATCCATCGGGCGTGAATTCATCGCCCAGCAGAAGCGCCCCGTCGGGATCGTCCACCGCGTGTCCGAATTCGAGCTTGTAGTCGACCAGGTCCATGCCGCCCTTCGCGAACAGCGGCTTGAGCACGTCGTTGACCTTGTGGGTGAGCGTCTTCATCTGCGCGATGTCCTTGGCGGTCGCCCAGCCGAGCACGCGGATGTGATCGTCGTTGACCAGCGGATCCTTCAAGCGGATCGCTCTTGTAGAAGAACTCGAAGATCGGCTCCGGGAAGCACCGTGCCTTCGGGAATGCCGAGCCGCTTGGACATCGATCCGGCGCAGATGTTGCGAACGACGCACTCCACCGGGATCATCTTGAGCGCGCGCACCAGCGAGTCGCGCTCGTTGAGAAGGCGAACGAAATGCGTCGCCACCCCCGCGGCCTGCAGCTGCTGCATGATGAAGGCGTTGATCTTGTTGTTGGTCTCGCCCTTGCGCTCGAGCTTCTCGACGCGCTCGCCATCGAATGCACTGGTGTCGTCGCGGTAATGCATCACCAGGTATTTGGGATCGTCGGTGGTGAACACCGTCTTTGCCTTGCCGCGATACAGTTCCTGCCGCTTTTCCATTTCCACTCCGTAGAAGGACTAGATGAATTCCCGCCATGCGAAGCCGTCGTCCTGGTCGGCGATGCCGATCCAATCCGGCGCGCAGTTGAGCGCGCGAGCGAGCGCGGCGCGGGCGAGCTCGCGCGTATTGTTCTGCTTCGACAGATGCGCCGCGAAGACGTGCTTCAGATTCGAATTGTCGAGCCGCGACAGCAGCGCCGAGGCGGCATCGTTGTCGAGGTGACCGAAGCGCCCGGCGATGCGCTGCTTGAGCGGATAGGGGTAATCGCCACCGGCGAGCATGTCGACATCGTGGTTGCACTCGAGGACCAGCGCGTCGCAGCGCGACAGCGTGGCCTCGACGTGCGCGGTCGACACGCCGATGTCGGTGAGCACGCCCAGCCGCCAGTGTCCGTCCGAAAGCACGAATTGAACCGGCTCGCGGGCATCGTGCGGCACGGGAAACGGCTCGATCCCGACATCGCCGATCGGGAACGCGTCGTGGCTGTCGAAGCCGTAAACGTGCGGCAGCGCCGCAAAGCGCTCTGCGACGGTGGCCATCGTTCCGAAGGTGAGCCATACGGGCGTGCCGTAACGCGCCGCGAACGCGGCGACGCCGCCGATGTGATCGCTGTGCTCGTGGGTGACGACGATCGCGGTCAGCGATTCGGGCTCGACGCCGAGCCGGGCCAGACGGGCCACGGTGTCGCGAACCCCGAAGCCACAGTCGACCAGGACGCGCGTGCCGCCGACTTCGACGAGCAGGCCGTTGCCCTCGCTGCCGCTTCCTAGGCAGGCGAAGCGCACGACGCCGTCACTTCAGCTGATCTTTGAGCAGCGCCAGAATCTTGTCGCTGTTGACGGATTTGTCCGGCGCGCCGGCGGGATCCTGCACGGTGACGACGCTGCGCGGGTCCGCCTGCGTCACCACCACGCGGTATTGCTCGGGCTTGGTGTCGTCGGACTTCCAGAAGGCAAGCTTGTCGAGCCAGCCCTTGTCCTTCTTGACGTCGAGGTCGGGGTTCGCGTAGCGAACGAAATACAGCCCTTTCGAGCGGTCGCGATCGACGACGGTGAAGCCGGTGCGGTCGAGCGCGAGGCCGACCCGGCGCCAGGCGCGATCGAACGCATCGTCGACGACGAGCTGGCTGCCGCCATCCTTGCCCTTCTCGATGAAGGCACGCTCGGTCGGCTGATTGAGTTGCGCGACCGCCTCCGTGGCCTTCTGCTCGGGCGCTCCGAATGCAAGCATCATGCGGCCAAGAAATTCGGCTTCCAGATTGGTGTCGGCGGCGACCGGCTGCCATACCCAATCCTCGTCCCTGCCCTTGTTGGTCTTGGTCGGCTGCTGCGCCGCGCCCCGGTGGCTGATGAAGATCTCGACCGTTCCCGGCTCAGACCCGTGCTCGATGCGCGTCCTGAACTTGTCGCGCTTGTACGTATCGTTCATGAAGCTCATGTACTTGCTCATGAAGCGCTGCAGGAAATCCTGCGGCACCGCGGCGCGGTTTTCCGCCCAGTCGGTTTCCATGATGCCCAGCGTCGGCTGCTCGATCGCGATCACGAAGCCATTCTTGATCCAGAAGTCGCGCACCGTCTTCCACGCGTGCTCCTCGCTCGTCCTGACGACGAGGTAGCGCTCGGTGCCGGTTCGCATGAGCTTGGCGTCGGCATTGGCCGGAAGCACTTCCGACGGCTTCGGCGGTGGCGCGCGCGGCCGCCTGCCCCGATGCGGTCGCCACCTGGTAGCGGTCGTCGTAGGTCGGCGTGGTCAGATCGGGCGGCACCTCCAGCGACGAGACGCTGCCCGACGACTTGTAGTCGATCTTCTTGCCGAGCGACATGGTCATCGTCTCGCAGCCGGCGAGCAGGACGACCGCGCAGCATGCCGCGGCGTACTTGAGGAATGAAACGTGCATCATGAGCTCTCCTGTATGCAGCCCGCTTCGCGCAGAACGGAGCGCACCCCGTCGTGGTGTCGCGAGGCGAGCGCGGTCAGTGGCAGGCGCAGCCCGGGGCCGATGCGGCCCATCTGGGAAAGCGCCCACTTGACCGGTATGGGATTGGCTTCGACAAAAAGCTGAACATTGAGCGGCAGCAACCGCGCGTTGATCTCGCGCGCTTCCGCGACACGGCCGGCGATCGCGGCGGCACACATGTCGGCGAGCGCGCGCGGGGCGACGTTCGCCGTCACCGAGATGACGCCATGGCCACCCAGCAGCATGTAGGCAAGCGCGGTGTCGTCGTTGCCGGAAAGCAACGCGAAGGACTTCTCGCGTGGCAACCTGCGTATGAGGTCGACGTGCCGCACCATGTCCGAGGTCGCGTCCTTCATGCCGACGATGCCGTCCACCTGGGCGAGGCGAAGCACGGTGTCGTTCGCCAGGTCGGCCACGGTGCGCCCGGGGACGTTGTAGACGAGCATCGGCAGGTCCACCGCCTCGGCGATGGTGCGGAAATGCTGATAGAGGCCTTCCTGCGATGGCTTGTTGTAGTACGGCACGACCGACAGCCCGAAATCGGCGCCAACCTCGCGCGCGTAGCGCGTCAGCTCGGTTGCCTCGGAGGTCGAATTCCCGCCGGTACCCGCGACGACGGGAACGCGGCCCGCGGTGTGCTCGACCGCGGTCTTGATGAGCAGGCAGTGCTCGTCGAAGTCGACGGTCGGCGACTCGCCGGTGGTGCCGACGATGACGATTCCGGACGTGCCGTTGGCGATCTGGAAATCGATCAGCTTGCGCAGCGCCGGCAGGTCGAGCGCGCCGTCGGCGTGCATCGGCGTCACGATCGCGACCAGACTTCCAGTCAGTTTCGAGGACAAGCGTTCGATCCCGGAAAAAACCGACATTTTACCCCAATCCGAAGGTCGAGCCGGCACGCTCTGCGCGTACGACCACGGTCGCGACACGTCGACGCGGGAATGGCCGCCAGGTCACGGCAGCGCCACTGGCCAGGCGTGTTCGATCCCGACCGCGGCGATGTGCTGAACAACTGACCGGCGCGCCGCATCGACGACCTCGACGCCCTGCTCGAAGGCAACCACGCGCAGCCGTCCGCGCACGATGTCGAGCAGCTCGCCCGGCGCAAGCAGGAAGTCGGGATTGGAGGGCTTGCCGAAAGCTTCATTGCCTTGGGCGAAGGTCTCGTAGAGCAGGACGCCATCGGCGGCGACGCAATCGACGACTTGCCCGATTCGCGGCCGATGCAGGTATCGCGTCACGACGACGGCGTCGAAGCGCTGCCCGGAAAGCGGCCATGCGCCGTGCTCGAGGTCGGCGTGCACGCGCGCGCACGCCGGCGACGCTGGCGAGGGGCTCCAGCGCCTGCGCGTCGCGATCGACGGCGACGACGCTGCAGCCGCGCGCGGCAAAGAAAAGGCTGTGCCGGCCGCTGCCGCAGGCGAGGTCGAGCACGCGCGCCGCACCCGCGACCAGCGGCGCGAAGCGCACCACCCAGGGTGACGGTGCCTCGACGCCGAGCGGCGCACGCTCATGCATCGTGGAACGGCGACGCTCGCGACCGCGCGCCACCGGGGCGGAGGACGCGGCGCTGTCGACCTCGGCGGCGGCTTCCTTGAGCAGCCAATCGACGAACGCGTTGGACTCCGGCCGCATGTTCGCCTGCGCGGTCGTCACCACGTAGTACGCCCGCGGCGTGGTGTGCTTGCCGCGCAGCGGTGCCACCAGCCGGCGCTCGTTGAGCAGCCGATCGATCAGCGGCATGCGTCCCAGCGCCACGCCCTGACCGTCCTGCGCCGCCTGCATCACCTGGTCGTAGTGACTGAAGCGCATCGACCCCGCCGGCTTCAGGTCCCGCAGCCCGGCGGAAGCGAGCCAGACCGACCAGTTGAGCCAGGGAAAGCGTCCACCCTCGTCGAACCAGTGGAGCAGGACGTGATGCTGGAGATCCTCCGGCTTGCGCAGAGGCCGCTTGCGATCGCCCGCCACCGCCGGGCTGCACACCGGCAGCAGCCTCTCTCCGAACAGTCTCGGCGCACCCGCGGGAGCCATCGCCTGCGAGCAATAGCGAATGGCCAGATCGATGCCCTCGCGCTCCAGGTCGACGATGCGATTGTCGGCGGAAATGAATACGTCGACGCTGGGATGGAGCGCCCGAAAGCGCGAGACGCGCGGTATCAGCCAAAGCGAAGCGAATGGCTGGTTGGTCGATACCGTCAGGGGCTGCGCGGTCTGCTCGCGGCGGATACGCGCCACCGACTGCGCAATCTCTTCGAGCACCACCTTCGCGCTGCTCTGCAGGATCTGCCCGGCATCGGTCAGGCGCAGCTCGCGGTGCCGACGCTCGAACAGCGCCGCGCCGAGCTGCTCTTCCAGCGTCTGGATCTGGCGCGACAAGCGCGGATTGCGTCACGAACAGGTCCTGCGCGGCGCGGGTGAACGACAGATGGCGGGCCGCAGCCTCGAAGCCCTTGAGCAGGTCGAGGGACGGCAGGCGCGATGGCGGTTTATCCATTCCTAAAACGCATGCGAGCAATGCCGCATTTTCGTTTGTGGGCGACGCTTCATAGAGCAAGAATGCAGATGTGCAGCGTGCATCCTTGCTTCAAACAGGCTCGTGATGCATGCATTGTACGCATTTCAAAGGAGAACGCCATGCCCTTCGATTTCCAGTGCCCCGGAAGCCTCACGGCGTGCGCCTGGCGCGCCGCAAGACGCTCGTCCTCGACGACGCCCGCACCGGCGTGATCAGCGTGGATTACGGCTGTGTGTGGATCACGCTGCAAAACGATCCGCGCGATATCGTGCTCCTGCCCGGCATGCGTTTCGAGATCGACCGCGACGGGCGGACCGTGATCACCGCCGAGGAGGATTCGCGGCTGCGCATCTCGCGCCCCGCGACCTGGGGTGAGCGCGCCCTCGCCGCGCTCGCGAGCCTGCGAGCGCAGATCCTGCGCACACCGCGCGCCGGTGAGTGCAGCGTCGCACGGGTCGCGTGCGCAGCGTCGTCGACTCGACGTGCAGCGGCGACGCGTCGTCAGCGTGCCGTACTACTAGGACCGGCAGCAGCAGCGTCCGGTGCGGCCGGACCGCGCTACCGCTTCACGAAGGTGATCGCGCCCTGCTTCTCGGCGATATGCACCGTGTCGCCGGCCATGAACTTGCCGGCGAGGATCTCCTTCGCGAGCGGATTCTCGATCTCCTGCTGGATGGCGCGCTTGAGCGGGCGCGCGCCGTAGACGGGGTCGAAGCCCACTTCGGCGATCTTCGCCAGCGCCGCGGGTGACGCGTCGAGCTTGATCTCGAGCTTGGCCAGCCTCGATTCGAGCGCGTGCAGCTGGATCTTCGCGATCGACGCGATGTCCTTCTGCGACAGCGCATGGAACACCACGATCTCGTCGATGCGATTGACGAACTCGGGCCGGAAGCGCGTCTTGACCTCGGCCATCACCGCGAGCTTGATCACGCCGTAGTCGTCGCCCTGCATCTGCTGGATCATCTGCGAGCCGAGATTGGACGTCATGACGATCACGGTGTTCTTGAAGTCGACGGTGCGACCCTGCCCGTCGGTCATGCGGCCGTCGTCGAGCACCTGCAGCAGGACGTTGAATACGTCCGGGTGCGCCTTTTCCACCTCGTCGAGCAGGATCACGCTGTACGGCTTGCGTCGAACGGCTTCGGTCAGATAGCCGCCCTCCTCGTAGCCCACGTAGCCGGGCGGCGCGCCGATCAGCCGCGCCACCGAGTGCTTTTCCATGAACTCCGACATATCGACGCGGATCAGGTGCGACTCCGAGTCGAACAGGAAGTCGGCGAGCGCCTTGCACAGCTCGGTCTTGCCCACGCCGGTCGGACCGAGGAACAGGAACGACCCGTAGGGACGGTTCGGATCGGAGAGCCCCGAGCGCGAGCGCCGGATGGCATCCGCCACCGCGGTCACCGCCTCGTCCTGCCCGATGACGCGCTTGTGCAGCGCATCTTCCATGTGCAGCAGCTTGTCGCGCTCGCCCTGCAGCATCTTCGAAACGGGAATACCGGTCGCGCGCGACACGACTTCGGCGATTTCCTCGGTGCCGACCTGCGTGCGCAGGAGCCGCGGTTTCTTCGCATCCTCGCCGGCGAGCTTCTTGTCGGCTTTCTTGAGCTGCGCCTCGAGCTGCGGGAGCTTGCCGTACTGCAGCTCGGAGACCTTCTGCCAGTCGCCCTTGCGCTTGGCGTCCTCCATCGCGACCTTGACCTTCTCGATCTCCTCCATGATGTGCTGGCTGCCCGTCACCTGCGCCTTCTCCGCCTTCCAGATCTCCTCGAGATCGGCGTATTCGCGATCGAGCCGCTTGATCTCCTGCTCGATGAGCTCGAGACGCTTTTTCGACGCCGGGTCGGTTTCCTTTTTCACCGCTTCGCGCTCGATCTTGAGCTGGATGCGTCGACGGTCGAGCCGGTCCATCACCTCCGGCTTGGAGTCGATTTCCATCTTGATGCGCGCCGCCGCCTCGTCGATCAGGTCGATCGCCTTGTCGGGGAGGAAGCGGTCGGTGATGTAGCGGTGCGAGAGCTCGGCGGCGGCGACGATCGCCGGGTCGGTGATCTCGACGCCGTGGTGCAGCTCGTAGCGCTCCTGCAGCCCGCGCAGGATCGCGATGGTCGCCTCGACCGACGGCTCGTCGACCAGCACCTTCTGGAAGCGGCGCTCCAGCGCGGCGTCCTTCTCGATGTACTTGCGGTACTCGTCGAGCGTGGTCGCGCCGACGCAATGCAGCTCGCCGCGCGCCAGCGCGGGCTTCAACATGTTGCCGGCGTCGATGGCGCCCTCGGCCTTGCCGGCGCCGACCATGGTGTGCAGCTCGTCGATGAAGACGATGGTGCGGCCTTCGTCGGCGGCGATGTCCTTGAGCACCGCCTTCAGGCGCTCCTCGAATTCACCGCGATATTTCGCGCCGGCGAGCAGCATCGCCATGTCGAGCGAAAGCACGCGCTTGTTCTTGAGCGTCTCGGGAACCTCGCCGTCGACGATGCGCTGCGCAAGCCCCTCGACGATCGCCGTCTTGCCGACGCCGGGCTCGCCGATCAGCACCGGATTGTTCTTGGTCCGGCGCTGCAGGATCTGGATGGTGCGGCGGATCTCGTCGTCGCGGCCGATGACCGGGTCGAGCTTGCCCTGGCGCGCGCGATCGGTGAGGTCGACGGTGTACTTCTTGAGCGCCTCGCGCTGGCCCTCGGCGTCGGCCGAATCGACGCTGCCGCTCCCGCGCACGGCATCGATCGCCGCCTCGAGCGCTTTCTTGGCCAGGCCATGCTCCTTGAGCAATCGCCCGGTATCGCCCTTGTCGTCGGCGAGCGCCTGCAGGAACAGCTCGGTGGCGATGAACTGGTCACCGCGCTTGGTCGCGATCTTGTCGGCGAGGTTGAGCAGGTTGGTCAGGTCGCGCGAGGCGCTGATCTCTCCGCCCTGGCCCTCGACCTTGGGCAGCCGCGCGATGGCCTTGTCCAGCGCGGCCTTGAGCGCCGGAACGTTGGCGCCGGCGCGCGCCAGCAGCGACGTCGTGCCCGTATCTTCCTGGTTCGAGGAGCGCCGAGAGCAGGTGCTGCGGCTCGACAAACCCGTTGTCGTTGCCCAGCGCCAGGCTTTGCGCGTCGGCGAGCGCCTGCTGGAACTTGGTGGTCAGCTTATCGAACCGCATTATTTTTCCCTGGAGACTTATCCTGACACATGTACATGGGGACGGCGCAATTTCGGTTCAAGGCGCGCCGGACGCATGTTTCCCCTCGCGCGGTACCCGCGCTGTCACCGCGGCGGACGGTCGAGCTCTCACGCTGGCGCATGCTAGGATCATCGTCCCTGCCGTAGACCGCGCGCCATGCCGAATAGCGATCCTCCGCCACGCGAATCCGCAAGCTTCGCGCGCGTGCTCGGCGCGGTTTTCTCCAGCTTTCTCGGCATCCGCAAGAACGCGTCGGGCGAGCGCGACATGGGGACGATCAAGCCACAGCACGTGATCGTCGCCGGTATCCTGTGCGCGGCGCTGTTCGTGCTCGCGCTCGTCGTGCTGGTGCGCTTCATCACCCGCGCATAGCCTGGCGCGCAGCGCCTCCCGCCGCGCGAGTCGACAAGCCGGCATCGCCGGTCGAACATCACGCGATCCTCGCGACTGTCTTGGCGACGATGGCGGCGGCGCGCTGCAATTCTTCATCGGTCGTGAGGATATCGGGGCAAAGACGCAGCCAGGGGCCGCGTGCGTCGCCGAGCACGCCGTCGGCCTGCAGCGCTTGCGCACAGCGCACGGCGGCGTCATCGCCGCGGTCGTGCATGTCGAGGATGCAGAACGCGCCATGGTCGGCGTCGCCGCCCGCGGACGCAACGCCGTGCGCAGCCAGCAGTCCGATCAGCCTCTGCTGCAGGCCAAGCGAGTAGGCGCGCAGACGCTCGCTTCCCAGCGCCAGCGTCAATTTCTGGCCCGCGCGCGCCTGATACCAGGTGAGCACCGGCGGAGTCGACTCCATGAATGCATCGCCGCCTGCGGCCCATCGCGGCGGCTCCGGCCGCTGGTAGGAAAACGCATCCTCCTTGGCGAACCAGCCGACGTCGAGCGTCGTCAGGCTGCCATCCAGGTGACGCGGATGCAGGTACAGAAAGCATGCGCCGGGACCGCCGCGAAGATATTTGTAGCTTCCGCCGACGGCGAAATCGACATCGAGCGCCGCGACGTCGACAGGCATCGCGCCGAGCGAGTGATACACGTCGAGAAGCACGCGTGCGCCTCTAGCCCGCGTGGCGGCGACGATCGCGGGCAGGTCGGGAAGCACCTGCCCGGTGTTGAACACGACCTGCGACACCACCAGCAGGTCGACTCCTGCGTCGATGGCATCGAGGATGTCCTGCGCGGCGAACTGCCCTCTGTCGCGCGCCTCGACGAGGCGCAGCGAGATCCTGCCACGCCGCGCATACTCGCGGAGAATGACGTCGAGCGAGTCGAATTCTCCGCGGGTCGCGACCACGCGCGGCACGCCATCGTAGGTGTTGAGGATGGTGCGCAATCCCTGCCCCGCGCTGGTCTTGGGAACGACGCAATCGGCGGACGACGCGCCCATCAGGCGTGCCAGCCGGCCTCGATAGGCGTCGAGCTCGTCACGCCATTCGTCCCACGCATCGCCCAGGCGCGATTGCCACGCCAGCAGCGCTTCGGTCACGTCGTCGACGGTCGCGTCGAGCGGACGTCCGAGCGAATGGTTGGCGAGGTAGATCCGCGGCGCGTTGTCGCGCAGCGTCCGCGAGAACAGCGGTCGGACGTGCATCGTCAAGGCTTGCGCGTCGAGCGGTCCGTCGCCCAGGGCAGCGACGGCATTCTCGATCGACCGCGCCCCGGCAGCAAGCGCGCGCGCTCTCATCGGTGCCGATGACCGTGCGCACGTCGAGAAGCTCCGGAAAGAACGATTGCTCCAGCGCGCGCCGGAGGAACGCGACGCCGCTCGATCCGCCGGTGCCCTGCTTGTAGCCGATGATGCGCTCGACGGTCTTCAGGTGGCGAAAGCGCCAGAGCTGGAACGATTCCTCCACGTCGACGAGCTTCTCGGCCATTTCGTAGGCGTCCCAGTAGCGCTGCGGATCCTCGTAGATGGTCTTGAAGACGCCGACCAGCGCGGCATTGCGACGATACGGTTGCGTCCAGTCGCGCTCGACCAGCTCGGCGGGGACCGGCAGCCCGCGGCGCGCCAGGTGGCGCAGGAACTCGTCGTACAGCGATGGCGCGCGCAGCAACGCGTCGAGCACGGCATGATTCGCCGCGTCGTGCCGAAATACATCGAGCAGCGCGGCATCCTTGTTGCCGAGCAGGAATTCGATGGCGCGATACTGCGGCGACTGGAAGCCCGACGAATTGCCCAGCACCGGGCGAAACGCCTCGTACTCCGACGGCGTGAGCGTTTCCAGCACGGCCCACTGCTCGAAGAGCTGCTTCTGTATGAGCTTGACGCGCGCGAGGATCTTGAAGCAGGCGTCGAGCTGGTCGGCGCGCACGAACCCGATCGCGCGGATGAGCTCGTGGATCATCAGCTTCATCCACAGCTCGGACGTCTGATGCTGGATGATGAACAGCATCTCGTCATGGCGCGGCGGCGCATCCGCGGTGCCCGACAACGGCTTCTGCGCGCCGAGAAGCTCGTCGAGGCGAAGGTAGCTCGAGTAGGTCAGCCGATCGCGAAAATCGGTGACGATGCCGGGTTCGAGGCGCTCGGACATGATGGGTGTGAAAACGCGGTAACCGCAGTATAGGAACCGCCCGTACGGGTGTCCATTGCCTGCGCGGCTGGATCCCGGTCCGCGCGCTCGCGCTGCGCGGTGCGCCACCTGCGCGCCGCGGCGAAGGTCGCCGATGGTCTGCTACCATCGACGCATGTGGCCGGGCCCCGGGAAGCGCTCGATGACGTTGCGATGGCATTGGGTCGCGGCGCTGTTGTTCCTGGTCTCGGGATGCACGCAGCACGCCGCGACGCGCAGCGTCGAGCTCGCCGACTGCAGGGTGCCGAAGCTCGCCACCAGCGCGCGCTGCGGAACGATCCGAGTCGCGGAGAATCGTGCGGCGCCCGACGGCCGCAAGATCGACCTGGCGTTCATCGTGCTGCCGGCCAACACGCTCAATCCCAAGCCGGACCCGCTGTTCATGCTTCCCGGCGGCCCCGGCCAGTCGGCGGCGGCGCTGGCGCCGCTGGCGGCGGCGCTCGGAGGCGTGCGGCGCACACGCGACATCGTGCTCATCGATCCGCGCGGTGGCGGCAAGTCGTCGCCGCTCAAGTGCGCCGCCTTCGCGCCGCGCGATCCTCTCGAGGAATTCGCCGACGACGAAGCCGAGCGCGCCGCGCAGGCGTGCCTGCGCGAGATCGTCGCCGCCAACGCCGCCGACATCTCGCAGTACACGACTTCGACGCTGGTCGCCGACATCGATGCGATACGGCAGGCGCTGGGCTACGACCAGGTCAACCTCTGGGGCGGATCCTACGGCACGCGCGCTGCGCAGGAATACGTCCGCCGCTACCCGCAGCGCGTGCGCGCGGTCGTGCTCGACGGAGTCGCTCCTCCGTCCATGCGCATCAACGTCGACATCTGGCCGGCGCGCGAGGCCGCGCTGGCGGCCGTGTTCGCCGCGTGCGCCGACGACGCGACTTGCAAGCGCGCGTATCCGGACCTCAACGCGACGCTCGCCATCGTCAAGCGCGAGCTCGGCGAGGGACGACGTGTCCGCATCGCCGATCCGCGAACCGGCGCGACGCGACAGGTGACGCTCACTTTCGACATGGTGGTCGGCGCGCTGCAGGCGCTGATGTATGTCCCGGAATTCGCCAGCCTCGTGCCGACGCTGCTGGCGCAGGCGCGAGTCGGGAGACTTTGCGCCGCTCGCGGCTGCGGCGCTGATGGTTACGCAGGACGCGCAACGGTCGATGAACATGGCGCTCCACTACGCGGTGGTCTGCGCCGAGGACGCTCCGCGCGTCGACGTCGCCGAGGCGCGGCGCGCGTTCGACGCGTTGCGCGCACCGTCGCTCGCCGAGCGCAACCTCGCCGCATGCGAAGGCTGGCCCCGGCCGGCGCTGCCGGCGGACCTCAGCGCGCCGCTGTCCAGCGACAAGCCGGTGCTGATTCTCTCCGGAGGGCTCGATCCGGTCACCCCGCCCGCCAACGGCGCCAAGGTCGCCGAGACGCTGCCGAATTCGCGCCATGTGGTCGCCGCGGGTTACGGGCACATCGTCTCGCCGCACGCCTGCGTGCCGCGGCTCATCGAGAAATTCATCGACGACGCGGGATTCGGCTCGCTTTCGCAATCGTGCCTCGACTACCTGGCGAGCAGCGCGCGGCCACCCATTTTCGCCTCGCTCCTGCAGACGCGATGATCGTCGTCGACGGCCTGGTCAAGCATTTCGGCAGCAAGGGCGAGGTGGCGGCGGTCGACGGCGCGAGCTTCGTCGCACCCGACGGCGCGATCACGGGATTGCTCGGCCCCAACGGCGCGGGCAAGACGACGCTGCTGCGCATGCTCTCGACGCTCGTCGTCCCCGATCGCGGCACGGCGAGCGTCGACGGGTACGACGTCGTGCGCGAGCGCTACCGCGTGCGCCGGCGCATCGGCGTGCTCTCCGATGCGCGCGGCCTCTACGCACGGCTGACCGCCCGCGAGAACGTCCGCTACTACGGCCAGCTGCACGGCCTCTCGGGGCCATCGCTCGAATCGCGCATCGACGGAGCTCTTCGCCGGACTCAACCTGGGCGAGCTTGCCGACCGCCGCACGCAGGGCTTCTCGCAGGGCGAGCGCATGAAGGTCGCGATCGCGCGCGCGCTGGTGCACGATCCGTCCGCGCTCCTGCTCGACGAGCCCACCAACGGCCTCGACATCATGAGCACGCGCGGCCTGCGCGAGCTTCTGCGCGGGCTGCGCGCCGCCGGCAAGTGCATCCTGTTCTCGACGCACGTCATGCAGGAGGTCAGCGCGCTGTGCGACACCATCGTCATCCTCGGGCGCGGCCGCGTCGTGGCGCGAGGGGACGCGGCGCAGATCCTGGCGCAATCGGGCGAGGCGACGCTCGAGGACGCATTCGTCGGCCTGCTCGGCTCCGGTGAGGGGCTCGCCGCCTGAGGGTGCGGCCCGGCGCCACTCCATGCATCGCATTTTCGTCGTCACCCTGAAGGAGCTCGTCGACGCGCTGCGCGACCGGCGCACGATGCTGGTGACGCTGGTGACTTCGATCGCCGCCGGGCCGCTGTTCCTGACGCTGATCCTCAACATGGCGGCCAACCAGGCCGAGCGCGCGCGCGAGCTCAAGCTGGCGGTGGCAGGCGCCGAGTACGCGCCGGCGCTGATCGCTTTCCTCGAGCGCCAGCAGATCACGGTGCAGCCGGCGCCCGCGGACTACGAGGCGAAAATACGCGCCGGCGAGCTCGACGTCGCGCTGGTGCTCGACGCCGAGTTCGGCAACGACGTCGCCGCCGGGCGCGCGGCGACGGTGAAACTCGTCTACGACCGTTCGCGCGACCGCGCCCGCGCCTCGATCGACGCCGCCGAGTCGGCGCTGCGCGCGTACAACCGCCAGTGGGGCACGCAGCGGCTGCTCCTGCGCGGCATCGTTCCGCAGGTCGCGCTGCCGATCGAGATCGAGGGCGTCGACCTCGCGACGCCGCAGCAATCCGGCGCGCTGATCCTGTTCCTGATCGCGTACTACGGTTTGTTCGCCGCGCTGATGGGCGGCATGGCGTTCGCGCTCGACACCACCGCGGGCGAGCGCGAGCGCGGATCGCTCGAGCCGCTGCTCGCCACGCCGGCCTCGCCGCTCGAGATCGCGACCGGCAAGTGGCTCGCCATCGCCTGCTTCGACGCCGCGGTCGTGCTGCTCACCCTTGCCGGCTTCTACCTGACGCTCAATTTCGCGCCGCTGCCGGCGGTGGGCGTGCCGTTCCTGTTCGGCGCGACCGAGCTGCTGCGCTTCCTGGTGGTGCTCGCGCCGCTGGTCGCGCTGCTGCCCGCCGCGCTGCTCTACGTGGGCACGCGCGGACGAACGCTCAAGGAAGCGCAGGCCAACGTGTCGGTGCTGCTGTTCATCATCAGCATGATGCCGGTGGTGCAGCTGTTCCTGCAGAAGCGCGAGCCGCCGTGGCTGTTGTGGGTGCCGATCTCGGCGCAGTACACGCTGCTCTCGCGCGCGCTGCGCGGCGACGCGATCGGCGCGCTCGATTGGCTGCAAAGCGCGGTCGTGCCGCTGGCACTCGCCGCGCTCGCGCTCTGGGCAGTCGGCCGCATGCTCGGCCGCGAGTCGGCGCTCGGCCTACGCTAGCTGCCGAAGCACGATCAGCGGCGGCTGGCGCAGCGCGCCGCGCGTTCCGAACCATCCGGCGAGCGCGACACCCAGCGCCCCGCCGACGATCCCGACGACCCAGACCCACGGATTCCAGTGAAAGGGAATCTGGAAGGCGCGATCCGACAGCACGTACCCGACGACCGTCGCGCCGGCGGCGGCAAGCAATCCCGCCAGGCTCCCTAGCGCGAGAAATTCGGCGAGCTGCGCCGCGTTGAGCTCGCGGCGGCCGGCGCCCAGCGTGCGCAGGATCGCCGCATCGTAGCGGCGCTCGTCCTGCGTCACGGCGATGGCGGCCTCGAGCACGAGCACGCCGCCGAGCAACGTGAACAGGAACACGAACTCGACCGCGCGCGCGACCGCCTCGATGATGTTCTGCACCTGGTGCAGGACTTCGCCGACGTCGATCACCAGCACGTTGGGAAACTCGCGCAGCAGCGGCGTGAGCCACGCCGGCTTGCCTTCGTCGACGCGCACCGCGGAAATATAGGTCGTCGGCATGGCGTCGAGCACTCCCGGCGGAAACAGCGCGAAGAAATTCACCCGGAAGCTGTCCCACGCCACCTTGCGCAGGCTGGTGACGCGCGCATCGAGGCGCGTGCCGACAAAGTCCCACGTCAGCTTGTCGCCGAGCTTGATGCCGAGCGTCGTCGCGATGCCGTCCTCGAGCGACATCCCGCCGCTTTCCGTCGGCTTCCACCATGCGCCGGCGACGATCTTGTTGCTCGGCGGCAAGTCGGCCACCGACGAGAGGTTGAACTCGCGCTCGCCCAGCCGTCGGGCGCGCTCGTCGAGCTTGGTCGTGTCGAAGGGCACGCCGTTGATCGCGACGAGCCTGCCGCGCACCATCGGGTACGACACCGCATCGACGCCCAGCTCGCGCTTGAGCAGCGCGCGCACGCCCGCGGCCTGGTCGGGAAGCACGTTGATCAGGAACGCGGTAGGCGCATCGGCGGGCAGGCTGGCGCGCCAGTTCTGCATGAGGTCGCCGCGCACCAGCGTGAGCAGCAGCAGCGCCATCAGTCCGAGTGCGAGCGATCCGATCTGCATGCTCGCCGCGAACGGGCGCCGGCGAACGTTGGCCAGCCCGTAGCGCCAGCTGTACCCGCGTTGCGGCAGGAAGCGCAGGGCAGCGACCAGCAATCGCGCCGCGAGCGCCGCGGTAAGCAGCAGCGCCGCGACGCCGCCGATCATGATCGACGCCATGCGCGCGTCGGGCGCCTGCGCAGCGATGAGCGCGGCGACGGTGAGCGCACCGAGCGCGTAGCCGAGCATGCCGCCGGCGCGCGGCATGCCCAGATCGCGCCGCAGCACGCGCAGCGGCGCGACGCGCGACAGCGATATCAGCGGCGGCAGCGCGAATCCGAGCAGCAGCAGGATGCCGGTGGCGATGGCGATGAGCGCCGGCAGCGCCGCCGGCGGCGGCAAGATCGGCGCTGACCATCGACGCGAGGATCGACACCAGCACCTGCTGGCCGCCGAAAGCCAGCGCGCATCCGGCGAGGCTGGCGACCACGCCGAGGGTGAGGAACTGCAGCAGGAACAGCGCCAGCGTCTGTCGCTGACTCGAGCCCAGGCAGCGCATCATCGCCGCGGCATCCAGATGTCGGCGCAGGTAGCGCGCCGCCGCCAGCGCCACCGCCGCGGCGGCGAGGATCGCTGCGACCAGCGCGGCGAGACCGAGAAACTGCTCGGCGCGGTCGAGCGTCTGCCGGACCTCGGGCCGGAGGTCGCGTATCGATTCGAGCCGCTGACCGCGCTCGAGCCGCGCCTTGGCCCAGTCGCGATACGCGTCGCTGCCGGCGCCCGCGACGAGCAGCCGCCACGTGGCGCGATTGCCGGGCTGCAGCAGCCGCGTCGCCGGCACGTCGTCGATGTTGATCAGCATTTTCGGGCCGAGCGTGAACAGGCCGCCGGTGACTTCCGGATCCTGCTGCACGATCGCCGAAACGGTCAGCGACGCATCGCCGACGCCGAGCGCGTCACCGACCTTGGCGTCGAGCCGCGCCGCGAGCCGCGTGTCGATCCACGCTTCGCCGCGCCCCGGAATGCCGCGCGCCGCGCGACCTGCGGGATCGTCCGGGTCGAGCAGCGTGATCGATCCGCGCAGCGGGTATCCCGCGCCGACCGCCTTGACGTCGGCGAGCACCGCGTTGCCGCCGTCGGTGCGCGCAGCGCCCTGCACCATGCTGTTGAAGCGGATCGCGGGCACGACGGCGAGCCCGCGCGCGCGCGCCTCGGTCGAGAGCGCATCCGGCAACGGCCGATCGGCGGAGACCAGCAGGTCGGCGCCGAGCAGCACGTTCGCCTGGCGCGTGAGCGCGCCCTTGACCCTGTCCGCGAACAATCCCACCGTCCCGACGCTCGCCACCGCGAGCACCAGCGCCGCGAACAGCACCGAGAGCTCGCCGGCGCGCCAGTCGCGGCGAAGCATCACCCAGGCAAGCCGCAGCGTGTTCATGCAAACCTCGCAATCACGCGAGCGCCTCGCCTGCGCGCTGATCGGCGACCAGCTTGCCGTCGGCGAGCGACAGGCGCCGCACGCAGCGCGACGCCAGCGACATCTCGTGCGTCACCAGGACCAGCGTGGTGCCGCGCTCGCGGTTGAGCGCGAACATGAGCTCCGCCACCTCGCCGCCGGTGTGGCCGTCGAGGTTGCCGGTGGGCTCGTCGGCCATCAGGACCTTGGGCTCGCCGGAAAAGGCGCGCGCGATCGCGACCCGCTGCTGCTCGCCGCCCGAGAGCTGCTTCGGGTAGTGCGAGCTGCGCGACGACAGGCCGACGCGCGTCAGCCATTCGCGCGCGCGCCGGGTCGCATCGCTCGCGCCCGCCAGCTCGAGAGGAAGCATCACGTTCTCGAGCGCGGTGAGCGCCGGCAGGAGCTGAAAGGACTGGAACACGAAGCCCAGCCAGCGCTGTCGCAACGCCGCGCATGCGTCCTCGGACAGGCCATTGAGCGCAGTGCTGCCCAGCCATACCTCACCCGACGTAGGACGATCGAGCCCCGCCAGCAGGCCGAGCAGCGTCGTCTTGCCCGAACCCGACGCGCCGACGATCGCCACCGACTCGCCGGCGGCGACGTCGAAGGTCACCGCGTCGAGTATGGTCAGCGGGTCGTCGCCGCTGCGCACGACCTTGGTGACGTCGCGCGCCCGGATGACGACGCTGGAATCGGATGAGGAAGAGTCTGGAACCATGGCAAGGCGGTGAGGCTCGCGAGGCGGGCCGGGCAGCAATGCCGCATTGTACCGGGCACGGCAGCGCGCCCCGTCCACGGCTTTGCGCGGCGAGGCTCGGAACCTCTAGAATGGGCCGGCCTCCAACGTCGACCATGCGACTCATCCCTTCATCATTGCTCGCACTGCTCGCCGGCGCGTGCATCGCTGCCGCAGCGCCGGCCGTCTCCTTCGCGGCTCCGGTGATCCTGATCGTCGGCGACAGCATATCCGCGGGCTACGGATTGCCCGCCGATACAGCGTGGCCGACGCTGCTGCAGCGACGGCTGAAGTCCGACCGCTATCCGCACGAAGTGATCAACGCCAGCATCAGCGGCGATACGACGGCCGGGGGACGCGCCCGACTCGACGCGCTGCTCGCGCGCCATCGTCCGGCGATCACGATCATCGAGCTCGGCGGCAACGACGGCCTGCGCGGAAACAGCATCGACGCGATGCGCGACAACCTCGACGCGATGGTGCAGTCGGCGCAAAAATCCGGATCGAAGGTGCTGCTGGTGGGCATGCGCATGCCGCCCAATTACGGGCCGACGTATGTCGCGCGCTTCGACGGCACCTTCGCGGAAGTCTCGAAAGCGCGCAAGACCGCGCTGGTGCCGTTCTTCTTCGATGGGCTTCGATCAGCGACGACGCGATGTTCCAGGCCGACCGCGTGCATCCGGTCGCCGGCGCGCAACCGAAGCTGCTCGACAACGTCTGGCCGGCGCTCAAGCCCTTGCTCGACGCGAGCCGGGATGCCGAAGCCGCGGCATCGCCCTGGGAGCGGCGCGCAGCGACGTCGGCCTGAGCGAGCGCGTGCGACGCGCTGCGCGTGGACATCACGGGCATCGAGGCGTATCCCGACCGGATCGACGTGCGCAGTCCCGCGGAATTCGCGCTCGACCGTCTCCCGGGCGCGATGAATCATCCGGTGCTCGACGACGAACAGCGCGCGCAGGTCGGAACGCTCTACGTGCGATTCGCCCTTCGCCGCGCGCCGGCTGGGCGCCGCGATGGTCGCGCGCAACATCGCGCGCATGATCGAGGACGCGTTCGCCGACAAGCCGCGCGACTGGCGCCCGCTGGTGTATTGCTGGCGCGGCGGCCAGCGCAGTCGCGCGCTGGCGCACGTGCTCAACGAGATCGGCTGGCGCGCGATGCAGCTCGACGGCGGCTATCGCGCGTATCGCCGCCATGTGTCGGCCCAGCTCGCGGTCGTCCCGGCGCATCTCGACTTCATCGTCGTCGGAGGCCTCACCGGATCCGGCAAGAGCCGCCTCATCGCCGCGCTCGACGCGGCGGGTGCGCAGGCGCTCGACCTCGAAGCGCTCGCTGCGCCACCGCGGCTCGCTGCTCGGCGACCTGCCCGGCGCGCCGCAGCCGTCGCAGAAGGCCTTCGAAAGCGCGCTCCTCGAGCGGCTGCGGCGGTTCGATCCGTCGCGCCCGGTGTTCGTCGAGGCCGAGAGCCGTCGCGTGGGCACGCTGCAGCTCCCGGACACGCTGCTCGAGCGCATGCGCGCCGGGCGCGGTATCGCGCTCTCGCACCACGCTGCCGCTGCGCGTGGCGATGCTCAAGGCGGACTACGCGCACTTCATGGCCGATCCCGGCGCGATCGGGCAGCGATTGCAGCGCCTGGTCGCGCTTCACGGCAAGGCCACGCTGGCGCGCTGGTCCGCGCTTGCGTCGGCCGGCGAGTGGGACGCGCTCATCGCCGAGTTGCTCTCGACTCACTACGATCCGGCCTACGCGCGCTCGGTCGCGGCGCACTACGCGCCGGCGCAGCCCGCGCACCGTGTCGATGTCGACGACGTGTCGCCGCAGGCGTTTGCCGCGCTCGCGCAGCGGCTCGTCGCCCGCTTCGCGCCGCGCGCCGCGGTTGCCGCGCATTGATGCCGAACGTCGTGCGCGACTATCCGTTCCGCATCGTCAACGTGTTCGCCGAGGAGCGCCTCGGCGGCAATCCGCTTGCGGTGGTCGAGTCGGCCGACGATCTCGACGCCGTGACCATGCAGGCGATCGCGCTCCAGTTCAACCTGTCCGAGACGACGTTCATCATGCGCTCGAGCACGGCCAGCGCGCGGGTGCGCATTTTCACGCCGACCTTCGAAATGCCGTTCGCGGGACATCCCACGCTCGGCACCGCGCACATCGTGCGCGAGGTGGCTTCGGCGGGCGATGCGCTGACGCTGGAGATGCCCGCGGGAATCATTCCGGTGAGCGCGGATGGCGATCGCTGGACACTGCAGGCCAACGCGCCGCGCACGCGCGCGGTCACGGCATCGCGCGGCGATCTCGCGGCGATGCTCGGACTCGACGAATCCGATGTGGCGGCGAAGCCGCTGTGGGTCGATACCGGCAGCGAGCAGCTGGTGATCCCCGTTGCCAGCGCCGACGCGGTGCGCCGCGCCCGTCCCGACCCGGCGCTGCTCGCCCGCCACGGCGGCATCGCGCTCGCGGGCGGGGCGACACGCGCGATGGCCTACGTCTGGTCGCCCGACGGCGCGGGACGCGTGCTGTGCCGCTTTTTCTTTTCCAAGCACGGCGCGGTGGTCGAGGACCCCGGCACCGGTTCGGCGTGCGCCAACCTCGGCGGCTGGCTGGTCGCCACCGGCGCCGCGCTGCCGCAAACGCTGGCGCTGCGCCAGGGCGAGGCCGTGGGCAGGGCCTGCCACATCGGGCTCACCGTCGACGCCGACCGCCGAATCTTCGTGTCCGGACGCGTCATCGAGCTCGGGCGGGGCGTCCTGCGCCTCGACTAGGCGACAGGCGTCGCCTGCCGCCGGGCAACACCCGGTTACATTCGGTTTCGCCGGCGCGGTCAACAGCCGCGTAGACTTTTGCGTTGTTGGAGTCTCGGAACACGCGCTGACGAGAGCTTCGGTGACCCGCGTCCGTACGCCGTATCCGCGTCCTGCTCCCGCGCCTGGTGTGCCTGGCGGCGGCCTGGATGGCATTGGCTGTTGCGCACAGCGCGGCCGCCGCTGCCGCGGCCAACGCGGCACTCGGCTACGACGACGCGCGGCACTTGCTCAATCGCGTCGGGTTTCGGCGCGACGCAGGCCGAGATCGTTCGCTTCGCCGCGCTTTCCCGCGAGCAGGCGGTGAAGGCACTGCTCGACGACGCGCGAACGAGCGCCGCGACGCCGCCTCCGGCGTGGACCGCCATCGCGAGCCGCTGCGTTATCCGCGTCCCGGCGACAAGGCGACCGACGCCGAGAGGAAGATGTTCCAGCAGGAGCAGGTGCGCGAAGGGCTCGAGCTTCGCGGCTGGTGGGTCGGCGAGATGCTTGCCACGCCGTCGCCGCTCACCGAGCGCATGACGCTTTTCTGGCACAACCACTTCGTGTCGAGCCAGCAGAAGGTCAGGCTCGCGCTGCTCATGTACCGGCAGAACGTCACGCTGCGCGCCCACGCGCTGGGCAATTTCGGCGCGCTGCTGCACGCCATGGCGCGCGATCCCGCGATGGTCATCTATCTCGACAGCGTGCAGAACCGCAAGGGAACGCCGAACGAGAACTTCGCGCGCGAGGTCATGGAGCTGTTCACGCTCGGCGAAGGCAACTACGGCGAGCAGGACATCAAGGAAGCCGCGCGCGCGTTCACCGGCTGGAGCCTCGATCGCAGCACCGGCGAGTTCGTGTTCAGGCCGTTCCTGCACGACTACGGCAGCAAGACCGTGCTCGCAAGCACGGGCAACCTCGACGGCGACCAGGTGCTCGACATCCTGCTCGCGCAGCCGCAGACGGCCGAGTTCATCACGCGCAAGCTGTGGCGCGAATTCGTTTCGCCCGACCCGGATCCGGCCGAGGTCAAGCGAGTCGCGCGCGCATTTCGCGATTCGGGCTACGACATCAAGGTCGCGCTGCGCGCGCTGCTCGTGTCGGACGCGTTCTACGCGGCGGGCAATCGTGCGACGCTGGTCAAGTCGCCGATCGAGCTGGTCGTCGGCACGCTTCACCAGTTCGACATCAAGCCTGCGCAAACCCTGCCGTTCGCGGTCGCCGCCGCGGGCATGGGACAGAACCTGTTCTCGCCGCCCAACGTCAAGGGCTGGCCCGGGCAGGATGCGTGGATCAATACGAGCACGCTGCTGGCGCGCAAGCAGTTCCTCGACCGCGTGTTTCGCGCCGACGACGACGCTGTTCGCATGCAGCCCGCTGCGGTCGATGCGATGACGGCGCAGGCGCCCAGGCAGGCGATCCAGCCGGCGGGCGCGCAGGATCCGGACAAGATGCGCGAGATCGCCTTTCGCCGCAACATGGAGCGCGCGCTCGATCGCGTTCAATTCGACAGCGCGAGCTGGTTCGCGCAACTCGGCGTGACCCCGCAGTCGAAGGCGCGCAGCCAGGCGGCGACGCGGATGCTGCTGGCACTCGCGCCGCAGATGGCGCCCGACCCGGACATCGACTCGGCGACGCTGGTGCGCGCGCTCGTGCTCGACGTGTCCTACCAGCTCAAATGAATTCCGACGCGCATGCATCGCCGGGATTTTCTCAGGCTGGCCGCCGGCACGACGCTCGCGGCGGGATCGGCTGCATTCGGCGCGCGCGTCGCGTGGGCCGCCGCGCCCGCGGCGACGTATCGCAACCTGGTGGTGCTCATCGAGCTCAAGGGCGGCAACGACGGGCTCAACACGGTGATTCCGTTCACCGACCCGACGTACTACGCGTTGCGCCCGAAGCTGGCGATCGCCAGGGAGCAGGTCATCGCGCTCAGCGACCGCGTCGGGCTTCATCCGTCGCTCGAGCCGCTGATGCCGCTCTGGAACGATCGTCAGCTCGCCGTGCTCCAGGGCGTCGGCTATCCCGAGCCCAATCTTTCGCACTTCCGCTCGATCGAGATCTGGGACACCGCGTCGCGCAGCGACGAGTACCTCCAGGATGGATGGCTGTCGCGGACGTTCGCCGCGGCGCCGACACCATCGGGCTTCGCCGCCGACGGCGTGATCATCGGGTCGCCCGACCTCGGCCCGCTGGCCGGCGGCGGCACGCGCGCGCTCGCGCTGTCCAACACCGAGCAGTTCGTGCGCCAGGCGCGCCTCGCCTCGCTGGAAGGACAGGCGCGCAACAACAAGGCGCTGCAGCACATGCTCAAGGTCGAAGGCGACATCCTCCAGGCGGCGTCGCACCTGTCGGCAAATCGCGACTTCGCGACGCAGTTTCCGAGCAACGGCTTCGGCAACGCCATGCGCACCGCGGCGCAGGTGATCGCCAACCAGGCGGGCGTCGCCGTCGTCCGCGTCACCCTGTCGGGCTTCGACACGCACAGCGCGCAGCCGGGCACGCAGGCCCGCCTGCTCGGCGAGCTCGCCGCCGGCATCGTGTCGCTCAAAGGCGCGCTGGACGAGATGGACAAGTGGAACGACACGCTCGTTCTCACCTATGCGGAGTTCGGCAGGCGGCCGAAGGAGAATTTGTCCAACGGCACCGACCACGGCACCTCGAGCGCGCATTTCGCGCTGGGCGGTCGCGTCGCGGGCGGACTCTACGGCGAGCAGCCTTCGCTGGAACGACTGTCGGGCGACGGCAACCCGGCGTTCGCGATCGACTTCAGGAGCGTCTACGCCACCGTGCTCGAGCGCTGGTGGGCCGTTCCTTCGACGACGCCATTGGGCGGGCGCTACGCGATGGTTCCCATCCTGCGATCGTAGTCGCGCCGCTGCGCTTCGGGCGGTGCCACGTCGTCGCCGGCGCTTACATCATCGTCGCGACGGCCATCCGATCGGCTGTCTAGATCGCGTTGGCATCCCACGCAGCGACGAATTCCCGCCAGTGCGGCAGCCCGGTCGCGATGACCTTCTCGCGCGCGAAGGACACTTCGGACGCATATTCGCCTGCGGACAGCACGCCGCGCATGAGCAGAAAGCGCAGGTACAGCAGGTAGGTGTTCATCGCGTCGGTTTCGCAATAGTCGCGGATGCGCCCGATCTCGCCGGCGGCATGCGCGGCGTGCACCTGGCTCCCGTCGATCCCGAGCTTGCCGGGAAATCCGCACAGGCGCGCCATGGCGTGCAGCCCCGACGCCGCGCGCGGCTGGTACATCGCCAGCACATCCATCAGGTCGACATGGCGCGTGTGATACCGGCCGAGATAGTTGTTGAACTTGAATTCGCGGTCGTCGTCGCCCCAGTCCCAGAATTTCGCCGCGACCACGCCGTGGATCATGGCGCGGTGGTTGAGCACCGGAAGATCGAAGCCGCCGCCGTTCCACGACACGAGCTGCGGCGTGAAGCGGTCGATCCCGTCGAAGAACCGGCGGATGAGCTCCGGCTCCGGATCGGTCGGCTCGCCGAGCGACCAGACTCGAAACGAATTGCCTTCGCGCATCGCGCAGGCGATGGCGACCACGCGCTGCAGGTGCAGCGGGACGAAATCGTTGCCGGTCGCGGCCCTGCGCTGCTGCAGTCCCCAGGTGAGCACGTCAGCGTCGGAAAGCGATGCCGGCAGCGCGTGCACGCGGCGCAGTCCATCGACGTCGGGAATGGTCTCGATGTCGAAAGCGAGAGTGGGAGTCATCGCGATCCGCGGCGTTGCGCGCCGCGACGTTCAGCCGGGGAATACCCCGGTCGAGAGATAGCGATCGCCGCGATCGCAGGCGATGAACACGATCGTGGCATCGGACACCTGCTGCGAGATGCGCAGCGCGACCGCGCACGCGCCGCCGGAGGAAATGCCGGCGAAGATGCCTTCCTCGCTGGCAAGCCTGCGCGCGTATTCCTCGGCGTCGGCCTGCGAGACCGACTCGACGCGGTCGACGCGGCTGGCATCGTAGATCTTGGGCAGGTACGCCTCGGGCCACTTGCGGATGCCCGGGATCTGCGATCCCTCGTCGGGCTGGCATCCGATGATCGCGATCGACGGATTCTTTTCCTTGAGGAAGCGCCCCGCGCCCATGATCGTGCCGGTGGTGCCCATGCTCGAGACGAAGTGCGTGATGCGGCCTTCGGTGTCGCGCCAGATCTCGGGGCCGGTGGTGCGGTAGTGCGCGAGCGGATTGTCGGGATTGGCGAACTGGTCGAGGATGAGCCCCTTGCCCTCCGCCTGCATTTTCTCGGCGACGTCGCGCGCCGTCTCCATGCCGCCGGCCTTGGGCGTGAGCACGATCTCCGCGCCGAATGCGCGCATGGTCTGCCGTCGCTCGACCGACAGATGCTCGGGCATGACCAGGACCATCCGATAGCCGCGCATCGCGGCAGCCATCGCCAGCGCGATGCCGGTGTTGCCGGAGGTGGCCTCGATCAACGTGTCGCCGCGCTTGATCTGTCCGCGCTTTTCCGCTTCGACCACCATCGACAGCGCGGGCCGATCCTTGACCGATCCTGCCGGGTTGTTGCCTTCGAGCTTGGCCAGCACGACGTTGGAGGTGTTGCCTGGAAGGCGCTGCAGCAGGACCAGTGGAGTGTTCCCGACCGTGTCCTCGATGGTCTTGTACATGTGCGCTTGGTTCCGGATGCGAGCCCGATTGTAACCGACGGGTCCCCGGGGCCCGGCGACAAGCCGACAACGCGTGCGATCGGCACGCCGGCGCAGCAAAGACAAACCCCGCCGAACGCGGGCGGGGTTTGGGCTGCGGCAACGAGGACGGCGCCAATGCGCCGTCCACTTCCTGGTGCAGCGTTATTTCTTGGCGTCGGTGGTGCTCTTGTCGTCCTTGGCTTTGGTGCTCTTCTCGGCGGTGGATTTCGCAGCTTTCGCATCGGCCGCCGCCTTGTCGGCTTTCGCCTTGGCTTCCTTGTCGGCTTTCGCCTTGGCTTCCTTCGTCGGCCTTGGCAGCCTTCTCGGCGTCCTTCTTGGCCTTGGCTTCGGCGGCCTTCGCGTCTTTCTTCGCCTTCTCTTCCTTGGCGGCGTCTTCCTTCGCCTTCGCCTTGGCTTCCTTGTCGGCCTTGGCTTTCTCGGCCTTGGTCATTTCCTTGGGAGCGGCGGCCGCGCTGGGCGCAGCGGACTTGGCGCAGCCTTCGTATCGGACTTGGCATCGGCCTTCGCGTCGGTCTTCGCAGCGGCCTTGGAGTCGGCCTTCGGCGCGCTGGCCGCGGGCGCGGCTGCGGGTGCGGCGGCAGGCGCGCTCGCCGGAGCCGCCGTCTTGGCGGCGGGCGCAGCTGCAGCGGGAGGCGCGGACGCCGGCGCGGCTGGGGCAGCGGCCTTGGTATCGGCCTTCGCGGGTGCGGCCGCGACCGGCGTCGTCGCCCCGCTCACGCTGATCATTCCCTTGATCTGGGCGTACGTCCCTTCCTTGATGCCGCTGACCTTCATGATGTCTTCGGGGGTCTTGAACGGACCGTTCGCGGCGCGGTAGTCGAGGATCGCCTGCGCCTTGACCGGACCAATCTCCGGCAGCGACTCAAGCTGCTCCTTGTTTGCCGTGTTGATGTTGACCGCCGCGAGCGCGAACGCCGAGAACAGCAGCGTGACGAGCAGTAAAACGAATCGTTTCATGGATCCCCCTAAGCAAGATTGGATGTCGCCGCGCGCCTTTCGCGCGCCGGCTCACGAGCGCCGGTCGCCGCCGGATCGCCCTGGTACAAACGCCGGCGCGATGTTAAGCGTTGACCGGCGATTGAGCAAGCAGCGTCTGAACGCAGCGCGCCACGCCCTCGTCGACAGCCAGAAACGGCGCGGCGTAACCGGCCTGGCGCAGACGCGAGACGTCGGCGCGGGTGTAGCTCTGGTACTTCTGGGCAAGCCCCGATGGAAACGCGATGTACTCGATCGCGCCGGCGCGGTGAAGATCGAGAAACGGCATCGGCGCCGCGCCTTCGGCGGAACGGCACGCGTTCACCGTCGCCTCGGCCACGGCGTTGAAGGTCGCGGCGCTGCCGGTGCCGAGATTGAAGATGCCCGAGCGCTCGCCGTGATCGAGGAAGTCCAGATTCACCGCGACGACGTCGTCGACGCTGATGAAATCGCGCTGTTGCTCGCCGGCGGCGAATCCGCCCGAGCCTTCGAAGAGCTGCACCTTGCCGGTCGAGCGGTACTGGTTGAAGAAGTGCCAGACCACCGACGCCATGCGGCCCTTGTGCGCTTCGCGCGGGCCGTAGACGTTGAAATAGCGGAAGCCAGCGATCGGCGCGGTCCGCTCGGGCAGGACGCGGCGCACGTACTGGTCGAACAGAAGCTTCGAATAGCCGTAGACGTTGAGCGGCGCCTCGCACTCGCGCTCCTCGCGGAACTCGCGACTGGCGCCGTACACGGCAGCCGACGACGCGTAGAGCATCGGGATGTCGTTGTCCTGGCAGTGCTCGAGCAGGCTCACCGAGTAGCGATAGTTGTTGGCGAGCATGTAGCGACCGTCGGTTTCCATCGTGTCCGAGCACGCGCCCTGGTGAAGAACCGCCGAGATGTCGTCGTCGAAATCGCCTTCGCCGAGCCGGCGCAGGAACTCGTCCTGGTCGAAGTAGTCCGCGATGTCGCAGTCGACGAGATTCCTGAACTTGTCGGCGTGCGCGAGGTTGTCGACCGCGATGATGCGACGCTCGCCGCGGGCGTTGAGTCCCTTGACGAGATTCGAGCCGATGAAACCGGCGGCGCCGGTGACGACGATGTACATGCGGCTCGCCTAGCGGGATGGAAGCGCGGTCATAGCTCGATGTCGACCTTGCCGATCTCGGTGGTCACGCACGCAACGCGCGGCGCGACCGCGCACAGCAGCTCGTAGCCGACGGTGCTCGCGGCGGCGGCGACGTCGTCCACGGACAGGCCCTCGCCCCAGAGCACGACCGGGCTTCCGACGACGGCCTCGGGCACGTCGGTCAGGTCGACGGTCATCATGTCCATCGACACGCGTCCCGCGGTTCGCACTTTCCTGCCGCACACCAGCACCGGCGTGCCATTGGGCGCGTGGCGCGGATAACCATCGGCGTAGCCGCAGGCGATGACGCCCACGCGGTGCGCGCGCGCCGCAGTGTAGCCGCCGCCATAGCCTACGGTCGCGTTGGCCTTGATCTCCTGGATCGCGATGAGCTCGCTGCGCAGCGTCATCACCGGCGCGAGGCGCAGCGCTTCCGCGGTGTCGTAGGGGAACGGCGACGAGCCGTACAGCATGATGCCGGGGCGCACGTAGTCACCGCCGACTTCGGCGAAGCGCAGCACTCCCGCCGAATTGGCCACCGAGCGCGGATACGGCAGTCCCTTGCACGCGCTGTCGAACGCCTGCAGCTGCTCCTGAAGTCCGTCGTCCTCGTCAGCGCGCGCGAGATGCGTCATCAGGCGAAGCGCGGCGACGCTCGCTGCTCCGGACAAGCGCTGCGCGATCGACTGGACCTCGTCGGGCTTGAACCCCAGGCGATTCATTCCGGAGTTGACCTTGATGAAAACCTCGAGCGGCTTGGACAGTGTTGCGGTCTCCAGCATGCGCACTTGATCGATGTGGTGCACAACTACGGCGAGCCGGCGCGCGGCTATTTCGGGCAACTCGTCGCCGCGGAAGAATCCCTCGAGCAGCAGGATCCGGCGCGCATAGTGTTTGTCCCGCAGTGCGATGGCGGCGTCGAGCTCCAGCAAGGACGAGTCCGTCGGCATCGGCGAGCGCCGGCAGCACGCGCAACAGCCCGTGCCCGTAGGCATTGGCTTTGACGACGGCGAGGAGTTGCGCACCGGGCGCGCGCTCTCGCGCGATCGAGAGATTGGCGCGCAATGCCGCCAGGTTGATCTGCGCGAGTATCGGTCGAGTCATGGCGGCGCGGATCGATCGCGAACCTTGGCCAGCCGGTTTGGTCTGAGCTATTGAAACGTGGTATAAGGCGCGAGCCGCAAGCGCCCGCAGTTACAAGTATACACAAGCAGAGCGCACGCCCCCGGCTCGCGACGCCGGGTTGAGAGCACGTTCGAGCGTTTGCGCATTCGAGGACAATGAAGGCCGGTTTCTACACGATCATGGCGGCGCAGTTTTTCTCGTCGCTCGCCGACAACGCGCTGCTTGTCGCCGCCATCCAGATGCTGCGCAATCTTGACTCGCCGAGCTGGATGACTCCGGCCCTGAAGCAATGCTTCGTCATTTCCTATGTAGTGCTCGCCCCGCTGGTGGGAGCGTTCGCCGACTCGATGCCCAAGGGCCGCGTGATGCTCATCACCAACGGCGTCAAGATCGTCGGCTGCTCGCTGATGCTGTTCACGCTTCACCCGCTTGCCGCGTACGCGCTGGTGGGCCTGGGCGCGGCCGCGTACTCGCCCGCCAAGTACGGCATTCTCACCGAGCTCCTGCCGTCGCGGCAGCTGGTCATCGCCAACGGCTGGATCGAGGGGACGACCGTGGCGTCGATCATTCTCGGCTACGTTCTGGGCGGATTGCTGATCAGCGGGCCGATCTCCGGCACGCTGCTCGCCATCGACATCCCGCGCATCGAGACCGGCATCAACACGCCGCCGCAGGCTGCGATCTCGGTCATCATGATCTGCTACGCGGTGGCGGCGATATTCAACTGGTACATACCAGACACCGGCGTGGCGCACCGCTCGCCGAGCAAGAATCCGCTTTTCCTGATCCGCGAATTCAGCCATTGCTGCGCGCTGCTGTGGCGCGACAAGCTGGGCCAGATCTCGCTGGCCACGACGACGCTGTTCTGGGGCGCCGGCGCCACGTTGCAGTTCATCGTCATCGACTGGGCGGCTTCGCATCTGTGTTATGACCTGTCGCGCGCGGCGTTCATGCAGGGAGTGGTCGCCGTCGGCATCGCGCTCGGCGCGGTGCTCGCTGCCAAGTTCGTCGCGCTGCGCAACGCGGCCAAGGTGCTGCCACTCGGCGTGCTGATGGGGCTCGGCGTCATCTCGATGACCTACGTCTATTCGCTGCAGCCCGCGGTACTGATCATGACGCTGATCGGCGCGTTCGCGGGATTCTTCGTCGTGCCCATGAATGCGCTGCTGCAGCATCGCGGTCATGTGCTGATGGGCGCCGGGCACTCGATCGCGGTGCAGAACTTCAACGAGAACATCGGCGTGCTGGTCATGCTGACCCTCTACGGCCTGCTGCTCTTCTTCGGAGCCTCGACCAATACCGTCATCGTGCTCTTCGGGTTGTTCGTCGCCGGAACGATGCTCATGGTGATGTGGCGTCATCGCATCAACCGCGCCGCCGGCGATCTCACGCACCTCATCGTCGGCGACCGAGGCGAGCCTCACGCCGCGCCGATCGTGACGCCGCGGCGCAGCTAGAGAAAGAGCGGCTGGTCCGGAAGTTCGTTGGTGCCCGCGCCGCTTGCGCGGAAAGTGGTGCGCCAGCAGAGCGTTGATGGCGTCGATGCCGTCGATCGCGCCCTCCGCGTAGCGCTTCTCGCGAAACGCCGCCTCCATTCCACGACAGATCGCCTGCCACGCGTCGTCGCCCACCTTCCTGTGGATTCCGCGATCGGCGACGATCTCGACGTCGCGGTCGGCCATCAGGAGGTAGATGAGCACGCCGCAGTTCTCCTCGGTATCCCAGATGCGCAGACGGCTGAACACCTCGAGCGCGCGCTCGCGCGGCGACTCGCCGCGCACCAGTTGGACCATCGGCAGCGAGCCCTCGACCACGAAGCGGAGTTGGCCGGCGTGCATCATCTCGCCTGACGTGATCGCGGCGCCGATGCGTTGCATGACCATGGGAGGAAACGCACGGCGTGCCGAGCGATGATCGGTGACCAGATGCCGCCCGAATCTGAAAGGTTTGCGCTCAGCCATGATCGAAACGCCTACGCCGTTGTTAGAGCCTGTTCAGGCCCTAGTTCCATCCGCCCGACGCGCCGCCACCGCCGAAGCCGCCGCCGCCCCCGGAAAAGCCGCCGCCGCCTCCGCCTCCGCCAAAGCCGCCTCCGCCACCTCCGCCGCCCATCGGAATCCAGCCACCGCGTCCGCCAAAGATCGAGAACAGGATGATGAAAAATGCCACCACGGCTGCGACGCCCGCGATCAGCATCGAGCCGGCAAGGAACCATGCCGCGACGCCGGCGATTCCGCCGCCAGCCAGCGACCCTGCGACGTTGCCGAACATCGAGCGCAGGATGCCGCCGACGACCGGCACCGCGACCAGCAGCACGATGAAAAGCGTTCCGAAATCGATGTTGCCCGAGCGCGCCTTGCGCGCCGGCTTGCCCGGCGGAGGCAGGGGCTTGCCGTCGTCGACTACTTTGATGATGCGGTCGACCCCGGCATCGATGCCAGCGGCGAACTTGCCCTGCGAGAACAAGGGCGCCACGTCTTCGGCGATGATGCGTCGCGAGGTCACGTCGGTGAGCACGCCTTCGAAGCCGTAGCCGACCTCGATGCGCAGGCGCTTGTCGTCCTTGGCCACGATGATGATCGCGCCGTTGTCCTCACCCTTCTGCCCGATTTTCCACGCCTCGGCGACGCGGATGCCGAACTCGTCGATCGATTCCGGCGCGGTGGTCGGGACGACGAGGACCGCGAGCTGGTTGGTGGTGCGCGCCTCCCACGCGGCGAGCTTGGACTCGAGTGCCTGGCGCTCGCTCGCGGAAAGCGTGTTGGTTAGATCGACGACACGGCCCGTCAACGGCGGAACCGGCCTCAATCCATCCTTGCCGGGCTCCCACGTCGCGGCGACCGATGGCGTCGCCGATGCCAGCACGCCGCAGACGACAACGCCGGCGATGGCCAGCGCGGCACCCGCCGCGCGCAGCAGCCGGCGCAGGGCGGTCACGGCGCGGACCTGGCCGTCGCGCTCGAGTCGCTCAGCGGCAGCCGGCGTGCGCCGCGCATGCTCAGTACCACCCTTGCCACCTCACGCACCACCTCCTGACCACCTGCTACTTGGTCGCAGGCGCGGGCACCGCGGGCGGGGCGGGCGGGGCAGAAGACTTTGTGAAATCGACGGTCGGCGGAGCGGCCATCGCCTTCTCGTTGTCGACGGTGAAGTTTGGCTTGACGTCCATCTTGAACAGCATCGCCGTCAGGTTGGTCGGGAACGAGCGCACGGTGACGTTGAAATCCTGGACCGCCTTGATGAACCGGTTGCGCGCCACGGCGATGCGATTCTCGGTTCCCTCGAGCTGCGATTGCAGGTCGCGGAAGTTCTGATCGGACTTGAGGTTGGGATAGTTTTCAGCGACTACCAGCAACCGTGACAGCGCTGATTGCAGCTGATTTTGCGCCGCCTGGAACTTGGCGAACGCCGCAGGATCATTGATCAGCTCCGGCGTGGCCTGGATGCTCCCGACGCTGGCGCGCGCATTGGTGACTTCGGTGAGGACGCGCTCTTCCTGCGCAGCGTATCCCTTCACCGTCGCAACGAGGTTGGGAACGAGATCGGCACGGCGCTGGTACTGGTTGAGCACTTCCGACCAGGCGGACTTGACCTGCTCGTCCTGGCGCTGGAGGTCGTTGTAGCCGCAACCGGACAGCGAGAGCGTGACCACGATCGCGGCGACTGCAGCCGCCGTCGAACCGAACATCTTGCGCATCGTCGAACCTCCAGTAGGCGTCAGTGCGGGAAGCCCCGCCTGACCTCAGTTGGGGGCCGTCGGCGCGTCGTGCAAGTCCCTTATTTCACCTACTCCGACCTGCAGGTTGCGCATCGTGGCCCGGGCAAGACATAAATCTTCCCACGCTTTCGCCTTGTCGGGCAAGCTGCGCAGCAGGTACGCAGGATGATAAGTCACGATCAGCGGCACGCTTGCGTAACGGTGCACGCGACCGCGCATGCTGGCGATGCTCGCGTCGACGGCGAGCAGCGTGTTCGCCGCGCTCCTGCCCAGCGCGATGATCAGCTTCGGCCGCGATGAGCTCGATCTGGCGGTCGAGGTACGCACGGCACGCCTGCGTCTCCGCGGGCGTGGGCGTGCGGTTGTCGGGCGGGCGGCACTTGAGCACGTTGGCGATGTAGACGTTGCGGTCGCGCCGCATGCCCAGCGCGAGCAGCATGCTGTCGAGCAACCGGCCCGCCTGCCCCACGAATGGCTCGCCGCGCGCGTCCTCCTCGGCGCCGGGCGCTTCACCGACGAACATCCACTCGGCGCGCGTGTCGCCTACGCCAGGCACCGAGCGTCGCCGCGTCTTGCACAGCCCGCAGGCGGTGCACGCGTCCACGTCGGCGGCGAAATCCTTCCACGACAGCGCGCCGATGCGAACGCTGCGCTCCACGCCACTGGGCACGGCGTCGAAGGTGGAGACGGCGGCGTCGCGCATCACCGCCTCCACCGCTGGCTTCGGCGCTGTGCGCGGGTCCGCGCGCGCGAAGCCGCCACAGCGGTCGAAGCCCGAGCTCCTGCAGGACGTCGTCCCGGTTCATCGCTCGCCCGTTAGCTCGCGAAGCGCGAGTCGCAGCACCAGCGCGTCCTCGCGCGGCGCGCCGGGATACGCCGACGGGTAGTAGCCGGCGCGCCTCGCCACCGGAACGAAGCCTTCGCGCGCATAGAGCGCGGTCGCCGCGATGTTCGATACGCGAACTTCGAGAAAGCACTGGTCGGCGCCGCGATCGAGGGCGTCGTCGACGAAGCGCCGCAGCAGCAGGCGCCCGATCCCGCGGCGGCGCGAACGCGGCACCACGGTCAGATTGAGCAGTTGCGCTTCGCCGGGCGCGAGCATCATCACGCCGTAGGCGACGATCGCGTCGTCCTCCTCGGCGACGATCGCGGCATAACCGGCGCTGAGCGCGTCGCGGAAATTGCCCTCGCTCCACGGGGCGACATGCGCCTCGGCCTCGATCGCCGCGACGGTGGCGAGATCGGGGTCGCGCATAGGCCGCCAGCACAGCGTCGAGTCCAGCGGCGGCACATGCAGCAGCGACTCGTTCAAGATGCGCTCACGGAAAGCGCAGCCGCCGCGCGTTCGGCGGTCGTCAACGCGACACGATGGCGGACGTACAGCGGCGCGGCGTCGTGCGCCGCCCGACCCTCGCCGGCGGCCAGGCGCGGAATCGCCAGCGCTCCGATCGCGGCAGCGCAAGGCTCGACCGAAGCATCGACGCCACGGAGCGCGGCGCCGAGCCGCTCGCCCAGTGCGGGGTAGGCATCGAAGCCGGGACCCGCGCCGTGCCAGCCGGCGTCTTCGGGCAGCGGAGCGGCCTCCGGCGCGATCACCATCGCGTCGATGCGCGCGATCCAGCGCCCGCCGCTGAATTCGTAGGCGGCGACGTAGACTTCGCCCACGCGCGCGTCGAGCGCGGCATAGACCCTTGCATGGCCGCCCGCGCGCGCGCGCCGTCTCGGCCATCGCCTCGAGCGTCGGGATCCCGAGCACGGGCAGCGCGGCACCCTGTGCGAGCCCCTGCGCGACGCCGCACGCGATGCGCAACCCGGTGAAGGAACCCGGACCGGCTCCGAAGGCGATGCCGTCGAGATCCGACAGTCGCGCGCCAGCCTCGGCGAGCAGCGAGCGCACCATCGGCAGCATGAGCTCGGAGTGGCGCTGGCCCGCGCGCTCGCGACGCTCGACGAAGCCGGCGGCGTCGCCCAGCGCCACCGAGCACTCTTCGGTGGACGCGTCCAGGGCCAGGATACGCAGCGGCATGGGCGCGATTTTACGCGATGCCCCGACGTCCGCGCCGCCCGCCCGATCGACGCGCCGCAAGCCGGTACAATCGGCGTGCGCCCGGATGCCGCGGCCGCGCCTCAGGGCCTGTTCATGGATCCCGTCGTCATCACCGCCCTCGACCAGGAAGGCCGGGGCATCGCCCGCGTCGACGGCAAGGCCACGTTCGTCGAAGGCGCGCTGATCGGCGAGCGCGTGGACATCGAAGTCACGCGGCGCAAGCCCACCTTCGACCAGGCAAGGGTGACCCGCATCGAGTCCGCCAGCCCGTCGCGCGTGGTGCCGCGCTGCCGGTATTTCGGTGTCTGCGGCGGGTGCAGCCTGCAGCACATCGACCATGCCGCGCAGGTCGCGGTGAAACAGCGCGTCCTCGAGGACGCGCTCTGGCATATCGGCCGATTGCGCGCGCAGCAGCTGCTGGCGCCGCTCTACGGCGTGGCGTGGGGCTACCGGCAGCGCGCGCGCCTGTCGGTGCGCCGCGTGCCGAAAAAAGGCGGCGTGCTCGTCGGCTTCCACGAGAAGAAGTCGAGCTACGTCGCCGACATGTCGAGCTGCGAGGTCCTGCCGGAGCGCATCTCGGCGCTGATCCCGGAGCTGCGCGTGCTCATCGAGCGGCTGTCGGTGCGCGAGCGCCTGCCGCAGATCGAGCTCGCGTCGGCGGAAGGCGAGCGCGGCCCCGTCGACGTCCTGCTCCTGCGCATCCTGGCGCCGCTCACTCGCCGACGATGAGCGCGAGCTCGCCGCCTTCGCACGCCTGCATCGCGTCGATTTCTGGCTGCAGCCGGGCGGCCCGGCGAGCATGCATCCGTTCGGCGAAGCGGCGTCGCGACTCGCCTATGCGCTGCCCGATTTCGACGTGCGCTTCGAGTTCGACCCGGGCGACTTCACGCAGGTGAATGCCGAGATGAATCGTGTGCTGGTGCGGCGCGCCATCGCGCTGCTCGACCCGCAGCCCGGCGAGCGCATCGCCGACTTTTTCTGCGGGCTGGGAAATTTCACGCTGCCGATCGCCCGGCGCGGCGCCGAGGTCGTCGGCGTCGAAGGCAACGCGTCGCTGGTCCGGCGCGCCGGCGAGAACGCCGCCGCCAACGGACTCTCCAGCGCGGGCCAGCTTCGCGACCGCCAACCTGTTCGCGACCTCGCCCGACGCCGTCGCGGCGCTCGGCGCATTCGACAAGGCGCTCATCGACCCGCCGCGCGAGGGCGCCATCGAACTGGTGAAAGCGCTGCCGGACACCGGCCTGCACCGCATCGTCTACGTCTCCTGCAACCCGGCGACGCTGGCGCGCGACGCGGCGCTGCTGGTCAACACGCGGGGCTACACGCTGCGCGCCGCCGGCATCGCCAACATGTTTCCGCACACGGCGCACGTCGAGTCGGTGGCGGTGTTCGAGCGCGCACCTGCGGCGCGCCTAGGCGCGAGCGCGCAAAAAAAGGGCGCCCGGCGGGCGCCCTTTTCGATGCGTGTTGCAGTCTCAGTCGCGCTGTCCCGAAAAGATCAGGAGCAGGTTGAGCAGGTTGACGAAGATGTTGAAGATGTCCAGGAACAGGCCGATGGTCGCCATGATGTAGTTGGTCTGCCCGCCGCGCACGATCTGGCTCAGGTCGTGCAGCAGATACAGCGAGAAGATCCCCACCGCGATCGCCGACAGCGCAATGGTCAGCGCCGGCACCTGCATGAACAGGTTCGCGATCATCGCCAAGCACAGCAGGATCACCCCGACGAACAGGAACTTGCCGAGGAAGCTGAAATCGCGCTTGGACACCGTGGCGATCGTCGCCATGACGAAGAACACGGCCGCGGTCATGCCGCCTGCCAGCGCCACCAGCTGCCCGCCGTTCTTGAGGCCGCCCGCGTACTGCAGCATGGGCGCCAGCATCAGGCCGGAAACGAAGGTGAAGCCGAACACTGCCGCGATGCCCCACGCGCTGTTGCGCAGCGCCGAGACGACGAACAGCATGCCGAACATGGCCGCGAACATGAGCAGCGGCGCCATGATCGGCGACGTGCGATAGAACGAGGCGAAGTTCATCGACGAGCCGAGGTATGCCCCGGCGATCGTCGGGATCATCGACAGCGCAAGCAGCCAATAGGTGTTGCGGATGACGTTGTTCTGGTCCGCGACGACCACGGTGCCGGCATCGCCGGTGCGCCAGGTCGAAGACGAGTTCGAGCCCTGGATGGGAACGGGCTTCAGTTGCGGTTCCATAGTGTCAGTCCTTTGAACGAGGCGACGGATTCCCGTCACTGCCTTAGACTAGCAGAACTGCGCCAGGTTTCAACGATCGGTACGGGCCTGCCGTGCCACGACTCGTACCTGGTGTCTCGGCACAGCCCGGATGGGTGGCAGAGCGGTCGAATGCACCGGACTTGAAATCCGGCAAGGGTGCAAGCCCTTCGTGGGTTCGAATCCCACCCCATCCGCCAGTCCCGCCCGGCGTCGACCCAGAGCCGCCATGCCCGCCATATGGGGGTGGCCGGCGATCACCACAAGGGCGACGAAGGCCCTCTGAGGAGCGGATCGACGGCGCCGAGTACGCGCAGTTCGCTCACTGAATCACCTCATCCGCCCGCAAGAGCAGCGATTGCGGAATGGTGATGCCTAAGGCTCTCGCGGTTTTCAGATTGAACACCAGCTCGAACTTCGTAGGCTGCTGTATCGGCAGGTCACCGGGTTTCGCGCCCTTGAGGATCTTGTCGATGAGGATTGCATTGGCACGACCGAAAGCCGGTAAGTAGGGGCCATAGGATGCGAGGCCTCCGACGGACACGAAGGGTTTTCCCTCGCCCATCGTGGGGAGTGCGTGCTTCAAGGCCAAGCCAGCGATTTGGTCACGGTTGGCGTGAAAGAGCGGATCGCCACGGACAATCAGTGCGTCCCCCTTCATACGGGCGACTTCCGCAATGGCTCTCTCAAGCTGGGTAGCGTCGGCCACTTCGACAAAAATCGGCTGCATTCCAAGCGAGCGGTAGGCTTGCTCGTCCGATTTCCGCACAAGCCGAATGTATAGATTTGCAGGATCCACGAGCTCCCCGACCCGCGTCGCCGTCGGGAGCAGCTCTCTTAAGAGTTCCAAACGCTTCGCTGCGAGCTCGGGCGCAACCGTGGAAGTACCGGTGATGTTGCCGCCGGGCTGGGACATGCTGGCGACGAGGCCAAGACGCACAGGGTCGCCAGTGATTGTCACGATGGGAATGGTCGTCGTGGCGTTTTTGGCGGCCACCGAGGCGACCGCACCATTGGCAAGCATCACGTCGACCCTGAGTTGCACTAACTCGGCCGCGAGGCCAGGGACAAGCTCGGCCTTGCCGCCGGCAGCACGCCGTTCGATGAGTAGGTTCTGGTCTTCGATCCAACCGAGCTCGCGCAGCGTCTCGAAGAAGACTGCCCAATCGCTTGCAATCGTTCCCGCCGTCAAAATGCCCAGGCGACGAACCTTACCCGGTTGCTGCGCCCTGGCGAGCGTGGTTGCGCCCAATAGACTACCGGCCAGCATCTCAATGAATGTCCGGCGGTCCATCACCGTATCACCTCGTTAAACCCATACCACCAGCGTGGAGCGCTACGCCAGCGGCACGACCTTGATGACCTCTTCCGCGGTGGTGATGCCGGAATCTATCTTGGCCGCTCCCGAGACGCGCAGCGGCTTCATCCCTTCCTTGTACGCCTGCTCGCGAAGCACCGAGTCGGACGCCTCGCTGTGGATGAGCTTCCGAAGCGATGGCGACACCGTCATGATCTCGTAGAGTCCCATGCGTCCGTAGTAGCCGGTCATGCGGCACTCCAGACAGCCGACCTGCGAATGCGGCTGGCGCGGCAGGTCCGCGACGAAGGGCGCCGTCAGCATGCGCCAGGTGTCCTCGTCGGGGGCCTCGGCGGGCTTCTTGCAATGCGGGCAGAGCATGCGCACCAGGCGTTGCGCCATCACGCCGAGCACGGTGGAGTTGATCAGGTACGGCGGCACGCCCAGGTCGAGCAGGCGCGTGATCGCCGTCGGCGCGTCGTTGGTGTGCAGCGACGAGAGCACGAGGTGGCCGGTGAGCGCCGCCTGCACCGCCATGTCGGCGGTGTCGCGGTCGCGGATCTCGCCGACCATGATGATGTCGGGATCCTGCCGCAGCAGCGTGCGCACGCCGCTCGCGAAGTCGACACCGATGATCGGCTGCACCTGCATCTGGTTGAACTCCGGCGCGATCATTTCGATCGGGTCCTCGATCGAGCAGACGTTGACCTCCTCGGTGGCGAGCAGCTTCATCGTCGAGTACAGCGTCGTCGTCTTGCCGGAACCGGTCGGCCCGGTGACCAGGATGATGCCGTGCGGCTCGTGGATCATCTTTTCCCAGCGCTCGCGGTCCTCGCTGGTGAACCCGAGCTCCTGGAAATCGCGCACCAGCACCTCGGGGGTGAAGATGCGCATGACGACTTTCTCGCCGAACGCGGTCGGCATGGTCGATATGCGCAGCTCGACCTCGCCTCCCATCGGCGACACCGTCTTGATGCGGCCGTCCTGCGGGCGCCGCCGCTCGACGATCTCCATGCGCGCCAGCAGCTTGATGCGGCTGGTCATCGCCAGCAGCACCGGGTTCGGGATCGCGTAGACCTGGTGCAGCACGCCGTCGATGCGGAAACGCACCACGCCGAGGTCGCGTCGCGGCTCGATGTGGATGTCCGAGGCGCGCTGCTCGAAGGCGTACTGCCACAGCCAGTCGACGATGTGGACGACGTGCTGGTCGTTGGCGTCGAGGTTGCCGCGGTTGCCGAGCTCGACCAGCTGCTCGAAGTTGCGCGCCAGCGAGATCTCGCCGCGCGAGGTCTCCTGCGCCTTTTTCATCGAGCGGGCGAGCGTGAAGAACTCGCCCATGTAGCGCCGGATGTCCTGCGGATTGGCGAGCACGAGCTGGACGCTGCGGCGCAGGATCTGCTCGAGCTCGTCGGCCCATCCGCGGACGAACGGCTCGCTGGTGGCGACGGTCAGCACGCTCGACGTCACCGCCACCGGCAGGATGCGATAGCGCTCCGCATACGCAACCGACATGGTCTGCGTGACCGCGACGAGGTCGATCTTCAGCGGATCGATATGGTGATACGGAACCTTGAGCCGCCCGGCGAGCCATTCGACCAGGAATTCGAGCGTCAGGGCCTTTTTCGGATCGGCGAGCGAGCGCCACTTGCGGTCGGCGATGAGCTCGAGCGCGGTCTCGAAGCGCTGCGTGCGCGAGCGGGCGAGCTGCTCCGCATCGGCGGCGGGAACCAGCCCGTCGGCGACCATGAGCTTGAGAATGTCCTCCAGCCGCAGGCGGCGGTCGGGGGGGCGGCCCGCGGGCTTGGCCGCGGGCTCGGCGCGCTGCGCCGCGGCCGCGGCAGGCTTGGTTGATGTCATCGGCATACTGTAAACCAATCCGCCCCCGTAAGACAGCGAAGGCTATACTGGCTCGCGCAAGCGTTTTCCCCTTCCGTCTTTTCGCCCAGCGCTTTCGATGGCCCACGAGCTGGTCGCCGTCTGCGGCGACATCACCAAGCTGCCCGTCGACGCGATCGTCAACGCCGCGAACAGCACGTTGCTCGGCGGCGGCGGCGTCGACGGCGCCATTCATCGCGTCGCCGGACCGGCGCTCCTCGAGGAATGCCGTTCGCTCGGTGGTTGCGCGACCGGCGAGGCACGCATCACCGCCGGGTACAGGCTGCCCGCACGCCACGTCATCCATACCGTTGGACCCGTCTGGCACGGCGGTGATCGCGGCGAGCCGGCGCTGCTTGCGTCGTGCTACCGGAGCTGTCTCGACCTCGCCGTTCGCAACGGCGTCTCGACCATCGCCTTTCCCGCGATCAGCTGCGGCGCCTACGGCTATCCGCTGGAGCGCGCGCTGCCGATCGCGATCGATGCGGTGCGCGGCTTCGGAGAGCTCGATGCGCTGGCGCGCGTGGTGTTCGTCCATCCGTCGCAGCGCATCACCGACCTGTACCGCGCGGCGCTCGATGACCCCGAGCGTCGCTGCGCGCCTCCAGGGGGCGAGGTCCGGGGCGACCTGCGGCACTGGCCGAGCGGTCTGCTCCTCCTCGGGTACCTGGAAGACCTCGCGCAGGTACGCGACGTACGACGGATCGTAGTCCATCGCCTTCGACGGCTCGTCGCTGATCTTGGCGACCGGCTGCCCGTTGCAGCGCGTCATCTTGATCACGATCTGGAGCGCGGTGTAGCCAAGGTCGTTGGTGAGATTGGTACCGATGCCGAACGCCGTCTGGCTGCGTCCCTTGAAATAGTCGAACAGCCGGATCGCCAGCGGCACGTTGAGGCTGTCGGAGAACACCATCACCTTCGAGCGCGGGTCGATGCGCATCCTCTGGTAGTGCGCGATGAGCTTCTCGCCCCACTCGAAAGGGTCGCCCGAGTCGTGGCGCACGCCGTCGAACAGCTTGCAGAAGAACAGGTCGAAATCGCGCAGGAAGGCATCCATCCCGCAGATATCCGACAGCGCGATCCCGAGGTCGCCGCGGTACTCGCGCGCCCACATGTTGAATGCGAAGACCTGCGAATCGCGAAGGCGCGGCCCCACCGCCTGGCACGCCTGCAGGTATTCGTGCGCCATCGTTCCCAACGGTGTCAGCCCGTGCTCGAGCGCGAAATGGACGTTGCTGGTGCCGACGAACTTCGGCCCGATGCCTTCCTTGAGCGTTCGCAGCACCTCGTTCTGCCAGCCGCGCGAGAAACGCCGGCGCGTTCCGTAGTCGGCGATGCGAAACGCCGGATCCGGCACCGCGTTGATCTGCTCGATCTTGGTTTTCAAGCGCTGGTGCCCTGCCGCGAAGTCCGGATCGGGCCGGTTGTTGCGGAAATACACCTCGCTGACGATCGACAACAGGGGGACTTCGAACAGGATCGTGTGCAGCCACGGACCCTTGATGGCGATTTCCAGCTCGCCCGGCAACGAAGGCGAGGGCCGCACGTCGACGAAGCGCTGGTCGAGCTGGAACAACCCCAGCAAATCGACGAAGTCGCTCTTGAGGAAGCGCCAGCTGCGCAGGTAGTCGAGCTCTCCTGGGGTGAAGCGCAGCGCGCACAGGCCCGCGATCTCGCGCTCGATCTCGGCGATGTACGGCGTCAGATCCACGCCCGCGGTGCGGCACTTGAAACGGTATTCGACCTGCGCGGCGGGAAAATGATGCAGGACGACCTGCATCATCGTGAACTTGTACAGGTCGGTATCGAGCAGCGACTCGATGATCATGCGTGCGCGCAAGGGTCGGGAAAGGCGCGCCATGTTACGCGCTGTTAAAGTGTCCGGCCACCCGACGGTGGCAATCGTCCGGCGGCCGCCGGACGGTGGCAATCGCCGGAAGGCGCGACTATCATCGCGCATCGGAGCCTCGGAAGCATGGGCATGCTCGTCAATTGCGTCGCCTACCAACAAGGCCACAAGGTCGCCGATATCCCCAAGGAGGACATCAGCGAGTACCTGAAGAAGCCCGATTGCTTCGTGTGGGTGGCGCTCAAGGACCCGACTGCTGCCGAGCTCGACGAGATGAAGGAGGAGTTCGACCTCCACGAGCTCGCGGTCGAGGACGCGCGCAGCGGGCACCAGCGCCCGAAGATCGAGGAGTACGGCGACTCGCTGTTTGCCGTCGTCAAGATGATCGACCCCGTCGACGACGAGCTGCATGTCGGCGAAACCGACATCTTCGTCGGCCACAACTACGTTCTGTCGGTGCGCCTCGACAGCGAACGCGGCTTCACGGACGTGCGCAGCCGCTCGGAACGCGAGCCGCACCTGCTCAAGCACGGCGCAGCGTATGTTTTCTACGCGCTGCTCGACAAGGTCGTCGATCGCTACTTTCCGGTGCTCGATCTTCTCGAGACCGAGCTCGAGAAGATCGAGGAGCAGATCTTCGTCAAGAACCAGGCGAGATCGAACATCGAAGCCCTCTATGCGTTGAAGCGCAAGCTGATGACGCTCAAGCATGCGGTCGATCCGTTGATGGAAGCCGTCGGCAAGCTGTACGGCGGCCGCGTGCCGATGATCTGCGCGGGCATGGGCGAATACTTTCGCGATGTCTACGATCATCTGTCGCGCCTGCATTCGACGATCGAAGGCATCCGCGACATGCAGACCACCGCGATCCAGGTCAACCTCGGCATGATCAGCCTCTCCGAGACCGAGGTGACCAAGAAGCTCGCGGCGTGGGCGGCCATCATCGCCGTGCCGACCATGATCGCCGGCGTCTACGGCATGAATTTCGAGCACATGCCTGAGCTCAAATGGCTGTGGGGCTATCCAGCCGCGGTTCTCTCGATGGTGGTCATCGACGTGTTTCTTTACATTCAGTTCCGCAAAGTCAAGTGGCTGTAGCACGTCGGCGCTGACGATCTCGCCCGCGACGGGTCAAGGGATCAAGGCACCCGCCCGGACCGTCGATGGCGGTGCGCGTTCTAGTGCGGGTGCGGCTGCTCGCCAGACGTGATCGGGGTCAGCGCGATGACCCGCTTGCCCGCCGGCGGCTGGTGCCAGTCCGGCTGCAGCGTCACGTGATCGATCCGAAAGCGCTCGGCCAGGATGCGCTGCGCGGCTGCGAGCGTTTGCGGCCATTTCGCGGGCTCGCGAATGAGCACGTGCGCCGACAACGCGGCACGCTCGCTCGTGACCTGCCATACGTGAAGGTCGTGCACCGCGGCGATGCCGTCGACGCGGGTGAGCGCGCGACCGATCTCGTCGTAGTCGAGGTGCGCGGGGACGCCTTCCATGAGCACGCCGGTCGACTGCGCGAGCAGGCGCCACGTCGAACGCACGATCAGCACTGAAACAAGCAGCGACAGCATCGGATCGATCGGCGTCCAGCCGGTGACGACGATCACGACGCCCGCGACCACCGCGGCCAGCGATCCCAGCGCATCCGACATCACGTGCAGGAGCGCACCTCGCACGTTCAACGATCCGCCGGCGCGCGCCAACACCCACGCCGACACCAGGTTCACGAGCAGGCCGGCGATGCCGATCACCACGACGGTCGCGCCGGCCACCGGCTGCGGCGCCAGCAGCCGACGCACCGCCTCGATCACGATGAAGGCCACCAGGCCGAGCAGCGCCAGGGCGTTGACGAACGCGGCAAGAACCTCGGCGCGCGCGTATCCGTAGCTGGCGCGATGCGACGGCGGGCGGCGCGCCACCCACTGCGCGAACAAGGCGAGCCCAAGCGCCGCGGCATCGGTGAACATATGGCCGGCGTCGGACAGGAGCGCGAGCGACCCGGCGATCCAGCCGCCGATGGCCTCGACGACGCCGAAGCTCGCGGTGAGCACCAGCGCGATCAGCAAAGCGCGCCGCGCCGTGCCGTCGGTGGTCGGGCTCGACGCATGGGTGTGCGCATGCGCGTGCGCGGTGACCGCGGCGTCGGCCTTGCGATGACGGTGCGCCTCGGCGGCGCGGTGCTCGTGTGGGCGCATGAGAGCGGCTTCGACGATGCATTGTCCGGCAAGCGCGCGCAACCCGCAACGCAACGCGCGAGAACGAGACGCGCTACATCTGCTTGAAGCGATGCGCGAACGCGCGGCTCACGGCGACGAGCTCGGGACGCGACTTCAGGCGAATCTGCGTGCGACCCGACACGTCGCGCAGCGTCGTCGCCACCTGGGCGACGTTGACGATGGTCCCGCGATGCACCTGCCAGAAACGGTCGGGGTCGAGCTGATCCAGCAGCTCGCGCAGCGACGTGCGGATGAGCGCTTCGCCGTCGGCGGTATACACGCTGGTGTATTTGTCGTTCGCCTGGAAATAGCAGACCTCGTCGACGGCGATGATTCGCACCTGGCTGCCCACCGACGCGCGAACGAACGCAAGTCTGCCCGACGGCGCGCCGGCCAGCCCCGGAAGCGCCTGCGCAAGCGCATCGAGCGCGGCGCGCAGCGAGGCGTCTTCCGACGGCTGGCGCAGGCGCTGGCGCAAGACGCTCGGTGGTTCGCGCCAGGCGCTCGTCGGAAACCGGCTTCAGCAGAAAGTCGACCGCGGCACGCTCGAAGGCCTCGACCGCGTATTGATCGAATGCGGTGACGAAGACCACGTGGATGCCTTCGGCCGCGCGACGCGCGACATCGAGGCCGGACAACCCGGGCATCTTGATGTCCAGGAACAGGATGTCGGGATCCTCGTCCTCGATCATGCGCAGCGCCTCGGGACCGTCGCCGGCGATGCCGACGATCTCGAGCTCGGGCCACGCGATCGCAAGCCGTTCGCGCAGGTACGCGGCGAGGTGCGGCTCGTCGTCGGCGATGAGCGCGCGCGGCGCGCCCTGCGTCGTCGGCGCGTTCATGGATTACCTTCGCGCTGCGCGCTCCGGCTCATTGCACAACCCGGCGCTCGGGGCGGCCCTTCGCGCTCATGAAAGCGCCTTCGCGCCCGTGGCGTCCGTTCGCGCCGCCGCGACGTCCGGAAGCAGCAGCGTCGCGCGCGTGCCGGGGTGCGCGTCCTCGAGCGTCAGGCGCGCCTGCGATCCGTAGAGCGTCTCAAGTCGCTCGCGGAGGTTGGCGAGCCCGATTCCGGTCGATCCGCGTGGTCGCGTGCCCTGGATGCCGAGGCCGTCGTCGCTCACCTCGAGCAGGAGCACGCCGTCTCGGCGACGCGCTCGAACGATCACTTCGCCGCCGCCCACCTTCGGCTCGAGCCCATGCTTGATCGCATTCTCGACGAGCGGCTGGACCAGCATCGGCGGAAGCTGCAGCGATTCGAGCTCGGCAGGAACGTCGATTCGATAGCGCAGGCGCGATCCCATGCGCAGCACGATCAGGTCGAGATACGCGCGCAGCAGCGCCAGCTGGCCTCCCAGCGTCGAATCGCCGGGGCCCGCCGCGACCGCGGTGCCGCGCAGATAGTCGATGAGCCGCTCGAGCATGCGCTTCGCGGTCTGCGGTTCGGCATCGATCATGCTGATGACGTTGGCCAGCGTGTTGTACAGGAAGTGCGGCTCGACCTGCGCTTCGAGAAGCTTGAAGCGCGCCAGGTGGAACTGGCGCTCGGCTGCCTCGCCACGCGCGCGCTCGCTGTGGAACGACGCCTCGGCACGGGCGCGGCGCTCGCGCATGATGAATATCGACGACAGCACCGCCGAGATGAACAGGCTGAGCAGCACGATCGTGACCGCGCCCTCGGCCGAGAACATGTACTGCTTCGCCTCGCCCCATTGCATGATGGTGAACGCGATCCAGTAGCCGCCGAACACGCACGCCACCGACACCAGCGCGTAATACACCGTGATCACGCCCGCTCCCTGGCGCGCCCGCCAGACGTCGACCCAGCGACGGAGCAACGCGAAGGCAAAGTGAATGAGAAAGCCGATGCAGTTGGCGATCAGCATGCAGGTGCCGAAGGTCCGGAGCACCGGCGATTCGGGTATGAAAATGCGTGACAGCAAGGTGAAGAACACCGCGAACAGGCTGTTCCAGATGAACGTATAGACGATGCTTCGCACCGGACTGGGCGGGAACCGCTGGAAAAACGGGATGATTTCGAGCGGATGCCGTCCTTGCGGACGCCGCGAGCAGTCGTCGGCAGCGGCGACGGCGGAGGAAGGGGGCGGGGTGTCCATTCGTATGTCGGAGGCCTTGGCGAACGGGCCTCGGGGTCGCGAATCCACGGATTGTCCCCCCGGCGGGTCGGAGATGCGGCGCTCCCGGCGACGAAACCGCGATTTCGCGACCCAGAGAGGTCGCCCGGGGCGCCAGCCGGCGTGCGCCCCGCGCTCGAGCTCCGCCAGGCCGGGGCGGCACGCGCCGGACGCTTAGAATAGGCGCATGGAGCAGCCCCTCGACGTTGCCCTCATCGACGAGGCCGCCTGCATCGGCTGCACGCTGTGCATTCGCGTGTGCCCGACCGACGCAATCGTCGGCGCGCGCGGACGCATGCATACCGTGATCGCCGAACGCTGCACCGGCTGTCGGCTCTGCCTGCCTCCGTGCCCGGTCGATTGCATCGCGATGCGACCCGCCGGCCGGGCGTGGAGCGCCGCCGACGCGGCCCTCGCCAGTGCGCGACAGGACGCGCGCGTTGCGCGTCTCGCGGCCTCGTCGCTCGCGCCGCCCGGCGTGTCGGCCACGCGCGCGACGACGCGCGATGAGCGTCGCGCCGTGCTCGCCGAGGCGCTGGCGCGCGCTCGCGAGCGCCGTCGCGCCGGATCCACGGAGACGCCGTGAACCCGGCCAAGCGGCGCGAGATCTACACCCGGCTGCGGGCGCAGAACCCGAACCCGCGCAGCGAGCTCGAGTATCGCGATCCCTTCGAGCTGCTCGTCTCGGTGGTCCTCTCGGCGCAAGCCACCGATCGCAGCGTCAATCTGGCCACTGCTCGCCTCTACCCCGACGCCAACACGCCGGCGGCGATCCTCGCGTTAGGCGAGGAGAAGCTGATCCCGTACATCAAGACCATCGGGCTTTTTCGCACCAAGGCGCGCAACATCATCGCGCTGAGCCGGCAGCTCCTCGAGCATCACGGCGGCAAGGTTCCGTCGGATCACGCCGCGCTGGTCAAGCTTCCGGGCGTGGGGAGAAAGACCGCCAACGTCGTGCTCAATGTCGCCTTCGAGCAGCCGACGATCGCGGTGGACACGCATATTTTTCGCGTCGCCAACCGGACCGGGCTCGCGCCGGGCAAGGATCCGGACGCCGTCGAGGCAAAGCTGGTGAAGTTCACGCCCGACGAGTTCAAGCGCAACGCGCATCACTGGCTGATCCTGCACGGACGCTACACCTGCCTGGCGCGAACGCCCAGGTGCCCGGAGTGCATCATCGAGGATCTTTGCGAGTACAAGCACAAGACGCGCGCGCCCGATCCGGTGCGTGCACCGCCGCGCGCGCTGCCGCGTCGAGTCGAGCCGTCCAGGCGCGCCAAGCGGCGCTGACGAAGGCGCCAGCGCGACGGTCGGAATCGGAATTGGGGCGCGTCGCAGGGACGCGCTCGGGCTGGCCGCCCGCGGGTCAGTGCTTGGTCGCGACGACCGCGGGCTGCGACGCGTAGTACGCCGCAACGTTGTCGATGTCGCGCGCGCTCAGCGTGCCGGCGAACCCCGCCATGATCGCGTTCTTGCGCGCGCCGGACTTGTAGTCGCGCAGTGCCTTGGACAGGTAGTCGGGATACTGTCCGCCGATCTTGGGATAGTCGGGCGTCGCACTATTGCCGTCCATGCCGTGACATGCCTGGCAGACTTCCTTGGCTTTCGCCGCGCCGGCCACCGCGTCACCCGCCGACATCGCCGCGCCGGCATGCGCCAGCACCGCCAGCGACGCCAGCAGGATGGCCATTCGTTTCGATGATGGCCATCATTTGCTCGCCGTCATCGGCGCGCCACCGGAATAGTACGCGGCGAGATCGGCCATGTCCTGGTCGGAGAGCGAGGCGGCGATCGCACGCATGCTCGGATGGTTGCGCTCGCCGCTCTTGTATTCGGTCAGCGCCTTGACGATGTACGCGCCATGCTGACCCCCGATCTTCGGCACCTTGTAGACCTCGGGATACGCGGTGCGCCACCCGACGATGCCGTGACATCCCGTACACATCTGGGTTTTCTTCGCGCCGTCGGCGGCGTTGCCCGCCGGCGCGGCAGTCTGTGCCAGCGCGACCGCGGGCATCGCGAGCATGAGCGAGACGAGCAAGAGCCGGGGGATCGGGAGCATCGACAGCCTTTCGCTGCACATTGTTCGCTGCGACTGCGCCAGCGTCGGCGCGTCGAAAAAACTGCGTCATTTTAACGGCGCGCGCTCCACGCGGTCAACGCGCACGCTCGACGAAGGCCGTGAAGTTCGCGGGCTAGCGCTCCAGCAACTGGCGCTTCACCTTGATGTCCTTCCACTCATCGGCGTCCGCCGGTGCGGGCTTGCGTTCGATGATCGGCTTCCAGATCTTGGCCAGCTCGGCGTTGATCTGGGTGAACTCCTTCTGGTCGTCCGGTACGTCGTCCTCGGCGAATATCGCCTCCACCGGACACTCCGCGACGCACAGCGTGCAATCGATGCACTCGTCGGGATCGATCACCAGCATGTTGGGACCTTCCCGGAAGCAGTCCACGGGGCACACGTCGACACAGTCGGTGTATTTGCAGCGGATGCAGGTTTCGGTGACGACGTAGGTCATTGCGGCGATTTTCCGGACGATTCCCGTCGGGTGATGGAAGGACGATTCTAGCAAATCGGCGCGTGCGAAGCGTCACCCGCTCCAGCCCAAGCGCGCTTGCGCACGCGACCCCTTTGGGCTAATTTACCCTCACGTGCCGCCGCCCGGACCCCGGCCATTGCAAAAGAGGCAACGACCCATGAACGAACACATCAAGCACGTCAGCGACGCCACATTCGATTCCGACGTGCTCAAGTCCGGCACTCCGGTGCTTGTCGACTACTGGGCGGAGTGGTGCGGGCCCTGCAAGACGATCGCGCCGATACTCGACGACGTCGCCAAGGACTATGCCGGGCGGCTGACCGTCGCCAAGCTCGACATCGACGCCAACCCCGGAACGCCGGCCAAGTATGGAATTCGCGGCATCCCGACGCTGATCCTCTTCAAGGGCGGTGAAATCGCCGCGCAGAAGGTGGGCGCCCTTTCCAAATCGCAACTTACGGCGTTTATTGACAGTCACCTCTGAAGGGGCTACGCTCCTCATCCATTGAACCGCACGCTGCGGTCGCTTGGGCCAGCTGACGTCAAAAAAGGCCCACTGAGCGCCCCGTGACGTGACACCACCGGCGCCGCGGATTCTTCGCTAGCGCCAACCTCCCAGATCGAATTGCGCGCCGCGCGGCCGAGTACGCGTCAGGGCCGCCCCGCTCCGCCCTCCCCACGCCCCCGTCAATCCATGCAACTGTCAGAACTGAAGACCAAGCCGGTAACCGAACTCGTCGAGATTGCAAATACGAACGAGATCGAAGGCGCCAACCGGATGCGCAAGCACGACCTCATCTTCGCGCTGCTGAAGAACCAGGCGAAGAAGGGCGAAAGCATTTTCGGCGACGGCACGCTCGAAGTTCTGCCGGACGGCTTCGGCTTCCTGCGCTCACCGGACACGTCGTACCTTGCCGGCACCGACGACATCTACATCTCGCCGTCGCAGATCCGCCGCTTCAATCTGCACACCGGCGACACGATCGAAGGCGAGATCCGCACTCCCAAGGACGGCGAGCGTTATTTCGCGCTGGTCAAGGTCGACAAGGTCAACGGCGAGCCGCCGGAAAACGCGAAGAGCAAGATCCTCTTCGAGAACCTGACGCCGCTGTTCCCGGACGAGCCGCTGATCCTCGAGCGCGACATCAAGGCCGAGGAGAACATGACCGGCCGCATCATCGACATCATCGCGCCGATCGGCAAGGGGCAGCGCGGCCTGCTGGTGTCGAGCCCGAAGTCCGGCAAGACCGTGATGCTGCAGCACATCGCGCACTCGATCGCGGCCAACTATCCCGACGTGATGCTGATCGTGCTGCTCATCGACGAGCGTCCCGAGGAAGTCACGGAAATGCAGCGCTCGGTGCGCGGCGAAGTGGTTTCGTCGACCTTCGACGAGCCGGCGACGCGCCATGTTCAGGTCGCCGAAATGGTGATCGAGAAGGCCAAGCGCCTCGTCGAGCACAAGAAGGACGTGGTGATCCTGCTCGACTCGATCACGCGGCTGGCGCGCGCCTACAACACCGTCGTCCCGGCGTCGGGCAAGGTGTTGACCGGCGGCGTCGACGCCAACGCACTGCAGCGTCCGAAGCGCTTTTTCGGCGCCGCTCGCAACATCGAGGAAGGCGGATCGCTCACCATCATCGCGACCGCGCTGATCGACACCGGCTCGCGCATGGACGACGTGATCTACGAGGAGTTCAAGGGCACCGGCAACATGGAGATCCACCTCGACCGCCGCATGGCGGAGAAGCGCACCTACCCCGCGATCAACGTCAATCGCTCGGGAACGCGCAAGGAGGAGCTCCTGCTCAAGCAGGATGTGCTGCAGAAGGTATGGGTGCTGCGCAAGCTGCTCTACCCGATGGACGACCTCGAAGCGACCGAATTCCTGGTCGACAAGGTCAAGCAGACCAAGAACAACGCGGAATTCTTCGACTCGATGCGGCGGGGCTGACGCCTGCCGGGGGCTTGAACTCGGCCCTAGAGCCCCCACTCTAAAGAGCCGGGCGACGTTGCACTGCAGCACAAAAACCCGCATAATCGGTCAGTTTTGCTGCAATCAGGCATTTCCCCTGCCCTGCTGGCCTCGTAAGGTAGCCGCAACGGTGGAAATCCCCTCCGGCAGCCTTGATCGCAGGTTCAATTTTCCCGAGAATTACTCTGAGGCATTCGATGAAGACAGCCATTCATCCGAGCTACAGCGAGATCCAAGTCACGTGCAGCTGCGGAAATACGTTCGCGACGCGCTCCACCGTCAACAAGCCTTTGCACGTCGAGGTTTGCTCGGCGTGCCACCCGTTCTATACGGGCAAGCAGAAGATCGTCGACACCGCGGGACGCGTCGAGAAATTCCGCCAGCGCTATGCAACCAAACCCGCCGCGGCCGGAACCACCAAAGCTGCGCCGGCCGCCACCAAGACTGCGACGAAGGCCGCGTGACGCTCACGCGCGTCCTGATTCCCACCTGACCGCATGAAAGGCAGCCTCGGCTGCCTTTTTGTTTCCCGCCCATGCCCTTGGCCGAAGCCCCGTCGAGCGCTCGAGGAGACGTCCGGGCTCTCCCCGTCCGGCCCCTATCGGTCACTCAAGCAGGCTGGACTGGTGCTGCTGTGCGCCGCTTGGATCATGCTCGGGCTTTTCGGGCACGACCCGTGGAAGCCCGACGACGCGACCAGCTTCGGCATAGCCTACGACATGCTTCGGCACGGGGACTACGTCGTTCCGCGCCTGGGCGGCGTCGCCTCGCCGGAACGCCCGCCTCTGTTCTACGCGCTCGCCGCGGCCACGGCCGGAACGCTGGCACCGGTGCTCAGCCTGCACGACGCTGCGCGCGTCGCCAACGCGATCTGCCTGGGACTCGCTTTGTGGCTGCTGGCGCTGACCGGCCGCGAGCTCTACGGCAAGGATTTTCGCTGGCTGCCGGTGCTGCTGTTCGTCGGATGCATCGGGCTCTGGGATCGCGCGCACTACCTCGCACCCGACATCGGACTGCTCGCCGCCTATGCCCTCGCGCTCTACGCACTCGCGCTCGCGCCTCGCCGGTTCGCGCTGGGAGGCGCGCTCCTGGGGCTCGCCGCCGGACTGGCTTACCTGTGCAAGGGCGCGCTCGCTCCTGCGCTGATCGCCAGCCACCGCCCTGCTGCTGCCCCTGTTCGACGCCTGGCGCACGCGCCGCCACCTGGCGAGCCTGGCCATCGCGCTCGCCGTGGCGATACCGCTGATCGCGGCATGGCCGCTTGCGCTGTACCTGCGCGATCCGGCGCTGCTCACGGTGTGGCAGCGCGCGCACAACATCCACCGGTTTTTCGGGCAGACACGCGATGCACTCCCGGTGGATTGGCTGTGGTACGTCAAGAATCTGCCGTGGTTCGCGTGGCCCGCGCTACCGTTGGCGCTGTGGACGCTCTGGGTACGACGTCGCGGCGACAACGGCGGTCTGGGTAGCGCCGGTGTCGCGTTGCCACTCATGCTCGCGATCGTTCTGGTCGTGGTCCTGTCCGCCGCCGCCGCAGAGCCGCGCGCCATGCTGGCGCTGCCGCTCCTTCTTCCCCTGTCGCTCCTGGGCGCCGCGGAGATCGATACGCTCAAGCGCGGCGCATCGGGACTGCTCGACTGGTTCGGAATTCTCACCTTTCGGCCTGCTCGGCATCCTGGTCTGGGCGCTCTGGGCCGAAGCGTGGCGCAACGGCTTGCCGGAAGCGATCGCGCGCATGTTTCACGATACGCAGCCGGGCTTTCGTCCGCAGGGAGAATGGCTGGCGCTGCTAATCGCCGTATTCCTGTCGCTGCTCTGGGTCGTGCTCGTGCGCCCGGCACGGCGGTCGAATCGCCGCGCGGTGCTGAACTGGGCGGCGGGCATGACGCTGGTGTGGGGACTGTACATGACGATCTGGCTGCCCTACCTCGATTCACGGCGAAGCTACCGCCCCGTCGCCGAGTCGCTCGCTGTCCAGCTGCCTACCGGCGGCTGCGTGGCGAGCCACAACCTGGGCGATCCCCAGCGGGCGCTGTTCGAGTACTTCATCGGACTGGTGACCGTGCGCGACGAAATCGAGCCCGGCCATGCATGCAATGCGCTGCTCATGCAGGTCGGGCGAGAGGACACGGACACGCCTCCGGACTCGGCTTGGGAGCAGGTGTGGGAAGGCCGGCGCCGGGGCGACGATACCGAGCGCTATCTGTTGTTCCGGCGCACCGAAGCGCGACCTGTCGTATGAAGTTCATCGACGAAGCGGCGATCGAGGTCGTTGCCGGCGACGGCGGCAACGGAATCGCCTCGTTCCGGCGCGAGAAATACATTCCGCGCGGCGGCCCCGACGGCGGCGACGGTGGCCGCGGTGGCAGCATCTACATGCGCGCCGATCGCAATATCAACACGCTTATCGACTACCGCTTCGCGCGCATCCATCGGGCTAAGCGGGGCGAGAACGGCCGCGGCGCCGACAAGTACGGGCGAGGCGCCGACGACATCATGCTGCGCGTTCCAGTGGGCACGGTCATCAGCGATGCCGAAAGCGGCGACGTCCTCGCCGATCTCGCCGCCGATGGACAGACCGCGTTGGTGGCAAAGGGCGGTAGCGGCGGGCTGGGCAACATCCATTTCAAGTCGAGCACCAATCGCGCGCCGCGTCAGGCGACTCCGGGTGAAAAAGGCGAGCAGCGCAAGCTTCGCCTGGAACTCAAGGTGCTCGCCGACGTGGGCCTGCTCGGGATGCCGAACGCGGGCAAATCGACCCTGATCCGCGCCATCTCCGCGGCGCGCCCCAAGGTCGCCGATTATCCGTTCACCACGCTCGCGCCCAACCTCGGCGTCGTGCGCGTGGGCGAGAACAAGAGCTTCGTGGTCGCAGACATTCCGGGTCTGATCGAGGGCGCCGCGGACGGCGCGGGACTTGGCCACCAGTTCCTGCGTCATCTCCAGCGCACGCGGCTGCTGTTGCACGTCGTCGACATCGCTCCGCTGGATGGAGAATCCGACCCCGTGGCGGACGCGCGAGCGATCGTCAAGGAACTCGGCCGATACGATCCCGAGCTTGCCGCGAAGCCGCGCTGGCTCGTGCTCAACAAGCTCGACCTGGTTGCCGAGGATGAGCGGGCCAAGGCGGTCGCCTCGTTCGTGAAGTCTTATCGCTGGAAAGGGCCCGTATTCGCGGTCACCGCCATCGACGGCACCGGCTGCCGCGAGCTCACCTTTGCGATTCAGGCGTGGCTCGAAGACCACCCCGTCGCGGTGATCGCGACCGAAGCGTCATGACCGCGACGATCATGCCCGGCGCCGCGTCCGATCCTCCGATGCTCCGCGATGGCGAGCGCGCGCAAGGTTGTGATCAAGGTCGGATCCAGCTTGGTGACCGCCGGCGGGCGCGGCATCGATCACGCGGCGGTGGCACGCTGGGCGGAGGAGATCGCCGCCATGCGACACGCCGGCAAGGAAGTCGCGCTGGTGTCGTCGGGGGCGATCGCGGAAGGCATGCAGCGCCTCGGCTGGAGCGAGCGCCCGGCGGCGATGCACGAGCTGCAGGCGGCAGCCGCGGTCGGGCAAATGGGGCTCGTGCAGGCCTACGAAGCCGCGTTCTCGCGCTTCGATCTGCACACCGCGCAGATCCTGCTCACGCACGAGGACCTCGCCGACCGCAAGCGCTACCTCAACGCGCGTTCGACGCTGCTGACGCTGCTGGGCCTGGGCGTGATCCCGGTGATCAACGAGAACGACACCGTCACCACCGAGGAGATCCGCGTCGGCGACAACGATACGCTGGGCGCGCTGGTCACCAATCTCATCGAGGCCGATGTGCTGGTGCTGCTCACCGATCAGCCCGGCCTGTACAGCAGCGATCCGCGCAAGGACGCGAAGGCGACGCTGATCCGGAGCGCGCGCGCCGGAGACGATTCTCTCGAGCGCATGGCCGGCGGCGCCGCCTCCGGCCTGTCGAAAGGCGGCATGCTGACCAAGGTGCTCGCCGCAAAGCGCGCGGCGCGCAGCGGAGCGACCACGGTGATCGCCGACGGCCGCGAGGAGCGCGTGCTGAGCCGTCTGTGCGCCGGCGAAGCGCTGGGCACCGAACTCGTCGCCGAGACCATGAGCCTGGCCGCGCGCAAGCAATGGCTCGCCGATCACGTGCGCACGACCGGGAAAGTCCGGCTCGACGCCGGCGCGGCACGCGCGCTCGTTCACGAGGGCAAGAGCCTGCTGCCCATCGGCGTCGTCGCCTGCGAAGGCGCGTTCGAGCGCGGCGAGGTCATCGGATGCCTGGATCCCGACGGCCGCGAAATCGCGCGCGGGCTCGTGAACTACAGCATGAGCGAGACGCAGAGAATCCTGCGCAAGCCGTCGTCCGATATCGCCGCGATCCTGGGCTACGTGGACGAGCCCGAGCTCATCCACCGCAACAACCTGGTGCTGCTATAGCTCGCGTGCGCTAGCTGCTGGCGTCGCTGGGAGGGGTGGAATACGGCGACGGTATCACCGTGTGCGCCCAGCCGTAGAGCCGCTCGCGCCGGGTCTGCGGGCGCTTGTGCAGGTAACGCTCGAGCTCGGTGAGCGCGCGCCGGTAGACGTCGCGCTTGAACTCGATCACGTTTTCCAGCGGGATCCAGTAGTCGTGCCAGCGCCACGCATCGAACTCGGGCCGGTCGCTCGAGCGCAGCGAGACGTCGTTGTCGCGCCCGGTCAGCCGCAGCAGGTACCAGATCTGCTTTTGCCCGCGGTAGCTGCCACGCCACTCGCGCTTGATCCAGTGCTGCGGGACCTCGTAGCGCAGCCAGTTGCGGGTGCGCCCGAGAATCTTCACATGCTGCGGGTCCAGGCCGACTTCTTCCTTCAGTTCCCGATACATCGCACGCTCGGGCGTCTCGCCGGGGTTGATCCCCCCTTGCGGAAACTGCCACGAGTGCTCGCGGATCCGCTTACCCCAAAAGACCAGATTCCTCGAGCTGGCGATGACGATGGCGACGTTCGGGCGATACCCGTCACGGTCCAGCATCGCTACCACCTTGATTCTGCAAGTTAAGGTAATTCTTGCACAGTTCGACCGGCGTTGCAAAGCCGGGACCGGCGGGCACGACCCGGCTAGAGCAGCGAAGGCTGCCGGTCGACGCTGGCGTCGACGACGGTGAGCGCGGTCATGTTGACGATGCGGCGCACGGTCGCCGACGGGGTGAGGATGTGCACCGGCTTGGCGACGCCGAGCAGCATCGGGCCCAGGGTCAGGCCGCTGCCGGCGGCGATCTTGAGCAGGTTGAAGGAAATGTTCGCGGCGTCGATGCCCGGCATGATCAACAGGTTGGCGTCGCCCTTCAGGCGCGAATTGCGGCAGCACCCCGCGGCGGACCTCGGACGACAAGGCGGAGTCGCCGTGCATCTCGCCATCGATCTCGAGCTCGTCGTCCATGGCCATGATCAGCGCCAGCGCCGCCTGCATTTTCCTCGCCTGCGGGTGCGTGCTCGACCCGAAGTTCGAATGCGACACCAGCGCGACCTTCGGAGTGATGCCGAAGCGGCGCATCTCGTCGGCGGCGAGCAGGGTGATCTCGGCGATCTGCTCGGCGCTCGGGTCCGCGTTGACGTAGGTATCGGCGATGAACACGGTGCGCTCGTGCAGGAACACCGCGTTCATCGCCGCGCTCACGCGCACGCCCCTGCGCAGGCCGATGACCTGGTCGATGTAGTGCCGGTGTCCCTCGTGCGTTCCGTAGGTCCCGCACAGCATGCCGTCGGCGTCGCCCATGTGGATCATCATCGCGCCGATCAGCGTCAGCCGGCGACGCATCTCGATCTTGGCGCTCTGCTCGGTGACACCCTTGCGGCCGGTCAGACGGTGGTATTCCGCCCAGTACGCCCGGTAGCGCGGGTCGTCCTCGTTGTTGACGACCTCGACGTCGGTGCCCGGCCGGATGCGCAGCCCGAAGCGCTCGATGCGCTGCGCGATCACCGCCGGGCGGCCGATCACGATCGGCTTGGCGAGGCCTTCGTCGACCACCACCTGCACGGCGCGCAGCACGCGCTCGTCCTCGCCCTCGGCGAACACGATGCGCTTGGGTGCCTTTTTCGCAGCCTGGAAGATCGGCTTCATCAGCAGCCCGGAGTGGTACACGAACTGCATGAGCTGCTGGTGGTACGCGTCGAAATCGGTGATCGGCCGCGTCGCCACACCCGACTCCATGGCCGCACGCGCCACCGCGGGCGCGATCTTCACGATCAGGCGCGGATCGAACGGCTTGGGGATCAGGTATTCAGGACCGAACTTGACGTCGTCGACGCCATACGCGGCGGCGACGATGTCCGACTGCTCGGCTTTCGCCAGGTCAGCGATCGCACGCACGGTTGCGAGCTTCATCGCCTCGTTGATCGTGGTCGCCCCGACGTCGAGCGCGCCTCGGAAAATGAACGGGAAGCACAATACGTTGTTCACCTGGTTCGGAAAGTCGGAGCGCCCGGTCGCGATCACCGCGTCCGGCCGCGCCTGCTTGGCGAGGTCGGGCATGATCTCGGGCTCGGGATTCGCCAGCGCCATGATGAGCGGTTTGGCCGCCATCGATCTGAGCAGCTCAGGCTTGAGCACGCGCGCCGCCGAGAGCCCGAGGAATATGTCGGCACCGGCGATGATGTCGGCGAGCGTTCGCGCATCGGTCTTCTGCGCATAGCGAGCCTTGTTGTCGTCCATTTCCTGCTTGCGGCCCGCGTAGACGACTCCGGCGATGTCGGCGACCCACATGTTCTCGCGCTTGATGCCCAATCCCACCAGGAGGTCGAGGCAGGCCAGCGCCGCGGCACCCGCTCCTGAGCACACCAGCTTCACGTCGGCGACGTTCTTTCCCACCACGCGCAGTCCGTTGGTGATCGCGGCGGCGACGATGATGGCGGTGCCGTGCTGGTCGTCGTGGAACACCGGGATGTTCATGCGCTCGCGGCATTTCTTCTCGACGTAGAAGCACTCGGGTGCCTTGATGTCCTCGAGGTTGATTCCGCCGAAGGTGGGCTCGAGCGAGCAGATGATGTCGACCAGCTTGTCGGGATCGCGCTCATCGATCTCGATATCGAAGCAATCGATGCCGGCGAACTTCTTGAAAAGCACCGCCTTGCCTTCCATCACCGGCTTGCTGGCCAGCGGGCCGATCGCACCGAGCCCCAGAACCGCGGTTCCGTTGGTTACAACGCCCACAAGGTTGCCGCGCGCTGTCAGGTTGCGCGCCTCGATCGGGTCGCGCACGATTTCGTCGCACGCCGCCGCGACGCCCGGCGTGTACGCCATCGCCAGGTCGCGCTGATTGGTCAGCTGCTTGGTCGGCAGGATCGATATCTTGCCGGCCGGCGCTGCGCGATGGTACTCGAGAGAAGCTTCGCGGATATCTTTGTCCGACATGGCGGATCCCTTCGATCGAGGGGCGGCAAAGTTGCGGGATGATAACATCGACCATGCCCATTTTCTGGACCCTCGCGGCACTCATGGTCGCGATTACGCTCGCAGTTTTGACGTGGCCGCTTCTGCGCGGCGCGAGGCGCGTCGAGCAACCCGAAGCGAGTGACGTATCGCTCGCGGTGCTGCGCGATCACAAGCGCGTGCTCGACACGGAATATGCCGTCGGTAGCCTGGGCGAGGCCGAGCACAACGCCGCCATCGACGAGCTCGCGCGTCGTCTCAGTCGCGAAACAAACCTCGACCAGGATGCAGCACCCCGGGCGCGGTCGGCTGTCGATCCGGTTATGGCGCTGCCGTCGCCGCGCCAGCGCTGGACCGCGCTGGCGCTCGTCGCAGTGATCATCCCGGTGGCGGCATTCCTGCTCTACCAGCGTCTCGGCAATCCCGCGGCGATCGACGTCGCGCAGGATGCGCCCGTCCACAACGTCACCGAGGCGCAGATCGTGGCGATGGTCGAGACGCTCGCGCAGCGCATGCAACAGCGTCCCGAAGACGCGGATGGCTGGGTGCTGCTCGCACGCTCGTATCAGACACTCGAGCGCTTTCCCGAATCGGCGGACGCCTACGCGCACGCGGTGGCGCTGATCGGGAACGATGCAAACCTCCTTGCCGACTACGCCGATGTGCTGGCGATGGCGCATGGCCGCACGCTCGCTGGCGAGCCGGTAGCGCTGATCCAGCGCGCGCTGGCGATCGATCCGCATCAGCGCAAGGCGCTGGCGCTCGCCGCCACTGCGGCGCTGGAAGCGCGTGACCTGCCGGCGTCGCTCGCGTACTGGCGGCGCCTCGCCGCCGAGCTGCCCGCGGGCTCCGACGAGGCGACGAGGGTCGCGAGCGTCATCGCCGACGTCGAGCGCGCGCAACGGGGCGGTGTACCGGGGGTCGCACCGGTGGCGCCCGCAGCGGGACCCAAAGCGCGCTGCGAACGGCGGGGACGATCAGCGGACGCGTCGACGTGGCGGGCACGCTGGCTTCCAAGGTGACGCTAGACGACACCGTGTTCGTCTTCGCGCGCGCCGTCGAGGGCTCGCGCATGCCGTTGGCGGTGCTGAGACTGAAGGCGCGTGCGTTGCCCGCCGATTTCGTGCTCGACGACAGCATGGCCATGGCGGCGGGCGCGAAGCTCTCCTCGGCGCCGCAGGTGGTCGTCGAGGCGCGCGTCTCCAAGGGTGGCGGAGCATTGCCGCAGGCAGGCGACCTTTTCGGACGCAGCGGCCCGGTCAAGCCCGGCGCGGCCAACGTGCGCATCGTCATCGACCAGGTGGTTCCCTAGAGAAGTCCGGCGCGCCGGCGACGCTAGCCACTCGGCTATAATTCAGGTCCCGTCGATCCCTGCACGGAGCGTCATGTTGGTAGCGCAGCAGCTCGCCGCGCAGCGCGGATTCTCGCCGCTGTTCGCGGGCGTCGGATTCACGTTGCAGGCGGGCGAAGCGTTGCACGTCACCGGCGCCAACGGGAGCGGCAAGACGACGCTGCTGCGCATGGTGTGCGGGCTGACACGCCCCGCCGCAGGGCACGCTCGCCTGGCGGGGCGACGCGGCACCTGCCGCGTTGCGCGAGAGCACGCTCTACGTCGGTCACGCCAGCGCTCTGAAGGACGATCTCACCGCCGAACAGAATCTGCAGTCGCTGAGCGCGCTGCACGGTGGCGCCGCGGACACGGTCGCGGTGCGCAAGGCGTTGTCGGAATGGAATCTCGACGCGCAGCGCGCGCTGCCGGCGCGTGCGCTCTCGCAGGGCCAGCGCCGGCGCGTCGCGCTGGCGCGCCTGCGCCTGATCGCGCGCGAGCTGTGGGTGCTCGACGAGCCGACCTCGGCGCTCGACGACGCAGGCATCGGATTGCTGCGCGAATACCTGCGCTCGCACGCCGCGCGCGGGGGCCTGGCCATCATCGCCTCGCACGACGCCCGCAGCGCGGATGGCGTCGGGGTCCGCGAGCTACGACTGTGATGGCGCCTATGGATGCCGCGATCGCCGCCCCCGCGCACGGCGGCGGCGCGTGGGCGGCCATGCGCTGGGCGCTCAGCCGGGATCTCAGACTGGCGCTGCGTTCCCGTGCGGAACTCGGCGTGCTGCTGCTGTTCTATGTCATCGTCGTCGCGCTTTTTCCGCTCGGGGTGGGTGCCGATCCGGCGTTGCTGCGCGCGATCGGACCGGGAGTTCTGTGGGTCACCGCGCTCATGACCTCGATGCTCGCGCTGCCGCGGCTTTTCGCAGGCGATTTCGCCGACGGGTCGCTCGAGCAGATGGCGATGTCGCCCTACCCGCTTCCTGCCCTGATCGCGGGGAAGATCGCCGCACATTGGGCCTCGACGGGGCTGCCGCTGGCTGCCGCGTCGCCCTGGCTCGGCGTGCAGTTCGGGCTCAACGCCGCCGAGCTCGAAGTTCTCGCGCTGGGCTTGCTGGTCGGCACGCCGACCTTGTCGCTGCTCGGTGCGATCGGGGCGGCGCTGACGCTGGGCGCGCGCGGCGGCGGCGCGCTAGTCTCGCTTCTCGTCCTGCCGCTTTGCGTGCCCGTGCTCATTTTCGGCGCCGGTGCCGTCGACGCGGTGCGTGACGCGATGTCGACGAGCGCGCACTTTTCGGTGCTCGGCGCGATGTTGCTCGCGGCGTCGGTCGGTGCACCGCTCGCCACCGCCGCCGCGGTGAGAATTTCGCTGGACTGAGGCGCTGGGGCTGCAGCACTGGACTGAGTCATCGGAACGTACAGGACGTACATGTCAGGCACGTCGATCAACTGGTTTCGCTACTCTTCGCCGGCGTCGTTCTTTCCGCTGGCAGGGCCGCTGGCGCGCCTGTTCGGCATCGCCGCCGCGCTACTCGCGCTGGTCGGGCTGTGGATCGGACTCGTCGTCGCGCCGACCGACGCACAGCAGGGCGAGGCCTATCGCATCATCTTCATCCATGTCCCCGCGGCGTGGATGTCGATGTTCATCTACGTCGTCATGGCGTTCTGGTGCGCGATGTCTCTGGTGTTCAACGCCCGGCTCGCGGCGATGACCGCTCAGGCGCTGGCGCCGACGGGCGCCGTGTTCACCGTGATCGCGCTCGCCACCGGTTCGCTCTGGGGAAAACCGACCTGGGGCACCTACTGGGCATGGGACGCGCGCATGACCTCCGAGCTGATCCTGCTCTTTCTCTATTTCGGCTTCATGGCGCTGCGCAACGCGATCGACGACCCGCGTCGCGCCGACCGCGCGTGCGCGGTGCTGGCGCTGGTCGGCGCGGTGAACATCCCCATCATCTATTTCTCGGTGAAATGGTGGAACACCTTGCACCAGGGCGCCAGCGTGAGCCTCACCGCGGCGCCGCGCATGGCGGCGATCATGCTCGCCGGCATGCTGGTGATGACACTCGCGGCGTGGTCCTACTCGATCGCGGTGACGCTCGTGCGGCTGCGCGCGATCATCAACGAGCGCGAGCGCGGCGCGCTCTGGCGGATGGCGGCAGCGCAATGAACGCGATCGCGGCCCTGTCGGAATATGGCGCGTATGTCTGGATCGCCTACGGCATCTGCGCGCTGCTGCTCGTCGCCGAGATGATCGCGGTGCGCGCCCGCCTCGCGCGTTCCGAGCGCGTGCACGACGGCAGCGCGCAGGCTGGCGCGCGATGAGACCGCTGAAGCCCCGCACGCGCCGTCTGGCGTGGATCGCCGCCGGACTGCTCGCGCTCGGCGTCGCCGTCGGGCTCGTGCTCAATGCGTTCCAGTCGAACCTCGTCTTTTTCTTCACGCCGTCGCAGGTGGCGGCGAAGGAAGCGCCCGCCGGCCGGCCGTTTCGCATCGGCGGCATGGTCGAGAACGGCAGCGTAGTGCGCGAGCCGAATTCACTGACGGTGCGCTTTCGCGTGACCGACACCGCGCAGACGATCCCCGTCACCTACACCGGCCTCCTGCCCGACCTGTTCCGCGAAGGCAAGGGCGTCGTGGCGCAGGGCACCGTCGCGGCCGACGGCAGCTTCCACGCCACCGAGGTCCTTGCCAAGCACGACGAGAACTACATGCCGCCGCAGGCGCAGTCGGCGGTGGACGCGGCGCGAAAGGGCATGACCATGAAAACACTGCACGAAGGCCAGAGCCCATGATTCCCGAGCTCGGACACTTCGCGCTGATACTGGCGCTGCTCGTCGCGCTGGCGCAGGCGAGCCTGCCGATGCTCGGGCGCCGCCACGGGCAGCGCGCCGCTGATGGCGCTGGCGCGTCCGGCCGCGCGCGCGCAGGCGCTTCTGGTCGCGTTCGCGTTCGGCTGCCTGGCCTGGTCGTTCGCAAGCAACGACTTTTCGGTGCTCAACGTGGCGAGCAACTCGAATTCCGAGCTGCCGCTGCACTACCGCATCGCCGCGACGTGGGGATCGCACGAAGGCTCGCTCCTGCTGTGGACGCTGATGCTCGCCGGCTGGAGCTTCGCGGTGACGCTGTTCTCGCGCAACCTGCCGCGCGAGCTGCTCGCGCGCGTGCTTTCGGTGATGGGACTGGTCAGCGTCGGCTTCCTGCTTTTCATGCTGCTCACTTCGAATCCGTTCGAGCGCCTGGTGCCCGCCGCGGCGGAAGGCCGCGACCTCAATCCGCTGCTGCAGGATCCCGGCATGGTGTTCCACCCGCCGCTGCTGTACATGGGCTACGTGGGATTCTCGGTCGCGTTCTCCTTCGCGGTGGCGGCGCTGATCGGGGGCAGGCTCGATGCCGCATGGGCGCGCTGGTCGCGTCCATGGACGACCGTGGCGTGGAGCTTTCTCACCATCGGCATCGCGCTCGGATCGGGGTGGGCGTACTACACGCTCGGCTGGGGCGGATGGTGGTTCTGGGATCCGGTCGAGAACGCATCGTTCATGCCGTGGCTCACCGGCACGGCGCTGATCCACTCGCTGGCGGTCACCGAGAAGCGCGGCGCATTTCGAGAGCTGGACGGTGCTGCTCGCCATCCTCGCGTTCTCGCTGTCGCTGCTCGGAACCTTCCTGGTGCGCTCCGGCGTGCTGACCTCGGTGCACGCCTTCGCCACCGATCCGGCGCGCGGCGTGTTCATCCTGCTGTTCCTCGCCATCGTCGTCGGCGGCTCGCTGACGCTGTTCGCGTGGCGCGCGGGCAAGGTGGGGCTCGGCGGCCGCGTTCGCGCGTCGTGTCGCGCGAATCGATGCTGCTCGCGAACAACATCCTGCTGGTCGTGGCGATGGCGAGCGTGCTGCTCGGCACGCTGTATCCGCTGTTCCTCGACGCGCTCGAACCTCGGCAAGATGTCGGTCGGACCGCCGTACTTCGACGCGGTGTTCTATCCGCTGATGGCGCCCGCCGCCTTCCTCATGGGCATCGGACCGATGGCGACGCTGGAGCAAGGCGCCCGTTGCCCGAGCTGTGGACAGCGCCTGCGCTGGGCGCTCGCGGTCGCCATCGTCAGCGCGCTGATGCTGCCGATGATCCTCGGCCACTGGACGCCGTTGATCGCGGGCGGCGTGTTCCTCGCGGTGTGGATCGTGGCCAGCGCCGCGCAGACGCTGCGCGTGCGCATCGCCAGCGCGCCGCGCGGCGATCTGCTCGGCGCGCTGCGCGCCAACTCCTCGTCGTACTACGGCATGCTGCTCGCGCACGTTGGCGTCGGCGTGTTCATCGCCGGCGTCACGCTGGTGAAAGGCTACGAGATCGAGCGCGACCTTCGGATGGAGCCGGCGAATCGGTCAGAAGTCGGCGGATACGACTTCCGATTCGTGGGCGTGACTCCGGGGCCGGGGCCGAACTACCGCGCCGTGACGGGGACGTTCGAGGTGCGCAAGGATGCGCGGCTGGTCGAGACGCTCAAGCCCGAGAAGCGCATCTACAACGCTTCGGGACAGACGATGACCATCGCGGCGATCGATGTAGGCGTTCTCGGTGACCGGTACGTCTCGCTCGGCGAGCCGGCCGGCGCGCCGCAGGCGACATCACCGGCGCGTGGAGCGTTCGCATCTACCTGAAGCCGTTCATCGACTGGATCTGGGCGGGAGCGCTGCTGATGGGGCTCGGCGGATTTCTCGCGGTGATGGACCGGCGTTACCGGCTCGTGCCGCGGCGCCGCCGCGTCGCGCGCCCGCGACCGTCGTGTCAGCGGCCGACTGATGCCCACGGAGCTTCCATGAAAGCGCTGCGCTGGACCGTGCCGCTGCTCATCTTCGCGGTGCTGATCGCGTTCCTGTGGGTCGGTCTCGGACGCGATCCGCGCGAGGTTCCCTCGCCGCTCATCGGCAAAGCCTGCGCCGTCGTTCGCGCTGGCGCGCCTGCACGACGCCGATGCGCGGCTGTCCAGTGACGAGCTCAAGGGCAAGGTGTGGCTGCTCAACGTGTGGGCATCGTGGTGCGTGTCGTGCCGTGTCGAGCACCCGCTGCTGATGCAGCTCGCGGCATCGAGCGTCGTCCCGATCTATGGACTCGACTACAAGGACAAGCCCGATGCCGGCCGGGCGTGGCTCGCGCAGAACGGCAATCCCTACGCCGCCTCCGGCGTCGACCTCGACGGCCGCGTCGGCATCGACTACGGCGTCTACGGCGTGCCCGAGACGTTCGTCGTCGACAAGCAGGGAATCGTCCGCTACAAGCAGATCGGCCCGATTACCGCGGAAGCGCTGAAGGACAAGATCCTGCCGCTGGTGCGCGAGCTGCAGCGATGAGCGCGCGGTGACGCGCGCCGGGCAGCGCAGTGAGCCCGCGGGGCAAGCCTGCTGCGGTCGCATCGGAGCGAAGGTCCGCGCCGCGATTGCGATCGTCGCGCTGAGCGCGGGCGCGCACGCGGCAAAAATGGACTGCGCCCGCCGACATCGCATTCGATGCGCGAATAAAGCATCTGGAAAGCGAGCTGCGCTGCCTGGTGTGCCAGAACCAGACCCTCGCCGACTCCAACGCGGAGCTTGCCGACGACCTGCGCCGCGAGGTGAGAAGCCTGGCGCGGTCAGGCAAGAGCGACGAGGAGATCAAGGCGTACCTGGTGCAGCGCTACGGCGATTTCGTGCTGTACCGTCCGCCGGTCAAGCCGAGCACGTGGCTGCTCTGGGTCGGCCCGTTCGCGCTGCTCGGCGGCGGCGCTGTGTTGTGGTGGGTGCGTGCTGCGACGTCGACAGCGCCTGCCGGAAGCGGCACGTGCCGCCTCGAGCATGGCGATCTGGACGACCGCGCGCACGAGCGCTCGACGACTGACCGCGCGTGCCCGTCCGTGCGCGGCAGGTCGCCTAGAGATTCGCCCCGCAGCTCCAGCACAGCTCGAAGTTCGCCGGATTCTCTTCACGGCACGCCGGGCAGGACAGCGTCCCTGTCTGCGCGCGGTCGGCGACGAGCGCCGCCAGCGCGGCTTCAGCGCGCGGACGATCGCGCGCATGCTCCAGCCATATCTGCGGTTGCGCGACGTCGGGCGGCACCTCGCCGACGATCGACGACGCGTGCTCGTTGAACACGTGCGCGGCCACGCCCACCTGCTGCAGCCGATGCAGCAGCAGGTAGGCATCGAGGCGGTTCAGCGCGGTGTAGAAGCGCTCCATTCTTGGCGCGGCCATCGGACAGCGTCGTGGCTCGTTGTCGTCATAGTACGAACTATGCCTCCTCCTCGCGCCTAGCTGTTGCGGCGCGATACTCACTACCGATCCGCGTGCAGCCCACTGGGGGCCAGAGCGAAAAGCCGGGAGGCTCCCGGCTTTTGCGTCGGTCGCCGTCAGGCAGCCTTCGCCTCGTCGCCGGGCTGTGCGACAGGCTCGGGGCGATCAAGCAGCTCGACCAGCGCCATCGGCGCGTTGTCGCCCTGGCGGAATCCGAACTTGAGAATGCGCAGGTAACCGCCGGGACGCTTGGCGTAGCGCGGCCCGAGCTCGGCGAAGAGCTTGTAAACCACGTCCTTGTCGCGCAGGCGATTGAAGGCGAGCCGGCGATTGGCCAGCGTCGGCGTCTTGCCGAGCGTGAGCAGCGGCTCGGCGACGCGGCGCAGCTCCTTGGCCTTGGGCAGCGTGGTCTTGATCAATTCGTGCTTGAACAGCGAATTGGTCATGTTGCGCAGCATGGCCAGGCGATGGCTGCTGGTGCGATTGAGTTTTCTCAGTCCGTGGCGATGACGCATGTTTTTCCCCTGCGCTTGTTCTTACGGCCGGTCGAGGTTCGCGGGCGGCCAGTTCTCGAGCTTCATGCCCAGCGAGAGCCCGCGCGAGGCGAGGACTTCCTTGATCTCGTTGAGCGACTTGCGGCCGAGGTTCGGTGTCTTCAGGAGCTCCGTCTCGGTGCGCTGGATCAGGTCGCCGATGTAGTAGATGTTCTCGGCCTTCAGGCAATTCGCCGAGCGCACCGTGAGCTCGAGGTCGTCGACCGGGCGCAGCAGGATCGGATCGACCTGCGGCATCGAGCGCTGCTCGGCCGGCGCTTCGGTGCCCTTGAGGTCGGCGAACACGCCGAGCTGCTCGACCAGGATCGACGCCGCGTAGCGGATCGCCTGCTCGGGCTCGATGACGCCGTTGGTCTCGATGTCCATCACCAGCTTGTCGAGGTCGGTGCGCTGCTCGACGCGCGCGCTCTCGACCGAGTAGCTGACGCGGCGCACCGGCGAGAACGACGCATCGAGCAGGATGTTGCCGATGCTGCGCCCGCCCTCGGGCTTGACGCGCACGGTCGCCGGCTGGTAGCCGCGGCCCTTCTCGACCTTGATTTCCATCTCGATCTTGCCGCCCGCGGTGAGGTGCGAGATCACGTGGTCGGGATTGATGATCTCGACGTCCTGGTGCGCCTCGATGTCGGCCGCGGTCACCGCGCCTTCGCCGTTCTTCGAGAGCTTGAGCGTCACATGATCGCGGTTGTGCAGCTTGAGCACGACGCCCTTCAGGTTGAGCAGCACGTCGACGACGTCCTCCTGCACGCCGTCAAGCGCGGAATACTCGTGCAGGACCCCGGTGATCTTGACTTCGGTCGGCGCATAGCCCGGCATCGACGACAGCAGCACTCGCCGCAGCGCATTGCCGAGCGTGTGGCCGTAGCCACGCTCGAACGGCTCCATCACCACCTTGGCGTGAAAAGGCGACGTGCTCTGGACATCGATGATGCGCGGTTTCAAGAAAGCGTTGCTCTGCATGCTCATTCCTCAAGGCAAAACACTACGCGGGCCATCCCCAACCTGGCAGCGGCTCGCCGGTTACTTCGAATAAAGCTCGACGACCAGGCTTTCGTTGATGTCCTGGCCGAACTCGGAGCGGTCGGGCGCTCCCTTGAACGTGCCCACCATCTTCTTCACGTCGACGTCGACCCACGACGGGAAGCCGATCTTCTCGGCGAGCTGCAGCGCGTCGACGATGCGCAGCTGCGTCTTGGCGCCTTCCTTGACGGCGATCGATGTCGCCGGTCTTCACCAGCGCCGACGCGATGTTCGACGACCTTGCCGTTGACGGTCACCGCGCGGTGCGACACCAGCTGGCGCGCTTCGGCGCGGGTCGAGCCGAAGCCCATGCGATAGACGACGTTGTCGAGACGCGACTCGAGCAGGCGCAGCAGGTTCTCGCCGGTCGAGCCCTTGCCGTGCGCCGCCATCGAGAAATAGCGGCGGAACTGGCGCTCGAGGATGCCGTAGGTGCGGCGCAGCTTCTGCTTTTCGCGAAGCTGCTTGCCGTAGTCCGACTGGCGCATGCCCGAGCGCACTCCGTGCTGGCCCGGCTTGGAATCGAGCTTGCACTTGGAGTCGAGCGAGCGGCGCGCGCTCTTCAGGAACAGGTCCGTGCCCTCGCGCCGGGCGAGCTTGCACTTGGGTCCGATGTATCGTGCCATTGCTTCAGATTCCTCCGCCGCTTCGGCGGCCGGCAGCCGTTGTGCGGCACCGGCGTCACGTCCGAGATGCTGGTGATCTTGAGTCCCAGCGCGTTCAGTGCGCGCACCGCCGACTCGCGGCCGGGGCCGGGGCCCTTGATGCGCACTTCCAGGTTCTTGACGCCGCATTCCTGCGCCGCCTTGCCCGCCGCCTCGGCGGCGACCTGCGCGGCGAACGGCGTCGACTTGCGCGAGCCCTTGAAGCCGGCGCCGCCCGACGTCGCCCACGACAACGCGTTGCCCTGGCGATCGGTGATGGTGATGATCGTGTTGTTGAACGACGCGTGGATGTGCGCGATGCCCTCCGACACGCTCTTCTTCACCTTCTTGCGTGTGCGCGTGCCGGTCTGCTTGGTCGGTGCCTGTGCCATTCGTTTATGTCCTCAGTGCCTGTTCGGTGCGGCTTACTTGCCCTTGGGGGTCGGCTTCGACGGCGATGCCTGCCGCGCCTTGCGCGGGCCCTTGCGGGTGCGGGCGTTGGTGCGCGTGCGCTGGCCGCGCACCGGCAGGCCCTTGCGGTGGCGTACGCCGCGGTAGCAGCCCAGGTCCATCAGCCGCTTGATGCTCATCGTCACCTCGCGGCGAAGATCGCCCTCGACGGTGTAGCGCCCGACCAGCTCGCGCAGCTTGTCCATTTGCGCGTCGGTCAGATCCTTGATCTTGGCCGAATGCTCGAGGCCCGCCGCCACGCAGATCGCGCGGGCGCGCGGCCGGCCGATGCCGTAGATCGCCGTCAGCGCGATCTCGGCGTGCTGGTGATTCGGAATGTTTACGCCTGCAATACGGGCCATGTGCCTACCCTATCTCTCGTTTCCGTTAGCCTTGACGCTGCTTGTGACGTGGATCCGTGCAAATGACGCGTACGACGCCGTTGCGCCGGATGATCTTGCAGTTGCGGCAGATCTTCTTCACCGAAGCCATAACTTTCATCGCAGTTCCTTTCGTGTCCCGGCAAGCCCGACTACTTCGCGCGGAAAATGATCCGGGCGCGCGACAGGTCGTAGGGCGTCAGGTCCACCGTCACCTTGTCGCCCGGCAGAATCTTTATGTAGTGCATCCGCATCTTCCCGGAGATGTGGCCCAGCACCACGTGACCGTTCTCCAGCTTCACCCGGAACGTCGCGTTGGGCAGCGTCTCCAGGATCTCTCCCTGCATCTGTATCGTCTCTTCCTTCGACATCAGCGCGTGGGCAACCCACCCTTGAAATTGGCCTTCTTGAGCAGGCTCTCGTACTGCTGCGACATCATGTACGCCTGCACCTGCGTCATGAAGTCCATGGTCACCACCACGATGATCAGCAGCGAGGTCCCGCCGAAGTAGAACGGCACGTTCTTCCACGCGATCAGGAAATTCGGGATGAAGCACACCACCACCAGGTAGATCGATCCAAGGAGCGTAAGACGCAGTGTGATCTTCTCGATGTAGCGGGCGGTCTGGTCACCGGGACGGTACCCCGGGATGAACGCACCGCTCTTCTTGAGGTTCTCAGCCGTCTCCTTCGGGTTGTACTGGAGCGCGGTGTAGAAAAAGCAGAAAAAGACGATCGCCGCCGCGTAGAGGATCTCGTGCACGGGCTGTCCGGGCCCGAGCGCCGCGGCCAGGTCGCGAAGCCAGATCGTGTTCTCGCCGGAGCCGAACCACTGCGCGAGCGTCGCCGGAAACAGGATGATCGACGACGCGAAGATCGGCGGAATCACGCCCGCCATGTTGAGCTTGAGCGGCAGGAACGACTGCTGCCCGGCGTACACCTTGTTGCCGACCTGGCGCTTGGCGTAGTTGACCTGGATCTTGCGCATCGCGCGCTCGACGAACACGACGAACGCGGTCACCGCGACCACCAGCACCGCGATGCCGATCACCAGCAGCACCGAGTACGCGCCGGTGCTCACCTGCTCCAGCGTCTGTCCGATGGCGCGCGGCAACCCCGCGGCGATGCCGGCGAAAATGATCAGCGATATGCCGTTGCCAAGGCCGCGCTCGGTGATCTGCTCGCCCAGCCACATCAGGAACATCGTTCCCGTGACGAGCGTCGTCGCCGAGATGAAGCGGAACGCCAGGCCCGGATCGACCACCAGACCGGCCTGCTGCTCGAGCGCGATCGAGATGCCCAGGCCCTGGAAGAACGCGAGCCCCAGCGTCGCGTAGCGCGTGTACTGCGTGATCTTGCGCCGGCCCGCCTCGCCTTCCTTCTTCAGCGCTTCCAGCGACGGCACGACCACCGTGCACAGCTGCATGATGATCGACGCCGAGATGTACGGCATGATGCCGAGCGCGAAAATCGAGAAGCGCGACAGCGCGCCGCCCGAGAAGACGTTGAACAGGCCGAGGATGCCGCCCTGCTGCTGGCGGAACAGCTCGTCGAGTACCGACGAGTTGATCCCCGGCACGGGGATGTGCGTCCCGATGCGATAGACGATGAGCGCGCCCAGCAGGAACAGCAGACGCTTTTTCAGGTCTGCGTAGCGGTTGCCGCTCTTCTGTGCCGGGTTGATCGTGGCCAACGGGTTCTCGAATATGTGTAAGGGCGCTATCGTCAGGCGATGCTGCCGCCTGCGGCCTCGATGGCTTCGCGCGCGCCCTTGGTCGCCTGCACGCCCGACAGCTTCACCGCCTTGTCGAGCTTCCCTGTCTTGATCACCTTGACGGTCTTCGCGCCGGCGGGAACGAAGCCGGCCGCCTTGAGCGCAAGGATGTCGATCTCGGCGACCGGCAGCCTGGCCAGGTCGGAAAGCCGCACCTCGGCGGTGTCGTCGCGCGTGGTCGAGACGAATCCGCGCTTGGGCAGGCGACGCTGCAGCGGCATCTGGCCGCCTTCGAAGCCGACCTTGTGGAAGCCGCCCGAGCGCGACTTCTGGCCCTTGTGGCCGCGGCCCGCGGTCTTGCCCAGGCCCGAGCCGATGCCCCGGCCGACGCGGCGCCGTGCCTTCTTGCTGCCCTCGGCGGGCTTGATCGTGTTCATTCGCATCGCCGTATCCTCGATCGTCAGGCTTTCGCCGCGGTCCCTTCGCGCACTTCGCCGCTCACTTCGCTCACCACGAGCATGTACGCGATCTTGCCGATCATGCCGCGCACTTCCGGCGTGTCGACGAGCTCCACCGAATGACTGCGCCATTTGAGTCCCAGCCCGCGCACCGTGGCACGATGCTTCGGGTTCTTGCCCATCACGCCGCGCACCAGGGTCACGCGCAGTTTCTTGTTCGAAGCCATGCCTTAGGCTCCCGTCAGCTCTTCGACCGTCAGACCGCGCTTGGCGGCGATGTCGGCCGGTGAATTCGACTTCTCGAGCGCGTCCAGCGTGGCGCGCACGATGTTGTACGGATTGGTCGAGCCATGGCACTTGGCGAGGATGTTGGTCACGCCGACGACCTCGCACACCGCGCGCATCGGTCCGCCGGCGATGATTCCCGTGCCGTCCGACGCCGGCTGCATGAACACCTTGGTCGCGCCGTGGCGGCCGATCACCGGGTGATGCAGCGTGCCGTTCTTGAGCCGCACCTTGACCATGCGCCGGCGCGCCTCGTCCATCGCTTTTTGCACCGCGACCGGCACTTCCTTCGCCTTCCCCTTGCCCATGCCCGACCCTGCCGTCGCCGTCGCCGACCACGGTCAGCGCCGCGAACGCGAGGATGCGGCCGCCCTTCACCACCTTGGTGACGCGGTTGATGCTGATCATCTTCTCGCGCATCCCGTCGCCGCGGTCATCCTGCTGCTGACGGTTCTGCCCCTGCCTGCCCATTGGCTTTGCCATATGCGTGCCTTGCGCTAGAACTTCAAGCCGCCCTCACGGGCGGCATCGGCCAGCGCCTGCACGCGGCCGTGGTATTTGTATCCCGAGCGATCGAACGCGACCGCGTCGATGCCCAATGCCTTGGCCTTCTCGGCGATGCGCTTGCCGACCGTCGCCGCCGCCGCCTTGTTGCCGCCGTTCTTGAGATCCTTGCGGATCTCGACTTCCACGGTCGACGCGCTGGCCAGCACCTTGTCGCCGGTAGGCGCGATGATCTGCGCGTAGATGTGGCTGTTCGACCGACTCACCACCAGCCGGTTGGCGCGCTGCTGGGCGATGCGGATCCGCGTCTGGCGGGCGCGTCGTGAGCGAGCTTGCTTCTTGTTCATGGCCTCGACCCCTTACTTCTTCTTCGTTTCTTTGAGCACGACGCGCTCGTTGGCGTAGCGCACGCCCTTGCCCTTGTAGGGCTCCGGCGGGCGATAGGCGCGGATCTCTGCCGCGACCTGGCCCACCTGCTGCTTGTCGATGCCCTTGACGATGATCTCGGTCTGCTGCGGCGTCTCGACCTTCACGCCCTTGGGCATCTTGTGCACGACGGGGTGCGAAAAGCCCAGCGAGAGATTGATCTTGTCGCCCGCCGCCTGCGCGCGATATCCCACGCCGACCAGCGTCAGCTTCTTCTCGTAGCCGTCGGTCACGCCCTTGACCATCCCCGCCACCAGCGCGCGCAGCGTGCCGTGCATCGGGCCCGCTTCCTCGTTGTTCGCCTTGAACACAAGCGTGTCGCCCGACTTCTCGACGCTCACGGCCTCGCCGAAGTGGCGCGACAGCGTCCCGAGAGGGCCCTTGATCGAGATCTCGCCCGCGCCGATGCTGACCTCGACCTTCGGAGGCAGCTTGACCGGATTGTTTCCGATGCGTGACATGGTTTCTCCGTCAGGCCACGATGCAAAGGACTTCGCCGCCGACACCGGTGGCGCGCGCCTTGCGATCGGTCATGACGCCGTGCGACGTCGACACGATGGCGATTCCCAGCCCGTTCATCACGCGCGGGATGTCGTCCTTGCTCTTGTAGATGCGCAGCCCGGGCTTCGACACGCGCTCGATCTTTTCGATCACGGGCCGGCCCGCGTAGTACTTGAGCGCGATGTCGAGCATCGTCTTGACGCCCTCGCCGACGACGGCGAAGTTGTCGATATAGCCTTCGTCCTTGAGGACCTTGGCGATCGCGACCTTGACCTTGGACGTCGGCATCTGCACAGACACCTTTTCCGCCAGCTGCGCGTTGCGAATGCGCGTCAGCATGTCGGCGATTGGATCACTCATGCTCATCTTGTCACCTCACCTGCACCGGGTTACCAGCTTGCCTTGACCACGCCGGGAATCTCTCCCCGCATCGCGATCTCGCGCAGCTTGTTGCGGCCCAGGCCGAACTTGCGGAAGACACCGCGCGGACGCCCGGTCAGCTTGCAGCGGTTGCGCAGCCGCGTCGGGCTGGCATCGCGCGGCAGCTGCTGCAGCTTTTGCCGCGCAGCGAAGCGGTCTTCATCGGACATCTTCGTGTTGGCGATGGCAGCGTTGAGCTCGGCGCGCTTCTTGGCGAACTTCTTCACCAGCTTGCGCCGCTTTTCGTTGCGGTTGATGACAGCCGTCTTGGCCATGGCGTCCTCGGTCAGTCTCAGTTCTTGAACGGAAATTTGAACGCGGCGAGCAGCGCCTTGGCTTCGGCATCGGTCTTGGCCGTCGTCGCGATCGTGATATTCATGCCCCGGAGCGCATCGATCTTGTCGTACTCGATCTCCGGGAAAATGATCTGTTCCTTGACACCCATGTTGAAGTTGCCGCGTCCGTCGAACGACCGGCCCGAGACGCCGCGAAAGTCGCGGACGCGCGGCAGCGCGATCGACACCAGGCGGTCGAGGAATTCGTACATGCGGTCCTGGCGCAGCGTGACCATGCAGCCGAGCGGATAGCCGGTGCGCAGCTTCCATATGGCGATCGACTTCTTCGCCTTCGTCACCACCGGTTTCTGACCGGACAGCTTGGTCATGTCGCCGACGGCGTTGTCGAGGATCTTCTTGTCGGCGATGGCTTCGCCCACGCCCATGTTGAGGACGATCTTGCTGATCCGCGGCACCTGCATCGTCGACTTGTAGCCGAACTGCTGCGTCAGCGCCGGAACGATTTCCTTCTTGTACACATCCTTGAGGCGCGCCATGGTCATGCTCCGAGCACTTCGCCGTTGGATTTGAAGAAGCGCACCTTGCGGCCGTCGGCCAGCGTGCGCGTGCCGATGCGATCGGGCTTCTGGGTCACCGGATTCCAGATCGCGACATTCGACACGTCGATCGGCATTTCCTTGGCGACGATGCCGCCAGGCTGGTTCTGCATCGGATTCGGACGGGTATGGCGCTTGACCTGGTTGATGCCGGATACCAGGACGTGACTTTGGCCGAGAGTGGCCTTCACTTCGCCGCGCTTGCCCTTGTCGCGGCCGGCGATGACGACGACGTTGTCGCCCTTCTTGATCTTGCGCATGGTCAGAGCACCTCCGGCGCGAGCGAGACGATCTTCATGAAGCGTTCGGTGCGAAGTTCGCGAGTGACCGGCCCGAATATGCGCGTGCCGATCGGCTCGAGCTTGGGATTGAGCAGCACTGCGGCGTTGGTGTCGAACTTGATCTTGGCGCCGTCGTCGCGGCGAACGCCGTGGCGCGTACGCACGACCACCGCACTGTAGATCTCGCCTTTCTTGACCCGACCGCGAGGGGCCGCGTCCTTGACGCTCACCTTGATGATGTCGCCGATGTGCGCATAGCGGCGCTTGGAGCCGCCCAGCACCTTGATGCACATTACCTTGCGCGCGCCGGTATTGTCGGCGACTTCGATTACCGATTGCATCTGGATCATTGCAAACTCTCCAACTTGACCGCCGCTACGATATTGCGAATGCGACGGTCAGTTTTGGACCCCGTTCGGGGCGAACCGAGCTGAACTTGCTGCCGCACTGGCTTCCCGGCGCATCGGCACCGGAGCCGGCCCTGGAAACGACGCCTCGAGGTTTCGGCCGAAACGCCTTGCGGCCGACATTGGGCCGAACATCCTGCCCGCGGCAAGTAAAGCACGCGATTATGGCAGGTTTTTTGCTACTCTGCAACCGCCTGTCAAATCAAGGCCTTGGCTCAGGCCATCTTGGCCTTTTCAATCAGCCGGGTGACGCGCCAAGACTTGGTCTTGGCAAGCTTCCGGCACGACTCGATCTCGACCAGGTCGCCTTCCTTGAATTCGTTCTTCTCGTCGTGCGCGTGGTACTTCTTGGAGCGCGTGACGACCTTGCCATAGAGCGGATGCTTGACGCGGTGCTCGACAAGAACCGTCACCGTCTTGTCCATCTTGTCGCTGGTGACGCGGCCGATCTGGGTCCGAATGAGGCTGCCCTTGACGTGTTCCGGCGCCGCGGCTTGCGTTTGTTCGTTCATGCCTACCTCGTTTTCTGGTTCAGCAGCGCTCAGTGCGTTTTCACGCGCGCGATGTCGCGGCGCACCGCCGGCAGCCGCGCATTGTTGCCGAGTTGCTGGGTCGCTTTCTGCATGCGCAGGCCAAATTGCTCGCGCAGCAGCGCCTGCAACTCGGTGCCGAGCTGCTCGGCGGTCTTGTCCTTCAGGTCTTTCCTGCGTTCGGAGATTTTCATGTCTGTCCTCAGTCCTCAGCCCAGGAGGCGATGCACGAAGGTCGTGCGGATCGGCAGCTTGGCGGCCGCCAGCGCGAATGCCTCGCGCGCCAGCACTTCGGTCACGCCGTCCATCTCGTAGAGCACCTTGCCGGGCTGGATCTCGGCGACGTAGTACTCGGGATTGCCCTTGCCGTTGCCCATGCGCACTTCGGCCGGCTTCTGCGAAATCGGCTTGTCCGGGAAAATGCGGATCCAGATACGGCCTCCGCGCTTGATGTGGCGGGTCATCGCGCGGCGCGCGGCCTCGATCTGGCGCGCCGTGAGGCGACCGCGACCGATGGCCTTCAGCCCGAACTCGCCGAAGCTGACCTTGGCGCCGACGGTCGCAACGCCCTTGTTGCGACCCTTCTGCTCCTTGCGGTACTTCCTTCTAGCTGGCTGCAGCATGCTTCACTCCTGCGGGTTTGCGCGCGCGCTTCGGGGCCTCGGGCGCCGGCTCCGGCGCCGCCTGCGGCTCCGCGTTGTGCGGCATCACTTCGCCCTTGAATACCCAGACCTTGATGCCGATCACGCCGTACGTGGTCTTCGCCTCGGCGAACCCGTAGTCGATGTCGGCGCGCAGCGTGTGGAGCGGCACGCGTCCTTCGCGGTACCACTCGGTGCGCGCGATCTCGATTCCGTTCAAGTCGACCCGAGCTCATGATCTTGATGCCCTGCGCGCCAAGCCGCATCGCGTTCTGCATCGCGCGCTTCATGGCGCGGCGGAACATGATCCGCTTCTCGAGCTGCTGGGCGATCGAATCGGCGACGAGCTGCGCGTCGATTTCGGGCTTGCGGATCTCCTCGATGTTGAGGCCGACCTCGGTACCCATCATCTTGCGCAGGCTGGCGCGCAGCGTCTCGATGTCCTCGCCCTTCTTGCCGATGACGACGCCGGGACGCGCGCTGTGGATCGTGATGCGAGCGTTCTTCGCCGGCCGCTCGATGGTGATCCTGCCCACCGAGGCGTGCGACAGCTTCTTCTTCAGGTACTCGCGCACCTTGACGTCCTCGTTGAGTGTGGGCGCGAAGTGCTTGCTGTTCGCGTACCACTTGGACGACCAGTTGCGGTTGACCGAAAGACGAAAGCCGGTCGGATTGATCTTCTGGCCCATGACTATCCTTTTTTCCCGTCGCCGACAGTGAGGTGGATGTGGCAGGTCTGCTTGAGGATGACGTTGCCGCGCCCCTTGGCGCGCGCCGAGAAGCCGCGCAGGTTCTTCGCCTTGTCGACGTAGATGGTCTGCACCTTGAGCTCGTCGATGTCGGCGCCTTCGTTGTGCTCGGCGTTGGCGATCGCCGACTCGAGCACGCCCTTGATGATCTTGGCGCCCTTCTTCGGGCTGAACGCGAGAACGTTGAGCGCCTTGTCGACGGCGAGGCCGCGGATCTGATCGGCGACGAGCCGGCCCTTCTGGGCCGACAGGCGCACGCCGCGCAGGATGGCAGAGGTTTGCATAGCTGCTCCTTACTTCCTTGGCCCGGACGTCGGCGCGACGACCTTCTTGTCGGCCGAATGCGCCTTGAACGTCCGCGTCATCGCGAATTCGCCGAGCTTGTGACCGACCATGTTCTCCGAGACGTACACGGGGATGTGCTGCTTGCCGTTGTGAACGGCGATGGTCAGGCCGACGAAGTCCGGCGTGATGGTCGAGCGCCGCGACCAGGTCCTGATCGGACGCTTGTCCGACGTGGCGCGAGCCGCTTCGACCTTCGACTGCAGGTGATGATCGACGAACGGGCCCTTCTTGATTGAACGTGCCATGGCTTAGCCCTTCTTCGCTGCGTGACGACGGCGGACGATCATGCCGTCGGTGCGCTTGTTGCGCCGCGTCTGATAACCCTTGGTCGGCGTGCCCCACGGCGACACCGGATGTCCGCCGCCGTTCGAGCGTCCGCCGTGCGGATGGTCGACCGGGTTCATCGCGATGCCGCGCACCGTCGGACGAATGCCGCGCCAGCGCTGCGCGCCGGCCTTGCCGATCGAGCGCAGGCTGTGCTCCTCGTTGCCCACCGTGCCGATGGTGGCGCGGCAGTCGACGTGCACCTTGCGGATCTCGCCGGAGTGCATGCGAAGCTGCGCGTGCGCGCCTTCGCGCGCCAGAAGCTGCACCGACGCGCCCGCCGAGCGCGCGATCTGCGCGCCCTTGCCGGGCATCATCTCGACGCAATGGATCGTGGTGCCGACGGGAATGTTGCGCAGCGGCAGGCAGTTGCCCGGCTTGATCGGCGCCTCGGCTCCGCTCATCAGCTGCGCGCCCGCCGCCACGCCGCGCGGCGCGACGATGTAGCGGCGCTCGCCGTCGACGTAGAGCAGCAGCGCCAGGTGCGCGCTGCGGTTCGGGTCGTACTCGAGCCGCTCGACCTTCGCCGCGATGCCGTCCTTGTTGCGACGGAAATCGACGAGGCGATAGTGCTGCTTGTGGCCGCCGCCCTTGTGCCGGGTCGTGATGTGGCCGTTGTTGTTGCGGCCCGAGCCGCGCTTCTTGGCCTCGATCAGCGATTCGACCGGACGGCCCTTGTGCAGGCTCGAGTTGACGACCTTGACCAGGCCGCGACGGCCGGGTGATGTCGGTTTGACTTTGATCAGCGCCATGTCTAGCTCTCTTGCGCGAAGTTGAGTTCCTGGCCGGCCTTCAGGCTGACGTACGCCTTTTTCCAGTGGCGGCGACGCCCCTTGAACGCGCCGAAGCGCTTGACCTTGCCCTGAACATTGACGATCTGCACGCTCTCGACCTCGACCTTCTTGTCCTTCCACATGAGCTCGACCGCGGCCTTGACCTCACCCTTGGTGGCATCGGGGCGAACCCGGAAGATCACCTGGTTGTGGCGGTCGGCGATGTGGGTGGCCTTTTCCGAGACGATCGGCGCGATGAGCAGCGTCAGCAGCCGCTCCGGATTGAACGCCGTCGCCTGCACTGTCTTTCGCACGCTCATGACAGGATCTCCTCGAGCTCTTTGACCGCGCCGCGGGTGAGCACGATGTTCTCGAAGCGCACCAGGCTGACGGGATCGACCTCGCGCGCCTCGAGCACCAGCACGTTGGGCAGGTTGCGCGACGACATGTGGACGTTGTCGTCGACCTTGTCGGTGACGACCAGCACGCTGCCGGTGAGGCCCAGCGCCTTGATCTTTCCCGGCGAACAGGCGCGTCTTCGGAGAATCGACCGCGATGTCCTCGACGACGGCGAGCCGACCCTCGCGCACCAGCTGCGACAGTATCGACGCGATGCCGGCGCGGAACATCTTGCGGTTGACCTTGTGCGTGAAGTTCTCGTCGGGCGAGCTGGGGAAGATCTTGCCGCCGCCGCGCCAGAGCGGGCTGTTCGCCTGGCCGGCGCGGGCGCGGCCCGTGCCCTTTTGCGCCCACGGCTTCTTGTGCGACTTGTTGATGTCGGCGCGACCTTTTTGCGCGCGATTGCCGCTGCGCGCGTTGGCCTGGTACGCGATCACGATCTGGTGGATCAGCGCCTCGTTATAGTCGCGCCCGAAAACCGCGTCGGGTCCGGACATCGTGGCCGCCGGCTTGCCGCTGTCGTTGATCAGTTTGAGATCCATGCTCAGGCTCCCTTCTTGGCGGGAGTCTTCACCGAAACCTGGACGACGATGTGGCCGCCGTCCGCGCCCGGCACCGCGCCCTTGACCAGGAGCAGGCCGCGCGCCGCGTCGACGCGAACCACCTTGAGCGTCTGCACGGTGCGCGTGACGTTGCCGTACTGGCCGGCCATGCGCTTGCCCGGAAACACGCGGCCGGGATCCTGCGCCATCGAGATCGAGCCCGGCGTGTTGTGCGAGCGCGAGTTGCCGTGCGAGGCGCGATTCGAGCTGAAGTTGTGACGCCGGATCACGCCCGAGAAGCCGCGTCCCTTGGTCGTGCCCTGCACGTCGACCAGCTGGCCGACCGCGAAGGTCTCGACGCTGACGGGCTCGCCGACCTTGAACGTCGACAGCGCGTCGGTTTCCACCGGGAACTCCTTGAGGAATTCACCGGCCTCCGCGCCCGCCTTCGCCAGGTGCCCCGCCGCCGCCTTGTTGACGCGGCTGGCGCGGCGCTTGCCGTACGTCACCTGCACCGCGGCATAGCCGTCGATGTCGGGCGTCTTGATCTGCGTGACGCGGTTGTTCGCCACGTCGAGCACCGTCACCGGCACGGACGCGCCGTCGTCGGTGAAGATGCGGGTCATGCCGACTTTGCGGCCGACCATTCCAATCGTTTGCTTCATGTTCTAGGTCCTTTCATTCCGCCGATTACGATTGACCGGCGGTGAAAACAGCTATCGATCTGCTTCTACAACGATTCTCTTGACGGTGCGCTCGCTCGGGGTCGCTCCCCGCTGCGCGGGGCCCCACTCCGCCCTCGCTCGCGTCATTGCAGCTTGATCTCGACGTCCACGCCGGCCGGTAGATCCAGCTTCATGAGCTGGTCGACGGTCTTGTCGGTGGGGTCGATGATGTCCATCAGACGCAGATGCGTGCGGATCTCGAGCTGATCGCGCGAGGTCTTGTTCACGTGCGGCGAGCGCAGGATATCGAAGCGCTCGATCCGGGTCGGCAGCGGCACGGGGCCCTTGACGACCGCGCCCGAGCGCTTTGCCGTCTCGACGATTTCCTGCGCCGACTGATCGATCAGCTTGTAATCGAACGCCTTCAGGCGAATGCGGATCTTCTGGTTTTGCATTTGAGCCTCTCTGCGTTGGCAGACCGTGCTTACTCGATGACCTTGGCCACGACGCCGGCGCCGACGGTGCGGCCGCCTTCGCGAATCGCGAAGCGCAGCCCCTCTTCCATCGCGATCGGCTGGATCAGCGTCACCGTCATCTGGATGTTGTCGCCAGGCATCACCATCTCGGTGCCCGCCGGCAACTCGACGCTGCCCGTCACGTCCGTCGTCCGGAAATAGAACTGCGGACGATAGCCGTTGAAGAACGGCGTATGACGGCCGCCTTCTTCCTTGCTCAGTACGTACACCTCGCAGGTGAACTTGGTGTGCGGCGGAATGCTGCCCGGCTTGGCCAGCACCTGACCGCGCTCGACTTCCTCGCGCTTGGTGCCGCGCAGAAGCATGCCGACGTTGTCGCCCGCCTGCCCTTGGTCGAGCAGCTTGCGGAACATTTCCACGCCGGTGCACACCGTCTTGAGCGTCGGCTTCAGGCCGACGATCTCCAATTCCTCGCCGACCTTGACCACGCCGCGCTCGACGCGACCCGTCACCACCGTGCCGCGACCGGAAATCGAGAACACGTCTTCGACCGGCATCAGGAACGGGCCGTCGATGGCGCGCTTCGGTTGCGGAATGTAGGTGTCGAGCGCGTCGGCCAGCTTGTTGATGCACGGCTCGCCCAGCTCGGACTTGTCGCCCTCGAGCGCCAGCTTGGCGCTGCCGATGACGATCGGGATCTTGTCGCCCGGGAATTCGTACTTCGACAGCAGTTCACGCACTTCCAGCTCGACGAGTTCCAGCAACTCCTTGTCGTCGACCATGTCGGCTTTATTCAGAAACACGACGATGTAAGGCACGCCGACCTGGCGCGCCAGCAGGATGTGCTCGCGGGTCTGCGGCATCGGGCCATCGGCGGCCGACACGACGAGGATCGCGCCGTCCATCTGCGCGGCGCCGGTGATCATGTTCTTGATGTAGTCGGCGTGGCCCGGGCAATCGACGTGCGCGTAGTGGCGGTTCTTGGTCTCGTATTCGACGTGCGCGGTGTTGATCGTGATCCCGCGCGCCTTTTCCTCGGGCGCGTTGTCGATCTGATCGTAGGCCTTCGCTTCGCCGCCGAACTGCTTCGAGAGTACGAGCGTCAGCGCCGCGGTCAGCGTCGTCTTGCCGTGATCGACGTGCCCGATCGTCCCCACGTTCACGTGCGGCTTGTTGCGCTCGAATTTGCCTTTAGCCATGTCCGTTCCTTCGTCCGCTCAGCTCTTCTTGTTGATCACGGCCTCGGCGACGGTCTTCGGCGCCTCGGTGTAGTGCTTGAATTCCATCGTGTACGTCGCGCGTCCCTGCGACAGCGAGCGCAGCGTGGTCGAGTAGCCGAACATCTCCGACAGCGGGACCTCGGCCTTGATGACCTTCACGCCGACGACGTCTTCCATGCCCTGGATCATGCCGCGGCGGCCCGACAGGTCGCCGACGACGTTGCCCATGAAATCCTCGGGCGTCTCGACCTCGACGGCCATCATCGGCTCGAGAAGCACCGGGCGTCGCGGCGCGCATGCCGTCCTTGAACGCCATCGACGCGGCCATCTTGAACGCGTTCTCGTTGGAGTCGACGTCGTGGTACGAGCCGTCGAACAGCGTGACCTTGACGTCGACCACGGGAAAGCCCGCGAGCACGCCGTTGGGCAGCGTCTCGCGAAGGCCCTTCTCGACCGCGGGGATGAATTCGCGCGGAACGGTGCCGCCCTTGATCGCGTCGACGAACTCGAAGCCTTTGCCCGCTTCCTGCGGCTCCATCTTCAGCCAGACGTGCCCGTACTGACCGCGCCCGCCGGACTGCTTGATGAACTTGCCCTCGATCTGCACCGGCTTCTTGATCGCTTCGCGGTACGCGACCTGCGGCTTGCCGACGTTGGCCTCGACGCCGAACTCGCGCTTCATGCGGTCGACGATGATCTCGAGGTGCAGCTCGCCCATGCCGGAGATGATCGTCTGGCTCGATTCCTCGTCGGTGTGCACGCGGAACGACGGGTCTTCCTGCGCCAGGCGATTGAGCGCGAGGCCCATCTTTTCCTGGTCGGCCTTGGTCTTGGGCTCGACCGCCTGCGAGATCACCGGCTCGGGGAACACCATGCGCTCGAGCATGATCTCCTTGCTCGGATCGCTCAGCGTTTCGCCGGTCGACGCTTCCTTGAGCCCGACCGCCGCGGCGATGTCGCCGGCGCGGACTTCCTTGATTTCCTCGCGCTGGTTGGCGTGCATCTGCAGCAGACGGCCGATGCGCTCCTTGCGGCCGCGATTGGCGTTGTAAACGGTGTCGCCCGAGTTGAGCACGCCGGAGTACACGCGAATGAACGTCAAGCTGACCGACATACGGGTCGGTCATGATCTTGAACGCGAGCGCTGCGAACGGCTCCGAATCGGACGCCTTGCGCAGCGCCGGCTTGCCGTTCTCGTCCTCGCCCTCGACCGGCTTGATGTCGATCGGCGACGGCATGTAGTCGATGACCGCGTCGAGCATCGCCTGCACGCCCTTGTTCTTGAACGCGCTGCCGCACAGCATCGGCACGATCTCGTTCTTGATCGTGCGCACGCGCAATCCGCGCTTGATGTCCTCGACCGACAGGTCGTGCCCGTCGAGATACTTGTGCGTCAGCTCGTCGTCGGCTTCCGCGGCGGCCTCGACCATCTTCTCGCGCCATTTCTTGGCTTCGTCGACCAGGTTCGCCGGGATGTCGCGCAACTCGTACTTCATGCCCTGCGTCGCGTCGTCCCAGTGGATCGCCTTCATGGTGACGAGGTCGACGACGCCTTCGAATTTTTCCTCGGCGCCGATCGGAATCTGGATCGGGATCGGGTTGCCCTTGAGGCGGGTCTTGATGTGGTCGTAGGACTTGAAGAAGTCCGCGCCCTGGCGATCCATCTTGTTGATGAACGCGAGCCGCGGCACCTTGTACTTGTTGGCCTGGCGCCAGACGGTCTCGGATTGCGGCTGCACGCCGGCGACGGCGTCGTAGACCATGCACGCGCCGTCGAGCACGCGCATCGAGCGCTCGACCTCGATGGTGAAGTCGACGTGCCCGGGCGTGTCGATGATGTTGATGTGGTGCTCGGGATGGTTGTTCTGCATCCCCTTCCAGAAGCACGTCGTGGCCGCGGACGTGATGGTGATGCCGCGCTCGCGCTCCTGCTCCATCCAGTCCATGACGGTCGCGCCGTCGTGCACTTCGCCTATCTTGTGCGAGACGCCGGTGTAGAAAAGGATGCGTTCGGTGGTCGTGGTCTTGCCGGCATCAATGTGTGCACTGATGCCGATGTTCCGATACCGCTCGATGGGAGTTGTTCTTGCCACGTTTGATCGCTGTCTGCATGCGTCGAGGAAATCGTCGAAGTCCCGTCCGTCGCCGCTTGGTTATCTGATGTTCGTCTCGTCTAGAATCGGAAATGCGAGAAGGCCTTGTTCGCCTCGGCCATGCGGTGCACTTCTTCGCGTTTCTTCACCGCGCCGCCACGGCCTTCGGAGGCCTCGAGCAGCTCCGCCGCGAGGCGCTGGCCCATCGACTTCTCGCCGCGCTTGCGCGCCGCTTCGCGCAGCCAGCGCATTGCCAGCGCAACGCGCCGGATCGGCCGCACTTCGACGGGAACCTGGAAGTTGGCGCCGCCGACGCGGCGGCTCTTCACCTCGACCATCGGCTTGGTGTTGGACAGCGCCTGCGTGAAGACCTCGAGGGGATCCTTGCCGCCCTTCTTGGAAATCGACTCGAAAGCGCCGTACACGATGCGCTCGGCGACCGATTTCTTGCCTTGGCTCATCAACACGTTGACGAACTTGGCGACGTCGCTGTTCGCGTACTTCGGATCCGGCAGGATCTCGCGCTTGGGAATTTCTCTGCGTCGGGGCATAGGAATATCTTCCGTTCAGGCTTGTCGTTCAGGCTTACGCAGCCTTGGGTTTCTTGGCGCCGTACTTGGAACGGCTCTGCTTGCGGTCCTTGACACCGGCGGTGTCCAGCGAGCCGCGCACCATGTGATAACGAACGCCGGGAAGGTCCTTGACGCGTCCGCCGCGGATCAGGACCACCGAGTGCTCCTGGAGGTTGTGCCCCTCGCCGCCGATGTAGCTGATGACTTCGAAGCCGTTGGTCAGCCGCACCTTCGCCACCTTGCGCAGCGCGGAGTTCGGCTTCTTCGGCGTCGTCGTGTACACGCGCGTGCACACGCCACGTTTCTGCGGGCTGCGCTTGAGCGCAGGCACCTTGCTCTTCGACACAGGGGCGACACGGCCCTTGCGCACCAGCTGATTGATCGTCGGCATCCTGATTGTCCGTTTCGTCCGCGCGCCCGATTCGGACGCGCGCATCGTTCTTCGAAACTGCTACCCGAAGCTGGTCGTGGTGACCCGGCATCGTCGGTCTGTTTGGGACTACGCAGCGCACCTGAGGGACCGGTGCACTGAAACCTGTGCATCCAAAAACCAAGTGGCCCAAGCATCGGCTGCCAAGGCCACTCTTTTCGCGCCACGACCGACAGAACCGAAACTACGGGCCCGCAACCGGGTACGCCGCCTGCCCCGCGAGAGCCCTCCTGAAGCCCCGTGCTGCTCTTATCCGGCGTTTTTATGGCCGAATCGGGAAATAGGCGAAAAGACTATCGATTTTAAGGCACTAGCGCTGCTCTGTCAACGCTGCGCGGGCACCCCAAAAACACGGGCGGCACCCCTTGCAGGGGTCCGCCCGCCCAGTCTCCTCCGGGGAAATCGCGTTATGCAGCGTCGGCGCTGATCTCCGGTAGCGGGCGCTTCCGCGACCGTGCCGTCCGGCGGCATCTCGAGCAGCGGCCCCATCGCCTTCTGCTTCTTCCGGGCGTTGTGGTACGCGAGGCCCGTTCCGGCAGGAATCAGCCGGCCCACGATGACGTTCTCCTTCAGGCCTCGCAGCTCGTCCTTCTTGCCCATGATCGCGGCCTCGGTGAGCACGCGCGTGGTTTCCTGGAAAGACGCCGCCGAGATGAACGAATCGGTCGACAGCGACGCCTTGGTGATGCCCAGGAGCATGTGCTCGTAGGTCGCCGGTTGCTTGGCATCGGGGCCGCCCTTCACGCCGCCATGCTCGAACACCTTGTCGTTCTCGTCCAGAAGATCCGAGCGCTCGACCTGCTCGCCGACGATGAATCGCGTGTCGCCCGCATCCTGCACCTGAACCCGGCGCAGCATCTGGCGCACGATCACCTCGATGTGCTTGTCGTTGATCTTCACGCCCTGCAGACGGTAGACGTCCTGCACCTCGTCGGTGATGTAGCGGGCCAGCGCCTCCACGCCCAGCAGGCGCAGGATGTCGTGCGGGTCCGCGGGTCCGTCGACGATCGACTCGCCCTTGTTCACCACCTGGCCGTCGTGCGCGGTGACGTGCTTGTCCTTCGGGATCAGGTACTCGTGCGCAAGCCCGTCGAGGTCGGTGATGACCAGGCGCTGCTTGCCCTTGGTGTCCTTGCCGAACGACACCGTCCCGGTGACTTCCGCCAGCAATCCCGCGTCCTTCGGCGAGCGCGCCTCGAACAGCTCCGCCACGCGCGGCAGGCCGCCCGTGATGTCGCGTGTCTTCGACGTCTCCTGCGGGATCCGCGCCAGCACTTCGCCGACCGCGACGTCCTGGCCGTCCTTGACCGTGATGATCGAGCCGAGCTGGAAGGTGATGTTGACGGGCTGGTCTCCGGTCGCGAGCTTGACCTCGTCGCCCTGCTCGTTGAGCAGCTTGACCTGCGGGCGCACGCCCTTGGCGGCGATACCTGCGCGCCGCTTCGGATCGATGACCACCAGCGTCGACAAGCCGGTGACGTCGTCGACCTGCTTGGCGACCGTCACGCCTTCCTCGACGTTCTCGAACTTCACGCGACCGGCGTACTCGGTGATGATCGGACGCGACGTCGCGTCCCACATGGCCAGCACCTTGCCCGCCTTCACCGCGTCGCCGTCCTTGACCAGCATGGTCGCGCCGTACGGCACCTTGTGGCGCTCGCGCTCGCGTCCGTTGTCGTCGTGGATCATGACTTCGCCCGAGCGCGCGATCACGATGATCTCGCCCTTGGCGTTGGTGACGTAGCGCATCTGCGCCGAGAAGCGCACCACGCCGCCCGACTTGCTCTCGAGCTGCGAAGCCGCCGCCGTACGCGATGCCGCGCCGCCGATGTGGAAGGTGCGCATGGTGAGCTGCGTTCCCGGCTCGCCGATCGACTGCGCGGCGATGACGCCGACCGCTTCGCCGACGTTGACCAGGTGGCCGCGGCCGAGGTCGCGGCCGTAGCACGTCGCGCACAGGCCATAGCGCGTGTCGCAGGTGAGCGGAGTGCGCACCTTGACCTCGTCGATGCCCAGCGCCTCGATCTGCTCGACCTCGTCTTCGCTGAGCAGCGTGCCGGGATGGAACAGCGTCGCCTGCGTCTCCGGATTGACGACGTCGGCCGCGACCGAGCGGCCGAGGATGCGCTCGCGCAACGGCTCGATCACCTCGCCGCCCTCGACCAGCGCCTTCATCGCGACGCCGTTGCTGGTGCCGCAATCGTCCTCGGTGACCACCAGGTCCTGCGTCACGTCGACCAGGCGACGCGTCAGGTAACCCGAGTTCGCGGTCTTCAACGCCGTGTCGGCCAGTCCCTTGCGCGCGCCGTGCGTGCTGATGAAGTACTGCAGCACGTTGAGGCCTTCGCGGAAGTTCGCGGTGATCGGCGTCTCGATGATCGAGCCGTCGGGCTTGGCCATCAGGCCGCGCATGCCGGCGAGCTGCCGGATCTGCGCCGCCGAGCCGCGCGCGCCGGAGTCGGCCATCATGTAGATGGAGTTGAACGACTCCTGCTTGACCATCTTGCCGTCGCGGTCGGCGACTTCCATGGTGCCGAGCTGGCTCATCATCGCCTTGGCGATGTCGTCGCCGGCGCGACCCCAGATGTCCACGACCTTGTTGTAGCGCTCGCCCTGCGTGACCAGGCCCGAGGTGTACTGCGCCTCGATTTCCTTCACCTGCGATTCCGACTCGGCGATGATCTTGTGCTTCTCTTCCGGGATCAGCATGTCGTCGGCGGCGAACGAGATGCCGCCGCGCGTCGCCAGGCTGTAGCCGGCCTGCATCAGCCGGTCGGCGAAGATCACCGTCTCGCGCAGGCCGCAGCGGCGGAAGCTCGCGTTGATGATGCGCGAGATCTCCTTCTTCTTGAGCGGCTTGTTGATGGTCTCGAACGGCAGTCCCGGCGGCAGGATCTCGGAGAGCAGCGCCCGGCCGACGGTCGTCTCGTAGCGCGTGATCTTCTCGCCGCGCTCGCCGTCGGCGCCGACCGTGACTTCACGGATGCGCACGCTGACTTGCGCGTGCAGCTCGACCTGGCGCGATTCGTACGCGCGCGTGACCTCGGCGATGTCGGAGAAGAGCATGCCCTCGCCCTTGGCGTTGACCAGCTCGCGCGTGGCGTAGTAGAGGCCCGAGCACGATGTCCTGCGACGGCACGATGCACGGCTCGCCGTTGGACGGCAGCAGCACGTTGTTCGACGCCAGCATCAGCGTGCGCGCTTCCATCTGCGCTTCCAGCGACAGCGGCACGTGCACCGCCATCTGGTCGCCGTCGAAGTCGGCGTTGAACGCCGTGCACACCAGCGGATGCAGCTGGATCGCCTTGCCTTCGATCAGCACCGGCTCGAACGCCTGGATGCCCAGTCGATGCAGCGTCGGCGCGCGGTTGAGCATCACCGGGTGCTCGCGGATGACTTCTTCCAGGATGTCCCAGACCACGGGCTCCTGGCTCTCGACCATCTTCTTGGCGGCCTTGATGGTCGTGGCGAGCCCCATCGTCTCGAGCTTGTTGAAGATGAACGGCTTGAACAGCTCGAGCGCCATCAGCTTGGGCAGGCCGCACTGGTGCAGCTTGAGCTGCGGGCCGACCACGATGACCGAGCGTCCCGAGTAGTCGACGCGCTTGCCGAGCAGGTTCTGGCGGAAACGGCCGCCCTTGCCCTTGATCATGTCGGCGAGCGACTTGAGCGGACGCTTGTTGGCGCCGGTCATCGCCTTGCCGCGGCGGCCGTTGTCGAGCAGCGAGTCGACGGCCTCCTGCAGCATGCGCTTTTCGTTGCGCACGATGATGTCCGGCGCCTTGAGCTCGAGCAGGCGCTTCAACCGGTTGTTGCGGTTGATCACGCGGCGATACAGGTCGTTCAGGTCCGACGTCGCGAAGCGGCCGCCGTCCAGCGGGACCAGCGGACGCAGCTCCGGCGGCAGCACCGGCAGCACTTCCAGGATCATCCACTCGGGCTTGATGCCCGACTTGTGGAACGCCTCGAGCACCTTGAGGCGCTTGGCGATCTTCTTGATCTTGGTGTCCGAGCCGGTGGTCTCGAGCTCCTTGCGCAGCTTCTCGATCTCGCTGTTCACCTCGAGCGACTTGAGCAGCTCGCGGATGCCCTCGGCGCCCATCGTCGCCGAGAAATCGTCGCCGTACTGCTCGACCTTGGCGAGGTAGTCGTCCTCGGTCAGCAGCTGGCCGCGGTTGAGCGGCGTCATGCCGTTCTCGGTGACGACGTACGCTTCGAAATAGAGCACGCGCTCGATGTCGCGCAGCGTCATGTCGAGCACCATGCCCATGCGCGAGGGCAGGCTCTTGAGGAACCAGATGTGCGCGACCGGGCTGGCGAGCTCGATGTGGCCCATGCGCTCGCGGCGCACCTTGGCCAGCGTCACTTCGACGCCGCACTTCTCGCAGATCACGCCGCGGTGCTTCAGGCGCTTGTACTTGCCGCACAGGCACTCGTAGTCCTTGACCGGCCCGAAGATCTTCGCGCAGAAGAGGCCGTCACGCTCGGGCTTGAACGTGCGGTAGTTGATCGTCTCCGGCTTCTTGACTTCGCCGTACGACCACGAGCGGATCTTCTCGGGCGAGGCCAGCCCGGTCTTGATCGCGTCGAATTCCTCTTCCTGCGTTACCTGCTTGAACAGATCGAGCAATGCTTTCATGCGTTACTCCTGAGTATTGCGTATGTGCGTTCGAGCTTCGAAATCCTGTTGTCCCGGTGGCCGCGGATCAATGGCGTTCCAGGTCGATGTCGATCGCCAGCGAGCGGATTTCCTTCACCAGCACGTTGAACGATTCCGGCATGCCGGCCTCGATCTTGTGCTCGCCCTTGACGATGTTCTCGTAGACCTTGGTGCGGCCGTTGACGTCGTCCGACTTGACCGTGAGCATCTCCTGCAGCGTGTACGAGGCGCCGTACGCTTCGAGCGCCCACACCTCCATCTCGCCGAAGCGCTGGCCGCCGAACTGCGCCTTGCCGCCGAGCGGCTGCTGCGTGACCAGGCTGTACGGTCCGGTCGAGCGCGCGTGCATCTTGTCGTCGACCAGGTGGTGGAGCTTGAGCACGTGCATGTAGCCCACCGTGACCTGCCGGTCGAAGGCTTCGCCGCTGCGGCCGTCGAACAAGGTGATCTGCCCCGAGCGCGGCAATCCCGCGAGCTCGAGCATGTCCTTGATCTCGGCCTCGGTCGCGCCGTCGAACACCGGCGTGGCGAACGGAACGCCATCCTGCAGGTTCTCCGCGAGGTGCATGACCTCGGTCTCGTTGAGCTCCTCGAGCGCCTCCGGCTTGCCGGTGGTGTTGTAGATCTTGCCCAGCAGCTTGCGCACCTCGCCGGCGTTGGACTTGGCGCGCAGCATCTCCTGGATGCGGTGTCCGAGGCCCTTCGCCGCCCAGCCGAGGTGGACCTCGAGGATCTGGCCCACGTTCATCCGCGAAGGCACGCCCAGCGGATTGAGAACGATGTCGACCGGCGTGCCGTCGGCCATGTAGGGCATGTCCTCGACCGGAACGATCTTCGACACCACGCCCTTGTTGCCGTGGCGGCCGGCCATCTTGTCGCCGGGCTGCAGGCGGCGCTTCACCGCGACGTACACCTTGACCATCTTCTGCACGCCCGGCGGAAGCTCGTCGCCCTGCGTGAGCTTCTTCTTCTTCGCCTCGAAGGCCTGGTCGAACTGAACGCGCGACTGCGCGATCGATTCCTTCATCACCTCGAGCTGGTGCGCCGACTCCTCGTTGGCGAGCCGGATGTCGAACCAGTCGTGACGCGGCACGCCGTCGAGGTATTCCTTGGTCAACACGGTGCCCTTGGCGAGGCGCTTCGGGCCGCCGTTGGCGGTCTTGCGCAGCAGCAGCTTCTCGATCCGCGCGAAAGCGTCGTTCTCGACGATGCGCAGCTGGTCGTTCAGGTCCTTGCGATAGCCCTTGAGCTCGTCGTCGATGATCTGCGCGGCGCGCTTGTCGCGGTCGATGCCTTCGCGCGTGAACACCTGGACGTCGATGACCGTGCCCGAGATGCCCGACGGCACGCGCAGCGACGTGTCCTTCACGTCGGAGGCCTTCTCGCCGAAGATCGCGCGCAGGAGCTTCTCTTCCGGCGTGAGCTGCGTCTCGCCCTTCGGCGTGACCTTGCCGACCAGCACGTCGCCGGCCTCGACTTCGGCGCCGATGTAGACGATGCCCGATTCGTCGAGCCGTCCCAGCTGCGCCTCGCCCAGGCTGGAGATGTCGCGGGTGATTTCCTCCGGCCCCAGCTTGGTGTCGCGCGCCACCACCGACAGTTCCTCGATGTGGATCGAGGTGTAGCGGTCGTTGCCGACCACGCGCTCGGAGATGAGGATCGAGTCCTCGTAGTTGTAGCCGTTCCACGGCATGAACGCGACCAGCATGTTCTGGCCGAGCGCGAGCTCGCCCATGTCGGTCGAGGCGCCGTCGGCGATCACGTCGGTCTTGGCGATGTTGTCACCGATCTGCACCAGCGGCCGCTGGTTGATGTTGGTGTTCTGGTTGCTGCGCGTGTACTTGGTGAGGTTGTAGATGTCCACGCCGACGTCGCCCGCGGTCGGTCTCGGTGTCGTTGGCGCGAACCACGATGCGGTTCGCATCGACGTAGTCGACCTTGCCGCCGCGACGCGCCAGCACCGCGGTGCCCGAGTCGACCGCTGCGGTGCGCTCGACGCCGGTGCCGACCAGCGGCTTCTCGGCGCGAAGGCACGGCACCGCCTGGCGCTGCATGTTGGAGCCCATCAGCGCGCGGTTGGCGTCGTCGTGCTCGAGGAACGGAATCAGCGACGCCGCCACCGACACGATCTGCGCCGGCGCCACGTCCATGAACTGGACCTTGTCGGCGGTCGACAGCATGAATTCGTTCTTGCAGCGGCACGACACGAGCTCGTCCTTGAGCTTGCCGGCCTTGTCGAGCGACGCGTTGGCCTGCGCGATCACGAACGCGCCTTCCTCGATCGCCGACAGATAATGGATCTCGTCGGTGACCTTGCCGTTGACCACCTTGCGGTACGGCGTCTCGAGGAAGCCGTACTCGTTGGTGCGCGCGTACAGCGCCAGCGAGTTGATCAGGCCGATGTTCGGGCCTTCCGGCGTCTCGATCGGGCACACCCGCCCGTAGTGCGTCGGATGCACGTCGCGCACTTCGAAGCCGGCGCGCTCGCGCGTCAGGCCGCCCGGACCCAGCGCCGAGACGCGGCGCTTGTGCGTGATCTCGGACAGCGGGTTGGTCTGGTCCATGAACTGCGACAGCTGCGAGGAGCCGAAGAATTCCTTGATCGCGGCCGAGATCGGCTTGGCGTTGATCAGGTCGTGCGGCAGCAGGTTCTCGCTCTCGGCCTGGCCCAGGCGCTCCTTGACCGCGCGCTCGACGCGCACCAGGCCCGAGCGGAACTGGTTCTCGGCGAGCTCGCCCACCGAGCGCACGCGGCGGTTGCCGAGATGGTCGATGTCGTCGATCTCGCCGCGGCCGTTGCGCAGCTCGACCAGGATCTTGATGACGGCGATGATGTCGTCGTTGGTGAGCGTTCCCGTCCCGGTCAGCTCGCTGCGACCGACGCGGCGGTTGAACTTCATGCGGCCGACCGGCGACAGGTCGTAGCGCTCCTCGTTGAAGAACAGCCCGTGGAACAGCGCCTCGACCGCGTCTTCGGTCGGCGGCTCGCCGGGGCGCATCATGCGATAGATGGCCACGCGCGCCGCGGTCTGGTCCGGCGTGTCGTCCATCTTCAGGGTCTGCGCGATGTACGCGCCCTGGTCGAGGTCGTTGACGTAGATCGTCTGGATCGCCGCGACGCCGGCGTCGAGCAGGACGGCCAGCGACTCCTCGGTGATCTCGTCGTTGGCCGACGCGATGATCTCGCCGGTCTCCTTGTTGACGATGTTGTGCGCCAGCGTGCGGCCGAGGATGTACTCGTTGGGCACGGTGATCTTCTTGACGCCGCCTTCCGCGAGCTCGCGGATGTGCCGCGCGGTGATGCGCTTGTCCTTCTGCACGAGCACCTTGCCGTCCTTGCCAACGAGGTCGAAGCGCGCGACTTCGCCGCGCAGGCGCTCGGGCACGAGGTCGAGCTGCGAGCCCTTCTTGCCGAGGTGGAAGGTGTCGAAGGCGAAGAACTGCTTGAGGATGTCCTCGTTGGAGAGCCCGATCGCCTTGAGCAGCGTCGTCACCGGCATCTTGCGGCGGCGGTCGACGCGGAAATACAGGTAGTCCTTGGGATCGAACTCGAAGTCGAGCCACGAGCCGCGGTAGGGAATCACGCGCGCCGAGAAAAGCAGCTTGCCCGACGAATGCGTCTTGCCGCGGTCGTGCTCGAAGAACACGCCGGGCGAGCGGTGCAGCTGCGACACGATGACGCGCTCGGTGCCGTTGATCACGAACGAGCCGTTCTGGGTCATGAGCGGAATCTCGCCCATGTAGACTTCCTGCTCCTTGACCTCCTTGACGGTCTCCTTCGGCGCTTCCTTGTCCATCAGGATCAGCCGAACCTTGGCGCGCAGCGCCGAGCAGTAGGTCAGGCCGCGCTGCTGGCATTCCGTGACGTCGAACGCCGGCGGCAGCAGCGAAAAGCTCACGAACTCCAGGCGGGCGTTGCCCGAGTGGCTGGAGATCGGGAAGATCGAGGTGAACGCGGCCTGCAGGCCTTCGTTCTTGCGCGATTCACCGGCGGTGAATTCCTGCAGAAACGCGCGATACGACGCGAGCTGCGTTTCGAGCAGGAACGGCACCGGCAATACGCTGGCGCGCTTGGCGAAACTCTTCCGAATGCGTTTCTTCTCGGTAAACGAATACTGAGCCATGGACGAAGACCTCGTTAGCGATTGCGCGGACACGCGCGTCGTGCAGATGAGCTGCACCCGTACGCGTACCCGTCATTCATCGACTGGGCGGGAGCCTTGCGCTCCCTGAGGATGGTGGTTGGCCACTACCAACCGCTGGCGGACGACGGAACACCTGTTGCATGCACCGTCCGACCAAACCTGCCTTCTGCAGCCGGGTCAGAAGACGAAGAAGAGCAGACTCGCTGGAATCTGCTCTGCTTCGCCCCCGAATTGCCGGGGGTGAAACGCGGACCTGGGCAGATGAGGCCTGGGTCCGCAAATTCAAGTGCCTTGCTGCGATCCTTACTTGACCTCGACCTTCGCGCCGGCTTCTTCGAGCTTCTTCTTGGCGGCTTCGGCGTCGGCCTTGTTGATGCCTTCCTTGACCGGCTTCGGCGCGCCGTCGACCAGGTCCTTGGCTTCCTTGAGGCCCAGGCCGGTGATCTCGCGCACCGCCTTGATGACGTTCACCTTGTTCTCGCCGAAGCTGGTGAGCATCACGCGTGAACTCGGTCTGCTCTTCGGCGGCGGGCGCGGCGGCGCCGGCGGCGGCCGGACCGGCTACCGCGACCGCGGCGGCGGCCGAGACGCCGAACTTGTCTTCCATCGCCTTGATGAGCTCGGAGAGCTCCAGAACGGTCATCGACGCGATCTTGTCGAGGATTTCAGCTTGTTGAACTGCCATGTCGTGCTCCTGATTCGTAAGGTTGCTAGTGGAATTGTCGGTAGTCGGTTGGCCGCTTAAGGCTCAGGCCGCGGGCTTCGCGTCACGCACCGCCGCCAGCGTCCGCACGAATCTGCTCGGCACTTCATTGAGCGTGCGAACGAACTTGACGATCGGGGCCTGCAGCGTGCCCATCAGCTTGGAAAGCAACTCATCGCGCGAGGGCAGCGACGCCAGCGCAGAGATCTCCTTGGCGGACATCATCTGGCCGGGCATTGCGCCGCCCGTGATCACGAACTTCTCGTTGCCCTTGGCGAAGTCGGACAGCACTTTCGCCACGGCGACGGGATCGGCACCGATGCCGTAAGCCAGCGGACCGACCATCTTGTCGGCCAGCGAGGCGAACGGCGTTTCGGCGACCGCGCGGCGCACCAGGGTGTTCTTCACCACCCGGAAATACACGCCGGAAGCCCGAGCCTTCGCGCGGAGCTGCGTCATGTCGGCGACCGCCATACCGCGGTTCTCGGCCATCACGATGGCCTGAGCGCCCGCGATCTGCTTCGCGACTTCCGCGACTACCGCCTGCTTTTGCTCTAGGTTGAGACCCAAGGTCTTTCTCCAGTTACATGCGCTCGCCGATGTTCCGGTTCGCGCCACCCGGTGACCTTACGACAGGAAAACGATCCTGGCTTCGGGGCACCATCTGCGTAGGACGCCTCAACTGTCCGGCGATTAAGCCCTCGCGGGCTCCTACGGTCTTTGACGGCCCGCGACGCGCTGTTCCGCGCCGCGCTCCCTCAAAATTTCGTTGTATTTCGTTATGCGCTAATGAGCCGGCGCCTGCTGCGTCAAGCCGGCCGTGTCGACGCGCACACCGGCGCCCATCGTGCTCGACACGCTGATCTTCCTCAGGTAGATGCCCTTGGTGTCCTTCGGGCGCGATTTGTTCAGCGCGTCGATCAGCGCCATCAGGTTGGTCTTGAGCTGGTCGGGCGAGAACGATGCGCGCCCGATCGTGCACTGGACGATGCCGGCCTTGTCGGTGCGGTACTGCACCTGGCCCGCCTTCGCGTTCTTCACCGCGGTGGCGACGTCCGCCGACACCGTCCCGACTTTCGGGTTGGGCATCAGGCCGCGCGGGCCGAGGATCTGGCCGAGCTGGCCGACGACCTTCATCGCGTCCGGCGTCGCGATCGCGACGTCGAAGTCCATGAAGCCTTCCTTGATCTTGGCGGCGAGGTCGTCGAAGCCGACGATGTCGGCGCCCGCGTCGGTGCGCGGCCTTGGCCTTGTCGCCCTGCGCGAACACCGCGACGCGCACCTTCTTGCCGGTGCCCGCGGGAAGCACGACCGAGCCGCGCACCGTCTGGTCCGACTTCTTGGCGTCGACGCCGAGGTTGACGGCGACATCGACCGATTCGTCGAATTTCGCCGTCGCGGTTTCCTTCACCAGCTTGAGCGCGTCGTCGATCGCGTAGGTCTTGGCGTGATCGACCTTGCCGCGCACGACCTTCATGCGCTTGGAGAGATTCGCCAGCGTCTTGTCTTGTGTCGTGGCCATTATTTCACCCCTTCGACGGTGATGCCCATGCTGCGCGCGCTGCCGGCGATCGTGCGCACGGCGGCATCGAGGTCCGCGGCGGTGAGATCGGGTGTCTTGGTCTTGGCGATCTCCTCGGCCTGCGCACGGGTGAGCTTGCCCACCTTCTCGGTGTGCGGCTTGCTGCTGCCCTTTTCCACCTTCGCCGCCTTCATGATCAGCACCGTCGCCGGCGGCGTCTTCATGATGAACGTGAAGCTCTTGTCCGCGAACGCCGTGATCACCACGGGGATCGGCAGTCCCGGCTTCCATTTTCTGCGTCTGCGCGTTGAACGCCTTGCAGAATTCCATGATGTTGAGGCCGCGCTGGCCGAGCGCCGGCCCGATCGGCGGCGACGGGTTCGCCTTCCCCGCCGGCACCTGCAGCTTGATGTATCCGATGATCTTCTTCGCCATGCTCCAGCTCCTGTTGGGTTCAAGCGGACGCGATTCGCGTCCTCCCCGGTTTGATCACACGCAATAAGCGACGACTACGCCTTCTCGACCTGCGAGAAGTCCAGCTCCACCGGCGTCGATCGCCCGAAAATCGTGACCGACACCCGCAACTTGCTCTTTTCGTAGTTCACGTCCTCCACGTTGCCGTGGAAATCGGTGAACGGACCGTCCTTGACGCGCACCGCCTCGCCCATCTCGAACAGCACCTTCGGGCGCGGCTTCTCGACGCCTTCCTGCACCTGCCGCAGGATCCCGTCGACTTCCTTCTGCGTGATCGGCGTCGGCTTGTTCGCCGAGCCGCCCACGAAACCGGTCACCTTGGGCGTGCTCTTGACCAGGTGCCACGTGTCGTCGGTCATTTCCATCTCGACCAGCACGTAGCCGGGGAAGAACTTGCGCTCCGAGATCGCCTTCGCGCCGTTCTTCATCTCGACGACTTCCTCGACCGGCACCAGGATCTGGCCGAACTTGTCGGCGATGTCGGAGCGGCGGATGCGCTCGGTCAGCGCGCGCTGCACGCTCTTCTCGAACCCCGAGTAGGCGTGGACGACGAACCATTTCTTGTCGGATGGTGGCGGTCATCATTCGGCTTTCCCGGTGAGCAGCTTGATCATCCATGCCAGCGAGGTGTCGATGGCAAACAGGAAAAGCGCCATGATCACCGCGAAGGCGAACACGACCATGGTCGTTTGCAAGGTCTCCTTGCGCGTGGGCCACGACACCTTGCCCGCTTCGCGCCAGGATTCCTGGCCGAAGGCGAACAGTTCCTTGCCCGGCGCGGTGAACCACGCCACGCCTGCGGCGGCGAGCAGTCCGCCGACCACCATCAGCACGCGCAGCACCTGCGCGGCGTCGCTGAAGTAGTAGTAGCCCCACAGTCCGGCGATCACCAGGGCTGCCGCCAGAAACATCTTGATCTTGTCCATATCGGGAAACTGAGGTGATCAGGCAATCGTGGAGCCCGGACGGGCAAGCGGACTCTCGCCGCCTGCGCTTCGGTTCCCTGCTCGCCGTTTATCCTCGGTCATTCGCCTTTCTGTCGCGCTGCATCGGATGCCACTCACTTCGTCGACTCACCGACGTCGACCGCCTGGTGCCGAAAGTGGCAGGCCAGGAGGGAATCGAACCCCCAACCTGCGGTTTTGGAGACCGCCGCTCTGCCAATTGAGCTACTGGCCTAGTTCGTCGGGCAAAAGTAAAAACCTACTTTTGCCCGGTTCGTGCTTCCGAAAAATCGCCGTCATTGCCAACTGAGGCCGGTCGATTTTCGCAGAACGGCAACGCAAAACCTATTCGATGACTTTGGTGACGACGCCGGCGCCGACGGTGCGGCCGCCTTCGCGAATCGCGAAGCGCAGCCCCTCTTCCATCGCGATCGGCTGGATCAGCGTCACCGTCATCTGGATGTTGTCGCCAGGCATCACCATCTCGGTGCCCGCCGGCAACTCGACGCTGCCCGTCACGTCCGTCGTCCGGAAATAGAACTGCGGACGATAGCCGTTGAAGAACGGCGTGTGCCGGCCGCCTTCTTCCTTGCTCAATACGTACACCTCGCAGGTGAACTTGGTGTGCGGCGGAATGCTGCCCGGCTTGGCCAGCACCTGACCGCGCTCGACTTCCTCGCGCTTGGTGCCGCGCAGAAGCACGCCGACGTTGTCGCCCGCCTGCCCCTGGTCGAGCAGCTTGCGGAACATCTCCACGCCGGTGCACACCGTCTTCAGCGTCGGCTTCAGGCCCACGATCTCCAATTCCTCGCCGACCTTGACCACGCCGCGCTCGACGCGACCCGTCACCACCGTGCCGCGGCCGGAGATCGAGAACACGTCTTCGACCGGCATCAGGAACGGACCGTCGATGGCGCGCTTCGGTTCCGGAATGTATGCATCCAGCGCATCGGCGAGCCGCATGATCGAGCCTTCGCCCATGTCGCTGGCGTCGCCTTCGAGCGCCATCTTGGCGGAACCGATCACGATGGGAGTCTTGTCCCCCGGAAATTCGTATTTGGACAGGAGCTCGCGCACCTCGAGCTCGACGAGCTCGAGCAGCTCCTTGTCGTCGACCATGTCGGCCTTGTTCAGGTAGACGATGATGTAGGGCACGCCCACCTGACGCGCCAGCAGGATGTGCTCGCGGGTCTGCGGCATCGGGCCGTCGGCCGCCGATACGACGAGCACCGCGCCGTCCATCTGCGCGGCACCGGTGATCATGTTCTTGATGTAGTCCGCGTGGCCGGGGCAGTCGACGTGCGCGTAATGGCGCTTCGACGTTTCGTACTCGACGTGCGCGGTGTTGATCGTGATCCCGCGCGCCTTTTCCTCGGGCGCGTTGTCGATCTGATCGTAGGCCTTGGCCTCGCCGCCGAACTTCTTCGACAGCACCGAGGTGAGCGCCGCGGTCAGCGTGGTCTTGCCATGATCGACGTGCCCGATCGTCCCGACGTTCAGGTGCGGTTTCTTGCGTTCGAACTTGCCCTTGGCCATTTGCTCTCCAGCTCTTTCGTTGAACTTGTCTGTTCGAATCATCCGGCTCATTTGCCAACTGAGCCGGTGATTCGAACCAAACTAATCCGGACAAAAGTAGGTTTTCACTTTTGTCCGGTCTTCCTGGTGCCCACGGCGCGGATTGAACGCGCGACCTCTCCCTTACCAAGGGAGTGCTCTACCACTGAGCTACGGGGGCGATTTCTGCCCTTTGTGCCGGCCCTTCAACACACTCCTCTGACGCACGCCCGCGCTTTTCGCCCCGCATTTCGCCATTGGAGCGGGTGAAGGGAATCGAACCCTCGTCATAAGCTTGGAAGGCTTCTGCTCTACCATTGAGCTACACCCGCGCAGGCATCAGAGGGGTCGTATCCTTGGTCTTCAACTCCCGACGCCAGCCTGCCCCATCCATTCGCTGCTGTTGACCGCCGACTGCGTCGTTGCCTGCATCCCGAGTGGTGGAGGGGGAAGGATTCGAACCTTCGAAGGCAGAGCCGGCAGATTTACAGTCTGCTCCCGTTGGCCACTTGGGTACCCCTCCGACGGAAACCGCACATTTTAGCAATTTCCGTTCCCGAGTGTCAAACGAAGCGTTTTTCGGTGGACTCACGGGCCCCTGCGCGGCTCAACCCGCCACGACGACGGTGGTCGGCCAAGCCACCCGACAGATCGATCGGGGCGCCCTGACGTCGAATAAGCGTCGGGTTCCGGCCGCGGCGGCGCCCAAATCGAGGTTTTTCCCTTGTTTCGATTGACATAACGCCTCGGTGCGGAAATGAAGCGAACGTTCAAACCTTCGGCGAATGAGTTCGGCGACGAAGTAAGGACGGCCACGACGTGCAGGTGGAGACTCACCTACGGCCACGTTTCACGCCGACGGAGCGAATCGAAAAGGCGATCGCCCGCGACGCTGGTCGAGTTCGGCGGTCGCTCTTCGTTGTTCCGCGTGGGCTCCGGCGCCTACCCCGTGATTTCGAGGTGAGCTACGAGCGAAAGGAGCCCTGTCCAGTGGTCAATCGACGAACTAACCAGGCCTTCGGCCGATGTGCGCATCCCCAGCCGCCGCTCGCCGCCGAAACCTGAGCCGACGCGGACTCGCCTCAGTAAGACTTCGCGGGCGCCCCAAAACGCACTGAGGCGCTGTTCGCCAAAGTCTGCGCGGCAACACCGAATCGGGGCTCTCCGCGGAGACCACACTTGAGGTCGGCGACGAACTCTTGCAACCAGTGTCGGCCCGCGCCGCCCTGGTAGATTCGCTGGCGTCTGGTGGGCGTGTGGGTGACGCACACCGAATAGGCTGCTGCCCAGGTTGACGCGATAGAGGAGCGCTCGCGCCGAACATGGAGCATGAAGTCCTCGTGCGCGAAGCCTAGACGCGACAGCTCGGACTCGAAATCCTGCTTTTCGCCGAGCTGCTGCATGACCCTCGAATCGCCGTCACAGCGCACAGACATCGAACTCTCCCACCCCGTCTCAGCGATCTTCGAACAACGGTGTTACAGCGCCGTGACAAATCCGTGCGCGGACTGCTAATAGAGCGTGCTCAGGCGTCGGGGGGCAATGTCGCCGGTGCGTCGATCGCTGCCGTCAGCTCCTGCAAAGGTCGCACGCGCCGGGCGGGAAGGATGGCCGTGAATTTGCTGCCGCGCCCAGGCTCGCTCTCGATGTCGAGATCCGCCTGGTGCCGGATGAGCACGTGCTTCACGATCGCCAGGCCGAGGCCTGTACCGCCGGTGCTGCGCGAGCGGCTGCGGTCGACGCGATAGAAACGCTCCGTCAATCGCGGCAAATGCTCGGCGGCGATGCCTATACCGGTGTCGGCGACGCTGAACTCGCCACCGCGCTCGCTCACCCGCCATTCCAGTGCGATATGCCCGCCGTCGGGCGTATAGCGAACCGCATTACTGACGAGATTGCCGAATGCGCTGGCGAGTTCGTCTCGGCTGCCGATAACGGTCGCGGCGTCACCGATGGTCAGCGTGATCTCCTGGCGCCCCGCCGCGAGCGCCTTGGCGTCCGACGAGAGCTCGAGCAGAAGTGGAACCACCGCGAATTCCGTTTCCGCCGCGATGTTCTGCTCGCTTTCGAGCGATGAAAGCGCGAGCAGGTCATCGACCAGCCGCTGCATGTTCCTCGCCTGCTCCTGCATCAGCGCAAGGTAGCGCGCCCGCTTCTTGGTATCCAGCGTCACGTCGGCGAAGGTCTCGAGAAATCCGGTGAGCACCGTGAGCGGCGTCTTGAGCTCGTGCGAGACGTTGGCGATGAAATCCCGGCGCACCCTCGCTACCGCCTCGAGGCGCGTGACATCGCGGCTCATGAGCAGCTTTTCCTCGACGCCAAAGGGTACGATCTGTACCGATAGCGTCGAGGCGCCTTCACGCGTGGAGGCGAACACGACCGGTTCGTGAAATTCTCCACTCGACAAATACTGCACGAATGCCGGCTGACGCACGAGATTGGCCAGCGGAGCACCGAGGTCGCGCCGCAGCTCGATTCCGAGGTGCGTCTCGGCGCGCGGATTCGCCCACTGGATGCGATCGTTCGAATCGAGCACGACGACGCCCTCGGGTAGCGCCTCCGCGCCGCTGACGAAGCGATCGAGCGCGAGCCGCAGGTCACGCTGCCGGGCGCTGCGCAGACGAACCCGCTGGTAGAGCGCCGCGTACATCAGAGCCCAGGCGCCGCGTCCCTCGGGCACCTGACCGTCGATCGGGCCCGACGCCCAGCGCAGCAGGGTGTGCAGCTGATAGACGTGCCAGGCGATGATCGCAAGCAGGCCGCTCACCACGACGACGAGCGCCGCCGGGGCGCCGGCGATCGCGCCGGCAAAGGCGCCGAGAATGAGCACCAATGCCGGGGCCAGCGAGAGTGCGAAGCCAGAACGCGGACATGATCTCAGCGCCCGAGTGCGCCGCGGCGCCGCGCTACTTGAGCGCGGAAAGTCGGTAGCCGCTGCCGCGCACGGTCTCGATCATCGCGTCGTGACGTGTCGGCTCGAGCGCGAGGCGCAGGCGGCGAATGTGGACGTCGACGGTGCGCTCCTCGATGTACACGTGGTCGCCCCACACCTGGTCGAGCAGCTGGGAGCGGCTATGCACCCGCTCGGGACGCGCCATCAGGAACTTGAGCAGGCGGAATTCCGTCGGCCCGAGGCTCACCGCGACGCCGTCGGCGAACACGCGATGCGCCAGCGGATCGAGCTCGAGCGTGCCGATGCGCAGCGACTCCTGCGCGGCTTCCGGCGCACGCCGGCGCAGCACCGACTTGATGCGCGCCTTGAGCTCGCGGGGGCTGAACGGCTTGGTGACGTAGTCGTCGACCCACGCCTCGAGCCCGGCGACGCGATCCGCCTCGTCGCTGCGCGCGGTGACCATGATGATCGGCAGCTCGCGCGTGCGCGCGTCGGCGCGCAGCGTCCGCGCGAACGCGAGTCCCGACTGGCCGGGGAGCATCCAGTCGAGCAGCAGCAGGTCGGGCAGCGCGGCGCGGATTTGCGTGTGCGCCGTCTCGGCATCGGCAACGGTGCGCACGGCGAAGCCGGCGTCCTCGAGATTGACGCGAAGCAGCTCCTGGATCGCGGGCTCGTCCTCGACTACTAGGATCGACGTGCTCATCGTGGGATCCGTATCGCGCAGCCGCGGCCCGATCATTCGGCGACCTCGGCACGGATCTGCTCGGCGGTGGCGTGGCGCACGTCCTTGCCCTTGACCACGTGAACGACGTTCTCGGCGATGTTCTTGGCGTGGTCGCCGATGCGCTCGATCGACTTGGCGATGAACACGATCTCCAGCGCAGGAGTGATCGTGCGCGGGTCTTCCATCATGTAGCTGATGAGCTGGCGCAGTATCGACCCGAACGCGTAGTCGATCGCCTCGTCGTTGCTGACGACCTGCGCCGCTGCGGCCACATCGAGGCGCGCGAACGCGTCGAGCGCGAGCTGCAGATTGTCCTCGGCGAGCTCGGCGACGCGCGCGATCTCCAGCGAGCGCACGCTGGACAGGCGCTCCGGACGCTGGATCTGCTGTGCCTTGTAGGCGATCTTCTTGATCTCGTCGCCGGTGCGCTCGAGCTCGTTGACGATCTTCACGACGATGAGAACCATGCGCAGGTCGATCGCCGCGGGCTGCCGCTTGGCGATGATCTGGCTGCATTGCTGGTCGATCTGGACCTGCATGCGGTTGATCGACAGCTCGTCGGCTGCCACGCTGTCGATCAGGTCGACGTCGGCGTGCTTGAGCGCCTGGATGGCGCGCGCGAACTGCGTTTCCACCAGTCCGCCCATCGCCATCACGCCGGAGCGTATTTCCTCCATCTCGGCGTCGAACTGCTTGTAGGTGTGCTCACCCATGGGGGCTCCTCATTAGACTGGCCGCGCTCATCAGCCGAAACGGCCGGTGATGTAGTCCTCGGTCTCCTTGCGCCTCGGCTTGAGGAATATCTCGTCGGTGGCGCCGAACTCGATCAGCTCGCCCAGGTACATGTACGCAGTGTATTCCGAGACGCGCGCCGCCTGCTGCATATTGTGCGTGACGATCGCGATCGTGTAGTCGTTCTTCAGGTCCGAGATCAGCTCCTCGATCTTCGCCGTCGAGATGGGATCGAGCGCCGAGGTCGGCTCGTCGAGGAGCAGCACCTCCGGCTTGACCGCGATCGCCCGCGCGATACACAGCCGCTGCTGCTGGCCGCCGGAAAGCGCCATGCCGCTCTGCTTGAGCTTGTCCCTCGACTCGTTCCACATAGCGGCCTTGATGAGCGCCCATTCCACCCGCTCGTCCATCTCCCGGGGTGACAGGCTCTCGTACAGGCGGACGCCGAAAGCGATGTTGTCGTAGATCGACATCGGAAACGGCGTCGGCTTCTGGAAGACCATTCCCACCCGCGCGCGCAGCATGTTGAGGTCGACGCCGCTCTCCAGCAGGTTGCGCCCGTTGAACAGGATCTCGCCGGTCGCGCGCTGCCCGGGATAGAGCGAGTACATGCGGTTGAGCGTGCGCAGCAGCGTCGACTTGCCGCACCCCGACGGCCCGATGAACGCGGTCACCCGCCGCTCGGCGACATCGAGATTGATGCCTTTGAGCGCCTGGAACTTACCGTAGAAGAAATCGAGACTGCGTATCGACATCTTCGGTGGCTTGCCCGCGGCGACCGGGGCCTCGGCTCGGTGCCTGACTGCGACGGCTTCGAAGTTCATGACGAGATTCCGGTCCTCATTTGTTCGCGGCCTGGCGGAACATTGTCCGTGCCAGGATGTTGAGCGTCAGCACGCCGAGCGTGATGAGCAACGCGCCGGCCCACGCCAGGTGCTGCCATTCCTCGAAGGGGCTCATCGCGAACTGGAAGATGACCACCGGCAGATTCGCCATCGGCGCGTTCATGTCGGTGCTCCAGAACTGGTTGTTGAGGGCGGTGAACAGGAGCGGCGCGGTCTCGCCGGAAATGCGCGCGACGGCCAGCAGGATGCCGGTGATGACGCCGGCGCGCACCGCCTTGAGCGTCACCATCAGGATCACCTTCCACATCGGCGCACCCAGCGCGATCGCCGCCTCGCGCAGGCTGTTGGGAACCAGCCTCAGCATGTTCTCGGTGGTGCGCACCACCACGGGAATCGCCAGCAGCGCCAGCGCGCACGAGCCCGCCCAGCCCGAATAGTGCTGTGCCTCGGCGACGTAGATCGTGTAGACGAAAAGACCGATGACGATCGACGGCGCCGACAGCAGGATGTCGTTGATGAATCGCGTCAGGTTGGCGATCCATCCGTTCTTTCCGTACTCGGCCAGATAGATCCCGGCCATGATCCCGATCGGTGTGCTGATCAGCGTGGCGAAGAGCACCATCATGAAGCTGCCGAAAATCGCGTTCAGCAGGCCGCCGTCGCTGCCCGGCGGCGGTGTCATCTGCGTGAAGAGCATCGGCGTGAGCGCGGAGAATCCACGCGCGAACAGCGTATAGAGAATCCACAGCAGGAAGGCCATGCCGAATGCCATGGTGGCCAGCGACATCGCCAGGTTGAAGCGGTTGACCAGCAGCCGCCGGCGATACAGTGCGCTCAGGTCGGCCATGTCAGTCGGGAAGGGCCGCCCCGACGGACTGACCCGCGCCCTGGGGGGCAGCGAGCGGAGCGAGCGTGGGGGGATGTTTCATCTTAGGTCTGCCTGCCCTCGCCCTTCGCCAGTTGCGCGAGCAGCAGGCGGGAGCAGGCGAGCACGATGAAAGTGAGGAGGAACAGCACCAGTCCGAGCGCGATCAGCGACGCAAGATGCACCGGCTCGGACGCTTCGTTGAACTCGTTGGCCAGCGCCGAGGCGATCGAGTTGCCCGCCTCGAACAGCGACGGTGAAATGCGGTAGGCGTTGCCGATGACGAAAGTCACCGCCATGGTCTCGCCGAGCGCGCGCCCGAGGCCGAGCATGATGCCGCCGATGACGCCGACCTTGGTGTAGGGCAGCACGATGTTCCACACGACCTCCCACGTCGTGCAGCCGAGCCCGTACGCCGACTCCTTGAGCACCGGCGGCACGATCTCGAAGACGTCGCGCATCACCGAGGCGATGAAGGGAATGATCATGATCGACAGGATCACGCCGGCCGACAGCATGCCGATGCCGTTCGGCGCGCCCTGGAACAGCGGCGAGATCAGCCAGACGTTGCCTAGCGTGCGCGCCAGGAACGGCTGGACGGTGTCGGCGAACACGGGCGCGAAAACGAACAGCCCCCACATGCCGTAGATGATGCTGGGGATCGCCGCGAGCAGCTCGACCGCCGTGCCAAGCGGACGCTTGAGCATCGGCGGGCACATCTCGGTGAGGAAGAGCGCGATGCCGAAGCTCACCGGTATGCCGATGAGCAGCGCGATCCCCGACGTCACCAGCGTGCCGTAGATCGGCGCGAGCGCGCCGAACTGCTTGGTGACCGGGTTCCAGACGTTGGTGAAAAAGAACGAGAAACCGAACTTGTCCAGCGCCGGAAGCGCGCCGTAGACGAGCGAGCCGATGATCGCTGCCAGGAGCAGCAGCACCAGCAGCGCGAAGAACATCGTCGTGCGCTCGAACAGCGCGTCCTGCCAGCGCCCCGACGTGATCCGGCGCGGAGGCGGCGTCGGCTCGTGCCGATCCATCAGCACGCTGTTGGCGGATGAGAGCATGGGGACGGTTGCAGTGGCCGTCATGATATACCCGTCAAAGGCGACGCGGCCCCGCCGCCGAAGCGGTTTCGGCAGCGGCGCGCGAGTGAAAAAGATACGAAGCGTCGTCCGATCAATTCCACAGCGCCTTGCCGGCGCCGTCCTTGATCTGCGACTTCCACGACTCGGCGATCATCTTCACCACGTTGTCCGGCAAAGGAACGTAGTCCAGATCCTCGGCCATTTTCTGCCCGTTCTTGAGCGCCCAGTCGAAGAATTTCAGGACCTCCTGCCCGTTCGCCGGCTTGTCCTGCACCTTGTAGAGCAGGATGAAGCTCGCGCCGGTGATCGGCCATGAGTCCTTGCCGGACTGGTCGGTCAGCACCTGGTAGAAACCATCGCTCGCCTTCCACTGCGCATGCGCCGCAGCGGCCTGGAACTGGGCGTCGTCGGGCATGACGAACACGCCGTCCTTGTTCTTGAGTTGCGCATAGCTCATCTTGTTCTTCTTGGCGTACGCATATTCGACGTAGCCGATCGCGCCCTTGATGCGCTGGACGTACGAAGCGACGCCTTCGTTGCCCTTGCCGCCGACGCCCTCGGGCCACGCCACCGCGGTGCTCGCGCCCACCTTGTCCTTCCACTCCGGGCTGACCTTCGACAGGTAGTCGGTGAACAGGAACGATGTGCCCGGAGCCATCCGAGCGCCGGACGACGGTGATGTTCTCGTCGGGCATCTTGAGCGTCGGGTTGAGATCGGCGATGGGCTTGTCGTTCCACTTCTTGATCTTGCCCAGATAGATGTCGGCCAGCACCGCGCCGGTGAGCTTGAGCTCGCCCGGCTTGATGCCGTCGAGGTTGACCACCGGCACGACGCCGCCGATCACGGCGGGAAACTGCGCCAGCCCGGACTTGTCGAGCTCGTCGGGCTTGAGCGGCGAATCGGTGGCGCCGAAATCCACGGTCTTGGCCTGGATCTGCTTGATGCCGCCGCCCGAGCCGATGGACTGGTAGTTCATGCCGACGCCGGTCTTGGCTTTGTACGCCTCGGCCCACTTGGCGTAGATCGGGTACGGAAACGTCGCGCCGGCGCCGGTGATGTCGACGGCGCTCGCCGGGACAGCGAGCGCGAGCGCGCAGGCCGCCAGCGCGAATGCGGCGTATCGCTTGAAAGTCATCGGGATGGCCCTCTGGATGGTAGGCATGCGCGGCATTGTTACAGCCGCGCATGACGGCCAGATGACAGCCGACCTTCAGGCAGCGGCGCCGATCAGCGACTCGCCGGGGCGTACCCGGGTGAAGCGCACCGGAATGCGCTCGCAGGCGAGCACAGGCTCGCCCGCCCGGCGCCGACACCTGCTGCCGGATTACCCGGGTGAACGCCGCCTCCGCCGGCGCCGCCGCGCGCGGGAAATCGGCGCGAAAGTGCGCTCCGCAGGAATCCTCGCGCGCCTGCGCGGCGCGCACGATGGCTTGGCTCACCTCGACCAGGTTGCGCAGGTTGAGCCAGTCGTGCCAGGTCAGATTGAAAGCCCGATCGCGCGCGCCGTCGGGCAGCGCGCCGTCGTCGAGCTGTCGCGCAAGTCCGTCGAGCACGCGCTCGGTGCGCGCCAGGCTGGCGGCATCGCGGACGATGCCGGCGTCTTCCCACATCGTCGCGTACAGCCGCTCACGGATGGACTCGACATCGACCGGCGGCGCCTTCGCGAAGGGCGCTTCGGCGCGCGCCAGCGCGGCGGCGATCGCCGCGTCGTCCGGATCGCGCAATCGTTCCCTCGCGCGCGATCCACGCCGCCATCGTCTCGCCCGCGATGCCGCCGAACACGGTCGAATTCGCGACGCCGTTGCCGCCCAGGCGATTGGCGCCGTGCACGCCTCCCGAGTCCTCGCCGGCAACGAACAGTCCGGGCAGCGAAGTCGAGCAATCGGCGGCGAACTCGACGCCGCCCATCATGTAGTGCGCGGTGGGCACCACCTCGACACGGTCGCCCAGATCGAATCCGCAGTCGGCGCAGCGCTCGACCATGCCCTTGAACTGCCGCCTCACGTTGTCGGCGCCGAGGTGCGCCATCGACAGCCACACGCCACCGTGCGGCGACGTGCGGCCGGCGCGCATCTCGGCGAAGATGGCGCGCGAGACGATGTCGCGGGTCGCGCGCTCGGCGCGGGGATCGACGCGCTGCATGAAGCGCTCGCCACTTCCGTCGAGCAGATATCCGCCGGCGCCGCGCAAGCCCTCCTCGAGCACGGTGCCGGTCATGCGCGTGTGCTCGCCCGCGAGCAGGCCCGTCGGATGAAACTGCACCATTTCCATGTCGCGCAGCGGCAGGCCCGCGGCGAGCGCCATGGCCAGCCCGTCGCAGCTCTTGTCGCCGGACGGCGTGTGATAGCGATACATGGTGGGGCCGCCGCCGGTGGCCAGCAGCACCGCCTTCGCCGCGACATAGACGTACTCCCCGCTGCGCACGTCGAGCAGCAGCACGCCGGCGAGCGCGACGCCGTCGGCGGATGGAATGAACGCGAGCGCACGATGCTCCTCCAGCCGCGCGATGTCGCGCGCCCACACCTGCTCGGCAAGCCGGTTGATGATCTCGATGCCGGTGAGGTCGCCCTTGTGCACGGTGCGGTCGAAGGTCTGGCCGGCAAAGGCTTTCTGGTGGATCGTGCCGTCGGGATTGCGGTCGAAAAAGCAGCCGAGCTCGTTCTCCAGCTCGCGCACGCGCTCGACCGCGCCGCTGACCAGCGTCCACGCGAGCTCCTGGTCGGGCAGCCACGCGCCGCCCGCGATGGTGTCCATGAAATGGCGCTCGATCGAATCGCCGGGCGCGAGCGCGACGTTGTAGCCGCCCTGGACCATGCGCGTGCAGCCGCACTTGCCGAGCAGTCCCTTGACCGCGATGGTGATCGACAATGCCGGATTGGCGGCGTGCGCGTGCAGCGCCGCGAACAGTCCCGCGCCGCCGGCGCCGAGGATGAGTATGTCGGTCTGGATCCTGCGTACGTTCAAGACCGCCTCGCATCCGCTTCGATGCGGCACGGCAATGCCGCTGGCGGCATCAGCGCTTCACGCCGAGCGCGCGAGCGCAGCGGCGCGACGTCCACGCGCCGCGCTGTCGACTGCGGCGTAGAGGCTCGATCCGTGGCTGTCCATCGCCACCGTCAGCGGACCGAAATCGCGGATGCGGAATCGCCACAGGCTTTCCGGATTGAGATCATCCAGGTCGACGTCCTCGATCGCCTCGATCCAGGTCGTCTCCAGCGCCGCCGTGCCGCCGATGATCGCCAGGTACGCGCCGCCCAGCTCGGCGAACGCGGCCAGCGACTCCTTGCCCAGCCCGCCCTTGCCGATGATCAGGCGCACGCCGCATTGCGCGATCAGCGGCCGCGAGAATCGCTCCATGCGCGCCGAAGTCGTGGTGCCGATGCACACCGGCGCGTAGCCGGTCGGATGCTCGGACGACGGCGCGACCTTCCTGACGTTGGGTGCCGTATGGATCACGGCATGCCCGCGCATGTCGAATCGCGTCGCCACGCCGCGGTCGAACATCGCGATCTGAGTGGCGTCGCGGATGCCGAACAGCGTGCCCTGCAGCGTGACGGTGTCGTCGACGCGCAGCGCCCGTACCTGCGCCTCATCGATGGGCGGGGTCAGGTCGTGGTGCGCCATGCTTCACGCTGGGCGGTGAGGCGCGCGTCGCGGCGCGCGATGGGGATTGCGGCAAGCCGTGCGTGCCGTGCTGCCTGCTTGGCTTGCCGCGCCGTTGGCCGCGCTTTCGATCCAGGTCGACGCGCTTGCGGTGCCGGTCGATCCAGTACGCCCATGCCAGGAAGAGCCAGCCGAGCAGGCCGCTCCATGCCAGGACCTTGACGCTCGGCGGCGGCGGCCCGAATACGGAGGCCAGGTAAACGACGACAAGCACGCCGACGAACGACGCCAGCAGCCACTTGCCCATTCGATCGCGCGGCCGCGTGTACTGCGCGTAGATCCAGACGCCGGCGGCGAATATCGCGAACTCGACGAACAGCGTCAGCGCCAGCGAGTTCCACAGCCCAAGGCCGTGGCGCGGGCTGCCCGGCCACAACGGCAGGTCGGCACGATGCGAGATCCAGTCGAGCACCCAGTGCGACACGACCAGCGCGCCGAGCCACAGCGCGCCGCGCAGGTAGTGCTTCTTCGCGTAGTAGATCCCGCCGACCACCGCGCCCAGAACCACGCAGGCGAGGAGGCTGTGCGTGTACGGGTACGACATGAACAGCAGCGGCGTCACCGGCGTGATGCCGGGAACGATGCGCACTTCCTCCCAGCCGAGCAGCAGGAACAGCGGCCACAACACGTCCGGAAGCTGCGCCGCGAGGCACAACGTACCCAGCGACGGCCGGCGCGCCACCCTTTTCGCTGCCAGCGCCAGTCCGATATGGCCGAGGAACATGCGCGCCTCAGAATCCGTAGCGCACGCCGCCGGCGTCGATGCTCGCCGACGCGCGCCGCGCCGAATGACACTGCATGTTGACCGCCACCGGGTTCATCGTGATGTGCGTGGCGGCGATCTCGACGTGCACGGCGAACGCCGTCGAATCGCCGCCGAGTCCCTGCGGCCCGACGCCGAGCAGGTTCACCGCCGCCGACAATTCGGTCTCGAGCTTCGCGCCGTCGGGATCATCGCAATGCGACCCGAGCGGGCGCGTCGCCGCGATCTTGGCGAGATGAACGCACAGATCCGCGGTGCCGCCGATGCCGACGCCGATGATGGTCGGCGGACACGTCTTGCCGCCGGCGTCGAGCACGCAGTCGACGACGAAGGTGCGGATCGCGTCGACGCCCTCGGCGGGCACCGCCATCTTGAGCCACGAATTGTTCTCGGATCCGCTGCCCTTGGGGATCATCTCGATTTTCATCCCGTCGATCTCGGCGCTGTAGTCGATGTGGATCACCGGCACGCCGATGCCGCACGAGGTGTGCTCGTTGCGCCGCGTCAGCGGGTGCACGATCGATGAGCGCAGCGGGTGCTCGCGGGTGGCGCGCTCGCAGCCGCGCCGGATCGCGGCCTTCATCGCCGGACCGTCGATCTCGACCCCGCGGCCGAGCGTGACGTTGTAGATCGGGATGCCGGTATCCTGGCAAAGCAGGTTGTCGGTGGCCTCGGCGACGGCGATGTTTCGGATCATCGTGCCCAGCACGCCGCGTGCCTTGGACTCGGTCTCGCGCTGTGCCAGCGTGTCGAAGCCGCGCTTGACGTCGTCGGGCAGGATCTTGAGCGCGCGGATGTAGAGATCGCGCGCGACGGTCTCGACGGTGGCTGGATCGACGCGCACGCCCGCCCTCACACCACGTTGAGCGCGAACAGCAGCGCGAAGAACACCGCGCCGCCGCCGGCCAGCGCGAGCAGGGCATTCTGCATCTCGCCCTTCCAGCCGACGAACTCGATCGCGAGCAGGCGCAGTCCGCCGGTGAAGTGCGCCGCCAGGAGGAACACCACCGCGACCTCCGAGGCCGTGACCCACGGATTGTCGCGTCCACGCCAGGAACGCGTCGAGCGCGCCTGCGCCGGCGAGCGCCTGCGACAACGCCAGGAAATGCAGCGGCAGGAACACGGCGAGCAATACTCCTGAGATCCGATGCACGACAAAGGCCCAGAACGCGGGGTGGCCGCGGTTGGCCCATCCAGATCGCATCATAGCGCCACCGCCGCGACCGCACGCGCGCCGAGCGCGATCAGCGCGAGGCCGACCGCGACGCACGCGACGTCGGCGCTGCGCCCGCGCCAGCGCAGCCACTCGGCGGCGACGACGCGAAGACCCAGCGGCGCGTGGATGCCGACCGCGAGCACGAAGATCGAGTAAAACGCAGCCCACGCCATGTTGCCGCGCGTGCGGCCCAGGATCGCCTCGGCGCTCAGGCCGCTGACGAACCGCGACGATCATGGTGACCAGATGCACCAGCACGCACGCCGCCAGGATCGCGGCCGAGGCCCGCTGCGCGACCCACGCCCGCGCTTCGCCGCGAGCGCTCATAGAGCGCGTTCGTGCTACGCGTTCCAGCGCATTGGACGCCGGCGCGGTCGGGGCGGTCAGTCCGGGTCTCGCAAATACCTCCGCGCTGCGCGCTGCGGCTCATTTGCCAACCCGGCGCTCGGGACGGCCCATCGCGCTCACAGCTCGCCCTTGATGATCGCCAGCGCCGTGGCGCGCTTGAGACCCGCGATCGACGCCGTCGGCGACAGATGCTTGGGACAGCGTTCGGTGCAGCTCGCGTGCGTGTGGCAGGCGTGGCACCCGGCGTCGCCGGACACCGCCGCCAGCCGCGCGAGCGCGCGCGCCGTCGCGCTCGTCGCGCACGAGCGTCCAGGCGCGATTGAGCGCCGCGGGTCCGAGGTAGTCGGGATTCCATGCCACGACCTCGCATGAGGCGTAGCACACGCCGCAGCCGATGCACTCGATCGCCGCGTCCACCTGCGCTCGCGCCTGCGACGCGGGTCGCACCGTCGCGAAATCGTCGTGGCGCGTGGCCGTCGGCTGGAACTGTCCCTTGGCCCGCGCCCATTTGTCGAAGAACCCGCTCATGTCGGTCACCAGGTCGCGCACGATCGGAAGGTTGGCCAGCGGCGCGATGTCGAGCCGTCGGCCATCGGTCACCTTCTCGACGTGCGTGCGGCAGGTCCAGCGCGCCACGCCGTTGACGCTCATCGCGCACGACCCGCACATCCCGACGCGGCAGGCGAAGCGATAGGCGAGCGAGGCGTCGGCGTGCCTCTGGATCCAGGTGACGACATCGAGCACCGTCTGCGAGGCGAGCCTCGGCACGCTGAAGCGCTGGTAGCGTCCACTGTCACCGCCGCCTGCCGCCGCGCCAGACACGAACGTCGAGCGCGCCGTCCGCGCCGGTGTCGGATGTCGCGCTAGGTTCGGGCATCGCCGTGATAGAGCCGAACGGTGTGCCGCGCCTCGGCAAAAAAAAGCCAGCGCTCGGCAAGATAGCCCCACGATGCACAAGAAGCGCAAGCAGCGCGCCGCGGCGCCGGCGCTGCGCGCGCCTGCGATCCACGCCAGCGGGGGGACGCGAACACGAGCGCCAGCGACAGCGCGCGCAGTGCGCGTGCGTGCCTGCGCGCGAGCGTGAATCCGAATTCGTGGGTGAGAAACGTCCTGTGACTGTGACCGAGGTCGAACAGTCGCGCCTGCGCGACGCTCATGCCTAGGCGGCCGAACCCCTTCGCGGAACGCCGATAGCACGCTCGAGCGTCAGCACGCCGGCGTCCGCCGCCATCGCACGCCAGTATCCGAGCTTGGCGACGAGCGCCGCGACGCCGATCACCGCCGCCAGCCACGCGTACGGCGCGGCGGCCGCGCCGTACGCGATGACGAGAGCGAGCAGCAGCAGCGCGCCGGACCAGTGCCCGAGCAGCAGGTAGCACGCCGGCGTCCAGCGCGTATGCCACTGGCGGATCGGCTTGAGGCTCGCGTAGATCATCGCCGTGCAGAAGAGCACCGCGACGACAGCACGCAGACGATGGCGGCGACGGGCAGACGCAACGCGTCCCCGGCGGTCGACGAGGTGGCGATCGCGCCATAAAGCAGCGTCACGGCGACCAGCAACGCAGCCAAGCACCGCTTCGCGCGAAAGCCACGACGTCCGAAAGCGGGAGAAAGCGCGCCACGCATTGGAGGGCTTGGCAAGGTGCAGCGTCGACGAGGCAAGACCGACGCTGATCAGCGCGAACGCAGCCGCGATGCCGCTGCTGAGCGCGCGCCTGCGGCAGCGTCTCGATCGGGAACAGGTCGGAGAGCGACAGCAGCGACAAGAGACCCAGTCCCGCGCCCGAGATCACGGTGAAGAAAATGATGCTGAAGGTCGGCTTCATCGATCCGCGATCCGCCGCGAGCCTTCCATCAGCGCCGGATCACCGGACTCGCCAGGCTGGCCAGACCGCGCTCGAGCAGCGCCTTCGCGTCGTCGACGCCGCTGATGACCGGCGGCGCGCGCGGAGGCAGGTAGCGGTTCACCGGCTTGTATCCGAGCTCGTCGAGCAGCCCGAAGCCGCCGCGCGCGGCGCTGATGCGCGAGACCTCCGAGGCGGGATCGTCGAAGTCGCCGAAGAACCGCGCGTGCGTCGGACACGCCAGCACGCACGCCGGCTGCCGCTCTTCCGGAGGAAGCAGCTCGTCGTTGACGCGGTCGACGCACAGCGTGCACTTTTTCATCGTGCCCGACGCCGTGTCCAGCTCGCGCGCGCCGTAAGGGCACGCCCACGCGCACAGGTTGCAGCCCATGCACTTGTCCTGGTCGACGAGGACGATGCCGTCGTCGCGCTTGTACGACGCGCCGGTCGGGCACACCGTCACGCAATCCGCATCCTCGCAATGCATGCACGACATCGGGAAGTTGATCGTCTTGCTGTCGGGATACGTCGCCCACCTCGTAGTGGCGGACGCGATTGAACCACACGCCCGAACGGCTCGGCGCCGAACGGCTCGATCGTCGGTCAGCGGACCGCTCACCGGCGACGACGCGTTCCACTCCTTGCACGCGGTCGCGCAGGCGTGGCAGCCCACGCAGGTGTCGAGATCGATGAGCAGGCCGAGCTTCATCGCGCCGCCTTTTCGGTCGTGCCGCGCGAGTCGTAGCGCAGGATCGAAGGCCGCGGCTGGCGATCACCCGGCGGACGGCGCGCCGCCGCGAAGGTCAGGCCAGATGCCCGTCTCGCCGGGTGCGCAGCGCGTCACGCGCACGCGCAGGTCGAACCACGCCGCCTGGCCGGTGACCGGGTCCGAGTTGGTGAGCCGGCGCTCGCCGCGCATGCCGGGAAGGTATTCGCTGATGAGGTGATTGAGCAGAAATCCCGCGGTCGCTTCGCTCGCGTCGTCGGCGAGTCCCCACGCGCCCGCTTGCTTGCCGACCGCGTTCCACGTCCACACGGTGTTCGCCTCGCACGCCTTCCATGGTGCGGAGCTGGCAGCGGATGCGGCCGTGATGCGATTCGATCCATACCCAGTCGTCGTCGGACAGACCGAGCTCGCGCGCCTTGCCGCGATTCATGTACAGGCGATTCTCCGACATGATCTGCCGCAGCCACGCGTTCTGCGCGTCCCAGGAGTGGTACATCATCATCGGCCGCTGCGTGATCGCGTGCAGCGGGAAATCGTCGGCGACCCTGCGCGCGCCGTCTGCGGTCGCGTGCTCGCGTGCGCCTTCCAGCGGCTGGATACCAGAAAGGCAGCGGATCGAAATAGGTCGCGAGCCGCGCGCAGTCCGCGGCGAGCGGCGGCTGCGGCCCGTCGTAGAGTCCCTGTCCGGCGAGGCGAAAATTCTGCAGCGGCTCGGAGTACATCTGCAGCACGACCTGCACCGGGGGCGTGCCGAACAGCGCGTGCTTCTCGGCGAACTCGAGGTAGTCCTTGTTGGCGTAGCGGTAGTAGCGCATGTTCTCCGGCCATCGGTGCGCGAAGAACGACTGGTTCTCGATGTACTTTTCCCACTGCTTCGGATTCGGCGCGCCGCGCAGCGACGACTCACCGTCCGCCCCGCGCCAGCCCGCGAGGAAGCCGATGCCCGGGAATTTCTCGTAGTTGACGATGAAGTCGCGGTAGTCGGCGAACTTGCGCGAGCCGTCGTCGCGCGTGAACGCGGGAAATTTCAGCCGCGAGGCGAGCTCGACGAGCACGTCCTGCCACGGCCGCACGTCGCGATCCGGCGAGAGAATCGGATGGCGGATCGCATCGGCCGCGGTGTCGGGCTCGGAGATCGGCCGGTCGAGCAGCGAGATCGCGTCGTAGCGCTCGAGATAGGTGGTGTCCGGCAGCACCAGGTCGGCGAACTGCACGGTTTCGGACTGGAACGCGTCGACGACCACGAGGAACGGAATCGCGTACTCGCCGCTGCCATCGCCGACCCTTGCGCACGAGCATGTCGCGCACCTCGGCGGTGTTCATGCTCGAGTTCCACGCCATGTTGGCCATGAACAGCAGCAGCGTGTCGATGCGGTACGGGTCGCCCTTGGCGGCGTTGCTGATCACCATGTGCATCACGCCGTGCGCCGACAGCGGTGTTTCCCACGAATACGCCTTGTCGATGCGCAGCGGCTTGCCGTCGCGGTCGATGACGAGCTCCTCCGGCCGTGTCGGATAGCCGTTGGGCATGCGCTTCAGCGGCGTGTCGGGCGCGCGAATCACCGCCTCGATCGTTCTCCGGCAGCGAGCGGAGCGGTATGCGGCGCGGGTACGGCGTCTTGGCGCGAAAGCTTCCCGGGTTGTCGAGCGCGCCGAGCAGCATCTGCAGCAGGTGCAGCGCGCGGCAGGTCTGGAAGCCGTTGGAATGCGCCGAAACGCCGCGCATCGCGTGCATCGCCACCGGTCGTCCGATCACCTTGTCGTGGACGCGACCGTGCATGTCGGTCCAGCGTATGGGCAGTTCGATCGACTGTTGGAACGCGACGTGCGCCATCTCGAGCGCGAGGCGCGTGATCGTCGCCGCGGGGATGCCGCACTGCGCGCTCACCGACTCGGGCGCGTAGCGCTCGTCCAGGTAGCGCTCGGTGGCGAGCGCGAAGACGCTCGTGGCGCGCCTGCCGTCGCCCAGATCGACGCGTCGCGTACAACGCGGCGGCGATGCCGGGAAGATGACCATTCACGAGCTTCTGCACATCCTGGTCCCACACCAGAGGATTGCCGTCGGCGCCGCGCGCGAATAGGCCGTCGCCTGGCATGCCCGGCGTCTGCACCACCAGCCACGGCGCGTTGGTGTACTTGATCAGGAACTCCCAGTCGATCAAGCCGCGCTTGAGCAGCACGTGCACCATCGACAGCGCCAGCAGGCCATCGGTCCCCGGCCGGATCGGAACCCATTCGTCGGCGATCGCCGAGTAGCCGGTGCGCACGGGGTTGATCGACACGAACTTGGCGCCGCGCTGCTTGAGCTTGTCGAGACCGATCTTGATCGGGTTCGACGAGTGGTCCTCGGCGACGCCCCAGAGCATGAAGTACTTGGCGTAGTCCCAGTCCGGCGCGCCGAACTCCCAGAAGGAATAGCCGATGCTGTAAAGACCTGCCACCGCCATGTTCACCGAGCAGAAGCCGCCGTGCGCCGCCCAGTTGGGCGTGCCGAACTGCTGCGCCCACAATCCCGGAAAGCGCCTGCATCTGATCGCGGCCCGTGAAAAAAGCGAGCTTGGTCGGATCGGTTGAGCGGATCTTCGCCAGACGCGTCGTCAGCAAATCGAGCGCCTCGTCCCATTCGATCTCGACGAAGTCGCCCGCGCCGCGCGCGCTGCCCGGGCGCCGCTTCAGCGGCTTGGTGAGCTTCGCCGCCGAATACTGCTTCATGATCCCGGCCGAGCCCTTGGCGCAAAGCACGCCCTGGTTCACCGGATGGTTGCGATTGCCCTGGATGAAGCGGACGCGGTTGTTCTCGACCGTCACCTTGATGCCGCAGCGGCACGCGCACATGTAGCAGGTGCTGAAATGCGTCTGCTGGCGCGCGCGATCGTCGAAGGGAACGTAGACGGTCATGACTTCCGTGGAGGCTTATGTGCCGGCGCCCTCAGGTACCAGCCGTACCCGCGGGGTCCCCGCGAAACCCGTTCGGCACCGGCGCGCGCTTCTCGCGCCTCTCGGCGCATGCAGACTTGTGACGGCGCGACAGGCGTAGAATCCTAGCACAGCCGACGCCGCTCGCAGCCGGGACACGGCACCCGTCCCGCCACGCAAAAACGCGCGCTTCCTGCATCCACTCCGGAGCCAGCCATGACCCAAGCCACGCAGAACAACGTCGCCACGCCGACCAAGACGCGCGCCGATCGCAGCCCCGCCGCGCAGGCCACGTATTCGATGGACGAGTACTGGATGCCGTTCACGCCCAACCGCGATTTCCGCGCCGAGCCGAAGATGGTGGTGCGCGCCGAAGGCATGTACCTGTGGAACGAGCGCGGCGACCGCATTCTCGACGGCTCGTCCGGGCTGTTCTGCGTCAACGCGGGCCATGGGCGCCGCGAGATCGCCGATGCCGTCGGCGCGCAGTTGCGCGAGCTCGACTTCATCGCCCCGTTCACGCGCGGGCACCCGAAGCAGTTCCAGCTCGCCACGCGTGTCGCCGAGCTGACGCCGGGTGATCTCAACCGTATCTTTTTCGTCAACTCGGGCTCGGAATCGGTCGACACGGCGATGAAGGTCGCGCTCGCCTACCACCAGGCGCGCGGCCAGGGCGGGCGAAACATGTTCATCTCGCGTGAACGCGCGTATCACGGCGTCAACTTCGGGGGCGTGTCGCTGGCGGGCATGGTCAACAACCGCCGCCGCTTCGGCCCGACGCTGCCGGGCATCGCACACATGCGCCACACGCTTGTGCGCGAAAACCTGTTCATGGTGGGCGAAGGCGAGCACGGCGCCGAGCTGGCCGAAGACCTGATGCGTTTGATCAATCTCCATGGCCCCGAGAACATCGCCGCCTGCTTCGTCGAGCCCATCGCCGGGTCCACCGGCGTGCTGGTTCCGCCGCAGGGATACCTGACGCGCCTGCGCGAGATCTGCGATGCGCACGGTATCCTGCTCGTGTTCGACGAGGTGATCTGCGGCTTCGGGCGCACCGGCAAGGCATTCGCCGCGCAGAGCTTCGGCGTCACGCCCGATCTCCTGACCATGGCCAAGGGCATCACCAACGGCGCACAGCCGATGGGCGCGGTCGCGATCAGCGAGCGCATCCACGACACGATCATGGGCGCGGCGGCGGAAGGCTCGATCGAGCTGTTCCACGGATATACCTATTCCGGCCATCCCGCCGCATGCGCCGCCGGACTCGCGACGCTCGACATCTACCGCGACGAAGGCCTTTTCGAGCGCGGCGCCGCGCTGTCGCCGTACCTGCTCGACGCCCTCTGGTCGCTCAAGGGGACACCGATCGTGTCGGACCTGCGCGGCTACGGAATGCTCGCGGCGGTCGAGGTGCACTCCGATGGCGTTCCAGGCCGTCGCGGACACATGCTGCAAAAGCGCCTGTTCGATCACGGTCTGCATCTGAAAGCCACGGGCGATTGTGTCATCGTGGCACCGCCGCTGGTGGCGGATCGTGCCCACGTCGACGCGATCGTTTCGATCCTGCGGGAGACGCTGAAGACGCTCTAGCTTTGGGATTTCGCTCCGGCAGCTTGCCGACTGGCAGGCGCCTTGGGGGCGATGCCGGACGGGTGGCGGAAGCCTTTGCGGCGAACCTGATGCACCGCCGCAGCGGGCGACGGCTGCTCCCCGCCACGCACCGGCCATCGGCACAGGGTTGACAGCCCCCGTTGCCTTTGCCACGCTCGGCTCATGGCTATTCGACCGCACTTCCAGAGGCAGGTCGAGCGCGTGCGCAACCTCCCTGCGTTGCCCACGGCGATTGTCTATCCATGCGACCGCGATTCGCTGCAGATCGCGCTGTCGGGACAGTTTGCCGGCTATCTCGCGCCCGTCCTGGTCGGCCCGGAGGCACGCATCCAGGATGCGGCGGCGCAAGCCGGCCTCGATCTGGCCCGCATCGCGCTCATCGATACCGTCGACGACCCGTTCGTCGCGGCGCAGCGCGCCGTGGCGCTGGCGCGAAGCGGCGAAGTGCGGGCACTCATCAAGGGCAGCCTGTATCCGGACGACCTCATGCGCGCCGTCGCGGCCCCGGAAGCCGGCCTGCGCGACGAGCATCGGCTTACGCACGCGTATTTCGTCGACGTTCCCGGATTCGCGCGTTCGTTCATTCTCTCCGACGCGGTGCTCAACATCGCGCCCAACCTCGCGGCCAAGCGCGAGATCGTTCAGAACGCGATCGCGTTCGCCCAGGCGCTTGACATCGCCACGCCGAACGTCGCCGTGCTCACCGCCGTCGAAGGGGTCACTCCGGCGCTTCCGGCGACCGGAGACGCCGCGGCGCTGGTCAAGATGGCGGCGCAGGGTCTGATCAGCGGCGGGACCCTCGAAGGTCCGCTCACCGTCGATTGCGCGATGTCGGCGCAGGCCGCGCGAGCGAGCGGCATCGAATCCATGATCGCGGGCAACGCCGACGTGCTCGTCGTGCCGACGCTGGAGGCCGGCTCGCTGATGTTGCGCACGCTGACAGGCATGTTCGGAGCGCTCGCCGCCGGCGTCGTCCTCGGTGCGAAGGTCCCGATCGTGTTGGCGGCGCGCGGCGATTCGATGGAAGTCCGCATGGCGAGCTGCGTGCTCGCCTCGCTGGTCGCGCAGCGCAGGGCTCAAGCGGAGTCGCAGCCCGCGCGCGCCGATGGCGCACCCGCTGCCGATACGGGCGTACGCGTCGCCGCGTAGCCCGGCTCCGACCCACCCGTTTTCCTCGCTGTCCGGCTGATCCCGGCCGGCCGTCGCGCTCGCTTTAGCGCGAGCGGACGCAATCGACGTAGTAGCTCAGCTTGCCGTCGTCGCTACGCTCGACCAACCCATGGATGTCGGTGTCGAATCCGGGAAACTGCTGGTTGAACATGCGCGCGAACTGCAGGAACTGGACGATGGTGCGATTGAAACGCTCACCCGGGATGAGCAGCGGAATCCCCGGCGGATAGGGCGTCAGCAGCACGCTGGTCACACGTCCCTCGAGCTCGTCGATCTCGACGCGGTCGATATCGCGGTGCGCCATGCAGGCGAACGCGTCCGAGGGCTTCATCGCCGGCTGCATGTCCGACAGGTACATCTCGGTGGTGACGCGCGCGACATCGTTCGCCTTGTACATGTCGTGGATCTGCTGCGACAGATCGCGCAGGCCGACGCGCTCGTACTTGGGATACTGCGCGCAGAACTCCGGCAGGATTTTCCACAGCGGCTGGTTCTTGTCGTAGTCGTCCTTGAACTGCTGCAGCGCGCTCACCAGCGTGTTCCACCGGCCCTTGGTGATGCCGATGGTGAACATGATGAAGAACGAGTAGAGCCCGGTCTTCTCGACGATGACGCCGTGCTCGGCGAGATATTTGGTGACGATCGATGCCGGGATTCCGGTCTTGGCGAACTTTCCGGAGACGTCGAGGCCCGGGGTGATCAACGTCGCCTTGATCGGGTCGAGGATGTTGAAACCCGGCGCCAGCTCGCCGAAGCCGTGCCAGCGCTCGTTGGCCTTGAGTATCCAGTCCTCGCGCTTGCCGATGCCTTCCGCGGCGAGACGCTCCGGTCCCCACACCTTGAACCACCAGTCCTTGCCATACTCGTCATCGACCTTGCGCATGGCGCGCCGGAAGTCGAGCGCCTCCATGATCGATTCCTCGACCAGCGCGGTCCCGCCCGGCGGCTCCATCATCGCCGCCGACACGTCGCACGAGGCGATGATCGCGTATTGCGGCGAGGTCGACGTGTGCATCAGGTACGCTTCGTTGAAGATGTGCCGGTCGAGCTTACGCGTCTCGGAGTTCTGCACGATGATCTGCGAGGCCTGCGATAGCCCGGCAAGCAGCTTGTGCGTCGAGTGCGTGGCGAAGATGATCGCGTCCTTGCTGCGCGGACGATCCTTGCCGATGGCGTGCATGTCCTTGTAGAACTCGTGGAACGCCGCATGCGGCAGCCATGCCTCGTCGAAATGCAGCGTGTCGATTGCGTTGCCGAGCGTCTGCTTGAGCATCTCGACGTTGTACGCGATGCCGTCGTAGGTGCTCTGGGTGATGGTCAGGATGCGCGGCTTCTTGTTCTTTGCTGTCCGCGCGAAGGGGTTGGCTTCGATTTTCTTGCGGATGTTCTCGGGACTGAACTCCTCGAGCGCGATCGGTCCGATGATGCCCAGGTGGTTGCGCTTCGGCGTGAGGAAGACCGGTATCGCGCCGGTCATGGTAATCGCGTGCAGGATCGAGACGTGGCAATTGCGGTCGACGACGACGATGTCGTCGGGTGCGACGTTGGCGTGCCACACCATCTTGTTGGACGTCGACGTGCCGTTGGTGACGAAAAAGCAGTGATCGGCGTTGAAGATGCGCGCCGCGTTGCGCTCGGAAGCCGCCACCGGGCCCGTGTGATCGAGCAGCTGGCCCAGCTCGTCGACCGCGTTGCACACGTCGGCGCGCAGCATGTTCTCGCCGAAGAACTGGTGGAACATCTGCCCCACGGGGCTCTTCAGGAATGCGACGCCGCCCGAATGCCCCGGGCAATGCCACGAGTAAGAGCCGTCCTGCGCGTAGTTGACCAGCGCGCGGAAAAACGGCGGCGACAGCGAATCGAGGTAAGCCTTCGCCTCGCGGATGATGTGACGCGCCACGAACTCCGGCGTGTCCTCGAACATGTGAATGAAGCCGTGCAGCTCGCGGAGCACGTCGTTCGGGATATGGCGCGACGTGCGCGTCTCGCCGTACAGGTAGATCGGAATCTCGGCGTTCTTGAAGCGGATTTCCTGGATGAAGGCGCGCACCTTGAGGATCGCCGGGTCCAGCTCGGGACCCGGCGTGAACTCCTCGTCGTCGATCGACAGGATGAACGCCGACGCGCGCGACTGCTGCTGCGCGAATTGCGACAGGTCGCCGTAGCTGGTGACGCCGAGCACCTCCATGCCCTCCTTTTCCAGCGCCGCGGCGAGCGCGCGGATGCCGAGCCCGGACGCGTTCTCGGAGCGGAAGTCTTCGTCGATGATGACGATGGGAAAGCGGAATTTCATTGCGCAGATCCTCGGAGTCGTGCCGTTGCGACCTCACCGCTCCGGCAGGGGCGGCGCACAAAGCCACGGATTATGGGGCGAATCGGCGGTGGTGGCTACCGGTGATTCGACTGAAAACGACGCCGTGTGTTCCGCCGAGCCGTCGCCGGCGACGGCTGCCCTGATCAGCGGCGCTTGCTCGCGTACCCAGCCGGACAGCGCGAAAGCCGCCACGATGCAGACAGCGACGCTTCCCATTGCGACCCTTCGCACGTTTCGTTGCAGCCTTGCCAGCTCGCGCGTGGCGAAGAGTGCGAGCGGGAATAGCAGCGCTAGCAGATCCAGACCAAAGCGCATCTCCACCGCAGTCCAGGCATACATCGCGAGATTGGCGGCGATCAGCGCGAGCAGCATCAGTACCGCGTCACGCGCCGACGTCGACCTGGACCTGCGTACGCGCCGCGTCAGCATGACCAGCCAGGTCACGCCCAGCCCGACAACGCCATAGTTGATGAGACCGAGCGGGACGCGGTACCAGGGGCTCAGATCGCGGCTGTAGGTAAACAACAGGTCTTGGTCGACCAGGTTGAAGACATGCAGCGCGATCGTCGCCGCCCCGCGCCACGGGTAGTCGAAATACCAGCGAAGGGGCGCCTTCGCGTCGAATTGAGTGCCTTCGTACATCGGATTGAGGTAGTCGATTTCGCCCTGTGGGGCAACGGGCGGTATGCCGGTCGCGTACTTGATGTACATCACGCCCCGCGTCAGCTGCACTCCGCCGAGATTCTCCACGAGCAGCGGCGAGCGCTTGTGGAAGAACGCAACGTTGTTGGCGAGCTGAGGCAGCATGGGCAGCAGGAGCGCGACGAGGACGACTGCGCTCATCACCGCGCCGCGCAGCAGCGCTGGCCGCGCGCGCACGGCGATAAGAAGCAACCCGAAAATCCATGCGACGACCATGAACATGTTTCCGGGCCGAACCATCATCGCGAAGCCGGCAGCCAGGCTTCCTGCCGCCACCGGCCAGACAGCCTCGTGGGTGCGATACGCGTTAAGCCAGCAGGCAGACACGAATACCAGCAGGGTCAGCGACAGACTTTCCGTCAATGCCGCCGTGGTATAGAGGAGCGCGTAGTAGTTCAGGAGCAGCCCGCAGAAAACGATCCGCGCCGCGGACGGCCACGCCGGCGCCAGCGCTCGACGCAGTAAAGCTGCCGCCACGATGTAGAGAGCGAGTTGGGTTTCGAAGACGATGACCTCGAACGGCCAGCCCAGTACCAGCGCGCCACGATCGAGGAAGCTCAGGAAGTACGGATAACCGAACGTACGAAGGTCGGCGTCGCAGTAGCGATGAAACAGCCCGTGCTCGGCGATTTCGCGCGCCATCTGAACGTACGATGCTGCATCGTACGAGGAAGGGTAGAGCCATTCATGCAGCATGAAGCCGTGCGCGACCGCGATCGCAAAGAGCAGCGTCAGCCACTCGACCGGCAACAACGCATCGGCTGCGCGCGTCTCCGCCCGGTCGTGGAAACCGCGCGCCATCAAGCCGGTCAGATCTTCGGCAGCGTCACGCCCTGCTGGCCCTGGTACTTTCCGCCGCGATCCTTGTACGAGGTCTCGCAGACTTCGTCGGATTCGAAGAAGATCACCTGCGCCACGCCCTCGTTGGCGTAGATCTTCGCGGGCAGCGGCGTGGTGTTGGAGAACTCGAGCGTGACGTAGCCCTCCCACTCGGGCTCGAGCGGCGTCACGTTGACGATGATGCCGCAGCGCGCGTAGGTGCTCTTGCCGAGGCAGATGGTCAGCACGTTGCGCGGGATGCGGAAGTATTCGACGGTGCGCGCCAGCGCGAACGAATTCGGCGGGATGATGCACGACATCGCCCTGGAAATCGACGAAGGACTTGTCGTCGAACTTCTTCGGGTCGACGATCGTCGAGTTGAGATTGGTGAAGAGCTTGAATTCGCTCGAGCAGCGGATGTCGTAGCCGTAGCTCGACGTGCCGTAGGACACGATCTTGCGCCCGTCGACCTCGCGCACCTGGCCCGGCTCGAACGGCTCGATCATTCCCGCGTCGGCGGCCATGCGGCGAATCCAGCGGTCGGACTTGATCATCGACTTACGTATTCTGGATGACGATGTTGGGAAACTTCGCCGAGAAATCCTCGGCCTTCTGGGCGACGAAGATCGCGATCTTGCGCGCGATCTCGCGGTAGATCGCGGCGACCGCGCCATCGGGATCGGCGATCACCGTCGGCCGGCCCGAGTCGGCCTGCTCGCGGATGCGAATGTCGAGCGGCAGCGAGCCGAGGAACGGAACGTTGTAGTCCTGGCACATCTTCTCGCCGCCGCCGGCGCCGAAGATGTGCTCGGCGTGGCCGCACTTCGAGCAGACGTGGATCGCCATGTTCTCGACGATGCCGACGATCGGAACGCCGACCTTCTCGAACATCTTGAGGCCCTTGCGCGCGTCGATGAGCGCGATGTCCTGCGGCGTGGTGACGATCACCGCGCCGGTGACCGGCACCTTCTGCGAGAGCGTCAGCTGGATGTCGCCGGTGCCCGGCGGCATGTCGACCACCAGGTAGTCGAGGTCGCGCCAGTTGGTGTCCTTGAGCAGCTGCTCGAGCGCCTGCGTGACCATCGGCCCGCGCCACACCATCGGCGTGTCGGTGTCGATCAGGAAGCCGATCGACATCGCCTGCAATGCCGTACGCCTCCAGCGGCTCGAGCGTCTTGCCGTCCTTCGACTCGGGCCGGCCGCTGATGCCGAGCATCATCGGCTGCGACGGTCCGTAGATGTCGGCATCGAGCACGCCGACCTGCGCGCCTTCGGCGGCGAGCGCCAGCGCGAGGTTGACCGCGGTCGTCGACTTGCCGACGCCGCCCTTGCCGCTGGCGATGGCGATGATGTTCTTGACGCCGGGAACGAGCTTCACGCCGCGCTGCACCGCGTGCGTTCCGACGCGATGGCTGATGTTCACCGTGACCTTGCCGACGCCGGACAGCGCGCCGAGCTGGCGCTCGATCAGCCTGCGAAGCGCTTCGTGCTGGCTCTTGGCGGGATAGGCGAGCTGCACGTCGACCGCGACGTTGCCGCCGTCGACGCGAATGCCGCGAATCGATTTGCCCGAAACGAAATCGCGTCCCGTGTTCGGGTCGAAAGCGCGCGCAAGCTGGCCTGGACGTCGGCCTCGGTGATCGGCATCGGAAGCTTCGGGAAGGATGACGATGCGAAGTCGCAGAGTCTAGCCAAAAACGCGCCGCTCGGTACTCCTGGTACTCATGTCGAGGCCGCGCTGCTAGAATGGCCCGTTCCGCCTTATTTTCGCTATTTCCCTTCCGCATCAAAGGTCTTCCTCGCATGCCCCGCCGCACGCTGTTCGTCACGACCGCGCTGCCGTACACCAACGGTCCGTTCCACATCGGCCACATCATGGAGTACATCCAGGCCGACATCTGGGTGCGCTTCCAGCGCATGCAGCGGACACGAGGTGCACTTCGTCTGCGCCGACGACACGCACGGCGCGCCGATCATGCTGCACGGCCGAGGCCGAGGGAGTCACGCCGCAGGCGCTGGTCGCGAAGATCGTCGGCGACGCGCCCGAAGCACCTGCAGGGCTTCCACCTGAGCTTCGACCACTGGGCAAGCACCGACTCGCCGGACAACGCCGCGCTCTCGCAGGACATCTACCGCAAGCTCAAGGCGGCCGGGCTCATCTACACCGAAGTCGGTCGAGCAGTTCTTCGACCCGGTCAAGGAGATGTTCCTTCCTGACCGCTACATCAAGGGCGAGTGCCCGAAGTGCGGCACGCAGCGACCAGTACGGCGACGCCTGCGAGAACTGCGGCACGGTCAACGCGCCCACCGATCTGCAAGAATCCGTACTCGACGCTCTCCGGCGCGACGCCGGTGCTGAAGACGTCCGAGCACTTCTTCTTCCGGCTGTCGGACCCGAAGTGCGTCGCGTTCCTGCAGGCGTGGACGCGCGCCGACGCCGCAGGACGCGATCGCCTGCAGCCCGAGGTCTTCAACAAGGCGCAGGAGTGGCTGGGCGCCGACGGCAAGGGCTCGCCGACTGGGACATCTCGCGCGATGCGCCGTACTTCGGCATCCCGATTCCCGACGCGCCCGGCAAGTACTTCTACGTGTGGCTCGACGCGCCGGTCGGCTACCTCGCGAGCCTCAAGGAATACGTCGAGAGCGGCAAGGCGCGTGCCGTCGGCGAGACGCGCAGCTTCGAGCAGATCCTCGCCGACCCCGACACGCGCCAGATCCACTTCATCGGCAAGGACATCATCTACTTCCACACGCTGTTCTGGCCGGCGATGCTCAAGTTCGCCGGCGCGCCGTACAAGGTGCCCGACAACGTCTACGTGCACGGCTTCATCACCGCGCTCGGCGAGAAGATGTCGAAGTCGCGCGGCACCGGCATCAGCCCCGATCTCTACCTCGATCTCGGGCTCGATCCCGAGTGGCTGCGCTACTACATCGCCGCCAAGCTCAACGACCGCGTCGAGGACATCGACTTCAATCCCGACGACTTCATCGCGCGGGTCAACAGCGACCTGATCGGCAAGTACGTCAACATCGCCAGCCGCGCCGCGAGGTTCATCACCGAGCATTTCGACGGGGAGCTGGCGATGAGCCCCGACGACGCGGCGTTGCTCAAGCAGACGCTCGACGCCGCGCAGGAATCGGCGGCGGCGCGCTACGACGCGCGCCAGTACTCGCAAGGTGATACGCGACGCGATGGCCATCGCCGACCGCATCAACGAGGCCTTCGACCAGGCCAAGCCGTGGGCGATCGCGAAGGACGCGGCGCGACGCGACGAGCTGCAGGCGATCTGCTCGCGCGCGCCTGTGCGGCTTCAAGTCCTGAGCGTGGTGCTGGCGCCGGTACTGCCGGCGCTCGCGTCGCGCGTCGCACGCGAGCTCTTCGGGCTCGACCGCGACTTCGTCTGGTCCGACGCGATCGCCCCGCCCGCTCGCATCCGCCCTTTCACGCACCTGATGACGCGCATCGATCCGAAACAGGTCGACGCCCTGATCGAAGGCCCCGGCGCCGCCTCGCCGGCGGCGGTTCCGGCCGCGGCTTCGCCAGCACGCCCGCGCCGTCGTCCGGCCCGCCGGCGCGCCAGGCGACGGCGCACCGCCCGCCGACGCAGCGCTCTCGATCGACGACTTCTCGAAGGTCGAGCTGCGCATCGCGCGGATCGTCAATGCCGAGCACGTCGACGGCGCCGACAAGCTGCTGAAGCTGACGCTCGACGTCGGCGAGGGCGCGGCATCGCACCGTGTTCGCCGGCATCAAGTCGGCCTACGAGCCGGCGTCGCTCATCGGACGCCTGACGCCGATGGTCGCGAACCTCGCGCCGCGCAAGATGAAGTTCGGCCTGTCGGAGGGCATGGTGCTCGCCGCGTCCGGCGACGGCCCCGGCATCTTCCTGCTCGCCCCCGACTCGGGCGCGGCTCCCGGCATGCGCGTCAAATGAAGACCGCGCCTGTGCCGGCGCATGGCACGCCGGCGTAGCGCGTCTCGACGCTAGCGCAGTGCCTAACGCGCTTACGCTGGTTCTGGTCGCGACTCTCGCATGGCTGGCGATCGGGGTGCTCGCCGCCTTCGTCGCGGCGATGCCGCGCAAGATTCGTCTAGCCACCCGTCTTTGTTCGGCGCCGGCGCTGTGGTGGGCTTCGCGCTCGCCGCAGTCGCACTCATGTCGATCGATGCGCCGGTGCAGTCGCAAACCCTGCCGCTCGGCCTGCCCGACCTGCCGTTTCACCTGCGGCTCGACGCGCTGTCCGCCTTTTTCCTGTTCCTGCTGGGCAGCGCCGGCGGCGGCATCTCGATTTTTTCCGCCGGCTACTTTCGCGACAGCGAGGGCACGACGCCCGGCCTGCTGTGCCTGCAGTACCACAGCTTTCTCGCCGCCATGGCGCTGGTGCTGATCGCCGACGACGCGTACCTGTTCATGGTGGCGTGGGAGACGATGGCGCTGTCGTCGTATTTCCTCGTCACGACCGACCACCGCGTTCCCGAGATCCGCCGCGCCGGCTTCCTGTACCTGCTGATCGCGCACATCGGCGCGATCGCCATCCTGCTCTGCTTCGGCGTGCTGCAGGGCGGCAGCGGCGACTACACGTTCGCCGCGATGCGCGGCACGCGTCTGCTCGGCGTCGTGGGCGATCGGTCGCGTTCCTGCTCGCGCTGTTCGGCTTCGGCGCCAAGGCCGGATTGCTGCCGCTGCACGTCTGGCTGCCCGAGGCGCATCCGGCGGCGCCCTCGCCGGTGTCGGCGCTGATGAGCGGCGTGATGCTCAAGACCGCGATCTACGGCCTGCTGCGCGTGACCTTCGACCTGCTGCACACGCAGTTGTGGTGGTGGGGCGTCGTCGCGCTGGCGCTCGGCCTCGTGACCGCGCTGTTCGGCGTGATCTTCGCGGCGGTGCAGACCGACATGAAGCGCCTGCTCGCCTACTCGTCGATCGAGAACATCGGCATCATCGTCGCCGGCATCGGCTTGACGCATGCTGTTCAAGTCGTACGACAAGACGCTGCTCGCGGCGATCACGCTCACCGCCGTGCTCTACCACACGCTCAACCACGCCTTCTTCAAGAGCCTGCTGTTCCTCGCCACCGGCTCGGTGCTGCACGCGACGCACGAGCGCAGCCTCGGCAAGCTCGGCGGGCTGATCCACCGCATGCCGTGGGTCGCGTGGCTCGCGCTGGTCGGCACGCTGGCGATCGCCGGCCTGCCGCCGCTCAACGGCTTCGTCTCCGAATGGCTGCTGCTGCAGGCGTTCCTGTTCACGCCGAGCCTGCCGCAGTCGTTCGTCAACATGCTGGTGCCGCTCGCCGCGGCGGCGCTGGTGCTCGCCGTCGCGCTCGCCGCCTACGTGATGGTCAAGTTCTACGGCGTGATCTTCCTCGGCCGGCCGCGCGAGGCCAACCTCGCCTATGCGCAGGACGCCGGCATCCTCGAGCGCGTCGCGCTCGTCTGGCTCGCGATCGGGCTGCGTGGTGCTCGGCGTGTTTCCGGTGAACGTCATCGCGCTCCTCGACGCGGTGAACACGATGCTGATCGGCTCGACCGTCGGCGGGCACGGCCAGAGCTGGCTGCTGCTCGCGCCGATCAACGCCGACCGCTCGAGCTACAGCCCGCTCATCTTCCTGCTGGTCATCGTCGCCGTCGTCCTGCTGACGATGCAGATCGTGCATCGCCACTATCACGGCCGCGTGCGCAACGGACCGGCGTGGGACTGCGGCTTCCCGCGCAGACGCCGCGCATGCAGGACACGGCGGAAGGCTTCGGCCAGCCGATCCGGCAGGTGTTTCGAGCATTCTTTCGCATCGAGCGCACGCTGCCCACGCCCGTTCGACACCAAGCCCGCAATATCGCGTCACGCTCGGGGATCACTTCTGGTACTGGCGTCTACCTGCCGATCGCGCACGCGACCGAGCGCGTCGCGCGCGTCGTCGGCCAGATCCAGCAGGGGCGCATCTCGGTCTACCTGATCTACAGCTTCTGCACGCTGCTCGCGCTGCTGTTCTTCGTGCGATGACCTTGCGACTGGGAGCCCATGACGACCACCGGCTTTTTCCGCAGCTGCTGCAGCTCGCGATCGCGCTGCTGCTCGCGCCGCTGCTCGTCGGCTGGGTCAATCAGTGCCGCGCGTGGCTGCAGAACAAGCGCGCGCCGTCGCTGTTCCTGCCCTACCGCACGATCCGCAAGCTGTTCCACAAGGACGCCGTCGTCGCCGAGAATGCATCGCGCATCTTCCGCATGACGCCCTACATCGTCTTCGGCGCGATGGTGCTGGCGGCGGCGATCGTGCCGTCGCTCGCGACCGACCTGCCGTTCGCGCGCGCCGCCGACGCGATCGCGCTGGTCGGCCTGTTCGCGCTGGCGCGCGTGTTCATGGCGCTCGCCGCGATGGACATCGGCACCGCGTTCGGCTCGATGGGCGCGCGGCGCGAGATGTTCGTCGGCTTCCTCGCCGAGCCGGCGCTGCTGATGGTGCTGTTCACCGCGTCGCTGATCTCGGGCTCGACGTCGCTGCCGACCATCGTCGACACGCTCGCGCACCGCGAGATCGCGATCTACCCGAGCCTCGCGTTCGCCGGCGTCGCGTTCACGATGGTGTCGCTCGCCGAGAACGCGCGCATCCCGATCGACAACCCGGCCACGCACCTCGAGCTCACGATGATCCACGAGGCGATGATGCTCGAGTACTCGGCGCGCCATCTGGCGCTGATCGAATGGGCGTCGGCGCTCAAGCTCTTCAACTATTCGTGCATCGGCATCGCGCTGTTCTTCCCGTTCGGCATCGCCGAGGGCGGCGCCGACTGGCTGGCGATCCTCGGCGCGACGCCGGTGCTGGTCGCCAAGCTCGCCGCCGGCGGGTTCGCGCTGGCGCTGATCGAGACCCTGTCGGCGAAGATGCGCATCTTCCGCGCGCCGGAGTTCCTCGGCACCGCGTTCCTGCTCGCGGTGCTGGGGATGCTGGTCACCCAGCTGCTCGGAGGCTGAAGGCCGCGACGATGTCGACTCCCCTCTGGTCCCAGCTCATCAATCTGCTGGCGGCGCTGCTGCTGCTGCTCGCGTTCGCGATGCTGGCGCAGCGGCGCGTGCTGTCGCTGATCGACCTGTTCGCGGCGCAGGGGCTGGCGCTCGCCTGCTCGACGGCGCATCGTCGCCTACGCGACCGCACCAGCCGCACCTCTACTGGTCGGCCGGGCTGACGCTGCTGCTCAAGGTGATGCTGCTGCCGTGGCTGCTGCACCGGCTGATCCGCAAGCTCGACGTGAACTGGGACGTCGAGGGGCTGATCAACATCCCGACGACGATGCTGATCGGCATCGTGCTGGTCGTCTTCGCGTTCAATCTCGCGCTGCCGATCTCGCAGCTCGCCAAGCACGGTGACGCGCGCCACGCTCGGCATCGCGATGGCGAGCGTGATGCTGTCGTTCCTGATGATGATCACGCGGCGCAAGGCGATTCCGCAGGTGATCGGCTTCCTGTCGATGGAGAACGGGCTGTTCTTCGCGGCGACCAGCGCGACCTACGGCATGCCGATGGTGGTCGAGCTCGGCATCGCGCTCGACGTGCTGGTCGGCGATGCTGATCCTCGGCGTGTTCTTCTTCCAGATCCGCGAGCAGTTCGACAGCCTCGACCTGAAGCACCTCGAGAAGCTGAAGGAAGCGAGGAGCTGATCGAGATCCTCGCGTGCTCGGGCTTCCCGCTCGCCGGCGCGCTCGTGCTCGCGCTGCCATGGGCGAGCGCGAGCATGCGCCGACGGTCAACGTCGCGGCGAGCGCTGTGCCACGCTTGCTCGCCGCGGCCGCGCTGACGGTGCGCGTCATCCAGCGACGGTCCGCTGCTGGTGCTCGACCGCCAGTTCTTCGTCGACCCGTTCAACGTGTTCCTGGTCGCGCTGACCGCGTTCGTCGGCTTCACGACGTCGATCTTCTCGCGCCCGTACATGCGCATCGAGCAGGAGCACGGGCACGCTCAACGCGGCGCGCCTGCGGCTCTATCACAGCATGTACCAGCTGTTCAATTTCACGATGCTGCTGGCGCTGCTCACCAACAACATGGGCATCCTGTGGGTGGCGATGGAGGCGGCGACGCTGACCACGGTGCTGCTGGTGTCGCTGTACCGCACGCCGGCGAGCCTCGAGGCGGCGTGGAAATACTTCATCCTGTGCGGCGTCGGCATCGCGCAGGCGCTGTTCGGCACGATCCTGCTCTACTTCGCCGCGGAGAAGGTGCTCGGCGCGGACGGCGGCGCGCTGCTCTGGACCGAGCTCAACAGCGTCAAGGGCGCAGCTCGAGCCGACCGTGCTGTCGCTCGCGTTCGTGTTCCTGCTGGTCGGCTACGGCACCAAGGTCGGACTCGTGCCGCTGCACAACTGGCTGCCCGACGCGCACGCCGAAGGCCCGACGCCGGTGTCGGCCGTGCTGTCCGGCCTGCTGCTCAACGTCGCGCTGTACGCGGTCGTGCGCTGCAAGGTGCTGGTCGAGGGCTCGCTGCAGAGCTCGTTCGCCGCGCGAGCTGATGATGGGCTTCGGCCTGCTTTCGGTCGTCGTGGCGGCGTTCCTGCTGTCGCGGCAGAAGGACATCAAGCGGCTGTTCGCGTACTCGTCGATCGAGCACATGGGCATCATCACGTTCGCGTTCGGCATGGGCGGCCCGATCGCGAACTTCGCCGGGCTGCTGCACATGACGGTGCATTCGCTGACCAAGTCGGCGATCTTCTTCGCGGTCGGCCACGCGACGCAAAAGACCGGCACGCAGATGATGGACGGCATCCGCGGCCTGATCACGATCAGCCCGCGATCGGCTGGGGACTCGCGCTCGGCACGCTGGCGATCCTCGGCATGCCGCCGTTCGGCGTGTTCGCCAGCGAGTTCCTGATCCTGACCACGGCGATGCGCGAGCAGCCGTGGGCGACGCCGTTCCTGCTGCTCGCGCTCGGCGTCGCGTTCGCCGCGGTGTTTTCCAAGGTGCAGCCGATGGTGTTCGGCGAGACCACCGCCAAGCGCCTGCCGCACCGGCCGGCGATGATCCCGGTGTTCGTGCATCTGGCGATCGTGCTGATGCTGGGCTTGTGGATTCCGCCGTTCCTCGCCGACTGGTATCGCCAGGCGGCGCGGCTGATCGGCTGATGAGCTCGCCACCGTGATGAACGTCTCGCCGCTCGGACATCTCCGCCTCGACGCTCGCCGTGCGCCGTTCCCGGCGCAGCGCTGCCCGGTCAGCTCGGGCCAGCTGCTCACCGCGTGCCGGCTGGCGTGGGAACAGGGCGGCAGCCTCGTCGCGCTGTGGGCGAGCGACGAGCGCGACCGCGACCGCGGCTTTCGCGCTTCGCGTCCTGCTGCGCGACGGCGACGGCCTCACGCTGCTCGAGCACACGCTGCCCGACGAGCGACGCGCGCTACCCGGACCTGTCGCCGATCTTTCCCGCGGCGAACCGCATGCAGCGCGCGGCGTTCGATCTCGTCGGCGTCGCCGTGCGACGCCGACGACCAGCGCCCGTGGCTGTGGCAGGCAGCTGGCCGATCGACCAGTTTCCGCTGCGCCGCGATTTCGAGGCGTCGCCGAAGCTGGGAACCGGGCCAGGAAGACTACCCGTTCGTGCGGGTCGCCGGCGACGGCGTGCACGAGATCCCGGTCGGGCCGGTGCACGCCGGGCATCATCGAGCCCGGGCATTTCCGCTTCCAGGTCGTCGGCGAGAAAGTGCTGCGGCTCGAGGAGCGCCTCGGCTACACGCACAAGGGCATCGAGAAGCGCTTCGAGGCGCTGTCGCTGCACGACGCGCCATCGTCTCGCCGGCACGCATTTCGGGCGACAGCACCGTCGCCTACGCCTGGGCCTACGCGCAGGCGGTCGAAGCGATCGCGGCGTCGCGCGCTCCCGCCGCGCGCGCCGTGGCTGCGCGCGCTCTGCCTCGAGCGCGAGCGCATCGCCAATCACCTCGGCGACCTGGGCTATCTCGGCAACGACGGCGGATTCGCGTTCGGCCTCGCGCAGTTCTCGCGGCTGAAGGAGGACGTGCTGCGCGCTCAACGCGTCGCGCGTTCGGCCACCGCTTGCTGATGGACGTGGTCGTGCCCGGCGGCGTCGCGCGCGATCTCGCGCCCGACAGGCGCGGCGCGATGCGCGCGCAATGCGCGGCGCTCGAGCGCGAGGTCGCGCTGCTGCGCGACATCTACGACGAGCATGCCGGACTGCAGGACCGCTTTCGCGGCTGCGGCGACGTCACGCGGCGAGCTCGCGGTGAAGCTCGGCCTGATCGGGCTCGCCGCCCGCGCGCAGCGGCGCTCGCCGACGATCTGCGCTGCGATTTCCCGGCACCGCCCTACGACACGCTCGGCGGTGCGCGCGGTCGACGCACGCCGACGGCGACGTCGCCGCGCGCGTCGCGGTGCGCTTCGACGAGATCGGTCGAATCGCTGCGCCTGATCGATGCCATGCTCGACGTCGATGCCCGACGGCGACATCGCGGCGACGCTGCCCGAACTCGCCGCGTTCCGGCTCGCGATCGGCTGCGTCGAGGGCTGGCGCGGGCCGGTGCTGGTCGCGCTCGAGAGCGGGCCCGGACGGCACGATCCGTCGCTGCCATCCGCACGATCCGTCGTGGCAGAACTGGCCGGTGCTCGAGCACGCGGTGATCGGCAACATCGTTCCCGACTTCCCGCTGATCAACAAGTCGTTCAACCTGTCGTACAGCGGCCACGATCTCTAGGTACTCAGCCATGCTGCACATCCTCCACCAGATCGCGAAGACCGGCATCAAGACCGAGGCCGCGCCGACGCCCGCCGACGACGATGGTCGTCGTCGCGCGGCTGCAGCACGACGATCCTGCGCACGCTCGGCCGCGCGCTGACGATCCGCCACGTCGACGCCGGCTCGTGCAACGGCTGCGAGCTCGAGATCCACGCGCTGGCCAATCCGTACTACAACATCGAAGGCCTGGGCATCCGCTTCGTCGCGAGCCCGCGCCACGCCGACATGCTGCTGGTCACCGGCCCGGTGTCGAAGCACATGGCGATCGCGCTCAAGCGCACCTACGACGCGACGCCCGATCCGAAGCTCGTCGTCGCCGTCGGCGATTGCGGCTGCACCGGCGGCATCTTCGGCGAGAGCTACGCGAGCCTGGGCCGCGTGGCGAACGTGATCCCGGTCGACGTCGAGATCCCCGGCTGCCCGCCGCACGCCGACCGCGCTGCTGCAGGGCATTCTGGCCGCGATCACCGCGTACGCGCCACCGACGCCGCGCATCGAGCCGGACCGCCGCGGCCGGCGACACCTGGACGATCCGCCGGAACTCGCCGGACGCGTCCGCGCACCGCCGTGCGGAAATCGGCCGGCGACCCCTTGAAACCGTCGGCGGCGGCTCCAACTTCGAGTCATACGCGGCGAGCATTCGCCGCCAACCTCATGGAGAAGACAAAATGAGCCAGTCTGATTCGCTATTACGACCCGCTCGACCGGGTGTTCGATCGCGCCTTCGGGCGCGGCCTTCCTGGTCAACGGCGACGCGACGCCGCCGAGCGGCAGCATCGCGCTCGACGTCGTCGAGACGCCGGAAGCCTATATCGTCAAGGCCGAGCTTCCCGGCATCGCCAAGGACAAGATCGAAGTCAACGTCGAAGATCGCAACGTCACCATCGGCGCCGAATTCCGCGAGGAAGTCGACGCCAACGGCAAGACGCTTTGGCAAGAGCGCAGCTTCGGCAAGATCGAGCCGTTCGATCCGCCTGCCCGAGTCGGTCGACGCCAACGCACGCAGAGCGACGCATGTCGACGGCGTGCTGCAACTGACGCTGCCGAAGATCGCCAAGGCCAACGCGAAGCAGATCACGATTCAGTAAGTCGCGCGTGCGGTCCAAGCGTCGGAAAAAAGCGCGGCTCGGGCCGCGCTTTTTCTTGGCGACCAGACGCGTGCGTCGCGCGCCGGAACTCAGCTGCTCGCGCGTTTTCGGCGGATACACGCCCGCCAGCCGCGCGATCAGGATCGCGGTGAACAGCGCGCCGACCAGCTGTTCCATGACGCACAGCGCGCGCGCCTGGCGCGTCACGCGGCACGATGTCGCCGAAGCCGGTGCTGGTCAGCACGGTGAAGCTGAAATCGACAGCAGATCCAGCGGCAGCGGCGACGACCGCCGCGCCGCCGATCGAGAAACGAGCCCGGATAGAAGTGTCCGATGAGCGCGTAGATGAACATCCACAGCACTCCGAGCAGCAGGTACGCCGCCGCGGCTCCGAAGAGCTTGTCCGCGGTCATGACCGTCGCGCTGAAACACGTACACGCACGCATGTAGATGATGGTCACCGCGTACAGCGCCGCACCGAAGATGCCATGAACGGATCACGTGTTGGCGCTGTCGCCCGCAGGTCGATGCCGAGATATTGCGACGCGAGCGCCGCCAGCGAGCGGCAGCACGACGATGACGAACGACAGCCAAGGTACGCCCGACGGCAGCGACCGCCGCGATGCATCGACGAGCACATTGACGGCGCTGATCGCGAGTGCGACCCGTGTCGCGTTGGCTCGACGAACGGCACGCCCACGACCAGCGTCAGCAGCACGACGAAGAGGTAGAAGCAGCGCTGCGTGAAGACGCGGCCAATCCGCTCGCGCGCGACTGCGAATGGACACGGCCGGTCTAGCCCAGGAGGTCGCCGCCGCTTTCGGTCGCGCCCGTGGCGCGCGCGTCTGCGGCGCGCTGCCCGCGCCGCGCCTGCATGCCGCTCGAGCACCGGCTTCAGGTAGCGCCCGGTATAGCTCCCGGCGGTCTGCGCGACCTGCTCCGGCGTGCCTTCGGCGATGATGCGCCCGCCGCCCGCGCCGCCTTCGGGACCCAGGTCGATCACCCAGTCGGCGGTCTTGATCACGTCGAGGTTGTGCTCGATCACGACCACCGTGTTGCCGTGGTCGCGCAGGCGATGCAGCACCGTCAGCAGCAGCTCGATGTCGTGGAAGTGCAGGCCCGTGGTCGGCTCGTCGAGGATGTACAGCGTGCGGCCGGTGTCGCGCTTGGACAGCTCGAGCGCGAGCTTGACGCGCTGCGCCTCGCCGCCGGACAGCGTGGTCGCCGACTGGCCGAGCGTGATGTAGCCCAGGCCCACGTCGAGCAGCGTGTGCAGCTTGCGCGCGACCACCGGCACCGGCTCGAAGAACGCGTGCGCCTGCTCGACGGTCATCGACAGCACGTCGTGGATGTTCTTGCCCTTGTACTGGATCTCCAGCGTCTCGCGGTTGTAGCGCTGGCCGTGGCAGACGTCGCACGGCACGTAGACGTCGGGCAGGAAGTGCATCTCGACCTTGATCAGGCCGTCGCCCTGGCAGGCTTCGCAGCGCCCGCCCTTGACGTTGAACGAGAAGCGCCCCGGCCCGTAGCCGCGCTCGCGCGCTTCCTTCACCTGCGCGAACAGCTCGCGGATCGGCGTGAACAGGCCGGTGTAGGTCGCCGGATTGGAGCGCGGCGTGCGGCCGATCGGGCTCTGGTCGACGCTGATCACCTTGTCGAGTGCTCGAGGCCGTGCGATCTCGTCGTGCGGCGCCGGCTCGGCGGTGCTGCCGTACAGGTGCCGCGCCACCGCGTGGTACAGCGTGTCGTTGATCAGCGTCGACTTGCCCGAGCCCGACACGCCGGTGACGCAGACGAACAGGCCCACCGGCAGGTTGAGCGTCACGTTCTTCAGGTTGTTGCCCGTCGCGCCCGGTCATCGGTCAGCACGCGCTTGGGATCGGCGCTGTGGCGCCGCTCGCGGCATCGGGATCTGCCGGTGCCCGGCGAGGTACTGGCCGGTCAGCGAGTGCGGCGCGTGCCGGATCTCGTCGGGCGTGCCCTGCGCGACGATCTGTCCGCCGTGCTCGCCCGCGCCCGGGCCCATGTCGACGACGTGGTCGGCGGACAGGATCGCGTCCTCGTCGTGCTCGACGACGATCACGCTGTTGCCGAGGTCGCGCAGGTGCTTGAGCGTCGTCGAGCAGGCGGTCGTTGTCGCGCTGGTGCAGGCCGATCGACGGCTCGTCGAGCACGTACATCACGCCGGTGAGGCCCGAGCCGATCTGCGAGGCGAGCCGGATGCGCTGCGCCTCGCCGCCGGAGAGCGTTTCCGCCGAGCGGTCGAGCGACAGGTAGTCGAGGCCGACGTTGTTCAGGAACTGCAGCCGGCTGACGATCTCCTTGACGATCTTGTCGGCGATCGCCTGGCGCTGTCCCTCGAGCTTCAGCTCCGAGAAGAACGCGCCGGCTTCCTTGAGCGGCCAGTTGCTGATCTCGAAGATCGCGCGCTCGTCGCCGGGCGGGCCGACCTTGACGTGGCGCGCCTCGCGCCGCAGCCGCGTGCCGTCGCACTCCGGGCACGGCTTGGAGTTGAGGTACTTGGCGAGCTCCTCGCGCACCATCATCGAGTCGGTCTCGCGATAGCGGCGCTCGAGGTTGGGAATGATGCCTTCGAAGGCGTGCTCGCGCACCGTCGGCTTGCCGCGCTCGGACAGATACGTGAACGCGATCTTTTCCTTCTCGCTGCCGTACAGGATCATCTGCTGGATCTGCTCGGGCAGCTTCGTCGAACGGCTTGTCGAGATCGAAACGCGTAGTGCTTCGCCAGGCTCTGCAGCATCTGGAAGTAGAACTGGTTGCGGCGGTCCCAGCCCTTGATCGCGCCGGAGGCGAGCGAGAGCTGCGGAAAGGCGACGACGCGCTTGGGATCGAAGAAGCTGATCGAGCCCAGGCCGTCGCAGCGCGGGCACGCGCCCATCGGATTGTTGAACGAGAACAGGCGCGGCTCGAGCTCGGCGAGCGAGTAGCTGCAGATCGGGCAGGCGAACTTGGCCGAATAGAGATGCTCGACGCCGGTGTCCATCTCGACCGCGATCGCGCGGCCGTCGCCGTGGCGCAGCGCCGTCTCGAACGATTCGGCGAGGCGCTGCTTGAGATCGGGGCGCACGCGCAGCCGGTCGACGACGACCTCGATCGTGTGCTTCTGGTTCTTGGTCAGCTTCGGCAGCGGCGTCGATCTCGTAGACCTTGCCGTCGACGCGCACGCGCACGAAGCCCTTGGCGCGCAGCTCCGTCGAACAGCTCGGCCTGCTCGCCCTTGCGGTTGACCACCGCCGGCGCGAGGATCATCAGCTTGGTCTCCTCGGGCATCGTGAGCACCGCGTCGACCATCTGCGAGATGGTCATCGCCATCAGCTTCTGCTCCGGATGATCGGGACAGTACGGCTCGCCGACGCGCGCGAACAGCAGGCGCAGGTAGTCGTGGATCTCGGTGACCGTGCCGACGGTCGAGCGCGGATTGTGCGACGTCGCCTTCTGCTCGATCGAGATCGCCGGCGACAGGCCCTCGATCAGGTCGACGTCGGGCTTTTCCATCAGCTGCAGGAACTGGCGCGCGTACGCCGACAGCGACTCGACGTAGCGCCGCTGGCCCTCGGCGTAGAGCGTGTCGAACGCGAGCGAGCTCTTGCCCGAGCCGGACAGTCCGGTGATGACGATCAGCCGGTGACGCGGCAGATCGAGATTGATGTTCTTGAGGTTGTGCGTGCGTGCGCCGCGAATGCGGATGTATTCCATGGTGCTCCGAATGATCCCGCTTATCCGAGGAAGCGCGCCGCTCGCGTAAGACGTCACCGATCGGGACTACATGGGGGCGCCGGCGGCAAGGGCAACCTGCTAATATACTCCTTTCCGCGCGCTCGTTTCTAAGGCCGGAAAACGTCGAACACTCGCGATCGCCGCATGCCGCTTCGTCCGTACGTCTGATTCACGGCGCGCCGGAAGCGCAATAGCATCGGACCACATCCAAGTCTGCCGCTGGCAAATCGCGGGGGACGAAGGGATAAGCCATGGCATCGGTGAACAAGGTGATTCTCGTCGGCAATCTCGGGCGCGACCCGGAGACGCGCTACACCACCGGCGGCGACGCGGTCACCAACGTGTCGATCGCGACGACCGACACCTGGAAGGACAAGGCCGGCGAGAAGCAGGAAAAGACCGAGTGGCACCGCGTCGCCTTTTTCGGCAAGCTCGCCGAGATCGCCGGCGAGTACCTCAAGAAGGGCCGCCAGGTCTACGTCGAGGGCCGCCTGCAGACGCGCAAGTGGCAGGACAAGGACGGCCAGGACAAGTACTCGACCGAGATCGTCGCCGACCGCATGCAGATGCTCGGCAGCCGCGCCGGCAGCGGGGGTCGGCATCGGGTGGCGGAGCGGCGCAGCGGCGAGCCCCCGCCCGAGCGCGAGCGGTCATCGGGCGGCGGCAGCGCCAAGCCTTCCCCTGCGAAGAAAAACGTCGACGATCTCGACGACGACATCCCGTTCTAGCGCGGACGACGCCGGCACCGGCCGCTGCCGCGGCCGAGCATCAAACCGCCGACCGGACTGCCTATCGCTCAGGCGGCGTCTCGGCGAACGCGCGCTCGATGACCCCGCCGCCGAGGCACACATCGCCGTCGTAGACCACCACGTATTGACCCGGCGTCGGCGCCCACTGCGGCTCGAGGAAATCGATGTGCCATGCGCGACTATCGTGCGCAACGATCCGGCACGGCGCACGGCTTCATCCGATAGCGCGTCATCGCCGACAGCGATTTGCCCGCTTGCGGAGGCGACCCCGAGATCCAGTGCATCGCTCCGGCTTCGATGCGGCTCGCGTAGAGCCGTGGATGGTCGTGGCCCTGCACGACGATCAGCGCGTTGCGCGCCAGCTGTCCTTGCCGGCGACGAACCACGGCGCGCGCTGCCTTCGCGGCGTGCCGCCGATGCCCAAGGCCCTGGCGCTGTCCCAGCGTGTAGTAGGCGAGTCCCTGGTGGCGCCCGACGACGACGCCTTCCGGCGTCTCGATCGGCCCCGGCTCGCGCGGAAGATAGCGCGCCAGAAAGTCGCGAAACGGCCGCTCGCCGATGAAGCAGATGCCGGTGGAATCCTTCTTGGCGTACGTCGGCAATGCCCTGCTCGCGCGCGATGCGCGCGCACCTCGCGCTTGGTCAGCTCGCCGAGCGGAAACATCGTCGCGGCGAGCTGCTGCTGCGTGAGCTGATGCAGGAAATAGCTCTGGTCCTTGGTGGCGTCGACCGCCTTCAGCAGCTCGAGCGCTGCCCGTCGATCGTGCGCACGCGCGCGTAGTGGCCCGTCGCGATGGCATCCGCGCCAAGCGTGCGCGCAAAGTCGAGGAACGCCTTGAACTTGATTTCGCTGTTGCAAAGCACGTCCGGATTCGGCGTGCGCCCGGCGCGGTATTCGCGCAGGAACTGCGCGAAGACGCGATCGCGATACTCGGCGCGCGAAATTGACCGCTTCGAGCTCGATGCCGACGACGTCGGCGACCGACGCCGCGTCGACCAGGTCCTGACGCGCGACGTGCAGTATTCGTCGGTGTCGTCGTCTTCCCAGTTTTTCATGAAGACGCCGACGACCTCGTGCCCGGCGCGCTTGAGCAGCCACGCCGCGACCGACGAATCGACTCCGCCGGACATTCCGAGAACGATGCGTCGGTGCTGAGTCATCGATGTCGAGTTGACGATGTTGCGAGCGCGTGCGTTGATCGACACACCTGTCAAAAACAAAAAGGGCGGGGGCGAATCGGCCCCCGCCCCTGGCAGACGTCAGGATTGGTTACTGACCCGTCGATTCCTTCTTCAGGGCCGCGTTGCCTGCGGGCGTGTTCAATGTGCCCTTGTTTGGCGCCGGGCCTGCTTTCGACGCAGCCGCGTCCTTGGCACCCTTCTTCGCGTCGTATTCGATCCCGCTCGAGATTTCTTCGGTTGCCGTCCAGCTGTCGCGGTTCTTGGCGGCAGCGGCTTTCTTCGTGGCGGCTTGCTGTTCCGGCGTCATTTTCGCCCACTGCGCCTTGGCCGCTGCGCGGGCCGCCTTCGCTTCCTCCGTCTCCATCTTCGACATCGGCTTCATGCTGTTGTCGGCCAGCGCCGACACAGAACCGAATGCGAATGCGCTGGCGCACAGTGCAACAAGTAGCTTGTTCATGTTTCATTCCTCCATTGGTGGCTTGGGTCGATATCGCGTCCACGCTGAGGCTGACAGTAGCCGTGCGCAGACAGCACCTACCGGTGAAGAAAAGCAGGGGCCGCAGCCCTGCCTCTCGTGAATCGCAGATCAGGTACGCTATTACTTTTTAGGTGGCAGCGGCTGCATGGAGTTATCCGGGGCCGTCTTGTCATGGTCGTCCAGTCCTGCTGCCGTTGCGCCTTGGTCGGCTTCGGCTGCGTCTTGGACGCCGCCGCGTCCTTCTTGGCTTGGGCGGTGTCCAGTTGCATATTTTCACTGGCAACCATGTCCAGCGCGGTCGCGTCCTGGATCTTCTTCGCGCGCGCGGCCTTCTTGGCGGCGGCTTGCTGTTCAGGCGTCATCGCATCCCACTTGGCCTTGGCTGCAGCTCTGGCCGCCTTGGCTTCGTCTGTCTCCATCTTGCTCAGCGGCTTCATGTCGTTTCCGCCGGCCATCGCCGACACGGAACCGAATGCGAATGCGCTGGCGCACAGTGCAACGATCAGCTTGTTCATGTGATGTTCCTCAATGGTTGGTTCGGGTCGATCCGTTTTCCGCGCTTGCCCGAACCAGGGGCTCGGAGTCCGGAAATGTCAAAAACCGCAATGATTCTATTGACTTTTGGCTCAAAATGCAACGACCGTGCCCGGTAAAGGCAGGGTCGTTGCCGCCAAACAACGGCCTTACTTGGTCGCGCCCGCCTTGGGCGATTCCGTCGTAGCCGGGGTATTTTGCGTCGTTGTCGACTTCTTGGCCTTTTTCTTGGTCTTCTTCGTAGTGGACTGGCCGCTCGTCGACGTCTTCTTCATGTCGCTCGTGTCGGTTTTCGCGACGGGAGCCGATGAAGCCGGCGCCGCCATCTTTTCGGTCGAAGCGGGCGCGGGGGCGGTCGTCGCGGCAGGTGCCGTCGCCGGCGTTGCAGCGGCCGGCGCCTTCGCCGGTGCCGCGGGAGCGGCAGTCTGGGCAGCAGCCGTCAGCGACACGGCAAATGCGCCAGCGATCAGCGCGCTCAACAGCTTGGTCATGGTTCTTTCCTCAGTGTGGTTAGTGTGGTCAATGCATCGACACTTCTGATTTCGTGTCGCCGCCATTAACGGCGCCCAAGCTCCAACGGTTGACAGCTGCGGCAAGCGACCTCACGTGCGCGGCGCTTCAGCCCCTGCGTCATCGCCAGCTGATCGTCGACCAGCCGCGCGCCGCGGCGTGACGTTCGAGCTCCGGGTCGGGATCGACCGCGACCGGCCTGGTCACCGCTTCCAGCAGCGCCAGGTCGTTGTGGGAATCACTGAAGAACCACGACTCCTGGAAGTCGCCCAGGACCAGCCCTTTGCCGGAGAGCCATGCGCTCACGCATCGAACCTTGCCGGAGCGGAAGCACGGCTCACCGCTGACCCTGCCCGGTATAGCGTCCGCCCGCCATCTCGAGCTCGGTGGCGACGAGCTCCTCGATGCCGAACATCCGCGCGATCGGGCGGGTGACGAAGCTGTTGGTCGAGGTCACGACCGCAACGAGGTCGCCGGCGTCGATTCGCTCGCGCACGACGGCGCGCGCGGCCGGAAGCATCATGGGACGGATCTTCTCGTCGAGGAAGCGCTCGCGCCAGGTGTCGAGCAGCGCGACGTCGTGCTCGGCGAGCGGGCGTAGCTGGAAATCCAGGAATGCGTGGATGTCGAGCCGACCGGCCTTGTAGTCGGCGAAGAATCCGGCGTTGCGCGCTTCGTAGGTCGCTGCGTCGAGCACGCCGAGCTCGATGAGAAACTGCGCCCAGCCGTAGTCGCTGTCGCCGGCGAGCAGCGTGTTGTCGAGGTCGAACAGGCTCAGGCGCCGGGTCGTCGATCCCACTTCGAGCTCCTGTTGCAGCCATTCCCTGACCATGGCGACGCTGATCGCGCGCTTGCTCGCAAGCGAGCGTCGATCCAGCGCGGCGAGCGTCGCCAGCAACGAGCGCATGTCACGGCGGCCATGTCGCAACAGGTAGTCGATCACGTCGGCGTGCAGCTCGAATCCGCGCTCGCGCGCGTGCGCCGCGAGCGCCGCGGCCTTCTCTTCGTCGCTCAGCGGAACCACCTCGTAGACCAGGCCCCAGCCCAATCGCGTGCGCAGGTCCTCGCGCAGCGCGAGCTGCCGCCGGAGGGACGCGCGCCGCGCAGATCATGCGGCCGCCCGAGGCCTTGAGCGCGTTGAACAGCGTGAACAGGCGGCCGGCGGCGGCCGCGTCGGCTTCATCGATGCGATCGACCGCGACCAGCGCCCCCGGCACCGCGCCCACACCGTCGTCGACCTCGTGCGCGCTCGCCAGGTAGCGCGCGGTCCCACCCGCGGCCTCCACATGCGCCACCGTGGCGACGAGCAAATGCGTCTTTCCCGACGCGGGCGCGCCCCACAGCAGCATGCCGGTGTCCGGCGACGCCGGACTGACGAAATAGGGCAGCACCGCGAGCAGCTCGGCGTTTCGTCCGGGGAGGAAATTGGCGAGCCGCGGCGGCTCGGGCGCGGCCAGCTCGAAGACCAGCTGTTCCACGAGGCCTACTGGTACAGGTCGGACTCGTGGTAGAGCGCGCGCAGGTGCCGCAACCCGACCAGCAGCGCGGCGCTGGCCGGCAGCGCGAAGCAGCACGCCGGCGAAGCCGAACACGTGCCCGAAGGCCAGCAACGCGAAGATCACCGCGAGCGGATGCAGCCCGATGCGATCGCCCACCAGCCACGGCACCAGGATGTAGTTCTCGAGCAGCTGTCCGATGCCGTACACCGCCAGCACGGCGATGAATCCCGGCCAGCCGTTGAACTGCAGGAGCGCCGCCACCACGCCGAGCACGAGTCCGAGCCCGAAGCCGACGTAGGGGATGAACACCAGCAGCCCGGTGAGAATGCCGATGGGGACGGCGAACTGCAGCCCGGCGACGGTGAGCGCGATCGCGTAATAGATCGCGAGGACGAGCATGACCCAGAGCTGCCCGCGAATGAATTCGGCCAGTATGTCGTCGATTTCGATGGCGATGGTGCGGGCCTTGGCGAACCACCGGCGCGGCAGCAGCTCGCCGACGCGGCGAACGATGATGTTCCAGTCGCGCAGCAGGTAGAACGCCACCACCGGAATGAGCATCAGGTTGATGACGATCGCGATCAGCATGGTGCCGCCGACGCGCAGGCCATGCAGGATGCGCATCGACGCATCGTGCGTGCCGCCGACGTTGTCCGCGATGAACTTGCGCACCGCGGGCATGTCGAGGTGCAGCTCGATGCCGAAACGCTCGTTGAGCCACGGCGCCAACTGTGCGTATGCCGCGGAGAACATCTCGGGGAGGCGACGCGTAAGCTGCATGAACTCGGCCTGCACGAGCGGAAACAGCACCAGCAGCAGCGCCACCAGCAATATCAGCATGAACGCCATGATGAGCAGCGTTCCGACGGTGCGCGGCGTCCTGCGCCGCTGCGCCCAGTTCACCGCCGGATTGCCCAGATACGCGAGCATCGCGCCGATGAGAAACGGCGTGAGAATCGGACCCAGCCAGTGCAGCATCGCCGCGATGAACAGCACCGTCCCGACGATCCATAGGTAGTGCGGAAGTCGCAGCGCGCGCTCCTTCACGATCACGGCGGCGGCCGCGATCATCGTCGGTTCGCCCGGCGGCGGACTGGAAGAGGTCATTTCCGGTAAAATCGGCTCGAAAAAGTCGCTCACTGTACCGCGCGGGCAGCGACGACTCAATCACCGGATAGCCGTTCATGCCCGACGCCAAGACCTCGGTTTCCACCGCACTCTCCACCGCTCTTTCCTATCGCGACGCGGGTGTCGACATCGACGCGGGCGATCGGCTCGTCGACGCGATCAAGCCCTTCGCGCGGCGCACGATGCGCCCCGAGGTGCTCGCCGGCATCGGCGGTTTCGGCGCGCTGATCGAGCTTCCCAAGCGCTATCGCGAGCCGGTGCTGGTGTCCGGCACCGATGGCGTCGGCACCAAGCTCAAGCTCGCCTTCGCGCTCGACAAGCACGACACCATCGGCATCGACCTGGTGGCGATGAGCGTCAACGACATCCTCGTCCAGGGCGCCGAGCCGCTGTTCTTCCTCGACTATTTCGTCTGCGAGCGCCTCGACGTCGAGGTGGCCACCGCCGTCATCAAGGGCATCGCCGCGGGCTGCGAGCAGGCCGGCTGCGCACTCATCGGCGGCGAGACCGCCGAGCATCCCAAGGCATTCATCGAAGGCGAGTACGACCTCGCTGGCTTCGCGGTCGGCGTGGTCGAGAAGTCACGCGTGGTCGACGGCACGCGAATCGCCGCCGGCGACGTGCTGATCGGCCTCGCGTCGAGCGGCCCGCACTCCAACGGCTTCTCGCTGATCAGGCGCATCCTCGAAAGGAGCGGCGCCGACCTGCACGCTCGCGCATCGTTCGCCGCCGACGCGTCGTCGCTCGGCGCGACGCTGCTCGCGCCCACGCGCATCTACGTCAAGCCGGTGCTGGCGCTGCGCGACGAGATCGACGTCAAGGGCATGGCCCACATCACCGGCGGCGGCCTCACCGAGAACACGCATCGGATGTTCCCCGACGGCGTGCGTGCGCGCATCGATGCGTCGAGGTGGAAACGCCCGCCGATCTTCGACTGGCTGCAGCGCGAGGGCAATGTCGCAACCGAGGAGATGCACCGCGTGTTCAACTGCGGCATCGGCTTCGTGCTGGTGGTCGTCTCCCGCCGACGCATCACGGGCGCTGGCACGTCTGGCCGCGCTGGGCGAGACGGCGTGCATCATCGGTGCGGTCGAGCGCAGCGCGGGCGCGGCATCGACCGTCGTCGACACGGGGCGCTGAACCGCCGACAGGATGAAGCGAATCGCCATCCTGATCTCGGGGCGCGGCTCCAACATGGCCGCGCTGCTCGAGGCGGCAGAGGGAAAGCGGCTGGAAGCGGTGGTGGCGGGCGTGATCAGCAACCGCCCCGACGCCGCCGGGCTCGCCATCGCCATGGGCAGCGGCGTCGCGACGCGCGTGGTCGATCATCGCGCCTTCGCCGCGCGTGCGGATTTCGAGCGCGAGCTGGCCGCGGCGATCGACGCCCTCGAGCCCGACCTGATCGTGCTGGCGGGATTCATGCGCGTGCTCTCCGCGCCGTTCGTCGAGCGCTACGCGGGTCGCCTGCTCAACATCCATCCGTCGCTGCTTCCCGCCTACCCGGGCCTGCACACGCATCGCAGCGCGCTCGCCGACGGTGTGAAGATCCACGGCTGCACGGTGCACTTCGTCACCGCCGACGGTCGACCATGGCCCGGTCGTCGCGCAGGGCGCCGTCGCGGTCCACGACGACGACACCGAGGCGAGCCTGGCCGCGCGCGTTCTCGCGGTCGAGCACAGGATTCTGGTCGCTGCCGTGCGCTGGTTCTGCCAGGGCCGCGTGGTCAGCGCGGGCGGACGTGTGCGCGTTAAGGGAAGCATGGCCGAGGTTCCCGCGATGAGCGTGCCGCTCGTCGAGCGATGAACCTTCGCCGCTGACAGTATCTCCAATCCGAATGTCCACCACCTCATTCGCCGCGCACTCCGCGGATTCGCGGCAATGCACTGTGGCGCCGCCCCGTATCGCGCGCCTCGCCATCGCGCTCGGCTTGTCGCTGGCGGTGCACGTGGCGTTGACGCAGTGGCCGGTCACGCCGCGCGAGGACAGCGCGGAGATGGCGCCGCTGGCGGTGGCGATCACCGAGCTGCCGCCGCCGCCGGCTCCCGCGGCAACGCCGGCTCCGAAGCCGAAGCCCCGGCGCGCGCCACCGGTGGCCACCGCCGAAGTCCCGTCCGCGACCGTGGCTCCGCCGCCTGCCCCGGAGCCCGTGGCCGAGGCCGCCCCTGCGGATGAACCGCCCGCACCCGCGGCCGACGCGGCAGAGCCGGCTCCGGAGGTTCCCGCACCCGCCTGTCGCCGAGCCCGCGCCGCCGCTGAAGAAATTGCCGCCGCGCGTCGATCTGGCGTATCGCGCTTTTCTCGGCACGCGCGGCTTTCTCATCGGCCAGGCGGTGTATCGCCTCGATCACGGCGCAGCGACTACACGATCTCCACGGTCGCGCGAGGCGCGCGGGCTGGCGTCGCTGTTTTTCCACGGCCAGGGACGCGCCACCAGCACCGGGACGATCACGCCGTCCGGCCTGCAGCCGATCGACCTTCACCATCGCGCGCACCGGGACCAACAACGATCGGCAGGAGGCGGCGACCTTCGACTGGGATGCGCTGCACCGTTCTGCTCAACGAAAACAAGACCGCGCCGCTCGAGCTGCCGACCTTCGACCCGCTGGTCGTTCTCTGGCAATTCTATTTCGCGCCACCCGAGCAGGACTCGATGCAGTTCAATATCGCCACCACGCGCAAGATCTATCACTACGGGTTCAAGCGCGACGGCACCGAGACCATCGAGTTGCCTTTCGGCGAGGTGGAGGCGCAGGTGTGGCGGCGCGAGAGCGGCGACGGCGCGCTCGACGCGACGGTATGGCTGGCGCCCTCGCTGCACTACGTCGCAGTCAAGGTGCGCCTGTCCAACGCGCGCGCCACCGTCGAGCTCCTGCTCGACAGCATTCGCGTCGACGAAACCGTCGCGCAGCAATGACGCTGCGCGCCAGCCAGCTCGGCGCGCTGTCGGACGCGCTCGGCGCCGTGCTGCCGTTGACCGAACCCGCCGACGCCGCGCTGCATCAGTTCTTCCGGCGCAATGCCAAGCTCGGGCAGCGCGATCGCGCCTTCGTCGCCGACGGCGTGTTCGCGACACTGCGCCGCCTGCGCTCGCTGACCGCGCAGGCGGGAAGCGCGATGCCGCGCCATCTGGCGATCGCCGTGGCGCTGCGCGAAATGGGATCGAGCCTGCGCGAGGTCGATCCGGCGCTGAGCAAGGAGGAGCGCGAATGGGCTTCAAGCGCTGCGCGGCGCCAAGGTCGCGCTCACCGACGCGCAAAAGGCCGAGCTTCCCGACTGGCTGTGGGAGCGGCTCGGCGCCGCGCTTCCCGCCGACGAGCGCGACGCTGCTGGCGCGCGCATGGCTCGTCGCCGGCGCCGCTCGACCTGCGCATCAATCCGCTCAAGACCACCCGCGAAGCCGCGCAGGCCGCGCTCGCGGCGGCCGGGATCGAGGCGCGTGCCGACGCCGTATTCGCCGCTCGGCCTGCGCATCGCGGGCCGGCCGGCGCTGCAGAAGCTTCCCGTGTTCATGTCGGGCGAGATCGAGGTGCAGGACGATGGCAGCCAGCTGCTCGCGTTCCTGGTCGCGCCGCGCCGCACCGAGATGGTCGTGGACTTCTGCGCGGGCGCGGGCGGCAAGACGCTGATGCTGGGCGCGCTGATGCGCTCGCAGGGACGCGTCTACGCGTTCGACGTCTCGCCGGGCGGCTCGCCAAGCTCAAGCCGCGGCTTGCCCGATCCGGGCTGTCCAACGTGCAGCCCGTGCTCATCCAGAACGAGCGCGACACGCACGTCAAGAGGCTCGCCGGCAAGATCGACCGGGTCCTGGTCGACGCACCGTGCAGCGGGTTCGGCACGCTGCGGCGAAATCCCGATCTGAAGTGGCGTCAGACCGAGGCCGGCATCGGCGAGCTCGCCCAAAAGCAGCGGCGCATCCTCGACTCCGCGGCGACGCTGGTGAAACCCGGCGGCCGGCTGGTGTATGCGACCTGCAGCGTTCTGCCCGAGGAAAACGAAGCGATCGTCGAGGCGTTCCTCGGCGCGCATCCACAGTTCGCGCCCGTCGACGCCGCCGCGGAGCTTGCGCGCGCGCGCATACCGCTGGATACGGGGCCGCAGCTCAAGCTCTATCCGCACCGGCACGGCTGCGACGGTTTTTTCGCGGCCGTTCTGCAGCGCCAATGACGCGGCGCCGATCTCATCGCGATGGCGGCGCGCAGCGGCGCGCACTGGCGTGCGGACTCGCGCTGGCTGCCTCCTGCGCGCTGTCCGCCTTCGCCGATCCGATCCCGGCGGACCACTTCGCGCGCCAATATGCCGCGACAGGCACGGTCGAGGTCGCCGTTCACGCCCGGCGACCGCATCGACCGGCTCATCGTCGCCGCGATCGACGCCTCGCGGCACGAGGTGCTGGTGCTCGCCTACCTGTTCACCGACCGCTCGATCGCACGGGCGCTGCTGCGCGCGCAGCAGCGCGGAGTCACCGTCCGCGTCGTCGCCGATCGAGAGCAATCGCGCGCGCTTCCGCAAAGCGTGCTGGCGGACCTGGTGGCGGGCGGGGTCGACGTGCGCGTCGACGGGAGGCATCAGGCCGCGCACAACAAGGTGATCGTCATCGATGCCGAGTCGCCGCACGCAACCACGATCACCGGCAGCTACAACTACACGCTCGCCGCGCAGCGCAGCAACGCCGAGAACGTGGTCGTCCTTCGCGACAATCCGCCCGTCGCGCGCGCGTATCGCGACAACTGGACGAGGCTCCACGCGCTGGCGCAGCCGTACGCAGACGCCGTGCGATAGAATCGCCGCATGCTGGCGCCGCTGAATCTCGAGCGCATCCAGGAAGCGCTGTCGACCCGCGACGGCTGGATCGAGGCCGGCGCCATCGCCGTGTGCTTCGCCGTCGGCTGGCTCATCGACCATCGCGTCCACGTCGGCAGCGGCGCCGGGTCGCGAATGGCGAAGATCGGCGCCGGCAGCGTCAATCGGCTCGTCTTTCCGCTCACCACGCTGGCGCTCCTGCTCGTGCTGCGCGCCATCCTTCCGGCGCCGCAAGTCTTCCTGTCCATCGCGATTCCTCTGGTCGTGGCGCTGGCGCTGATCCGGCTGGGCGTGTACGCGCTGCGCAACATGTTCGGCGAAGGCCACGCGTTGCCATTGCCGGAGCGCACGGTGAGCTTCCTGATCTGGGGCGGGCTGCTGCTTTACTTCGTCGGCGTCCTCGACGAGATAAGGAATGTGCTCGAGGCCGCCGAGTTTTCGATCGGAAAGTCGCGCATCAACCTGCTCGACCTGTTGCGCGGCGCGCTGATCGTCCTGCTGGCGGTGATGATCTCGCTGGGCATTTCCGGCTTCATCGAGCAGTGGCTGATGCGCGTGCCCAATCTCGACCGCAGCGTGCGCGCAGTGATCGGCAAATTCCTGCGCGCCGTGCTGCTGCTCGTCGGCGTGCTGATCTCGCTGCCGATGCTGGGCATCGACCTCACCGTGCTGTCGGTGTTCGGGGGCGCGCTCGGCGTCGGCATCGGACTCGGTCTGCAGAAGCTCGCCAGCAACTACATCGCGGGGTTCACGATCCTGCTCGACCGCTCGATCCGGCTCGGCGACATGATCACCGTCGACAATCGCTTCGGCGTCGTCGCCAAGGTGACATCGCGCTATGTCGTCGTCCGCGGACTCGACGGCATCGAAGCGATCGTTCCCAACGAGACGCTGGTGACCACGACGGTGCTCAACCATTCCTACACGTCGCGCGACGTCCGCGTCGCGCTGCACTGTCCAGATCAGCTACGAAAGCGATCTCGACCTGGCGATGAAGCTGCTCGAACAGATCGCGCTGAGGCGAGCCGCGCGTGCTGCGCGGCGCGAACGCCCCGTCGGTACTGTTGCTGCGCTTCGCGGAGAGCGGCATCGACCTCGAGTTGGGCGTCTGGATCAACGACCCCGAGAACGGTCAGAACAACGTGCGCTCGGTCCTGAACCGCGCCATCTGGAAGGCGTTCAAGGAGCACGGGATCGCGATCCCGTATCCACGCCGCGACGTCCGGGTACTTGACTTGGGAAGGCAGGAGTTGCCCCAAACTAGCGGACACGCCGGGCAATCCGCCGATCCACCCCGCCCATCTACCTGATTTGAATGGCCTTCTGTTCCCCGCCGGCTGGCATGAACAATGCGTGTAAAATGTTGCACCTGCCTATTCGCCGCGCCTCCAGCGCCCGAACCATCCATCCATTGAAGAGATCCACTATGACCCTGAATCCCCTCGACCTGCTCAGCAACGGACTCATGCCGCTCCCGTGGTGGGGCTACATCGTGGTCGTCCTGGCGCTGACGCATGTCACCATCGCCGCGGTCACGATCTATCTGCACCGCAGCCAGGCGCATCGCGGCCTGGATCTCCATCCCGTCGTCGCGCATTTTTTCCGGTTCTGGCTGTGGCTCACCACCGGGATGCTGACCAAGGAATGGGTCGCCATTCATCGCAAGCACCACGCCAAGGTCGAAACCGCCGAGGATCCGCACAGCCCGCAGACGCGCGGCATCGGCAAGGTGCTGCTCGAAGGCGCCGAGCTTTACCGCGACGAGTCACGCAACGTCGAGACGATGGAGAAGTACGGTCTCGGCACGCCGGACGACTGGATCGAGCGCAACGTCTACACGCCGTATTCGTGGCAGGGCTGCGGCCTCATGCTCGTCGTCGACCTGGCGCTGTTCGGGCCGATCGGCGCGACCATCTGGGCCGTGCAGATGATGTGGATTCCGGTGACCGCCGCCGGCGTCATCAACGGCATCGGCCACTACTGGGGCTATCGCAATTTTGCCTGCGAGGACGCGAGCCGCAACGTCGTGCCCTGGGGCATCCTGATCGGCGGCGAGGAGCTGCACAACAATCACCATGCCTACGGCACGTCGGCAAGGCTGTCGTCGCAGTGGTACGAGCTCGACATCGGCTGGATGTACATCCGCGGCCTTGAAATGCTCGGGCCTCGCCAAGGTGCGCAAGCTCGCGCCGCAGCTCAAGTTCGACCGCGCCAAGCTGCAGGCCGACCTCGAGACGCTGCAGGCCGTGATCACGCATCGCTACGCCGTGCTCACCAGCTACGCGCGATCGCTCAAGCAGGAATACGCAGTGGAGTTGATGCAACTGCGCGAGCGTGCCCGTCGTGGCGAGCTCGGCGTCCACATGAGCGCCGTGCCGTCGCTGCGCCGCCTCAAGCACTGGTTCCATTCCGAGCAGGAGTCGCTGCCCGAAGCCGATCGCGCCAAGCTGGCGTCGACGCTGGAAAGCAGCAAGTCGCTGCGCACGCTCTACGCGATGCGTCAGGAACTCACCGGGCTGTGGGCGCGTTCCAATGATTCGCGCGAGCAGTTGCTGGCACGGTTGCAGGACTGGTGCCATCGCGCCGAGACCAGCGGTATCGCGCCCTTGCAGAACTTCTCGCGCCGGCTGCGGAGCTACGCGTAGCCAGTCGGCACGACTGCGTCGGGCGTGAGGTCTGCGCCTTCGAAAACAACGGCTTGCCCCAAGGCAAGCCGTTTTTTCTTGCTCTCGCGCATCGACTAGTGCGTCCGGCAGCACCAGAACGTATACATCGCCTTGAACGTCTCGGGGTATGCCTGCTCGAAGCGGTCCCATGCGTCGAGGTCCGTGGCGGCATTGGAGTGCGGGAACATCTGCCGGAAGCGGCAGCGCGTAGCGTCGCCACACTCGAAACCGAGGAACCGGAGGTCGAGCTGCTCCAGGCAATCGGCGATACGAGGCAAGGTGAACTGGTGTTCGCGAGCGTGAAGCACGAGATCGCGGCAGCCGTCGAGCGTGTAGAAGTCTTCGAAGGCCAGCGCGTCGCGCGCGGGGTGACCTTGCTCCAAGGCCATGATTGCGTGCCGGCAGCTGCGAATGCCTTCGGCGGAATCCGGCAGTCGAAGCGACCGACTGAACTCTCGCGCCGCCCGGATGCCGCTGCGTGCATGCTCGCTGTAGAGCGCGATCCGCATCAACCCGTCGCGCTCCATCAGGTCGACCAGAACCTTCCATCCCTGCATCGGATCGTCCAGATGATGCAGCACGCCGCAGCATTCGACGACTTCAAATCGCCGATCGAGCGCGGACAGATGCAGGATGTCGCCTTGAGCGTAGGCAATGTTGGAGACGCCGAGCTGCTCGGTCATCCGCGCCGCGTAGGCGAGGCTCGCAAGGCTGAGATCGACCGCCAGGATGTCGGCTTCGGGATGCTTGCGGGCAAGCTGGATCGGATGGTGCCCCGTGCCGCAGCCTGCGACGAGCATCGGCACCGGACGTCGACGCGCGCGCGCCGGGCGATCGGGTCGAAGCCGCGCCGCCAGCGCCTCGACCGACTCGACACCCGGGTGCGGCGCGCTGACCCAGCGCGGATACGGGTTCTGCTCGTACTGTTTGCGCACCGCGACCGAAACGCCATCGTCGATCGTGGTCAGGATACGCATACGGCGCGCGATCTCTCGCTCCGTGCGGCGATTCGCCAGCTGTTCGCGCACGAGCGGGGCGAACGCATCGCTCCAGTTGTATTCGGGCTCGCGCTCGAGGCGTTCCGCTTCCGGAAGCACGTGCAGCGGGTGGTACAAGGCCATGACCGCCAAAGAGGCCTCGAGACTCGGAAGACGAGTCGCAGATTCCGTCAGCGTGGTTGCGAGCGATGCTTGCAGCGCTCGCGCGGCCTGCATTTCATCCGCCTCGGCGAAGAATGCGTACCCGGAAAAAAAGCACTGGCGCGCCAGCGCACAGACGAACTCGAGGGAAGGCATCGACGCAAGCGCGTTGCCATCCGATCGTGCGGCGAAGTCGAGCAACATCTGCCGACGAATTGCGGTGAAGACCTGTTCCACTTCCGCATCGATGAGCGTCATGCGTGGAAGCGCCGCCAGCAGCAAGTCATCGCGCAGTAGCGCCTGGATGTCAGGAGCCTCGAGCGGATTTTTCGAATCACGCGCACACTGCCGCGAAGCGGCGAACCCGGCATGGCTCTTGATCAGGCCGTTGATCGCCGGGTTGAGCCAGTGCATGGAGATGTTGTCGTCGGCGCATAGCTCGCGGAGCATTACGCGTTCTTCGTCTCCCGCGCTCGAGAGCGCGGTGCCGTCGAGCGATTCGGCGAGGAGCCGCCGCAGCTGCGGATCAGAGGGGCGCGCCGCGACGACTGCGAAGAGCAGGCTGATCGCCTCGGCCTTGCGCCCATCGAGCTGCAGAACCAGCGCCAGGTTCGTTCGCGCCTCGATGAATCCCGGTTGCAGCGACAATGCGCGCCGGTAACTCGACGCGGCGTCGGCAAGCCTACCCGCGTCGTGCAACGTCATGCCGAGATGGTAGTGGGCCGCCGGATCGTCAGGGGTGATCCGAACGACGCCGCGAAGGCGCTCCACCGCGAGATCGAATTTTTCCAGCTTGCGCAGCAACAACGCCGAATTCAGCATCGCCCCGGCATAGTCGGGGCGCAGCTCGATCGCGGTATCGAGCGCAGCGAGCGCTTCGTCGTCGCGGCCCGATCGCCTCGAGCGCGTCGGCGAGCCCGACCAGCGCTTCGGGGAACTCCGGCTTGAGGATCAACGCGGCACGAAAGCTCTTTTCCGCTTCGAGAGGCTGCTGGCGCACCAGGTAGGCGATACCCAGGTTGAAGTGCGCTCCTGCATGCCCAGGGTCAAGCTCGACGGCTCGACGGTACGATGCCGCTGCGGCGTCGAAATCCCCGGCGGCCTGCAGTGCATTGCCGAGGCCAGATGGGCAGTGGCGAATCCGGGATCTGCAGCGACCGCTGCGCGGCAATGCGCCAGGGCTTGTGCGGAATCGCCGTTCTGGTCGGCGAGAGCGCCTTTTTCGAGCGCGCTCAGTGCGATGAGACGGTTGGTGGCGGGAATGGCTTGGCTCGATTCCCGCTTTTCCGGCATCGCGTCGGTTCACCAGGCCGCGCGCTGCGCGGCTCGGTGCGATGTCACTTGAGCTTCGTTTCCTTGTACATGACGTGCTTGCGCGCGACGGGATCGAACTTCTTGATCTCCATCTTTTCCGGCATCAGCTTCTTGTTCTTCGACGTCGTGTAGAAGTGGCCGGTGCCGGCCGACGATTCCAGCTTGATCTTTTCACGCATGGTGGAACTCCGATCGCCTCAGGGCGCGCTTAGACGGGCTCGCCGCGAGCGCGCATTTCCGCGACCACGACGTCGATGCCCTTCTTGTCGATGGTGCGCAGTGCCGCGTTGGTCACGCGCAGGCGCACCCAGCGGTTCTCGCTCTCGACCCAGAAACGGCGTTGCTGCAGGTTCGGAAGGAACCTGCGCTTGGTCTTGTTGTTGGCGTGGGACACGTTGTGCCCAACCATCGGGTGCTTTCCCGGTTACCTGACAGACTCGAGCCATGGCCCGCTCCAACTCGTTGAATTTGCGAAAGCCTGGATTGAATGATAACGATCAAGCATTCGTAACGCCCTATAGCAACCCGCGCTCGGCAAACGAGACCGTGTGGCTGCCGGCGACGATGAAATGATCCAGCGTCTTGATCTCGACCAGCGACAGCGCCTGCTTCAGGGTCTGCGTCAGGAGCTCGTCCGCGCGGCTGGGCTCGGCGACGCCCGACGGGTGGTTGTGCGCGAAGATCACCGCCGCGGCGTTGTAGCGCAGCGCCGTCTTCACGACTTCGCGCGGGTAGACGCTGGTCTGCGTGAGCGTGCCGCGAAACAGCTCCTCGACGCCCAGCAGCCTGTTCTGCGCGTCGAGAAACAGCGTCACGAACACCTCGTGCGGGCGCCCGCCCAGCGAGAGCTGAAGGTAGTCGCGCACCGCGCGCGGCGAGGTCATGGCGTCGCGCTCGGTCATCTCCTCGGACAGGGCGCGCCGCGTCATCTCGACCATCGCCTGGAGCTGCACGTACTTCGCCGGGCCGAGCCCGTGCACCGCGCGATACTTCGTCGAGCGACGCAGCGAACAATTGCCGCATGCCGCCGAAGCGCTGCATGAGCTCGCGGCCGAGCTCGACGGCGCTGCGTCCGGCGATGCCGGTCCGCAGGAAGATCGCCAGCAGCTCCGCCTCGGAAAGCGCCGCGGCGCCGAGCTTGAGCAGACGCTCGCGGGGTCTTTCGGCTTCAGGCCAATCGGCAATTCGCATGGCGGCCCCTGCAACATGGTGAACCGTGGAGGGCGACGCCGCCGGACCCGCGGCCTATCCCCAGGCTTCGGCCCATATTAAACTGCGCCTCGACATCGTCGTATTGACCGAACGGATGACATCTCAGCTGCACCGCGACCGCTTCGCCGCGTGGTCCTCGGCATCACCGGCGGCATCGCCGCATACAAGGCGGCGGAATTGACGCGCCTGCTCGTCAAGGAAGGCATCGCGGTGGACGTCGTGATGACCGAGGCCGCCGCGCAGTTCATCACGCCGATGACGTTGCAGGCGCTGTCCGGCAACCCGGTGCTGACCGGACTCTGGGAGTCGGGCGCGGCCAATGCCATGGGACACATCGAGCTCTCGCGGCACGCCGACGCGATCGTCGTGGCGCCCGCGTCCGCCGACTTCATCGCCAAGCTGGCGCACGGGCACGCCGACGATCTGCTGTCGACGCTGTGCCTCGCCCGCGATTGCGGGCTGCTCGTCGCGCCGGCGATGAATCGCCAGATGTGGTCGGCGGCGGCGACGCAGCGCAACGTCGCGCAGATCCGCGCCGACGGCGTCGAAGTGCTCGGCCCCGCCAGCGGCGACCAGGCGTGCGGCGAAATCGGCGACGGCCGCATGCTCGAAGCCGAGGAAATACTCGTCGGCGCTGATCGCGTGGGCGCAGCCGAAGCTGCTCACCGGCAAGCGCGTGCTCGCTCACCGCCGGTCCGACGGTCGAGGCCATCGACCCGGTGCGCGGCATCACCAACGCGAGCTCGGGCAAGATGGGATTCGCGCTGGCGCAGGCGTGCGCCGAAGCCGGCGCGTCGGTCGAGATGATCGCCGGTCCCACGTCGCTGCCGACGCCTCCCGGCGTTTCGCGGGAAGACGTGAAAAGCGCCGCCGACATGGCCCGCGCGGTCGACGCGCGGGTGGCCAACGCCGACCTATTCATCGGCGTGGCGGCGGTCGCCGACTACACGCCGGGCGCCCCGCAGGCGTCCAAGCTCAAGAAGACCAACGGCGCGCTCACCCTGACGCTCGAGCCCACCATCGACATCCTGGCGCGTGTCGCGGCGGTCCGAAGCCGCCGTTTTGCGTCGGATTCGCCGCCGAGACCGACGACGTCGCGGAAAATGCCGACGCCAAGCGGCGCCGCAAAAAGCTGCCCTTGATCATCGCCAACCGGGCGCAGGACGCCATCGGCCAGGACGAGAACGAGGTGACGCTGCTCGATGACGCGGGCGCGCATCCCCTGCCGCGCATGGGCAAGCTGGCGCTGGCGCGGACGCTGGTGGCGGAGATCGCGGCGCGGATGGCACGCGCGCGGCGGTGAGCGCCGCCGGGCCGCCCCAAGGCGCTCGCCCCCCGTGGGGGGAGGTCGCGCAGCGACTTCGGGGGGAGACTCAACCGCCGCCGTCGCCCTCAAGGTCCTAGACGAGCGCATCCGCCCCCACCTGCCCGCCTACGCCACGCCCGGCTCGGCGGGCATGGACCTGCGGGCCTGCATCGACGCGCCGCTGCGGCTCGAGCCCGGCCAGACCGAGCTCATCCCCACGGGCATCGCCATCCACATCGCCGACCCTGGGCTGGCGGCGGTGATCCTGCCCCGCTCCGGCCTGGGCCACAAACACGGGATCGTGCTCGGCAACCTGGTCGGCCTGATCGATTCGGACTACCAGGGCCAGCTCATGGTCAGCTGCTGGAACCGCGGCCGGGACGCCTTCGAGCTCAAGCCCATGGAGCGGCTGGCGCAACTCGTGCTTGTACCGGTTGTTCGGGCGACGTTTGCCGAGGTGAGGGAATTCGATGAAAGCCAAAGGGGCCAGGGCGGATTTGGGAGTAGTGGGCGGAGTTGACCATGGCGGACGCCAGGCAGCCGCGCATCGTCTCGCCGAGGGTGAATCGATGAAGCTCGTCAAGGATGCCGGCGCGCCCACGTACAAGACGGTCAGGTCAGCCGCCGACCTGGCCATCAACGGCGCGCCGCCGATGTTCTCCGAGCCGCTCCACGTCGGCCGCCCCAACATCGGCAACCACAAGCGCTTCCTCGGCCGCGCCGCCGATATCCTCGACAGCGGCTGGCTGTCCAACAACGGCCCGGTCGCGCAGGAGTTCGAGAAGCGCATCGCCGATTACCTTGGCGTCAAGCATTGCGTCGCGATGTGCAACGGCACGATCGCGCTCGAGATCGCGACACGCGCGCTCGAGTTCAAGGGCGAGGTGATCGTGCCCTCGTACACGTTCATCGCGACCGCGCACGCGCTGCAATGGCAGGAGATCACGCCGATCTTCGCCGACATCGATCCGGCCACGCACAATCTCGATCCCGCCGCGGTGTGGCGCATGATCACGCCGCGCACCACCGGCATCCTCGGCGTTCATCTCTGGGGACGCGCGTCGCCGGTCAAGGAGCTGCAGGCGATCGCGAAGGAGCACAACCTGCGGCTGATGTTCGACGCGTCGCACGGCTTCGGCTGCTCGCACGGCGGGCAAATGATCGGCAGCTTCGGCGAATGCGAGGTGTTCAGCTTCCACGCGACGAAGTTCTTCAACACCTTCGAAGGCGGCGCGGTCGTCACCAACAACGACGAGCTCGCCGAGAAGATGCGCCTGATGCGCAATTTCGGCTTCTCCGGCTACGACAACGTGATCTACCCGGGGACCAACGGGAAGATGACCGAGATCGCGGCGGCGATGGGGCTGACGAATCTGGAGGATCTGGACGATTTCGTCGCGATCAACCGGCGCAATTACCATTGCTACCGCGAGGCGATCGGTCGATTCCCGGATTGAGCGTGCTCGCGTTACGACGAATCGGAGCGCAACAACTATCCAATACATCGTCGTCGAGGTAGCGCCGTATTTCCCCGTGTCACGCGACCGGATCGTCGAGATGCTCCACGCCGAGAACATTCTGGCACGCAAGTATTTCTGGCCAGGCTGCCACAATATGGAGCCGTATCGCTCGTACTATCCGCACGCGGGACTGGTGCTGCCGAATACGAATCGCGTCGCCGAGCACGTGGTCGTGCTGCCGACCGGCTCAGCGATGCATATCGACGCGATCATGGGGATCACTTCCATTCTTCGGATCCTTGGGCAGGGCAGGCCGGGTTAGGAAAACGCTTAGCCCGCGAGCGAAGTCTCTCGGTCGCCCTTTTCACATACCAGGAAAATGCTCGCGCACAGGTCCGGATATCGCTGTCCCAGTTTGTAGCAGCCATCCAGGTACGCTTTCGAGACGATGTCCGTCTTGAGGAGCCTGTCCCACTGGAAATTCGCCAGCGCCTTGAAGAAGATTCCCGACCGATGCGGCAATGCGAAGCCCCGCGGCGGTGGCGTCGCGTTCCAGAGTATCCATAGAGTAGGTGATGCGATGGCCATGCAAGGCCTCTTCGGGGGTCACTGCCGCGTTGTGGGTGATCAATCCCATCGCCACTGCAATCTGCCGCGAGGGAGCATTGGCGTTCGGGCAAACCAGGAAGAGCCTCCCGCCAGCAGAAAGCCATTCGCGGTTGATGCGCGCGAGAAGCGCGACTGGGTCGTCGAGGTGCTCGAGGACGTGTGTGAGCACGATGTTGTCGTACTTCGCTGGAAGGTTCGCGTTTTCAAACCTCGAATTTACGAACGTGACCCTATCACCAAGCTGACTGCGCGCCGACTCGATTGCCTCGTCCGAGGCCTCCACGCAGGTGAGATCGTCGAAGTGAGGCAATAACAGCCGCGTGAATCTGCCTTTGAAGCTTCCGAGCTCGAGGCAATTCCCCGCTCGAAAGAAGGGTTGGAACGACCTCAGCATGAACGGATGCATGACGTCGAAATCGAAGTCGTACGCATACTTGCTGTTGGCCAGATCAGCAAGTTCAACGTTGTAGTCGCGATCGACGGTCATGGTTTGCTTGTCTCGTCCAGGTTCAATTCCATCGAAATGGTTCCGCCATTGCGCGCCAATTCGGAGAAACCTATCGCGCGGTAGACGCGAATCGCGCTATCGCTGCCGAGGCTAACCTCCAACCGGACCGCCTTCATGCCTTCATGACGTGACCTTTCAAGACAGCTGATCGAGCAATGCCGAAGCGATGCCCCGACCGACGAAGGACGTCGCTACGCTTACGCTGGTGATAAAGCCGGTTCGCGTCGCGCGATCATTCATGTACGCGGCGACGAGCCCCACGAGCTTCTCGCCCGACCAGGCCTCGAACGTCCTGGCCCGCGCACGAATCTTCGCAGCGTACTCTCCGATATCAACCTTGAGGCTGAGCTTCGGATGGAAACCGCCGTCGCATTCCTCAAGGTGAGCGTGAATATCCTCCTTGGTCGCGGTCCCCTCCCGAAACTCAATCCCATCGTCGATCATTCCAGGACCGCGATTCCAAAGCCGTGGCGGCCGAAATCGTTCCCGTTGTATAGCAGGTACGTGCGGCCATCGCATTCGAATAGGTTCGGGTAGCACATCATTTCCGAGTCCCAACCGGTCGGCCGACACGTCGATCCCGATTGCCTGCATCGTCTCGGGTCCACTACTTCCAAGTCGTCCGACCAAGCATGACCGAGCCGGTAACCCCGCGCCTTGTTTGCTCTGAAATCGACAGATTGCCGATAGCAGAAAATCATGTGATACAAATCGCCGATTCGCGCTACCGTCGGCAGTGCCTGGCTTTCGTCGGACTCCAAGCGATCCGCGATGATCTGTCTTGCCTCTTCCTTCTCCCATGCGACACCATCGCGGGAAGTCGCGTGGCCGATTTTGTACGTGCGCTCCGGCACCGATCCTTCGGTTGGACGCTTCCAGCCTGTGCCAAATATGTACCACATGTGAAATCGATCAACGTGAACCTGCACGAACGCATCGCCGACGAGGAATGGCTCATGCAGCGATGAAGTCAAGATCGGCCCGTCACCGATTCGGTGGAAGGTGATCCCACCGTCGTCGCTCTTGACCAAGCCGACCGAGGTTTCCACGGAAACAGAAGTCCGTCGGCTCCAACCACACGTGTATCCGTATATCGCCCGGCCGTGGCGCACGACGTTCATCGGGAAAATACCGTGTTCGTCGAACGCTCCGAGCTTGCCCAACTCGATGACAGCGCGATCGCCGACTCGAAGAACCTCTCGGAAATCCTTGCTGAAATCGGCGTAGCACACATGGCTCAGGAACTTCCCGTTCGCTCGGATCACGTTCTCGCGAGGAGAAGTAGATTCGCACGTAGCCATCGAAGACCAATGCCTGCGGCGACTGCGCGAAGCTCTCGCATCGGTTCGGCAACTGGAACTGGGTCGGATCAAAAATCTGTCCAAGTTTCTTCCACTTCAATGCCGTGCCCATCGTCACAGTTCGCCCTCGAGACGGGCGATGCCGAACCCCTCCCGGCCGACCTGGTTGCCCAGATAGAGCATATAAGTCTCGCCGTCGAGCTCGAAGACGTGCGGATAGCTGATCATCTCCGAGTCCCACCCAGCGTCCGATACGTCGATGCCCGCCTTGGAGTCCTCACGAGTCCAGTGCGACAAGTCCTCGAGACCGCATATCCGATACGGTACCCGTTTTCCCGGCCACGGAAATTCTCGCTGCGTCGGTAGCAGAAGAACATGTGGTACTTGCCGTTGCGCAAAAACACGTCCGGACTTGCCTGCGCCTCGTCGTCTTCCAGGCGACTCTCGATCAGGTCGCAGTCCGCTTTCACCCATGCCACGCCGTCATTCGAGCGCGCCATGCGAATCTTGTAGACAGGTTCGGGCCGGCCGCTAACAAGCTTCCACTTGCGCCCGGCGATGTAGAACAAGTACCACTGGTCGTCGAATCGTCGGATCTTTGGTCCGCTCAACACGAACGGCTCATTCAAGGAATAGGAAAGAACGGGCCCACGGCCCAGCTTCTCAAACGAAACGCCTCCGTCGAGACTGCGCGCGCCACCGATAGCAACGTTGAACGGAACCGACTCGCAGCGAGTCCAGCCACCGTAGTACGCCACGAACGGCGTCGCCATCGCGGATCACCGATACGGGATAGATGCCGAACTCGTCGAACTCACCGACGCCTCCGAGCGGAAGGATCGGCTTGGCGCCTACACGCACGACTTCGAAAAGATCTGATCGCTTCAGGTCTACGAATGCCGAAAAACTGCGGTACTGCCCATTCTCATCAGGTGCCGGCCGACAGGAGAAGTAGACGCGCACGAAATCGTCGAAAAGCAGTGTGCATGGCGCCTGGGCGAACTCGTGAAGCCAGTCGTGGCTCCTGAACTCCCGTGGATCGAAAAGTTTTCCCAGCTTCTGCCACCTGAACATCTCGCCCGCTCTCCTCCGTCGATCCCCGACTAGACCAGCTCATAGCCAGTATCGATAAACTCGCCAATTCTACCAACCGTATTGAACATCATCACGTCGATGATCGAAAGCGAAGGAACGAAGGGATTGCCGAACTGCGGATACTCAATCGTGTTGGTCTTGAGAAATTGCAGCTGGATCCCATGTCCGCCGAACGACTCCCGCGAATAGAGACTCTGACCTCCGATTGCGTTCACGTACACGCTGGCACCCGCCGCGCTGCAGAGCGCAAGCACTCTGTCCTCCGCTTTAAGCGATGGGTCGATCGAGAAGCTCGATGAAGGCACGATACGGGTACCGATACCGATGTACTTGCAAACTCCATCGATCGAGTCGCGGATATACTCGAATAGGTTCTCCCGAGGCGACCTGATCCACCGCTCAATGGACGGGAAGGCGTGACCGTAGTTCGGTGCACGCCGGTACGCCTCACGCAACTGATTTACGAGTTTGTCACGGTCGAAGCCAGGGGCGACCGCACGATCCCTCACATCGAGCAGGTCGGAGTCCTTGCGCAGTGGCACCGTGAAGATGCAATCGGTGCCGTCGCGCAGGAAACGGTTTCGATTGATCCACCCCTTCTTTGTGTATTTGATGTTGTCGTATACGATGAATAGATCCACCGAACCGACGAGCTGGAAATATCCAATGTATGGCAAGAAATAGGGCTGCATGATCGCAATCTTCATGACACCGGCTTCCAAGCGCGCGTCGTGCGACTGGCGATCATCCCTGCGTTTCGGTGGCTATACGAAGCTAATCCCGCGCAGTTGGCACGCTCGGCCGCACCGCAGCCGGATTCAGGCTGCTGTGTTGATAAGGTACAACTCAGGGAAGTTGCGTTTCGAGATCGACTTCAGCGCGTTACCAATGGCTATGTAACCATGAAGGAGGATACGATAGTTCCCTCGCGCCAACCAGTGGTGCCCGATGGTTGAGCATGTTGATGCGCGTCCGTGGGCCACGGTGCGCTCGCGGAGGCGCTTGAGTTCCGAGGTCGACGCTTCGCCGTGCTTGACGGCCAGGACAGGGACGATTTGACTATCCGATCATCGCGCAGGAAATCTGATGGGCCTTTTTGATCGACTCCGCCTAGGGCGGTCGACGATTCGAGATGGCAAATCCCGCTACGGAGGATTCTGCAGACTGCGTACCTTAGTGAGGGCATTGCTTACGCTCGGTCTGGACGCCCGGATGATGCTATCGATGCATACCGTAAGGCGCTCGCAGCGAAGCCCGATTTCGCTGAAGTAGAAGTGGCAATTGGAAGCTTGCTTCAACAGCTTGGGCACATCGAAGAAGCCGCGGACCAGCTACCGACGAGCAATACAGATCAATCCGAACTACCACGAAGCATTCAGCAACCTGGGTGACGCCTTGATGTCACTGGGGCAACTGGAGGCCGCTGCAGCGAGCTATAGCCGGACGATTGAGCTCGGTCCGGCGTCCGAAATCGCTCATTTCAAGCTTGGAAACGCTTTGCTGGCAAGAGGGATACTTGGCGATGCAGCGGCGAGTTACGATCGCGCGGTGCAAATCCAACCCGACTTTGCGGCAGCTCATTGCAATCTCGGCAATGCGCTTCGTGGGCTGGGCCGGACGAGCGATGCCATAGCAAGCTATGAGCGGGCAGTGCAAATTGCACCGAATTTTGCCGAGGCGCACTACAACCTCGGCGTTACGCTCCAAGGCGTTGCACGACACGATGATGCCATAGCGAGCTATGGCCGTGCGCTGCAAATCAAGCATGACTTTTGTTTGGCTCACAACAATCTTGGCAATGCATTGGTCGTCGTCGGCCGCTTCGACGATGCATTGGACAGTTATCAGGTCAGCGCTTCAATGCGATCCCAACTATGCCGACGCCCATAACAATCTTGGCAATGCCCTCAAGCAACTGGGACGAACCGACGAAGCAGTCATCGCTTATCGACGAGCAATCGAAATCAAGCCCGAATTCGCCGAGGCGCATAGCAATCTTGGCAATGCACTTACTGACCTGGGTCATATCGACGAGGCCCTGACCAGTTATCGCAACAGCTATCGCGCTCAAGCCCGATTACGCGGAAGCGCATAGCAACCTTGGCAATGCGTTGAGCAAACTGTGGCAACTCGACGCGGCGATCGCAAGTTATCGGCGGGCGCTGCAAGCCGACCCAAAATGCATTGGTGCGCACAACAACTTGGGAAATGCCCTTCAAGAGCTCGGGCGACAGTGATGATGCGGTGCCAGAGTTTTCGGCAGGGCGCTGGAAATCAAGCCGGATTTTGCCGAGGCGAATTCGAGCCTGCTCTTTCTGTCTTAGTCACGACGGCAGACTCGACGCTCAATCACTGTTTGCTGAACATAGTCGCTTTGGCGCGCAGTTTGAAGCGCCGCTGCGCGCCAACTGGCCGCAGCATCTTAATAGTCGCGAATCCGATCGCCGCCTGCAAATCGGGTTTGTTTCGGGAGATCTTCGCGATCACGCAGTGGCGTATTTCCTCGAGCCGATACTGGACAATCTGGCAGGGCGTCCCAGGTCTGTCGCTTCATGCCTACTACAACCATGCGATCGATGGAAGCATTACGCCGCGGCTGCGTGCTCGTTTCGATGCTTGGCATCACATTGCCGGGCTTTCAGATGCATCCTTGGCTCAAAAGATCGCCGCCGACCGCATCGATATTCTGATCGATCTTTCCGGCCACACGAATGAAAATCGTTTGTTGTGCTTCGCCCGGAAACCGGCGCCCGTGCAGGTGAGCTGGATGGGCTACCCTGGCACTACGGGACTGAAGGCGATGGACTACTACCTGGCGGATCGCCATTTCCTGCCGCCTGGCAAATTCGACGATCAATTCACCGAAAAGCTCGTGTATCTGCCGGCGATCGGGGCCGTTCCTGCCCGACCGAAGAGCGCCGCCGGTCAACGCACTGCCCGCTTTGGGAAACGGATACGTTACCTTCGGCAGCTTCAACCGCCTAGGCAAGCTCACTCCATCTGCCATTGCGCTTGTGGTCGAGTCTTCTACAGGCCCTCCCCCAAGCGAGAATGGTGGTTGGCGGAATGCCGGAGGATGGCCAGACGGGCTCGCTCGTGGACTGGTTTGCTCAAGGTGGCGTAGCTCGCAACCGCCTAAGTTTCCAGGCGCGCTGCGACGTTGCGGCCTATCTCGCCATGCATGGTCAAGTCGACATCTGCCTGGATACATTCCCGTACACGGGAGGGACGACGACCTATCACGCACTGTGGATGGGCGTTCCAACTCTGACGCTGGCCGGAAAGACGGCACCTGGCAGGCAGGGGGCGTCGATTCTCGGACACGTGGGTTTGGACTCCTTCATTGCAGATGACGCGAACGATTTTCTGAAAAAGGGTCGATCGTGGGCTGGTGATCTTTCTGCGTTATCTGCTGTTCGCTCGGGATTGAGAGAGCGTTGCGCGCAGTCTCCGATCCGTAATCCGGAGCTGATCGCCGACGGGCTGGAAAGCGCCCTGCGCACGATGTGGAAACGCTGGTGCGCAGGGCTGCCTCCGGAAACCTTCGAAGCAATGCCGCTACACTGATCTAATCGAAGGTTGCAGCAAAGACTCGCGCGACAAGGCGCGCACAACCGGGGGCTGCGAGTCTGGTAGCTATCTCCTTAGTCGTTCTTTCGACAAATTCATCGTCTCCAGAGCATTATTGTCCCTGCGTCGATTGCGAAGTCACGATCCGCGGTGGCAACATTCGATGCTTTCCATTAGCGGGTTGCAGGCGGCCAGACGAAATAGTCCTGGGCGCCGGCGGGTCTTTCTCCCCGAGCCAGGCGTACGTGACTTGCGGTGGAAACGAGGAATTCTCCGAAGTCCTCGGGAGAATGGCGACGCCGGAACTCGCTGGCCACCTCGATTCCAAGCTCGACATGGTGCTTCGGATTGTCGAGCACCCTTGAGATTGTCTGCCGGATGTTCTCCGCGTCGAACCGGTACGTAAATTCCGCATGGTTCGCGAAGTTCTGCTCGAGAAAGCGCTGTCGGTTCGTAAGCGCGAGGGTGGAAAGTCCAAATGCGCGCATGACGCGATCGTGCGGGGCTTGCTGAGTGTTTGGCGACATGTCGACGATGCCCAGGGATTCAATGATCGCCCCGCGTGTCGCGGCATAGTCAATGCCGGGTCTGAAGGTCGCCTTCCCTTTCGAGAAATCGACATGTTCCCAATTATCGCCGCGAATATCGACCGGAAATTCACGCAGAACAGTACCCAGCATCGTGCTCTTCACGCGACGCAGGTAGTCGTCCAGTTGCGCGACGAAATACAGCCGCAGCCTGATCGAAGGCTTGACGTCCCAGCCGCCGGCTTCGAACCCTTCCGTCACGAACTTGTCGATATCCTCGGTACCGTCGCGTCCGATGGCGGCGGCGCAGTTCACTGGCCATGTTTGCAAGCTGGAGGAAGGAAGCAGGCGGCATCGAACTGCGCCACATCGAAACGAGTTTTTCAGGGTCGTTGCCGTTCTTCAGGAAGAGAAGCCGGCCGCCTTGCTTCTTCTTGACGTCGATCTCGCTTGGCTCGGCGTGATCGAATGGAATCGGCGGTATCACACCGTAAATAGCCGATGAGCATCCGCCGAGGCGGCGGAGCAGTTCAAGATGCTCCGGGAAAAAATAGAGATTGGCCTGCCACGAATTCGCCTGAGCGTGACGGTCGAAAAAGTAGGCTGGCGAATCTCCGATCAGCGACAAGTAGGGCACGCGGGTCGCTTCCCAGAAATTGACCTGAGTTCCATCGGGCGCAACTCCACCGATGTCGGCGCCCACTCCCATGACGCCGAACGCCAACTCAACGACGCCCTCACTCGCCACGCGACCGAGCATTTGAAGTGCCGCTGCGTCAGCGAGATTTACTTCATGGAATTCATAGCCCAGGCGGTTGAACATCGCGGCATGCGCGCGGCCCGCGGCGCCCAGCGCGTCATTTCGCGACGGACCGGAGATGAAGACGATCTTGCTCATGGCGGATCCAAAGGCGACGGCTGGCGCCTCCGTTCGTGACCCGCGGCGGTCGCGCGGTCGCGCGGAGAAGCGAATCCCCAGCATGCCCTCGGTGCTCTACGGCCTGGATTTCGATGCCAACCTCGTCACAATCTCCTTTGTAGCCCGCTCGATGAAATCGTTGCTGTAACCGAGTTCCTTCAACTTCCATCGGAACGTGTTTCCGAGCTTCGCCTTCTTGTAGATACCCAGTTTTTCCTGTTCGTGGAATCGCATGGCGCGTGCCGCGAGACCCTCGAGAATGACACCGACCTGATGTTTGGCGCCGGGATCTGTCCTCGCTTCGGAGGCGGGAGGAAATCTGCGACCAAGGTCTTCCGCCAATGCGGTGGCGAATTCGTCCAGCGCCTTTGTGTCAAATATTTTTAGCATGTTCCTGTCTCGGCCGTTCAGATCGGTGGCGCAAGCTTCTTCGCCATTGTATCAAGCGTGGGAAGTCATAGCTCCACGCAGGCGTTCATGTCGATGTCGACGTCGAATTCCTCGGCGATGCAAATTAGCGCGGAGCCTGTCCTTCCGTGAAAAATGTCGTCGGCTCGATGATTGAAGTTCCGGGGACTGAACAGCGGCGTCGTCATCTGCCAGCAGCGATATCCGCATTCCCGCAGCAAGGCAAGCGTCGGAGCGATCGTCTGCCCGTGAGTCGTCGAAACAAATATCGGCGTGCGCAAGCGCCAAAGCGTTGCCCTCGCGCCCTCGAGCACAGTGGGCAAGTCGGCGTCGATGCCAACTTTGAGCAAATGAAGCTGGTCCAGGAACAGGTCATCCAACCTTGGCTCCGAAGCGCTGGCGCTTCGCAGCACTGTTACGTTTCTGATGTGGTTGGCCGCGAGATTCTGGCGAAGCACGCGCTGATGCAGGCCGCGCGGCTCTGCAAGGTACAGGTGCCCGCCGTCGCCCACACGGCGCGCCATGGCGAGCGCGTGCGCTCCTATGTCAGGATAGAACTCCAGCACTCGTGAGCCCGGGCCCACAAGCTGCATCAGGAAATCGAGTTGCGGCTGCAGGAATTCGCCGTACCAGGCAAGCGAATCCCCCAGATCTCCCTGTCGCGCGAAATACTGCATAACTCCGTATCGCGTTTCGGCAACCGATGCCAGGGCATTCACCGGCGCCGGCAGCGGTGCGTGTTCATGGTGCAATGGCGAGAATGAACATGGCGGCACCAATCGCTGCATTCTCGCGGCGGGCTCTCCTGCTTGGATCGACTCCAGCTCGGCGACGACTTTGCTTGATGACGTCGTCCCAGCGACCTTGGTCAGCGCAGCGGAAGATCCGCATGGTCGGGTACCAGGGACTTGTTGTATTGAGGTCCCCCAGCCATCTCCACTCACCGTCCTTCTGCACAAGCAGCCAGACCGGCCGACCTAGCGCGCCCGCGAGGTGCGCGACACCAGTGTCGACGGCGATGACAAGATCGAGTGCTGCAATCACCGCCGCCGTCTCGGCAAAATCCACGAGATCTGCGGCAAGATCGACGATCCTCGGCGCCAGCGGCGATGCACGCAGCTCGGCTTCCGCCGCTCCTTTTTGCAGAGAGTAGAACCGCGTTCCCGGCGACATCGATGAGCGGAGCGAACGCGGACAACGGAAGCGACCGCTCCTTGTCCCGACTGTGGATGGGATTGCCCGCCCACACCAACCCGATGTTCAGGCCGTTGTGCGCACCTATTCGCGCTGCCCAGCGGGCGACTCGTTGCGGATCGGCATGCAGATACGGGCGTCGACGATGGAATCGTTTCGATAGTTGTACCGAACACGCGCGGCAAGCTCATCATGCTTGCGTAGTAGTCGTAGGCTGCCGTCGCGAAGTCGTCGACGATTTCGTCCACGCCAGGCACGTCGATCGGCAGCCCGGGCAGTCTCTGCAGCAAAACCCTCGCCCCGCGCTGCTTGAGCATCGGAAGATAGCGCAGGAACTGGAGGGTATCGCCGACACCCTGCTCCTTCAGCACCAGAACTGATTTGCCAGCGACGTCCTGACCGTCCCACCGTGGCCGGCCCTCGCCGTGGCGCAGAAAGACCTGCGCCCCGCGCATCCACCTGAACTCGTACTGGCTTCCAGCCTTCCTCGAATTGTCCTTTTTTCAGCAGAGTCTCTGCATAGATGAAGTGTCCCTCGGGACTGGGACGCATTGGAAGATTTGTCGCGCATGATCTTCAGGCAGTCGTCGAGTCTGCCGAGCATCGAGGACTGTTTCGCGACATTGACGAAGGCATCGATGCCGCTCCCCAGCCGCTCGTCGATAGCATGGGCCTGCTCGGAGGCCTGCAGGGCCGCCTCCCGCTTGCCGAGTCCTTCGAGCGCCATGCCGATGTTGATCCACACGCCCGGTTGATCCGGATCGAGCGCGAGGACGCGGTGACCCAGCTGTATCGCGGCTTCGAAGTTTCCGCGTTCGACTTCGCAGTAGACGATCCAGGTCAACCGCTGCGGATCGACGTCATCCACGCCGAACAGGGATTTCCAAGTGTCGATTGCTTCGGAAGCCTTGCGCTGCTGCATCAGCACATTTACCAGGCCGTTTCGCGCCTTGATGTCGGAGCCATCGGACGCGACGGCCAGGCGCATCCATCGCTCGGATTCTTCCAGGTGACCCAGGCACAGGTGGACGTAGCCGAGTTGGAGGCTCAACAAACGATGCTGCCAGCCACGCGCGCGCAGATCATCGAGGATCCACAAGCTCTCCCGAAAGCGATCACTCGCGAAAAGCGCGCGCGCGCGCGCAAACTCGATGTCGGGGCCAGGGGTGTCCTGCATCGAGGCGTCGACAAGACGCAGCGCTTCGGCGATCTCGCCGGTCGTGATGGCGTGATCGATTGCCGCGAGGACGTGATCGGCATCTGGCGTCCGGGCGCCGCGCGAGATTCGGCAGCGCCGCCGCCGCGAGCGGGCCCCCTTGCTCTTGTCGAACAATCCGAACATCGTCAAGCCTGGCTAAGCGAGGTGGACGGGAACATGCGAGCTGGCCATTCCTCTATCATTGGCTCATGACGGAAAGCACGAATCGCGCCTCCGCAACGACAACGCCGGCTTCCGTCGCGTCGACCACGGATGCATTCGATCGCGTGCTCGAAGCGGCGGAAAAGGCGCGAACCCAGGGCGATTTTCACGCTGCTGTCCTGCATTATGAGCAGCTGGCGGCCATGGCGCCGAACAACGCGTTCGCCCGCTACTGGCTGGCGACGTGCCATGAATCGGCCGGCGACCTTGGGCGCGCGCTCGAGCAGTGCGAGCTTGGACTGCGCGCCGAACCAGGGCAGATCGTCGCTGCTCCTGAGGATGGCGTCGGTCGCCAGCGCCTCGCATGACCACCGGCTCGCGCTCGACTGTTACCTGCAGGTGGCGGCCGCCGACGCGGACATCCCGGACCTCGATTCGATGATCGGCGATCAGTATTGCTTCCTCGGAAGAGTCGACGAAGGCATCGCCAGCTTCGACCGGGCGCTCGCGCGCGATCCGGCGTCGACTCGACTGCAAAGCAACCGGCTCTTCGTTCTCAACTACGCAAGCCGGCTTACGTCCGCGCAAATGTTCGACGGAGCACCGCCGCTGGGGAGAGGCTCAGGAGGCTGCGGTCAGGCACCTGCGCAGGCCTCATGGCAATGTCCGCGATCCCGAGCGCAGGCTCAAGGTCGGATACGTATCGGGAGATCTCAGGAACCACGCCGTATCCTACTTCGTCGAGCCGCTTCTGGCCTACCATGATGCCAGCCGGTTCGAGGTCTTCTGCTTCGACGTGTCGCGATACGCGGAGGATCGCGTCACCGCCCGACTCAAGGCGCACGGCCACTGGTGGCGTCGTGTCGCCGACCTCGATGATGACGCTCTCGCGGGAGTGATACGCAACGAGGGAATCGACATTCTGATCGACCTCTCGGTCACACCGAGATGAATCGGCTGCTTACCTTCGCGCGCAAGCCTGCCCCGGTGCAGGCGACGTGGCTGGGCTACCTCGGCACCACCGGCTTGACGGCGATCGACTATCGCATCTCGGATTCGTACCTCGATCCACCGGGGATGACCGAAGCCGAGCACACCGAAACACTCGCGCGGCTGCCCAACGCCGCGTGCTTCGCGCCGTTGCAGGCGGCGCCCGAGGTTGGAGAGCTCCCCGCGTCGCGCAACGGCTTCGTCACTTTCGGCTCGGTCAATCAGTGGTCCAAGGTGGGGCCGCCGGTGCTGGACGCGTGGTGCGCGATTTTGAGACGTACTCCGAATTCAAGGCTGGTGGCGATATGCACCGCGGCACGCAACGCGCAATTCGTCGGGGAAGTCGCCGAGCAGTTCGAGCGCAGGGGCGTCGAATCGAGCCGCATCGAATTGCGACCGATGGGACCCTTGCGCGAATTCCTGGATCTCCTCCAGAGGTATCGACATCGCACTCGATCCCTTCCCCTACGGTGGAGGCACGACCACGATGCATTGCCTGTGGATGGGCGTGCCGGTGATCGCTCTTGCGGGCACTCGTGCATTCTCGCGCAACGCGGTCGGCCCGCTGTCCGAGGTCGGCCTCGAGGAATTGATCGCCACGGACACCGCAGCGTACATCGACATCGCGTGCGATCTTGCCACCGACACGCAGCGCCTGACGGTGATGCATCAGACCTTGCGCTCGAAGATGACGTCGTCCGCGCTCATGGCGCAGTCGGTGTTCGCGCGCAACATGGAGACGCTGCTCCGCCGCATGTGGCGAGAGTATTGCGCGGCTGAGTGAAAAAAGGGGCGGCTTTCGCCGCCCCTCGATTTGACTACTGACAGCTGTTACGGACGGCAGACCGCCGGCAGGTACTTCGCCGGAACGGTCGACGTCGTGCAGCTCCATGCCGTGATCGCAGCACCCGACACGGCTCGGCGTAAGAATCGTAATTGCCTGACGTGCCGGTGGCAGCAGCGACAGCGATCGTGATCACGCCGGCCGCCACATCCGTGCTGGTCACATACTGGGAAGCAGTCGTGCTGCAGCCGGCGGCCGTGATGTCGGCCGGCATCGCATTCTTCGATGCCAGGTACTCGGCCACCGAGGTCTTGCAAGCCGCTGCGGTGGCAGCTGCTTCCGAAACCTTCGAACGCACCACATAGTCCTGATAGGCCGGCAGTGCGATGGCCGCCAGGATACCGACGATCGCAACGACGATCATCAGTTCGATCAAGGTAAAGCCTTGCTGTACGCGCTTCATTGCGATCTCCAAGAGTTGGTCAAGAAATCCGATCCTGCGCCCAGCTTGCCAAGCCTCTATCGCAATCGGCGTGCCAGCACATGCCGGTTCCGCAAGGTCGCAACATGATCAGTTTCGCGCGGCAATTTGTCGCCAACAAAAAAGGCGACCGAGGTCGCCTTTTCTGGTGCAGCCAGAAAAATTACGGACGGCAGATCGCCGGCAGGTACTTCGCCGGAACGGTCGACGTCGTGCAGGTCCATGCCGTGATCGCAGCACCCGACGGGCTCGGCGTAAGAATGTAGTTGCCTGACGTGCCGGTGGCAGCAGAGACGGCGATCGTGATCACGCCGGCGGCGACATTCGTGCTGGTCACATACTGCGAAGCAGTCGTGCTGCAGCCGGCGGCCGTGATGTCGGCCGGCATCGCATTCTTCGATGCCAGGTACTCGGCCACCGAGGTCTTGCAAGCCGCTGCGGTCGCAGCTGCTTCCGAGACCTTCGAACGCACCACGTAATCCTGGTACGCCGGCAGAGCAATAGCCGCCAAGATACCGACGATCGCAACCACGATCATCAGTTCGATTAGCGTAAAGCCTTGTTGAACACGTTTCATTGAAGTCTCCATGGTTTGTCGATACTCCCTTACCCTTGCATCGAGGGATGCTACCCACTGCTACGCAATTGATGTGCCCACGGGGACCCGCCCCGGCGGAGAACGGCGCCTGCTCCGTTCAGGGTCGTCCCCCGACCGTTCGTCGGCTCATGACGACGTCATAGACGCGGCCCTTCGTGATAGTAACCACTAACACTGCCGGTCCCCGAAACTGCCGTTGCGCGTCAGATGCGGTGCCGCGTCGCGTCAGACCGTGACGCCACGCGGTGTTCAAAGCCTCCGCAGCCGACGCTATCCCTCTGAATGCGTTCAGTTAGCACGGGCGAACGTGCCAGTCCCATGACCCGCTAGTTGAACGCACAAATGTATCCCACACGACGGAAGCAACAGTCATGCCGCCATCGCTGTTCACCGCAGGGAGTGCCTTTTTACGGCAAGCCGAGGAATTCGACCCGTGTGTCGACGAGGTCGATCACGTCGCCGGGCTGGAGATGGATGCCTTCCGCGGGCGGCGGCGGCGCCGTTCACGTTCGCCGGCTTGTCACCCTCGATCTGCGTGAGCAGGAAGGCGTCCCCGATCCGGCTGATGCGCACCACCTGAACTCCCCCACGTCCAAGCGTGGTCTGATCCTTGGTGAGCGCGATCTCCCGCGCCGGCCCGCTGGCCGCGGTCAGCTTGACCACGGCCTGCCGCTGAGGCGGCTCGTGGACGGGGGGTCCGGGCGGCCGGGGAAGCACGACCTGCGGCTCGGCACCCGCCGCTGAGCCCGCCGCTGCCGCGTTTTGCGCGGCGCGGTCGCGACGCATGGCGCCCCCGCTCCCGGGCTTGGGCTCCTTGACATCCTTGACGAACGGCTTGGCGGGCTCGACGCGGTCGGCAAGGTCGCCGATCGCGGATCGGGGGGTCGACTGGCGCACGAAGTCGGCGGACAGGACGGCGTCGTCATCGACGCAATAAACGAGGATGTGGCGGCCGATGTCGATCTGGTCGCCTTCCTTGAGGAAGTGCTTGGCGATGGGAACGCCGTTGACCAGCGTCCCGTTGGTGCTGCCCAGGTCCTCGAGGAACGAGTCGGCGAGGATCGTGACCACGGCGGCGTGTTCCCCGCTCACCGCCAGATTCGGCAGGCAGATGTCGTTGTCGGCGCGGCGCCCGATGGTCATGCGCTCGCGCTTGAGCGGCACGTCGAGGGTCGAGCCATCCGCCAGGAAAAGGACGAGCTTGCTCATGGCGCAAGGCGCTCCGGCCCGGATCGCGGGAAAGTGCAGGGAAGAAAACAGAAAAGCACGTTCATCGGCCGCCTCCCAGCGGCACAAACAGGGTCCCCGAGTTGGCTATTGCAAGGCATGTGCCTGCCCGGCGCGCTCTCAATGCGGTGACTTCGCGGCGGACTCGCCGTTGATTCTATGCCGGCTTCTTGGCCATCCAGCGCTGCAGCCAGCCACCGCTGGGCAGAAAATCAGCGGGCACGCGCACCAGCACGACCGAGATGTTGTCGCGGCCGCCGTTCTGGTTGGCGACGTCGATGAGCTCAGCCGCGGCTTCGGCGAGGTCGGCGCGCTTCGCCGCGACGATCTCCTGCACCGCGGATGGATCGACCATATCGGTCAATCCATCCGAGCACAGGACATAGATGTCCTCGGCCTCGACCCGATACTCGGATATGTCGGGTGGAACGACGGCCTCGATGCCGAGCGCGCGCGTCACCAGGTTCTTGTTGAGCGAATACTTCGCCTGCTCGACGGTCAGCATGCCGCTGTCGATCTGTTCCTGCAACAAGCGAATGGTCGTGTGTGAGCTGCTCGAAACGGTCCAGGCGCAGGCGATAACAGCGCGAGTCACCGATGTGGCCGATGCTGACGCGGTTCTGGAAGAAGACCGTCGCGACCAGCGTCGTGCCCATTCCCGCGCATTCGGGGCGCGCCTGCGCCGCTTCGTAGATGCCCTTGTTGGCGAGCGCGATCTGCTGCTGCAAGAGCAATGCCGCGTGCGTCAGGCCGCTGCCGACGTCCACCTTGGAAAGCTCGCGCCCCGAAGTGAGCTCCTGCAGCATGCCTTTGCTGATGACGTTGACCGCGATGCCGCTGGCGACCTCGCCGGCGCTGTATCCGCCCATGCCATCGGCGAGCACGGCGAGTCCCGCTTCGGCGTCGACGTAGACCGAATCCTCGTTGTGCGTTCGCACCATGCCCGGGTGCGAAAGGCTGGCGACGTCGAGCGGGGTGTGCGCGCTCATGGCCGCCGTCCTCCCCAACGTGCGTCCTGGGGTCATCTCATCAACGCTCATCGGGCGCGAGTTTACGCTGAGGCGCGGCGCCATGCGAGTCCCGAGCGTCGGTGCCACCGGCGCCAGCGAAGCATTGTGAGTACGATGCGGCGAATGGCCATCGTCAGAGCCCGAACATCTGGCGATGCAGCGCGTTAGGCTGCTGAATGAATGCCAAGGCATCGATCTGAAAATCGTGCCTGGCCACAAAAGTGTGCGCGAATCCGCAACGTCTCAGTACGGCCACGAGGGATTTCTGAGTGAATCCCGTCTTGTGCGCGTAGAAATCGTTTCCCGTGCGTTCCATCTCCTCCCCGTAGCCATACAGCACGTCGTGGACGGAAATCGGTCCGGCGCGGGAAACGTAAAGGACGTCCTGAACGTCCATTTTCGCGCTCACTGCATGCGCCATCACCGCCTCGATATCGGGCACTCTGATGTCCGCGACGCCGTCGCTCTTGAGCACGTGGACGAAACCGCGCAGCACTTTTTGCGTGTGGTGCGCGTAATAGTGCTCCAGGTTATGCGAACAGTAGACGGCATCGAACTGCTTCCCGGGAATGGCTTCGAGCTCGCGCGCATCGGCGCAGATATCGGGTTTGCCCTTGGGATCGATGTCCAGCAGAACGTGCTCCCACCCGTCGTAGCACTGCGGGATAGGAACCTCCTTGCTGTTGCCGCCGACGTTCAGCACGCGGCGCCGTGTCTCCGGCATCGATGAGATCACCCAGGTTCCGAGCCGGACCGCTTGGCGACGCGCCATCCACATCCCCGCCGCCACCACGATCACGACACCTGCCACCGGCGCGATCCATGCATACGAGGGCGCGTGCGCCGCGATCCACGGCGTCACCGCAGGATCCTCGACCATGAGTTCGCCGGCGATGTAGCCCAGCAGGCCTCCGCCGGCCAGCACGAGTATCGGAAAGCGCTCGATGAGCTTCATGATGATCTGGCTGCCGAGCACGACGATCGGGATGCTGACGACCAGGCCGAACACGATCAGCGGCACGCTGCCCTTGGCTGCGGCCGCGACACCCATGACGTTGTCGAGGCTCATCACGACGTCGGCCACCACGATGGTCCATATGGCCGTGAGCAGCCGGTCGCTCGCCTTCACCTTGTGCTCGCCATCGTCGTCGTCGGCGACGAGCTTGATCCCGATCCAGATAAGCAGCACGCCGCCGATCAGCTTGAGGTAGGGATTGGACAGCAGCGCCATCGCGAAGAACGTCAGCACGATGCGCAGGCCGATCGCGAGTACGACACCCCAGAAAATGCCCTGTCGGCGTCGCTTCGGCGACAGGTTACGACAGGCGAGCGCGATCACGACCGCGTTGTCGCCGGACAAAAGAATGTTGACGACGATGATCTGGAAGACTGCAACCCAGAATTGCGGCGATGACCAATCAACAAGCATGACGCTCCCCCACTTATCGCTTTCTCACCGACGTATACGTTCTACAGCACGCTCTGCAGCAGCTTCCCCATCTGCGCGGGATTGCGCGTGACCTTGATGCCCGCCGCCTCCATCACTTCGAGCTTTTCCTGCGCGGTGCCCTTGCCGCCCGACACGATGGCGCCGGCGTGTCCCATGCGCTTGCCCGGCGGCGCGGTCACGCCCGCGATGAAGCCGACGATGGGCTTTTTCATGTTCGCCTTCGCCCATTCCGCCGCGGCTTCCTCGTCGGTGCCGCCGATCTCGCCGATCATGACCACCGCGTCGGTGCCCGGGATCGTCGTTGAACATCCGCAATATGTCGAGGTGCTTGAGGCCGTTCACCGGATCGCCGCCGATGCCGACCGCGCTCGACTGCCCGAGTCCCAGCTCGGTCAGCTGCGCGACCGCTTCGTAGGTGAGCGTGCCTGAGCGCGACACGACGCCGATGCGACCCTTGCGGTGAATGTGGCCGGGCATGATGCCGATCTTGATCTCGTCGGGCGTGATCACGCCGGGACAGTTGGGCCCGAGCAGCAGCGTTCTTTTGCCCTGCATGCGATAGCGCGTCCGGATCATGTCGCGCACCGGGATCCCCTCGGTGATGCAGATCACCAGGTCGAGCTCGGCATCGACCGCCTCGTCGATCGCCGCGGCCGCGAAGGGCGGCGGCACATAGATGACACTGACGTTGGCGCCCGTGGCCTGCTTCGCTTCGCGCACCGTCGCGTAGATCGGAATGCCTTCGAAGTCCTCGCCGGGCTTCTTGGGATTGACCCCGGCGACGAAGCATTGACGGCCATTCGCGTAGTCGCGGCACATGCGCGTGTGAAACTGTCCCGTCTTGCCGGTGATGCCCTGGGTGATCACCCGGGTGCTGCTGTCGACGAGGATGCTCATCGCGTGTCCCCGCTGACGGACGACGGCTGCGCAGCTGCCGCGCCTTTCGCCGCGGCAACCACCTTCTCGGCCGCGTCACCCATGTTGTCGGCGGAGATGATGGGCAGCCCCGAGTCGGCGAGGATCTTTCTCCCCAGCTCCTCGTTGGTGCCCTTCATGCGCACGACCAGCGGCACGCCGAGCTTGACTTCGCGCGCGGCGGCGACGATGCCCTGCGCGATGGTGTCGCACTTCATGATGCCGCCGAAGATGTTCACCAGGATCGCCTTCAGGCCCGGATTGCCGAGCATGATCTTGAACGCCTCGGTGACCTTCTCCGCCGTCGCGCCGCCGCCGACGTCGAGGAAGTTCGCAGGCTCGCCGCCGTAGAGCTTGATGGTATCCATCGTCGCCATCGCCAGCCCCGCGCCATTGACCAGGCAACCGATGTCGCCGTCGAGCGAGATGTAGGAGAGGTCGAACTTGGAGGCCTGGATCTCGGCGGGATCCTCCTCGTCGAAGTCGCGCATCTCGACGATGTCCGGATGACGGAACAATGCGTTGGAATCGAAGTTGAGCTTGGCGTCGAGCACGACGACCTTGCCATCGCCGGTGACGATCAGCGGATTGATCTCGGCGAGCGACGCGTCGGTTTCGTCGAACGCGCGATACAAACCCTGCAGCACGCCGCGCGCCTCTCCGATGCCGGCATCGGGAATGCCGATCTTGCGCGCGACTTCGTCGGCCTCGGCATCGGTCAGGCCCTTCAGCGGATCGATGAACACCTTGTGGATCTTCTCCGGCGTGTGCGCGGCGACTTCCTCGATATCCATGCCGCCTTCCGAGCTCGCCATGAGCACCACGCGCTGCGTCGCGCGATCGACCACCATGCCGACGTAGAGCTCCTTGCGGATGTCGGCGCCCTCCTCGATCAGCAGACGCCGCACCTTCTGCCCGCGAGGACCGGTCTGATGCGTGACAAGCTGCATGCCGAGGATCTTGCCGGCGAGGTCGCGCACTTCGTCGATCGACTTGGCGACCTTGACGCCGCCGCCCTTGCCACGCCCGCCGGCGTGGATCTGGGCCTTCACGACCCACACCTTGCCGCCGAGCGATTGCGCGGCCTTCACCGCTTCGTCGACCGAGAATGCGGGAATGCCGCGCGGCGTCGGCATGCCGTAGCGGCGGAAGATTTCCTTGCCCTGGTATTCGTGGATTTTCACTCTCGGACCTTTTCCAGCAACGCCGCGGTACCACTGCGGATAGTAGCGACGTACGTTCTCGGTGGTCGTCTCCAGCGCGTGGCAGCGGTCGAGCTGGAACGGCTTTCCGGCGGCCCCGTCCGTGTCCACTTCGCGCCGCAGACCGGCGAACATCTGGATCGCGGGCGTCGGCGCGGAGGAAAGCATCTCGGTCACGTGGGTGCAGCCGCGCACGCCGCCCATGGCCTCGTGCAGCTTGGCGCGAAATCCCTTGAGCAGGCTTTCCCCGATCAGTTTCCGGTACGCGGGCCGGATACGGTCGCACGCGCCTGGGTACGGCATCGCGTCGAAAGAGACCTCGATGTCGACGATCACCATGTCGCGGTCGATGGTCAGGCGCGCCCACATGTCGTGAATCGGCTCGCCGGCGGGACGCACGCCGGTCAGCAAGGCGTAATCGCGATCCTTCGCGTCGACCAGCCGGCATTCGATATCGAACAATTCGTCGCTGCGCTGGAAGCATTCGTAGCTCACCCGCCGCGTATGCAACCGGGTGCGATTCGCGGGGCTGGGGGTTAGCGGCATCGCGGCTTCAAAACGATCAGGAATAGTAAAGGCGAGGCAGATACGCGGTCGTTGCGCGGGCGATGCGCGCGGCGAAAAGCCGCCGCCCGGAGGGAGTCGCTACAATCGCCCGACGATCGCTGTCGCCGGCGCCGCGAAAAGAGGCGATTCTACGCGGCGACCGCCGAACAGACAACGAGGACGCCGCCATGCCGTTTGTGCTTGCGCTCGATCAGGGAACGACCAGCTCCCGAGCCATCGTGTTCGACCACGCAGGATCGATCCGCGCGGTCGCTCAGCAGGAGTTCAGGCAGCACTACCCGAGACCGGGTTGGGTCGAGCACGATCCTACCGAGATCTGGGCGACGCAGTCCGGCGTGCTCGCCGAGGCGCTCGCCAAGGCGCAGATCGATGCCTCGGACCTGGCTGCGGTCGGCATCACCAACCAGCGCGAGACGACGGTGCTGTGGGAGCGCTCGACCGGGCGCCCGGTCACCAACGCCATCGTCTGGCAGGATCGGCGTACCGCGAGCATGTGCGACGCGCTGCGCGAAGCGGGCCACGCCGACTTGATCCAGCGCAAGACGGGCCTGGTCGTCGATGCCTATTTCTCGGGCACCAAGCTGCGCTGGATGCTCGACAACGTGCCCGGGGCGCGCCAGCGGGCCGCGCGCGGAGAGCTCGCCTTCGGGACGGTCGACTCGTGGCTGGTATGGCAGCTCTCCGCCGGCAAGCGCCACGTGACCGACGCTTCCAACGCGAGCCGCACGATGCTCTTCGACATCCACCGCGGCGCGTGGGACGACGAACTGCTGTCGCTGCTCGACATCCCGCGCGGCGTGCTGCCCGAGGTCGTGGCGTCGAGCGGCGAGTGCGCGCGTGCGGAGCTGCGCGGCGCATCGGTCCCCATCGCGGGCATCGCCGGCGACCAGCAGGCGGCGCTGTTCGGGCAGGCCTGCCTTCGTCCGGGCCTGGCCAAGAACACCTACGGCACCGGATGCTTCATGCTGCTCAACACCGGCACGAAGGCCGTCGCGTCGAAGAACAAGCTGCTCTCGACGATCGCGTGGCGGCGCGGCGACGTGACCGAATACGCGCTCGAAGGCAGCGTCTTCATCGCCGGCGCGGTCGTGCAATGGCTGCGCGACGGGCTGCAGCTGGTGCGCACCGCGTCCGAAGTCGAGGCGCTCGCCGCCAGCGTCGAGGACACGGGCGGCGTGTACATGGTGCCGGCGTTCGCGGGGCTCGGCGCTCCGCATTGGGACGCGTACGCGCGCGGCGCGGTGCTCGGCATCACGCGGGGCACGACCGGCGCGCATTTCGCGCGCGCCGCGCTCGAATCCATCGCCTACCAGAATGCGGACGTGCTGAGCGCGATGCAATCCGACGCGGGAGTCGAGCTCGCCGAGCTGCGCGTCGATGGCGGCGCCGCGGCGAACAATTTGCTGCTGCAATTCCAGGCCGACATGCTCGGCGTGCCGGTCGTTCGTCCCACCGTCCTGGAGACGACCGCGCTGGGGGCGGCCTATCTCGCGGGCATCGCGGTCGGGTTCTGGCGCGACGACGACGAGGTGTCCGCCAACTGGAAAGTGGACCGCCGTTTCGAGCCCTCGATGTCGCGTGACCGAGTTGACTCGCTGAAGGCCGGGTGGAACAAGGCGGTAGGGCGCGCCAGGGACTGGGCGTAGCGGGCGTACGGTGCATCGGCGGCGCCGCAACCGTCGTGCGTTGCTAAGGCGCGACGCGGTCGATGGCGTCGGTGATGATCGCGTCCACGCCCCAACCGTCCAGCGCAGCGATCGCGTCGGCTTCGTTGGGCGTGTAGGCGATGACCTTGTAGCCGGCGGTATGCGCGGCGTCGACCAGCGTCGCGTCGAGCGCGCGAAAATCGGCGTCGATCGCCACGCACTGCAGGCGGCGCAGCCTCGATTCCCAGTCGAGAGGAACTTTCTCGAGCAGGAGCGCGCGCGGCAGCTCCGGCGCCGCACCCAGCGCCGCCAGCAGCGATTCCTCGGAGAACGACGAGAGCAGCGGCGCCACCTCGGCTGCGCGCCACAGCGCGAGCGCGTCGAGCGCGACCGCGGCGCCGGTCTGGCGCTCGCGGCCGGGAACGGGCTTGATCTCGACGTTGCAGAGCACACCGCTGGCGATCGACCAGCGCGCGACGGCCGCGAGCGTGGGGATCGGCTCCCCGGCGTAGGCCGGCGAATGCCAGCTGCCGGCGTCGAGCTTGGCGAGCTCGCTCCAGTCGAGCGCGTCGGCGCGCCCGGTGGCGCTCGTCGTGCGGTCGAGCGTGTGGTCGTGCAGGAGGAAGGGCACGCCGTCGCCCGACAGCTTGACGTCGAACTCGACCATGCGATAGCGGTGCGCCTGTCCCACCCGCATGGCGGCAAGCGTGTTCTCGGGCGCCAGCTTGCCGGCACCGCGATGCGCGATGCGGCGCGGATAAGGCCACACGTCGGGCCGCACCTCGGACCTCGCCGTCATGAGGCGAGCCGCTTGCCGGTCTCGCCGTCGAACAGGTACACCTTGGCGGCGGTCGCGCACAGCGCGATGGGCTCGCCGACCTGCGCCGTCGCTCCGTGCGGCAGCCGGGCGATGATGGTGCGTCCGCCCACCGCGACGTGGATGAGCGTGTCGGCGCCCAGCGCCTCGATGACCTCGACGCTGCCGACCATGTCGGCCTCGCTGGGCTTGCACGGCGAAAGGTGCTCCGGACGCACGCCGACGGTCACGCGCCTGCCGGTGGCGACGTTCATCGGAACCGTTATCCCCGTGCCGCCATCGAGCGTGACCCGGCCCGCGCCGTCGCCGGTGCCGTCGACGAAGTTCATCGCCGGCGAGCCGATGAATCCCGCGACGAAAACGCTCGACGGATTGGAATAGACCTCCATCGGCGTGCCGACCTGCTCGGCGCGCCCGGCGTTCATCACGATCATGCGCTGCGCGAGCGTCATCGCCTCGACCTGGTCGTGCGTGACGTACAGGCTCGTCGTGCTCAGGCGCCGGTGCAGCTTCTGGATCTCGAAGCGCATCTGCACGCGAAGCTTCGCGTCGAGGTTCGACAGCGGCTCGTCGAACAGGAACACCGCCGGCTCGCGCACGATCGCGCGCCCCATCGCCACGCGCTGGCGCTGCCCGCCGGACAGTTGCCGGGGCTTGCGCTCGAGCAGCGGTCCGAGCTCGAGGATCTCCGCGGCGCGCTTGACCTGCGCGTCGATGGCCGCCTTGGAGAGGCCGCGGATCTTCAGCCCGTACGCCATGTTCTGGAACACGCTCATGTGCGGATAGAGCGCGTAATTCTGGAACACCATCGCGATGTCGCGATCCTTGGGCTCGAGCGTGTTCACCACGCGGTCGCCGATGACGATCTCGCCGCCGCTGATGCCCTCGAGGCCCGCGACCATGCGCAGCAGCGTCGACTTGCCGCAACCCGAAGGACCGACGATGACGATGAACTCGCCGTCGGTGACGTCGATGTCCACGCCATGGATCACCTCGAGGGTGCCGTAGCTCTTGCGTACGTCGCGCGCTGGACAGCTGGCACTCTTGGCCATCCGACTCTCGTAGCTTTCGTCGACTTTCTGTCCGACTCGTCATTTCTCTGTATCGACCAGACCCTTGACGAACCACTTCTGCGTCAGCAGGACGAGGAGCGCCGGCGGCAACAACGCCAGCATCGCGGTCGCCATCACCAGGTTCCATTCGGTGGCCGCATCTCCGCCCGCGATCATCCGCTTGATGCCGATCACCGAGGTGTACATCGATTCGTCGGTGGTGACCAGGAGCGGCCACAGGTACTGGTTCCAGCCGAAGATGAACAGGATCAGGAAAAGCGCCGCGATGTTGGCGCGCGACAGCGGAACGACCACGTCCCAGAAGAATCGCATCGGCCCGGCGCCATCGATGCGCGCCGCTTCCGCGAGCTCGTCGGGAATCGTCAGGAAGAACTGGCGGAAAAGGAAGGTCGCCGTCGCCGACGCGATAAGGGGAATCGTCAGTCCCGCGTAGGTGTCGAGCATGTGGAGGTCCGACACGACCTTGAACGTCGGCAGGATGCGCACCTCGACCGGCAGCATCAGCGTCACGAAGATCATCCAGAACGCGAGCCCTCGGAAGCGGAACCGGAAATAGACGATGGCGAACGCCGACAAGAGCGAGATCGTGATCTTGCCGACGGCGATGACCAGTGCCGACACGAGGCTGTTGAACATCATGCGGGCCACCGGCGCGGTCGTCACATTGGTCGACGCGCCCTCCGCCAGCACCTTGGTGTAGTTTTCGATCAGGTGCGAGCCCGGCAGCATCGGCATCGGCGACTGAAGCACCTCGTCCGCCGCCAGCGTCGATGCCACGAAGGTGACGTACACCGGCAACGCCACCACCGCCACGCCGATGATGAGCAGCAGGTGGCTGAAGAACGTGAGCAGCGGCCGGTTCTCGATCATCGATGGCTTTCAGTACTGCACCTTGCGCTCGACGAAGCGGAACTGCACGACGGTGAGCGCGATGACGATGATCATCAGGACGACCGACTGCGCGTACGAGCTGCCGAGGTCGAGGCCCTTGAAGCCGTCGGCGTAGACCTTGTAGACGAGGATCTGCGTCGCCTGCCCGGGCCCGCCGCCGGTCGCGGTGTCGATGATGCCGAAGGTGTCGAAGAACGCGTAGACGATGTTGACGACCAGCAGGAAGAAGGTCGTCGGCGACAGCAGCGGAAACACGATCGTCACGAAGCGCTTGAGCGGCCCCGCGCCGTCGATCGCCGCCGCCTCGATCAGCGACTTCGGGATCGATTGCAGCCCGGCCAGGAAGAACAGGAAGTTGTAGCTGATCTGCTTCCACACGGCGGCGACGATGACCAGCGTCAGCGCGTCGTGCGCGTCGAGCAGCGGATCCCAGCCGATGCCGAGCGATTTGAGCGCATGCGCGACGACTCCGAGCGTCGGGTTGAACAGGAACAGCCACAGCACGCCGGCGATCGCGGGAGCGACCGCATACGGCCATATCAGCAGCGTCTTGTAGACGGTCGCAGCGCGAATCACCCGGTCTGCCAGCGTCGCCAACACCAGCGACACCGTCAGGCCGAGGACGGCGACCAGAAGCGAGAACACGGCGGTCACGCGGAACGACGAGAGGTACTCGTCGTTGCGGAAGAGGTCCTTGAAATTGTCGAACCAGACGAACTGAGTGGCGTTGCCGAACGCGTCCTGCACCAGCAGCGACTGGTAGATCGCCTGCGACGCCGGCAGGAAAAAGAAAATGAGCGTGATCGCCATCTGCGGCGCGATCAGCGCGTAAGGCAGCCAGCGCGATTCGAAGCGGGCGCGTTTTTCCATGGCCTAGAGAATCACGCCCCGACGCAAGCACTGCGCGCGGCAAGGCGCCGAAATGAGCGTCGCCTGCGGCGACGCTCGATTTCGGCGAGTTAGCTAGCGTCGCCCACGCGCGACGTACTAACCGTTATTGGCCTTGTTGAACCGCTCGATGATCTCGTTGCCGCGCTTGGTCGCGTCGTCCAGGCCCTGCTTCGCGGTCTTCTTGCCGGCCCACACGGCCTCGAGTTCCTCGTCCATGACGTCGCGGATCTGCGGGAAGTTGCCGGCACGCACGCCGCGCGAATTGTTCGTCGTCTTGACGATCATCTGCTCGACGGCGACGTTGGTTCCCGGATTCTTCTCGTAGAAGCCCGACTTCTTGGTGAGCTCGTACGCCGCCATGGTGATCGGCAGGTAGCCGGTGGCCTGCGAGAACTCCGCCTGGATCTCCGGCTGCGAAAGGAAGGTCAGGAACTTGGCGACGGCCTTGTACTCTTCCTTTTTCTTCCCGCCCATCACCCACAGGCTGGCGCCGCCGATGATCGTGTTCTGCGGCGCGCCGGCGACGTCGGCGTAGTACGGCAGCGTCGACTCGGCGAACTTGAACTTGGCGTTCTGCTTGATCGTGCCGTACGCGGCCGACGAGGTCGTCATCATCGCGCACTCGCCGCTGTAGAACTTCGCTTCCGGCTCGTTCTTGCGGCCGCCGTAGACGAAGTAACCCTTCTTGATCCAGTCCTGCATGTTCTCGATGTGACGCACCTGGACCGGACCGTTGAAGACCAGCTTGGCATCGGAACTCGCGAGAAGCCGTTGTCCTTGGTCATGAACGGCACGTTGTGCCAGGCCGAGAAGCTCTCGAGCTGCGTCCAGGTCTGCCAGCCGGTGGTGAACGGACAGGCGTGCCCGGACGCCTTGAGCTTGGCCATCGCGGCAACGACCTCGGGCCAAGTCTGCGGCGCGCGGTTGGGGTCGAGCCCGGCCTTCTCGAACGCGTCCTTGTTGTACCAGAACACCGTCGTCGAGCTGTTGAACGGGAAGGACAGCATCTGCCCCTTCGAGTCCGTGTAGTAGCCCGCGACCGCCGGGACATAGGTCTTGGGATCGAATTTCTCTCCGGACTTCGCTCATCACTTCGAACACCGGCTTGATGGCTTCCTTGGCCGCCATCATGGTGCCGGTGCCGACCTCGAACACCTGCAGCAGCGCCGGCGCGTTGCCGGCGCGATACGCCGCGATCGCCGCGGCCATCGCTTCCGGATAGCTGCCCTTGTAGACCGCGGTGACCTTGTACTCGCTCTGGCTGTCGCTGAATTTCTTGGCCAGCGCATTGACGCGGTCGTTGTTGGCGCCGGTCATCGCGTGCCACCACTGGATCTCGGTGACCGCGTGCGCCTGTGCAGCAAGGCCGAGAAGCGCGCTGGCGAACACGGCGCGCAGGAACATCGTGCGGCTTTTCATTGCTTTCTCCTCCGGAACGAATTATGGATTCTGGGCTTGCTGGGTGACGATTCTATTGCAAATGCGCCGCCAGCGGCGACGCAAGGTCTGCAATCAATCCGCCGCGCCCGGCTGCTGCCGTGGCGCACCATGGGATGCCGTATCGGCGAGCCTTGGCATGCGGTTCCCGCCGTCCGGCCAGGAAGGTGTACGCGGTCGGGACGACGAACAGCGTCAGCAGCGTGCCGAAGGTCATTCCGCCCACGATCACCCAGCCGATCTGCGTGCGCGACTCGGCGCCGGCCCCGCTCGCCAGCGCCAGCGGCAGCGAGCCGAGCACCATCGCGCCGGTCGTCATCAATATGGGACGCAGGCGCAGCGTCGCCGCGTCGACGACCGCGTCGATCACGGTCTCGCCCTTGGCACGAAGCTGATTGGAGAACTCGACGATGAGAATGCCGTGCTTGGTGATGAGGCCGACCAGCGTCACCAGCCCGACCTGGCTGTAGATGTTGAGCGTGCCTCCCGCCAGCCAGAGCACGAACAGCGCGCCGGTCATCGACAGCGGCACCGAGAGCATGATCACGAACGGATTGCCGAAGCTCTCGAACTGCGCCGCCAGGACCAGGTAGATGAACGCCAGCGCCAGCACGAAAGTGAAATAGATCTCGCCGCCGGATTTGCGGAACTCGCGCGATTGCCCGTCGAGGTCGGTCTGCGCGGTAGGGGGAAGCGCGCGCTTGGCGGCGTCGTCCATCGCCTTGAGTGCGTCGCCGATCGCGTATCCCGGCGCAAGCGTGCCGGTGACCTTGACCGCGCGCAGCCGGTTGAAGTGGTTGAGCGACTGCGGCGCGACGCCTTCCTTCACCGTCACCAGGTTCGAAAGCTGCACCATGCTGCCGTCCTTGGCGCGCACGTAGGAGTCGCTGATGTCGGCGGGCGTCGCGCGATCGAGCGGCGCGACCTGCACGATCACGTCGTACTGCTCGCCATCCTTCTTGAAGCGCGTCACCTGCCGGCCGCCGAGCATGGTCTCGAGCGTGCGTCCGACGGTGTCGACCGCGACGCCGATGTCGGAGAGCTTGTCGCGATTGATCGCGACGCGGACCTCGGGCGTGTTGAGCCGCAGGTCGATGTTGAGGTTCTGCACGCCGGGATACTTGCGCGCCTCGTCGAGAAATCGATCGACGACGCGCTGCAGCTCCGGATACGGGACCTGCGACATGAGCACGTACTCGATCGGCGTCGAGCGGAACGGCTGGCCGAGCGACGGCGGGTTGACCGCGAAGGCGAGCGCGCCGGGAATCGCCATCATTTTCGGCCGCAGCTCGTCGGTGATCTGCAGCTGACGCTTGGTGCGCTCTTCCCACGGCTTCAGGCGCAGCACCGCGACGCCATCGACCACGGTGGGGAATCCGGCGATGGCGGTGTACGCGGCGGCCTCCGGAATGGTCGCGTAGAACGCCTCGATGGAGCGCAGCTGGTCGGCGGTGTACTGCGGCGTCGAGCCCTGCGGCGTCGACACGATGCCGAGTATGACGCCGCGGTCCTCGAGCGGCGCGAGCTCGGACTTGAGGATCATGAAGAACATCGCACCCAGCCCCGCCACCAGCAGCCACACGCCGACGATCAGCCAGCGCGCGTGCAGCACCGCGGTCAGCGCGCGGCGATAGCCGTGGGTGACGCCATTGATCCAACCCTCGATCGTGTTGAACAGCCACGAGTGCTTTTTCTCGTGGCGCAGGAGCAGCGAGCACATCATCGGCGTCAGCGTCAGCGCGACGAAGCCCGACACCAGCACCGCGCCGGCCAGCGTCAGCGCGAACTCGATGAACAGCCTGCCGGTGCGGCCGGTGGCGAAGGCGAGCGGCGCGAACACCGAGGTCAGCGTCAGCGTCATCGCGATGATCGCGAAGCCGATCTCGCGCGCGCCCTGGATCGCCGCCTCCTTGCGCGGGATGCCTTCCTCGACGTGGCGGAAGATGTTCTCGAGCATCACGATCGCATCGTCCACGACCAGGCCGATCGCCAGCACCATGGCGAGCAGCGTCAGCGTGTTGACGGTGAAGCCGAAGGCGTACATGAGCCCGAAGGCGCCGACCAGCGACACCGGTATGGTCACGATCGGGATCAGCGTCGCGCGCAGGTTGCGCAGGAAAAAGAAGATCACCAGCACCACCAGCGCGATCGCCTCGGCGATGGTCTCGAACACCGAGCCGATCGATTTCTCGATGAACACCGACGTGTCGTAGGCGACGATCAGCTTCATTCCCGGCGGCAGGCCTTCGTTCATCTTGTCGACCTCGGCGCGAACCGCCTTGGACAGCTCGAGCGGATTCGCCACCGCCTGCTTGATGACGCCGATGTTGAGCGATGGCTTGCCGTTGAACCGCGACACGGTGCGCTCGTCGACCGCGCCGATCGCGGTGCTGCCGAGGTCGCGGATGCGCACCGGATACCCGCCGACGTTGGCGACGATGATGTTGTTGAACTGCTCGGCCGTCTGGACGTCGGTCTCGGCGACGACGGTGAACTCGCGCGCGGTCGACTCGATGCGCCCGGCGGGAATTTCCGCGTTCTGCCGGCGGATGGCGTCCTCGACGTCCTGCACGGTGAGCTTGTACGCGGCCAGGCGCGTGCGGTCGATGTTGATGCGCATCGACACGCGCCGCTCGCCGAAGATGCGCACGTCGGCGGCGCCCGGCAGCACCGAAAGCCGCGGCTGCACGTAGCGCTTGACGTAGTCGGAAGCCTCGAGCGTGCTCAGCGTCCCCGCCTCGACCGCGATGTAGATGATCGGATTGGAATCGGCCTCGACCTTGGCGATGATCGGCTCGTCGATCGTGTCCGGCAGCTTGCCGCGGGCGCGCGCCACCTTGTCGCGAACGTCGGCCGCCGCCGAATCGGGATCGCGCTTCAACGTGAAGCGCACGTTGATCTGGCTGATCTCGGAGCGGCTCTGCGAGGTCATGATCTCGACGCCCTCGATCCCGGCCAGCGAATCCTCGAGCGGCTTGGTGACCTGCGATTCGACGACCTCGGCCGATGCGCCGCGATACGTCGTCTGCACGCTCACCACCGGCTCGTCGATGCGCGGATACTCGCGCACCGAAAGGCGCGTGTACGAGATCAACCCCACCAGCAGGATGATGAGCGAGAGCACCGTCGCCAGGACGGGGCGCTTGACGCAGATCTCGGGTAGCTGCATCGGGGTCGGCGGTCAGGACTTGGGCACGGGCCGAGACGCGGCGTCGGCCTTCGCCGGCGGGCTGCGCGCGCCCGGGTCGGCCGTCAACGCCGCGGCGGGATTCGCGCTTCCGGCCGGCGCGGGGCTCGCTCGGCGCACGGGGGCAGGCGCCGCCGCGGCCGCGATCGGCGCCGAAATCGATACCGGAACGCCATCGCGCAACTTGAGCTGCCCCGCGGTGACGACCACGTCGCCGTCCTGCAGGCCGCTGACGATCTCGGTCTTGCCATCGCGGCGCTGGCCGATGCCGACCTTGGTGCGTTGCACCTTGCCGTCGACGACGCGGAACACATACCACTCGTCGCCCTGCGGCACGATCGCCTGCTCGGGCACGACCATCGCGTCCTGACTGTCGCGGGTCAGCAAGCGCACGCGCGCGAACATGCCCGGGCGCAGCACGGTGCCCTGATTGGCGACCTGCGCGCGGATAACCACCGAGCGGCCGGCGGCATCGAGCAGCGGGTTGATCGCGAACACTTTCGCTTCGTAGGTCTTGCCCGGCATCGCGTCGAGCGTCAGCTGCAGCGTCTGCCCGACTTGAAGCTGCGTGAGATAGATCTCGGGAACGCGGAAGTCGACCTTGAGCGGATCCACCGCCTCGAGGTTGACCATGTCGGCGCCCTCCTTGACGTAGTCGCCCACGCTCACCGAGCGCAGCCCGATGATGCCGGTGAACGGCGCGAGTATGGTGAGCTTGGCGAGCTTGGCCTCGGCCAGCGCCAGCGCCGCCTCGGCGACGCGCAAGGCTGTTCTCGGCCTCGTCCTTGGCCTGGCCCGAGACGAATCCCTTGGTTTGCAGATCGATCGCACGCGCGTTCTTCTGCTGCGCCAGCTTGAGATTCGCGCGCGCCTGCTGCGCTTCGGCCTCGGCAACCGCCGTGTCCAGCCGGACCAGTGGCGTGCCCTTGGTCACGCGCTCGCCTTCGCGGAACTGGATCGCGTTGATGCGGCCCGCGACTTCCGGACGCAGCGTCACCGATTCGTCGGAGCGCAGGCTTCCGACCGCGGTGATGCCCTGCGGCAGCGCGATGCGCGCGACCTTGGAGGCCTCGACGCTGACGCCCTGCGCTGCGCCGCCGGGCGCGCCCGGCACCGGACCCGCCGTCTTGGGCGCGCCACCTGCGGCGTCGGGACGCTGCTGGCCGAGCCAGTAGCTGCCGCCGCCGACGGCGGCGAGGACGATCACGGCGAGGCCGCCGATGACCAGCTTGTTCATTCGTGAATTCCCATGCGTGAATCCGGTGCGGGGCGCAAAAAGGTTAACTTGTAATTATGCTCTGTCGCGTTTGACGCGGCAAATGCGCACGAGCCATGCTGCTAGAATGCACCGCACTTGCGCATCGCGTTTCCGGAGGACTTCCGATGTCGTTGTCGTACCTGGCTCGTCGCGCGCGTCGTTTGCGCGCTCGCCGCTATTTCGCTGGTCGTGATCGCCGTCCCGCTCGCGCACGCCCAGGGAGCTTCCAGCGCGCGCCGCCTATCCGACCAAGCCCATCCGCCTGGTCGTGCCCTTCCCGCCCGGCGGCTCGCTCGACGTCGTGGCGCGCGCCATCGGGCAGAAGCTCACCGAAGCGTGGGGCCAGCCGGTGATCATCGATAACCGACCGGGCGCCGGCGGCAACATCGGCGCCGACCTCGTCGCCAAGAGCGCGCCCGATGGCTACACCATCCTCGAGGGCGCGCTGTCGACGCACGCCGTCAACGTCACGCTCTACGGCAAGCTCCCCTACGACCCGATCAAGGACTTCGCGCCGATCACGCTGGTGGCGGTGACTCCCAACGTGCTGGTGATCAATCCTTCGGCGCCCTTCGGCACGGTCCCGGAAATGATCGCCTACGCCAAGGCGAATCCCGGCAAGCTCTCCTTCGGCTCCGGCAGCAACGGCAGCGCCGGTCATCTCGCCGGCGAGCTGTTCAAGACCGATGCGCATATCGACATGGTGCATATTCCCTACAAGGGCGGCGCCCCGGCGCTGCAGGCGCTGCTCGCCGGCGACACCCAGCTCATGTTCGACAACCTGGCCAACTCGATGCAGCAGGTGAAGGCCGGCAAGCTCAAGGCGGTCGCGGTGACCACGGCCAAGCGCTCGCCGCTGGTGCCCGATCTGCCGACGCTTTCCGAGACCGGTTTGCCGGGGTTCGACATCTACACCTGGTGGGGGTTCATGGCGCCCGCCGGCACGCCGAAGGAAATCGTCGCCAAGTGGAACGCGGAAGTGACCCGCATCCTCGGCACGCCGGAGATGAAGGCGTTCTTCGCGCAGCAGGGGGCGGAGCCCTCGCCCACCACGCCCGAGCAATTCGAAGCGCTGATACGCAGCGAGATTCCCAAGTACGCAAAAATCGTCAAGGATTCCGGCGCCAAGGTCGATTGACGGCCTGACGAACGGACCGCCATCGGAGGCAACATGCAATTCTCATCGCATCGACGTGCGTCGGCGCTCCTGTTCGCCGTCATGGCCTGCGCGGCGCTGGCTCTCCAGCGCGTTCGCGCAGACCTATCCGAACCACGCGATCCGCCTGGTCGTTCCATTTCCCGCCGGCGGCACCACCGACATCCTGGCGCGCGACGTCGCCAAGCAGCTGACCGAGGCGCTCGGACAATCGGTGGTGGTCGACAACCGTCCGGGCGCCGGCGGCAACATCGGCTCGGACATCGTCGCCAAGAGCGCGCCCGACGGCTACACGCTGCTCATGGGCACGGTCGGCACGCACGCGATCAACCCGAGCCTGTACGCGCAAGATGCCGTACGACCACGTCAAGGATTTCGCGCCGGTCGTGCTCGTCGCCGGCGTTCCCAACGTGCTCGTGGTGAATCCTTCGCTTCCGGTGAACTCGGTCGCCGACCTGATCAAGCTCGCCAAGGCCAAGCCGGGCACGATCAATTTCGCATCGTCGGGCAACGGCACCTCGATCCACCTGTCGGGCGAGCTGTTCAAGACCATGACCGGCGTCGACATGACGCACGTCCCCTACAAGGGAAGCGCGCCGGCGCTCGCCGACCTCGTCGGCGGGCAGGTGCAGGTCATGTTCGACAACCTCCCCTCGTCGCTGGCGCTGATCAAGGGCGGGAAGCTGCGCGCCATCGCGGTGACCTCGACCAAGCGCGCGCCGACGCTTCCCGACGTGCCTACTGTCGCCGAGTCCGGGCTGCCGGGCTTCGAAGCGAGCTCGTGGTTCGGTATCCTGGCACCGGCCGGAACGCCGGCTCCGGTCATCGCGCGCATCAACAGCGAAGTGAACAAGTGGCTGCAGAGCCCCGGAAGGCAAGCAGCAGCTCGCGGCGCAGGGCGCGGAAGTCGTCGGCGGCCCTCCCGAGCAATTCAGCGCGCACATCCGCACCGAGACCGACAAGTGGGCGAAGGTGGTGAAGGCGTCCGGCGCGAAGGTCGACTAAGGCCGGTGTCACAGGCTAATGCCCGCGCCTACTGGCAGATCGTCCCGGGCGCGACGAGAATCTCGCGCGTAATGGCCTTGGTCTGGGTCACGCCGTCGAGCGTGTACGCGAACGTCCCGCTCTTGCCGTCGGTGAAGGTGAGGCTCACCTTTCCCGCCTCGGTGGCGACCACGTTCGAGGCGAGGAACGGCATCGCGTTGAACGGCGGCCCGGTCGTGCGATAGAGCGTGCCGGCGTACGCGCCAGGTCCCGTCTTGGGCGCGCCCGCAAAGATCCACATCGGCGTGCCGTCGGTGCCGTAGGTGAACCAGGTGAGGAATATCACATCGCCTTGCTGGGCAATGTTCAATCCCCAGCCGGCTTCCGAGCCCGCGGGCGCAGCCCACCACAGGCCCTGGTAGTTGTAGGCAGTGCTGAGGTCGGCAACGAGACCGAACGTGCACGTCGGCAGCTGCGCACCGAAGATCTGGCGCGTGATCGTCTTGGTCTGCGTGATGCCTTTCAGGATGTAGGCGAAGGTCGCGGTATTGTTGTCGGAGAAGGTGAGCGCCGCGCTGCCGACCGTTACGTTTCGCACCTGCGCCGGAGCGAACGGAACGGCGCTGAACGCGGGACCGGTCGACTGCATCAGCGCGCCCGCGAACGCACCCGCCGCGTTGGCGGGCGCCGTCATCGACAGCCACAGCCCCTTGCCGTTCGCGTCGTACGTGAACCAGGTCGCGAAGATCGTATCGGACTCGTGAACGAGATTGATGCCCCACCCGGATTCGGAGCCGCCCGGGCTGTTCCACCACAATCCGCTGTAGTTGGGAGGCCCTGCCGTCACCACCGTCACGTTCGTGGCCGGCGACACCTTGCCGAACGGCGCGCCTCCCGCCGAGCTCATCTGCCATTGGAAATTGTTGATTCCCGGCGTCGCCGGCGCGACGACGAAGAAGCTGAAGGTCACCGAGTCGCCGGGCGCCACCGCCGAGGTCAACGTGACGCTGCTCGTCCCCCACGTCGTGTTGCCGGTGGGCGAGGCGGATAGCAATGCATATCCGTCCGCCGGGTTCCAGGTCGCCGTCGAGGTGTTCTTGAAGGTCAGCGTGACCTGGATGGTCGCGCCCGCGGGCACCCTGTCGGGGACCTGCTGCGAAACGTAGTCGGCTCCCGACCCCACTCCGATCATCGGATCGGGGGTCTCCTCGCCGAAGGTTCCGAACGTCTGCGAGAGCATTCGGAAACGCAGCGGCGCGGGCGCGGAAAACTTGCAACCGAGGGGTCGCACGACGAAATCGAAGGTCACCTCGGCGCCCGGGGCGACGTCGTGCGGAAGCAGCACGCGGTTGCCCGACTGGCTGCCGTACCGGTTGCCCTGTATGCACCAGTAGTAGTTGTCCTGCGGCTCCTGCGTGGCCAGGAAGACGTCGCCCTCCGACTGCACCCAGGTCCGCGAGCCGGTGTTGCGCATGGTGATCGATACGTTGGCATCGGCGCCGACCGCCAGCACGGCGGCACGGTTTCCGAAACGAAAGCCGCGGAGTACGCGGGCTGCTGCGCGAGCGCTTCGGTGAAAAGCACGCTCGCCGTGCTCAGCGCGGCGATCATCGACAGCGCTGCGCGCAAGCTCGCGCGCGGTCGCGTCGCACGCCACGGGGTGAGGCGGCAATTCGCGAAGAGCCGCGTCGTGAAAAGCGTCATGGCTTTCTCCAGGCAGTGCACGCGACGAGCACCCAGGCCGCGATGAACGCGCCGCCGCCGATCGGAGCGACGGCGCCCAGCCAGCGCTGCCCGCTCAGCGCGAGCAAATAGAGGCTTCCGCAAAAGAGCACCAACCCTGCCAGCAGGAACCCGGCCGCCCACGTCAGTCCGCGGCTGTCCGGCCATTGCGCGCACAGCGCGCCGACGCCGAGCAGGCCGAGCCCATGCCAGAAGTGGTACTGCACGGCAGTCTGGTAGATCGACATCGCCTCGGGTGAGAGCCGCCCGCGCAGCGCATGCGCGCCGAATGCGCCCAGGCCGACCGCCAGCGCCAGGGCCGCGCAGGCGGCGACCACGACGGCACGTGCCTTCATCGAAACCCCGCCATTTCGTCTACAATGTCCGTTCGGATTCGAGCATAGCAGAGGACATCGACGTGGCAGGCGAAAGCATCCAGCGCGTGCGCCCCGGAAAGAGGCTTTCCGACGCGGTCGTGCACGGCTCGACCATCTATCTCGCGGGTCAGGTCGCGACCGACCCGGCCGTCGACGTGCGCGCGCAGGCGAAGGATGTCCTCGCGCAGATCGACAGGCTGCTTGGCGAGCTCGGCAGCAGCAAATCGCGCCTGCTGTCGGTCACTATCTATCTCACCGACATGGCCGACTTCGCGGCGATGAACGAAGTGTGGGACGCCTGGGTTCCGCAGGGCGACCTGCCGGCGCGCGCGACGGTGCAGGCCAAGCTCGCGCGACCCGAATACCGGATCGAAATCCAGGCGATCGCCGCCCGCTAAGGAAGACGTCCATGGCCACGTCATCCGCCTCATCCGCCGAAATGGTCAGCGCCGCGCTCGCGCTCGCCTCGGGCGTTCCCGCGACCGGACACGCCGCCGATGCGATGCCTGTCACGCGCGCCATGTTCGACCAGTACATGGTGCCGTGCTTCGCGCCCGCGCAGTTCATCCCGGTGCGCGGCGAAGGCTCGCGCGTGTGGGACCAGAACGGCCGCATGTACATCGATTTCGCCAGCGGCGTGGCGGTCACGGCGCTCGGTCACTGCCATCCGGCGATGGTGCGCGCGCTCACCGAGCAGGCGCGCACCATCTGGCACGTGTCGAACTGGATGACCAACGAGCCGGCCTTGCGCCTGGCCAAGAAGCTGGTCGACGCCACTTTCGCCGAGCGCGTGTTCTTCTGCAATTCCGGCGCCGAGGCCAACGAGGCCGCGCTCAAGCTGGCGCGCCGCTACGCGCACGACCATTTCGGCGTCGCCAAGTCGCGCGTGGTGTCGACGCTCAACGCCTTCCACGGCCGCACGCTGTTCACGGTGACCGCCGGCGGCCAGGCCAAGTACGCCACCGGCTTCGGACCGCAGCCGACGGGCTTCACGCACATCCGCTACAACGACGTGGCCGGGCTGGAAGCGGCCTTCGCCGAGGAAGGCGGCGACGACATCTGCGCGGTGATCCTCGAGCCGATGCAGGGTGAAGGCGGCATGATCCCGGGAACGCCGGAGTTCCTCGCCGCGGCGCGCCGGCTGTGCGACGAGCACGACGCGCTGCTCATCTTCGACGAGATCCAGAGCGGCATGGGCCGCACCGGCGCGCTGTTCTCGTACATGCAGAAGGGCGTGGTTCCCGACATCCTCACCTCGGCCAAGGGACTCGGCGGCGGATTTCCGATCGGCGCGATGCTGACCACGGCCGAAGTCGCCAGCGCATTCTCGGTCGGCGTGCACGGCACGACCTTCGGCGGCAACCCGCTCGCCTGCGCGGTCGCCGGCGCGGTGTTCGACATCGTCAACACCACCGAAGTGCTCGATGGCGTGCGCGCGCGCCATGCGCTGTTCATGGAAGGCCTGCGCACGATCAACGAGCGTCGCGAAGTCTTCGCCGACATTCGCGGCGAAGGCGTCTGGCTCGGCTGCGAGCTCAAGGCGCCGTGGCAGGGCAAGGCAGCGGACGTGATGAAGGCGTGCAGCGACGCGGGGCTGATCGTGCTCATGGCGGGTCCCGACGTCATCCGCATCGCGCCGTCGCTGATCATCAGCCTCGACGAGATCCTCGAAGGGCTCGCGCGCCTCGAAACCGCGCTGGGCAAGTCGCTGACCTGACGCTTCGGTTCCGCAGGCGCTGATCGGACGCTCATCGAACGTTCCCACGGCGGCCCGATGCAACCGCGTATCGGCGCGTTCGACATCGGAGAATTCACCGGCAGGCATCCGGCGCTCGCGGCCGCCGCACTGGTCGCGCTGACGCTGGCCACGCACGCGATCGTGATCGCGGCACCCGGGTTCTACGCCAACGACGAGTGGCAGAAGTTCGACCACATCGACGCTCGCGGCTGGCTCGACTTCGCAGCCGCGTACACGACGCTGCACCCCGGCCCGGAATTCGGCTATCCGCTGCGACCGCTGGGCTTTCTCGAGCAGGGCCTCGCGGCGCGATGGATGCAGTCGGCGCCTTGGGTGTCGCACCTGCTCAGCGTGATCAACCACGCCGCGGTGGCGCTCGTTTTCGTGTGGGTATTGCTGCGCGCCGAGGTCGGGCGCGCCGTCGCGTGGCTGGCGGGCGCGCTGTTCGTCGTCTCGCCGCTGACCACCGTTGCGACCGGCTGGATCGCGGCGTCGTTCGACCAGCTCTACATCCTGTTCCTGCTGCTGGTCGCCGCGGCCGTGGTGCGGCCCTCGCCGCGCGCGCCACGTCCCGCACAGGCAGCGTGCATCGTGCTCGCGACCAGCGCGGCGCTGCTGTGCAAGGAGACGGCGATCGTCGCACCTGCGGCGGTGGGCGTCCTGGCGTACGTCGCGTGGCTGCGCGACCCGGTCCGCTTCAGCGCGCGCTTTCACGCGCTCGCGGTGATCCTGACGTCGTTGCCGGTGGCGCTCTATCTCGCGTACCGCGGCCCGGCGATCGTGGCTTCGGCGACCGGCGACGGAGTGACGCAGTACACGCCGGCGGCTGCCCATGTCGCGTGGAACGCATGGCGACTGTTCGCTTTCCCGTTCCGCCCGAATCTGTACGAGATGTCCGATGCGGTCTTCGCGTCGCCGTGGCAACCGGCCGCCGCCGCGCTCGCCCACCTGCGTGCTCGTGGTCGCCGTCGCCCGCCTGTACGGAACGCGGTGGGCCGTGGCGTACGTCGCGGGCTATTTCGTCTTCCTGCTTCCGGTGCTGTCGATTCCCAACCCCGGCCTGCAGTGCGCGTACGGCAGCGCGCTCGCCATGTCGCTGGCGCTCGCCGCGGTGCTGCGCAGGCTGTGGGCCGATCACCGCCGGGGCGCCGTGGCCTGTATCTCGCTGGGCGTCGCCGTGCTGCTGGCGCACGCGGTGATCATCCAGGTGCGCTTCTACGGCACCGCGGTGTGCCAGGCGACGCTGCTCGCCGCCGTCGACGATACGCTGGCGCGCGAAGCCGCCGGGGGACGGCCGCTTCGCATCGTCGCCGCGCAAGGGCCGGCCGCGCGCGTGGCGGCGCGCTCGCTGGCTTTCCGCGAGCGCTACGAGCTCGCGGGACGCGCCCGCGTGGTCGTCGAGCAGACTCCCGCGCCCGCCGATCAGGTCCTTGCGGCGCAGGTCGACCCGCTGCGCAAGCGCCTGACATCCGCCTGCGGCCTCGCCGCGGAATGATCCCGCCGGCGTAGCGTCTCCCCCGAAGTCGCTGCGCGACTTCCCCCGAGGGGGCGAGCGCCTTGGGGCGGCCCGGCGACGCTCATTCCGCCGCGTGCGCCGGCAACCGATGGTGTTGACGCACGGGTGACCACAGGACGGCGGCGATCGACAGCACGATCCCGAGCACGCCGACCGTGATCAGCGTCGCGCGCAATCCGACCATCGTGGCCAGCGCGCCGCCGACCAGCGATCCCAGCGGCGCCGCGGCGACGCCGAAAAAACGCATGGTCGCGGTCATCCGCCCGAGCAGCCGGTCGGGCGTGATCGCCTGCCTGAGCGCGAGGTAGTTGATGCCCCACTGGATCGCGCCGAAGTCGAACACGAGCATGGTGAGGCCGAGCATGAGCGCGGCGAACCACGAAGGTCCTCCGATCAGGCCGTACGCCTGCCACGCGAGCGCGGTGACGATCAGGCCGTTGACCAGCATCGGACCGACGCCATAGCGCTCGGAGAGGCGCTGCGCGAGCACCGAGGCGAGCACGCAGCCGACGCCGCCGGCGGCGAAGGCGAAGCCGATCGCGCCGGGCGAGAGCATGAGCTCGCGCGTGGCGAACAGGATCAGCACCGCGATCTGCATGTGATGCAGGAATTGCCACGTGCCGGCCAGCCAGGCCAGCCCGAACAGCGTGCGATTGCCCCACACCAGGCGGATCCCTTCGCCGATCTCGCGCCACACGCCGCTGCGCGCGCCCGGATGCGGAACGTCGTTGCGCGCCTCGACGCGGCGCAGCAGCATCGCCGAGACGAAGAAGGCGACGGCGTCGAGCACGATCGCGAACGGCGCGGTCAGGAGCTGCACCAGCGCGCCCGCGATGCCCGGCGCGATCAGCGCGGCGGAAGTCTCGCCGAGCGCGGTCTTGGCGTTGGCCTCGACCAGGCGCTTGCGTCCGGCCATCTGCGCGAGCAGCACCTGGTACGCGGCGCCGCCGACGACGTTCTGCACGCCGCACAGGAAGCCCACCGCGAACAGGATCTCGATCGAGAGCGCGCCCATCCACGCGGCGATCGGAATGGCGAGCAGCACCAGGCCGCGCCCGATGTCGGACACGATCACCACCGGCAGCTTGCGCACGCGGTCGAGCAGCACGCCCGCGTGCAGGCTCACCAGCGCGAACGGCAGCGTCTCCAGCGCCACCAGGATGCCCATTTGCATCGGCGTGGCGTTGAGCAGCAGCGCGGCCGTCAACGGCAGCGCGAGATTGGTGATCTGCGCGCCGAACGACGTGATGGTGAGCGACGTCCACAGCCTCCGGAAGTCGCGCGAAAGCCACAGACCGCGGAAGCGCCGCCTGAGAGAAACCAGCGAAGATCTCGATGTCGTATTTTTCATAAGCTTTTCCTCCGGCCGCAACGCGATAGGCGTGCGGCCGCCGGGTCATCCTGCACCGGCGGCAATCCAATCCCGGGGAAAAACTAAGCCCTGAAATCGGTTCCCGCCTCACCTGCGCGGGAACACGCTCAGGCGGCTACTGCGGCGTCAGCGGCGAGGACAGCGGCATGCGACGTACGGCAATGCCGGAGTCGTGCGCGTCGATGGAAGAGTCCCCACGCGAACGCGCGCGCCGCGATACGGGTCGCGGTGACGATGGTCGTCGGCGTTCTGGTCATGGTGGGGTCATCCTCGGTGTTGTTTTGGTGGTTGATCGAATTGTACTCGGGACGCGCGGCGCGACGCAATGGAGCGCGCTCGGAATCGGTCGTGCACGACGCCAGGTGTTGCGCGCGCGCCACGCCTCGCAAGGTCGCAGTAGCGCCGCCCACCGGTCGACGCTCGCGCCGCGCCGCCGCAATCACTGCCGAATCACTGCGCGAATCACTGCCTCTTCATCGCCGCATCGCGCATGGCCAGGTCGAAATCCCAGTAGCGCCACGGATTCCAGTTGAACGGCGTGTACTTGAACCCGATCATCCACGGCTGAAGCAGAACGTTGTCGTAGCGGTACGCGGTGAGCTTCATCGGCGCGTAGATGCTCACCAGCTTGGAGAGCTGCCGGATCACCTTGTCGCGCTCGGGACCGTTCTTCATGCGCTTGCCCTTCTCGTAGAGCGCATTGAACTGGGGAAGGTTGAAGCGAGGCAGGTTGGACAGCCCCGCGTTGGGCCCGTAGAGCAGCCCGAAAAAACCGAAGCCTTCCGGCGACCCCGCGGTGTTGCCCAGCCCCCAGATCTGCAGCTGTCCGGCGCGCGCCTGCTTGAGCAGGTCGGGGAATTTCTGCAGCACGAATTCGACGCGGATGTGGATGAGGTCGAGGCTCTTTTTCCACAGCTCGGTGAGCTGGCGCTCGAAATTCGACGGCGGGCTGTAGATCGTCAGCTTCAGCGGACGCCCGTCCGGAAGCTCGCGCCAGCCGTCTCCATCGCGATCGAGGTAGCCCATCTTGTCGAGCAGCAGGTTGGCCGCGGCAGGGTCGAATCTGCCCGCGTCGACCAGCTTGGGGTCGTGCCCGATCACCGGCGGCGGCAGCATCTGCGTCGCCGGCGCGCCCTGTCCCTGGCGCACGATCGTCACTTCGTCGTTGACGTTGTACGCCATGCTGATCGCGCGGCGCAGCGCGATCTGCTCGCGCGAATAGCCGCCGACGATCGGATCGTCCATGTTGAAGTATTCGAACGTGATCGACGGCATGAACTGCTGGATATGCTGGATGCCACGCTTGGCGAGCGGCGCGCGCAGCTTGTCGTTGCCGTCGAGCACGTTGTGGATCAGGTCCGGAGGCACCGGATTCGACACGTCGAGCTCGCCGTTGATGAACGCGAGCAGGCGCGGATTGGCCTCCTCGATGATGATCATCTCGATGCGGCCGATCATCGGGATCTTCTTGCCCTTCATCACCTTCACGATCTCGGCGTCGGCGGGATCGTCGCTGTCCGGGAAATACTGCTCGCGGAAAGTCGGGCTCGCCTCGACCACGACCTTCTGCGACCTGCGCCATTCCTTGAGCATGTACGGCCCGGTCCCGACCGGATTGGCCATGACCCGATGCGAAGCGTCGCCGTAGGCCTCGACGATCTCCCGCGCGACCGCGGCCATGGTGTTGGACGCGAGGTCGTCGAGCAGGTCGTAGTCGGGCGTCTTGAGCAGTGAGCTCGATGGTGTAGCGGTCGAGCGCCTTCATGCCCTTGAACTCGATGTCGTAGACGTTGGCGCCCGACTTCGCGGCGGCGAGGAACGCGTCCTCGCCGATGAAGCGATCGGTGACGGCCTCGATGTTCGGCGCGCGGACCTTGGGATCGATCAGCCGCTTCCACGAATAGATGTAGTCGTACGCGGTGAGCTCGCGCTTCTTGCCCTTGAACGCCGGATCGTCGGTGAAATAGATGCCCGGCTTCACCTTGATGATCCACTTCTTGCCGTCGTCGGAGATCTCGGGCAGCGCCACCGCCGTGTTGGGAATGATCTTGAACGGCCGCGCCAGGTAGTCGTACTGGTAGAGCGGATCGAAGATGACGCGGGTGACGAAGCTGGAGTACAGATCGCTGATCGCCTGCGGATCGAAGCCGGTCTCGGCGGCCGACACCGCGACGCGCAACGTCTTGTTCATGTCGGCCGCGAACGCCGTCACGGGCGCAAGCGACGACGTTGCCAGAAGCGCGGCCAAAGCAGCGGTCACGGACGCGGCATGCATCGATCTTTTCATGGCGCGATGTCCGTCAGCCCTTGAGCAGCTTCTGGATGTCGCCGCCCATCGCATCGGGCTCGACGTTGGGCGCGTAGCGCTCGACGACGTGGCCCTCGCGGTCGACCAGGAACTTGGTGAAGTTCCACTTGATCGCCTCCGAGCCCAGCAGGCCCGGCTTTTCCTTTTTCAGATACTGGTACAGCGGCGCGGCGTCGGCGCCGTTGACGTCGACCTTGGCGAACAGCGGAAAGGTCACGCCGTAGTTGATCTCGCAGAACGACTCGATCTCGGCTTCGTCGCCGGGCTCCTGCGCGCCGAACTGGTTGCACGGAAAGCCCAGCACCTCGAGGCCCTTGCCGTGCAGCTTCTTGTACAGCGCCTCGAGACCCTTGTACTGCGGCGTGAAGCCGCACTTGCTGGCGGTGTTGACGATGAGCAGCACCTTGTCCTTGTACTGGTCGAGCTTCTGCGGCTTGCCGTGGATGTCCTTGACGGTGAAATCGTAGACCGATGCCATGAGCGCTCCTGCGAATGCGGCGAAACGCGATTATCGGCCTTCCGGCGCGCCGTAGCCACCGCCGCCCGGCGTCTGCACGACGAACACGTCCCCGGCTTCCATCTGCACCTCGAAGGTCGCGCCGTGCTCCTCGCGGCGGCCGTCGGCGCGCTCGATCCAGTTGCGCCCGGGCGCGCCGGGACCGCCGCCGGCCACGCCGAACGGAGCGACGCGCCGGTGATTGGCGAGCATGACCGCGGTCATCGGCTCGAGGAAGCGCACGCGGCGCTCGCCGCCATCGCCGCCTCGGTGCGCTCCCACGCCGCCGCTGCCGGCGCGCACGCGAAACGCATCGAGCCGCACCGGGAAGCGCCACTCCAGGACCTCGGGGTCGGTGAGGCGCGAGTTGGTCATGTGGGTCTGCACGACGCTCGCGCCATCGAACTCCGGGCCCGCGCCGGCGCCGCCGGCGATGGTCTCGTAGTACTGATAGCGATCGTTGCCGAAGGTGAAGTTGTTCATGGTGCCCTGCGACGCGGCGAGCACGCCGAGCGCGCCGTAGAGCGTGTCGGTGATCGCCTGCGAGGTCTCGACGTTGCCGGCCACCACCGCGGCGGGAAAGCGCGGCGCCAGCATCGAGCCCTCGGGAATGACGATGCGCAACGGCTTGAGGCAGCCCGCGTTCATCGGTATCTCGTTGTCGACCAGCGTGCGGAACACGTAGAGCACCGCGGCCTTGCACACCGCCGAGGGCGCGTTGAAGTTGGTGGGCTGCTGCGCGCTGGTACCTGTGAAGTCGATGGTCGCCTCGCGCGCGCCGCGGTCGATGCTGATGCGCACCGCGATGCGCGCGCCGCTGTCCATCTCGTACTCGAACTGCCCGTCCTTGAGCACGTCGAGCACGCGCCGCACCGCTTCCTCGGCGTTGTCCTGCACGTGCTGCATGTACGCGCGCACCACCTCCACGCCGAAGTGCGCGACCATCCTGTGCAGCTCGGCGATGCCGCGCGCGCACGAGGCGACCTGCGCGCGCAGGTCGGCGAGGTTCTGCTCGATGTTGCGCGACGGATACTTCCCGCCGCCCAGGATCGCGCGCAGCTCGTCATCGAGGAAACGTCCTTCGGCGACGAGCTTGACGTTGTCGAGCAGCACGCCCTCCTCCTCGACATGCGTCGAGTCCGGCGGCATCGATCCCGGCGTGATCCCGCCGATGTCGGCGTGGTGTCCGCGCGACGCCACATAGAATTCGGGCGCTGCTCCGGCGGCGCGGCCTGGCTCCTCGAGGAAAACCGGCGCGATGACCGTGACGTCGGGCAGATGCGTGCCGCCGTTGTAGGGCGCGTTGAGCACGTAGACGTCGCCGGGCTTGAGCGTTCCGCGCGCGCGCGTCGATGATGGTGCGCACGCTCTCGCCCATCGAGCCCGAGGTGCACCGGCATGTGCGGCGCGTTGGCGATGAGGTTGCCCGCGGCGTCGAAGATCGCGCACGAGAAGTCCAGCCGCTCCTTGATGTTGACCGAATACGCGGTGTTGGCGAGCGTCACGCCCATCTGCTCGGCGATGGCCATGAACAGGTTGTTGAAGACCTCGAGCAGCACCGGGTCGACCTGCGTGCCGATGGCGTGCGCGCGCTGGAGCGGCGTGACGCGCTCGAGCACCATGTGATCGCGCGGCGTGAGCAGCGCCTGCCAGCCGGGCTCGACCACCGTGGTCGCGTTGGCCTCGGCGACGATCGCCGGGCCGTCGATGCGATCGCCCGGCCGCAGGTCGGCGCGCGCGTAGACCGGCGCATCGTGCCAGGCGCCGCCGGTGTAGACGCGCTGGCGCTTCACCGGCATGGCGTCGCCGTCGCGCGGCGCGAACGAAGGCATCGCCTCGTCCGCGGAAGCCATGGCTCCGGACGCCTCCACGGCGATGGCCTCGATCACCAGCGGCCGCTCGGGCATCAGGAAGCCGTACTGCGTGCGGTAGCGCCGCTCGAACTCGCCGACGATGGAAGCGATGGCGGCGTCGGTGACGCGCAGCGCGTCGTTGAGCGGAATCTCGAGCGTGGTGTCGGTGCCCGCGTACTTGAGGTGGAGATCGCGCGCGATCGCGATCGACGAGCCCGCGATGCCCTGCGCCTCGATCTCGGCGCGCGCCGCGTCGGCGAGCTTCGCGAACAGCACCTCGCATTCGGCCAGCGTATCGACGCCAAGCTCCTGCTCGATCGCGTGCTGGCGCAGCGCGCGCACGTCGGCGAGGCCCATTCCGTAGGCGGAGAGCACGCCGGCGAGCGGATGGATGAATATGCGCGTCATGCCCAGCGCGTCGGCGACCGCGCACGCGTGTTGCCCGCCGGCGCCGCCGAAGCAGCACAGCGTGTACCCGGTGACGTCGTAGCCGCGCTCGACCGAGATGTGCTTGATGGCGTGCGCCATGTTGTCGACGGCGACGCGCAGGAATCCTTCCGCGATCGCTTCCGGCGCGCGCGACACGCCGCTCGACGTCGCCGAGCGCGGCGGCGACGGTCTCGAATTTCCGGCGCACGACGACGTCGTCGAGCGGCTGATCCGCACCGGCGCCGAACACGTGAGGAAACAGCGCCGGGTCGATCTTGCCGACCATGACGTTGCAGTCGGTCACGGTCAGCGGACCGCCGCGCCGGTACGATGCGGGACCGGGATTCGCGCCCGCGGACTCGGGGCCGACGCGAAAGCGCGCGCCGTCGTAGGAGCAGATCGATCCGCCGCCGGCGGCGACGGTATGGATGCGCATCATCGGCGCGCGCAGCCGCACGCCCGCCACCTCGGTCACGAACGCGCGCTCGTATTCGCCGGCGTAATGGGTGACGTCGGTGGACGTGCCTCCCATGTCGAAGCCGATGATGCGCTCGAAGCCGGCGAGCTTCGACACCTGCACCGCGCCGACGATGCCGCCGGCCGGCCCGGAAAGGATCGCATCCTTGCCCTGGAAGCGGTGCGCGTCGGTGAGGCCGCCCGACGACTGCATGAACTGCAGGCGCACGCCGGGGAGCTGCGACTCCACCTGCGCCACGTAGCGGCGCAGCACCGGCGAGAGGTACGCGTCGACGACCGTCGTGTCGCCGCGCGACACCAGCTTCATGAGCGGGCTCACTTCGTGGCTCACCGACACCTGCGTGAATCCGATGTCGCGCGCGCACTGCGCGAGCCGCTCGCTCGTGCGCGGTGTGGCGATAGCCGTGCATGAGCACGATGGCGCAGGCGCGGATGCCGTCGGCGTGCGCGGCGGCAAAGCTTCTGCGCGCGCCGCGTCGAGGTCGAGCGCCTCGACGATCTCGCCGCGCGCGCCGACGCGCTCGTCGATCTCGATCACGCGCTCGTAGATCAGCGACGGAAGGACGATGTTGCGCACGAACAGCTTCGGGCGATTCTGGTAGGCGATGCGCAGCGCGTCGGCGAAGCCGCGCGTGATGGCGAGCACGGTGCGCTCGCCCTGGCGCTCGAGCAGCGCGTTGGTCGCCACGGTGGTTCCCATCTTGACCGCGTCGATGAGCCCCACGGGAATCGGCGCGTCGGCGCCGAGCCCGAGCAGGTCGCGGATCGCGTGCACCGCGGCGTCGCGATAGCGCTCCGGGTTCTCCGAGAGCAGCTTGCGCGTGACGAGCGCGCCGTCGGGACGCCGCGCGACGACGTCGGTGAACGTCCCGCCGCGGTCGATCCAGAATTGCCAGCCGGAATGCGCTTCGGTCAAGCTAGCGATTGTGCCTCAACGCTGCGCCGACGTGTCGAGCCGAATTGACAGCCGACAGGGTCTGACTTAGCTTCGGGGTTGTCCTACTTCGGGGGTGTTAAAAATGAGGCGAATCCAGGCCATCGTTGCCGCCTGCGGCATCGGCGTGGCGTTCTGCGCGACAGCGCAAACCAAGTGGGACATGCCGACCGCGTATCCCGCCACCAATTTCCACACCGAGAACATCAACCAGTTCGTCGCCGACGTCGACAAGGCCACCGGCGGCAAGCTCAAGATCACGGTGCACCCGAACGCGTCGCTGTTCAAGGCCAACGAGATCAAGCGCGCGGTGCAGGGCAACCAGGCGCAGTCGGGCGAGATCCTGCTCGTCAACTTCGAGAACGAGGACCCGTTCTTCGGCCTCGACGGCGTTCCGTTCCTCGCCACCAGCTACGCCGACGCGATGAAGCTCTACAAGGCGGAGAAGAAGACGCTCGAGGACAAGCTCGCCAAGCAGGGCATCAAGCTGCTCTACACCGTGGCGTGGCCTCCGCAGGGCATCTACGCGAACAAGACGCTCAACAGCGCCGCGGACATGAAGGGCCTGAAATGGCGCGCCTACAGCCCGGCCACGTCGCGCATCGCCGAGCTGGTCGGCGCGCAGCCGGTGACGGTGCAGGCCTCCGAGCTGACGCAGGCGCTGGCCACCGGCGTGGTCGATTCGTACATGTCGTCGGGGTCGACGGGCTTCGACACCAAGACCTACGAGAGCATCAAGAACTTCTACGACACGCAGGCGTGGCTGCCCAAGAACGCCGTCATCGTGAACCAGCAGGCGTTCGATGCGCTCGACAAGGCCACGCAGGACGCGGTGCTGAAGGCCGCCGCCGACGCCGAGGCTCGCGGCTGGAAGGCGTCCGAGGAAAAGAACGGCTGGTACCTCGACCAGCTCAAGCAAGAAGGGCATGACCATCGTCAAGCCGGCGCCGCAGCTCACCAGCGACCTCAAGAAAGTCGGCGACACCATGCTGCAGGACTGGCAGAAAAAAGCCGGCCCCGAGGGACAAGCCGTCGTCGACGCCTACAAGAAAATGTAATCCCGATGCGACTCGCCGATTCCTCGACGCGCTCTACGACGCCGCCGCCTACGTGGCGGCGTTGTTTTTGATCGGCACGCTGGTGATGGTGCTGCTCGGCATTTTCGGCCGCCTGCTCTCGTTCCAGATTCGCGGCACCGACGCCTACGCGGGGTACTTCATGGCGGGCGCCGGCTTCCTCGCGCTCGCGCACACGCTGATGCGCGGCGAGCACATCCGGGTGACGCTCCTGCTCGAGCACTCCGGGCGCCACGGCGCGGCGCTGGCTGGAGCGCATGGTCGCTCGCCGCGGCGCTGCTGCTCAGCCTCGCGTTCGCGTATTACAGCGCGCGACTGGCGTGGCAGTCGTACGCCTTCCACGACATCTCCACCGGCAACGACGCCACGCCGTTGTGGATTCCGCAGATCGTCGATGGCGATCGGCAACGTGATCCTCGCGATCGCCTTCATCGACCTGTTCGTCGCCGAGCTGCGCGGCACGCGGCGAATGAGGCCGCCGGGCAGCGAACCGGCACACGTCGAGTAGCATCGAGCCGCTCATGGACCTGCTGATCACGACGCTGCTGATCGTCGCGCTGTTCGTGCTGCTGGGCAGCGGCGTGTGGATCGGCATCGCGCTCGCCGGCGTCGCCTGGATCGGCATGGAGCTCTTCTCGTCGCGGCCGGCAGGCGACGCGATGGCGGTCACCATCTGGGGCTCCGCGTCGTCGTGGACGCTGACCGCGCTGCCGCTCTTCGTGTGGATGGGCGAAATCCTGTTTCGCACGCGGCTTTCCGAAGACATGTTCAAGGGCCTCGCGCCGTGGCTCGAGCGCGTCCCCGGCCGGCTGCTGCACACCAACGTCATCGGCTGCACGATCTTCGCGGCGGTCTCCGGCTCGTCGGCCGCGACCTGCGCCACCATCGGCAAGATGACGCTGCCGGAGCTGGCAGCGCGCGGCTATCCCGAGGACATCACGATCGGCACGCTGGCGGGCGCCGGGACGCTCGGGCCTGCTGATTCCGCCGTCGATCATCATGATCGTGTACGGCGTTTCGGCCAACGTTTCGATCGCGCACCTGTTCATCGCCGGCGTGATTCCCGGACTGCTGCTCGCGTCGCTGTTCTCCGGCTACATCGTGGTGTGGGCGCTTGCGCCATCCCGACAAGATGCCCGTGATCGACGAGCGCACGACCTTCGGGCAGAAGCTGTACGCTTCGCGCCATCTGATTCCGGTCGTGCTGCTGATCGTCCTGGTGCTCGGATCGATCTACGCCGGCGTCGCGACCGCGACCGAGGCGGCCGCCTTCGGCGTCGTCGGCGCGCTGGCCATCTCGCTGGTCCAGGGCTCGCTCACGTGGACGACGTTTCGCGACAGCCTGCTCGGCGCCACGCGGCTCTACTGCATGATCGCGCTGATTCTCGCCGGCGCGGCGTTCCTCACCTTGTCCATGGGCTACATCGGGTTGCCGCGGCACCTCGCCGAATGGATCGGCGGACTCGGGCTCTCGCAGTTCGCGCTCATCGTCGCGCTGATCGTGTTCTACGTCATCCTGGGCTGCTTTCTCGACGGCATCTCGATGGTGGTGCTCACCATGGGCGTGATCCTGCCGACGGTGGAGAAGGCGGGAATCGATCTCGTCTGGTTCGGCATCTTCATCGTGCTGGTCGTCGAGATGGCGCAGATCACGCCGCCGGTCGGCTTCAACCTGTTCGTGCTGCAGGGAATGACCAAGAAGCAGATCACGTGGATCGCGCGGCACGCGCTGCCGATGTTCTTCCTGATGATCGCGGCGACGCTGGCGATCTATTTCTTCCCGCAGCTCGTCACGGCGCTGCCCAAGCAGATGAAGTTCGCATGATCGGCTCGTCAGCCTCCGCGCGAGAATCGCCTGCGCCGCGCGACACGCGCGCGTACGCCGCGAAATTGAACACGCCTTTCGCCGTGCTCGGCATCCGCACCGCGGGCGGCAGCGTCACCGGCGTCGAGTACCTGCCGAAGGGCACGCGCGCGCAGGCGCCCACCGATGCGATCGCCGAGCGCGCCTGCCGTCAGCTCGAGCGCTATCTCGCCGACCCGCAGTTCCGGTTCACGCTGCCGCTGGCGCCCGATCGGCACGCCGTTCCGCCGCCGCGTCTGGGATGCGCTGTCGACGATTCCGGTCGGCGAGTCGCGAACCTATGGCGAAATGGCGCGCCGGCTGGCGACGGCGCCGCGCGCGATCGGCGGCGCCTGCGGCGCCAATCCCATCGCGCTGGTGATTCCCTGCCACCGCGTGGTCGGCAGCCAGGGAGCGATGGGCGGATTCATGAACGCCGTCGACGGCGACCCCATCGCGATCAAGCGCTGGCTGCTCACCCACGAAGGCTATCGCTTCGGCCGGTAGACTCCTGCGCTGACCGCCGTCATTCTTCGCCGCATCATCCGACACGCCGCGCGCCGGCCGACACGATGGCTCACGCCGCTCCCGCTCCAAGCGCCGACGCGATCCGGCTGATCGACGCCTTTTGCGACCAGGTCTGGCTGCAGGATGGGCTGGCCGCGTCGAGCCTCGCCAGCTATCGGCGCGACCTTTCCGCGTGGGCGGTGTGGCTCGCGCGTCGCGGCGGCAAGGGATTGCTCGCCGCCGATCGCGGCGACGTCGAGGCGTTCCTCGCGGCGCAGTTCCACACCGGCGCGCGCGCGAGCTCGATCGGCAGGGGCCTGTCGTCGCTGCGCCGCTTCTATCGCCTGCACATGCAGCAGGGCAGCGCGAAGAGCGATCCGACGCTGCGCGTCAGCGCGCCCAAGCTGCCGCGGCGATTGCCCAAGAATCTTTCCGAAGCGCAGGTCGAGGCGCTGCTCGCCGCGCCCGACGTCGATACCGTGCTCGGGCTGCGCGATCGCGCCATGCTCGAGACGCTCTACGCGTGCGGGCTGCGCGTCTCCGAGCTGGTCGGCCTCACGCTCTCGCAGGTGAGCCTGGACATGGGCGTGGTGCGCGTGATCGGCAAGGGACGCAAGGAGCGCATGGTGCCGCTGGGCGAGGAGGCGGTGGACTGGATCGCGCGCTACGCGTCGACGGCGCGCGTCACGCTCGCCGGCAAGGCCAAGGTCAACGCCATGTTCCTGAGCTCGCGCCACGCCCCGATCTCGCGGCAGGCGTTCTGGCAGCTGGTCAAGCGCTACGGCGTGATCGCGGGCATTCCCGCCGCGACGCTGTCGCCGCACGTGCTTCGCCACGCTTTCGCCACGCACCTCATCAATCACGGCGCCGACCTGCGCGTGGTGCAGCTCCTGCTCGGCCATTCCGACATCACGACGACGACGATCTACACCCACGTCGCGCGCGAGCGGCTCAAGCAGCTGCACGCGCGCCATCATCCGCGCGGTTGAGCGCTGCGACGGATACAATGCTCTGATGAGTGCCCGGCGAATGGTTTCCCGCGCGCGACGCGAACTGGCTTGGCGCGCATGCCGCGGATGGGGCTGGCTCGGGGAACGCCTGCGCGGCGAGGTCCAGATACCGTCCGGCGTCAACGAGCGCGTGCGTTTCCGCTGCAATCTATGCGGGACGCACTGCGATGTTCCCGCGTCGGCGATCGATCGCGAGGCACGCTCGTGCCGAGCGCTGCGGATCTACGGTACGTTGGCGCGCAATCGTGCATTTGCTCACGACGGAACTGTTCGGTCACAGCATCACCCTTCCCGAACTGCCCGTGCCGGAAGGACATTGCCGGTCTGGGGCTTTCCGATGCTCCGTGCTACTCGCATGACCTGGCTCGCAGCTTTGCGTATCTCAACACATTCTTCGACCGCGAGCCGCGCCTGGACATTGCCGAAGTCGATCCGGGCCGGGCGGCAGAATACGACTTCATCATTTCCAGCGATGTCTTCGAGCACGTTGCGCCGCCAGTGGTTCAAGCGTTCCGCAATGCTCACGCCGGTTGCTCAAGCGAGGGGGTTCTTGATTCTGACGGTCCCGTTTACGCTTGACTTGGATACTGTCGAGCATTTTCCGTTACTACATGACTATCGAATCGAGAAGGCCGACGGTGGTTGGCTACTCGAGAACCGCACCGTGGACGGAGAGCGTGAGGTATTCACTCGATCTCGTCTTCCACGACGGCGTCGGGGAGCACTCTGGAAATGCGGCGGTTCGCACGAGCAGGATTGGAGCGCGAGCTTACAGCGGCGGGGTTTTCGAGACTTCGCGTGGCGCATGAAGCGTTTCCAGCCCACGGCATTTACTGGAAGGAGCCGTGTGGTCTTCCGATGGTCGCTTACGCCTGAAGCCGGCCCGTTCGGCTGACGAGAGTCGGCGACCACGCTACGCTTGCTGCTGCCCGCGCGCCCTGCGGGCGAGGCGATTCGCGCCGCGTTCCTCGCCGACGAATCCGCCTGCGTTCAGGCGCTGCTGCCGGCCGCGGCGCTGTCGGGCGAAGCGGTGACCCGGGTCGAGGCGCGGGCGCGCGGCTGGGTCGAAGCGGTGCGCGCGCACCAGGCGCGCAACGCCGGCATGGAGTCGTTCCTGCAGCAGTACGATCTGGGCACCGAGGAGGGCGTGCTGCTGATGTGCGTCGCCGAGGCGCTGCTGCGCATCCCGGACGCGCAGACGGCGGACCGGCTGATCCGCGACAAGCTCGCGCGCGGCGACTGGCAGCGCCACCTGGGGCAGAGCCAGTCGCTGCTGGTCAACGCCTCGACGTGGGGGCTGATGCTCACCGGCAGGCTGACGCAACTCGACAGCCGACAGCGCGCGCGATCCCGCCGCCTGGTACGAGCGCATCGTCGCGCGCGCCGGCGAGCCGGTGGTGCGGGTGGCGCTGCGCCAGGCGATGAAGCTCATGGCCGAGCAGTTCGTGATCGGACGAACCATCGAGGAGGCGATCGCGAACAGCCGCGCCGCGGCCGCGGGAACGCGGCACTCCTTCGACATGCTCGGCGAGTCGGCGCTGACCGCGGCCGGCGCGCGCGACTACCTGTCGGCGTACGCGCATGCCGATCGCGGCCATCGGCGACGCGCGCGATGCGACGGCGGACGTGTTCGCGCAGCCGTCGATCTCGGTCAAGCTATCGGCGCTGCATCCGCGCTACGAGCTCGTGCAGCAAGAGCGCGTGCTCGCGCGAGCTCGTTCCGGCGCTGACCGAGCTCTGCCGCGACGCCAGGCAGCGTGGCATCGGCCTCACCGTCGACGCGGAGGAAGCCGAGCGCCTCGAGCTTTCGCTGGAAATCTTCGCGCGCGTGCGCCGCGACGCTGCGCTCGCGGGTTGGGACGGCTTCGGCCTCGCGGTGCAGGCCTACCAGAAGCGCGCGCTCGCCGTGGTCGACTGGGTCACCGCGCTCGCCCGCGAAGGCGGCTGGCGCATCCCGCTGCGCCTGGTCAAGGGCGCGTACTGGGATTCGGAGATCAAGCGCGCGCAGGTGCAGGGGCTCGACGGATATCCGGTGTTCACGCGCAAGGCGCACACCGACGTGTCGTACCTCGCCTGCGCGCGGCGCATGCTCGCCGCGGGATCCGCGCTGTATCCCATGTTCGCCACGCACAACGCGCACAGCGCGTCGGCGATCGTCGAATACGCCATCGCCCGCAAGACCGCTCGCGCCGACCTCGAGTTCCAGCGCCTGCACGGCATGGGCGAGGCGCTGCACCGCGAGATCACGTCGAGCCTGTCGATCGCCAGCCGCGTCTACGCGCCGGTCGGCAGCCACCAGGACCTGCTGCCCTATCTCGTGCGGCGATTGCTCGAGAACGGCGCCAACACGTCCTTCGTCAACCACATCGCCGATCGCGCGGTGCCGGTCGAGGCGATCATCGCCGACCCTGTCGCGCGCACGCGCTCGCGCGGAGCGATCCCCAATCCCATGCTGCCGCTGCCGCGCGCGCTGTTCCTTCCGGAGCGGCGAGAACTCGCGCGGCGTCTCGCTCGCCGACCAGCCGGCGATGGCGGCGCTGGACGCGGCATTCGCGTCGAGGCGGGCAACGCAGTGGACGGCCGGACCGTGGATCGAAGGCCGCGCGCGGACCGGCGGCGCGACGAGCGACGTTTTCGAGCCCGCGCATCGCGCGCGAAAACTGGGTGTCGTCGCCGATGCCGGACTCGACGATGTCGACCTCGCGCTGTCGGCAGCGGTGCGCGCGCAGCCCGCGTGGGACGCCGCCGGCGGCGAGGCGCGCGCCGCAGGTTCTCGATCGCGCCGCCGCGGCGATCGAGGATGCGCAGGACGAGTTCGTCGTGCTGCTGGCGCGCGAAGCGGGGAAGACGCGCGCCGACGCGATCGGCGAGGTGCGCGAGGCGGCGGATTTCTGCCGCTACTACGCGGCGCTCGCCAGACGCCAGTTCGCCGCGCCGCTTCAGTTGCCTTCCCCCACCGGCGAATCCAACGAGCTGCGCCTGCACGGTCGCGGCGTCTTCGCATGCATCAGCCCGTGGAATTTTCCGCTGGCGATTTTCACCGGTCAGATCGCCGCCGCGCTCGCCGCCGGCAACGCAGCCGTCGCCAAGCCCGCCGAGCAGACGCCGCTGATCGCGGCGCGCGCGATCGAGTGCCTGCAGGCCGCGGGCGTGCCCGCCGGCGTGCTCGCGCTCCTGCCGGGGCCCGGAGAGCGCGTCGGCGCGGCGCTGGTCGCCGCCGACCGCGTCGCGGGCGTGGCCTTCACCGGTTCGACCGACGTCGCCCGCGCGATCGCGATGGCGCTCGCGCGAGCGAAGCGCGATCGTGCCGCTCGTCGCCGAGACCGGCGGCATCAACGCGCTGATCGTCGACAGCTCGGCGCTGCCGGAGCAGGTCGTGGTCGACGCGATCACGTCCGGCTTCAACAGCGCGGGACAACGCTGCTCGGCGCTGCGCGTGATGTTCGTGCAGGACGACATCGCGCCGCGCGTGATCGAGCTGCTCAAGGGCGCCATGGACGAGCTGGTCGTCGGCGACGCGGAGCATCTGGCCACCGACATCGGTCCGGTGATCGACGAGACCGCGCGCGATGCGCTCGAGGCGCACGTGGCGACGATGGCCGCTGCCGGCCGCGTGCGCCATCGCGCCGCGCTGCCGGCATCGTGCGCCGACGGGCTCTTCGTCGCGCCGACGCTCATCGAGCTCGACGGCATCCACCAGCTCGAGCGCGAAGTGTTCGGGCCGGTGCTGCACTACGTGCGCTATCGCGCCGAATCGCTCGATGCCGTGATCGATGCGGTCAACGCCACCGGCTACGGGCTGACGCTCGGCATACACAGCCGCATCGACGAGACGGTGCGGCACATCGCGTCACGCGTTCGCGTCGGCAATGTCTACGTCAACCGCAACATGATCGGCGCGGTCGTCGGCGTGCAGCCCTTCGGCGGCGAGGGCTTGTCGGGCACCGGCCCCAAGGCCGGCGGCCCGCACTACCTGCTGCGCTTCGCGGTCGAGCGCACGCTCACCATCAACACCGCGGCGGCCGGCGGCAACGCGACGCTGCTCGCGCACGGCGATGGACGCGACTGAGGCGCGACTGAGGCCGCCGAGGTGTCCGAGGCGGGCTACGACTTGCGCGTCCCGCGCTCGATGCGCACGCCGATGCGCGCCGCGCCGGGCACCGGCGCGAGCTTGGCGACGCTGACCCGCACCCACGGCGCGCCGAACTCGCGCAGCACCACGTCGGCGACGGCTTCGGTGAAGCGCTCGAGCAGCTTGTGCGGATGGTCGGCGGCCAGCGCCTGCACGCGCTTCACGACCGCCGAATAGTCGACCGCGTCGGCGAGCTGGTCGCTGCCGAACGGTTGCGACGACGGCAGCTCGAGCTCGATGTCGAGCACCAGCGGCTGCGCGAGGTGCTGCTCCCACGCGTAGACGCCGATGCGGGTCTCGATGCGCAGGTCGCGGATGAAGATGACGTCCATGGTTGGCGCGAATGGGAGGAGAAGACGCGGACGATCCGCGGCATCGCTTTGCTACAATGCCGCGTCGCGTCGTCGGGCATTGTAAATGAATCCTTCGCTGGCCACGCTCGCCGTCATTCTCGCGGCGTACCTGATCGGGTCGATATCCTTCGCCGTCGTCGTCAGCAAGCTGATGGGGCTGCCCGATCCGCACAGCTACGGCTCGGGCAATCCCGGCGCGACCAACGTGCTGCGCACCGGCAACAAGGCGGCCGCGCTGCTGACGCTGCTCGGCGACGGGCTGAAGGGCTTCGTCGCCGTGCTGCTCGCCAATCGCCTGGGCATCAGCTGGGGCGATGCATCGCTCGCCACCGCGGGCGCCGCGCTGGCGGTGTTCCTCGGACACCTGTTCCCGATCTACCATCGCTTCGCCGGCGGCAAGGGCGTGGCGACGGCGCTGGGCGTCGCCTTCGCGCTCGCCTGGCAGCTCGGCGTCGCACTGTGCGCGATATGGCTGGTCGTCGCGCTCATCACGCGCCTGTCGTCGGCGGCGTCGCTCGCCGCCGCCATCGCGGCGCCCTTCGTGGGCCTGTATTTCCTGGGCAACTGGCCGGAGGCGTGGGCGCTGTTTCCCATCGCGGCGCTGCTGGTCTGGCGCCACCGCGGCAACATCCAGAAGATCCTCGCCGGACAAGAGCGGCGCATCGGCCAGAAGGCATGATGCGGTCGGTGGTGCTTGCCGCTCGATGCGCTGATGGCGCGCGATGCCTTCATCCGCGTTCGATGCGCTGCGCAACGAGTGGGCGCTGCTGGCGAGCGCCGCCGTGACGGTGCTGTTCCTGTTGTTCGGCGCCCGCTGGCTCGCCGACCTGTCGAGCATCGCCGTGGTTCGTCCTCATGCTCACGGTGTTGTTCGTCGCGATCATGATCGCCGCTTTCGCGGTGGTGCGTCACGCCGAGGCGCTGGCCGAGCTGCTCGGCGAGCCTTACGGAACGCTGGTGCTGACCGTGTCGATGAGCGGCATGGAAATGATGATGATCGCCGCGGTGATGCTGACGGGACATGGCGGCGCCTCGCTGGCGCGCGACACCATGCTCGCCATCCTGATGATCGTGCTCAACGGGCTGGTCGGCGCGTGCCTGCTGGTCGGCGCGCTGCGCTACCACGAGCAGACGTACCAACCTCTACGGCGTCAACGCGTTCCTGGCGGTGATCGTGCCGCTCGCGGTGCTGGGACTGGTGCTGCCGAGCTACACCGTGTCGACGTCGGGACCGACGCTGTCGCTGCTGCAGTCGGCGTTCCTGGTGGTGATGTCGCTCGGGCTCTACGCGGTGTTCCTGGCCATGCAGACGCGGCGGCACAGCGACTACTTCGTGATGCCCGAGCCGCCCGGACGGCACCGCAGGCGAGAGCGCCGTCGACGAGCCGGCGCACGATCCGCCGCGCTCGATCGCCTATCACGCGACGCTCCTGATCGCGTACGCGATCCCGATCGTGCTGCTCGCCAAGCAGATCGCGGTGCCGGTCGACTACGGCATCGAGGTCCTGCGCGCGCCCGCGGCGCTCGGCGGCCTTCTGGTCGCGGTGCTGATCCTGTCGCCCGAATCGATGGCTGCGATTCGCGCCGCGCGCGCCAATCGCATCCAGCGCTCGATCAACCTGGCGCTGGGCACCGCGCTGACCAGCATCAGCCTCACCATTCCGGCGGTGCTCATCATCGGCTTCATCACCGAGCGCACCGTCGTGCTCGGACTCGATCCCGTCAGCACGATCCTGCTGCTGCTGACGCTGGTGGTGAGCATGCTGACGTTCGCGCTGGAGCGCACCAACGTGCTGCTGGGCGCGGTGCACCTGCTGCTGTTCGTCGCGTATCTGATGCTGGCATTCGACCGCTAGCCGCGGATTTCCTGCGCGGGCCGGTGCCGCGCGATTATCGGATCGCGCGGCGCAGCGCGGCGCGGGTCACTCCTCCCTGGCGAGCGCCGCGGCGAACGCGGAAAGCGCTTCCGCGTTCACGTCGGAGACCGCGATCCACTCGAAAGTCGCGCCCGACGCGCGCGCGACGTTGAAGCCTCGCAGCGAGCGCAACGCAGTGTCCGGCGGGCGGGCGGCGGTCGCCAGCGGCCGGACGAACACGTCGACGACGTGGTCGCGATAGCGATACACCAGCGTCGCGACGTGCCGGCCATCGAGGTAATCGAGCCGCCCGCCGACGAGCACGAATCCGCTCGCCGCCATGTCGCGCACGGGAGGCGAGTAGTCGAGGCGCGCGGAGAGCCATGGCTTCACCGTGTGCTGGTCGGACGACGCGACCTCCACCGTGTGTTGGCCCAGCGTCGCGCGCACGTGAGCGGTCGTCGCCTCGGCGACGAGGTCGTTGCGGCTGCGCGCGTCGATGATCGCGGAGGCCACGAACCACGCGCACAAGGTCGCGACACAACCGCCGAGCGCGCCCGCGGCGAGCCATCGCCAGCGCGCAGGCGCCGATTCTCCCGCCATGTTCGGCGGCCGCGGCCGCGGCCACTCGCGCACGCAAGGCAGCCGGCGCGCGATAGACCGGCACCTCGGCGCGGATACGCGCGCGCAGCGCCCGCACCGCGTCGTACGCCGCCGCGCACGATGGACACGACGCCACGTGCAGGCCGATCTCGGCAGCGCGTGCTGCCGTCGACCTCGCCGTCGGCGTACGCGGCGGCGAGCGCCGAGACTTCGTTGCAGTTCATCGCTCGCCGCCTCCCGCGATCTGCCCGCCCACGGCATGCAGAAGCGGCGAGCGCTGCAGCATGCCGCGGGCGCGCGCCAGCCGCGACATCACGGTGCCGATGGGGATGTCGACGATGCGCGCGATCTGCTTGTACGACAGGTCTTCCATTTCGCGCAGGATGAGCACCTCGCGATACGCGAGCGGAAGCGCGGCGACCGCGTCGGCCAGCGCGCGCGCGTCGGCCGCGCGGATCGCCGCCGCCGCCGGATCGATGGCGGCGGGATCGACCGCGCTGGCGATGGCACCCGCATCGTCACGCGTCGACCTCGGCGGGACGATTGCGCCCGAGCCAATCGTAGCGTGGCGTGCCGCACGATGGTGAGGAACCAGGCGCGCGCGTTGGCTTCGCGCATGGCGTCGAGGTAGCGCAACGCGCGCACGCACGCGTCCTGCACCACGTCCTCGGCATCGTCGGCGTCACGGGTAAGCCAGCGCGCGAGGTTGTACGCGGCGTCGAGATGCGGCAGGACGTGCAGGGCAAAACGCTCGCGCTGGGAATGCGTCATCGTAGGTCATACCGCCGACGGGACCAGTTTATTCCATCGGGAATAGCGCCGTCCGGGGATCGGTACTGCATGAGCAGTCGCACGGACACGACGCGAACCCGCACCCGAACCACCTCGAGGAGTCCGCCATGAACGCATCGCATCGCCACCGCATCACCCGCTGGCTGCCGGCCGCCGCCCTGCTCGCCGTCGCGGCGCACGCGCTCGCCGCCGGACCGCAGGCCTACGTCGGCAATTTCAAGGACAACACGGTGAGCGTCATCGACACCGGCGCCGCGAAGGTGATCGCCACGCTGCCCGTCGCCGCCGGTCCGCACGGCATGACGCAAACTCCCGACGGCAGGACCGTGTACGTGTCGGGCGACGCGTCGAGCGAGGTCAGCGTCATCGACACCGCCAGCAACCGCGTCACGCGCAGCATCGAGGTCGGCAAGTCGCCGCACGGACTGGCGATGATGCCCGACGGCCGCACGCTGCTGGTGGGCGTCTACGGCGAGGATCGTGTCGCCTTCGTCGATACGGCGTCCGGAGCGGTGGTCGGCAGCGTCGCGGTCGCCAAGCCGCATACCATCGCGGTGCGGCCCGACGGCAAGGTGGCGTACGTCGCGTCGCAGGAGCCCGGGAAGTTCGCGCTGGTCGTCGTCGACCTGGCCACGCGCACCGTATTGCGAACGGTCCCGCTGGACAAGCCGCCACGCGATCCGGAATTCAGCGCCGACGGCGCCGCGCTCTACGTGACGCTTGCCGGCATCAACGCGATCCAGGTGCTCGATCCTGCCTCGGACCGCATCGTCGCGCAGATTCCGACCGGCGCATCGCCGCACATCGCCGCGCATTTCCAGGGCGTGGAGCGCGGCACGGTCGTCGTCCAGGGCCCGGGCGAGCTGCTCGTCTTCGACGCGGCGACCAACGCGCCGCTGCGCTCGATCGCGGTCGGCAAGCAGCCGCACTGGATGGCGGCGACGCCCGACGGCAGGATCTACGTGACCAACGAAGGCTCGAACGACGTCAGCGTGGTCGATCTTGCCGCCGGCACCGCGACCACGATCGCGGTCGGCAATGCGCCGCGCAAGGTGGTCGTGCAGCGCGCTGCGGCCAAGGCGTCGTCGGCCGCCAGGGTGTCGATCGCCAACTTCGCATTCGCACCGGCCGACGTCAGCGTTGCCGGCGGGCACGACCGTCGCGTGGAGCAACGACGACGGCGCACCGCACGGCATCGCCTACAAGGATGGCGCGCCCGGAACCGATGTGTTGCTCCCGGGCCAACGCTTCGAACGAACCTTCGACAAGCCGGGAAGCTACGATTACGTGTGCTCGGTCCACCCGTACATGACGGGCAAGGTGGTCGTGCGAGCGCCTTAGCCTGACGCGGGAGCGAGTCGGGACCGCGATCGTCGACCGGCACCAACGACGCGAGCTCCCAACGCGGCCGCACACCGAAGGCGTAGTCCTGCGCGAGCACCGGCGCGCCGGCAAGGCGCAGCGCGCCGACGAGCGCGATCATCGCGCCGTTGTCGGTGCAGAACTGCATGTCGGGGAAGTAGACTTGCGCGCCCTGCGCCGCTGCCGTCGACGTGCAGGCGCTCGCGCAGGCTGCGATTGGCGCCCACTCCGCCCGCGACCACCAGGCGTGTCAGGCCGGTCGTTTGCAGCGCCGCGAGCGATTTCGCGACCAGCACGTCGACGACCGCTGCCTCGAACTCGCGCGCGATGTCGGCTCGACGCTGCTCTCCACGCCTGATCCCGCGGGCTCGCGCCGCACAACCGTCATCACCGCGGTCTTGAGCCCCGAGAAGCTGAAGTTGAGGTCGCCGCTGCCAAGCATCGGCCGCGGCAGCGAAACCGTGCCGGCGCGTCCGCGCCGCGCCAGCTCGGCCAGCGCCGGACCGCCGGGATAGGCGAGGCCGAGCAGCTTGGCGGTCTTGTCGAAGGCCTCGCCCGCGGCATCGTCCAGCGTGTCGCCGAGCAGCGCGTAGTCGCCGACGCCGCGTACCGCGAAGAGCTGGGTGTGGCCCCCCGAGACCAGCAGCGCCACGAACGGGAACGCCGGCCGCGGCTCGCCGAGCAGCGGCGACAGCAGGTGGCCTTCCAGGTGATGCACGCCCAGCGCCGGGATATCGAGCGCAAAAGCCAGCGCGTTGGCGACGCTGGCGCCGACCAGCAGGGCGCCGGCCAGGCCTGGACCCTGCGTGTAGGCGATACCGTCGAGGTCGGCGAGCGTGGCGCCGGCTTCGTCGCAGGACATCTTCCGCCAGCGGCAGGACGCGGCGAATATGGTCGCGTGAGGCGAGCTCGGGGACCACGCCGCCGTATTCGCCGTGCATCGCCACCTGCGAATGCAGCGCATGCGCGAGCAGGCCCCGCTCCGAATCGTAGAGCGCGACGCCGGTCTCGTCGCAGGAAGTCTCGATGCCGAGCACGCGCATCGGGCAAGTATAGCGTCCGAAATTCGGTTACCTTGCAGGGAGCGACGCCCCGCTGCTATACTCTTTGGCTATTTTCCGCGCCCGCCGCATTAGCCACCCTGGGTCTCACGGCGCGCGGGCTTCCAGCCAGCGAGGATTCGATACATGCCAAGCGTTCGCGTTCGCGAGAACGAGCCCTTCGAAGTGGCGCTTCGCCGCTTCAAGCGCACCATCGAGAAGACGGGCCTGCTCACGGAGCTTCGCGCCCGCGAGTTCTATGAAAAGCCCACCGCGGAGCGCAAGCGCAAGCTCGCCGCCGCGGTCAAGCGACACTACAAGCGACTGCGCAGCCAGCAGCTCCCGCCGAAGCTGTACTGATCGCCGGCGAAGGCTCTAAGCACCGAGGGGCGAAGCGATTCGCCCCTTTTGCATTGTCGGCGTCGATTCGATAGGCGAGCGCGCGCTCACGGGCACCGAGGAGACAACGATGTCGCTCAAGGCACGCATCACCGAAGACATGAAAAACGCCATGCGCGCCAAGGAGGCGGTCCGGCTGTCGACCATCCGCCTGCTGCTCGCAGCGATGAAGCAGCGCGAGGTCGACGAGCGCATCGAGCTGTCCGACGCCGACGTCGTCGCGATCATCGAGCGCATGATCAAGCAGCGTCGCGAATCGATCGCCGCCTTCGAGGGAGGCGGACGCCCCGAGCTCGCGGCCGCGGAGCGCGGTGAGATCGACCTTCTGCAGGCGTACATGCCGCAGCAGCTGTCGGAGGCCGAGATCGATGCGGCGATCGCGAGCGCGATGGCCGCGTCCCCGCCGGGCGGCGGCATGGCGGCGATGGGCAAGATCATGGCGGTGCTCAAGCCGCAGCTCGCGGGCCGCGCCGACATGGGACAGGTGTCGGCCAAGGTGAAGGCGAAGCTGGCCGGCTGAGCGAGGAATCGGATCGACGTCGGCAGGTGCGGCTAACGCTCCCGGCAGCGTCGCCTATAATGGATTGAAGGGCGTGGGGTCGCGACAACGCGACCTCCGCACACAGCGGTCTCGGGTAGCTCAGCTAGCGTTAAGGCTATGATTCCCAACGATTTCATACAAACGCTGCTGGGCCGGGTGGACATCGTCTCCGTGATCGACGGCTACGTTCCGCTGAAAAAGGCCGGCGCCAACTATTCCGCCTGCTGCCCGTTCCACAGCGAGAAGACCCCCTCCTTCACCGTCAGCCCCACCAAGCAGTTCTATCACTGCTTCGGATGCCAGGCGCACGGCACCGCCATCGGCTTTCTCATGGAGTACGGGGGCAAGTCGTTCCCCGATGCGGTGGAAGAACTCGCCCGCGACGCCGGCCTCGAGGTGCCCCGCCAAGCCAGCATCGAGCCCGCCCGCGCCGCCGAGAGCACCGACCTGTCCGGGCTGCTGCTCGAAGCGGCTCGCTTCTACCGCGCAGCGCTCAAGGATTCGACCCGCGCCATCGATTACCTGAAAGGGCGCGGCCTCACCGGCGAGGTCGCCGTGCGCTTCGGGGTGGGCTATGCGCCGGACGAGTGGCAGCCGCTGGCCAAGGTATTCGACGACTATTCGGCGTCGACGCTGGAAACCGCCGGCCTGGTGATCGCCGGCGAGGGCGGCAAGCGTTACGACCGCTTTCGCGACCGCATCATGTTCCCGATCCACGACGGCAGCGGACGCGTCATCGGTTTCGGCGGCCGCGTGCTGGATCGCGGCGAGCCCAAATACCTGAATTCGCCGGAAACGCCCCTGTTCTCGAAGGGCCGCGAGCTCTATGGGCTCTTCCAGGCGCGCCCGGCCATTCGCAACGCGGGACGCGTGATCGTGGTCGAGGGCTACATGGACGTGGTCGCGCTCGCCCAGCATGGCGTCGACTACGCGGTGGCCACGCTCGGCACCGCGACGACCGGCACGCACGCGCAAAAGCTCCTGCGCATGACCGACACCGTCGTGTTCTGCTTCGACGGCGACGCCGCCGGCCAGCGCGCCGCTTGGCGGGCGCTGGAAAACACCCTGCCGGTACTGAGCGACGGCAAGACCGTGCGCTTCCTGTTCCTGCCCGATGGCCAGGATCCGGACGACTACGTGCGCGCCCATGGCAAGGCGGCGTTCGAGTCGCTGGCCGACGCGTCGGTGCCGCTGTCCGATTTCATGCTGGCCGAGCTGTCGGCCCGGCATCCGCCGACCTCGGCCGAGGGGCGCGCCGCGCTGGTCAACGCGGCGAAGCCGCTGCTTGCGCAGATGACCGCGCCGATCCTGACGGCGATGCTTCGCCGCGGGCTCGCCGCCACGGCGCGGCTATCCGAGAACGAGCTCGCGGCGCTGCTGCCGCAAGCCGCGGCAGCGGCGGCGCCCAGCGCGCCCGGCCGCGCGACGCGCTCCCCGGTGACGAGCGCGGCGCGGCGGCTGCTGCGCGTGCTCACCTTCCGGCCGTCGCTTGCGCCGGATTCGACGCGACATTTGCTGGGCGCGGCAGCCCTGAGCGCGCCGCGGTCGAATTCGTGCAGGACGTCGCCCGCAGCCACAAGGACGAAACCACCACCGCGGCGTTGCTCGAATCCGCGCGCGGCGGGGCGCACGAGGCGGTGTTCGACGAACTCGCCGCCGAGATTTTCGACTGGGAGGAGAGCTACGACGCGAACGCGGAGCTGGCCGGGCTGGTCCAAAAGCTCAAGCGGGACCGCGAAAGCGCCGCATTGAGAGAGATCGTGAGGACGCGAAGCCCGGAGGATTGGTCGGCCGAGCAACGCGATCAGGTCAGGGACTTCCGCCGTGCGACCCCGCGCAGGAAATCCGTGACAAATGAGCGCCGTCCGGGCCGCTCGGAGATGCGCCCCCTTTGGGGGCAGGCAGCGCGCAGAGGCGCTGCGGGGGAAACAGGGAGCGCCGCCCGGCCGCCCCAAGGCGCGCGCTCCCCTTGGAGAGGCGACGCGCAGCGGCGCTTCGGGGGAACATATGAGTGTTCTACGGCAGGAGCCTGTTATAATTTGAGGTTTTCCCGAATCGACCCCATGTGTCCCTTATCGAGCGACACCGAGGTCGGGACGGCAAGAAAGAGTGAGACTGAGTCGCGCCGCGAACGCCCGAAGCTCGCGTGCCCAAAAACGCAGGATCAGCAGGATCACCATGGCCAAAAAACAATCCAAGTCCGCCCGCAAGTCGACCAAGGCACCGGTGCGCAAGGCCCGGACTACGGCGAAGACAGCGAAGAAATCGACGGTCCGCGCCAAGCGGCACGCCAGCTCGCCGTCGCGCGCGAAGCGACCCGCGGCCAAGCCCGCCAAGCGCAAGGTCGCGCCGAAGGCGGTCGCACGCAAGGTCAAGAAGCCTGCCGCCAAGAAAGCCGTGCGCACCATCGCCAAGGGCAAGGCCGCGAAAACCGGCAAACCCGCCGCGCGCAAGGTGCACGGCAAGCCGGCGACCAAGCCCGCGTCGAAATCATTGGCCAAGGTAGCGCCCAAGCTCGCCGCAAAGGGCAGTGGCACCCAAGGTCATCGCGAAACCGACGCTCAAGCTGGTGCCGAAGCTGCCGCTCCCCAAGGCGAGCGGCAAGCCTCAACCGGGCGCACCCGCCAAGGCGGCCGTTCCGGTCAAGGCAGGCGCCCAGGGCGCCGCGGCGAAACCGGCCGTGAAACCGTCCGCGGGCGAGATCGCCGCGCGATTGTCCGCGCGCCGGACCGAGAAGGCGCTCGCCGAGGGCAAGGCGCGCGGCAAGAACGGCGGCATCGACCTGCGCAAGGTCGAGCTCACGCCGGCGGAAGCCGAAGCGCGCAAGACGCGGCTGAAGAATCTGATCGTGCTCGGCAAGGAGCGCAGCTACCTCACCTACGCCGAGATCAACGACCACCTGCCGGACGACATCCTCGACGCCGAGCAGATCGAAGGCATCATCTCCATGATCAACGACATGGGGATCCAGGTCTACGACGAGGCGCCGGACGCCGAGACGCTGCTCATGTCCGAGGCCGCGCCCGCCGCCGCCGCAGACGATGTCGACGAGGAAGCCGCCGAAGCCGCGGCGTCGACGCTCGACTCCGAATTCGGCCGCACCACCGACCCGGTGCGCATGTACATGCGCGAAATGGGATCGGTGGAGCTGCTCACGCGCGAAGGCGAGATCGAGATCGCCAAGCGCATCGAGGATGGCCTCAAGTACATGATCATGGCGATCTCGGCGTGCCCGATGACCGTCGCGCAGATCCTCGAGCTCGCCGCCAAGATCGAGCGCGACGAGCTCAAGATCGACGACGTCGTCGACGGCCTGATGGATTTCACCGAGAACGTCGCGGCGATCAGCGACGACGACGACGAAGAGGACGACGAGGAAAGCGAAGACAACTCCATCGCCATCGCCGCCGAGAACCTCGAGCGCCTGAAGGTCGCGGGACTGGAGCGCTTCGGCGTCATCCGCCGTCTGTACACACGCATGCTCGCCGTCCTGCAGAAGGACGGCCACAAGGCGCCGAAGTACATCGAGCTGCAGAAGAAGATCTCGACCGAGCTGATGCAGATCCGCTTCTCGGCGCGCCAGGTCGAGCGTCTGTGCGACAGCGTGCGCTGCGAGGTCGACAACATTCGCCAGACCGAGCGCAAGATCCAGGACCTCGTCGTGAACAAGGGCGGCATGCCGCGGCCCGAGTTCATCAAGAAATTCCCGGAGCACGAGACGAGCCTGCGCTGGATCGACCGCGAGATCGCCGGCCACCACAACTACAGCGAGGCGCTGACGCGCTATCGCCAGGCCATCGTGGAGCAGCAGCACAAGCTCCTCGACCTGCAGAAGCGCGTGATGATCCCCTTGAAGGACCTGAAGGAGATCAACAAGCAGATGTCGACGGGCGAGGCGAAGGCGCGCAAGGCCAAGCGCGAGATGACCGAGGCGAACCTGCGCCTGGTGATCTCGATCGCGAAGAAGTACACCAACCGCGGCCTGCAGTTCCTCGACCTGATCCAGGAAGGCAACATCGGCCTGATGAAGGCGGTGGACAAGTTCGAATACCGCCGCGGCTACAAGTTCTCGACCTACGCGACGTGGTGGATCCGCCAGGCGATCACGCGCTCGATCGCCGACCAGGCGCGCACGATCCGCATCCCGGTGCACATGATCGAGACGATCAACAAGATGAACCGCATCTCGCGGCAGATCCTGCAGGAGACCGGGCAGGAGCCCGATCCTGCGCTGCTCGCCGAGAAGATGGAGATGCCGGAAGAGAAGATCCGCAAGATCCTCAAGATCAGCAAGGAGCCGATCTCGATGGAGACGCCGATCGGCGACGACGACGATTCGCATCTGGGCGACTTCATCGAGGACGCCAGCACGGTGGCGCCGGTCGATGCCGCGGTCAACGCGAGCCTGCGCGACGTGTGCAAGGGGATTCTCGACACGCTGACGCCGCGCGAAGCGAAGGTGCTTCGCATGCGCTTCGGCATCGAGATGAACACCGACCACACGCTCGAGGAAGTCGGCAAGCAGTTCGACGTCACGCGCGAGCGCATCCGCCAGATCGAAGCCAAGGCGCTGCGCAAGCTGCGCCATCCGTCGCGATCGGAGAAGCTGCGCAGTTTCCTCGAAGGCGAAGGCTAGCCGCTCGGCTCTTCGTCTCGTGGATAAAAAACGCCCCGGCATGCCGGGGCGTTTGTTTGACGGCGAATTATTCCTGCTTCGCGAAGTCCCAGAAGTAGTAGTTGTAGATCATCCGAGTGCGATAGATATAAAGATGGAATGCCAGGGGTCCTTGTGCCGCGGCGCGACGCAGACCGGCCTCGCTCGAAGGATATATGTACTGCGTTGTCGAACCAGATGCAGCCGGCATCACTTCTGTGACGGTCAGCTTCATCGAAGCCTCGGGAACCGCCGGTTGCGGGGCAGGGGCGTCCGCAAGCGCGGTCGATGCGGCAAGAGCGAGCGCCGCGCCAAGTGCATAGCAGCTACGTTGCGTGTACCGATCCAGACTCATGACAATCTCCTTTACTCGTGTGAAGCAACGGAGGCGGTGTCCCTATTGCGACGGGATCCGCCCTGACGAACGACGGCAATTCGTACTTAGCCAGCGCATGCAGACGTATTTGCAGCCGTGTGAATGCGTAACATCTCTGAAATCCTTGCGCTATTTGCTTGCCACGTTGGGCGCACGTGCGGCGAGCCATTCGCGCATGCAGGCCTCGCGCTCCGACACGTAGATGTGCTGCGTGCAGGCGCGCTCGGCCGCAGCGAGCTGCTCCATCGGTGCTCCGTCACGCTGGAAAGAGACGGCGATGCCGGTGAGAAGGCCGACGGCGATGAACGTCGCCAGCGCTGCGGCAACGGTGATCGCGAGCGATGAGGGGCGGGCAAAGGTCGGAGTGGCATTCATGTTCCCTCCTCGGTCTGGAGCCAGCGCTGCGGTAGCGAAAGCGCTGTTTCCGCATCGCCGCGTGCGCAAATTGGTTACGGCGTGATTGCATGGTAGGAAGGCACGAAACCACTCGCAATGGCCATGCGACGTGCCTGCCAAATCGCGGCGCGGAAGCCCCGATTGCCGGGACAAAACCAGCGGTGATACCTCCGTCTAGGGGTTCCGCGAGATGAAAAGCGCACAACGGTGCCGTTCGCGACCGGCTACCGGAGCGTAATTTTCGGACCGTTCATCTCTGGAGAAGGCGCGAGTTTCCTGGAAGGCGAAGGCTGACCGGTTTCGGCTCGGCCAAAACAGACAAAAGGCCCCGTTCGCGGGGCCTTTTATTTGCGCACCACAGCCAGCGGTGTCTGCGCGCAGGCGATCAATACCGCGCGCTGCCCGGCGTCCGCGGAAACGGAATCACGTCGCGCACGTTGTTGAGCCCCGTCACGTACGCGACCGTGCGCTCGAAGCCCAGGCCGAAGCCCGCGTGCGGCACCGTGCCGTAGCGGCGCAGGTCGCGATACCAGCCGTAGTGCTCGCGGTCGAGGCCGCTGTCGGCCATGCGCGCGTCGAGCACGTCGAGGCGCTCCTCGCGCTGGCTGCCGCCGATGATCTCGCCGATGCCCGGCGCGAGCACGTCCATCGCGGCGACGGTCTTGCCGTCGTCGTTCAGGCGCATGTAGAACGCCTTGATCTCGCTTCGGGTAGTTCATGAGGATCACCGGCTTGCCGACGTGCTTCTCCGACAGGTAGCGCTCGTGCTCGGACTGCAGGTCGATGCCCCACTTCACCGGGAACTCGAACTTCTGCTTGGCCTTTTCGAGGATCGCGATCGCCTCGGTGTAGTCCATGCGCACGAACTCGGTGTCGACGATGCCCTGCAGCTTGGCGATGACGCCCTTTCTCGATGCGCTCCTCGAAGAACGCCATGTCGTCGGCGCGCTCGGCGAGCACGCGTCCGGAAGATGTGCTTGAGCAGCGCCTCGGCGAGCGTGGCGTTGTCGGAGAGATCGGCGAACGCGATCTCGGGCTCGATCATCCAGAACTCCGCGAGGTGCCGGCTGGTGTTCGAGTTCTCGGCGCGAAACGTCGGCCCGAACGTGTAGACCTTGGACAGCGCCATGCAGTAGGTCTCGACGTTGAGCTGGCCGGACACGGTCAGGAACGCCTCGCGGCCGAAGAAATCCTGCGCGAAGTCGACCTTGCCCTGCGGCGTGCGCGGCAGGTTCATCGAGATCGAGCGTCGAGACGCGGAAGAGCTCGCCCGCGCCTTCGGCGTCGGACGCGGTGATGATCGGCGTGTTGACCCAGAAGAAGCCGTTGTCGTGGAAGAAGCGGTGGATCGACTGCGCGATGCGTGTGGCGCACGCGCGTCACCGCGCCGATGACGTTGGTGCGCGGCCGCAGGTGCGCGACCTCGCGCAGGAACTCCAGCGTGTGCGGCTTGGGCTGGATCGGATACGAATCGGGATCCTCGACCCAGCCGACGACCTTGATCGCGCTCGCCTGCATCTCGAACGGCTGGCCCTTCGCCGGCGACGGGACGATCGTGCCGGTGGCTTCGACCGCGCAGCCGGCGGTGAGCTGCTGCACCTCGTCGGCATAGTTGGCGAGCGTGATCGGCGCCACGACCTGCACGGGATGGAAGCCCGAGCCGTCGGACACGTTGACGAAGGAGATGCCCGCCTTGGAATCGCGGCGCGTGCGCACCCAGCCGCGCACCGTGACGGACTCGCCGGCGGGCGCCTTGCCGGCGAGAACCTGCGCGCAGGACAGAACGCTCATCGCCCGCACCGCGCCGAGGCAATGCGCGTGGCGCAGCGCCGGCTGCGATGGAAACGTGCATTTCATGAAGTCGCTCTCCTTCGACAGCGTCGATCACCGATTCTAGCGCAGCGACCGTGGCGGCCGCTGCGCCAGTCACCGATTCGCGGCGCGGGCCACGGTGCCGCGGCGCGCACCGCGCCGCGCATCGCGTCGACGAGCCGATGCCAGCTCGAGCGTCACCAGCATCTGGTCCGAGTCGTGCGGATCGCGTCGCACCGTGAAGCCCATGCCGCGCATGAAGGCGAGCATGGGCGAATTCTGGGTCAGCACGTTGCCCATCATGCGCGCATAGCCGCGCGCGCTGGCGCTTTCGATCAGGCGCTCGAGCAGCGCGTGCCCGACGCCGCGGTGCTGCCACGCATCGGCGACGACGATCGCGAACTCGACGCTCTCGCCGTCGGGATTGGCGACGTAGCGCGCGACGGCGACGATATGGTCCGTACCCGACGCATCGTCGAGCGCGAGCAGCGCCAGCTCGCGGTCGTAGTCGACCTGGGTGAAGCGCGCCAGCATCTGCGGCGTCAGCGCCGGCAGGTGCTGCATGAAGCGCATGTAGCGGCTGTGCTCGGACAGCGCCGCGATGAATTCCTGCTCCAGCGTGGCATCTTCGGGGCGGATGGCGCGCGTGCGCAGCACCGTGCCGTCGGCGAGCTCGAGGTCGGATTCGAGCTCGGAGGGATAGGGATGGATCGCCATGTGGCGATAGCCGGTGGAGGTCGCCGAACGCGATGCGTCGATGGTCGCGCTCGCGGCGACGACCATCGCCTTGCCGCGCAGCGTCACCACCGGCGCGAGCTCCAGCCCAACCACCCACGGCAGTGCGCACACGAGCGCCGACACGTTCTGCAGCAACTCGATCAGCGGCTCGTCGGCGCGATGCTGCCCGGCGTCGCCTGCTTCGGCGTGCCCGCCCGCGATCAGCTCGATCGCAAGCGTGCGATTGAGCGGCGGCAGCATGAGCGAGCTCTCGCTCGCGCGCGACGCGTGCGCTGCCGAATGCGATCACCGGCCCGAACACGGCGTCGGTCTGCACGGCGACACGAACGGGTGTCGCGTCGCCCTCCGCGGGAACGAGCTTCTTGCGCACGACCAGGTGCTCGCCGCGCAGCGCACGTCCACGCGCGCGGCGAAGCTCGGCGAATGCCGACGACAATGCCGCCGCCGTTCGGATATTTTCGCGGCCCGCGACCGCGTGGCCGTCGATGTCGAATCCGAGCGCAACAGGAAATCCGAGCTGTCGCGCCGCGCTGCGCGCGCCATCGGCGTCGGTCACCAGCGCCATCGGCATGGTGATGCCGAACGCGGCCAGGAGGACTTGCGTCTCGCCGAGCGAGAGCACCGTTCGTCCCGCGGAGAGCGCTCGCTCGCGAACGCGCATGGCGGCGGCCAGATTCGGAAGGAGCGGATCGGGCTGCGGCGGCGGCACCTGCAGCAGCCATTCCTGGTTGCGCCGGTAGGCGGCCAGAAACGAGAAAGCCTCGACGGCGTTCTCGGGCGTGTGAAAGTGGATGATCCCGCCCGCCTCGAGCGCGGCATGTGCCTCGGGACGATCGACGGCGCCGAGCCACGCCGCGAGCACCGGCTTGTCGGCGCCGCGCGCTGCGGCCGCGACCGCGCGTGCGGTGTCGGTGGCGGGCGCGGCGGGCACCGAGGCGTGCAGCACGAGCACCGCGTCGACGCCGCGATCGGCGACGAGCGTCTGCAGCGCCGTCGCGAACTGCGCCGGCGTTGCCTCGTTCTCGAGGTCAACCAGGCCGCCGGGCGCGCACTTGCTCGGCATCCACGCGGCGAGTGCGTCGATGCTCTCCGGCGAGAGCGTGGCCAGCGCTACGCCGGTGTCCGCGGCACGATCAGCCGCCATCACGCCGGGGCCGCGTCCGTTGGTGACGATGGCGAGCCGGTTGCCGCGCGAACTCCCTCGCGAATTGGCGGCCGGCACCCAGCATCAACGCCGCCGCGAAGAGCTGCGTGTACGTCTGCACGCGCACGGTACCGGCGCGCCTGAGCGCGGCGTCGAACACGCGGTCGGGATCGATCGCGGGGCGCGACGACGTCGCGGATGGCGCCGCCAGCGCGCGGCCCGACTTGAGCACGACCACGGGCTTGGTGCGCGCCGCCGCGCGCAGCGCGGACAGGAACGCGCGCGCGTCGCGAACCGATTCGACGTAGAGCACGATGCCGTCGGTCTCGATGTCCGACAGCGCGAACTCGAGCACCTCGCCGAAGTCGACGTCGCCCGCCGCGCCCAGCGCCACGACCGACGAGAATCCCACGCCGGCCGCGCGCGCGAAGTCGACCAGCGCGCTCGCGATCGCGCCCGATTGCGAGATGAGCGCAAGTCCGCCGGGCAGCGCGGGCACGGCGCTGAATGTCGCGTCGAGCCCGAGCGAGGGTCGCATGATGCCGAAGCTCGCGGGCCCGAGCATGCGCACGCCGGCGCTGCGCGCGCGCGCCGCCAGCGTGCGGCGCCAGCGCAGGTATGAGTCGGGCAGCGCGCCGGCCGCGCCGCTGACGACCACCACCGCTCGCACGCGCCCGCGACACTCGCCGATGATCGTCGCCACCGCTCGCGGCGGCGCGCAGATCACCGCGAGATCGACAGGACGGTCGATGGAGCGAAGCGAGCGGTACGCCTTGCGACCCAGGACGCTGTTGTGCCGCGGGTTGACCAGGTAGAGCTGACCGTTGAACCCGCCGGCCAGCAGGTTTTCGCAGACAACCCGGCCCAGCGAGCCGGCGCGCGAGGAAGCGCCCACCAACGCGACCGATCGGGGGGCGAGCAGCGGCCACAGGTGATGGGTAGGGTTCATTCGTTTGCGAGTCTATAACAGCTCGCGACCGGCGAAGCGACGCATCGCCAGCCGCCGGCATTCGAAAATCTCTTATAAATCAATGCTGACAACTGATTTACCCACAGGGCAACGATTGCCCTGACTAACAAAGCCTTGACAATTGTTGTCTAGGCAATACAATAGCTGCATCGATCAACGATTCTCCCTCCCCAGTGACCAAGCCCAGCGACTACTACGACTCCGAAACCTACCTGCCGCGCGAAGGCATGGGTGCCTTGCTGCAGCGAGCGCGCATGCAGATCCTCGAGGATCTCGAGCACGAGCTCGAGCCGCTGGACATCACGGCGGCGCAGTTCGTGATCCTGGTGAGCCTGGCCGAAGAGCCACGCCATATCCGCCGCGGGATTGTGCCGGGGCGTGTCCTACGACCCGGGCGCGATGACGCGCATGCTCGACCGGCTCGAGAAAAAAGGCCTGGTGCGACGCCTGCGCCGTGCCGACGACCGCCGCAAGGTCGACCTGGAGCTCACCGACGAGGGCAAGGCGGTGCGGCCGAAGCTCATCGCCGCGGTGGTCAAGGTTCTCAATCATCGCCTGCGCGGATTCAGCAAGGAAGAGATCGAACAATTCTCCGGCTTTCTTCGCCGCATGACGAGCGACTGATGATTGCGCGCATGCAGCCGGATGATGGCGTGCACCGCTGCAGTGGTCGCGGCGACGCTGCTCGCTTCGTGCGCGGACATGGGATCGCTCTCCTCGCGCGCCGTGCAGCGCGATGCCAATACCCTCGCCGCGACGCGCGCGCTCGCCGGCACGCCGCTCTCGCCCGCCGCATGGCCGACCGCCGACTGGTGGAAGGCGTTCGGCGATGCGCAGCTCGACGCGCTGATGGACGAAGCGCTCGCCGGCAGCCCGACGCTCAAGGTCGCGGCGGCGCGCACCCGCAAGGCACTCGCCTTCGCCGACAGCGCCAAGTCCGCGCTCTACCCGCAGGTCAACGGCGCACTCGCCATCACCGAGCAGCGCTTCGCGGAGCACGGCCTGTATCCGCCGCCGTTCGCGGGAACTGGAACACGTTCAACCAGATGCAGATCAACCTCAACTGGGAAATCGACTTCTGGGGCAAGAACCGCTCGGCGTACGAGGCCGCGCTCGACCAGGCACGCATGGCGGAGGTCGACGCGTACGCGGCGCGCCTCGCGTTGTCGATCGACATCGCGCGCACCTACGTGCAGCTCCAGCGCGCGTACCTGCTGCTCGACGTCGCCGAGCTCACCTTGAAGGAGCGCGAGGAAACGTTCGCGCTGACTCGCGACCGCACCGCGGCCGGCCTCGATTCGCGTCTCGAGCTCAAGCAGGCGGAAACCGCGATCCCTGCCACGCGCGAGCTGATCACGCGCTACACGGAGACTATCGCCCTCACCCGCAACGCGCTCGCCGCGCTGCTCGGCCAGGGGCCCGATCGCGGCCTGTCCATCGCGCGACCCGCCGCGCAGTCGATGCAGGCGCTTGCGCTGCCCAGCGACGTGCCTGCCGAGCTGCTCGGTCGCCGCCCCGACCTGGTGGCGCAGCGCTGGCGCATCGAGGCTGCGCAGCAGACCATCGCCAACGCCAAGGCGCAGTTCTATCCCAACATCAACCTCGCCGCCTTCATCGGCCTGCAGAGCCTCGGCTCGGCGGGATTCCTGAGCTCGGCGAGCCGCACGCTGGGCATCGGGCCCGCGATCACGCTGCCGATCTTCGAAGGTGGGCGCCTGCGCGCCAACCTCGCCGGCACGAACGCGGACTACGACATCGCGGTGGAGCAGTACAACCAGGCGATCGCCGACGCGCTCAAGGACGTGGTCGACCAGATCGCGTCGTGGCGCAGCGTCGAGCAGCAGCGACTGCAGCAGCAGGCCGCGCTCGACAGCGCGCAGGAGGCGTACAACCTCGCGCTGCTGCGCTACCGCGAAGGCATCGGCAATTACCTGCAGGTGCTCAGCGTCGAAGCGCCGCTGCTCGATCAGCAGAGCCTCGCCGCGGAATTGCGCGCTCGCCAGCTCGACATCGCCGTGAACCTGGTGCGCGCGCTGGGTGGCGGATTCGACGCATCGCTGGCGCCGGTGGCGTCGGCGCACTGATAGTAAGACAGGTCGATTTCGAAAGTTTGATCATGAGTTGCAATGCTCTGTCGCATCCCTGTCCCTCGCATTCCAGGCGAGCGGACGGTTTCTCATCGATCGCCGCGGGTCGATCCGTCGCGAACCTGACAGGCTTCGCCATCGCGCTCGTCCTGCTCGGCCTGGTCGTGCTCGGCGAGATCTGGACCATCGAGCACGCGCCGGAGCTCATCGAATCGTGCAACTCGGCGCTGTCGAGCGATGCCTCGCCCACCGACGCCTGCAGCCGCATCGAGTCGCCGGTCGCCACCATTTACTAGGGCGCGAACGCGCCTGTCGCAAGGATTTCGCCATGCCCGAAGACAACACCCCTCCGCTGTTCCGTCGCACCGCCGCTTCCCCGGCCGCGAGCGCGCCGGTGTCCTCGACGCCCGCTCCGGCGCTTCGCAACAAGCGCAAGCGCTGGCTGATCATCACGACGCTTGCTTTCGTTTCGCTGGGTATCGCGTACGGCGCGTACTGGGCGATCGCGCTGCGCGGCTTCCAGACGACCGACGACGCGTACGTCAACGGCAACGTCGTGCAGATCACGCCGCAGATCTCCGGCATCGTCGTCGCCATCGGCGCCGACGACACGCAATTCGTGAAGGCCGGCCAGACGCTGGTGCAGCTCGACCAGGCCGATTCGAAAGTCGCGCTCGAGCAGGCCGAGGCGCAGCTCGCGCGCACGGTGCGCGAGGTGCGCAGCCTGTTCGCGACCTCGGGCCAGTTGCAGGCCACGGTCGACATGCGCCAGACCGAGCTCGACCGCGCCAACGGCGACCTGGCGAGGCGCGAGCGATTGGCCGCGTCCGGCGGCGTCTCCGGCGAGGAGCTGCAGCACGCCCGCGGCGCGCAGAACACCGCGCAGGCGGCGCTGCTGGTCGCGCGCGAGAACCTGCAGGTGAACCGCGCGCGCATCGATCGCACGACCATCGAGAACCATCCCGACGTGCAGAACGCCGCGGCAAAGGTCCGCGAGGCGTACCTCATGGTTGCGCGCACCGTGCTGCCCGCGCCGGTCGGCGGGTTCGTCGCCAAGCGCGCCGTGCAGCTCGGGCAGCGCGTCAGCCCGGGCACGCCGCTGATGGCTATCGTGCCGCTGGATCAGGTGTGGGTCGACGCCAACTTCAAGGAACCGCAGCTCGCCGCGATGCGCGTCGGCCAGCCGGTGAAGCTGGTCGCCGACATCTACGGATCCAAGGTCGTGTATCACGGCCGCGTGGTCGGCTTCGGCGCCGGCACCGGCGCGGCGTTCTCGCTGCTGCCGGCGCAGAACGCCACCGGCAACTGGATCAAGGTCGTGCAGCGCGTACCGGTTCGCGTCGCGCTCGACGCGCAGGAGCTCGCCGCGCATCCGCTGCAGGTCGGGCTGTCGATGGACGCCGAGGTCGACACCCGCAATCGCGACGGCGAGCGACTGCCGCAGGTCGCGCAGACCGCGCCGGCGTACGCGACCGATGTGTTCCGCTCGGTCAGATGCAGACGCCGATGAGCACGTGAAGGCGATCATCGCCGGCAACGGCGGCGGTACGCAGCGCGTCGCGCAGTCGCCGCATCCGTCCGCGGCGCGCGCGCCTGCAACGCCGATCGACGGCGCGCCCGACGTGCGTTCCGCCAAGGCCGCGACCGTCACCCGCGGGCGCGCGCTCTAGCCGCACTCCAGCGCGCACTAGCGCCGCTTCCAGCATGGCCTCGGATCGCCAGACACCCGCAGCGTCGGGCGCGAACGCGCAATCACCCGCGTCCGCGCCGGCCGCACCGGCGCGCATCCGCCGCTGACCGGCGGCATGCTCGCGCTGGGCACCGTCGCGCTCGCGCTGGCGACGTTCATGAACGTGCTCGACACCTCGATCGCCAACGTGTCGATCCCGGCGATCTCGGGCGACCTCGGCGTGTCGCCCAATCAGGGCACGTGGGTCATCACCTCGTTCGGCGTGGCCAACGCGATCTCGCTGCCGCTCACCGGCTGGCTGACCCAGCGCTACGGACAGGTGAAGCTGTTCATGGTGTCGATCATCCTGTTCGTGCTCGCGTCGATCGCGTGCGGATGGGCGCCGTCGATCGAGGCGCTGATCGTGTTTCGCGTCATCCAGGGCGCGGTGGCCGGGCCGATGATCCCGCTGTCGCAGTCGCTGCTCCTGTCGAGCTATCCCAAGGAGCGCGCCGGATCGGCGCTGGCGATGTGGGCGATCACCACGCTCGTCGCGCCGGTCGTCGGACCGCTGCTGGGTGGATGGATCACCGACAACATCGCGTGGCCGTGGATCTTCTACATCAACGTGCCGGTCGGCATCGTCTCCGCGATCGCGGTGTGGATGATCTACCGCGATCGCGAGACGCCGACCGTCAAGCTGCCCATCGACGGCATCGGATTGGGACTGCTCGTGATCTGGGTGGGCGCGATGCAGATCGTGCTCGACAAGGGCAAGGACCTCGACTGGTTCCATTCCGGCCAGATCGTCGCGCTCGCCATCGCCGCGGTCATCGGGCTGGTGATCTTCGTCGTCTGGGAGCTCACCGACGAGCATCCCGTGGTCGACCTTCGATTGTTCGCGCGGCGAAATTTCTGGACCAGCACGATCGCCATGTCGGTGGGGTACGGATTGTTCTTCGGCAACCTGGTGCTGCTGCCGCTGTGGCTGCAGCAGTACATGGGCTACACCGCGACCATGGCCGGCATGGTGCTGGCGCCGGTGGGATTGTTCGCGATCCTGCTCACGCCGCTGGTGGGGCGCAACATCAACAAGGTCGACCCGCGCGTGTTCGCCACGGCGGCGTTCGCGATCTTCGCGCTGGTGCTCTTCATGCGCTCGCGCTTCAACACCAACGCTGACTTCGCCACGCTCATGATACCCGACGGTGGTCCAGGGCATATCGATGGCGGTGTTCTTCATTCCGCTGATCACGCTCGCGCTCTCGGGACTGACGCCGAGCCGCATCCCGGCGGCGTCGGGATTGTTCAACTTCGCGCGCATCACCGCGGGCTCGTTCGGCGCGTCGATCGCGACGACGTTCTGGGACCGCCGCGCCAGCCTGCACCACGCGCAGCTGGCCGAGCGCATCACGAGCTACGATCAGGCGTCGACGCAGGCGCTGCGGCAACATGCAGGCGAGCGGGATGACCGAGCCGCAATCCCTCGAGCGCATGAACCGCATGATCGACGCGCAGGCGTACATGATGTCGGCCAACGACGTGTTCTTCGCCTCGGCGATCCTGTTCTTGCTGCTGATCGGCGTGATCTGGCTGGCGAGGCCGGTGAAAGCCGGCGCCGATCCCGGCGCGGCGGCCGCAGCGCACTGACCCTCTCGCGACGAACGCAACGCGCACCGCAACTTCCGTCGCAATCCGAGCGACGCAGCAGTACGCTGCGACGCAGCAAGCGCACTACGCTGCGATGCAGCACCGCGTCGGCTATAATCGCGCCGCCGCACCGTATCGCGCACGGGCCTGTAGCTCAGTTGGTTAGAGCAGAGGACTCATAATCCTTTGGTCGCTGGTTCGAGTCCAGCCGGGCCCACCAGAAGATCAAGGCCTTAGAGCCAAATCTGGCTCGGAACGACGCTCGCTGACACTGGACAGTCGCCAGATTCCCTTGTGACGTTCGAGCGCAACAATGACGTCGCTGCAGTCGGTCCGTCGCTTTTTCCGACGTTGTGACGGCCCGAGTACCGTCTCAACGCCTGTCCGCCCTCGACCTGAGTCGACATCCCGCCAATCAAAGCCGTCGGTACTGTCGATTTCGACGACGAACGAACCAAACCAGCGCCCCATCGGGAACGCCGCAGTCATCCGACTTACCTTTCCAATTGCTGTCAGCAGGCGACTTGCGTGAAACACGTTGCAGGCCACAATCCAGTCAGGATATTCTGCAAGCGAACGTTCATAGCACTCGGTGGACGCTTTGTACGTACGAAGTCGAGACACTCGCGGCGTAGGACTTGATGCGGTTTGGTTGCGGAGTGAGCTACTCTAGCCGCCTGCGTACCTTCATTTTGAAAACCAAATATTACGAGCTCGCCACTAAAGGTGCGCGACTCGAGGAGGATACATCGATGCATACCCGCGACGCGCTTCGCAGCCCGTCTGTTATCGCTGCTGCCATAGTTTCCGTACTGCTCGTCTGGACACCGCCGACGCACGCCCGTGTCACCAAAATCGTCATCGATACAACCACCCCCGTCACCGGGCAAGCCATTCCGTACGAGCTGCTGCGCGGGCGTGCGTTCGGCGAACTCGATCCAAACGATCCGCACAATCACAATCATCACCGACATCGCTGCAGCCAGAGATCCGGATGGCAAGGTCAGATACGAGGCGACGTTTGCGATCACCAAGCCCGTCGACATGTCGCAGGCCAGCGGATTCATGTGGCACGACGTACCGAACCGTGGTGGAAACCTCCAGATCAACGCAACGGAACGCGGCTTCGGTGATGTCGGGCTGGCCAGCGCCTGGCAAGGCGACAATGCCGGCGGGACCGCAGTCCCGTTCCCGCACGTTGCCGGCACGAGCCACTGGGTGGCGGTTCCATTCGCCAAGAATGGGGATGGTTCGTTGGTCACCGGCAATGTCCTCGGGCGCATCGTCAATCGCAGCGGCCCCAATTCTCAGCCGCTCAACGTGATGGGGAATCCGATACCCTATCTGCCGAACACGCTCAACACCGCGTTGGCAACATTGGTGACGCATACGAAGGAGACCATCAACGGCATCGTCACCGAAGGATCGACGATTCCGAGCTCCGACTGGGCCTTCGCACACTGCGATGCGACGCACCCGTTTCCCGGTACCCCCCAGGACATCGATGTGACCCATCTGCCGGGTAATCCCGGCCAGGTGGCGGGCATTTTGCCGGTGCACATCTGCCTGAAGAACGGCTTCGATCCGACGCTGCTGTATCAGGTCGTATATCCAGTCACGGGTGCCTATGCGCTCGGCGTCGGCGCAGCCGCATTTCGCGACGTCAATTCGTTCTTCCGTTATTCCACCCAGGACGATTTCGGCACCAGCAACCCGATTGCCGGCGGCGTCCGGTGGGCAGTGATCCGCGGCGTTTCGCAGTCGGGCAACTTCACCCGGGCGTTCATTTTCCTGGGCATGAATCAGGACGAGTCCAACCGCATCGTGCATGAAGGTGCGTGGCCGATCATCGCGGGCCGGCGCGTGTCCGTGAACTCCCGCTGGGGCCAGCCGGACGGCGTGCTCGAACTCTACCAACTAGGCAGCGAAGGGCCGCAATGGTGGGTGCCGTGGCCCGACACGGTGCGCAATCTACCCGCCGGCAGCATTCTCGACCGCTGCAATGCAAACGGTACGTGTCCCAAGATCATCGAGCACTTTGGCGGCTCCGAAGTCTTTGCCCTGAAGATGACGACCGAGTGGGTAGGCACATCTGCCGACGCCGACATTCCGTTGACACGCAACGTGCGCCGGTACTACGTCCCAAGCACGACGCACGGTGGTGGCGGTGGCGGGTTCAACCAGAACATCCCCAATACGCCGGCCAACTGTCCGGGGAACCAGTGGAGTCCCGCGGGTGGGACCTTCCGTGCCAATCCGGTGTCGGAGGCCGAGCTCACCAACGTGCTGAGGGTTGCAATGCGCAATTGGTTGATGACGGGAGCGCCGCCTCCGCCAAGTCGCTACCCGACACTGACCGGTGGCAACCTGGTCGACCCGACGATGGCGGCAATGGGCTTCCCGCACGGAATTCCTGGCATACCGGACTCGGTCTTCGCTCCGGAAAACTTCGTTAATCCGGTCTTCAACTACGACTGGGGTCCGCAGTTCGACGAGTTCAATGCGACTGGCGTCCCGACCAATCTGCCGCCGCCGATTCTGGCGACGGTCAAGATGAAAGTTCCGCGCGTGGATGCCGACGGCAACGAGCTGGGTGGCGTGCCGACCGTGCTACGTGACGCACCGCTGGGGACGTATCTGGGCTGGAACATCACTCCGTCCGGCTTCCATGCGGGGCAAGTCTGCAATTACGTCGGCGGCATGATCCCGTTCGCGGTAACGCTCGCCGAGCGCCTGGCGACGGGTGACCCGCGGCTGTCGCTGCAGGAACGCTACGGCGATCACAACGGATATGTCGCCGCGGTCAGGGCTGCTGCCGACAACGCGCTGGCGCAGGGATATCTGTTACCGGCCGACCACGATGCACTGATCGCGGCGGCGCAGGCGAGCAACGTTCTTCAATAGCAAATCCGGAAGCCCGGCACTCCCGGGCTTCCAACTCACCCGACTTTTTTGGGAGACGCGAGATGAACAAGTTAATCGCCGTTGCAGCAGCACTATTGGGCTTGGTCTTGAGTGTGCCAGCAAGCGCAGACGTGATCGACTTCACCGGTCCTTTTGCTCCTGGTACCTGGACGGTCAATTTCACCGGCACGCTCCTGGCGCGGGGCGCGCCAATTCGGGATCGGTGATCCAGACCCCGACGACGCTCACAATCGCAGGGGGCAACGCGATCAGCCCCCCGCCCGGCGGTGATACGCCCGACTGCAGCGGCAGCACTTATGGAGTCTTAGGTCCATGCGAGGCCGACGTCACCCACTCCACGCTGGGCTTGGGCTTCGATACGTTCTCGTTCCACTGGGCCTACACCACCGCCGACACCGCCGGTCCCGCCGGAGACATCTTCGGCGTGCTCGTCAACGGCGTGAGGACGATCTTGTCGGATCCGGGTGGACCGATAAGCCAGAGCGGCAACCTGACGCTGCACGCGACGAACTCCCTCGGCTGGTTCGTGAATTGCACGGACTGCATCGGCGGCGCTGCAACCGCGACCATCACCAACTTCGCTCGCGGTCGCAGTGCCCGAGCCTGCGACGATTGCACTGATCGGCCTGGGGTTCACAGTTCTTGGTATCAGGCGCCGACGCGTCAGCTAGGTCACGGCATTAACGAAACACAGCGGCGGCTTCGGCCGCCGTTTCGCCTTGTCGACGCGTAACCAACGGCGTAAAGTGAATCGCCCCCACCGGGGTGTCTACCTTCCAGGCATCGGACAACGGCAGGAACCTGTCGACGCAGGCGAGGACACACGCAGGCACACATACAAAGTCTGATATCTCGTCGCAGTCTCTCGTTACAGTCCATCAACCGTCTGCTCGCCAAAGCCATGGTGCCGCTCGCGCCGCCCCAACTGGTGCTGACGAAGATCCCCATTAGGGACTGCAGAGGGCGGTAGTCAGTCCGACCCTTACAACACCAAAGGAGGATAAGAAATGATTCGCGCACTCTGCAGTTTCCGACAAGTCACCTTTTTCGCGGTAATTGTTGCGCTCTTCCTCGTGCCCGCGCTCGGCGAGGCGCGCGTCGTCAAGATTGTCTCCATGAGCGCTCCCACGGTCGCCTTCGGCGGCTATTCGTGGCCGGGCGTGGGGCAATACGAGAAGATCACCGGCGTGGCCTACGCCGAAGTGGACCCCGGCGATCGCAGAAACAAGGACATCGTCGACATCACGCTCGCCGCACCCCAGGCCGGCTCCGATGCAGCCGGGCATGACCACGGGCGGCAAGGTCGGGTACCTCCTGAACTTCTACATACTGAAGCCCAAGAATCTCGCGGGCGTCGATCCGAGCCTCAACGGCTACGGCAAGGTCATGTACGAACCGCCAAACCGCGGCGGCAAGACATGGACCGCGCTCGGGCGCGTGAGCGGCGGCGGCAACGATCCCGCGACGATCGTGGATCCGACGATACTTGCGGACTCCTTCCTGATGCCCCGCGGCTACACGCTGGTGTGGAGCGGCTGGGAACCACTGGTGCCGGCTGCCAATCTGGCCACCAATCTGTTGGCATCAGTCGCGATTCCGATTGCCAAACCCAACGGCACGACGACGATCATGGGCCCGGCCTATGAATACATAGTGACCGGGAACGCGTCGTTCACCCTGGCCTACCCGGCGGCAAACCTCGACAAGAGCACCGCCAAGCTGACGCACCGGGTCCACTGGAACGACGCTCCGACGACGATTCCCGCGTCGGGCTGGAATTACAACGCATCCGGCACTGCGATCAGCCTGGCAAGTGGGAACTTCATTGCCAACGACATCTACGAGTTCACGTACACGGCCAAGGACCCGACGGTAGCCGGTCTCGGCTTCGCCGCCGTGCGCGACTGGATGTCCTGGCTGCGTTACGAAACGGACGACGGAGCGGGCACGGCGAATCCGCTCGCCAACTACATTCAGCGCGTCTACACCGAGATTTCCTCGCAACCCGGACGGATGTTCAACGACTTCCGGCACCTGGGCTTCAACGAGGACGATCACGGCTCGACGGGCAGGAAAGTGTTCGACGGCCACATGCAGTGGATCTCGGCAGGCAGCGGTATCGGGATGAACTATCGCTTCTCCCAGTCCGGCCGCACGGAGCGCAATCGACAGGACCATCTCTACCCCGAGAACCTGTGGCCGTTCGCCAACGTGCCGACGACGGATCCCTTCACGAAAAAGACGGATAGCCGCTATGCAAAGTGCCAGGAAACCGGGACATGCGCTTTCGGCGTGGAGATCTACTCGGCCAACGAGTACTGGGTGAAGACCGCTTCGCTCCTGCATACGACACCGGACGGTGCGGCCGACCTCCCGGAATCAGCGTTCACGCGGAACTACTTCATGTCCAGCATGCGCCACGGCACCGGTAGTGCGTCGAGCAGGGGGCTCTGCCAGCAATTCGACAACCCGCTCAATTCCGCGCCGGTGCAGCGTGCGCTGTTCCTCGCGCTTGATGCCTGGACGTACGGCATCGAGCCGCCGAAGAGCAGGGTGCCGAAGCTGTCCGACGGCACGCTTGTCCTGCCGGACGACACGGGGTTCCCGACCACGATTCCGGATGCCTTCGGAGAAACGCAGAGCGGCTTCGTCACCTACACGGGATTGAAGTCGCCGCGCTACCGGTACGTTCTGGGCGAAAGTTTCTACACCATGGGCATACCAGCCAACTTCCCGGCGCCCATGACACCGCCGTACGAGATCAACTCGCCGGTGCCGATCGATACGCCCAACGGCCCGCTCTACCCGAGCTTCGTGCCGAAGACCGACAGCGACGGCAACGACATCGCCGGCGTGCGGTTGCCGGATGTCACGGTTCCTCTTGCCACCTACACCGGCTGGGCGCTGCGACGCGGTGCGCAGGCGAACGATGGTTGCGAGGCGGCCGGGCAGTACATTCCGTTCGCCGAGACCAAGGCGGACCGCCAGGCGCAGAACGACCCCCGTCCTTCGGTGGAAGAGCGCTATCCGTCCTTCGCCGCGTACCAGAGCGCGGTGCACCGCGCGATCGACGACCTGGTCAAGGATCGCCTGCTGCTCTGTGAAGATGCTGGGGACCAGATCGCGCGCCTGAACGACGCCGGGCTTGCCGCAGGCGTGCCGCCGCCCAAGGGGAAAGGCGAGGTCAAGACCGAAACGCCGCAATGTCATAACGACAAGCGCATCTAGCGCAATATTGAGTGACAGCCGCCCATCGTCGCGCTCAGCGGCGATGGGCAGTTTTTCTTTATCGGGCCAGGGATACGCGCCGTCGGCGTAACCGGGGACGCATCCTGCCATACCGGAAGTCATTAACCGGCCCGCGCTGGCAGGCGAGTTGCGTGTCGATTCCCCGACTCATAATCCATTGGTCGCTGGTTCGAGTCCAGCCGGCCCACCACAAGAGTTGAGCAATTGCCCGCCCGAAATACTCCAGTGCGGGCAATGCTTATCGGCAGTAGGATTTCGCTGTCATTCGCAAGGGAGACAACGATGAAGACGCTCCTGCTCGCCATTGCGCTGTCGGCCTGGGTCGGATCCGCGATCGCTGCCGACACTGCCTCGGGGTCATTCAAGAACCAGGACCTCGGCATGCAGATCAAGAGCGCGATCGCTTTTCCTGGGAAGTCTTTGTTCGACAAGACCGACGTGATCGTTGTCGCCGTCACCAGTGCCGAGATGGACAACGACGCGCTGGCCGCGTACTACGATCGCCGCCGTGCGATCGACCAGCGTGTCAAGGACAACGACACCGGCGTGGTGTTCTTCGAGTTCCGCCCGGACGGCAACTACAGGGGATACTCGTTCTATTTCGCGCCGGGCAACGGCTGCGGCTATTGCGCTGGCAACATGGGCATCACCACGACGGTCAAGCTCGCCAAAGGTCGCCTCGCGGGCACGCTCCAGGGCACCGACACCAACCGCGCCTTCGACATCAAGCTCGACCTTGCGGTCCTCTCCGACGATCACGGTGCAGCTCTGGCGCCGGACGGCGGTGCGCCCGGCAAGGCCTATCTCGACTATCACGCCGCGCTGGTGAAGCGCGATGCCAATGCGCTGCATACCGTTCTGTCCGACGAGGTGCGCAAAATCCAGGCCGGGGCGATCAAGGAGGGCAAGGGCGCCGCGTACATGAACCACCTGGCGAAAGAGCACCCCACCCAGTCGGTCAAGATCACCAAGGGTTGGAGCAACGGCAAGGCGGCGGTGATCCTGTTCGATGGCGAGTCGAGCGTGCTCAAGCTCACCGGCGAGGCCATCCTGGTGAACCAGGGCGGCACCTGGCGTGTCGATGACGAGTTGACCGACGTCGTGCTCAGATAGAATGTACTTCGAGTCGCTGCTCAGCTTCGGCCCTGCCGCTGTTCGACGTCATACTCGGCTCGCAAATTCAAGGCAACTCATGCGCATCCTCGTCCTCGGCGGCACGCGTTTTTTCGGATCGTTCTTCAGCGAGCTGGCACTCGCGCGCGGACACGCGCTGACGTTGATGCATCGCGGCCAATCCAACGTCGGCGCGATCGCCGGCGCGGAGCAGATTCATGCCGACCGACGCGACGGTCACGCCTTGCTCGCGGGAAAGAGCTTCGACGCGGTGCTCGACACCAGCGGGTTCACGCCGGCGGTGGTCGGCGATGCGGCGCGTGCGCTCGAGCCCGGCGTGGGACGCTACGTTTTCATCTCGAGCGTCTCGGCGTACGCCAGCCTCGACTCGCCAGGGACCACCGAGGACAGCGCGCTCGCCACACTGCCGCCGGACATCGAGACCGTCGCGACCCGCGACCCGCGCTGGACCGTCGAGCTGGCGCACTACGGCGGACTCAAGGCCGCCTGCGAGCGCGCCGTCGTGTCGGTGTTCGGCGAACAGCGGACGACGATCGTGCGCCCGGGACTGATCGTCGGGCCGCGCGATCCGACCGACCGCTTCAACTACTGGGTGACGCGCATGGCCGACGCGAAGCGCGTGCTCGCACCGGCGCCACCGGAAGCTCCGACGCAGGTGATCGATGCGCGCGACCTCGCGGCGTTCGTGCTCGGCCTCATCGAGCGCGACACAGCGGGCACGTTCAACGCCACCGGCGATCCGACGCCGATGTCGGCGCTGCTCGACGGAATCGGCGCCGGCGTCCATTCGTCTGCGAAGCTCGCCTGGGTTGCGCCTGAATTCCTGCTCGCGCAGGGCGTCGAACCGTGGAGCGAGCTTCCGCTCTGGCTGCCCGCGGATTCGGGCGGCATGGGTGACGCGTCGAATGCGCGCGCGCACGCCAACGGACTCGCGCTCCGGCCGGTCGCGGATACCGCGCGCGACGCGCTGGCGTGGCTTCGCGCCACCCCCGCCGAGGCCCGCCCGAAGCGAACGTCGATGTCCGAAGAACGCGAGCGCGAGCTGCTGGCGCTCTGGGATGCTGCTTCTGACTCGGGACGCTAGCCCGCGCCAGCCTTGAGCACTTCGAGCTTCACGCGCACGACGCCCTTCATCCCCAGCGTCGCCGCGGCGCTTGCGGAAAGATCGACGATGCGGCCCGCGACATGCGGACCGCGATCGTTGATCCTGACCGTGACCGATTTGCCGTTGCCGAGATTGGTCACGCGAACGCTGGTGCCGAACGCAAGCGTACGATGCGCCGCCGTGGCTAGCTTGGCGTCGTAGGTCTCGCCGCTCGCCGTTCGCTTGCCGTTGAACTCCTCGGCATAGACCGACGCCAGCCCTTCCTCGGCGGGCCGCAGCGACGCGCAGCTCGCGATCATCGCGCTCGCGCAGAGCAGCGACGGCGATCGCCGGCCGCATCCAGCGCGCCCGCGCCGCCCGACTCGCGAACGTGATCGGGGATGCGTTCATCGTTCGCTGCTTGGTGAGCACAGCCCGATGCTACCTGCCCCCACGCCGCCCGGCCAGACATGGTTGATTCGTCCTACACGCGATCGCGCGTTCCACCTATTCACGTCACGTTGAGGCCGGGGTATTTTCGCCACATGAATCCCACCTGTGCCGCGTACCACCTCGCGACGCTCGCCGACTTCAGCGACAGCGGGGTGATTTTCGCCCGACCGCACGTCCCCGGAGTCAGCCTGTCTGAGTGTGAAGGCGGTGGGCGCACCGAGAGTGGTGGGCGCTGCGCGTGCGGTCGCCAACGCCATTCGCCGCGCCGCGGGCAAGCGCGTGCGCGCGCGGCCGGCCACGCCAATCAGCCGAGACAAGCTTCCAATCTAGCGTGGGCGGACCGGCCTCGCGGGTCATCGCGCACCGCTCGATGCCCTTTCGCACCGATCGTTCAGCCGCCACCGTGTTTCCCGACATCGACTGGTCCAGCGTGTTCGGGTTGACGATGAACCCGCTCGAGCTCGTCGCGCGCGGCAGCGCCATGTTCTGGTTCCTCTATGCGCTGTTCCGATTCGTGCTTCGTCGCGACGTCGGTTCGATCGCGATGGCCGACATCCTCATCCTCGTGATCATCGCCGACGCCTCGCAGAACGCGATGGCAGGCGAATACCGGAGCGTGAGCGACGGCATGGTGCTGGTGGGGACGATCGTCGGCTGGAACGTACTGGTCGACTGGCTTGCGTTCCGGTACGAGTGGCTGCGCCGCATCCTGGAGGCCCCGATGGTGGTGCTGGTGCGCAACGGCCGCATGCAGCGCAACGCACTGAAGGCGCAGTTGATGAGCGTCGACGAGCTGCGCGCCAAGCTGCGCGATGCCGGCATCGAATCCATCAGCGACGTGAAGCTCGCCACGTTCGAGTCGAACGGCGACTTCACCGTCATCAAGCGCAAGCACAGGGCGTCGATGAAGTCGTCGCGGCAGACCCAGCTTTTCGAGGCGCCGGAGCGAGCTGCCGCACGGCCTCGTCTACCTGCCGGAATTCATCACGCCCGCGCAGGAAGCGGAAATCATCGAGAGCATCGCGCCGCTGCCCTTTCGCCAGGCGCGCTTCCAGCAATATCTCGCCCGGCGGCGGGTCGTCCACTTCCATCCCGAAGCGGAAACCGAGCGCTACGACAAGGGTGACGAGGAGACGTTTTCGAGCGGACCGCTGCCACCCTTTCTCGCGGCGCTCCAGCAAACCGTCGTCAGCGCGGCTCGGCATCGACCCGGCGCAGTTCGTCCACGCGCTGGTCACCGAGTACCGCCCCGGCACGCCCATCGGCTGGCATCGCGACAAGCCGATCTACGGCGTCGTCGTCGGTCTCTCGCTCGCCGGCTGGGGAAGGATGCGCTTTCGGCCGATGGTACCCGAAAGCGCCGAACAATGCGATGGTGCTGCTCGATCTCGCGCCACGGTCGCTGTACATGATGCGGGGCGCGATACGATGGGACTGGCAGCACAGTCTTCTGCCGACCAAGACGTTGCGCTACTCGATCACCTTTCGCACCCGCGCCTGACCGATGGAACAGAAATGGCCCAGCACGCTCTGGATCGTGCGCCACGGACAGAGCGTGGGCAACGTCGCGCGCGACGCCGCGGAAAGCGCGTCGCAGCCGCTCATCGACATCGTCACCCGCGACGTCGACACGCCTCTTTCGACGCTGGGACAGGAGCAGTCGCGCGCGCTGGGCCAATGGTTCGGCAAGCTGCCCGCGCCGGCGCGGCCGAGCGTCGTGCTCTGCTCGCCTTACATCCGCGCGCAGCAGACCGCGGCGCTGATCGCGGAGGCGGCCGCCAGCGGCGGCGAAATGCCGAGACCCATGCCCGACGAGCGTTTGCGCGAGAAGGAATTCGGCATTCTCGACCGGCTCACCCGCCACGGCATCGTCCAGCGCTATCCGGAGCTTGCCAGCCAGCGCGCGCACGTCGGCAAGTTCTATTTCCGTCCGCCGGGAGGCGAAAGCTGGTGCGACGTCATCCTGCGCCTGCGCAGCCTGCTCGACACGCTGGTGCGCGAGCATCGCGGCGAGCGCGTGCTCATCGTCAGCCACCAGGTGGTCGTCAACTGCCTGCGCTACCTGCTCGAGCGCATGAGCGAAGCCGACATTCTCGAAGTCGACCGGCAACTGGACGTTCCCAACTGCTCGATCACTTCGTACGAGTTCGATCCGCTCAAGGGACGGCAGGGCAAGCTGGCGGTGCGCCTGGTCAACTTCGTCGTGCCGCTGGAACAAACCGGCACGCCGGTCACTGCCGAGCCCGACCGACCGGCGGCGCCGAAGTCGTGACGGCGGGGACGCACAGCGAAGACGCGCGCCCTGACGCTGGCCGCACTGCGCCGATGGCCACTGCCGAAGCCGGCATCGCGCGGTGACAAGGAAGCGCGCGGCCACGTGTGGGTGATCGGCGGCGCGAGCGAGACGCCCGGCGCGGTGATTCTCGCCGCCGAGGCCGCGCTGCGCGCCGGCGCGGGCAAGCTGACCATCGCCACGATGCGCTCGATCGCGCTCGCGGTCGCGGTTGCGGTGCCCGAGTCGCGCGTCGTCGCGCTCCCGGAAGGCACGCGCGGAACGGTGCGGCCTGCCGCGGCCAGCGCGCTCGACCTGGACGGCGCCGATGCGGTGCTCGTCGGGCCCGGCATGGCGGATTCGCCAGCCACCGTCGATTTCACGCGCGCGCTGCTGCGACGTATCGACGCAGACATGCATGCCACCGTCGTGATCGACGCCGCCGCGTTGAACGTAGCGCGACCGCCGTCATCCGCGACGGGCTGCACGCTTCACGGTGCCGACGATCCTCACCCCGCACGCAGGTGAAATGGCGAAGCTCATGCGCACCACGCGGGAAGCGATCGAAGCCGACCCGATTGCCGCGGCGACGATCTGCGCTGACGCGTGCGGCGCCGTCGTCGCTCTCAAGGGCGCGCTGACCTGCATCGCGGCGCCACCGGCGCGGCCATGGATGCACGACGGCGCGGACGCGGGTCTCGCCATGTCGGGGTCGGGCGACGTGCTGGCCGGAATCATCGCCGGGCTCGCGGCGCGCGGCGCCGCTGCGGATCAGGCCGCCGCATGGGGCGTGCTCGCGCATGCACGGGCGGGAGCGCTGCTGCGACGGCGCCGCGGCCCGGTCGGCTATCTGGCGCGCGAGCTGGGCGAGGTGATTCCGGAGATTCTCGCCGACGCAGCGCGCTAGGTGGTCGGTCGCGGCCACGTCCTTCGCCGCTTGCGCCTCGTCGTCAGGGCCGTAGCCCAGGAACAGGCTGATCGGCTGCAGGTCTTCGACGCGCTCGCAGATCGCGTTGATGGCCATGACGATGGGGACTCCCAACAAAAGTCCCCAGATTCCCCACAGCCATCCCCACACCAGGAGCGACAGGAAAACGGTCACTGCCTTGATCCGCCCCACCTTCCCCGTCAGCCACGGCACCAGCAACATTCCGATGATGCCGATCATCGTGATCACGCTGCCCAGCAGGACGAACACGGGTTGGATGGTGTCGAACTGGACAAAGGCGATGATGCTGATGACGACCACGAACGCGAACGGACCCACGTACGGAATCAGGTGGAGTATGCCGCCGACCACGCCCCACAGGAGCGCGTCCTGCAGGCCGATCCACAGGAATATCGCCCAGCAGATCGCGCCGAGCATGGCACTCGTAAAGAGCTGCACCAGCAGGTACCGCTGGATCTGCAGGTCGATCTCGTCGAGTATCTGCAGCGTTATCTTTTTCTTGGTGAGCGTGTCGCCGCTGACGCGAAGAAGCGTGCGGCGGAACGTGTCGCCGCTCACCAGGAGAAAGTAGACCAGGCAGGTGACGACCACGAACTGGCCCGCGGCGGCGACCAGGCCTGCGGTCCCGGTGAAAAGATAGTCGCGCAGGTTGACCGTTGCCGGCTCGACCTTGGGCACCGGCTTGGGTGGCGGGGGAGCTCCCGCCGGTCGGCGGCGCGGCGGCGGTGGCGGCCGCTTGCTCGATCTCGGTCGCGGCCTTCTTGAGTTTCTCGACCGCGCCGGGCTCCTCGCTGGGTTTGCTGCGTAGCGATTCCGCGAACTTCTGCGCCGCCTGCGGCACGACATCGAGCACGTTGAGCACCTGCGGCTGCAGGGCGCGCGCGCTGATCGCGAGTAAGGCGAGGATGAAGGCGATGGTAATCGCCGCGCCCAGCGCCTTGTGCAGCTTGAGCCGCTTTTCCATCCAGCGCACGACCGGCGTCAGCGCGTAGCTCAGCATCACCGCGGTCGTGATGGGAATGAGAACCGGGCGAGCCCAGTAGAGGAAATAGAGAACGGCGAGGCCGGCGAGCACCACGAGCGAGGTGCTGCGAACGTCGATCGGCGCGTGACTGACCGTCGGCTCGGCATCACCGTTCACGGCTTCAACCACGCGCTTTTTCGCAGCCGCAACCGGCACCGGCGCAGCGGGTTTGGATTGGACGGGCGTGCTCAAGGTCGTTCGATCGCTTCGATCTCCAGAAAAGCCTGAGCGCTTATAGCATCCGCGCTCCGACTTTGGAAACCGGCGATCGTCCTAATCCCCTGTAGGAGATTGCGCCAAGGCGCGTCACAGCGCTCGCCAAGCGCGGCGCGCGCTTCGCCGTCGCCTTTCACTCGGGCTCAGGCCCCGCGGCTAGAGCGCGGCGCTCATCCAGAACTTGAGTTGTGCAGTACGAATGTTGCCGTTCTTGTCGAAGTACTTGGACTGCCATTCCGTCCGGCGTGCTCGACAACGACTGGTCCGCGGCCGCCTGCGTCTTCAGCCGCTTCACCGTGTAGCGCCACGAGAAATGGTCGTAGACGTCCAGCACGTGGGTCGCGTACGCGGCGGCGAGCTTCTTGTTGCCTTCGATGATCACGAGATTCTCGTCGTTGTCGTACGACGCCTTGTGGCCGAGGTTGTGACTGCCGGTGGCGACCACGCAGTCGTCCGAGAACGGATCGATCACGAGGATCTTGTCGTGGATGATGGCGAAGCCGGCGTTGAGCAGCTCCTTCTGCCAGCCCTTGGGAATCACCTTGCCGTCGAAGGCCTCGGCGCCGATCACGCGCGGGTCCTGCTTGACCGGCGTCTTCTGGCCCTTCACCTTTTTCGGCGGCGTCGCGCCCTTGAGCTCGTAGTAGAAGCCCTCCGACGCCGACTTGTTGGTGACGCATCCGCGCACGAACAGGTTCTTGTCCTTGCGTGCCGCGGCCGCCGCCCAGTTGGCGATGCATGGCGCGCCGGGATAGAACGCGAGGAACAGGATCGAATGCTTCGCCGCGTCGATGCGCTTGACCAGCGCCCCCATGTCCGGCGGCCGCTTCTCGTTGGCCTTGTTGCTCTTGCGCGCGCCCGGGGTGTTGGGCGAGAACCAGCTCTCCACCGACGCGCCCGCGTCGAGCTTGATCGTCTTGCCGCTCGCATCCCACGTGCGCAGCGTCTTGCCCTGCAGGCTTTTCGACACGCCCTTCGCCGCCTTGGTATCCGCCGCGAGCTGCTTCCAGTAGTCGAGGTAGCGCTGCGCGAGCCTCGGATTCTCGATCACCAGCGTGTTGTTGGTCTGCGTGCACAGTCCGGTCGGCGTCCAGTTGGTCGAGCCGCAGAGCACGGCCTTCGGCTTGCCGCTCTTGTCGACGTAGACCAGGAACTTGTTATGGCCGATGTGGTTGTTGGGCATGATGCGGTCCCATTTCACGCCCGCCGTCTTGCCGATGGCCAGGCGCGCGGCCGCATTGCCGTCGATCTTCGTGCTCGTTTTTTTCTTCTTCTTGGTGACGGGGTCGGTCTTGGTCGTGACCACCGTCTGCACCGCGTTCGACAGCACGATGTTCAGGCGCTTGCCGATCTTCGCCAGCTTCGCCACGAGCTCGATGTCGTGCAGCTCGTAGAGCGCCGCATAGATTTTCCCGGACGTCCTGGCGCGGTCGACGAATCCCGTCAGCGCCTCGACCATGTCGCCGGACAGGCTCGCCCTCAAGGGATCCTTGGCGTCCGATACGCGCGCCACCAGTCCCGGCGCATTCGGCTTGCCCTTCATCGCGCGCGACACGCGCTGCGTCGAGATGAGCCCGCGATTGAAGTAGGCGTTGATCTCGCCGGAGACCGAAGACGAAATCTCGACCTCGTTGGACACGATGTTGGGCAGCGACAGTCATCGGCTTGAGGTGATGCGGCGCTCCCTGCATCGGCACGACTTTGTAGCGGAACTTGCGGTTGCCGGTCTTTTCCGCGATGAGCCGCGCGTACGGATCCTTCCAGTAGAACTTCTGCACCGGGAAATGATCGGTGGTCTGACCCGGCTTGATGGTGTCGCCCTTGAAGACCGCGTGGCTGGGCAGCGGCTCTTCGTGATTCTTGTCGTCGATGCGATAGATCGCGAAGCCCATGCAGCCGACCGGCTGCTTGCCGTAGCTCCACGCGATGGTGATGACGTCGTTGTCGGAAAAGGCGATGGCGTTCTGCATGGAAGCCTTTCGTTGTTGCACCGGCCGCATCGATACCTTACTCGCCACGATCCGGCCACGCCAACGACAATTCGCGCCTCGGCAGCGCGAATATTCACCCCATCCGCGCTCGCCCCCGCCGGCACGGCCGCACCGGCGCGGGTTTCGCCCTACAATATCGATTCGAAGCTCTAGGAGGAGCCCCATGGATCGCCTGATTGCGCGGATCGCCCCCGCGCTGTTCGCCGTTGTTGCCTGCTGCATCGTCCGCGGCGCCGCCGCCGAGGAAATCGTGGTCAGCAATTACGCGGTGTCGGCCAACGGCATGCCCTTCGGCGTCGCGATGGCGAAGGGATACTTCAAGGACGAGGGACTCAACATCACCGGGCTCATCTCGTCCGCCGGCGGCGGCACGACGCTGCGCAACATGCTCGCCGGCGGCGGCGTTCCCTACGGCGAGGTCAATCCGGGCGTGATCGTCTCGGCGATGCAGGCCGGTGCCGACCTGCGCATCGTCAGCGACAACGTGCTCACCGTCGCCGAATTCGTATGGGCGGTGAAGCCCGATTCGCCGATCAAGACGATCAAGGACCTCAAGGGCAAGAAGATCGGCTACACCAACCCGCGCTCGACCAGCCAGGCGCTCGCCAACATGATCGTGCAATCGGCGGGGCTCAAGCCCGAGGACGTCGAGTTCGTGAAGACCGGCGGCTTCGGCGAAGGCGTCGCCGCACTCGATTCGGGGCAGGTCGACATCACGCCGATCACCGAGCCGCTGTGGTCCAAGCTCAAGGGCAAGTACCGCGCCGTCGTCGTCGCCAGCGACGCGCTGCCGCCGCTGGACAACGTCGTCGGCGTCGCAACGGTCGAAATGATGGAGAAAAAAGGCGATTTCATCCGCGCCGTGATCCGGGCACGCCGCAAGGCGGTGCAGTTCATGAAGGAGCACCCCGACGAAGCCGCCGAGATCGTCGCCAAGCAATACAACCTCGAACCCGACGTGGCGCGCAGCGCGGTGCGCAACCTCACCGGCAGCATGACCAAGGGCGTGCCGTACTGGGGCGACGGGCAGATCCACCTCGACGGACTCAAGCGCATGATCGAAGCACAGCGCTCGGTGGGCGCGATCAGCGGCGAAGTCGACTACAACAAGCTGGTCGACACGCGCTTTCTCCCGGACGACCTCAAGGCGATCAAGTAGACGTCTGTTTTCCCGTGTGCGTGCGGCGCTGCCGCATCGCAAAGCGTCGCATGACACGATCAAGGCACCCTCGATGAATGACACCGTCCCCGCAGGCGCGACCACGCAGACGACCATGGCGTGGGGAAGCGACGCCATCGCCGAGCTGCTGCGCACCCTCGACATCCCCTATATCGCGCTGACGCCGGGCGCGAGCTTTCGCGGCCTGCACGACAGCCTGGTCAACTATCTCGGCAACACGCGTCCCGAGCTGCTGCTGTGCATACACGAAGAGCACGCCGTCGCGCTCGCGCACGGCTACACGCGCGTCACCGGCAAGCCGCTCGCGGTGGCGCTGCACGCCAACGTCGGCCTGATGCACGCCACGATGGCGATCTTCAACGCGTGGTGCGACCGCATTCCCATACTCCTGCTCGGCGCGGTCGGACCGATCGACGCCCAGCAGCGCCGGCCCTGGGTCGACTGGATCCATACCTCGCGCGATCTGGGCGCGCTGGTGCGCGGTTACACCAAGTGGGACGACCTGCCCGCGTCGGTGGGCGCCGCGCTCGAAGCGATCGTGCGCGGCTATCGCATTTCGATGACGCCGCCGCAGGCCCCGGTCTACATCTGCCTCGACGCCGCGATGCAGGAACAGCCGCAGGCGACGCCGCCGCCGATGCCCGCGCTCGAGCGCTTCCCCGCACCCGCGCCGGGTGTCGCGTCGGCGGAGTCGGTGCGCGAGGCGGTTCGGCTGCTCGAGTCCGGCGCGAAGCCTTTGATCATGATCGGCCGCGTATCCAACGATATCGCCGCGTTCGAGCAGCGTGTCGCGCTCGCCGAACGGCTCGGCGCGATCGTCCTCACCGACATCAAGACCGGCGCGAGCTTCCCGACGCAGCACGCGCTGCATCCGTTTCCGCCGAGTCTCTACGTCAGCGGCGCCGCGACGCAGGCCGTCGTCGACGCCGACGTCATCCTGAGTCTCGACTGGATCGACCTCGGCGGCACGCTGGCGCAGGCTTGCGCGGGGCAGCAACCGCGCGCCAAGATCATCCAGTGCTCGATGGACCAGTACGTGCACAACGGCTGGAACATGGACTATCAGGCGCTGCCTACGACCGATCTCTCGATACTCGCGCCTCCAGACGCCTTGGTGTCGGCGCTGCTCGACGCGCTCGGCCCTCGCGCGACGAAGACCCGCTCGCCATGGATCGCACCAAGGCAGGAGACTGCGCCGACGGCCAGCGCTCCCGATGCAACGACGGCCGCCGCGCCTGCCGGCGACCCGCGCCTCCCGCTCGACGACATGGCGCGCACGGTCATGCAAACGCTGGCGGCGCATCGGCCCTCGTACATCCGGCTGCCGCTGGGCTGGCCCGGCGAGCAATGCCGCTTCGCGCATCCGCTGGATTACATCGGTTTCGACGGCGGTGGCGGCATCGGCTCCGGTCCGGGCATGGCGATCGGCGCGGCGCTGGCGCTGCGCGGCGGCGACCGTCTGCCCGTCGCGGTGGTCGGCGACGGCGACTACCTGATGGGACTGACCGCGCTCTGGACCGGCGTGCACTACCGTATCCCGGTGCTGATCGTCATCGCCAACAACCAGTCGTTCTTCAACGATGAGCTGCATCAGGAGCGCATGGCACGCGTGCGCGGGCGGCCCGTGGAGAATCGCTGGATCGGTTTGCGCATGAGCGATCCGGGAATGGATCTCGCCGAATTGGCGCGCGGCCAGGGCGCGAAAGGCTACGGGCCGGTGCGCACCACTGCCGAGCTGGGCTCGACGCTCGAGAAGGCGGTCGCCGACGTGCGCGCCGGCGCGGTGACCGTGATCGACGTGCGCGTGCTGCCCGAATATTCGCGCGCGGTCTCGTCGTCGCTCATGCGCCACGTTCCGAAACAGGGCTGATCATGGCGATCGCTGCACGAAGCGCCGAGCTCAACCGACGCGCGACTGCCGCGTCACCGCGGCCTCTACTACGGCGGCGCATGGCACGCGTCCGAGGCCAAGCGCGAGATCGCGGTCACGAGTCCGTCGACCGGCGAGGCGCTCGGCGCCACGATCGATGCGAGCGCCGAGGACGTCGAACGCGCCGTCACCGCGGCGCGCAATGCGTTTCTCGTCTGGCGCGACGTTCCCGCGCAGGACCGCGCCAAGGCGGTCCGGCGCGCATCGGCGATCCTGCGCGAAAACGCGGACGAGCTCGCGTGGCTGGAGGCGCTCGACACCGGCAATCCGTACCAGGCGATGGCCTACGACGTCGAGATCAGCGCCAACTACATGGACTACTTCGCCGGCCTGGTCACCGAGATCAAGGGCGACACGATTCCGATCGGGCCGGGCTCGCTCAACTACACCGTGCGCGAGCCGCTCGGCGTCGTCGCGCGCATCGGCGCGTTCAACCATCCACTGCTGTTCACCGCCGGCAAATGCGGCGCGCCGCTGGTCGCCGGCAATACACTCATCGTGAAGCCGGCGGACCAGACACCGCTGACATCGCTGCGCATCGCCGAGCTCTGGGAAGGCGTGTTTCCGCCCGGCGTGTTCAACGTCGTCACCGGCGGCAGGGACGCCGGCGCGGCGCTGGTCGCGCATCCCAAGGTCGCCAAGATCGGGTTCATCGGCAGCGTCAACGCGGGACGCGCCGTGATGACCGGGCGCCGGCGCGACGCTCAAGGCGCTCACGCTCGAGCTCGGCGGCAAGAATGCGCTGGTGGCCTGCGCCGATACCACGCCCGCGGAGGTCGCCGACGGCGTCGTGCGCGGCATGAACTTCCGCTACGTCACCGGCCAGTCGTGCAACTCGACCAGCCGCGTCTACCTGCACGAGGACATCCACGACGCGACGCTCGCCGAGATCGTCACGCGCGTGCGCCAGCTCAAGGTCGGCCTGCCGACCGAGCCCGAGAACGAGGTCGGCTGCCTCTCCAGCCAGGCGCAGTACGACAAGACGATGGCGTACATCAAGCTGGGCGTCGAAGGCGGCGCGCGCATCGCCTGCGGCGGCAAGCGTCCGGCGGATGCCAAGCTGGCGAAGGGATTCTTCGTCGAGCCGACCGTGTTCGCCGATGTCACCGACGACATGCGCATCGCGCGCGAGGAGATCTTCGGCCCGGTGGTGAGCGTCCTGCGCTGGTCCGACGAGACCGATCTCCTGGCCCGGGTCAACGCGCTCGACGTCGGGCCTGACGGCGTCGATCTGGACGCACGACCTCGACCGCGCGCATCGACTCGCATCGCGGATCGAAGCCGGGTTCATCTGGATCAACGGCGCCAGCCAGCATTGGATCGGCGTGCCGTTCGGCGGCTACAAGCAGTCGGGCATGGGGCGTGAGGAATCGATCGAGGAGCTCCTCGCCTGCACGCAGATCAAGAACATCAACGTGTCGCTCAAACGCAGCTAGCACGCGATCCGCTGCCATTTCGACAGACCCATGCCGGCGCGCACAGCACCCGGCGCATTCAGAGGAGAGAACGCATGCACAGGGCGCTCAAAAGACTGATCGCAACAACTTTCGTCACACCGCTCGCCGGCCTCGCACTGTTCGCGGCGAGCGCATCGGCCGAGGAGCTGGCGGTGGGCAACTACGGCGTCTCGGCCAACGGCATGCCGTTCGGCGTCGCGATGGCCAAGGGTTACTTCAAGGACGAAGGCATCAACGTCACCGGCCTCATCTCGTCGGCGGGCGGCGGGACGTCGCTTCGCAACGTGCTCAACGGCGGCGGCGTGCCGTACGGCGAGGTCAATCCGGGCGTCGTCGTCTCCGCAATCCTCGCCGGCGCCGACCTCAAGATCATCAGCGACAACGTGCTCACCGTCGCCGAGTTCGTGTGGGCGGTGAAGCCCGATTCGCCGATCAAGACGATCAAGGACTTCAAGGGCAAGAAGATCGGCTACACCAATCCGCGTTCGACCAGCCAGGCGCTCGATCTGCTGCTGCTGCAATCCGCGGGCCTGAAGGAATCGGACGCCGAGCTCGTCAAGACGGGGGGATTCGGCGAGGGCATCGCGGCGCTCGACGCGGGGCTGATCGACGTCGCCGCGATTACCGAGCCGTTGTGGTCGAAGGTCAAGCACAAGTACCGCGCCGTCGTCGTCGCCAGCGAAGTCCTTCCGCCGCTCGACAACGTGGTCGGCGTCACCACGGTCGAGATGGCCGAGAAAAAGGGCGACTTCCTACGCGCGGTGATCCGCGCCCGGCGCAAGGCCGTCAAGTTCATGATCGCCAATCCGGATGAAGCCGCCGAGATCGTCGCCAAGCAATACAACATCGACCTCGACGTCGCCAAGAGCGCCGTGCGCAACTTGACGACGAGCAAGACAAAGGGCGTACCGTACTGGGGCGAGGGCGCGATCCATATGGACGGACTCAAGCGCATGATCGAGGTCCAGCGCTCGGTGGGTGCGATCACCGGCGAAGTCGATTACTCCAAGATCATCGACACGCGCTTCCTGCCCGACGACCTCAAGGCGATCCGATAGGCCGCGAACCCATGGCAGACGAGCTTCGCGGCCTTCTCGAGCTCTGCGCAACGTCGCGCAAGATATTTCCGGCCAGCCATGATCGTCCTCCGCTGCACGCCGTCGGGCCGATCGACCTCGAGCTCAGACGTGGCGAGTTCTTCGCCGTGGTGGGACCCTCGGGTTGCGGAAAATCGACGCTGCTCGAGCTCATCGCGGGACTGACCGCGCCGACCGAGGGCTCGCTCGCGTTCGAAGGCAAGCCCATCGCGGGCGAGGCTCCGCCGGGCATCGGCGTGGTGTTCCAGGACGACGCGTCGCTGCCGTGGCTCGACGTGACGCGCAACGTCGCCTTCGGACTGCGCCGCAGCAACCTGAGCGACGCCGAGAAAAGCGAACGCGTTCGCAACGCGCTTGCGCTGGTCGGCCTGTCCGATTTTGCCACCAGTTATCCCGCGCAGCTCTCGGGCGGCATGCGCCAGCGCGTGTGCATCGCGCGCACGCTGGTGATGCAGCCGAAGCTCATCCTGCTCGACGAGCCGTTCGGCGCGCTCGACCAGCAGACGCGCCTCCTGATGGGGGACGAGCTGCTGCGCCTGTGGCGGCAGACCGACGCGACGGTGTTCCTGATCACGCATGCGCTCGACGAAGCCGGCATGCTCGCCGACCGCATCGGCGTCATGTCGGCGCGGCCCGGACAGCTCATCGACGTCGTCGAGACCGGCTGGCCGCGCGATCGCGACAGCCGCATCATCGAGCACGCCGAGTTCGGCGCGGTGACCGCGCGGTTGTGGAAGTCGCTGCGCGAGGAATCGCTCAAGACCATCGGTCGCAGCGCCGGGACCGGCATTCCCCAATGAGCCGCGTCGCCTGGTATCGCATCGCCGTGATCGCCGGCGCGATCGCGCTGCTGGAAGTGCTGTGCCTGACCGGCGTGATCGACAAGATCACCATGCCGGCGCCGCACATCATCGCCCGCGACCTGTTTCGCATGCTGGTGTCGGGCCGCATGAACGGCGCCATCGTCAAGACGCTCACCAACACGGTGCTGGCGCTGGGGCTTGCGTTGAGCGTCGGCGTCATCGCGGGCGCGCTGCTGCACCGGCGCGCGGGCGCTGCGCGACACGCTCGACCCGCTGTTCGCCACCTACTACGCGGTGCCGGTGTTCGCGTTCTATCCCTTTTTCATCGTCGTCTTCGGGCTGGGCGACCTGCCGCAGATCCTCATCGCGTTCATGCTCGGCGTGGTGGCGGTGATCGTCAACACGCTCAACGGCCTCGACCGGGTTCCCGTCGTGCTGCTCAAGACCGCGCGCATCATGCGGCTCTCGCCGGTCGACACGGCGATGCGCCTGACGCTGCCCGCCGCGGGCCCCTACATCGTCACCGGCATCAAGCTGGCGGTCGCGTACGCGTTCATCGGCGTGATCGGGTCCGAGTTCATCCTGTCGCGCGGCGGCATCGGCTACGAGATCAGCTTCGCGTACACGAATTTCGACAACGCGACGATGTATCCGCTGATCGTGCTGATCCTGCTCGCGTCGGTCGTCATCAACGGCGGGCTGTCGCGCTGGGAACACCGCCTGCTGGCGCGCCGGGGCATGCGATGAGCGCGTCGGGCTGGCGAGGCCCGCGCAACGCGCTGATCCTGGTGGTCGTTCTGGTCGCCATCTGGCAGGCGCTCTATTGGTGGATCGGCGACGTCGCGCTCGCATCGCCGCTGCAGACGCTGCGCTACACCGCCAAGATGGTCACCGGCGAATCGTTCGGCATGCACCTGTTCGACACCATGCGCGCGTTCGCGATCGCGTTCGCGCTGTCGGTGGCGATCGGGCTGCTGGTGGGATTCTGGCTCGGGTTCGACCGGCTTTCCTCGGACACGCTCGAGCCCATGATCGTCGCCGTGTACGCGATCCCCAAGCTCACGCTCTATCCGATCCTGCTGCTCGCATTCGGCCTGGGGCTCTCGGCGAAGGTGGCCTTCGGCGTGCTGCACGGCGTGATACCGATCATCCTGTTCACGCTCGCCGCGGTGCGCAGCACCAAGCCGATCCTGCTCAAGACCGGGCGCGTGCTGCACCTGTCGCGCGCGCAGACGGTACGCTGGATCCTGTTTCCGGCGGCGATTCCCGAGATCTTCACGGGCTTGCGCGTGGGCTTCGCGCTGACGCTCATCGGATGCCTGCTGGCGGAGATGTTCGCGTCGCAGCGCGGCCTGGGCTACCTGCTGATGACCGGCATCGGCCTGCACAACGTCGAGCAGGTCATGTCGGTGACGCTGCTGATCGTCGTGTTCGCCGCCACGGTCAGCGTGATCCTGCTGCAGATCGACCAGCGCCTGCACCGCCGCACGTAGCCGGGGAGCGCTTCGGCTGCGAGGCGAGGCGGATCGACTGTGACTGTCAGTCCGCCAACACTGCGCCGGTGATGCGATTCTTGCTGAACAACCGAGCGACCAGCCCCGACGACTTCGCCTCGTCCATGAACTCGCGAACATACGCCGCGCCGGCCTCGCGCCCGCGCGGGGTGCCCATCGCCTGGTTGATCGACATGAAGCGTCCGGGCAGGAGGCGCAAGCCGCCGACACGCTTCGCGTCGGCCTCGAGCTGCGGCTTCACTCCGGCGACCACGTCGAGCATGCCCTCCACCCACAGATTCATCACCGCTTCGGCGGAGGCTTCGCGGACGAGCGTCGCATGCTTCAATTCGCGCGACAAATACAGGTCGTAGGCGCTGGCTTCGATCACGCCGATGCGCGTGCCGGCGCGATCGACCTCGTCGATCCCGCGAAGCGCGGACGCCTCGGCCACCATGTAGGCGCCCTCGATCACCGCGTAGGGCGCGGTGAAGGCGATGTCGGCAGCGCGCTTCGGATCGATGGCCAGAAAACAGATGTCCCACGCGTCGGACGCGAGCGCCGCCGGGCACATGTCCGGCGGACTGGTAGTGGACCAGCTCGATCGGCACACCCAGCCGGCGCGCCAGCTCGCGCGCGAGATCGACCGAGATGCCGCAAGGCTGGCCGGCGGCATCCTTGCCGGCGAGCACAGGATTGCCGAAGTTGATGGCGGCGCGAAGGACTCCGCGGGGAGCGAGCTCGGCGACGGGTGCGGGTGAAGGCATGCGGGCGCACGGTTGGCGTTGGAATCGCGATCTTACCAGCGCCGGCCGCACGCCCGCTCCTCGGAGCCTGGGTTCCCGTTGAGCCGGAGCATCGCGGATCGACTTCAGCCGATCGGCTGAGCTTTTCGAAGGCGCCTTGCCTGGCGCGTCGATCGATCTGCGCGAGCTCTCGGGCTCAACTGACTACACTCTAGCCCGAGCGCGGCGGCGCCGCGATGGAATCCTCAGCACGGCGGACGTGAATATTCGCGCAACCGCGCCGCCTTGTACGTCCCCCGAACGGCGCTGCGCGCCGCTCCCCGAGGGGCGAGTGCCTTGGACGGCCCGGCGCACTCACTCCACGCGCAGCGTCCCCTTCATCGTCGTGTGCAGCGTGCACAGATACGCGAACGTGCCGGCCTTGCGCGGCGTGAAGCTCCACGACTTACCCGTGGCGATCTCGCGCGAATCGAAGCCGCCCTCCTTCGAGGTCACGGTGTGCGGGAAACGGATCCTTGTTGATCCAGGTCACGGTGTCGCCGACATGGACCGTGACCGACTCGGGCGCGAACGCAACGGCGTCGATGACGACCGTCTTCGTCGCCGCCTTGGTCGCCGCACGCTCGGCCGCGGTCGCGGGACCCGCGCACAGCAGCAGCGTCAGCGCGACGGCTAGCGCGGCGCCGGCCCACGCGCCTCGCGGGCTCGTCCACCTGCCGGTGCCGGGCACTGGCACCCGACGCGGCGCGCAACGATGTTCGCAGGCATGCGCCAGCGACGTCGCTAGCTCTTGCCCACGGTCGACTGGATCATCTTGGCGTGCTCGAGATGCGCCACGAATGCCGGACGAACCTTCACCAGAAGCGCCTTCAGCTCCTCGTTCTTGGCGCTGGGGATGAGCGTCTTGTCCAGCGCATCGAGCACCTGCTGGTGGTAGGTGACTTCGTTGTCGATGTACGCCTTGTCGAACGCGGCGCCCTTGAGCGTCTTCAGGTTGGCGATGTTCTTCTCGCCTCCGGACTTGAGGCTCTGCGCGGTGGGGTTGTCCTGCGGCGTGACCTTGAGCTTGGTGACCAGGTCCACCGCCTGCTTGTTGACGCCGGTGTGATCGGTGACCATGCGGTTGGCGAAGGCCTTGACCTCCTTGTTGCCCGAGGTCGATTCAGCCAGCTTCCCGGCGTCGATGTCGACCTGGTTGGCGGCGACGACGATCGCCGCGATCTGCGCGTCGTTGGGCGCCTGCGCCATGGCAGCGGTGGCCGCCAGGAAAAACGATGCTGCGAGGGTGATGAATACCGGCTTCATGGTGTCGCTCCTTGTAGGAATGCGACATTGGATGAAGCTCGAGCCGTCGGCGTTCCCGCCAGCGACGCACTCCGTTCAGGCGGTCCCGCTCTCCAGCCGGGCCAGCACCCCGGCGACGATGCGGTCGCAGCGCTCGCCCAGGAACGCGAAGACCTCGAGCGTCGTCGCATCCAGGTCGCGCGAGAGCGAATCGCGCAGCAGCGCCCGGGCTCGGAACAGGCGGGTGCGCACGGTCGCCTCCGGAATCGACAGGCACAGCGCCGTCTCGGCGGCCGTCATCTCCTCGACCTCGCGAAGCAGGAACACGGTGCGAAACGCCACCGGCAGCTCGTCGATCCTGCGCTCGAGCAGGCGGCGCAGCTCGGCACGCAAGGTGGCGGTCTCCGGCGAATCGGACTGGTCGTCGCGCACTGTCACCGCCTCCTCGTCCTGATCGGTTTGTGTGGCTCCCGAGAACGGCACCACGACGCCGTCGCGCTTGCGGCGTCGCAGCCGGCCCAGCGCCTCGTTGATCACGATGCGCGTAAGCCACGTCGAAAGCGTGGCTTCGCCGCGGAAGCCGGCGATCTTGGCGTACGCGGTCAGGTACGCTTCCTGCAATGCGTCCTCGGCTTCGGCGTCGTCCTTGAGGATCGCCCGGGCAACCCGGAACAGGCGGCCGTTGTAGCGGCGCATCAAAGCCTCGAAGGCCGCGGTGTCCTTCGAAGCGACGCGGGCGGCGAGGTCGGGATCGCTCGCGAGCGCGAGTGCTTTAGGCGAATTCATGGTCACGTAGGGTGCTGGAGGCAAGGGTGACTGGCATTGGATGATGGTATGCCCATCGGCGTTCCCAATGCGAGCACCGATGCGTGCGTGCCGCCCGCTACCGCGCACCCTTCCGGTACTGTGCAAAAATGACTCCCGCCTCATGAACTTCTCCAGCCCGACGCGGTTCGACGTTGCGATCATCGGCGGTGGCATCGTCGGCAGCGCCACCGCCTACTTCCTGCTCGCGGAATCGCCATCGCTGTCGGTCTGCGTCGTCGAGCCCGATCCCACCTACGAGTTCGCCTCGACGCTGCGCGCGTCCGGCGGCTGCCGCGTGCAGTTCACCTGCCCCGAAAACATCGAGATGTCGCTCTTCAGCCTGCGCTTCATCAAGGCTTTCGAGCAAACGATGGCGTCCGACGGCCGACCCGCGCCGGTGGACTGGGTGGAAGGCGGCTACCTGTTCGTCGTGCCGCCCGAGCACGCCGCGCAGCTCGAGCGCAACGTGCGCAGGCAACGCGATCATGGTTGCGCGGTCGATCTTCTGTCTCCCCGCGAGCTCGCGGCCAGGTTCCCTTCGATGCGTGTCGACGACCTGGGCGCCGGCGCGCACACGCCGCACGACGGCTGGTGCGATCCCAACGGCCTGCTCTGGGGCTTCAGGCGCAAGGCAGCGGAGCTCGGTGCGGTGTACGTCCAGGATCGCGTCGTCGCTGCCGACGTGGAACCCGCGAAAGTGCGCGCCGTCGTTCTCGCCGGCGGGCAGCGCGTCGCGGCCGACGCCTTCGTCAACGCCGCGGGCGCGTGGTCCGGAGAAGTCGCGTCGATGTTCGGAATGCATCTCCCGGTGACGCCGATGCGCCGCTTCGAGCATTACTTCACGGCGGGATCTGCCGATCGAGCCGCTGCCCTACGTGAAGGATGTCGCGCGCCTCGCCTTCCGCTCGGAGGGCAAGGGCTTCTCGGGCGGCGTGGTCGATGGCGACGAGCGGCGCGGCTTCAACTTCGACGTCGACCACGACTATTTCGAGCGCGTGGTATGGCCCGCGGTCGCGCATCGGTTTCCCGCGTTCGAGGCAGCGAAGTGCCACCGCACCTGGTCGGGACTCTACGAGCAGAACGAGCTCGACGGCAATCCGGTCATCGGCGCGTGGCGCCGCATGCCGAACCTCTACACCGTCGCCGGGTTTTCCGGGCACGGGATGATGCATGCACCGGCCGCGGGTCGTGCGATCGCCGAGCTGATCGTGCATGGCGAATACCGGAGCATCGACCTGACGCGGCTCGGATATGAGCGGGTGGAGGCCAACGCGCCGTATCGGGAGCAGGGAATCCTGTGATTCCGCTCGCGTGTAGGCCTCCGCCTACACTCGAATCAGCGCCTCGCTTACCGGTTGATCGGACCCTGCTTCACACCTTCGCTGCGATACTGGTATCGCCTCAACTAGCGAAGGAGACTTCGATGACACGCGCACCTGTTAAAGCGCTTCTGGCGACTGCGGCGTTCAGTGCATTGGTCGCCGGCTGTGCGACAACCATCGAGGCGGGTCCCGGCTACTATAGCTACGACACGCGTCCGGCAGCGAATCGTCCCACCGTCGTCTACCACGACCCGGTCGTGACCTATCAGGCGCCGACGGTCGTGTATGAGGATCGTACGGTGGTTAGTCGCGAACCCGTCTATGTGTATCGCCCGAGCGTGAGCTCGACCTGGTACCACGATCACGGGCAGTGATTCCCCTTCGCTCGTGATCAAGGCGGCGACAGCGTGGCTGTCGCCGTTTCTTTTTGCGCGGTGCGCGAAGCTGCGCTACGCTCGACAACGCCCGCCATGCCAATCGTCGACCCCACCGAAATCGAATGGACCGCCATCCGCGCGCAGGGAGCCGGTGGCCAGAATGTCAACAAGGTGTCGACCGCGGTGCACCTGCGCTACGACATCCGCGCATCGTCGCTCGCGGAAGAGATCAAGGCGCGGCTGCTGGCGCATCGCGATCAGCGCATCACGTCCGACGGCGTGATCGTGATCAAGGCGCAGCGCTATCGCAGCCTCGACGGCAATCTCGCCGACGCGATGCAGCGATTGCAGGCGCTGGTCGACAGCGCCGCCGCCGTGCCGCGCCGGCGCAAGCCGACGCGGCCGACCAAAAGCTCCCAGCTGCGGCGCGTCGACAGCAAGGTCAAGCGCGGCCGCACAAAGGAAACCCGACGCCGGGTCGTGATGACGCGTAAGGGGCCGCTCCTAGAACTCGCGGCCCATGTCGTCGTTCTGGCCGACCTTTTCCATCATGTTGAGATCGGCCAGGCGCTTCTGCTGCGTGGCCTTGCGCAGCGCGGCCTTCTGGTCCGCAGTCATCGCGTCGTACTTGACCTTGGCGGCGTCCCACTCCGACTTGTACTGCGCCGCTGGCCGTCTTGCTCATCGTGGTCATGTCGTCGTTCTGCGCGACGCGCTCCATCGCGGTGAGCTCACCCAGCCTCTTGCTGCGCATCGACTTGGTGACCTCGGCGCGCTGATCCGGCGTCATCGTCGCCCACTTGGCCTTGGCCGCCTGCACCTCGGCCTTCATCTTCGCCGTCGTCTCAGGCGTCAACGGCTTCATGTTCATCTCGCTGTAGACGTCCGCCCGCAGCGGCGCAGCGGCGACGAGCAACACGGAGGCAGCGAGGACCGCGAGAGTCTTGTTCATGCGAAATCTCCTCCTTTAAAAAACTGTCTTTTACGCCCGCCGCAACACCCCCGCAACTAACCTTTGGTGAAGCACCTCCGACCCACACCTTCGTCCCGCGAGCGCGACGCGGCGACGGCGCAGCCACCGGCCGCAGACGCGTGGTGCCTCCCCGCAGGTGTTCTAGGAGCGCAATCGCCTTCGAGACTATAATCGGCGCTAACCACAGGGATGTCGGAACATGTGGAATCCTTCGCGGTAGCGACGTCGCGCCCACCGCGCCGGCGCCCAAACCCGCCCAACCCGCCGACTCAGGGTGGCAATTCCTTGAAAGTCAAAGCCTTTCGAGGAGTCGCCGCTCATTCGCCGACGCCAGCAACGGGCTTCGAGAGCCCGTCTCGGAGCATCACGCCCGCGCGGAATCAGCCGTGACCGGGGCGCGTCGCCGGACTGGCAATGCCATCGTGTTGTGCGTCGCGTTGCTTTTTCCCGCCGCGGCTTCCGCTGACGGCGGTTCATGACGGCGTGCTGATTATCCACAGCAACCAGAGACCGACGCCCGCCGCGATAATCATCGAGGACACCGTCCGCAGGACCATCGACAGCGGGGTAATGCGACCGGTCGACGTGTTCTCGGAATATCTCGACGTCGAGCGGTTCTCGGCGGCGTCCTATGTCACGGCGGTGACGGAATTCCTCGCCACCAAGTACGGAAATCGCAAAGTGCGCGTCATCGTCGCGTCGGCGCCGCAGGCGGTGCGGTTCGCTACCAAGCTGCGCGAGCGCATCGCCCCCAATCTCCCGATCGTCCACATCGCGCTGGCGAAGGATGTAGTAGCGCGAACGCCACTGCCGCCGGGGGTCATCGGAGCCACCATCGATCTGGATCCGCTGCCGACGCTGCAGATGGCGATGCGGCTGCAGCCTGATGCCCACAAGCTGGTCATCATCGTCGGGGCCGACGAGCGCGACCGCGTGTGGGAGCAGCGCGTGCGCGGCGCGGCAGGACGACTGGAAGGCACTATCGACGTCGAGTACCTGTCAGGGCTTTCCACCGCCGACCTGCTGCGGCGCGTAAGCATGTTGCCCAAGGACACGATCGTGTTCACGCCGGGCTACTTCGTCGACGGCGCGGGTCACGTCGGAAGTCCGCGTCAATCGCTCGAGCTCATCGCGCCAGCGTCCGCCGCCCCCGTGTACGGGCCCATCGACACGTTCCTGGGCACCGGTATCGTGGGAGGCTACATGGCTCCGTACGAAGACCAGTCGAAGCGCGCCGGCTCCATCGTCGTGAGCGTGCTCAACGGCGTCGCAACGAGCGCCGTGCACCCTTCGTCGGTGCCGAACGTGCCGATCGTGGATGCGCGCCAGATCCGTCGATGGGGAATGGATGAACGGCTGCTGCCGCCGGGTACGGTGGTGAAATTTCGCGAGCTCTCGGCCTGGGACCGGTATCGGGGTCGAGATCTCCGCCGGCGTCGCCATCCTGCTCATGCAGGCGGGATTGATCGACCTGCTCCTCGTCGAGCGCAGATCGCGCCAACGCACCGCCAGCGCATTGCACGAGAGCCAGGAGCAGGTCAGCCTCGCGGCACGCGCCGCGCGGCTGTCGCTCTGGATCTGGGACGTCACGCGCGACCGGCTGTGGGCGAGCGCGCCCAGCCGCCCGCGCACCGCGGCCGGTGCGGCGCAGGTGATCGACTTCAACGGTGTGCTGGAGACGACACATCCCGCCGATCGTGAAGCGCTGGACCGACGCCGTGCGTCGGGCGCTCGACACCGGCGAGGAGTTCGACGTCGAATACCGTCGAGTCGAGCCCGATGGAACGCTGCGCTGGATCGCCGCGCGCGGCCGCGCCGAGGGTTCGCAGCGTCTGCTCGGCGTCGCGCTCGACGTGACCGACCGCAAGCGCACCGAAATGCAGGCTGCCGAGGATCGCTCGGCGCTCCAGCACATGACGCGGGTATCGATGCTGGGCCAGCTTTCGGCTGCGATCGCGCACCAGGTGAACCAGCCCCTGGCCGCGATCCTCGGGCAATGCGGAAGCCGCGCAAAAGATGCTGAGCCGCGACCAAGTCGACCTCGAAGAGCTGCGCGCAATCTGTCGAGACATCATCAGCGACGACCACCGCGCCTCCGAGGTCATTCGCAGGCTCGGCGAGCTGTACAAGCGCGGCGACCTGAGCAAGACGGCCGTCGACCTGAACGATCTGGTTCGCGAAACGCTCGATCTGGTGCGAACCGAGCTCGTGACGCGTCAGGTGGTCGCAATCGTCGACGCTGGAGCCGGAACTGCCGCGCATCCAGGCTGGCCGCGTCCAGCTGCAGCAGGTCCTGCTCAACCTGGTCCTGAACGCCGCCGATGCGATGCGCACTACCCCGATCGAGCAGCGCCGGCTGATCTTGCGCACCGATTCGACCAAAGACGATGTCCGGTTGTGCGTCGTCGATCGCGGCACCGGCATCGGAGACGATGCGTCGGCGGAGCATGTTCGACGCGTTCTGGAGCAGCAAGACCGGCGGCATGGGCATCGGGCTGGCGATCTGCAGGTCGATCGTCGATGCGCATCGCGGAAGCATCGAGGCGACGAACAATGCGGATGGCGGCGCCACGTTTTGCGTCAGCCTGCCGAGAGAGCTTGCGTGATGGACGACGGCGACGCTCCGATCGTTTTTCTGGTCGACGACGACCCAAGCGTGCTGCGGGGCGCTCTCGCGCGTCTTCCGTCAGGAAGGCTGGCGCGTCGAGACTTTCCGATCCGCCGAGGCGTTTCTCGCGCGCGAGCAACCCTGGGCATACGGGTGCATCGTGCTCGACGTCACGATGCCCGGCCAGGACGGGCTGGAACTGCAACGCCGACTCGCCGCAATGGGAGTGTCGCTGCCCATCGTCTTCATCAGCGGTCACGGCAACATCCCGATGTCGGTCCAGGCGATCAAGTCCGGCGCGACCGACTTCCTCACCAAACCGGTGCCCGCGGAAGTACTGGTGGCGGCGGTGCGCGCCGCGATCGACGAGGACGCGGCGGCGCGACGCTCCCGCGCCGGGACCGCCGCGCTTCGGGAGCGACTCGACGCCCTGACCCCGCGCGAGCGCGAAGTGCTCGCTGCGCTCGCCGCCGGCAAGCTGAACAAGCAGATCGCAGCGGATCTCGGCGTCGTGGAGCAAACCATCAAGTTTCATCGCGCGCGCGTCATGGAGCGAATGCAGGCCAGAACCGTGGCCGAATTGATGCATATCGCCGCTCAGCTCGGCATCGGCCGATAGCCTGCGCGCCGGACTCCGGCGCGACGCACGTCGTTGCGGCGTTTCGGCGTGTGCTGCGCCGCAATAGACGCGCGCGGTCTAACCCAAAGCACAGTTTCCGCGCGAGTCACGACGCCGTAACGTCGGCATGTGACACTTGACCCATCCCTGCATCGCCGTAGTCGACGACGAGGCGTCCGTTCGAACCGCGATCGGCCGCTTGTTGCGCCTTGCCGATTATGTCGTGCTCGCCTTCGGATCCGGTGAGGAATTTCTGGAATCGCTCTCCGCACGCGTTCCCGCCTGCGTGGTCCTGGACGTTCACATGCCGGGACTCTCGGGACTCGACGTCAGTTCGCCGTCTTCGCGAGGCACGCATCGACGTGCCGGTGATCTTCATCACGGCCAGCGACGACCTCACGCTCGACGCGAAGACCGCGGCCGCAGGAGGCGTTCGCCTTCTGCGCAAACCCTTCTCGAACGCGGCGTTGCTCGACGCGGTAAGCGTCGCGATTGGATCATGACAAGGAGATACAACGCGGGATCCGGTGCAGCCAAGCGGTCTGACTTAACCAAAAGCTAGTTCCAAGGTTGCGCATATCCGTACAAACTCCGTCCATGGCAGAACTGCGCAGCGTCCGTTGGCGCACCTGTCACCGCGCCCGGACCCGGCGTGTTTCGCGTGCGCATTGTGCTCACCGACTTGGTGCCGACCAACACTGCCGCCAACTGGTCGGCAACCCGGCCCCGTATGGCTTCGTCGCCGAAATCGGGTCGGGCACCGCAACCGGGCGGCTTGCCGGCTCGACGCCGTACCTCGGCCAGACGGGGCGTGGAAGTGCAGTCCGCGACGGTGTTTCCTGGCAGATCATCGCCGTTCGCAACAGTTCGAAACCGTAACCGAGAGACGAGTCATTGGAGCTACAGACGAGCTTCGTCTTTCCCTGGAGATCTAGGAGCCCGCATGAAAGCATACGCAGCAACGATCGCCCTCGCGGCGTGTCTCGCCTCACCCGCACTCACGGCACAGATCATTTCCTGGGACCCGCTCAAGAATCTCGAGAGCGATATTCCCGCAGGCGCGCCGAACGAAGCCAGGATCATCCAGGCGCGAGAGCAGGTGCGGGAAATGGCGCAGGATGCGCTGGCGACGCTGCATGAAGTCGCGCCAGGCGCGGGGCGGGTGATCGATCGTGCGCCCGGCTATGCCGTCTTCAGCACCTTTGGATTGAAGCTGTTCTTTGCCGGCGGCACGACCGGGAAGGGCGTCGTGTACAACAACCGCACTCACAGACAGACCTTCATGAAGATGGTGCAGCTGCAGGGCGGTCTGGGATTCGGTGTCAATCAGAACCGCCTGATCTTCGTGTTCACCAACGAACAGGCGATGCGCAACTTCATCGATCAGGGCTGGGAATTCGGCGGACAGGCGAATCTCTCCGCGATGGCGAGCGGACAGGGGACGCAATTCAGCGGCGCCGCCGCGGTGTCGCCCGGGGTCTATCTTTACCAGCTGACGAACACGGGGCTCTCCGCGACGATCACTGTCTCCGGGACCAAATACTTCAAGGACGCGGACCTGAACTGACGCGACGCACGCCGAGAGGCGAGGCGCCGAAGAACAGCCGTGCGTGATGCCGTGAAACTGCGCTTCCGACCAATGCAAGACTGAGCGGCGCTGTCGCCCGAAACTGATTCATCAAGGGAACACTTAAATGAAAAAATTCTTGTCGTCCTCGGCGTGCTGTTTGTCGCAGGCCTGGTTATCGCGGGACTGCTCTACGTCACTTTCCCGGTGGCGATGACGACCTACGGCGGCATGGGACTCAACTTTCTCAAGTCGCTGTCCGCGCCGGCGGGCACGCTGACCGTCGAAACGAATCCTGCCTACAAAGCGCCGGTAGCCGCGGGCACCTCCCGCCTCTTGCCGACGCCGCCTGGCCGAACACCGCGGCCGGGGACTGGCCAAGCTACAACAGGACACCGACATCGCAGCGGTTCTCGCCGCTCGACCAGATCAACGCGAAGAACGTCGGGAACCTGAAGGTCCTGTGCACCTACGACCTCGGTAGATTCACCGCCTTTGAATCCGGTCTGATCATGGTGAACAACGCTCTGATCGGCACCACCGAGTTCGAGATTTTTTCCATCAACCCGGCGACGTGCGCGGAAAACTGGCGCACAAGGTTGGACTATCCCGGCGCGCTCCTGCCCGCCAACCGCGGCGCCGCCTACATGGACGGATTGCTGTTTCGCGGCACGCAGGACTGTCGGGTGCTGGCTTTCGATTTCAAGACCGGGAAACAAGTGTGGGAGACGTCGATCTGCGACACAAAACGCGGCGAGTCGGTGCCGTCGGCGCCGATCGCTTCGGACGGTCTCGTCTTCGTCGGCAATGCAGGCGGAGACTACAAAGGTGGCAAGGGCAACGTATACGCGCTCGAGGGAAAGACCGGCAAGATCGTCTGGCAGTTCTTCCTCGTTCCCAAAGTCGAAGGCGACGTGGTCCGCGGACCCGTAGGCAAATCGCCGCTCGACGCGACGACATGGAACAACGCGCCTGGCATACCCATCAGCGGTGGCGGTGCCTGGACCTCGTACACGCTCGATATCAAGAACGGTTCGCTGTATGTCCCGGGAGGCAACCCGGCGCCCGACTTCGCCTCGGGCGCACGCGAGGGCGCAATCTATTCACCGACTCGGTCGTGGTACTCGACGCCAAGACGGGCGACTACAAGAACAACTTCAAGATCGTGAAGAAGGACTGGCACGACTGGGACGTGTCCAGCCCGCCCATCCTGTTTCAATCGATGGGCGGCAAGCAGGTCATGGCGCTCGCACCGAAGGATGGACACCTCTATGGCTACGATCTCGCCACCAACACCCAGCTCTATCGGGTGCCGGTGACGACGATCGAGAACGTCGAAGGCACTTTCGCCGTCGGCAAGGATGTGCATTTCTGTCCCGGTCCGGTGGGCGGCACCGAATGGAACACTCCGGGCTACGATCCAACCTTGAATCTCATCATCACCGGTACCGTCGACTGGTGCGATACCGTTACGATCAAGACCGACGAGAAAATGCGGTCGGTCGCCGTCGGACAGCCTTGGACGGGAATGGCGACGCTCAACCCGATCAACATGTTCGGCAAGGAAGACAAGACCGACGGACACTGGGCCGGATGGATCTATGCCAGTCGACGCCGACACCGGGGTCTGGAAATGGCGCGTCAAGTCCAACTATCCGATTGTCGCCGCCATCACACCGACGGCGGGTGGTATCGTGTTCGTCGCTGACCTCGGCGGCAATTTCTACGCACTTGATTCTTCGACCGGCCAGAAACTCTGGGGTGGGCCACTCGGAAGCGGCGGCGGAATCGGAGGCGGCGTGATCACCTATACCGTGAATGGCGCGCAGAAAGTCGCCGTGGCTGACGGATTCACCATGGTCGCGTGGCCAACGAAGCCGAGGCACGCAAGGGTCGTCATCCTGGGGCTGGACGACGCCACCGCGAAGAAATGACATGACGTCGAACGGAGTCGGTCGGTGCTGATGCTCGTATCCGAGCCGATCATGAACCCGTACGCACTACTGTTCGCGAACCTATAACCGCGGGTGGCCCATGGAACTCGATCCGGTATTCCTGTCGCGGCTGCAGTTCGCGTTCGTCATCAGCTTTCACATCATCTTTCCGGCGTTCACGATCGGCCTGGCTGCGTGGCTCGCTACGATCGACGGCGCGCGGCTGGTGACGGGCAACCCGATCTATCGCCGCGTGTTCGACTTCTGGCTGAGGATCTTCGCGTTGTCGTTCGGCATGGGCGTCGTCACCGGCATTGTCATGGCGTTCCAGTTCGGCACCAATTGGGGCGTGCTGGCGCAGAAGTCCGGCCCGATCCAGGGTCCGCTGCTTGGTTACGAAGCCTTCACGGCCTTCATGCTGGAGGCGACGTTCTTCGGCGTGATGCTGCTCGGGCGCGACCGCGTGTCGCCGCGCTTCTACTTCTTCGCCTGCTGCATGGTGTCGCTCGGGACGATGTTCTCGTCGTTCTGGATACTCGCCAACAACAGCTGGATGCAGGTGCCCGTGGGGCACACGATCGTCGATGGCAAGATCATCCCCGCGGACTGGCGGGAGATCGTGCTCGGGCCTGTGATGATGGTCCGCTGGCCGCACATGCTGCTCGCCGCATTCCTGACGACCGGCATGTGCGTGGCGGCCACCGGCGCCTGGTACGTGCTGCGCGACGTCCATCGCGCCGAGGCGCGCGTGATGCTGCATTGGGGCCTGGGATTCGTTGCGCTGATGATCCCGGTGCAACTCTTTTTCGGCCACCTCACGGGGCTCTACGTGCTGAAGCACCAGCCGGCGAAGTTCGCGGCGATTGAGGCGCGCTGGAAGACACAGCAGCCGGCGAGCGAGGTGTTGATGGCGATTCCCGACGAGAAGGCGGAGAAAAACCTTTTCGCGATCGAAATCCCGAAGCTCGGCAGCATGATCGCCTCGGGCAACTGGACCTCGAAGGAGATCGGACTGGAGACCTTCCCGCCGGAGGACCGGCCGCCGGTGGTCATTCCCTTCTTCGGCTTTCGCCTGATGGTAGGGATGGGATTGATCATGCTGGCAGTGTCGTGGCTCGGGAACTTCCTGCGGTTTCGCGGCCGGCTCGAGACGACGCGCTGGTTTCTCTGGGGAACGCTCCTCGCGTTCCCGACCGGCTTCGTCGCGATCCTCACAGGCTGGTTCACCGCCGAGGTCGGGCGCCAGCCGTGGGTCGTGTACGGGGTGCTGCGCACCAAGGACGCGGTAACGCCCTCGCTCACGACCGGCGACGTGTTGCTCTCGCTCGCCTGCTACGTACTCGTGTACGCGCTGTTCGTCTCGTTCGGCGTGTACTACATCGTCAAGCTGCTGCGGGCGGGCCCGACCGCCGACGCGAAAGCCATCCCGGGCGCCACCGGCAGCCGGCCGATGGCGTTTGCCGACAGCGCCGAGACGGCGACCGGCAGCACGGCGAGGACCGGCGCATGAACGCGATGGTGCCGAGCAATCTCGCGCTGTTCTGGGCAGGCGTGCTCGCCTGCTCGATCCTGATCTACATCATCCTGGACGGCTTCGTTCTCGGCGTCGGGGTTCTCTTCGGCACGACCCGGGAGGAGGCGCACCGGGCAGGGATGATGGACACGCTCGCCCCGTTCTGGGATGGCAACGAGACGTGGCTGGTGGTGATCGCCGCCGGGCTCTTCGCGGCGTTTCCCGACGTCTATGCGGTGTTCCTCGGCGCGTTCTACATCCCCGTGCTGCTGCTGCTGCTCGGGCTGATCTTCCGCGGCGTCGCGTTCGAGTTCCGCTTCCGGAGCCAACGCATGCGCTGGGTTTGGGACTGGGGCTTCTTCCTGGGCTCGGTCGTGGTGACGTTCGTCCAGGGCGCCGCAGTCGGCGCAATGATCCGGGGCATTCCAGTCGCGAACGGCCAGTACGCCGGCAGTCCGTTCGGCTGGCTTCATCCGTTTGCAATTCTGACCGGGATCGGGCTCGTGCTCGGGTACGCGCTCCTCGGGGCGGGCTGGCTCGTGCTCAAGAGCGACGGCGAGCTGCGCGACTGGGCCTACGCCCGCATCCGTTGGCTCGGCGTCGGGGTGCTCGCCGTCCTGTTCCTGGCGTTCGCGGTGACGTTCGACTACAGCATCCTCGCGCGAAACAATCTGCAAGCACGATCTTGGGGTCTCGTGTTCCCAGCGATCGGCGTACTCGCGCTCGCCGGGACTTGCTGTCGGGGTCCACCGCAGGCGCCACGATGCGGTGCCGTTCGCGATGACCGTGCTCTTTTTTCTCGCCGCCTTCCTGAGCCTTGGCGTGATGTTCTGGCCGTACATGATCCCGTATTCGATCACGGTCGCGAACGCTGCGGCGCCGGATGCCTCATTGCACTTCCTGTTCTACGGCGGTGTCGTGGTCCTGCCCGTCATCGCCGCCTACACGATCGGCGTCTACTGGGTCTTCCGCGGCAAGGTTCGCAAGGGCTACGGTCGAGGGGGCAGCAGCGGGATCTAGGCAGGCCAGACGAAGGAGCAGTATTTGACACGCGAACTGTTTGAAAGGCGAGAGCGAGCACCGGACCATGCCTGCCGATCAGAACCCCATCTCGCCGCTAGCAGCCGAGGAAGATCGCTCGGGGCTGTTGAAGCTCGCGGTGGCCGGTCTCGTGGTCGGTGCCCTGGCGGGGCTGGTCGGGTGCGCTTTCCATCTCGCGGTGGAGTACATAGTTACGCTACGCAGCGCGGTTGTCGCCTGGTCGTCGGAAGCGCCGTGGCTCGGCCGGCTCGCGCCGATCGGGCTAGCCGCCACGGCCGCCTTCGTCGCGTGCTGGCTCGTGCGTCGATTCGCGCCCGAGGCCTCCGGGAGCGGCGTTCAGTATGTCGAGGCGGTAGTTCAGGGCGAGGCGCGCCCGATGCGGGCGCGCGTGCTGCCGGTCAAGTTCATCGGCGGCGCGCTTGCGCTCGGCTCAGGGCTCGCGCTCGGTCGCGAAGGTCCCACCGTGCAAATGGGCGCTACGCTCGCGTACTTGTTCGCCCGCAAGCTCAGATTCCGCGCTGTGGACAGCCGCGCGCTGCTCGCGGCCGGCGCGGGCGCAGGCCTTGCCGCGGCATTCAATGCCCCGCTCGCGGGCGCGATCTTCGTGTTCGAGGAGCTCGTCCGGCGCTTCGACCTGCGCGTCGCTGTCGCGTCGCTGACGGCGTGCAGCGCCGCGCTCGCGGTAATGCGTGCGCTAATTGGCAAGAAGCTCGAATTCGCGGTGCCGGCGTTCGAGATGGAACTGTTCCCCGGCTATTTGCTCTTCCTCGTCTTCGGCGGGCTCATCGGACTGCTCGGCGTCGTCTACAACCGGCTGGTGATCGCGGGGCTCGACGTTGCAGAGCGGATGCATCGCATCACCCCCGAAGTGCGGGCAGCGCTCGTCGGCGGGATCTTCGGCCTCCTCGCCTGCTTAACGCCGGCGCTCGTGGGTGGAGGCGAGACGCTGATTCAAAGCGTGCTCGACGGCGGCCAGTCGGTGGCTATGCTCTTGGTCATCTTCGCTGCGCGACTCGTGCTCGGGCCGCTGTCATATGCGCCGGGGCTTCCAGGCGGCCTGTTCGCGCCGCTTCTGGTGGTCGGGGCCGCATCGGGCGCGTTATTTGGGCGTGCACTCGAGGCTGTGCTGCCGGTCCTCACCACGCCGACTGCGGCGTTCGCCGCCGTGGGCATGGGGGCCCTCTTCGTCGGGGTCGTGCGGGCGCCGGTCACCGGCATCGCGCTCATTGTCGAGATGACCGGTGCAACGGAGCTGTTCATCCCGTTGCTGACCGCATGCGCCGCCGCGGTCGCGGTACCGACGGCATTGGGGGACCGCGCGATCTACGATGCGCTGCGGCTGCGCGAGGCTGCGCGCTCGGGCGGATCAAGGTCCTCGGCGTCTTAATGCAAATGACGCGCGACGTCGACGAGGCGACGACCGCGCAGATCGTCGTGCGCCGAGGTGAAGCGAGCAGCGTCATCAGGCTGTTCGCGTTGGGGCGGTGTTCGTCCGAGCGGTATAGGTTTCACACAGACGAGATTTAGTGAATGGAGATCGCTCGTGGAAATTAACTCGCCGACGCAAGACGACAGACTCGTCGAGGGTTCGCCTCCACCCGGCAAGACGCCGGCTGAAGGCATGGTCTGGATTCCGGGCGGGACCTTCCTCATGGGATCCGATGGCCATTACCCGGAGGAGGCGCCCGCGCACAAGGTGACGGTGAATGGTTTCTGGATGGACCGACACACGGTGACCAACGTCGAATTTCGCCGCTTCGTCGAGGCGACCCGGTACGTGACGCTCGCCGAGCGGCCCGCGAACGCGGCGGACTACCCCGGCGCGAAGCCTGAACTGCTCGAACCCTCAGCGGTGGTGTTCCGCAAGACGCACGGGCCCGGTCGACCTGCGGAATCCCCACAACTGGTGGACATACGTGCGAGGTGCCGACTGGCGGCATCCGCGGGGGCCGGGAAGCAGCCTCCAGGGACTCTGGAAGCATCCGGTCGTGCACGTGGCTTACGAGGACGTCGAAGCGTATGCGAAATGGGCTGGAAAGGAGCTGCCGACGGAGGCCGAGTGGGAATTCGCCGCGCGGGGCGGCCTCGAAGCCGCGGAGTACGCGTGGGGAGACGAGTTCACGCCCGGGGGAAAGTCCATGTGCAACAACTGGCAGGGCGAGTTCCCATGGGAGAACTTGGCCAGCGATGGCTACGAGTGGACCGCACCAGTGGGGTCTTTCCCGCCGAACGGCTACGGGCTGTACGAGATGACCGGCAACGTCTGGGAATGGACGACGGATTGGTATCAGGAGCACGGCAAGATCGAGCGGGCCTGCTGCACCATGCAGAACCCTCGGGGCGGGGAGGCAGAGCAGAGCTACGACCCAGCCCTGCCGACCGTTCGCATCCCGAGAAGAGTGATGAAGGGCGGCTCGTACTTGTGCGCCCCGAACTACTGCCGGCGCTACCGGCCGGCGGCACGCATGGCGCAACCGGTGGATACCGCAATCGGCCACCTCGGATTCCGCTGCATCGCGCGCGCCGCAAGCGCTTCATGAAAAAAGCAATCACCCAGGGAGGCACGATGGAAGAGCTTCCTGCATCACATCGTTTAATACGTGGCACGCGTGCTCGCGGCGCCAAGTTGCAAGTCGCGGTCGCAAACGACCGTTAACCGAAAGGAGTAAGGCATGGCAAAGACGGACAAACCGAATATCCTCATTCTCTGGGGCGACGACATCGGCATCTGGAACATCAGCCACTTCAGTCGCGGCATGATGGGTTATCGCACACCGAACATCGACCGCATCGCGAAAGAAGGCGTCACCTTTACCGACTACTATTCGCAACAGAGCTGCACCGCCGGCCGCGCGTGCTTCATCTGCGGGCAGAACCCGATCCGCACCGGCCTCACCAAGGTCGGCATGCCTGGCGCTTCGGTCGGATTGCAGAAGGAAGATCCGACCATCGCTGAATTGCTCAAGCCTCTGGGATATGCGACCGGCCAATTCGGCAAGAACCACCTCGGCGATCGCGACGAATTTCTGCCGACCGTGCACGGCTTCGACGAGTTCTTCGGCAATCTCTATCACCTGAATGCGGAGGAGGAACCCGAGCTTCCCGACTATCCCAAGGATCCAGCATTCAAGAAGATGTTCGGACCGCGTGGCGTCCTACACTGCAAGGCCGACGGGAAGGGCGGACAGACGATTGTCGACACCGGTCCGCTCACCAAGAAGCGCATGGAGACCATCGACGAGGAGATCACCGACAAGGCGCTCGCCTGGATGGAGACGCAGGCCAAGGCGAACAAGCCGTTCTTCCTCTGGTACAACGCAACGGCGATGCACTTCCGTACGCACGTGGCCGAAAAAAATCTCGGCAAGAGCGGCCAGGATCCGTACAGCGACCGCATGGTCGTCCACGACGAGCAGATCGGCATGATGCTCGACAAGCTCGATGAGCTGGGCATCGCCGACAACACCATCGTCATGTACTCCACCGACAACGGACCGGAGAACGACACCTGGCCCGACGGCGCGACCACGCCGTTCCGCGGTCAGAAGGACTCGAACTGGGAGGGCGGCTGGCGGGTGCCGTGCTTCATGCGGTGGCCGGGAAAGATCAAGCCGGACTCGGTGCTGAACGGCATCGTGTCCCACATCGACATGTTTCCCACCCTGGTCGCTGCCGCCGGCAATCCGGACGTGACCAAACAGCTGCTCGACGGCTGCACGGTGGATGGCAAGAAATTCAATGTTCATCTCGATGGCTACGACATGGGGCCGTACCTGACCGGCAAGGTGAAGGAGAGCCCGAGACCCGGCATCGTCTACTTCAGCGACGATGGCGAGGTCATCGCGGTGCGGGTCGGCGACTGGAAATTCAATCTGGCCGTGCAGCGCGCCAATACGATGAGGCAATGGGCCGAGCCATTCGTCAAATTACGTCTGCCCTACATCATGAGCATGCGACGCGATCCGTTCGAGCGAGCCGAATACAACTCGAACACCTATCTGGACTGGATGGTCGATCATGTGCCGCAGATATACTTGATGCAGGCATTCGTCGCGCAACAGATCGCTGACTTCGCCAAGTTCCCGCCGAGGCAGAAGCCCGCATCGTTCAACCTCGACGCCGTGCTGGCGCAGGTGTCGGGTCACGGCCATTCCTGACCTCCACAAGGTCTTGCAGTCATAGCCGTGAGCACCCCACGCGCGATGGTGGAACCGGCCCATGCAGAGGATCATCCCCTGCATGGGTTCTTTCCCTGCACCTCAGGTATCGTGAAAAACCACGAATCACGAAGCGCTGATGCCGCGGGCGTTGGGGAGGATGTGCGCGCGTTTTACGAACGTCATCCCTATCCGCCCCCGGTCGACAGCCTCGAGAAATATCGACGGCTCGGGCAGGACCGGCAGAAACGCCGCGCGGACTACCATCTCTTCTGGCCCGCGAGACCCTATCGGGAGGACCAATCCATCCTCATTGCCGGCTGCGGGACATCCCAGGCGGCCAAGCATGCCTTGCGTTGGCCTGCGGCTCAGGTTACCGGCATCGACTTCAGCGCAACGAGTGTGCGCTGTACCGAGGAGCTCAAGCGGAAATACAGCTTGAACAATCTCCAGGTCTGCCAGCTGCCCATCGAGCGGGTCAGCGACTTGAAGGTGAACTTCGATCAAATCATCTGCACCGGGGTTCTCCATCATCTCGTGGAGCCCCAGGCGGGCCTCAACGCTCTGCGCGGTGTGCTCAAGCCGGACGGCGGAGCGATGCTTCTCATGGTGTATGCGCCTTACGGACGGACCGGCATCTATATGCTGCAGGAATTCTGCAGACGGATCGGGATCCGCGCCGACGACGAAGGGATCCGCGATCTCATCGCGACCCTCAAGGCGTTGCCACCCCACCATCCCTTGGAAAATCTGCTGCGCGACGCCCCGGATTTCCGCGATGAGGCGGCTCTCGCCGACGCGCTGCTGCATCCGCAGGACCGCGCCTATTCGGTGCCGCAGTTATTCGATTTCATCGAAAAGGCAGGACTGACGTTCGGCCGATGGCTAAAACAAGCGCCCTACACCCCTCAATGCGGAGCCGTAGCAAAGATTCCGCAGGCTTCCCGGCTGGCACAGCTTTCCCTTGCCGAGCAGTATGCTGCCGTCGAGTTGTTTCGCGGCACGATGGTTCGCCACAGCGTGATTGCTTATCGAGACGGTAGCCCGGGCGGGGCGCAACCGATAAGGTTTGCCGGCGATGCCTGGCTCGACTATGTGCCCCTTCGGATGCCGGACACGATCTGTGTGCAAGAGCGGCTTCCCCCCGGGGCGGCGGGCGTTCTGATCAACCCGACACACGCCTACCGGGATCTGATCATGCCAATAGATTCAACAGAGAAAGGCTTGCTCGATGCCATCGATGGGAACCGTAGCATCGGCGCGATAGTGGACAGAATGTTGCCATCCTCAAAATCAAAACCGCAGCTCGACATGGCGCGTACTTTCTTTGAAAAGCTCTGGCGCTACGACCAGGTCGTGTTCGACGCGTCGCGGTGCCGTGCGCGAGGAGAGGAAGCCTGAGATGTCGGAGATTCAGGAAATCTTGACCCGATTCTGGGACCAGATGATCGCGCAACCGCACGGGCCTTTGGCGTTTCGCTTGATCCTGCAACCCGTCATGGCGACTATCTTGGCCGTTCTCGACGGATTGAAAGATGCGCGGGTCGGCCGACCACCTTTCTTCCGGACCATGCTGTACGATCCATCCCAGCGGGCGGCCTACCTTCGCGAAGGACTGAAAAGAGTCAGCAGAGTCATCGTCTTTGCCTTCGTGATGGACGCGATCTATCAGTTCCTGGTTTTGCGCAGGTTTTACCTGGGCGAAGCGCTGGTCACCGTGTTCGTGCTTGCCGTTCTTCCTTATTTGTTGATTCGTGGCCCGGTCGACCGCATCGCGCGACGCCGATAGCGGAGAAGCCGGTCTACGGCCGGCCGCCCGCATGGCGCAGCCGGTCGACACCGCGATCGGCCATCTCGGTTTCCGCCGCATCGTGCGCGCGCCGGCATAGGTCATGGAAGAAGCCCTGCACCTTGCCGCGTACTACATCGCGCTCATGCTGGAGGGGCTGGCGCTCATCGTGATCGCGATCGGCGCCGTCGAAGCCGCCATCGGGATCTTCTGGGCAATGGTGCGGCACACGAGCAATGCGGCAAGGCGCTCCCTCTGGCTCGAGTTCGCGCGCTGGCTCGTCGCCGGGCTCACCTTCCAGCTCGCTGCCGACATCGTGCATACCACCGTCGCCCCGGGCTGGGTCGAGATCGGCCGGGTTGCCGCCATCGCCGCGATCCGAACGTTCCTCACCTTCTTCCTCGATCGCGACATCGTGCTCGAGTCCCGGCGAACAGGAGAGAGCAATGCAAGGCGCACCTGACGCGACCGCGCTGATCGGATTCGGCGCGGTTTTCACGCTGTTCTTCATCACGCTCGGGCCGCTCAAGATCCTCGGCCCGTTCGCGCAGCTCACGCGGGGGACGGACGAGGCGACGATGCGGCAGATCGCCGTGCGCGCGTTCGTGCTCGCGGTGATCGCGGTCGTGGCCGGGGGCATCGCCGGCAGCATGCTGCTCGAGTACTGGGGCATCTCGTCGTCGGCGATGCTGCTCGCGGGCGGCATCATCTTCGCGCTCGTCGGCCTGAGTCTGGTGCTCGAGCAGTATCAGCCGGCGCACCCGGCGCCGCCGGCGCTCCCGGCCGCGCCCCTGGCGGCAGCGATGCGGATCACGTTTCCGACCGTCGTCACGCCCTATGGCATCGCCGCGCTCATCGTCGTCCTCACCAACAGCCGCGACCTCGGGCGCACCGGCACCATTCTCGCGCTCCTCCTGGCGGTGATGGTGCTCAACCTGCTGACGATGCTGTATGGGCGTCGGATCATGGGCGGAGTCACGGTCATGGTGCTGCAGGTCATCGGCGCGGTGCTTGGTGTGCTCCAGGTCGCGATCGCGATCGACATGATCCTCCGCGCACTGCGCGAGCTCGGCGTCCTTCATGGGTGAACATATGCAAAACGGCACCAAGACACGCATCACTTCGCAGTCGGACGCCGCAAGCATCTCGACCGAGCTCGCGTCGCGGCGCACCGGGATGTCCTTTCAGCGCACGCGCATGAGCGCCGACCGGACGCTGATGTCGGTCATTCGCACCTCGCTCTCGCTGATCGGCTTCGGTTTCACGATCTTTCAGGTCTTCCAGAAGCTGCACGAGTCGGAGGTGCTGAAGAGCAGCGCGGCCGCGACCCACTTTGGCATTGCGCTCGTTCTGCTCGGCATTACGATGCTCCTGGTCGGCATCGGCTATCACGTGTCGTTCATGCTCGGGTTGCGGCGGGAGCGCGCGGCGATGAAGGCGGACGGCCTGGTGCACGCCGAAAGCCAATTTCCCGCTTCGCTCACGCTGATGGTGGCCCTGCTGCTTCTGGCAATCGGGTTCCTGGCCATCGTGAGCATGGTGTTCAGGGTCGGGCCGTTCGGTTGAGGAAGCCGGCCACATGAAGGCCATGCTAGAAATCTCCTATCACCCGCTTGTTGGTCCTGGATCTGACCTTCGTCGGCCTATGGCTCCTCGCGATCGCCTAAAACCATTCATCGATCCATGGAAGACATAACCCACTACCCGCTGCTGGTGCTCGCGATCACTTTCTTCGGACTGTGGGCGTCGGCGCGCGCGGGCCTCGCGCTGCGCCGAAGGTCGGGACCGCCCGACGAAGGTCTGCGCGACGACTTCAGCGTCATTCTCGCCGCGACGCTGACGCTGCTCGGCCTGATCATCGCATTCACTTTCTCGATGGCCACGACGCGCTACGATCTGCGCAAGAACTACGAGGAAGCCGAGGCCAACGCGATCGGCACCGAGTACGTACGCGCGGATCTTCTGCCCGCCGCCGACGCCGCCGCAGTCCGCGCACAGCTCCGGGACTATCTCGATCTGCGCGTCGCTTTCTACACCGGGGCGGGCCCGCAGTCGCTCGAGCAGACCAACGCTCGCACGTCGCAGCTTCAGGCCGCACTCTGGTCGACGGTTCGCGGCGCCGCAGCGTTGCAGGCGACGCCGATCACCGCGCTCGTGGTGGCGGGCATGAACGACGTGCTCAACGCGCAGGGTTATACGCAGGCGGCGTACTGGAACCGCATACCGACGGCCGCGTGGGCGTTGATGGCCGCGATCGCCATCTGCTGCAACGTCCTGCTGGGGTTCGGTTCACGCAGCCCTCGCGCGTCGAGCAAGCTGTTCCTGGTGGTGCCGCTGATGGTTTCGATCTCATTCATGCTCATCGCCGACATCGACTCGCCGCGCCACGGCGTCATTCGCGTCGTTCCGCAAAACCTGATCAGCCTTGCCGCATCGTTACGTCCGTAGGAGGCATCCATGCATCCGACCAGCTCTTTGCCCGATTCCTGCTCGCCCTCCTGTTCGTTGCCTCGGTCGCGCACGCGCAGACCGATCCGCTGCCGTCGTGGAACGACGGCGCCGCCAAGAAAGCGATCGTGAGCTTCGTGCAAACGACCACGACCGTCGGAAGCCCCAACTTCGTGCCGTCCGCCGAGCGCGTCGCGACCTTCGACCAGGACGGCACGCTCTGGGTCGAGCATCCGGTCTATTCGCAGGTGATGTACATCCTGGACCGCGTCCCCGCCGTGGTGAAGGCGAAGCCCGAGCTGGCCAAGGTCGAGCCGTTCAAGACCGTCATGTCAGGCAATCGCGAGGCGATCGCGAAGCTTTCGGCGCAGGACCTCGAGAAGCTCGCCGCCGCCACGCTGACCGGCATGTCGGTGCAGGAATTCTCCGCGCAGGCCAAGCAGTGGCTCGAAACCGCGCGCGATCCGCGCTGGAAGCGGCCGTACACCGAGCTCACGTACCTGCCGATGCAGGAGGTGCTGGCCTATTTGCGCGCCAACGGCTTCCGCACCTACATCGTGACCGGCGGCGGCCAGGATTTCGTTCGCCAGTATTCGGAGCGCGTCTACGGCATTCCGCCGGAGCAGGTCGTGGGAACGGCGGGCGCGACCAAGTTCGGGTACGACAAGAACGGCAAGCCCTTCCTGACCAAGGAAGCGAAGCTCGTGCTCAACGACAACAACGGCGGCAAGCCGGAAGGCATCCACCTGATGATCGGGCGGCGGCCCAACGCCGCCTTCGGCAATACGCCCGGCGACCAGCAGATGCTCGAGTACACCAGCGCCGGCGACGGCGCGCGCCTCGCGATGCTTGTCCTGCACGACGATGCGAAGCGCGAATATGCCTACGGTCCGGCGACCGGATTGCCGGACACCAAGGTCGGCGCCTTCCCGCAGAAGCTCTACGACGAGGCGAACGCGAAGGGCTGGACGGTCATCAGCATGAAGAACGACTGGAAGCGGATTTTCGCGTTCGAATAGCGTTCGCCTCAGACTGCACCAAAGGTCAGTTACCGCAGGGCTGCGCGACGATCCCGCGTCGCGACATTGACAGAGCGCGCCGTCGACCGATAATGCCGGGTCCCGCCCTCACGTCGAAGGGCGGTCGGAGGATCGTCGAATGGCCACAGCCCGGACTCCACGCGGCGTTTTCGTTCCGGCGCTGACGCCGTTCGCGGCGGACCTGAGCGTCGATCGCGCGCGCTTCACCGCGCATTGCACCTCGCTGCTCGGACAGGGCGCCGCCGGTCTGGCGGTGTTCGGAACCACCAGCGAAGCGAACTCGCTGTCCGGCGTCGAGCGCATGCGCCTGCTCGACCAGCTCATCGACGAGGGAATCGCGCCGGGCGTGCTGATGCCCGGGACCGGATGCTGCGCGCTGCCCGATACCGTCTCGCTGACCCAGCACGCCGTCGACCACGGCGCGCTCGGCGTGCTGCTGCTGCCCCCGTTCTACTACAAGAACGTCAGCGACGACGGCGTCTACGCGAGCATCGCGGAGGTGATCCAGCGCGTCGGCGACGCGAGGCTGCGCGTGTATCTCTATCACATCCCGCCGATGGCGGGCGTGGGCTTCTCCGTCGCGGTCATCGACCGGTTGCTCAAGTCCTTTCCGGGCATCGTCGTCGGACTCAAGGACAGCTCGGGCGACTGGAAGAACACCGAGACGCTGCTCAAGTCGTTCCCGGGCTTCGAGGTTTTCCCGGGCAGCGAGACCTACCTGCTCGACGCGCTTCGTCTGGGCGGGGCCGGGTGCATCTCGGCGACCGCCAACGTCAACGTGTCGGCGATGCGCCAGTTGATCGATACCTGGAGCCTTCCGGACAGCGCAGCCGACGCGCAGCAGGCGAAGTTGAGCGCGGTAAGGACGGCGATACAGAAATATCCGCTGGTCTCGGCCAACAAGGCGATAGTTGCGGCGCAACTCGACGACCCCGTCTGGAATTCGGTGCGCCCTCCCCTTCGCCCGCTATCGGTGCAACAAACGTCCGAACTCCATGCCGCGCTCGAGGCGCTGGCGTTCTGGCCGCGCACACATGGCGCGGGTGCGGTAGGATTCGACTCGCTGCGGGACAAGACGGGCACGAACGCGTAACCAGACCCGCCGTCGTCGCAGTCAATAACAAGCCGGCACACCCGGCACTCTCGCTTCGCTCGCGAAGCCACGGCAACATCAGGCAGCAAAAAGGAGGAAGTGGCAATGACTAATCGCATCGGAATCATGGCATTTCGCGCACTGACCGCCTGTCTCGCGCTTGTTTGGGCGACGGCGGCCGGCGCGCAAGCTCGCACGTTCAGCTTCGCCTACGACCAGCCCAACACCACCGCGTACGGCATTGCCGCGAACATTTTCGACGCCAAGCTCAAGGAGCTGAGCAAAGGCACGATGAGCATCAACCAGTTTCCAGGGGCGCAGCTTGGCCAGGAACCGCAGATGCTCCAGAAAATGCGCGCTGGGGACATCGACTTCGTCATCACGTCGACGGCCAATGCGTCGACGCTGGCGCCGCAGGCGGGCGTGCTCTCGCTGCACTTCATTTTCCGCGACCAGGCGCACCTGGCGAAGGCGCTCGCCGACCCCGCCATCACGCAGGCGTTCCGCGACATGGTCAAGGACCAGGTGCAGGGCGCGCAGGTCCTGGGCCTGCTCACGATGGGCATGCGCAACATGTACAGCAAGAAGGAAGTGAAGTCGGTCGAGGACGTCAAGGGTCAGAAGGTCCGGGTGCAGGCGACCAAGACCGAGGACACGCTGTTCCCGGCCTACGGGGCGCAGACCGTGCACATGCCCTTCGGCGAGGTGTACGTGTCGCTGCAGACCGGCGTCGTGAACGTCGCCGAGAATGGCGTGAACGTCTACCTCGCCAACAAGCACTATGAAGTGGCTCCCATCCTGTCGATGACCGAGCACGAGGCCAACAACAACTGCATCTGGGTCAGCGACAAGACCTGGAACAGCCTGACGCCGGAGCAGCAGGGATGGGTGCAGGCCGCGGCGGCCGAGGTCGGCAAAACGGAGCCGGCGCTCGCTCTGAAGCTGGAAAAGGACTCCGCCGACAAGCTCAAGAGCATGGGCGTCAAGGTCGTCGACAACGTCGACAAGGCGGGCTTCATCAAGGCGGCCTCGCCGATACAGGACCAGCTCGCGGCCGAGCTTGGCCCGCACGCGGTCAAGATCCTCAAGCTCGTTCGCGAAGTAAAGTAACCCACGCCGCACGATCGGAGGGTGGCGCGACGCGCGCCATCCTTCGACGGGTGCGCCTGCCCTTTCGACTCGACATAGCCAATGGCCGATATCCGCGCACTCATCCTGCAGCGTCACCGCCAACTGAAATGGAAGGCGTTCGACTGGCTGGAAGCGGTGCTGATGGTGCTCTGCGGGGTGTGCATCTTCATGTTCACGCTCACCGTGTTCCTGGACGTCGTCACCCGGACCATCGGTGCGCCCTGGCTGTGGCTGCAGCAGGTGACCACGGCCTTCTTCGCGTGGGGCGTATTCGTCGGCATGGCCGCCGCAACCCGCCGCAACGACCACTTCTACCTGACTGAAATCACCAAACGAATGACCGGCGCGCCGCGCACGTTCATCGAGGTCACCAATCGCGTGATCGTGCTGATCGTTTCGGGCATGCTCATCTGGTTCGGGTGGAAGAACGCTATCCTCGACCTCGGCAGCTACCGGATGCCGTCGCTGCTCCCCTTGACCGTCTACACGGCGATCGTCCCGGCGGCCGGGGTGCTGATCGCGCTGTTCACGATCGAGCAGCTGGTCAACGGCTGGAAACATGGCTTCGAAGGTCCCGAAGACCGCGACACCGTGCCTGTGGGACTCGTCGAATGAGCGATCGCCGGGCCGCCCCAAGATCGCTCGCCCCCCTTCGGGGGGAGGTCGCGCAGCGACTTCGGGGGGGAACCTCATGAGCCACGGCGCGATCCTGATCCTGATGGGCTTGCTGTTCCTCGGGTTCGGCTACATGGGCGTGCCCGTGTCGTTCGCACTGATGGCCGGCGTGTTCGTCGCGACGGCCTTCACGTCGATAAGCCTGCAGTCGATGGTCGGCCAGCTCTTCCACGGCATCGATTCCGAGACGCTGCTCGCGGTGCCGTTCTTTCTGCTGGTCGGCGAGCTGATGGCGTCGTCCGACGTCGTGCACCGCATGATCCGGTTGTCGCAGACTCTGGTCGGACACCTGCGCGGCGGGCTTGCGCAGGTAGTGACGCTGTTCAGCATGTTCTTCGCCGGCATCTCGGGCTCGTCGGTGGCAGACGTCGCCATCCTGACCCGCACTGTCGCGCCGCAGATGGACAAGGAGGGTTACGACCGCGCCTTCACCGCCGCGCTGATCGCGTCGGCGTCGACGATGGCCAACCTCATTCCGCCCAGCATCATGGCCGTCGTCTACGGTGCGACGGGCAATGTGTCGATCGGCGGTCTGTTCCTCGCCGGCGTCGTGCCGGGGGTGCTCATCGGCATCGGCCTCATGATCTACAGCTATTTCTGGGGCCCGATGGGCGTGATGAAAAAGCGCGCGCCCTTGACGGAAGTCGTGGTCGCGGCACGCGGCGCCGCGCTGCCGCTGATCATTCCGGTCATCATCATGGGCGGCATCCTGAGCGGCTGGTTCACGCCGACCGAGGCCGGGATGATCGCCTGCGTCTACATTCTCTTCGTGCTGATCCCGGTGTTGCGGCCGACCCACATCCGCGAGCTGCCGCGCGACTTCATGTACGCCGGCCTGCTCTATTCGCTGCCGCTGGCGGCGGTCGCGGGCGCGTCGGCGTTCGGCTGGATGGTCGCGTACCTGCAGGGCCCCGACATCGTCGCCGGCTACATCACGGCGGTTGCCGGCACCGACCCCGCGATGATCATGTTCCTGCTGGTCGTGCTGTTCGTGATCGTCGGCGACTTCATCGACGCCGTCCCGGCGATCATCATTTTCATGCCGATCATTACCAAGCTGACGCAGATCGCCAACATCAATCCGCTGCACATGGGCGTGGTGGTCATCACGACGCTGGTGTTCGGGCTTATCACGCCGCCCTACGGGCTGTCGCTGCTGGTGGCATCGAAGTACGTCGGCGTCGGCTTCGGCCGGTCGGTCGTGCGCTCACTGCCGCTTTATGGCGTGTTCTTCCTGACCATCGCCTTCGTGGTGCTGTTTCCCGACATCGTCCTGGCGTTGCCGAAATGGCTGTTGCCGGAATCGGTCGGCTGCTTCAAGAGCCCGAGCGGCGCCGGCTATATCTGCCCGAAGTAGACGATCCGCGGCCGGTCGGCGGTTCGGACCTTGGCACGGTCGTTGCTGATGAATGTATACCCGGACGGGGCGGCGCTACCCTGGTTTACTCCTCGCCCTTCGCGCCGTTTCCGTCCCGGGTCCACCGCAGGCTGCGCGATGCCGATCCCGGTGGTCAAAGTCGAATTCTCCCAGCAGGATCAATGAATCGCGGCGGGCTTGCTGCGCAGGCGTGCGGCGATCATCGCATCGCGCAGCCGCGCTTCGCCTCGAAAACTGTGACGCACAAATTGCAGGACGCCCCGCGGGCGGCGATCGTGTCTGCCGCAGGACGGCAGGCCGGCGGCTTTTCGACCAGCGCGTGCGTCGCAGTTCCTGTGTGCACGACGAAGAATCGCGAGTCTTCATACCGCCAGGTGCGAGCGAACGTCGTCCTGCTCCATGCTGGCGCCGGCGCCGCGCGCGACGACTTCGCCGCGCGACAGCACGACGTAGTGATCGGCGAGTGACCTGGCGAAATCGTAGTACTGCTCGACCAGCAGCACCGCGATATCGCCGGCCGCGACGAGCTTGCGTATCGCGCGCTCGATGTCCTTGATGATCGACGGCTGGATGCCTTCGGTGGGCTCGTCGAGGATCAGCAGCCGCGGCTTCATCGCCAGCGCGCGGCCGATGGCGAGCTGCTGCTGCTGCCCGCCGGAAAGATCGCCGCCACGGCGGTGCAACATGTCCTTGAGCACCGGGAACATCTCGAAAATGAACTCGGGCAGCCTGGCGCCGCGCTTGCGCGTGGCCAATCCCATCTGCAGGTTCTCCATCACCGTCAGCCGCGGAAAGATGTCGCGCCCCTGCGGAACGTAGCCGATGCCCAGCGCGGCGCGCGCGTACGGCGGCATACCGCCGATGCTCGTGCCGTCGAACTCCATCCTGCCCGTCCGCACGGGAATGAGGCCCATCAGGCAGCGCAGCAGCGTCGTCTTGCCCACGCCGTTGCGGCCGAGCAGCGCGGTGCACGCGCCGTCGGGCACGTCGAAGCCGACGTTGCGCAGGATGTGGCTGCCGCCGTAGTACTGGTTGACTTCGTGGACTTTCAGCATCGCCCCTGCTCCTTAGCGCCCGAGGAACACCTCGATCACCTGCTCGTTGGCCTGGATCTGGTCCATCGATCCTTCGGCCAGCACGTGCCCCTCGTGCAGCACGGTGACCGTCTGCGCGATCTTGCGGACGAACTCCATGTCGTGCTCGACGACGATCAGCGTGTACTTGCCGGCGAGCGACAGGAACAGCTCGGCGCTGCGCATGGTCTCGTCGTCGGTCATGCCCGCGACCGGCTCGTCGAGGAGCAGAAGCTGCGGCTCCTGCATGAGCAGCATCCCGATCTCCAGCCATTGCTTCTGCCCGTGCGAGAGCAGCCCGGCGGGGCGATTCGCCTCCGCGACGAGCTTGATCGTCTCCATGGTCGCGTCGATGCGGTCACGCGCCGCGCTATCCAGCCCCGCCGTGAGCGTCGGCCATACGCGCTTGTCGGCCTTTTGCGCGAGCTCGAGGTTCTCGTAGACGGTATGGTGCTCGAACACTGTCGGCTTCTGGAACTTGCGGCCGATACCGCGATCGGCGATCTGCGGCTCCGACAGACGCGTGAGGTCGATGGTCTGGCCGAAGAACGCGGTCCCGGTGTCGGGTCGCGTCTTGCCGGTGATCACGTCCATCATGGTGGTCTTGCCGGCGCCGTTCGGGCCGATCACGCAGCGAAGCTCCCCTGCGTCGATGAGCAGCGACAACTCGTTGAGTGCCTTGAACCCGTCGAAGCTGACCGAGATCCCGTCGAGGTAGAGGATGCCGGTGTGCGACGTGTCGACGCCCTCGCCCATGACGCGCGCGCCGGCGCCCGCCGATGCGTCGTCCCAATGCTCTCGCATCGCGGTGCTCGTATGTTCCCTCCCAATGGCGCTCATCACTTGTGCCTGCGAGCCCACAGGCCGGCGATGCCGCGCGGCAGGAACAGCGTCACCAGGATGAACAGCAGGCCGAGCGCGAACAGCCAGTACTCGGGGAAGGCCTGCGTGAACCAGCTCTTGCCGAGATTCACCGCGAACGCACCGAGCACCGGTCCCACCAGCGTGCCGCGCCCGCCCACCGCCACCCAGATGGCGATCTCGATCGAGTTCGCCGGAGACATCTCGCTCGGGTTGATGATGCCGACCTGCGGCACGTACAGCGCGCCGGCGATGCCGCAGATGACCGCCGAGAGCGTCCAGATGAAGAGCTTGAAGTACACCGGGTTGTAGCCGGAGAACATCACCCGGGTTTCCGCGTCGCGGATGGCGGTCAGCACGCGGCCGAGCTTGGAGAGCACGATCCAGCGTCCGAGCAGCAGGAAGGCCAGCAGCGTCGCGCCGGTGAGCACGAACAGCACCATGCGCGTCTGCGGCGCCGTCACCGAGTAGCCGAGGATGCGCTTGAAGTCGGTGAAGCCGTTGTTGCCGCCGAAGCCGGTGTCGTTGCGGAAGAAGAGCAGCATGAAGGCGAAGGTCATCGCCTGCGTGATGATCGAGAAGTACACGCCCTTGATGCGCGAGCGGAACGCGAAGAACCCGAACACGAAGGCGAGCAGCCCCGGCACCAGCACGACCAGCAGCGCCGCGTACCAGAAATGGTCGGTGAAGCTCCAGTACCAGGGGTACGCCTTCCAGTCGAGGAACACCATGAAGTCGGGAAGGTCGCTGTGATACACGCCGTCGTGCCCGATCGAGCGCATCAGGTACATGCCCATCGCGTAGCCGCCGAGCGCGAAGAAGGTGCCGTGCCCGAGCGAGAGGATGCCGGTGTATCCCCAGATCAGGTCCATCGCCAGCGCCACGATCGCGTAGCACATGATCTTGCCGATGAGCGTCACGGTGTAGTCGGACAGGTGCCAGACGCTGCCCGCCGGAACCACCAGATTGAACAGCGGGAACGCCACGAACAGGATCAGCGCGGCGCCGACGTAGAACCACCACGCTCCCGCCGGCAGCAGGCGAGCGAAGTGCGGCGTACCGCGCATCGGCGAGGACGCGACCACGGGGATGGGCGTGATGGCCATATCGTTCACTGGATTCGGTCGCTACGCTCGTGGCTCATGCTTCGACTGTCCGGCCCTTGAGCGCGAACAGTCCCTGCGGCCGCTTCTGGATGAACACGATGATGAACACGAGCACCGCGATCTTGGCGAGCACCGCGCCCGACCACGCCTCGAGGAACTTGTTGACGATGCCCAGCCCCATCGCCGCGTACACCGTCCCGGCGAGCTGCCCCACGCCGCCCAGGACGACGACCATGAACGAGTCGACGATGTAGCTTTGCCCCAGGTCCGGACCGACGTTGCCGATCTGCGACAGCGCGCAGCCGGCCAAACCGGCGAGCCCCGAGCCGAGTCCGAACGCCCACATGTCGACGCGACCCGTCGGCACGCCGGTGCAGCTCGCCATCGCGCGATTCTGCGTCACCGCGCGCACGAACAATCCGAGCCGGGTGCGCGTCAGCAGCAGCCAGATCAGCGCCAGCACGAATGCCGCGAAGGCGATGATGACGATGCGGCTCCACGGCAGCACGACGCCGGTGATCGCCTCGATGCCGCCCGACATCCACGACGGATTCTCCACCGGCACGTTCTGCGCGCCGAAAATCGTGCGCACCGTCTGCATCAGGATCAGGCTGATCCCCCAGGTCGCGAGCAACGTTTCGAGCGGCCTGCCGTACAGAAAGCGAATCACCGTGCGCTCGAGCACCATGCCGACCATCGCCGCCACCGCGAACGAAGCCGGCACCGCCGCGACCAGGTACGCGTCGAATGCGCCGGGGGCGTGCGCGCGAAACGCGTTCTGCACGAGATAGGTCGTGTACGCGCCGATCATGATCAGCTCGCCGTGCGCCATGTTGATGACGCCCATCAGACCGTAGGTGATGGCGAGCCCCAGCGCCGCCAGGAGAAGGATGCTGCCCAGCGAGATGCCGCTGAACACGCGTCCGACCAGCTCGCCGGTGGAAAGACGGCTTTGCACCGAATGCAGCGCCTTCTCGGCCTCGGAGCGGATTTCCGCGTCGGGCTCGACGAACTGGCCGCCCTTCTGCTCGAGCACGCCCAGCAGCAGCGTCTTGGTGCTGGCGTGGTTGCTCTCGCCCAGCGCGCGCAGCGCCGCCAGCCGCGTCGGCTTGTCGGCGCTGCCGAGCTGAATCGACGCCTGCGTCATCTGCAGCATGCCCTTGATCTCGGCGTCGGGTTCCTTGGCGGCCGCGGCGGTGATGGCGGGCAGCAGGCCCTCGTCCGCGCCGTTCTGCAGCTCCTTCGCCGCGGCATAGCGCGTGGCGCGGTCGGTCGAAGTCAGGCGCAGCGCCGCGATGGCGGATCCCATCTCGCGGCGCAAGCGGTTGTTGATGACGACATCGTCGAGCGTCGCCGGCACCGGCGAGCGACCGCCTTGCCGGTCAGCAGGTCGGTGGCCGCGTCGCCCTTGACCAGCAGGACCTGCTTGTCGTCGACGGTGTGCACCTCGCCGTCCAGGAAGGACTGCAGGAGCGGCAGCGCCGCGGGATCCGCGCTCACCGCGAGCGCACGGATGGCGTCGACCTTCGCGTCGCCTTCGCCCAGCGCGATGTCGCGTATGGCGTCAGGCGAGGGTGCGGCGGACAGCGCGCAGGCGATCGTCATCGCGACCAGCGCGATCGCCAATCGCAGCACGTTGCGCCGATGCGTAAGCGGGATGAACACGGCAGCTTTCAGCGGTTGGACCAGAGCGTTCCAAAACCCACATAAGAAAGGGGCGACAGCGGGTGATCACGATCCGCTGCCGCCCCGTCCTGTCATTCCGAGCCTCGCGCACGCGTGGCGAGGAATCTGCTCTGCCACCGACCACACAGCAGATCCCTCGTCGCTACGCTCCTCGGGATGACGCGCCTTCGGCGCGTCATTTCTTCTCAGGCTCGTCCTTCTTCTTGTCGTTGCCTTCGATGTACTGGCTCCAGGGTTGCGCGCGGATCGGACCCTTGGTCTTCCAGACGACGTTGAACTGTCCGTCCTTCTGCACCTCGCCGATGAACACGGGCTTCCACAGGTGGTGGTTCTTCTCGTCCATCTTGATCGTGAAGCCGTCCGGCGCCGCGAAGGTCTGGCCATTCACCGCCGCGATCACCTTGTCGATGTCGGTCGTCTTGGCCTTGGTCACCGCCTGCGCCCACATGTGGATGCCGATGTACGCGGCTTCCATCGGGTCGTTGGTCAGCGGCTTGTCGGCGCCAGGCAGCTTCTTCGCCTTGGCGTACGCGGCCCACTGCTTCTTGAACGACTCGTTCGACGGGTTCTTGAGCGACATGAAGTAGTTCCACGCCGCGAGGTGGCCGACCAGCGGATTGGTGTCGACGCCACGCAGCTCTTCCTCGCCGACCGAGAACGCGACCACCGGAACGTCGGTCGCCTTCAGGCCCTGGTTGCCCAGCTCCTTGTAGAACGGCACGTTCGAGTCGCCGTTGATGGTCGAGACCACCGCGGTCTTGCCGCCCGCCGAGAACTTCTTGATGTCGGCTACGATGGTCTGATAGTCGGCGTGACCGAACGGCGTGTACTTCTCGTCGATGTCGGTGTCTGCGACGCCCTTCGATTTCAGGAACGCGCGCAGGATCTTGTTGGTCGTGCGCGGATAGACGTAGTCGGTGCCGAGCAGCACCCAGCGCTTGGCGCCGCCGCCTTCCTTGCTCATCAGGTACTCGACGGCCGGGATGGCTTGCTGGTTCGGCGCGGCGCCGGTGTAGAACACGTTCTTGGACAGCTCTTCGCCTTCGTACTGCACCGGGTAGAAGAGCAGGCCGTTCAATTCCTCGAACACCGGCAGGACCGACTTGCGCGACACCGAGGTCCAGCAGCCGAATACGACCGCGACCTTGTCCTGGGTGATGAGCTGGCGCGCCTTTTCGGCGAACAACGGCCAGTTCGACGCCGGATCGACGACGACGGCTTCGAGCTTCTTGCCGAGCAACCCGCCCTTGGCGTTGATCTCGTCGATGGTCATCAGCGTCACGTCCTTGAGCACCGTTTCGCTGATGGCCATGGTGCCCGACAGCGAGTGCAGGACACCGACCTTGATGGTGTCGGCCGCGAGCGCCGGCGCCGCGCCGAACGCTCCGGCGGTCGCGAGCGCGGCGCCAAGCGCCAGTTGCTTCACAAAACTTCTACGTTGCATGATTTGGCCCCGTCCCGAATGGTTGATGAATTGCGCCCCTGAAAATCGAGAGCCGTCGCCGCCGCCGGACCGTCATTGGTGCGTTGCGCGTCTCTGCTCTGCTTGCTTCGCACAATCCATGCCACGGAGTTCGAAGCCCCGACAAGGCGATGATTTGCAACGAGAGTTGTGATCTTCGACGCAGGCGTGGCGTCGACCGCACCCATGCGAGGTCGCGAAGCGCGCATCAAATCGGTGCGCGCGTTTGGGGCGCGCACTGTTTTGGCAAGCGGCCGGTTTTTGCTGACCCTCGACGCGCCGTCGCGCGCCGGGTCGTGCGCTCAGAGTGACGCGAGCGAGCCAGTCGAGGCTAGTCTGCACCATGCCGCGCTCCTCGACGAATCGAACCACCGTGTCGAGTCCCTGTCCCGACTTGAGGTTCGTGAATACGAACGGACGCTCGCCGCGCATGCGCCGCGCATCGCGGTCCATCACTTCGAGCGAGGCGCCGACCATCGGCGCGAGGTCGATCTTGTTGATCACCAGCAGGTCGGAGCGGGTGATGCCCGGGCCGCCCTTGCGCGGTATCTTGTCTCCCGCGGCCACGTCGATCACGTACAGGGTGAGATCGGAGAGCTCCGGCGAGAACGTCGCCGCGAGATTGTCGCCGCCGCTCTCCACGAACACGATGTCGAGGTTGCCGAAGCGCTGCGCCAGCCGCTCGACCGCCTCCAGATTGATCGATGCGTCCTCGCGGATCGCCGTGTGCGGGCAGCCCCCGGTCTCGACGCCGATGATGCGCTCGGGAGGCAGCGCCTCGTTGCGCACCAGGAACTGCGCGTCTTCCTCGGTGTAGATGTCGTTGGTCACCACCGCGATCTCGTAGCGCTCGCGAAGCGCCTTGCACAGCGAAAGCGTGAGCGCGGTCTTGCCGGAGCCGACAGGGCCGCCGATGCCGACGCGCAAGGGTTGCTTCATGAGAAGTGGAAGATCAGGAGCGGAAAAGCCGAGTGTACTGCGTCTCGTGTCGCGACGACGCCATCGCGAGCCCTGGCGCGAAATTGGCGAGGTCGTCATCGGCCGTGCGCCGCGCCTTGGCCACGGTGTCGGGAATGAAGCCGCCGAGCGCGAGCAGCATGCGCTGGCCCGCGACCTGCCCGAGCGGGATGGTCTTGATCGCGCACAGCACCTGGTTTTCCAGCCACGTCCATAGATACGCCGTCAGCGCGGCTTCGGCGTCGATCGACAGGGCGTTCGCCGCCAGCGCGTACGCGGCGGGCATGGTGACCGGCGCGAGGCGCGGCAGCGTCGCTTCGCGCATCGGCGTCGAGCAGCGCAAGATCCCGCAGCAGCTTGAGCAGCGAATGGCCGGTCTGCTCGCTTTCCGCGCCAAGCTCGGCGGTCTCGCGGGTGGCGCGCACGAATGCGTTCCAGTGCACGAATGCGTTCCAGTCCCGCGCATGCGCCGCGTGCAGCAGGCGCAGCGCGAGCGCCGCGTCGCCGCGCGGCAGCACGTGCGCCAGAAGGTCGCCGATCCAGCGTTGCGCCGACGCCGCGTCGCGCACGGTGCCGGCGTGAACCGCCCATTCGAGGCCCTGCGAATAGCTGTACGTGCCGATCGGCAGCGCGGGACTGGCGAGCTGCAGCAGGCGAACCAGCGAAAGATCGGCGCTCGCGACGTGGCTCACGTTCACATCCTGCGCGCACGCGCGCGGTCGGCTGGCGCGCAGCGCTGATCCAGCCCTCATTTCGCTGCTCATTTCGCATGCTCATTTCCCAGCTGCCTTCGACCTTGGGCGCGCGCAGCGCGAAATCGTGGATCACCCCGGCGTGCCTGGCTTCGCTGGAGTGATGATGGTGTCCCGCGGCGTAAGCTCCCGCTTCCGGTTCGAACGGCGCCGAGAGCTCGGTCACGACGAGTCCGAGGCCGCGCACCATCTCGCCCAGCACGTGATCGGCGGCGAAGCGCACCCAGCCTGCGCCGGACTGCGCATCGACGCCGACCTGCACCGGCGTGTGGCGGTTGCCCAGGTGATACGCGGCACGCGCCAGCGCACCTGCGTCGGCGCTCACCGCCTGCATGAGCGGCTCGTCGGCCGCGGTGACGCGAACGATGCGCCCGTCGTCGCTGCGCAGGCAATCGCCGCCGCGCAGGATCGTGCCGCGCTCGAGGAACAGCCCGATCTCCTCGCCATCGACCAGCCGCGTGCGCAGCCGGCTTTTCTGGCGCTGCTCGAACGGAAGCCGGAGCTCGGCGTCGTGTCGCTGCTGCGTGGCGACGCGCTCGCGGACGATCAGCATGGCATCGTTCAGAACAGGAAGTAGCGCTGCGCCATGGGCAGCTCGCGCGCCGGCTCGCACACCAGGAGCTTGCCGTCGGCGCGCACCTCGTAGGTCTCGGGATCGACGGAAATCTCCGGCGTGGCGTCGTTGAGGATCATGTCCTTCTTGCCGATCGCGCGCGTGTTCTTCACCGCGACCAGCGGCTTGGCAAGCCCGAGCTTGCGCACCGCGGGGTTCTTCAGCGCCGCCTTGGAAACGAAGGTCACCGACGTCGCCAGCGCGCGCCCGAAGGCGCCGAACATCGGCCGGTAGTGCACCGGTTGCGGCGTCGGGATCGACGCGTTGGCGTCGCCCATCGCCGCGGCCGCGATCATGCCGCCCTTGAGGATCAGCGAGGGCTTGACGCCGAAAAACGCCGGCTTCCACACCACCAGGTCGGCGAGCTTGCCCGGCTCGACCGAGCCCACGACGTGCGCGATGCCCTGCGCGATCGCCGGGTTGATCGTGTACTTGGCGATGTAGCGCTTGACGCGGAAGTTGTCGGTCTTCGCGGTGTCGGTGCCGAGCGCGCCGCGCTGCTGCTTCATCTTGTGCGCGGTCTGCCAGGTGCGGATGATGACTTCGCCGACGCGCCCCATCGCCTGGCTGTCGGAGGACATCATCGAGAACGCGCCGAGGTCGTGCAGGATGTCCTCGGCGGCGATGGTCTCGCGGCGGATGCGCGATTCGGCGAACGCGACGTCCTCGGCGATCGACGGGTCGAGGTGATGGCACACCATGAGCATGTCGAGGTGCTCGTCGACGGTGTTCACCGTGTACGGCATGGTCGGGTTGGTCGACGACGGCAGCACGTTCGGCTCGCCGCAGGCGCGGATGATGTCCGGCGCGTGGCCGCCGCCCGCGCCCTCGGTGTGGAAGGTGCCGATGGTGCGCCCGCCAATCGCGGCGAGCGTGGTCTCGACGAAGCCCGACTCGTTGATCGTGTCGGTGTGGATCGTCACCTGCACGTCGTAGCGGTCCGCGACCTTGAGGCAGTTGTCGATCGCCGCGGGCGTCGTGCCCCAGTCCTCGTGCAGCTTGAGGCCGTACGCGCCGGCCTCGATCTGCTCGGCGAGCGGGCCCGGCGTCGAGCAGTTGCCCTTGCCCTGGAAGCCGAGGTTCATCGGGAACGCCTCGGCCGCCTCGAGCATGCGATGCATGTGCCAGGGCCCCGGCGTGCACGTCGTGGCGAACGTGCCGGTCGCCGGCCCGGTGCCGCCGCCGAGCATCGTCGTGACGCCCGACATCAGCGCCTCGTCGATCTGCTGCGGGCAGATGTAGTGGATGTGGCAGTCGAGGCCGCCGGCGGTGACGATCATGCCCTCGCCGGCGATGATCTCGGTGCCCGCGCCGATGACGATGTCGACGCCCGGCTGGATGTCGGGATTGCCCGCCTTGCCGAGCTTCGCGATCATGCCGCCCTTGATCGCGATGTCGCACTTGACGATGCCCCACCAGTCGACCACCAGCGCGTTGGTGATCACGGTGTCCGCGCTGTCCTTCGACACGCGCTGGCTCTGGCCCATCCCGTCGCGGATCACCTTGCCGCCGCCGAACTTCACTTCCTCGCCGTGGACGGTGAGATCTCTTTCGACCTCGATGAACAGATCGGTGTCGGCGAGACGAACGCGATCGCCGACCGTCGGCCCGAACATCTCGGCGTACGCGCGGCGGGTGATTTTCATCGCTTCGCCTTCGGCCGCTTCGGCGCCGCGGCGGGGACTTCGCGGCGGATCGCGCTTTCGCGGTGGATTCGGACCGCGTCTTCACTGCCTTGTCGAGACGCCCCATCACCGCGCCGGTGAAGCCGATGACGATGCGGTCGCCGGCGAGCGCCACCAGCTCGACGCTGCGCGTCTGTCCCGGCTCGAAGCGCACCGCGGTTCCGGCGGCGATGTTGAGCCGGTAGCCGCGCGCCGCGGCGCGATCGAAGCGCAGCGCCGCGTTGGTCTCGGCGAAGTGATAGTGCGAGCCCACCTGCACGGGGCGATCGCCGGTGTTGGCGACGTCCAGGCGCAGCGTCGGTCGCCCGACGTTGAGCTCGATCTCGCCCGCGCGCGCGATGATTTCGCCGGGGATCATGGGATCGGAGTGTGCACGGTCACGAGCTTGGTTCCGTCGGGAAAGGTCGCCTCGACCTGGATCTCCGGCATCATCTCGGGCACGCCGTCCATCACCTGCGCGCGCTTGAGCAATGTCGCGCCGTGGCTCATCAGGTCCGCGACGCTGCGCCCGTCGCGCGCGCCCTCGAGGATGGCGGCGCTGATGTACGCGACCGCCTCCGGATAGTTGAGCTTGAGCCCGCGCGCGAGCCTGCGCTCGGCGACCAGTCCGGCGGTGAACAGCAGCAGCTTGTCGCGTTCGCGCGGCGTGAGTTCCATGGGGCTTCAGAGCGAAGGTTCGGTTGGTCAGGTGTTCCAGATTCTCGGAGCGACCGCCTCGAGACCGAACGCGAGCGGCCTCACAGCGCACCACAATCGCGCAAAATACGCGCGCGCGCATTGCGACGATGCACCACGATATCTTCCCACGAGGCAGCCGCGCATGCGCGTCACACCGGCTTCCCCCGCGCTGTCGTCCGCATTTTCACTCGCAGCGATGTCGCGGCACGCCGCGAGCATCGCGTCCGGCACGGCGCTCAAGGCAGCAATGAATGTGCCAAAGACGACCGCCCCGTTCAAGCCCACCGGCGACGCGAGCAATGGATCATCGCCCTCGAGGCTCGCGCGCTCGATGAACAGCGGGACGCCGTCGCGGGCCACGGCGATCCGCTGCCGAAGGTGTCCCCGCGAGAAGCGCTCGCCCGCCGCGCGAGCGTCCAAGGCAAACGACGTCCCACCCGATGAATGCAGCGTCGCCGTCGAGCTCGACGCGCGTGTCGAGCTCGCCGATCGCACCGTCGAACACGATCGACTCCTGAGGAAGCCACTCCAGCGTCGCGCCGGCGCGCACGCGCAGGACCACGTCCTGGCGCGCCGCGAGACCCGACGAGCGATACCACTTGGCAGCGCCCGGCGTGGTGAGCTGCGCATGCGCGCCAGGCGCCGCGTCGACGTCGATGCGTGATGCTGTCGCCGCCGACCATGCCGGCGGGGGGATGCACGATGATGTTCTGGCACACCGCGTCGCCCTCGGGATAGAGCGATCGCTGCACCACCAGCGGCCCGGTGTGGCTGCGCGCGGCGAGCACCGTGCGCGCGCCCGCGCGCTCGTAGCGAAGGCGCAACGCCGCGTGCCAGCGCGAGGCGCCGGCCACGTCCAATGCCGCGTCCGGCGGCAAGCTCGAGCGCGTCGCGGTGTCGCCATCTACCATGCGCTGGAGTGTACCCTCAGTCGACGACCGCCGGACTCAGGGAAGGTGCACGTACTCGTAGTCGATGGCGAGGTTGTTGATGCCGCGCTCGGGCGGCGCGATCCACGCGGCCATCTTGCCCGGCGCGACCACGCGCTGCATCAGGCTGTGCACGAACTCGCGGTCGGCGGCGGAAGGCAGCCACTCGTCCCTGCGCCGCTCGAACGCATCGCTTCCGATGATCGCGCCCGAAGGGTCGCAGCGCACGCCCGACCACACGCCGATCGCGCGGTTGAAGCGCGGCGACGGCAGCACTATCCGCGCGTCGAATCCGCTGCGCTCGAGCTGCCGGTTCCAGCGCTTCAATCCCAGCTCGCAATCGCGGATGTACGACGTGCGCAGGACCTCGTTCATGGCGTTGCGCATCGGAACGTTCTCGAGGCGCGTGCCATCCGCCTCCGGCATCGCGAGCTCGTAGGTCGTGTCGACGCAGCGGTGATCGTCGTACTGCGCTTCGTCGGGCCGACCCTTCAGTCCCGTGGCGAAGCTCGACGCGGCGTTCGACGAGACTTCGGAGCCGAACAGGTCCAGCGACGAGGAAAACCAGAAATTGAGATAGCGCTGGAACGTGGGCAGGTCGATCGCACCCGCGGCGCGCACGCGCGCCGGATCGTCGCTGCGATGCGCGTTCATGACCTCGAGCGTGCGCTTGAGCACGCGCGCGAGCCCGGTCTCGCCGACGAACATGTGATGCGCTTCTTCGGTCAGCATGAACTGCGTGGTGCGCGCCAGCGGGTCGAACGCCGACTCGGCGAGGCTCTTCAGCTGGTACTTGCCATCGCGATCGGTGAAATAGGTGAACATGAACAGCGACAGCCAGTCGGTGATCGGCTCGTTGAAGGTGCCGAGGATGCGCGGCTTGTCGGTGTCGCCCGAGTGCCGCTCGAGCAGCTCCTCCGCCTCTTCGCGCCCGTCGCGGCCGAAATACGCGTGCAGCAGGTACACCATCGCCCAGAGGTGGCGTCCCTCCTCGACGTTGATCTGGAACAGGTTGCGAAGGTCGTAGAGCGAGGGACAGCAGTGCCCGAGCATGCGCTGCTGCTCGACCGACGCCGGCTCGGTGTCGCCCTGCGTGACGATCAGCCGGCGCAGCGGCGAGCGATACTCGCCTGGAACCTGCTGCCACACCGGCTCTCCCATATGATCGCCGAAGCCGATGCTGCGCTCCGGGTTCGCATCGGCGAGGAAGATGCCCCAGCGGTAGTCGGGCATGCGCACGCGCCCATAGCTCGCCCACCCCGCCGCGTCGACGCCGACCGCGGTGCGCAGGTACACGTCCGCCGCCGCGAAGTCCGAGGGACCGAGCTCCTTCCACCACTCGAGAAAGCGCGGCTGCCAGTGCTCGAGCGCGCGCTGCAGCGCCCGGTCACCGGCGAGGTTGACGTTGTTGGGAATGCGCTCGCTGTAGTCGATGGTCATGGCGACGAAGCGCTCACGCGTCCCAGCAGCAGGCGCGCGCGAACGCCCGGCGGCACGCGCTCACATGCGCTCGCCGCCGCGTCACACGCGTTCCCCAGCGCGGGGTCACACGCGCTCCCAGTCGAATGCGGCACGCGTGCCGCTGCCGAAGCGCTTGAGCGCGCCGCCCTCGCCCACCGCGTTCGGACGCTGGAACACCCAGTTCTGCCACGCCGACAGGCGTCCGAAAATGCGCGTGTGCATGTTCTCGGGGCCGGTGAAGCGCAGGCTCGCTTCCATGCCGGTCAACGCGTCCGGCGACAGGCTGGTGCGCTCCTCGAGCGCGAGGCGGATCTCGTCGTCCCAGTCGATGTCGTCGGGCGTGAAGGTGACGAGCTGCGCCTCGGCCGCGGCACGCGGCGTCATCAGCGACCCTGCGGCCGGGCCGGCATGCGCGTCGGCGCAGAAGCGGTTGGCGAGCCGCGTCCTGCCGTTCGCCATCGGGTACGCGCCGTCGTTCATCGCCGAAAGCGCGACCTTCGGCTCGGACGCCGCGTTCGTCGGGCAGCGACTGCATGTAGCTGCGATCGGCGGCGAGCGCCAGCTCGAAAAGCGTGCCGGCGAAGCACGAGCCGCGGTCGATCAGCGCGAACAGCGTGCGCGACGAAACGTCCAGCCGCGACAGCGTGCGCCGCCACAGCCCGATGGTCTCGCGCACCAGCCAGTGGCCGGCGAGACCGGCGATGATCGCGTCGACCTGCAGCGCAGTCGCGGGATCGCCGCGGGTGCGCAGCACCCATGTTCCGATGTCGAGCTCGTTGGCGCGCAGCAGCAGGATCGCATCGTCGAGCTCGCGCGCGGCGGCGAGCGGCCACCACGCCGCGCCCTGCGCGACGATGCCGTCGATCGACGACGGCCCGGCATCTGCCGGGCCTTGCAGCGTCAGCGTCGCAACGCGCGCGTCGCGGTCGATCGAGACGTCGAGGTTCGGCGTTCGCCAGCCGCGGTCGTGCGCGCTGCGCGCGAGCGGCGTGAGCTCGATGCCGGCGGCGCTCGCTTTCGCACCGGTCGCGTCGCCGCGCCGCCAAAGCCTGCGCGCGCTCGCGGACAACCTGCTCGAAGTCCTTCGGCTTGGCGACGGCGTCGACCAGGTTCCACGATCGCGCGCGATCGGCGCGCACGCCTTCGATGGTCGTGCAGAACACGTCGGCGAGATCGCGGCGCACGCGTCGCTTGTCGGTGAGGCGCGTCAGCCCGCCGGTGCCGGGCAGCACCGCCAGCAGCGGAACCTCGGGCAGGCTGACCGTCGACGAGCGGTCGTCGACCATGATGATCTCGTCGCAGGCGAGCGCGAGCTCGTAGCCGCCGCCCGCGGCGGTGCCGTTCAACGCCGCGATCGTCTTCAGGCCCGAATAGCGGCTCGCGTCCTCCATGCCGTTGCGCGTCTCGTTGGTGAACTTGCAGAAATTGACCTTCCACGCGTGCGTCGACTGGCCGAGCATGTAGATGTTGGCGCCGGAGCTGAACATGCGCTCCTTGCCGCTGGTCAGCACCACGCAGCGCACGCCCGGATGCTCGAAGCGCAGGCGCTGCAGCGCGTCGGCGAGCTCGATGTCGACGCCCAGGTCGTAGGAGTTGAGCTTGAGCTTGTAGCCGGGCACGATGCCGCGGTTCTCGTCGACGTCGAGCGTCAGCGTCGCGACGCGATCGTCGACCGCGAGTCGCCAGTGGACGTAGCGATCGGGATGCGTTTCGAAGCTGATCATCGCCATGGCTTTGCGCCCGGCCCAACGTGTGCCGGCGCGGGCTCCGGGATGGGGACAGAGGTGACGAACATCATGGTACCGGCGAATGTCGTATAGTGCACGCCGATGGCGCTCGCGCTGCATATCCTCGTGGGAACGATGACCGGGACCGCGCAGCTGGTGGCGCAGGAGATCGAGCTCGCCTTCGGCGGCGACGACGTGATTATCGACACCACGCTCATGGACAACCTCGACGCCGGCGTGTTCGCGCAGCCCGGCGTGTTCCTGATCTGCACGTCGACTTACGGCCACGGCGACGTGCCCGACAACGCCAAGGCCCTGTACGCGAGCCTGCTCGCGCGCAAGCACGACCTCGCCGACGTCCGCTACGGCGTGTTCGCGCTCGGCGACCGCACGCACGTCGGAACATTCTGCGATGGCGGCCGTCATTTCGACGAGGCGCTCGCCGCGGCCGGCGCGCAGCGCATCGGCGATGTCGCCCGGCACGACGCGAGCGGCGGCACGCTCGCCGAGGATGCGGCGCTCGAGTGGTTCCCGCAGTGGCTCGAGCTCACCCGGCAGCGCGTCGCGCAGGCATAGCGGTGGAGGACACGACGATGTTCTCGCACGCCGACCACTCGCAATCGCCGCCGCGCATCACCATCCCGCGCGCGTACAACGCCGCGGCCGATCTGGTCGACCGGCATCTTTCCGCCGGACGCGCTGCGCGCACCGCGATCATCGACGACAGCGGCACGTTTACCTTTGCCGAGCTCGCCGCGCGCGTCAATCGCTGCGCCAACGCATGGACGAGCCTCGGGCTGCGCATGGAGGATCGCGTCGCGCTGCTGCTGCATGACAGCATCGATTTTCCGACCGCGTTCCTGGGCGCGATCCGCGCCGGCGTCGTTCCCGTTCCGTGCAACACGCTGCTCACCGCGTCCGACTACGAGTTCATGCTCTCCGACAGCCGTGCGCGCGCCATCGTCGTGTCCGCGCCGCTCGCGCCGCTGGTGCTGCCGCTGCTGGCGCGCCTCCCGTGTCTCGAGCACGTCATCGTCTCGGGCGCGAGCGTGCCGGGAACACGCGATTTCGCGCGCTGGATCGCCGATCAGCCGAGCGAGGCGCCGATCGCGGCCACCACCAGCGACGACGTCTGCTTCTGGCTCTACTCGTCGGGCTCGACCGGCGCGCCCAAGGGCGCGGTGCATCTTCATTCCGACCTCATCCAGACCGCCGAGCTCTACGCTCGCCCGATCCTGGGCATCGACGAGCACGACATCGTGTTTTCCGCCGCGAAGCTTTTTTTCGCGTACGGGCTCGGCAATGCGCTCACCTTTCCGCTCGCCGTCGGCGCGACGGCGGTGCTGATGGCGGAGCGCCCGACGCCGGCGGCCGTTTTTCGCCGGCTGACCACGCACCGGCCGACCATCTTCTACGGCGTTCCGACGCTCTACGCGGCGATGCTCGCCAGCGCCGACTTTCCGTCACGCGACGCGCTCGCGCTTCGCGTCTGCGCATCGGCGGGCGAGGCGCTGCCCGCGGAGCTGGGAAAGCGCTGGCGCGAGCGCACCGGCGTCGACATCCTCGACGGCCTCGGCTCCACCGAGATGCTGCACATCTTTCTCTCCAACCGCCCCGGCGACGTTCGCTACGGCACCACGGGCAAGCCCGTTCCGGGCTACGAAATCCGATTGACCGACGAATCCGGCCACGAGGTCGAGCACCGGCGTGATAGGCGAGCTGCAGGTGAGCGGTCCGTCATCGTCTCCGTACTACTGGAACAACCGCGCCCGCAGCCTCGCCACCTTTCTCGGCCCATGGACCAAGAGCGGCGACAAGTACACCGTCGACGCCGACGGCTACTACACGTACTGCGGACGCTCCGACGACATGCTCAAGGTCGGCGGCGTCTACGTTTCGCCGTTCGAGGTGGAGGCGGCACTGGCCAGCCACGACGCGGTGCTCGAAGCCGCGGTGGTCGGCCATGCCGACGAGAACGAGCTCATCAAGCCCAAGGCGTTTGTGGTGCTCAAACCCGGCGCGGTGGCGGGATCCGAGCTGGCCGCCGCGCTGCAGGACCACGTGAAGGCTCGCCTCGCCGCGTTCAAGTATCCGCGCTGGATCGAATTCGTCGCCGAGCTGCCCAAGACCGCCACGGGAAAGATCCAGCGCTTTCGCCTGCGCGAGCGGCATTGACCTCGCGTTACCCAGAGTTACCCCGTAGTACCCGTAGTTAGCCCGCCGCCGGCCATGGATGACGGATGCCCGGGGCGCTGCTACCATCGCGCGACACTTCGAACGCACGCACGGGGGAGACTCGCATGACGACCAGACGGACTTTCATGGCGCAAGCCGGCGCGCTCGCCGGCGCGGGCGCGCTCGGCACGCTCGCGCCGACCATCGCGCGCGCACAGGCGGCCAAGCTGCGCATCGGTCTGATGCTGCCCTACACGGGTACTTTCGCCGCGCTGGGCACCGCGATCACGCAAGGCTTCAACCTGGCGGTCGAGGAGAGCGGCGGCAAGCTGGGCGGTCGGGACATCGAGTACTTTACGGTCGACGACGAATCGGAGCCCGCCAAAGCCACCGACAATGCCAACAAGCTGGTGCAGCGCGACAAGGTTGACGTGCTGCTCGGAACGGTTCATTCCGGCGTCGTGATGGCGATGGTGAAGGTCGCGCGCGACACCGGAACGCTGCTGGTCATTCCCAACGCCGGCGCCAATGCCGCGACCGGCGCTCAATGCGCGCCGAATATCTTCCGCACCTCGTTCTCCAACTGGCAGCCGGCGCATCCGATGGGCAAGGTGATGTTCGACAAGGGGCACCGCAAGGTGGTCACGCTCACCTGGAAGTACGGCGCCGGCGAGGAATCCGTGGCGAGCTTCAAGGAAGCGTTCACCAAGCTCGGCGGCTCGATCGTGAAGGAGATGTTCCTGCCGTTCCCGAACGTGGAATTCCAGCCGTTCCTGACCGAGATCGGGTCGCTCAAGCCTGACGCGGTTTTCGTGTTCTTCGCCGGCGGCGGCGCGGCGAAGTTCACCCGCGACTACATGGCGGCCGGCCTCAAGGACAAGATCCCGCTCTACGGAACCGGTTTTCTCACCGATGGCACGCTCGAGGCGCAGGGCGCGTCGGCGCAGGGTCTGCTGACCACGCTGCACTACGGCGAGGGCATCGAGAACGCGAAGAACAAGCAGTTTCGCTACGCCTACGGCAAGAAATACGGCGTGCAGGCGGACGTCTACGCGGTGCAAGGCTACGATGCCGGGCTGCTGCTCGCCGGCGGGCTCACCACCGTCAAGGGAAACTTCGGCGACAAGAACGCGCTGTATTCGGCGCTGGAAAAAGTGAAGATCGACAGCCCGAGAGGTCCGTGGGTGATGTCGAAGGCCCACAATCCCATCCAGGACATCTACCTGCGGCGCGTCGAAGGCAATGCGAATCAGGTGATCGGCGTCGCCTGGAAGGCGCTCGACGATCCAGCGCGCGGCTGCAAGATGGCGGGCGCGTAGCGCGCCTCGCGCGCTCACCGGGGCGCGATCCCGCTCATTGTCCCTTGCCCATTCCGGCGCTGGCCGCTGCGCCGAACCAGGCGGCCGCGCCGCGTTCCGGACGTTCATCGTGGAATTCCTGATCCAGCTTCTCAACAGCGTGCAGTACGGGCTGCTGCTGTTCCTCGTCGCGAGCGGCCTCACGCTCATATTCGGCATCATGGGCGTGATCAATCTCGCGCACGGCAGCTTCTACATGATCGGCGCGTACCTCGCTTTCGCGCTGGTCGAATCCATCGGCAACCTGTGGGTCGCGCTGCCGCTGGGCATCGTGCTCGCCGCGGCGCTGGGATTGCTGGTCGAATGGCTTTTCATCAGCCGGCTCTATCGCCGCGACCATCTCCACCAGGTCTTGCTGACCTTCGGATTGATCCTGATATTCGAGGAAATGCGCAGCATCCTGCTCGGTGACGACGTGCACAGCGTGGCGGTTCCGGCGATTCTCTCGGCGTCGCTGCCGCTGACCGATACGCTTTCGTATCCGGTGTACCGGCTTTTCATCTCGGCCGTCTGCCTGGCGCTCGCGGCGGCGATGTACGTGACGATCCAGAAGACGCGCCTGGGGGCGCGCATCCGCGCCGCCGCGTCGAATCCGGAGATGGCGCAGTCGCTCGGGCTCGACATCCGCTGGATCCACGCGCTCGTCTTCGCCGCCGGCGTGGCGCTGGCGGCGTTCGCCGGCATGATCGCCGCGCCGGTGTCGTCGGTGTTCCCCGGGATGGGCAACCAGGTGCTGATCGTGTGCTTCGTGGTGGTGGTGATCGGCGGCATCGGCTCGCTCAAGGGCGCGCTGGTCGCGGCGCTGCTGATCGGGTTTTGCGACACCTTCGGCAAGGTGCTGTTCCCGGAGTTCGCCGGCGTCGCGGTTTACCTGCTGATGGCGGCGATCCTGCTGTTCCGCCCCGCCGGCCTGTTCGGCCGCGCCTGAAGTGCGCGGCCGCGTCATCCTCGGCGTAGTCGTTCTGCTCGCGGCCGTCATCCTGCTGGCGGCGTTTCCGATGGTCGCCGAGAAGTTCTACCTGCAGCTGGTCACCAAGATCATGATCCTGTCGATCTTCGCGCTGTCGCTCGACGTGCTCGTCGGCTACACCGGGCTGGTCAGTCTGGGGCATGCCGCCTACTTCGGCGTCGCCGCCTACTCGCTCGCGCTGCTCGCACCTTCCGACGCCGCCGCCAACGTGTGGGTGACTTTGCCGCTGGCGCTGCTGGCAAGCGCCACCGCGGCGCTGGTCATCGGCGCGCTGGTGGTGCGCACCGCCGGCGTCTACTTCATCATGGTCACGCTCGCCTTCGCGCAGATGGTGTACTACTTTTTCCACGACACGCGGGTCGCCGGCGGATCCGACGGCATCTACGTCAACGAGCGGCCGCAGACGTTCATCCCCGGGCTCGACCTCGCCAACGATACGCACTTCTACTACGCGGTGTTGCTTTTGCTGGCGGCGGTGTTCGCGTTGCTGGCGGCGATGATGCGCTCGCCATTCGGCCGCGCGTTGCAGGGGATCAAGGCCAACGAGCGACGCATGCGCGCGCTGGGGTACGCGACGCTGCGCTACAAGCTGGCCGCGTTCGTGATCGCCGGCACGCTCGCCGGGCTGGCCGGCTACCTCACCGCCGCGAAGGAAGGCTACGTCAACCCGGAGATGCTGGCGTGGCACCAGTCCGGCACCGTCCTGATGATGCTCATCCTCGGCGGCATGGGAACGCTGGTCGGCGCGGTGCTCGGCACGTTCGCGTACGTGCTGGTCCAGGAATGGTTCTCCGGCATCACGCGCCACTGGCAACTGCTCATGGGCGCGTTCATCATCGCCGTCGTGCTGGTTCTTCCACAGGGATTGGTCAGCCTCGCAAGCGTGCGACTGCCGGCGATCGCGTCCACCATCTTCGCCCGGGGCCGATGATGAGTGAAATCCTGCTGCGCGCCGACGCGCTATGCCGCAGCTTCGGGGGGCTGATCGCGGTCGATCGCGTCTCGCTCTCGCTCGCGCGCGGCGAGATTCACGCACTTATCGGGCCGAACGGCGCCGGCAAGTCGACGCTGGCGAATCTGCTCTCGGGAGAGTTCCGGCCGACGTCGGGCAGCATCCGGCTGGGCGAATCCGATGTCACCGGCTGGAGCGCCGATCGCATCGCGCGGCACGGCGTCGCGCGCACGTTCCAGCACACGAATGTGTTTCCCGCCTTCAGCGCTTTCGAGAACTGCCGGCTCGCCGCGCAGGCACGCGCCACCGGCATGCCGGGAATGCTGCGCGACGCCGACCGGCATGCAGGATTGGAACGGCGCAGCTCGGGCAGCGCTCGACGCGGCGGGACTCGCCGGGCGCGCATCGATCGCCGCCGGCGCGCTCGCGCACGGCGAGCGACGCGCGCTGGAAATCGCCATGGCGCTCGCCACCGCGCCGTCGGTCCTGCTGTTCGACGAGCCGCTGGCGGGCATGGGACCCGAGGACGTCGCCGGCGTGGTCGCGCTGCTGCGCGGACTGCGCGCGCAGCACGCCATGCTCCTCATCGAGCACGACATGGACGCGGTGTTCTCGCTCGCCGATCGGCTGACCGTCATGGCCAACGGACGCGTCCTCGCCAGCGGCACGCCGGACGCGATCCGCGCCAACACCGAGGTGCAGCACGCCTACCTCGGCACGCTCGAGGACGCGCTGTGATGAGCGCCGCCGGGCCGCCCCAAGGCGCTCGCCCCCTGGGGGGAGGCGGCGCGGAGCGACGCTTCGGGAGAGGCGACGCGAAGTGCCACGGCGCTCTTGCCGCTGCTGGAAGCGCGCGGTCTCCATACCTACTACGGCGACAGCCACGTGCTGCAGGGCGTCGACTTCAGCGTCGGCGCGGGCGAGATCGTCGCGTTGATGGGACGAAACGGCATGGGCAAGACGACGCTGCTGCGCTCGCTGCTCGGACTCACCCCGCCGCGGCGCGGAGAGATCGCTTTCGACGGCGCGTCGATCGCCGCGCTGACGCCGTTTCGCATCGCGCGGCTCGGACTGGCCTATGTGCCCGAAGGCCGCGGTATCTTCCCGCTTCTGTCGGTGCGCGAAAATCTGACTGTCGCGGCGCGAGCCGTCGAAGGCCCGGCGGCGTGGACCTTCGAGCGCGTGCTGGCGGCGTTTCCGAGGCTCGCCGAGCGGCTCGAGCAGCGTGGCAGCGAGTTGTCGGGCGGCGAGCAGCAGATGCTCACGCTCGGCCGTGCGCTGCTCACCAATCCTCGCCTGCTCCTTCTCGACGAAGCGACCGAGGGCCTGGCGCCGCTGGTCGCCCGCGACATCTGGCGCACCCTCCAGGGTCTTCGCGATGCCGGCATGGCGATGGTCATCGTCGACAAGAATTTCTCGATGCTGTCGCGCCTGGCAGACCGCTGCGTCGTGCTGGTCAAGGGGCGAAAGACCTTCGACGCGCCGGCGCAGGCTCTCGCCGCGCAGCCCGAGCTGCGCGCCAGGTTCCTGGGGGTCTGAGTTGGGCGGCGCGGCGCCGACGCGGTTCGCGACACTGGCGTCCGCGGGTGACGAGTCGCGCATCGAATACGTGCGCATCGCCGGCGACGCGTCGGCGCCGACGCTGGTCTTCCTGCACGAAGGACTGGGCAGCGTCAGCATGTGGCGCGATTTTCCCCAGCGCGTCGCCGACCGGACGCGCTGCCCCGCCGTGGTGTACTCGCGCCGCGGCTACGGCAACTCGACGCCGCTTGCGGGCGCGCGCGCGCCTGATTACATGCACGTGGAAGCGATGTCGGTGCTGCCGGCGCTGCTCGACATCCTCGCCATCGACAATCCCGTGCTCATCGGGCACAGCGACGGCGCGTCGATCGCGCTCATCCATGCGGGCGCGGCGACGCGACCCGCGCAGAGCAAAGTGCGCGGCGTGGTCGCGCTGGCGCCGCACGTGTTCGTCGAGCCGCTCTCGATCGCGTCGATCGAGCGCGCGCGAGCGCAGTACGAACAGACCGACTTGCGCGCGCGCCTCGCGCGCCACCATGCCGACGTCGACTCGGCGTTTCGCGGATGGAACGACATCTGGCTCGCGCCGGCGTTTCGCAGCTGGAACATCGAGTCGTCGCTGCCGGGCATCGAGTGCCCTCTGCTGCTGATCCAGGGACGCGACGACGAATACGGAACGCTCGCGCAGCTCGACGCGATCGAGGCGCGCGTGCCCGGCCGAGTCGAGCGTGTCGTGCTCGACGATTGCGGCCACTCGCCGCAGCGCGACCAGCCGGAGGCGACGCTCGCCGCCATCGGACGATTCATCGAGACGCTGGCTTGACCGGCGCGTCGAATCGCGGACTGGAGCGCGAGCGCGCGCTCGTAGAGCCTGTTCTTCGGGGCGCGCGTCAGCGCGGCGGCGAGCTTGACCGCCCGCGCCAGGGGCAGCTCGGCGAGCAGGAGCGTAAGCGTGTCGTCATGCTTGCCTTCGTCCTCGCCGCTCGTGACGGGGGGAGCACCGACGATGAGCACGAATTCGCCGCGCTGCCGGTTGGGATCTTCCGCGATCCACGCCGACGCGTCACGCGAGCGCAGCGGATGGATGCTCTCGAAGCGCTTGGTGAGCTCGCGCGCGATGACGAGCTCGCGGTCGGCGCCGAGCGCTTGCGCCAGCGCCTCGACCGTGGCGACGATGCGATGCGGCGCCTCGTAGAACACCAGTGCGCAAGGCAACGTCGCCAGCGACGCGATCTCGCGCGAGCGCGCGGCGGCGCTCGCCGGGAGGAATCCGCAGAACATCCAGCGCGCCGCGTCGATGCCCGACGCCGAGAGCGCCGCCGCGACCGCGCTCGGCCCGGGCACCGGCACCACGTCGAAGCCGGCGTCGCGCACCGCGCGCACCAGCCGCGCACCCGGGTCGCTGATCCCCGGGGTGCCGGCGTCGGTAACCAGCGCGACGCGCTTGCCGGCGTCGAGCAGTGCGACGACCTGCGCGGCGCGGCGCTGCTCGTTGTGCTCGTTGAGGCTCATGAGCTCGGCGCGGATGCCGTGATGCGCGAGCAGCACCGCGCTGACACGCGTGTCCTCGGCGGCGACGACGTCGACCTGTGCCAGCACGTCGAGCGCGCGCAGCGTGACGTCGCGCAGATTCCCGATCGGCGTGGCGACCACATATAATGTGCGGCCGAGCGCAGGCAGCGGCTCTCCCCTGGTCATCGTGCGGTCCGTGCTGGTTTCATCCATGATCCAGAGCTTACCCCGGAGTTTTTTCCGGAGCGCCGTTCCGATTTCCCCGCCGGGTTCTGGTGCGCCGCACGCGATGCCGCGAACGCTCGCCGCACTGCTGCTCGTCATGCTCGTTGCTGCATGCTCGTCAGCGCCGCCATTGTCGGGCGCGCGCGCGCCCGCGGCAACCGCGAGTCCACCGCGTCCCCCAGCGACGTCGCCGGCGCCGCCGTCCTTGCCGCCCGCGGGCGCAGCGGCGTCTCCTGCGCCGGCGCCGCCGCCCCCGACGGTCACCCTCGCGCCCGCCCCCGCGCCGCAAACGGTGCGACCGATCGCCTCGGCGGTGCCAGCGGCGCGCGAGCGCGAGAACAGCGACACGATAGCGCTCATCCTGCCGCTCGAGTCCGCCGTGTACAGTCGCGCCGCCGAAGCCGTGAAGGCGGGCTTCCTCGCCGCCGCCGATCGCGCCGGCAGCCGGTCGCGCATCGCCATCATCGGACACGGCAACGACGGCGTCCTGCCGGCGGTCGCCGCGGCGCAGGGCATGTCGGCCGCGCTCATCGTCGGTCCGCTGACCCGCGACGACCTGAAGACCGTGCTTGCGATGTCGCCAGCGCGCCCGCGCATGCTCGCGCTCAATCAAAGCGATGACGGCGCGCCTCTGCCCGACGACGCCTACGCGCTGACGCTCGCCGTGGACAGCGATGCGGCGCTGCTGGCGAGAAGCGCGCAATCCGACGGCGTGCGCAGCGTGTCGATGGTCGTCTCCGGCGCGTCGCTGCAGCAGCGCTTTGCCGCCGCCTTCGCCGCGGAATGGCAGACGAACGGGCGGCGCGCCGCCGCGAGAGTACCGGTTCGACCCCAATCCCGAAATGCTCGCGCTGCTGCGCCGCGAGCTCGCGACGCGTCCCACCGACGCGGTGCTGCTCTCGGTCGACAGCGACCAGGCGGCGATCGCCAAGTCGTTTCTGCCTCCCGGCCCGGTCTACGCGGTCAGCCAGATCGCCGACGACCTGCCGACGCCGATCACGCACGATCTCGACCGGGTGCGCTACGTCGAGATCCCATGGCTCGCCGATCCGACCAGTCCCGAGCTCGCCGACCTGCCGCGCAGCAACCTCAACAACGCCGTGCTCGAACGCCTGTACGCACTGGGTCTCGATGCGTTCACCGTGGCGCAGATGCTCGCCGAAGCGGTGCCGCCGGAACGCATCGAAGTCGACGGCGCCACCGGACACCTGTCGTTGACTCCCGGCCACTCCTTCGCGCGCCAGGGTCGCCTGATGGAAATTCGCGACGGGCGAGCACAGGTGCTCGCCCCCTAGAGCGTGCCCTCGATGAACCGCGCGCAGCGCGGCGCGGCCGCCGAGGCGCTGGCCGCGGAGTTCCTGCGCTCGCGCGGACTCGCGATCATGGTTCGCAACTACCGCTGCCGCCTGGGCGAGATCGACCTCATCGCCCGCGCACGGCGACACCCTCGTCTTCGTCGAGGTCCGCCTGCGCGGCAGCGCCGCCTTCGGCGGTGCCGCCGCCAGCATCGGCGCGGCGAAGCGGCTGCGCATGAGCCGCGCCGCCCGTCACTACCTGTCCACACTCAACGACGAGCCGCCCTGCCGCTTCGACGCCATCCTGCTCGACGCGCTCGACCCCGCGCGCATCGAATGGCTCGAGGACATCGCCATCTGACCCTGACGCGATTCGCCGTCTCCGTGCGGCGGCGCGCGAAGGCGCCCCTCGGAAGTTGCTACAATCGCGCCTGCAACGCTTGCTCGCCACCTGCTTCCCATGGAAACGCAACGCATCCGCGCCCACTTCGCCGAGAGTGCCGAGCTCAAGCTCGCCGCGGTCGACACGCTCGCGCCGCTGATCGCGCGCGCCGCGTCGTTGATGACCGGATGCCTGCTCGCAGACGGCAAGCTGCTCGCCTGCGGCAACGGCGGCTCGGCCGCCGACGCGCAGCACTTCGCCGCGGAGATGGTCGGACGCTTCGAGCGCGAGCGCCCCGAGCTCCCCGCGGTGGCGCTCACCACCGACACTTCGATCCTCACCGCCGTGGCCAACGACTACGATTTCTCGCAGGTCTTCGCCAAACAGGTGCGCGCGCTGGGGCGCGCCGGCGATGTGCTGCTCGCCATCTCGACGTCCGGAAGCTCGGCGAACGTCGTCGCCGCCATCGCGGCGGCGCACGAGCGCGAGATGCGCGTGGTGGGACTCACCGGCAAGGGCGGCGGGCGCATGACCGAACTCCTGACCGCGGACGATGTCCACATCTGCGTACCGCATTCCACGACGACACGCATCCAGGAGGTCCACTTGCTCAGCATCCATTGTCTATGCGACGCCATCGACCAGAGTCTGCTCGGAGACGAGGCATGACGCTGGCACTGGCCATTCGCGCCGGCGTCGCGGCGTCGATCGCGAGCTGCCCTCGTGCTGTCGCTGAGCGCGTGCGTGCCGCTACTGATCGGTGGCGCCGTCGCCGGCGGCGCCGCGGTCGCCACCGACCGCCGCTCCACCGGCGCGCAAGTCGACGACGAGGTGATCGAAGACAAGATATCGTTCACCATCACCAGTGATCACAAGAACGATTACCACGTCAACGTGACCAGCTACAACGGTCTCGTCCTGCTCACCGGGGAAGTCCCCTCGGAGTCGGCCAAGGACGACATCGCGAGGATGGCGCGGGCCACGCCCAAGGTGCGCGGCATTCAGAACGAGCTGGTGGTCGGGCCTGTCACGAATATCTCGACGCGAAGCAACGACTCGCTCATCACCTCGAAAGTGAAGGCGCGCTTCGTCGAGGCCGCAAAGTTCCAGATCAATGTCGTGAAGGTGGTCACCGAGAACGGAACGGTCTACCTGATGGGTGTCGTGCGCCGGGTCGAGGGCGACGACGCCACCGAGATCGCACGCACGACCAGCGGCGTGCAGCGCGTCGTCAAGGTGTTCGAGTACGTGAGCTGATGTCCGCGCGCCCGGCGCCGGCATTCGCCGCGAGGATCGCATCGCGGCAGGACCTGCAGCAGCGACTCACCCGCTTGCGCAGGCCGCTGGTGTTCACCAACGGCGTGTTCGACATCGTCCACCGCGGCCATGTCACGTACCTGGACCGGGCTCGCGCGCTCGGCGCCGCACTGCTGGTCGGCGTGAACTCGGACGCATCGGCAAAGCGTCTCGCCAAGGGACCGCAGCGCCCGCTCAATTCGTTCGACGATCGCGTCGCCGTCATCGCGGCGCTCGCGTCGGTCGATCTCGCGGTGGGCTTCGACGAGGACACGCCGCTCGCGCTCGTGCTCGAATGCCGGCCCGACATCATCGTCAAGGGCGGCGACTATACCGTCGGCACGACCGTGGGCGCCGCCGAGGTCATCGCCTGGGGAGGGCGATTCGAGGCGATCCCTCTGCTCCAGGGCCGCTCGACGAGCGAGCTCGTGCGCAGGATCCGCGAAGGCGGCTAGCGCAGCGCGGTGCGCCGCGCTGCTATAATCCCGCTTCGAAAAAAGGAGCACGATGGATTCCGTCATCCAGGTCGACCGCGAAATCGACGCCCGCGGACTGAACTGCCCGCTGCCGATCCTGCGCACCAAGAAGGCATTGAACGACATGTCGAGCGGGCAGGTCGTGCGCATCATGGCGACCGATCCGGCGTCGGTGCGCGATTTCGAGGCTTTCGCGCGGCAGACGGGCAACCAGCTCGTCGGGCAGTCCGAGCAGGACGGCGCGTTCGTCTTCCTGCTGCGCCGCAAGTAGCGCGGCCTCGCGGACACACGACCATGACCGCGGACGCTCCGCGCATCCTCGAGCTGACCGAGGAGAATTTCGCCGCCTCGATCAACGATCATCCGTTCGCCGTGATCGACTTCTGGGCTCCGTGGTGCGCGCCCTGCCGCGCCTTCGCGCCGACGTTCGCGGCAGCCGCGGCAAAGCATCCCGACGTCCTGTTCGCCAAGGTCGACACCGAAGCGCAGCAGGGTATCGGCGCGCACTTCAATATCCGCTCGATTCCCACGCTGATGGTCTTTCGCAACAACATCATCGTGTTTGCGGAAGCCGGCGCGCTGCCCGCCAGCGCGCTCGATCAGGTGCTCAACGCCGCGCGCGAGCTGGACATGGAACAGGTGAAAAGCGAGATCGCCGCGCAGGCGAATGCCGCTCCCGCCGCAACCGGGGAATAACTGCCCGGGGCAACGAACCCGCGCCGCGCTCAGCGACGATAGCGGTTGAGAAAGTCGGCGACGATGCCGCGCTGGCTCTTGTCGATCGCAGAATCGAGCGTGCGGTCCAGCGGATCGTACTGCCCTGCCTTGCGGAAGGCGTTGATCGCTTCCTGATGCAGGCCCTGCGCCTGCAGCGCGTAGCCGAGGCAGCGCCAGGGCTCCGCGTTCCAGAACTCCAGCTCGGACCATGCGTGACACAGCTCGGCGGCGCGCTTCCAGTTGCCGGCGCGCAGCATGCGCGGGCCTTCGCCGCGCAACAGCGCGAGGCGCGCTTGCCGATCGGCGAACAGCGCGGCGGTGTCGGGATCGTTGACAGACGCCGTGAACGCCTGCGTCGGCGGCGACACCGACCGCGGCGATGCTTCGCTCGATCGAGCTGATCTTGCCGACCTCGCCCTGGAATCCGCGCGGGAACAGCGCCGGCGGCGATGGAATCCAGGCCACGACCGCGGTTCGCGCGGCGGCGATCGAGTCGGTCATCGGCTCGTGCCATGCCACGCCGTAGAGCCAGAGCATGGCCGCGAGCCCCACGCCGCCGGTGAGCAGGTTGAGCACGCCCGGCGGGCTGTGCGTGACCAGGCAGTCCTCGGCGAAATCCCAGTCGGTTTCTCCGTTCTGCGCGATCTTCTCGTAGGCGACGGCGATGAGTATCGGAGCGAGCAGCGGAAATCCGCACGCAACGCCTTCCCACCAGACGCGAAATGCGCGGCGCAGTGCGCGCCGGAACTGCGCGCGCACGTCACGGCGCGCGTAGGCGTCGCTGATCGAGAACTGCAAATACACCCCGAACAGCCACTTGCCCGGCGTCTGCTGCAAGCTCGCTATGAGCAGCGCCTCGATGGGGATCCAGCTCAACGTGATGATCACGGGAGCGAACAGCGGATGCCCGATCCAGAACGCCGTGTCGTCGCTCACCGCGCCGGCGCCGTGCATCGCCGACAGCAGCAGCGCCAGCACCAGTCCCCAGATCGCGTAGTCGAAAAGTCGCGCCGCGAGCCGGTTGGCGGGCCGCGGCTCGCTGGTGCGGCCGGCCTTGGCACGTTCCAGCTCGGCCATGCGCAATTGGAAAATCCAGCTCGCGTCCTCCTGCGGCGTATCGGTGCCGAGGAACACGCTCTTTTCGCGGCGCCAGTTGAGGATCGCGAGATCGGTCTGCGGAATCAGCGCCGGCTCGGGGGCGACGCGCCGGCGCCGGGCCCATGCGACTCCGTGCACGATGCCGTACACCAGCGAAAGCACCAGCAGGGTCAGCGTCAGCAACACCAGCACATGCTTCGCGACGGGAATCGCGTCGGTCGGCGTGACGAACACGATCGCCGCCGCGATGAACGCGCCGAACAGCACGCACAACGCCACTTGTCCCATCGTCGAGCGTCCGAAAGACGCGACGCGCTCGGTCAGGCCGGGATGATGGAGATGCTTGTCCGCGGATGCGTCGGGGAGCGTCAGCGCCTTCTCGTCGTCGACGTCGATCACGTCCTCATGCGAGCCGGTGTCCTGCGCGGTTGCCGCGACGTTGCTCACGAAGTGCGCGATGCGCTGCTCGGTGTTCGCCTCGGTCGTGACCGCGAGTTCCTGGTCGTAGTGCTGCCTCTGGTTGGGATCGCTCAGTATGCGACTGGCATGATTGATGAAGCGAAGGGCTTCTTCCACATTGCCCTGTCCATCGCGCGTTTTTGCGTAGTATTTTCGGATCAAACGGCGAAGCGCCGCCCGCACCTCCTCCTCGGAGGCGCCCTGAGGGACGCCCAGCGCTTCGTACAGCGTTGCCTTCATGCCCCAGATCCCGGGCCAAAAACCAATGAAATACCGATTTGGAATATTCGGGTAAATACCGCCCCAATGCAAGCCGGCGCGCTTTGGGGCCAAATCCACAGCTTGACGCTGGCGCACAGCGGCAGACGGTGCCGTTGTACGTCACCACCGCGGCTCGCGAAAGCAGCCGTTCGGCACGCGAGCGGCGCACCGGGCGGGCAAGGCCCAAAAAAAAGCGGCCCGCAGGCCGCTTTTCCGATCCTTGGCGCTGCCCGCCCTAGGCGTCCTTCTTGACCTCGTGGTGAGCGAGCTTTTCGCGAATCCGCGCCGACTTGCCCGAGCGCTCGCGCAGGTAGTAGAGCTTGGCGCGCCGCACGTCGCCCTTGCGCTTGACCTCGATGCTGGCGATCAGCGGCGAATAGGTCTGGAAAGTGCGCTCGACGCCTTCGCCGCTGGAGATCTTGCGCACGACGAACGACGAGTTGAGCCCGCGATTGCGCTTGGCGATCACGACGCCCTCGAAGGCCTGCACGCGCTTGCGCTCGCCCTCGACCACGCTGACGTTGACGATGACGGTGTCTCCCGGAGCGAACACGGGAAGCTTTTTCGCCAACCGTTCGATCTCTTCCTTTTCCAGCGTCTCGATGATGTTCATTGCATTGCCCTTTCGTCCATGGCCCGTGGCCTTGCGCGCAGAGCAGGCGTGATCGCCTGTTGCTCGCGGTTTATTTTTCGACACGCCTTTCAAGGCCGCGCCGGCTGCTTCCCTTCCCAACGCATTGCGTACTGCCAAACGTGCTGCTTACCGCCTGCCTGCCGCCTCGCGCCGCTCGTCACGGAATTCGTCGAGCAGCTTCGTTTCCTCGTCGCTCATCGCGTGTCCGGCCAAAAGCTGTGGCCGCCGCAACCATGTCCTGCCCAGCGCCTGCTTGCGCCGCCAGCGCGCAATCGCGGCGTGGTCGCCCGAAAGCAGCACCGGAGGCACCGCCGCACCGGCGAATCGCTCGGGTCGCGTGTAATGCGGGCAGTCCAGCACGCCTCCCACGAACGACTCCTCGACGCTGGAGCGCGCATCGTTGAGCACGCCCGGCAACTGCCGAACCACCGCGTCTACCAGCATCAGCGCCGGCAGCTCGCCCCCCGACACCACGAAATCCCCCACCGCGACTTCCAGGTCCACCTCGCGCTCCAGCACGCGCTCGTCGATCGCCTCGTAGCGTCCCGCCACCAGGATCAAGCCTTCGCACGCCGCCAGCGACATCACGCGCGCGTGATCGAGCGGCTCGCCTTGCGGCGTGAGGCAGATCACCTGCGCCGCCGCGACGCCTTTCGCCTTCATCGCCTCGCGCGCCGCGCCGATGGCGCGCACCAGCGGTTCGGCGAGCATCACCATTCCCGGTCCGCCGCCGTACGGCCGATCGTCGACGCTGCGATAAGCGTCGCTCGCATAGTCACGCGGATTACGGCATTCCAGCGTCCACAATCCCCGCTCCAGCGCGCGCCCCGTCACACCGTAGCTCGCCGCAGCCTGCACCATCTCAGGAAACAGCGTCACGACTTCGATTCGCATGACCCGATTCGCCTGCATCCGCGCGTTGCCGCGCCTCAGTTGCCCTCAGTTGCCCTCAGTTGCCGGCCACCTCAGTAGTCCAGTCCCCAGTCGACGACGATGCGCTGGTTCGCGGCGTCGATCGAATCGACGTACGCCGCGACTACCGGGATCATGCGCTCTCGCCCGTCCTCGCCTTCGACCTGCAACACCGGATGCGCCGAGCTTTCGAGCACACCTCGCACCGATCCGAGCTTTTCGCCAGCGCGATTCTCCACGGTGAACCCTACCAGGTCGGCCCAGTAGAACTCGCCGCGACGAAGCTTCGGCAACTTCGAGCGCGGCACTCCGATCAGCGCTCCGCGCCACGCCGCCGCCGTTTCGCGGTCGGCCAATCCTTCGATGTCGACCACGATGCTGTCGGAATGCAATCGTGCCGAAATCACCTTTTGCTCGTGCCACGTCCCGTCGCGTCCCTCGAGCCACCAGTTTGGGTAGTCGAGGAGCGCTTCGGGCGTTTCCGTAAAAGCACGCGCCTTGAGCGAGCCCTTGATGCCGTAGGGTCCCTGGATCCGCCCCATGACGACGATGTCGTCGCTTGCCGCGGCCTCCTGCCGCATGGTCTGAATCGCCGCCCCGGGCGGCGCCGGCTTCAGGCCGCGGTCGCGGGCGCGGCCGGCTTGCTCTGCGCCGCGCGCTTGACCAGGCCAGCCACCGTATCGGAGAGCTTGGCGCCCCTGTGCTTCCAGTGGTCGATGCGATCGAGCGACAGGCGCAGCGACTCCTCGCTTTCGGCGGCGATCGGATTGTAAAAGCCGACGCGCTCGATGAAGCGACCGTCGCGACGATTGCGCGAGTCTGCGACGACGACGTTGAAAAACGGACGCTTCTTGGCGCCGCCTCTGGCGAGTCGGATGACAACCATGTTGATGCCCCGGTAAATCGGAAAAAAGACGTTGATTATACGATGAAAATGCGTGGCCTTGCAACCGCCGCGCACGGCCTTTCGGCCTAGCGCAGCCCCGGGAACGAGCCTTTGAGCCCGCGCAGCATCTTCTGCATGCCGCCGCGCGCCACCATTTTCATCATCTTCTGGGTCTGCTCGAACTGAGCCAGCAGCCGGTTGACCTCCTGTACGCTCACGCCGGCACCCACGGCGATGCGCCGCTTGCGCGATGCCTTCAGGATTTCCGGCTTGGCGCGCTCCTGCGGCGTCATCGAATCGATGATGCCCTCCAGCCGCCGAATCTGCCGGTCGTCGACCTGCGAGCTCTGCGCGGCGCGCGCCAGCTCACCGGGCAGCTTGTCGAGCAGCCCCTGCATGCCGCCCATTTTTCGCATCTGCCCGATCTGTGCCTTGAAATCCGCCAGATCGAAGCCTTTTCCGGACTTCACCTTGCGGGCGAGCTTCTGCGCTTCCTCGACGTCGACCTGCTTGTGCGCCTCCTCGATGAGCGACATCACGTCGCCCATGCCCAGGATGCGCGATGCCATGCGGTCGGGATGGAAAAGCTCGAGGCCATCGATCTTTTCCGAAATGCCCGCGAAGCGGATCGGCGCGCCGGTGACGGTGCGCACCGACAGCGCCGCGCCGCCGCGTGCGTCGCCGTCGAGCTTGGTCAGCACGACGCCGGTGAGCGGCAGCGCCTGCGCAAACGCCTTCGCGGTGTTCACCGCATCCTGTCCCTGCATTGCATCGACGACGAACAACGTCTCGATGGGTCGCGTCGACGCATGCAGCTGTGCGATCTCGCGCATCATCGCGTCGTCGATGGCGAGGCGCCCGGCGGTGTCGACGATGACGACGTCCATGTAGTGCTTGCGCGCCCAGTCGAGCGCGGCCGCGGCGATGTCGAGCGGTCGCTGACTCGCGTCGGATGGGAAGAACTCGGCGCCGACCTGCGCGGCGAGCGTCTGCAGCTGCGCGATCGCCGCGGGGCGGTAGACGTCGCAGCTCACCAGCAGCACCTTTTTTTTCTGCTGATCGCGAAGGATGCGGGCGAGCTTGGCGGCGCTGGTCGTCTTGCCCGCGCCCTGCAGGCCCGCGAGCAGGATCACCGCCGGCGGCGTGGTGGCGAGGTTGAGCGGCGCCGCGGCGCCACCCATGAGCGCGGCGAGCTCGCGCTGCACCACGCCGATCAACGCCTGGCCCGGGGTGAGCGAGCCGACGACCTCCTGGCCGATCGCCTTGGCGCGCACCGCGGCGATGAAGTCCTTGACCACCGGCAACGCGACGTCGGCTTCGAGCAACGCCATGCGCACCTCGCGCAGCGCGCTGTCGATGTTGGCTTCGGTCAGCCGCGCTTCGCCGCGCAGCGTCTTGACCACGCGGCCAAGCCGCTGAGTGAGGTTGTCGAGCATGGGATTCGATCCAAATATTGACTTGCCGATGCGCCCGGGCCGATGCGAACTGGCGAATGGGGCGATCGGGCGCGTGGTGTAAACTCGCCACGCAGCAATGAACGCGCCGATGATTCTACTCTACGTGCCGGTCGCCGCGGCCTACGTGCTCGCGGCATGGATCGAATGGCGGCGCTTGACGATGCCCGGAACGGCCGATGCCGCGTCGTTCGCCGCCGGTGCCACGTGGCTGCCCCCGGTGGCCATCGCCGGCCACGCCGCGCTGCTCGCCAACACGCTGTTCGCTCCGGACGGGCTGGACCTGAGTCTCGCCAACGCGCTGTCCGCCGTCGAATGGATCATCGCCATCGTCGCGTGGCTCGGCACGCGCTCGCGCGCGCTTCCCGGCGTGGCGACGATCGCGTTTCCCGTCGCGGCGGTTGGCGCCGGCCTGCCGGCGCTGCTTCCGCCGGCGCACCACTTGTCCGTCGCGAGCCAGCCCTGGGCGGCACTGCACATCGGCGTCGCGTTCGTGGCCTACGCGCTGCTCATCGTCGCCGCGCTGCAGGCGCTGGTGCTCACCGGGCTCGAGCGCAGGCTGCATCGCGGCCTGCCGGAGCCAGGAAGCGCGATGCCGCCGCTGCTCACGCTCGAGCGCTTCCTGTTCCGTCTGCTCGGCGCGGGCTACGTGCTGCTGACGCTCACGCTGCTCTCCGGCGTTTTCTTCTCCGAGCAGCTCTTCGGCAAGCCGGCGAGCTACAGCAACAAGATCGTGTTCTCGGTCCTGAGCTGGCTGGTGTTCGGCGCGCTGCTCTACGGCCGACGGCGCTACGGGTGGCGCGGGCGCATCGCGCTCAACTGGATCCTTGCCGGCAGCGCGCTGCTGCTGCTCGCCTACTTCGGCACCAAGCTGCTCCCCGAGACGACGCTGGGTGCCTGAAGCGCGCCGCCACGCTGCACACCGTGCCGCCTTGACAGTACCCGGCGCGCGCCAAATACTCGATCCGGCTTCCGTAACTTCCCACACCGCCGTTTGGACAGCATCCCCCTTCGCACCCTCCTGATCGCGCTCGCGATCCTGCTGGTTCTGGCCGCGTTCTTTTCCATCGCGGAGACCTCGATGATGGCGGTCAACCGCTATCGCCTGCGTCACCGCGCCAAGCAGGGCGTGCGCGGCGCCAAGCTCGCCGTCGCACTGCTCGCCGAGACCGACAAGCTGCTCGGCGTCATCCTGCTCGGCAACACCCTGGTCGCCGCCGGTGCGGCGACGCTGACCGCGGTCATCACCAAGCGCCTGTTCGGCGAAGGCGAGCTCGCGCTTGGGCTGGGGACGGTGGCGATCTCGTTCGCGCTGCTGGTCTTTTCCGAGATCACTCCGAAGGTGGTCGGCGCGGCGCACGCCGACACGCTCGCTCCGATCGTCAGCTACATGCTCGCGCCGATGCTGCGCGTCGCGACGCCGGTGGTGTGGTTCGTCAACCTGTTCGTGCAGGGCCTGCTCAAGCTCGTGCGCCTGCAGCCCTCCGCGGCGGTGGAGACCGTGCTTTCGCAGGAGGAAATTCGCAGCCTCGTCCTCGAGGGCCACTACTTTCGAGGCAAGCACCGGGCGCTGCTGTCCAATCTCTTCGATCTGGAGACCATCACCGTCGACGACGTGATGACGCCGAGAAACCACATCGAGGGCATCGATCTCGCCGCCAAGCCTGCGGTCCTCGCGCAGCAGCTGGTCACCAGCTATCACACCCAGGTGCCGGTGTACGACGGCGGCATGGACACGATCGCGGGCACGATTCACCTGAAGCAGGTGCTGCGCCTCCAGCAGGCGGGCGAGCTCGACGGCGAGCACCTGCGGGCCATCGTGCGCAAGCCGTACTTCGTCCCGGCCGGCACGCCGCTGCTCACTCAGCTGCACCAGTTCCAGACCGACCGTCAGCGGCTCGGACTTGTAGTGGACGAATATGGTGAACTACAGGGTTTGGTGACGCTTGGCGATATTCTCGAGGAAATCGTCGGCGAATTCGCCACCCCGGGCCCGGGCGGCGCCGAGGTCTTCCAGCGTGCCGCCGACGGCAGCGTGCTCGTCGACGGCATGACACCGCTGCGCACGCTCAACCGCAAGCTGGGAACCGCATTCCCCCTCGAGGGACCGAAGACGCTGTCCGGGCTGATCGTCGAGAAGCTGGGCGAAATCCCCGACGCCGGAATGAGTTTCACTTTGGAAGGTCAAGGCGTCGAAATCCTGCAGGTCCAGGACCGCGCGGTGAAGGTCGTCAAGCTGCTTCCACCCGTGGGGCGCACGGGGGGGCCGGCTTTACAAAGCACAGGCGAGCAGGCATCATCGATAAGCTAATTTATATGCACGTGGAATAACCCCCTCAACTCTTCCCGAAGCCTCGCCCGCACCCGCATGGCAACGACCGCCGCAACGCGCACCATCAGCGGACTCGCGCGAGCGATGGTGCAGCACGGACTGCTGACCGAATACGACGCCGACACCCTTCAGGGGCAAGCGACGGCGTCGAATATCGGCTTCGTCGAGCAGATCCTGGTCAGCAAGAAAATGTCGTCGGCGCAGGTCGCGATCTTCGCCTCGCGCGCTTTCGGCGCGCCGCTGTTCGACCTCACCGGATTCGACTTCGACCTGATCAACAAGGAGCTGGTCGATCCGAGGATCGCGGCCATCCGGCGCGTGCTTCCGCTGCACAAGCGCGGCAACCGCCTGTTCGTCGCCGTGTCCGACCCGGCGAACCTGCAGGCGCTCGACGAGGTCCGGTTCAAGACCAACCTCGTGGTCGATCCGGTCGTGGTCGAGGACGACAAGCTGGGCCAGGCGATCGCCAAGGTCGTCGAGACCATGGGCCAGTCGCTCAAGGACCTGGTCAGCGACAACGACCTCGAAGTCGATCTCGCCGCCGGCGACGGCGTTGCGAGCGAGGAGGAGAGCTCCGAGGTCGAGGACGCGCCGGTCGTCAAGTACATCCAGAAGATCCTGCTCGATGCAATCGCCGCCGGTGTCTCGGACATCCACTTCGAGCCGTACGAGAAGTTCTACCGCATCCGCTACCGGCTCGACGGCATCCTGAAGGAAGTCGCGCAGCCGCCGCTCGCCATCAAGGACAAGATGGCGTCGCGAATCAAGGTCATTTCCAAGCTCGACATCTCGGAAAAGCGCGTGCCGCAGGACGGGCGGATGAAGCTGGTCCTTTCGAAGAGCCGCTCGATCGACTTTCGCGTCAGCACGCTGCCCACGCTCTACGGGGAGAAGATCGTGCTGCGTATCCTCGACTCGGCTGGCGTGAAGCTCGGCATCGAGGCGCTGGGCTACGAGCCCGACCAGCAGCGCATGCTGCTCTCCGCCATCGAGCGCCCGTACGGCATGATCCTGGTGACCGGACCCACCGGCAGCGGCAAGACCGTGTCGCTCTACACCTGTCTCAACCTCCTTAACCAGCCGGGCATCAACATCTCGACCGCGGAGGATCCGGCGGAAATCCAGCTTCCCGGCGTGAACCAGGTCAACGTCAACGAAAAGGCGGGCCTGAACTTCGCCAACTCGCTGCGCGCGTTCCTGCGCCAGGATCCGGACATCATCATGGTGGGCGAGATCCGCGACCTGGAAACCGCCGATATTTCGATCAAGGCGGCGCAAACCGGCCACCTCGTGCTCTCCACGCTGCACACCAACGACGCCCCGGCGACGCTGATGCGCCTGTCCAACATGGGCGTGCCGGCGTTCAACATCGCCTCCAGCGTGATCCTGATCACCGCCCAGCGTCTGTGCCGCAAGCTTTGCCCAAAATGCAAGAAGGCCGAGGACATCCCTCCGGAAGCCTTGCTGCAGGCGGGCTTCGCCGAGGTGGACCTTGACGGGACCTGGCAGGCCTACGGACCCATCGGCTGCGAAGCCTGCCTCGATACCGGCTACAAGGGCCGCATGGGCATCTACGAGGTCATGCCCATCAGCGACGAGATGCGCCAGATAATCATGCGAAATGGCACGGTTCTTGATATTGCAGCCCAGGCGAGGAAGGAAGGCGTGCGCAATCTGCGCCAGTCCGGCTTGCTCAAGGTCAAGCAGGGCACGACCTCGCTCGAGGAAATCGAGGCGGTCACCAACGAGTAGCACGGCACCCGCGCTCCCCAGGATCACGTAACGCAACGGAAGGCACCATGGCCACCGCAACCAGCGCAGCAGCACGACGCGTTCCGCGCAAGGACGTCAAGGAATACACGTACCTGTGGGAAGGCTTCGACCGCAACAACCGCAACGTACGCGGCGAAATGAAGGCCGCGTCGGAAACGGTCGTCACCACCAACCTGCGGCGCCAGGGCATCCGCATCGTCAAGCTGCGCCGCCAGACCTTCCGCGGCGGCAAGAGCATCAACGAGAAGGACATCACGTTCTTCACCCGCCAGCTGGCGACCATGCTCAAGGCCGGCGTGCCGCTGCTGCAGGCATTCGAGATCGTCGCCCGCGGGCAGAAGAACGCGCGCTTCGCGCGGCTGATGATGGACATCAAGGGACGCGTCGAGGCCGGCTCGAGCCTGTCGCAGGCGTTCCGCGAGCATCCGAAGCATTTCGACGCGCTGTACTGCAACCTGGTGAACGCCGGCGAGACCGCCGGTATGCTCGACGGCATCCTCGAGCGCCTGGCCACGTACAAGGAAAAGATCCTCGCCATCAAGAGCAAGATCAAGTCGGCGCTGTTCTACCCGATCTCGGTCATCGTGGTCGCGATCGTGGTGGTCTGGGTCATCATGATCTGGGTGATTCCGGCGTTCAAGCAGGTGTTCACGAGCTTCGGCGCCAACCTGCCGGCGCCGACGCTGATCGTGATGAGCATCTCGGACTTCTTCGTCTCGTACTGGTGGCTCATGGCCGCGATCATCGCCGGCCTGATCACGACGTTCTTCACGATGCGAAGGCGATCGCAGACCTTCCGCTTCGCGGTCGACCGCATCTCGCTCAGGATCCCGGTGATCGGGCCGATCCTGGAGAAGGCGACGATCGCGCGCTGGACGCGGACGCTGGCGACGATGTTCGCCGCCGGCGTGCCGCTGGTCGAGTCGCTCGACGCGGTGGCCGGAGCGTCCGGCAACGCGGTGTACATCGCCGGGACGCGCAAGATCCAGACCGATGTCAGCACCGGCACGAGCCTGACCAACGCGATGCACAACACCGGCATCTTCCCGAGCATGGTCACGCAGATGACGCAGATCGGCGAGGAATCCGGCTCGCTCGACGGCATGCTGTCGAAAGTCGCCGATTTCTACGAGCGCGAGGTCGACGACGCCGTCGCCGCGCTGTCGAGCCTGCTCGAGCCGATCATCATCGTGTTCCTGGGCGTGGTGATCGGCGGCCTGGTGGTCGCGATGTACCTTCCGATCTTCAAGCTCGGCCAGGTCGTCTGAGCGCGCAGCATCCACGGCGTCGCCGCGGCTCGCGCAATCGCGCGCGCGGCGGCGCCGGCTCCCTGCCCGGTGAGTCGGCGGGCGCACATTCCCTGCGCCGACGATGACGCTCGCCGCCCTTCCCATGCTGGCTCTCGCGACACTCGTGGGGCTTTGCATCGGCAGTTTCCTCAACGTCGTGATCCACCGGCTGCCGAAGATGCTGGAGCGCGGTTGGCGCGCCGAATGCGCCGAGCTCGCCGGTGGCACGCCCGCCGAGGAGCCCACCTACAACCTGGTGGTGCCGCGCTCCGCGTGCCCGTCGTGCGAACGGCCGATACGCGCCGTCGAGAATATTCCGGTGCTGAGCTACCTGATGCTGGGCGGCAAGTGCGCGGGCTGCAAGGCGCCGATCTCGGCTCGCTATCCCCTGGTCGAGGTGCTCACCGCGATATTGACCGTCGGCGCGATCGTGCGCTTCGGCGCGAACTCCGCGGGCCTGGCCGCGTGCGTGATGCTGTGGATCCTGATCGCGTTGACCTTCATCGACTTCGACACGCAACTGCTGCCCGACAACCTCACGCTGCCGCTGCTGTGGGCGGGACTGCTTGCCAACGTGCTCGGCGCGGTGCCAGGCGTCAGTCTTCGTGACGCGATCATCGGCGCCATCGCGGGCTATCTCGTGCTGTGGGCGGTGTACTGGCTGTTCAAGATCATCCGCGGCAAGGAAGGCATGGGCTACGGCGACTTCAAGCTCCTCGCCGCGCTCGGCGCGTGGCTGGGCTGGCAGGCGCTGCCGCTGATCATCCTGCATGTCGTCGGTGGTCGGCGCGGCGATCGGGATCTCGCTGGTCGCGTTCAAGGGCCGTGATCACCAGGTGCCGCTGGCTTTCGGGCCGTATCTCGCCATTGCCGGCGTGATCGCGCTGTTCTTCGGCAAGCCGCTGCTCGCGCTGTACCTTCCCGGAATCTGACCGGACGCGAGAGATGAGCGCCGCTTGCTCGCCGACTCGCGGCTGACATGACACTGGTCGTCGGCCTTACCGGCGGCATCGGCAGCGGCAAGAGCGAAGTCGTCGGCCGCATTCGCGCGCCTCGGGGTCGAGATCGTCGACGCGGATGCGTTGGCACACGAGTCGACCGCCGTCGGCACTCCAGGTCTAACCGCGATCCGTAGCGCGTTCGGGGAAGAAATCCTGCTTGCTTCCGGCGAGCTCGACCGCGCCGCGTTGCGACGGCGCGTGTTCGCGGACCGCGAGCAGCGCCGCCGTCTCGAAGCGATCCTGCATCCGCTCATCCTGCAGCAGGCGCGCACCGCGCATCGCGGCATGGAAAGGCACGTACGGAATCGCCGTCGTGCCGCTGCTGCTCGAGCGCGGCGGCCTGCTCCCCGTCATCGGTCGCGTGCTCGTCGTCGATTGCCCGGAGGCCGAGCAGATTCGTCGCGTCATGGCGCGCAGCGCGATGACCGAGACGGAAGTCCGCGCCATCATGGCGACGCAGGTCGATCGTCCCAGCCGGCTCGCACGCGCCGATGATGTCATCGACAACGCGGGGCCGGTATCGGCGATCGCGCCGCAGGTGGCGAGGCTCGATCGCGTCTACCGCGAGCTTGCCGGCGGACGCTCGCCTCGGGCTGGGGCATCGTGAATCCGCTGCGCCACGCAATCCCGCCTGCGGCGCGCGACATGGTGCAGAATGTCGCATCTTCGAACGTAGGCCGGACGCGTGATCCGTTACGAGCATCCGCTGAACGAGCGCATCCGCACGCTGATGCGGCTGGAAGATCTCTACGCGCGCGCGCTTTTTTTCACGGCCGCGGAAGCGCCGGCGGCGCATCACTCGGCATTGCTGGCGCTGTTCGAGATATCCGACGTCGCCGCCCGCGCCGACCTGAAGACCGACATACTGCAGGAGCTCGAGCGGCAGCGGCAGATGCTCGCACCGCTCAAGGACAATCCCGCGATCGACCGCGCGACGCTCACCGCGCTGCTCGCCGAGATCGACGATGTCAACGCGCAGGCTGCTGGCGCAGACCGGCAAGGTCGGCGCGCATCTGCGCGAAAACGAGTGGCTGATGGCGATCAAGCAGCGGACCGGCATTCCCGGCGGCGTCTGCGAGTTCGACCTTCCGGCGTACCACTACTGGCTGCACCACGCGCCCGCGGCACGGCAGCGCGACCTTCAGGCGTGGATCGAGCCGCTGCTGCCGATCCACTCCGGCCTGTCGATCATCCTGCGGTTGCTGCGCGAGAACGGCAAGGCGAGCAAGCACACCGCCTATCACGGCGTGTTCCAGCTCATGCTCACGACCGCGAAGGTCGCGCAACTCATGCGCCTGACCCTGGCGATGGACGTGCCGTGTGTTCCGGAGATCAGCGCGAACAAGTACGCGCTCAACATCCGCTTCCTCGAGATCGCGGGCATGGACCGCGGCGCGGTCTACGATGGCGACATCGAGTTCGAGCTGATGTTTTGTAATCTGTGACGAAAAGCTCGGCAGACCACCGCCACGCGCACTTCCTCGCGAAATCCCTTCGTAAAGCGCCGATCGACGACCAGGAGACCCAGGATCGCCTGATTCTCGTCCGAGGATGCTGTGGATTCGGTCGTTCGAGAAACATCCGACTAGAGAAGGTAAGGCAGCGCAAAGGCGAAAAACGCGCCCACTCCAAACGTTAGGACGGAGATAGCGTAAACACGGCGAGAAATCCGCCGCGTGCGAAGGCACGTGTCCGCAAGTACTGGGTCGGCAGGACAGGGCGCCGATCGTGCGCGCCACTGCATGGCGCCGGCAACAACCAGCATCGCCCCCGCCGCCCCGAACACTACGCCTTTGTACTCCGACAGCCAGACCAGCGCCGGGAACGCGGAGACCGCAGAGGCAAGCGCGGCCCCCGCTCCCATGGCCACGAGCAGCGCCGGGATCGTGCAACAGACCAGCGTACCTGCACTGGTCAGGAGGCTGACACCGCCAGCGAACCTTGCCTGCCGCAGCGCTCCCGGAATTTCGCTCATTTCTTGCGGGTCTCCGCCTTGATCTGCGCCATCGTCTTCGGAACAACCTTGATCGCGGCAACGTCGTAGCCGGCGTCCTTGACCACTTCCCGCACGGTGTCGGTCGAAATGGTCGTCCCTTCCTTCATCTGCACCGCAACGATCTTCTGCCCAAGATTCACATAGACGTCTTCCGTCTGAGGCAGCGTGCGCAGCTTCGCTTCGATTCCCTGAGCGCAGAACGCGCACACCATGCCATTCACTTGCGCCCATACGCTCTCGGTAGCGAATGCCGGGGCCGAGGCGAGAAGTGTTCCTATCAAAGCAAGTTCAGCAATGCGTTTCATGGTTATCTCCTAGAACACGTACATGAAGTTGAATCGAAGCTGGCGCATGTTGTTGACGCCGGCCTCGACAAAGAAATTGCGGCTGACCACACGAAGCATCGGCGTGATCTCGGTCTCATCGGAGAGCCCATGCATGCGGCGCGCCTCGACGACAAACCATGGCTGCAGCTCGTCATACTCGGCCTCATAGAACGAGAAACCGGCACGCACCGAGCCGTAGTCGTTGTTTACCCCGGTCGCGCGGTACAACCGCCCCATCGCGGAGAAGTAGACGCGGGTGGTCTCATAGTCGACTTGTACACCGGGGGTCACCGACACTTCCGTGCCGCTGATTCCAGTGCCGCGAATCTCCCCGAGTCCGACTACGAACCACAGGTTCGCCTGTGCGTCGGGCAGATTGTTGCGATAGACCAGGCGCGTGTAGTTCGCCTCGACGAGCTCGCGGGTAGTCTGCTTGTCGTCCGAGCGCATGTAGGTGTAGTCGCCACCGAGGGCGTCCTTGGGCGTGATCGCACGGTTGACCGAGAACTCGCGCCAATTCGTGCTGAAATCACCCATGGACATGGTGCTGCCCACATAGCCCATGGGCGCAGCGACGAGCGACGCTGACCACGCAAGCAGTCCAAGCAAACCGACCTTGCCAATCCGGCACATACCGACACCGACCCCTATCGTCGACGAACAGCGGCGAGCGAAGCCGCCGCAGCGACTTCGAAGCTTTCACGCCATCGAGAAGAGTCTCAAGCCGGTGGAGGCTTGAGCGGGGGTGCCGGATCGACTCCGATGAGGATATCGGCGATCGGAAATGGAATGTAGGCGGCGACCAGGATGTCGGCTTGCCGCACATCGGGAGCAACGGCTGGGGCAAAGGCGAAACCGCAAAGCTCCGACAGCGGACAGGCTCCTGCGGGCGGGGAACCTTCGTGATGGCAATGGCTCGACGGCGCCACGGCGGCCTGGCCCATCACACACGTAATGGCACAGGCAGACGCGACCGCCGTCGTCGCGGTGTACGCGATGAGGACAGCCGCGATCCAGCGTTTCCATCTAGGCGCCATACCGAAAATCGTACCACTTTATGCCCCGGAACGCCGACGTCCCCGCCTGTAGGACGCCCGGAATCCTGGCGATGAGTCCACGCTGTGCGGGTTCAAAGCGAAGAGATGGCGCTGCCTTCGCTCAATCCAAGCCAGCTACGTCGGCTCCAGGTACGCGACGATGGAATCAACTTGACATTGGACTAACAGTTCGATAATATTGGAAACATGGAATCAATGGAATCAGCCAGGCATGCGCCATCCAATGAAGCAAATAGGACCGTCATTGCCTTGGCCGCCTTGGCGCAAGGAACGCGCCTGTCGATCTTCCGGTTATTGATCGAACACGCACCTGACGGCCTCACACCGAGCGCGATTTCGCTCAGGCTGAAGCTGGCCCCCGCGACGCTCTCCTTCCATCTCAAAGAGCTCGTCAATGCGGGTCTACTCTTGGTTGCGCGCGAAGGCCGGTTCATCTGGTATCGGCCCGACCTATCCGCAATGAACAACTTAATTGGCTACCTGACTGAAAATTGCTGCCGCGCCAGCCGCAGCGATGCCTGCGGCCCTGTATGCGCTCCGGCCGCGCGCTCCACCTCACAGCGCAACAGGAGAACGAAATGAAGCGCTTCCATGTGCACCTGGGCGTACCCGATCTCTCGGAAAGCATTCGCTTTTACTCGAACCTCTTTGGAATGCCCCCGGCCGTGGAAAAGCCGGACTACGCGAAATGGATGCTTGACGACCCACGCGTCAATTTCGCCATTTCAAAGCGCGCCACGAAGGTAGGCCTGAATCATCTCGGGTTGCAAGTCGAATCAGACCAAGAGTTAGCAGGAGTTCGGGAACAATTCGAGCGGGCAGATGCGCCGAGCGTGAGCGACGAAAAGAATATCAATTGCTGCTACGCGCGAGGGAACAAGCACTGGGTGCGTGATCCTCAGGGTATTCCTTGGGAAGCATTTCATACTTTGGACAGCATCCCCGTATACGGGGGAACGGAGGAGCCCGCCCCAGCCACAGCTTGCGGGAACAGCAAGAGTGCGTGCTGTAGTTCCGCCACGGAACAACACAACGCGGCCGCAACTTCGAAGTGTTGCGCATAGTCCTCCGTGACCGATCGAAAATACAACGTGCTGCTTCTCTGCACTGGAAATTCAGCCCGCAGCATCATCGCCGAGGCATTGCTGAATCACCTTGGCGGGGATCGCATGCGGGCGTTTTCCGCGGGTAGCGCTCCGTCCGCCAACGTTAATCCGCTGGTGCTGGAGTATCTTCGTGCGAGCGGAGTTCCGACCCAGGGCGCGCGCAGCAAGTCGTGGGATGAATTCGCGCTTCCGGACGCGCCCCAAATGGATCTTGTCGTCACCGTTTGCGATCGCGCCGGGAGCGAGGTGTGCCCGATCTGGCCAGGCGGGCCTGCGATCGCGCATTGGAGCGCGCCCAGACCCGGCTGCATTCATGCACGACCCTGAACAAGCGCGGGAAGTCATTCGGGAAGTCGCCCAGCTCATGCGTCGCCGAATCTCGTTGCTGTTGAGCCTTCCGCTAGACAAGCTTGACCGGGCGGCGCTGCAAGAGCGCACCGCTGGCATCGCCAAGCAATGAGCAGCAAGCATCGCGCGCTTTTGGCTGAATTTCTAGGTACTGCGGCGCTGTTGGTAGCTGTCGTCGGTAGCGGGATCGCTGGCGAACAATTATCGGATGGCAACAAAGCGTTGGCACTCTTGGCCAACGCGGCGGCGACCGGCCTTGCCCTCTATGTCCTGATAACGATTCTTGCCCCGGTGTCAGGAGCGCACCTAAATCCATTGGTTACGGTCGCCACAGCGTTTCGGGGTGATCGGTCTTTCGTATCGTCGATCGAGTACGTCGTGGTGCAGATTTCGAGGGCCATTCTCGGGGTATGGCTGACCCACGCGATGTTCGACCTGCCGATCCTCGAATTCGGCACCCGCGTACGCACTGGACCTGGCCAGTGGCTTAGCGAGGTAATCGCCACCGCGGGACTGGTGATTACGATTGCGGGCTCGGATCGATTTGCGAGGGACCGCGTCGGCGCCGCCGTGGGGTCATACATTGCGGCCGCATATTGGTTTACTGCCTCGACTTCATTCGCAAACCCAGCCGTGACTATCGCGCGCATGCTAACGGACACCTGCTCCGGCATTCGACCTTCCGATGCGCCCGGATTCATCGCAGCCCAATGCATTGGCCTCGGAATCGCATTGGGGGGCATCCGACTTTTGTTCCCCTCTCAGCCCCGTGCATCCTTCGGCGCCGATCGAGAGTAAGGGCCGGCCGCGTAATGTGTCAGTCAACTCTGACGCGCGTCCCACAAAAATTGCCCATCTACCTCTGACGTCGGCTTCGGCCAGCCGTGGCTATCGACCTTTGCACGATTCCGGCGCGTGCGCACGGCGAATTCTGAGAACCGGGCCTACTCCGGCAACCCCGCCTTGCGCCACGCCGGAGCAAGTTTGCTTTCGTAGAGCGCCTTGTACGCGGCCGGCTGCGACGAATCTGGTGCAAGCATCCGATAACGTTCAGCGTGGGAGCCAACCGGCGTACTTCTGCGGTCGCAGCACGGGCCTTGACATCATCTCCCTTGAGTACGTATGCCATCGCCAGATAGGCGTGTGTCTGCGCGAAATGCGGGGTTTTGCTGCAAGGGACTTCAGCAACCACCCGATCGCAGCATCGTTGTCGCCGAGCACGAAATGCGCACGACCCATGCCAGCCGAGCATAGGTCCGTCTGGATGCTTCGGATTCAGATTGATCGCCTGAGTCAGAAGGTCGATCGACCTTCGGGTTCCCCTGCATAGGTAGAGCCGTACACCGCTAGGCTTCGTTGTACGCCATACGGATTTTTCGGCTCAAGCAACAGTCGTGACTCGTCGGCACGGAGACCGCCCTCCCAATCACCACGATGACGCCGCATATGCTGCAAGGGGCCGGGTAGATGCCGGGATTGTCGGGATCGATTTCCTGGGCTTTCAAGGCGAGGTCGCGCGCTTCAACGAATTTCTTGTCTTCGTTGACCTTGTCATCCATTTGGTGACCGAAATTGCCGACCTGAGCCGCCACGGCAATTGGCCAAGCCGACCATCGCGCTTAGCGTTGTTCGGCTCGAGCGCCAGCGCCTGGCGGCGCAGGTCCTCCACCTGCTGCAGGTTGTCCAGCGACACAGGCCGCAGAGCTCAAGGCCCTGGCACGTAACAACAGGTCGGCTACCGTCGCGTTGGTCTTGCGAGTCTCGCTCGTACGTGCCGCCACGATGACCATCTCGCGCCCGATGCTGTTGCCAACAAGCGTGGTGACCCGGTCTTGCAACGCGAACAGATCGGACTGGTCGCCCTCGAAGCTATCCGACCACAGTTGCGCGTTGGAGGTCGCGTCGGCGAGTTGGGCGTTGATACGAATTTTGGTCCCACTGCGCTGGACACCCCCGTGCAGCACGAAACGCACACCGAGCTCTTCGCCAAGCTGTTGCGCAGTTATCGGTTTGTCCTTGTAGGTGAAGGCGGTCGCGGCGTTGACGATGAATGCGTCCCGAATGCGGGATAGGTCCGACGTCAGACTGGCGGTCAGCCCATCGGCGACGTAGGCCTGGCTTGATTCGCCGGTGAGATTCTGGAACGGCAGCACCATGATGGAGAGGAGGCCCGCTTTCGACGGCGGTGGCGGCGAGCTCAGCGGCACGCGTTGGTTCGAGCGTAAAGCGATAACCGTGTCCGGCGACAGTGGCGATGGCGTCCGCGCCAAGCAGCTTGCGGAGGAGCGGAGACCTGCACCTGCAGGTTGTTCTCCTCGACCACCAATCCCGGGCCAGACGAGGTCAAGCAATTCATTCTTGGCGACCACCCGATCGCGCCGTTCGATCAACGCAAGCAGAACATCGAACGCACGCGCGCCGAGCGGCGCCGGCTGATGGTCGATCAGAACCTGTCGCGTGGCCGGGTTCACCTCGATACGCACCGAATCGATAGTACAGTGGTCACGGCCGTAGGTCTAGGCGTTGCGTGGAGAGTGATCGCGCCAAATCCACCCTGCTCCAGACAAATTTCAGAAGGACACGGCTGGCGACGTCGCGCCGTGCTGCGCCGCGGCGCCACCGGCGAGCATGGCGCGGATCTCGTCCTCGGCGAATCCGAATTCGAGCAGCACCTCTTCGGTGTGCTCGCCGAAGCGCGGCGCCGGCCGTGTCACGCGCGCAGGCGTCGTAGAGAACTTGATCGGGCATCCGATGCGCTTCGAGTCGCGCCCGCCGAGGGATGCTCGCGTCTCGACGACCATGTCGCGCGCGCGCACCTGCGGATGCGCGAGCATCTCGGCGATGGTCAGCACCGGACCCGCCGGGCACACCGGCCGCGATCGAGCGCCGCGAGCCACACCGCGGAAGGTTTTCGTTTGAAGTGCTCGGTAAGCAGTTCGACCAGCGCACGCAGATTGCGCATACGCCGCTGGTTGTCGGTGAAGCGCGGATCGCTCGAGCAGTTCCGGTGCATCGAGCACCTGCGTAAGCCGAGCGAAGTTCGCCTGGTTCGAGCCACCGATCGTAATCCAGCCGTCCTGCGTCTCGAAGGCCTGATACGGCGCGGTGAGCGGATGCGCCGAGCCGAGCGCGCCGATGTCGCGACCCGAGCCGAGGAAAATCGCGCTTTGCCAGAACGTCTGCATGACCCCCGCCTCGAGCAGCGACGTGTCGACCAGCTGGCCCTCGCCGGTGCGCAAACGATGCACGTACGCGCTCACGATCCCCAGCGCCGCGAGAATCCCCGCGTTGATGTCGGTGACCGGCGATCCGACCTTGGTCGGCGCACCGCCCGGCTCGCCGGTGATGCGCATCAATCCTGAGATGCCCTGCGCGACCAGATCGAAGCCACCCTTGCCCGCGTCGGGTCCCGTCAAGCCGTAGCCCGACACCGCGCAATAGATCAGCGCGGGATTCACCTCCCGCAGGACGTCGAATCCCAGCCCCAGCTTGTGCATCGTGCCCACGCGAAAGTTCTCGATCACGACGTCGGAGTGTCGCGACCATGCGCTTCAACGCTTCCTTGGCGGCGGGATGAGCGAGATCGAGCGCGATGCCGCGCTTGTTGCGATTCATCATCATGAAGGCGCTCGCTTCGCCGTTGACTTCCGGCGGCGTGAAGCGGCGCGTGTCGTCTCCGCCGGGAATCTTCTCGACCTTGATCACGTCGGCGCCCATGTCCGCCAGCAGCATGCCCGCCGTCGGCCCGGACATGATGTGCGCGAGCTCGAGAACCTTGACGCCGGCCAGCGGACCCATCACCGACCCCGAAAGCGCGGCGGCTCTTTGGCGAGAAACGCACGCAAGCCTTCGCGGTAGTCCTCGGTATCGAAGCAGGCGAAGCCTTCGTTCCATTCGGCGGGCGAAAGCGATTCATGCGGACGCAAGCGTCGCATGAACCGCTTGTGCCAGCGCGCGACCAGCGGTGCGCCGCCGGCGATACGCGCGACCGTGGCGGCAACCTCGGATTCGACCGCGTCATCCGCCACGACGCGCTGGACCAGCCCTTTCGCCAGCGCTTCCTGCGCGCCGAACACGCGGCCTTCGAGCAGTATCTCCGAGGCGACCGCGGGCCCGACTACCGAAAGCAAGCCCATGAGCTCCCCGTAGCCCATGGTCAGCCCGAGGCGGCTGATCGGAATTCCGAAGCGACTGCTTTCGCCGCAGATGCGAAGGTCGCACATCAGCGCCACTTCCAGCCCTCCGCCGACGCAGACGCCATGGATCATCGCGACCGTCGGATGAATGCAATGGCCAACGGCTTCCATGGTCGAGGCAATCAGCTCGCCGTAGGCCTTGCCCTGCACCGCGTCGGCGCGAACCGTCGGAAACTCCGAGATGTCGGCGCCGGCGCCGAAGGCTTCGCGTCCCGCGCCGCGCAGTACGACGCAACGCAGCTCGCTGTCGGCCGAGAGCTCGGCCATGCGCGCGCCGAGCTCGCGCCACGAAGCCTGCGAAAGCGCGTTGAGCTTCGCCGGCTGGTTGAGCGTGACGGTCGCGATCGCGCCGGCGCGCTCGACGATCACGAGGTCCATCATCGAGCGATCTCAGCCGCCGGCCCCGAACGCGCGCCGCATTCGCGATGCGCCCGCGCCGAGCAGCGGCCAGAGCAGCAGAACCAGCGCCAGCGTGGTGATCGTTCCGACCAGCCCGTTGGACCAGAACACGCGCATGTCGCCGCCGGCGCCGATCATGGACAGCCTGAACGCGTCCTCGCTGCGGTTGCCGAGGACGAGCGCCAGCGTGAAAGGCGCCAGCGGCATGCCGATTTTCTTGAACACGTAGCCGACGACGCCGAAACCGAGCATGAGCCAGACGTCGAACATCGCGTTCTGGATCGCATACGCGCCGATCGCGCAGGATACGATGATCATCGGGGCCACTGCCGAGAACGGAATGCGCAGGATCGCCGCGAAGATCGGCACGGTGGTCAGGACGATCGACCAGCCCGACGACGTTGCCCAGATACATCGAGGCGATGAGCCCCCAGACGAAGTCCTTGTGCTCGACGAACAGCAGCGGGCCGGGATTGAGTCCCCACACCATCAGGCCGCCGAGCAGGATCGCCGCCGTCCCGGAACCGGGAATGCCGAGCGCGAGCATCGGCAGCAGCGCCGCGGTCCCCGACGCGTGCGCCGCCGTTTCCGGCGCGAAGACGCCTTCGATGCGACCCTTGCCGAAACTGGCCGGATCCTTCGAAAAACGCTTGGCGAGGTTGTAGCCCATGAACGACGCCGCGATCGCGCCGCCGGGGGTGATGCCCAGCCAGCACCCGATCGCGGACGAGCGCAGCAGCGTCACCCAATAGCGAGGCAGCTCCTTCCACACCTTGAGCACGACGCGCAGGCTGATCGAGGCCGCGTGCCCGCGCAACGCGAGACGCTCTTCCATGGTGAGCAGTATCTCGCTGATCCCGAACAGCCCGATGACCGCGACCAGGAAATTCACGCCGCGCAGCAGCGGCGGGATCCCGAAGGTCATGCGCAGCTGGCCGGAGACGGTATCCATGCCGATCGCCGCGAGCAGCAGGCCGAGCGTCAGCGAAATGATGGTCTTGTGCTTTGCCTCGCGACCGAGTCCGACGAACGAGCAGAAGGTCAGCAGATACACCGCGAAGAATTCCGGTGGGCCGAAGCGCAGCGCGAACGATGCGATGCGTGGCGCCAGGAACGTGATCAGCAGCACCGCGACCAGCGATCCGATGAACGACGAGGTGAACGCCGCCGTCAGCGCCTCCGCCGCCTTGCCCTGCTGCGCCATCGGATAGCCGTCGAAGGTGGTCGCCACCGACCACGCTTCGCCCGGGATGTTGAACAGAATTGAAGTGATCGCCCCGCCGAACAGCGCCCCCCAATAGATGCACGAAAGCATCACGATCGCGTTCGTCGGGTCCATGGTGAACGTAAGCGGCAGCAGGATCGCGACACCGTTGGGGCCGCCAAGCCCCGGCAGGACGCCGACGAAGATGCCGAGCACGAGCCCGACCATCATCAGCGCCAGCGTCTTCCACGTCAGCAGGACCGCGAAGCCGTGAAGCAGAAGCGTGATGGCTTCCATCGCGCTCGTTCTAGTACCCGAACAACGCTTCGATCGGACCCTTGGGCATGATCACGTCGAACGCGACTTCGAAGGTGGCGAACATGATCGCGGCGAACAGAAGGCTCGTCAGCAGCGACTTCCAAAGCGCGATTCGTCCGATGAATCGCATGAAGCCCGCGACCAGCAGGAAGCTCGCGATGTAGAGCCCGAGCCATTGCGTCAGCAGGCAGAACAGAAACGTCGGCACGAAGACCTGCGCCACACGCCGCAGCTGGTCGCGAGTGACGAATGTATCGGTCACGCGCCAGCGCGACGCCAGCGCGGTCACGAGTCCGTACACCGCGGCACCGCCCAGAATGACGCACAGGTAGAACGGCAGGTAGCCGCTCTGCGGACCATCCTTCGCCCATCCCATGCCGCTGCGCCAGTTGTCGAAGCCCAGGACCAGCGCCACCACGAGCAGCAGGCACGTAGACGACGCATTCGACGGTGCGCGTGCTCGCTACCGGTGGCGAATCCTCCGCGGGCGCGGACGGATCCTCGACCACGATGTCGGTTTCGGGACCTGGCATGTGTCTTCGCGGGAACGCGAGCGCAGCGCCGGATTCCCCTCCCGTTCCGAGGGAACCTTCCCGACGATGGGCGGCGTATTTGCCCGGGTTACGGGGCGACGAAGCCCGCCTCGGTCATCAGGCCCTTGTTGAGCGTGTCGTCTTCCTCGAGAAACGTGACCATGTCCTTGCCGGTGAGGAAGATCGGCTTGAGCGCCTGCTTTTCCATGTAGTCCTTGTACTCGGCGGTCTGCGTCAGCTTCTTGAACAGATCAGCGTAGAAAGCGGTCTGCTCGGGAGTGACTTTTCCAGGGAGAAACATCGCGCGCAGCATCAGGTACTGGACGTCGAGACCCTCTTCCTTGCACGTGGGAATGTCGTTCCAGGTCTGCGTGTCCGTGACCTTGCTCTTGTAGGCGATGCGCTCCTTGTCGAACACGCACAGCGCGCGCACCTGACCGGCGCGCCAGACTTCGAGATTTTCCGAAGGATTGTTCACGTTGGACGCGGTGTGATTGCCGACGAGTTGCGTGGCAGCCTCGCCACCGGACTTGTACGGCAGGTACGCGAACTTCGCGCCGGTCTTTTTCTCGATGAAGACGGTGAGGACGTGGTCCTCGCGCTTCGAGCCGGTGCCGCCCATCTTGAACGGCGGGTCGGCGGCCTTCGCCGCGGCCACGAACTCCTTCACCGACTTGTACGGGATCGTGGTGTTGTCCCAGAGCACGAACTGGTCGAGCGCGATGACCGACACTGGCGTGAGCTCACGCCAGTTGAATGGAATCTTGGCCGCGAGCGGCAGCATGTAGATCAGCGAATAGGCGATGAGAACCTTGTTCGGATCGCCTTCGCTGGACTTCATGTACATCAGCGCCTCGGCGCCCGACGCCCCGCCCTTGAGCGACACGACCATCGGCTGGCTCATCAGCTTGTTCTTCTGAATAGCCGCCTGCATCATGCGCGCCATCTGATCGGACGCGCCGCCGGCGCCGGCGGCGACGACGATTTCCACGGGCTTGGTGGGCTCCCATGCGAGCGTCGTCGCGCTCGTGAGCATCATCGCAAGCGCCACACTCCTGATGACGAATCGGTTCATGTCCATCCTCCTTATGTCGGCGATACCGCCATTTTAAGATTCCGAGGCTGCGGCTCCGCCGCGAACCGCGTCCAGCGGCCTCGGTTTTAATCCGATCGAAGGTCAGGCCGCCCGCAGTCGCCCTGCGGTCGCGTCGTGCCCCCGGCTCTCCGCCAGATACGCCAGCGCCTCGCTTACCCCGTTTTTAGCGTGCGGAACCTCTCGCGCAGCCAGTCCCATCTCGATACCGCACAGCGTCCCGCAAAGCGTCAGATCGTTGAAAAAGCCGAGATGCCCGATGCGAAAGATCCGGCCTGCGAGCTTGCCGAGCCCCATGCCCAGCGACATGTCGTAGCGCTCGAGGATCGTGCTGCGCAACGCGTCGGCGTCGTGACCCTCGGGCATCATCACCGCGGTGACGGCGCCGCTGTACTCGACCGGATTGCGACAAAGGACTTCGAGGCCCCATCCGCGCACTGCCCGGCGCGCTGCCTCGGCGTGGCGCTGGTGGCGCGCGAATACATTGTCCAGGCCTTCCTCGAGCAGCATCGCGGTCGCCTCATGCAGCCCGTAGAGCATGTTGGTCGCCGGGGTGTAGGGAAAATAGCCGCGACGATTGGCCGCGATGATGTCGTCCCAGCCCCAGTACGCCTTGGGCAGCCGCGACGACTGGCTGGCTGCGAGCGCCTTGTCGCTCACCGCGTTGAAGCTCAGGCCGGGAGGCAGCATCAGGCCCTTCTGCGAGCCGGCGACGCTCACGTCGATGCCCCATTCGGCGTGCCGGTAATCGAGCGAGCCCAGTCCGGACACGGTGTCGACCATGTAGAGCGCCGGATGCGCGGCGCGGTCGATCGCCTGCCTGATCGCGGCGATCCGGCTGGTGACGCCGGTCGATGTCTCGTTGTGCACGACCATCACCGCCTTGATCGCGTGCGCCTTGTCCTCGGCCAGGCGCGACTCGACGAGCGCCGGATCGACGCCGCTGCGCCAGTCGCCCGGAACGAAATCGACGACGAGCCCCAGCTTGTCGGCGATCCTTCGCCAAAGCGTCGCGAATTGACCGGTCTCGAACATCAGCACGCGATCGCCCGGCGACAGCGTGTTCACCAGGGCAGCTTCCCACGCCCCGGTGCCCGACGCGGCATAAATGACGACCGGGCTCTCGGTCTGGAAAATCTTCTTCAGCCCGTCGAGGACCTCCAGCGTGAAGCGTCCGAACTCGGGCCCGCGATGGTCGATCGTCGGCTGGTCGATGGCGCGAAGGATGCGATCCGGAACGCTCGTCGGGCCCCGGAATCTGCAGGAAATGCCTCCCGCTGAGGTGGTCGTTGAGTCGTGCCATGGGGGATGCCTACGCAGGGGAATCAGCTTGGTATAGTGCGATTGTAGCGCAAGCGTGGACGCCCGATCGTGAACCCGCCGCTGGACCAGCCCGTCGTGATGCATCCTCGCCTCAAGCGCGCGCGCCGACGCGTCGCTGCTGGCCAGGCGCCTGCGCGAAGCGTGTCGCGGCGACGTGCTGTTCGACGCCGCGTCGCGCGGGCGCTATTCCACCGACGCATCGATCTACCAGATCCTGCCCATCGGCGTGGTCGTTCCGCGCGATGCCGACGACGCGCGCGCCGCGCTCGACGTCGCCCGCTCGCTCGACGCGCCCGTCCTGCCGCGCGGCGCCGGCTCGTCGCAATGCGGCCAGACCGTCGGCGAAGCGCTCGTCGTCGACCACAGCAAGTCGCTCAACCGCATCGTCGCGTTCGACCAGGACGCGATGACCGCGACGGTCGAGCCCGGTGTCGTGCTCGACCAGCTCAACGCGTTCCTGCAGCCGCACGGCGTATGGCTGCCGGTCGACGTCAGCACGTCGGCGCAGGCGACCATCGGCGGCATGTGCGGCAACAATTCGTGCGGCTCGCGCTCGATCGCCTACGGCAACATGGTGCACAACGTCGTCGGCATCGACGCGATCCTCGCCGACGGCAGCGAGATCGCCTTCGGTCCGATCGACGACATGGCGCGTTCGCCGCGCGCCGCCGAGCTGGTCGACGCGCTCAAGGCGATCGGCATGCGCGAGCGCGACGAGATCGCGCGCAGGGTCCCGAAGGTGCTGCGCCGCGTCGGCGGCTACAACATCGACGTCTTCGCGCCGCAGAGCGTGCGTCCGTATACCGAGGACGGGTCGGTGAACCTCGCGCACCTGCTCGTCGGCTCGGAAGGAACGCTGGCGTATTCAGCGCGCATCACGGTCAAGCTCGCCGCGCTGCCGGCGCGGCGCGTGCTCGGCGTGGTCAACTTCCCGCGCTTCCGCGCCGCGATGGAGTCCGCGCAGCACATCGTCAGGCTGTCGCCGACCGCCGTCGAGCTCGTCGACCGGACCATGATCGATCTGGCGCGCGGCAATCCGGCGTTTCGCCCGGTGATCGAGGGCGCGCTGGTCGGCGAGCCCGAAGCGATCCTGCTCGTCGAATTCGCCGGCAGTGATGGCGCGGCGCTGGAGTCGCGGCTCGACTGAGCTCGCGGAGCTCGTCGCCGAGCTGGGGCTTCCGGATGCCGTCGTCCGCATCACTTCCGCGCCGGCGCAAAAGGCGTTGTGGGAAGTGCGCAAGGCAGGTCTCAACATCATGATGTCGATGAAGGGCGACGGCAAGCCGGTGTCGTTCATCGAGGATTGCGCGGTGCCGCTCGAGCACCTCGCCGAGTATACCGAGCGGCTGAGCGAAGTCTTTCGCCGCCACGGCACCGCGGGAACGTGGTACGCGCACGCCAGCGTCGGTACGCTTCACGTGCGCCCCATCCTCGACATGCGCCGGCAGGGCGCCGCGCAGATGCGCGCCATCGCCGAGGAAGCCTCCGCGATGGTCCGTGAGTACAAGGGAGCGTACTCGGGCGAGCACGGCGACGGCCTGTGCCGCGGCGAGTGGATCGAATGGCAGTTCGGTCCGCGCCTGAACGACGCGTTTGCGCGGATCAAGCAATTGTTCGATCCGGGAAACCGGATGAATCCCGGCAAGATCGTCGCGCCGCCGAAAATGGACGACGCCACGCTGTTCCGCTTTCCGCCCGGCTATCGCAGCGCCGCGTACACGCCGCAGCTCGACTGGAGCGCGTGGAACGTCGACCGCGATCCGGTCACCGGCGTCGAGTCCGCCGCCGGAAGCGGCGGCGACGCCACCGGCGGCGTCGCCAAGGCCGCCGAGATGTGCAACAACAACGGGCATTGCCGGAAATTCGACGCCGGCACGATGTGCCCGAGCTACCGCGTCACGCGAGACGAGCAGCATTCGACGCGCGGCCGCGCCAACACGCTGCGCCTCGTGCTCTCCGGCCAACTCGCCGGCGAAGACATCGCCGGCGACGCGGTTCACGAAGCGCTCGACCTGTGCGTATCGTGCAAGGGCTGTCGCCGCGAGTGCCCCACCGGCGTCGACATGGCGAAGCTCAAGATCGAGGCCCGCGCTGCGCGCGCAGCACGGCACGGCATCGCGCTGGGTGAGCGCCTGGTCGCGTTCCTGCCTCGTTACGCGCCGCTCGTTTCGCGCATCCCCTGGCTGCCGGCGCTGCGCGATCGCGTTCCCGGTGCCAGGCGCCTGGGCGAACGCACGCTCGGAATCTCGAGCCGGCGCTCGCTGCCACGCTGGCAGGGCGACTTCCTGCGCTCGCGCGCATCATCGGTAGCCGATGCATCGAGCGATTCCAGGCAGGTCGTGTTGTTCGTGGATTCATTCACCAACTATTTCGCGCACGAGAACGCGATCGCGGCGACGACCGTGCTCGAGCGCGCCGGTTACGTCGTGCGCACCAACGCGGTCGCCGGCGAGCGTCCGCTGTGTTGCGGCAGGACTTTTCTCACGGCGGGTCTGGTCGCCGAGGCCAAGGTCGAGGCGACGCGCACGCTGGACGCGCTCGTGCCGTGGATCGAGCGCGGCGTTTCGATCGTGGGGCTCGAGCCGTCGTGCCTGCTCGGCATGCGCGACGAGTTCCTCGACTACGGGTTCGGCGACCGAGCGCGGGCGCTCGCCGCCAATGCGTGGCTTTTCGAGGAATTCCTGGTTCGGGAAAAAGCCGCCGGCCGATTCGTGACGACGTTCCCGAACGCTCCGGCACGCGAGGCGATCGCGCATGCGCATTGCCACCAGAAAGCGCTCGGTGGGGCCACCGCGATGAGCGAAGTGCTGCGCTGGATACCCGGGATGAGCACGCGCCTGATCGAATCGAGCTGCTGCGGCATGGCCGGCGCATTCGGGTACGAGGCCAGCCACTACGACGCTTCGATGGCGATGGGCGAGCTCGCGCTCCTTCCCGCGGCGCGCGCGGCCGCGCCCGAAGCGCTGGTGATCGCCGACGGGTTCAGTTGCAGCCACCAGATTCGTGACGGAAGCGGACGCGAGGCGATCCATGTCGCGCGCGTGCTCGCGGACGCGATGGAGAATCGACCGTGACCAAGCCGAAGACCGTCGCCTGTCCGCAATGCGGGAAACCGGTCGATTGGACCGCGCGCAACCCGTTTCGTCCATTCTGCTCGGAGCGCTGCAAGACCATCGACCTCGGCGCGTGGGCGACAGAGCGCTATCGCGTGCCGGTCGCGGAAGATCCTGACCAGCCCGATCCTGAAGGCTCAGGCGGCCCCGGCGAGACGCTGTCCTGACTCCAGTCCCAGCCCGATTCCCGACCAAGCGGCGCGCCTGAGCGCGACGCCATGCGCGCCGCTTTCCTGCGCGACGTCGAGGTCATCGCGCGCGAGTCCGCCGATCGCATACACGGGCAGCGATGTGGCTCGAACCAGTTCCGCGAAGCGCGACCATCCCAGCGGCGCTGCCTGTGGTTCGGGATGCGATGGCGTTCGCTTCACCGGCCCGAGCACGACGAAATCGACGCCGAGCTCCGCCGCGCGCGCGAGCTCGGCGGCATCGTGGCACGACGCCGCGCACAGCATGCCGCGCGGTCGCTCGCGCTCCAGCGCGAGGCGCGCCGATGCTCCAGTGCACGCCGTCGCAAGACAGCCGCGCCGCCGTCGCCGCGTCGGCGTTGACGAGCACGCGCGCGCCACGCGGACGCGCCAGCGCGATGACACGCGATGCAAAGGCATCGAAGCGGCGCTCGGCCATCGTCTTTTCGCGCAGCTGGATGAGCTTCAGTCCACCGTCGAGTGCGACGGCGAGGCGCTCGATGAACGCGTCCTCGCCGAGCTCCTCGGCCATCGACACCGCGTAGACCGACGGCAGGCGCAGCGCCTGCAGCACGGTGCCATTGGCCGGCAGCAGAGGTTCGACGCGTATGTCGTCGGGACGCTGCCAGGCGATCGCCTGGCCGTCGCGGCCGTGCGGCTCGCCCCGCCACGCGCTCACCCGGAAGAACGCGAGCTCGACGTCGGCGTGGGGATACGCGTAGCGCTGCGTGAGCCACGGCGTGGCGCGCGTCACTTCGATGCCGAGCTCCTCGCCGAGCTCGCGCCGCAGCGCATCGTGCGCGCTTTCGCCCGGCTCCAGCTTGCCGCCGGGGAATTCCCAGTAGCCCGCGTACGGCGTTCCAGGAAGCCGCTGCGCCAGAAGCACGCTGCCATCGCGTCGCTGCATGACCGCGACGGCGACGCGCAGCACCGCTTCCGCCTTCACCCTGATCTCGACCTCAACCCTTGCCGGACTTCAGCGCGCGCTGTCCGGCGAGGGCGCGCGCGAATTGCCACGCGATGCGTCCGCTGCGCGAGCCGCGGTGCAGCGAGAACTGCACGGCGTCGCGATGCAGCGAGGCGCGCGCCGCGCCGTCCTTCGGCACGGGCACGCCATGGAAATCCAGCCAGGCGTCGACCGCAGCCAGGAAGTCGTCCTGACTGAACGGATAGAACGAGATCCACAATCCGAATCGCTCCGAGAGCGAGATCTTCTCCTCGACCGATTCGCCCGGATGCACTTCGTCGCCGACGTGGCGCGTCTCCAGGTTCTCGCTGAAGTATTCCGGCAGCAGGTGGCGCCGGTTCGACGTCGCGTAGATCAGGACGTTCGGCGTCGGCACGGCCAGCGTGCCGTCGAGCATGACCTTGAGCGCCTTGTATCCCGGCTCGTCGGCGTCGAAGGAAAGGTCGTCGCAGAACACGATGTAGCGCTCGCTGCGCGCGGCGACGGGCTCGACGATGTCGGGCAGGTCGACCAGGTCGCTCTTGTCGACCTCGATCAGGCGAAGGCCCTTCGCGCCGTACTTCGCCAGCATCGCCTTGACCAGCGATGACTTGCCGGTGCCGCGCGAGCCGGTGAGCAGCACGTTGTTGGCCGGCAGCCCGGCGACGAACTGGCGCGTGTTCTCGTCGATGACGCGCTTCTGCTCGTCGATGGCGACGAGTTGCTCGAGCCGGATGCTGTGCGGATGCGCGATCGGCCTGCAGGTGACCGTACTGGCCGCGCTTGCGCCAGCGGTAGGCGCGCGCCTTCCAGTCCGGCGCCGGCGGCGCCGGCGGCAGCATGGCCTCGAGCCGGCCGAGCACCGCCTCGGCGCGGGCAACGAGCGCGGCGAGATCGGCGGGCTTCATGCGCGCTTGGTCATCACGCGATCAGCTGCGGTAGTCGGCGTTGATGCTGACGTACTCGTGCGAGAGGTCGCAGGTCCACACCGTGGTGCGCGCGGCGCCGCGTCCGAGCGCGACGCGCACCGCGACCTCGGCCTTGGCCAGCGCGCGCTGGCCGTCTTCCTCCCGGTACGACGCGGCGCGCCCGCCGCGGTCGACCACCAGCGAGTCGTCGAGCCAGAACGACACGCCTTGCGGATCGAGGTCGGCCGACGCGCCGTTGCCGATCGCGCAGACGATGCGGCCGAGATTGGGATCGGACGCGAAGAACGCGGTCTTCACCAGCGGCGAATTGGCGATGGCGCGCGCCACGCGATTGCACTCGTCGACGTCGCGCCCGCCTTCGACGGTGATCGCGATGAACTTGGTCGCGCCCTCGCCGTCGCGCACGATCGCCTGCGCAAGCGATTGCGCCACGCCGAGCAGCGCGTCGCGCAGCGCCGGCAGGCGCGCGTCGCCGCGCTCGCGGATCGGCGGCGCGGCGAGCGCTCCGCTGGACACCAGCACGAAGCTGTCGTTGGTGGAGGTGTCGCCGTCGATGGTGATGCGGTTGAACGACGCGTCGGCGATCTCGCTCGCCAGCGAGCGCAACAGCGACGGCGCGAGCGCGGCATCGGTGGCGACGAAGCCCAGCATGGTCGCCATGTTGGGCGAGATCATGCCGGCGCCCTTGGCCATGCCGGTGATCGTCGCCGTGACGCCGGCCGAGGTCGACGCGCGATGACGCGGCCTTGGGCACGGTGTCGGTGGTCATGATCGCGCGCACCGCCGCGAACCAGTGATCGCCCGCCAGCGCCGCCTTCGCCGCCGGCAGCGCGGCTTCGATGCGCTCGATCGGCAGCGGCTCCATGATGACGCCGGTCGAGAAAGGCAGCACCTCGTGCGCGGCGCAGCCGAGCGCGCTGCGCAACGGCCGCGCACGAGCGCCGCGCGTCGGCGAGGCCTCGCTCGCCGGTGCCGGCGTTGGCGTTGCCCGCGTTGATCAGGAGCGCGCGCGTCTCGCCGCCCTTGGCCAGGTGCTCACGGCAGATCATGCACCGGCGCGGCGCTGAACCGGTTCTGCGTGAACACGCCGGCGGCGCGCGCGCCCTTGGCCAGCGCCATCAGCACGACGTCGTCGCGCTTCCAGTTCTTGATGCCCGCCGCGGCGGTGCCGAGCTCGACACCCGGCACCGGCAGCAGCGACTCGGGCGCGGGTGGCGTGTAGTTGACGGGCATGGCCGGGCCGCGGCCTTCAGGCGCGCGCGCGAAGCCCGGGCAGGGCTAGATCCTGCCGTGGCATTGCTTGTACTTCTTCCCCGATCCGCACGGGCACGGATCGTTGCGGCCGACCTTCTGGCCGCTGCGCTGGAAGGGAGGCGGCGCCACCGGCGACCGGCGGGTCGTCGGCCGTGCGGCGCCAGCGCCTCGTCGTAGTCGGCGTGCTGATAGCGCACGTTCGAAACCGCGGGCGCCTCCTCGACGGCCTTCACGTCCTGCTCGGAGCGGACCTGCACGGTGAGCACGACCTTGACCACGTCGTACTTGATGCGGTCGAGCATGTCCGAGAACAGCTCGAAGGCCTCGCGCTTGTATTCCTGCTTCGGGTTCTTCTGCGCGTAGCCGCGCAGGTGGATGCCCTGGCGCAGGTGATCGAGCGCGGCAAGATGCTCGCGCCAGTGCCCGTCGAGCGTGGTGAGCATGAGGTTGCGCTCGAACTGGTGGAACATCTCGGGCCCGACCATGCCGAGCTTGCCTTCGTACTGCTTGAGCGCCGCATCGCGCGTGCGCTCGCGCAGCGTTTCGTCGGAGAGGTCCGGATCCGCCTTCAGCCATTCGCCGATCGGGCGCCTGGACCTGATACTCGCCGGCGAGCGCGGTCTCCAGCGCCGGCACGTCCCACTGCTCCTCGACGGACTCCGGGGGCACGTGCAGCGCGGGCGAGATCCTCGACCTGGCCGCCGATCATGTTGCGAATGGTCTCCGAGATGTCCTCGGTTTCCAGCAATTCGTTGCGCTGCTGGTAGATGACGCGGCGCTGGTCGTTGGCGACGTCGTCGTACTCGAGCAGCTGCTTGCGGATGTCGAAGTTGCGCGACTCGACGCGATTCTGCGCCTTGGCGATCGAGCGGTTGACGATGGGATGCTCGATCGGCTCGCCCTCCGGCATCTTCAGGCGCTGCATGATGCCGGACAGCCGCTCGCCGCCGAAAATGCGCAGCAGCGGGTCTTCGAGCGAAAGGTAGAAGCGCGACGATCCGGGGTCGCCCTGGCGCCCGGAGCGGCCGCGCAGCTGGTTGTCGATGCGCCGCGACTCGTGGCGCTCGGTGCCGATGATGTGCAGGCCGCCGGCCGCCGTGACCTGGTCGTGCAGCAGCTGCCAGGCGCCGCGCATCTTGGTGACCTCGAGCTCCTTCTGCGAGGCGTGAGAGCTCCGGATCCTCGCGCAGCGCCAGGATCTTCGGCTCGATCGCGCCGCCGAGCACGATGTCGGTGCCGCGGCCGGCCATGTTGGTGGCGATGGTGATCGCCTTCAGCCGGCCGGCCTGCGCGACGATCTCGGCCTCGCGCGCGTGCTGCTTGGCGTTGAGCACCTCGTGGACCAGGTTTTCCTTCTGCAGGTAGCCCGACAGCAGCTCCGAGTTCTCGATCGACGTCGTTCCCACCAGGACCGGCTGGCCGCGCTCGTGGCAGTCGCGGATGTCGGCGATGACCGCCTCGACCTTTTCCTTGAACGTGCGGAAGACGAGGTCGTTCTCGTCCTTGCGGATCATCGGGACGTTGGTCGGAATGACCATCGTCTCGAGGTGATAGATCTGCTGGAACTCGAAGGCTTCGGTGTCCGCGGTGCCGGTCATGCCGGCGAGCTTCGAGTACATGCGGAAATAGTTCTGGAAGGTGATCGACGCGAGCGTCTGGTTCTCGCGCTGGATCGGGACGCCTTCCTTGGCTTCGACCGCCTGGTGCAGCCCGTCGGACCAGCGCCGCCCGGCCATCAGGCGCCCGGTGAACTCGTCGACGATGATCACCTCGCCGTTCTGCACGACGTAGTGCTGGTCGCGGTGGAACAGCGCGTTGGCGCGCAGCGCCGCGTACAGGTGGTGCATCAGCGAAATGTTGTGCGCGTCGTAGAGGCTGCTTCCCGCCGGCAGCAGCCCGGCCTGCAGCAGGATGCCCTCGGCGTGCTCGTGTCCCTCCTCCGAGAGGAGCACCTGGTGCGCCTTCTCGTCGACCCAGTAGTCGCCGGTGGACTTTTCGTCGGCCTGCCGGGTGAGCTTGGGCGCGAGCTCGTTGAGCCGGTAGTACATGTCGACGTTGTCGTCGGCCTGGCCGGAGATGATCAGCGGCGTGCGCGCCTCGTCGATCAGGATCGAATCGACCTCGTCGACGATCGCGTACGACAGCCCGCGCTGCACGCGCTGCGTCGCCGCGAACACCATGTTGTCGCGCAGATAGTCGAAGCCGAACTCGTTGTTGGTGCCGTAGGTGATGTCGGCGGCGTAGGCCAGCTGCTTGGCGTCGTGCTCCATCTGCGACAGGTTGACGCCCACGGTCAGGCCGAGGAAGCGGTAGATGCGCCCCATCCAGTCGGCGTCGCGCTGCGCCAGGTAATCGTTGACGGTGACGATATGAACGCCGTTGCCGGTCAGCGCGTTGAGGTAGGCGGGCAGCGTCGCGACCAGCGTCTTGCCTTCGCCGGTGCGCATTTCCGCGATCTTGCCGTGGTGCAGCGCCATGCCGCCGAGGAGCTGGACGTCGAAGTGACGCATCTGCAGCGTGCGCTTGCCGGCCTCGCGCACCACCGCGAAGGCCTCCGGCAGCACCGCGTCGAGCTCCTCGCCGTCGGCCACGCGCTCCTTGAACGCAGGGGTCTTGGCGCGCAGCTCGTCGTCGGAAAGCGCCGCCATCGCGGGCTCCAGCGCGTTGATCTGCCGGACGACCTGGCCGTACTGCTTGAGCAGGCGCTCGTTGCGGCTGCCGAAGATCTTGGTGAGGATATTGGGGATCATGAAATTGCTAGCTGGCCTCGCCGGCCGAAAAAACAAGGGGTGAGGACCTCCTCACCCCTTCGCTGTCCGGCCCATGCCGGAAAATACGGAGATTGCGCGCAAATTGCGCCGAACGTTAACCCGCGGGTTGCAGGAAGCGTGCGGGGTTCTGCGGAACGCCGTTCAGACGCACTTCGAAATGCAGATGCGGCCCGGTCGACCGGCCGCTCGATCCGACGCTGGCGATGCGTTGCCCGCGCACGACCAGGTCGCCTTCCTTGACGAACAACGCCGAAGAATGCGCGTAACGGCTCACCAACCCGTTGCCGTGATCGATTTCGATCATTTTACCATAGGCGGGATGCACCTCCGCGTAGATGACCTTGCCACTCGCGGCGGCCAGGATCGGGGTCCCGGTCTCGGAGGGGAAATCGATCCCTTCATGGAAACTTTTCTCGCCGGTGAAGGGGTCGATGCGCCAGCCGAAGTTGGACGAAAACCATCCCTCTTCGACGGGAGAAAGCGTGGGCAGGAACTTGCGTTGCGCGGAGTTGGTCACGAGCAGCGCCTCGAGAACGCCGAGCTGGTCGGAACGCTGCTCGACGTCGCGCGACAGCGTCGCGAGCATCGAGCTGAAATCGTCGATCGTGAGATTGCTGCGCAGCGCCGGCGCCGGGCCGCCGCGCCCGGGGACCACGCCCGGCTGCAGCATCTGCGGCAATTCCTGCGGCTTCAATCCGGCCAGCTTGGCGAGGCGCTCGCCGAGCCCGTCGAGGCGCAGTATCTGTGCCTGCAGCTCGCCGAGCTTGAGCGCCATCGAGTTCAGGTGCGTCTCGACGACCTCCTGCGTTTTCTGCGCTTCCTGCCGCTGGTCGGCCAGGACGATGGCCTGCAGCCAGGCGGGGTTGATCGCCGCCGCGTAGCGCAGCGTCACGTAATTGAACAGGAAGGTGAACGAGAGGAAGAGAACCAGGAGGGAGATGCCGCCCAAGGTCCAGTGCCGCCAGTCGAGCGTGATGGTTCGCGCGCGTGCCGCGGCACCGGAGACGAAGATTATGTTCAAATGACCTCCCTTCGATTACCGGGCGCGCGCTGGTCGCGCGTTTGGCGCGTAGCTTCGATCCCCATGCGTCGCCTGCGACAGATCATTTACGGCGAATCCTCGATGGCCGAGCTGCTGAATCGCCGTCAGAAGGAGCTTGCGGTGGAGCAGCACGTCAAACGGGCGCTGCCCCGATCGCTTGCGGCGTGCGTTTCGGTTGCCGACGCCCGCTCTGCCGAGCTGGCGCTTTCCGCGACCAGCGGAGCCGCGGCAGCGTTGTTGCGCCAGCGCGCTCCGCAGCTACAGCACGTCCTCGCCGCCGAAGGCTGCGAATTTACTGGAATACGGGTGCGGGTGCAAGCCCGGAGCGCGCCCGCCCGGACTGGAAAACGCGTTAAGAAACAATTGGATGCCCAGGTCGGCGCGACGCTCAGCAGCGCCGCTGCCGGCTTGGGCGACTCGCCCTTGGCGCAAGCGCTCCTGCGCCTCGCGCGCCTTGCCGGTGGGTCAGAGCGCGATGAACGCCCGGCGCAGGGCGTAGAACATGAACACTCCGAGCAGCAGGACCAGCGTGTACTGGACGACCTTGCCGATGAAGCGCAGGTAGCGCCGGTCGCGCTTGATGACGTAGAGCGAGAGCGCGCCGAGAATCGCGGCCAGCGCAGCGTAGAAAAGGACGCGGACGACGATCACGGTTGAGCGGTCAGGGCACGCGCGTCGCTGGCTGGCACCGCTCGTGCCGGGCTGGGCAGGTCCTCACCCGGCGCGGGCGGACGGGGGCTTGCGCCCCGATCAGGCCGGCTGAAGCTGCCAGGCGGAGAACGCGCTCGGGACGTCCGCGGTCGCCTCGAAGCTGACCAGCTCCCACGCATCGGGGCGCGCCAGCAGCGCGCGTGAGACGGCGTTGTTGAGCGCGTGTCCGGACTTGAACGCGGTGTACCTGCCGATCAGCGGATGGCCCAGCAGATACAGATCGCCGATGGCGTCGAGCACCTTGTGCTTGGCGAACTCGTTGTCGTAGCGCAAGCCCTCGCTGTTGAGCACGCGGGTCTCGTCGAGCACTATCGCGTTCTGCAGACTGCCGCCGAGTGCCAGCCCCGCCGAGCGCATCGCTTCCACGTCCTGCATGAACCCGAAGGTCCGCGCGCGGCTGACTTCCTTGGTGTAGGAATGCAGCGCGAAGTCGATCACCACGTGACGATTCTCCGATCCGAACACCGGATGCGGGAAATCGATGGTGAAGTCGAGCACGAAACCCGGGTGAGGATCGAAGCGCGCGGTCTTGTCGCCATCGACGACTTCGACCGGCGCGGTCACGCGCAGATAGCGCTTCGGCGCAGACTGCTCCTCGATGCCCGCCGACTGAAGCAGGAACACGAAGGGTCCCGCGCTGCCGTCCATGATCGGCAACTCCGGACCGGCGACGTCGACGTGCAAATTGTCGATGCCCAGCCCGGCAAGCGCCGACATCAGGTGCTCGACGGTGGACACGCGCGCGCCGTCGACCTGCAGCGACGATGACAATCGCGTATCGCCGACGTTGCGCGCGTCGGCGGGAATCGCCGGCGAGTCGGGCAGATCGATGCGATGAAAGACGATGCCGGTGTTGGCAGGCGCAGGGCGAAGCGTCAGATCGACGCGCGCGCCGGTATGCAGGCCGACGCCGGTCGTCCTGATTTGCGACTTCAGTGTGCGTTGCTTCAGCATGGCGTCAGCGCTGGCGCGGATTCGCTGGATTGCTTAATCGTCATTCGGTTCAAGGGGTTATCTCCCCATCATAGCACAACTGGGCGCGAGCCGTTCCACGCCCTGCTCGCAGCTGCGCTGAACATCAGTCGGCCTGCTTGCGCAGGAATGCAGGGATATCCGAAACGTCGAATCCCGAGCCCGTGTTCTGCGGAGGCGCCGTGCGGCCGCGCCGGACCACCGCCGGAGTCTTGTCCAGCGAATCGTAGTCGATCTGCTCGATCGACACGCCCATGCCATCGGTGCCGGTCCGGTCGATCACCTGCTCCACCATCTCGAGGCGGGGCTGGCGCTGGCGCGTCGTCACGCCGCCCAGGCCGGTCGCGATCATGGTGACGCGCAACTCGTCGCCCATCGTCATCGTCGATCACCGTGCCGACGATCACCATCGCGTCGTCGGCGGTGAACGCCTTGATGGTGTTCATCACGTCGTGATACTCCTTCATCTTGAGCCCGCTGCGAGGCCGTGATGTTGACCAGCACGCCGCGCGCTCCGGAGAGATTGACCTCCTCGAGCAGCGGGCTCGCCACCGCGCCCTCCGCGGCCAGTTGCGCACGGTTCGGACCGGACACGCTCGCCGAGCCCATCATCGCCATCCCGACCTCGGACATGACGGTGCGCACGTCGGCGAAGTCGACGTTCACCAGGCCCGGATTGTTGATCACTTCGGCGATGCCCGACACCGCGCTGTGCAGCACCTCGTTGGCCTTGGCGTAGGCGTCGAGCACCGAGACCTCCTCGCCGAGCACCTGCATGAGCTTCTCGTTGGGGATGATGATCAGCGAGTCGACGATCTTCTTGAGCTCCTCGATTCCCGCCTCGGCCACCTTCTGGCGCTTGCCCTCGAACTGGAACGGCCGCGTCACCACCGCGACGGTGAGAATTCCCTTGTCCTTCGCGACCTGCGCGACCACGGGCGCCGCGCCGGTGCCGGTGCCGCCGCCCATGCCGGCGGTGATGAACAGCATGTCGCAGCCGTCGATCATCTCGCCGATGCGGTCGCGGTCCTCGATCGCGGCGTCGCGCCCGATCTCGGGACGCGCGCCGGCGCCCAGGCCCCGGGTCAGTCCGCTGCCGAGCTGCAGCTGCGTGCGCGCGGTCGAGCGCTTGAGCGCCTGCGCGTCGGTGTTGGCGGCGATGAATTCGACGCCGCTCAGCCCCTTGTCGATCATGTGCTCGACTGCGTTGCCCCCGCAACCGCCTACGCCGATGACCTTGATGATGGCTTCCTGCGAGTCCTGCTCGATGATCTCAAACATGATGTGCTCCTTTTCCTGTCTCTAGTTGATTGGCCTGCGATTGCTTTCCGGTCCGACGTTCTGGTTCCACGGTGCCGGCATGCTTCCCTGATCCATCAGAAATTCGCCTTGAACCACTGCCTCATTTTTTCTCCGACGTTGCCCAATCCCTTGCCTTGCTCGCGCGCCAGCTCGGCGCGCAGGTAATGTTCGTGTCCATCCATGAGCAGTCCCACCGCGGTGGCGAAGCGCGGACTGCGCACCACCTCGGCGAGCCCGCCGACATACGACGGCACGCCGACGCGCACCGGCAGATGGAAGACTTCCTCGCCGAGCTCCACCATGCCGGCGAGCAGCGCCGAGCCGCCGGTGAGGACGATGCCCGACGACAGCATTTCCTCGAGGCCGCTGCGGCGCAGCTCCGCCTGCGCCAGCGTGTAGAGCTCCTCGATGCGCGGCTCGATCACCTCGGCGAGCATCTGCCGCGACAGCTTCCTCGCGCCGCGCTCGCCGACGCCGGGCACCTCGATGATGTCGTTGGGATCGGCGAGCTGGCGAAGCGCGCATCCGTGGCGCACCTTGAGCTCCTCGGCTTCCTTGGTCGGCGTGCGCAGCGTCATCGCGATGTCGTTGGTGACCTGGTCGCCGGCGATGGGTATCACGGCGGTGTGGCGGATCGCGCCGCCGGTGAACACGGCGAGGTCGGTGGTGCCGCCGCCGATGTCCATCAGGCACACGCCGAGATCCTTCTCGTCGTCGTTGAGCACCGCCAGCGCCGAAGCCAGCGGCTGCAGCATGACGTCGCGCACCTCGAGGCCGCAGCGGCGCACGCACTTGGTGATGTTCTCCACCGCCGACACCGCGCCGGTGACGATGTGCACCTTCACCTCCAGGCGCACACCGCTCATGCCCAGCGGCTCGCGGACGTCCTCCTGGCCGTCGACGATGAATTCCTGCGGGAGGATGTGAAGCACCTGCTGGTCGTTGGGGATCGCTATCGCTTTCGCGGTCTCGATGACGCGGTCGATGTCGGCTTGCGTGACCTCCTTCTCCTTGATCGCGACCATGCCGCTGGAGTTGAGGCTGCGGATGTGGCTGCCGGCGATGCCGACGTAGACCTCGACGATGCTGCAGTCCGCCATCAGCTCGGCTTCCTCGAGCACGCGCTGGATCGACGCCATCGTCGCCTCGATGTTCACCACCACGCCCTTCTTGAGGCCGCGCGAGGGCTGCGTTCCCATTCCGATGATGTTGAGTCGCTTCTCGGGCGTGACCTCGGCGACGATGGCGACGATCTTCGAGGTGCCGACATCGAGTCCGACGATGAGGTTCTTGGCGTCCTTGACCATGCGTTCCTGTCCTCTAGTGCTTCCCTTGAGCCTTCGCTTGCGCTTTTTGCGCCGCCGCCCGCTTCGCCGCGGCATCGCCGAAGGTCGGCAGTCGCGCCGCGAAGCCGTTGCGGTAGCGCAGGTCCACGCGGTCGACGCGCGTGCCCGAGCGCTGCAGCCTGCCGATGGTCGAGCCGTAGTACGCGACGAAGCGCTCCAGGCGCGCCGACGGCTCGATCCTGCCCAGCGCCAGCGTCATCGCGGCGCTGCCGTCGGTCTTGACCTCCCACGCGGCCCGATCCGACAAGCGGATCTCGGCGATTCCCATGCCCGTCGCGCGCAACGCGCTCGTGAACTCGCGGAAGCGCGTGGCTACCTCGCCCGCTGCGCCGTCGGGTCCGCTGAATAGCGGCAGCTCGCCGTCGTAGTCGGCGACGAAGGTCTCGCCCTGCGCGTTGACCAGCGCGCTGTCGTTCCAGCGCGCCAGAGGCTCGTGCTCGCTCACCGACACTTCGAGTCGAAGCGGCCACGAGCGGCGCAGGACAACGCTGCGCACCCACGGAACGCGGGCAAGCGACACGCGCGCGTCGGCCAGGCGCAGCGTGAAGAAGGTTCCGCGCAATTCCTCGCGCACCACCGCCTCGATGTGCGCCGGATTGACGCGCTCGAGCGGGCCGCGGATCACCACCTCGCGAAGCGCGAACGCCGGCTGGCGCACCGCCCAGTCGATGCCGCCGACGGCGAGCATCGCCACCGCCGCGGCAGCGACCACCAGCGTGACCGCATGGAGCTGGCGCGGGTTATCCCACATGCGCGCCCCTCAGGATCTCGACGCAGAGCTCGGGAAATTCCATCCCCGCCTGCCTTGCCGCCATCGGCACCAGGCTGTGCCCGGTCATGCCCGGTGAGGTGTTGACCTCCAGGAACGACCAGTGTCCCTGGGCAGTGAGAATGAGATCCAGTCGGCCCCAGCCGCGTGCAGCCGATCACGTCGAAGGCGGCGAGCGATTGCGCGCGTATCGACTGCTCCACCGAGGCGTCGATCCCGGACGGACAGTAGTACTTCGTCTCGTCGGAGAAATACTTGTTGTGGTAGTCGTAGTTGCCGTGCGGGGCCTCGATGCGGATCAGCGGCAGCGCCTTGTCGCCGAGAATCGACGCCGTCAGCTCGATGCCGGCGATGAATTCCTCGACGATCACCAGGTCGTCGTGCTTCGCCGCCGCGCGATAGGCGATCGCCAGCTCGTCGTGGTCGACGGCGTCGACGCGCGTGATGCCGATGGTCGAGCCCTCGCGCGCCGGCTTGACGATGAGCGGAACGCCGAGCTCCGCGACCACCGCCCACCAGTCGGTGCTCGCGTCGACGACGCGATAGCGCGGCGTCGGGATGCCGCTGGCGAGCCAGACGAGCTTGGTGCGCCACTTGTCCATCGCCAGCGCCGACGCCATCACGCCGCTGCCGGTGTAGGGAATGCCGAGCACCTCGAGCGCGCCCTGCACCGTGCCGTCCTCGCCGAATCGGCCGTGCAGCGCGATGAACACGCGGTCGAATCCTTCGCGCTTGAGCTCGTAGACGGGACGCTGCGCGGGATCGTAGGCGTGCGCGTCGACTCCCTTCGACTTGAGCGCGCCGAGCACGGCGTTGCCGGAGAGCAGCGAGATCTCGCGCTCCGACGACGGGCCGCCCATCAAGACAGCCACCTTTCCGAATTCGCTCACGGCGCGCGCTCCCCGACGATGCGAACCTCGGTCTCCAGCAGCACACCCGTGGCATCGCGCACCGCGTTGCGCACGTGCTCGATCAGGGCCTCGATGTCGGCGGCGCTGGCGCGGCCGTCGGGATTGACGATGAAATTGGCGTGCTTTTCCGACACGCTCGCGCCGCCGATGGCATGGCCCTTGAGGCCGCACGACTCGATCAGTCGCGCCGCGTGATCGCCGTCGGGATTGCGAAAGACGCTTCCGGCGTTGGGCAGGTTGAGCGGCTGCGTGGCGATGCGCTTGGCCAGCAGCGTCTTGATGCGCTCGCGCGCCGCAGTCGAATCCCCCGGCGGAAAGCGGAACCACGCCGCGGTGAAAATGCCGTCCGCCGCGCCGCCGCCGGCGCGTCGCACGCTGCGATACCCGACCGCGTAGTCGTCGGCGGTGCGCACCGCGAATTCGCCATCGCGCTGCAGGACCTCGACACGCGCCACATAGCGCCAGGTCTCGCCGCCATAGCATCCCGCGTTCATCGCCAGCGCGCCGCCGACGGTGCCCGGCACGCCGGCGAGAAACTCGGCGTCGGCGCAGTCGTGCATCGCCGCGAAGCGCGCCAGCTTCGGCGCGGCCACGCCGGCTTCCGCGTACACGAGCCCATCGCCGATGGCCAGCATCCCGCCGGCGTTGTGCATCAGCGCCACCGCGCCGCGAAAGCCGCCATCGCGCACCAGAAGGTTGCTGCCGAGGCCTATCGCCAGCAACGGCAGCGATCGGAGGGAGCTGCCGAACGAACACCGACAGGTCGTCGCGGTCGGCGGGAACGAACGAGACATCGGCGGCGCCGCCGCAACGCCAGCTGGTGTGCCGCGCCATCGATTCGTTGTGGCGCAGCGCGCCGCGCAGCCCGGAGAAGCGAATCGGCTCGTTCATCATCATCGCATTGCCGCGATCGATGGCGCGGCCTGGCCGATCGAGCCCGCGCCCATGGTCAAGACGACGTCGCCGTCGCGCGCGATCGCCTTGACCGCGGCGGCGACTTCGCCGACATCGTCGACGTAGACGGGCTCGACCTTGCCGCCGATGCGCAGCGCGCGCGCCAGCGCGCGGCCGTCGGCGGCGACGATCGGCGTCTCGCCCGCGGGATAGACTTCGGTGAGCAGCAGGACGTCGACGGTCGACAGGACCGCGACGAAGTCCTCGAACAGATCGCGCGTGCGCGTGTAGCGATGCGGCTGGAAGGCGAGCACCAGGCGCCTGCCGGGGAAGCTGCCGCGCGCTGCGGCGATGGTCGCCGCCATTTCCGCCGGATGATGTCCGTAGTCGTCGATCAGCGTGAAGCGCCCGTTTCCGGCGCTCGCGATGTCGCCGAATTGCTGGAAGCGGCGACCCACGCCCTTGAATTCGGCGAGCGCGCGCGCGATCGCGGTGTCGGGAACGCCGACCTCGCGCCCGACGGCGATGGCGGCCAGCGCGTTCTGCACGTTGTGCACGCCGGCAAGGTTGAGATCGATCGCCAGCGGCGCCGCGCCGGCCGCGCTGCGCGACGAAGCGCATGCGCGAGCCGTCGTGCGCGACGTCGCTGGCGCGCAGCTGCGCGTCGTCGGCCAGCCCGTAGGTGACGATCGACTTGGTGACCGACGGCAGGATCTCGCGCACGTTGGCGTCGTCGATGCACGCGGCGACGACGCCGTAGAAGGGCAGGCGCTGCGCGAAGTTGACGAACGCTTCCTTGAGCCGTCCGAAGTCGTGGCCGTAGGTCTCCATGTGGTCGGCGTCGATGTTGGTGATGACCGCCAGCACCGGCTGCAGCACGAGAAACGAGGCGTCCGACTCGTCGGCCTCGGCGACCAGGAACTCGCCCTTGCCGAGTCGCGCGTTGGCATCGGCCGAAACGAGCTTGCCGCCGATGACGAACGTCGGATCGAGACCTCCCTCGGCGAGCACGCTCGCGATCAGGCTGGTGGTCGTCGTCTTGCCGTGCGTCCCGGCCACCGCGATGCCCTGCTTGAGCCGCATCAGCTCGGCGAGCATCAGCGCGCGCGGCACGACCGGAATGCCGCGCTCGCGCGCCGCGGTCACCTCGGCGTTGTCTGCGGCGACCGCGGTGGAGACGACGACCACGTCGGCGCCGTCGATGTTGCCCGGAACATGGGCGGTGGCGATCCTGGCGCCGAGCGAGGCGAGCCGCTGCGTGGCGGCGTTCTTCGAAAGGTCGGAGCCGCTCACGGCGTAGCCCTGCGTGATCAGCACCTCGGCGATGCCGCTCATGCCGGCGCCGCCGATGCCGACGAAATGGATGCGGTTGACCTTGTGCTTCATCGCATCTGCGCCACGGCGATGCAGGTTTCGGCAACGCGACGCGCGGCGTCGGCCTTGCGCAGGCCGCGCGCCGCGATCGCCATCTCGCAGCAGTCGCGGCCGGGTTGCCTGGGCGATCCAGTCGGCGAGCCGTTGCGGCGTAAGCTCGGATTGCAGGATCAGCTCCGCCGCGCCGCGCTCGCTCAGCACGCGCGCGTTGTCGACCTGGTGGTCGTCGGCGGCGTGCGGAAACGGCACCAGGACGCTGGCGAGGCCGACCGCGGCGAGCTCGGCGATGGTCGTCGCGCCGGAGCGGCAGATGACGAGATCGGCGATCGCGTAGCGCCGCGCCATGTCGTCGATGAACGCGACGCACTCGGCGTCTACTCCTGCGCGCGCGTACGCGGCGCGCAGCGCATCGATATGCTTGGCGCCCGCCTGGTGCGTCACGCGTGGGCGCGCCTCCGGGGCGAGAAGCGCCAGCGCCTGCGGCACGCGCTCGTTCAGCGCGGCGGCACCCAGACTGCCTCCGACGACGAGGACGTCGAGCGCTCCCGATCGTCTTTCGAAGCGCTGCTCCGGAGGCGGAAGTTCGAGAATGTCCGCGCGCAATGGATTGCCGACCCAGGTGACGCCGCGCTTGCCCGCGAACGTCTGCGGAAAGCCGGTGAGCACCCGATCCGCGCCGTGGCGCAGGATGCGATTCGCCAGGCCGCGGCCGTGCGTCGAGGTTGTGGACGACCAGCGGCACGCCCTGCGCCACCGCCATCAGCGCTCCCGGAAACGAAGCGAAGCCGCCGAAGCCGAGCACGACGTTCGGACGCTGCCTGCGTATGACGCGACGCGCCTGGATGCACGCCGAAAGGATCGCGAACGGCCCGAGCAGCAGACGCAGCCAGCCCTTGCCGCGGACGCTGGCGAAGTCGAGCGCCTCGAATTCGAGCTTGTGCTCGGGGACGATGCGCGATTCCATCCCGTCGCGCGTGCCGAGCCAGAACACGCGCCATCCGAGCGCGATCAGCTGGGCGGCGACCGCCAGCCCCGGAAAGATGTGGCCGCCGGTGCCGCCGGTGGTGATCATCGCGGTGCCGCTCATACGGTGAAGCCCCGCAGCAGCCGTCTATTCTCGTAATCGACGCGCAGGAGCACCGCGACGGCGATGCAGTTGACCACGATGCCGCTGCCGCCGAAGGAGAGCAGCGGCAGCGTCAGGCCCTTGGTCGGAAGCACGCCCATGTTGACGCCGATGTTGATGAACGACTGCACGCCGATCCACACGCCGATGCCGTGCGCGACCAGCGCCGCGAACGGCCGCTGGAGCCGCGCCGCCTGGCGCCCGATCGCGTAGGCGCGAATCAGCAGCCACGAGAACAGCGCGATCACCACCGCGACGCCGACGAAGCCGAGCTCCTCGGCGATGACCGCGAGCAGGAAGTCGGTGTGCGCCTCGGGCAGGTAGAGAAGCTTCTCGACGCTGGCGCCCAGCCCCACGCCGTACCACTCGCCGCGCCCGAACGCGATCAGCGAATGCGACAGCTGGTAGCCCTTGCCCAGCGGATCGGCCCACGGATCGCGAAAGCCGGTGAAGCGCTGCAGGCGGTAGGGCGCGATCCAGATGAGCAGCCACAGCGCGATCGGCAGCAGGAAGCCCAGCCCGATCAGCAACCGCCAGTCGAGCCCGCCCAGGAACAGGATGCCGAAGGCGATGGCGACGATCACGACGCACGCGCCGAAGTCGGGCTCGCGCAGCAGCAGCGCGCCGATCAGCACCATCACCGCGAGCAGCGGCAGGAAGCCGCGCAGAAGCGTCTGCTTCAGCGGCTGTTGCGCGTGCAGGAAGTCCGCCTTGCGCACCGCGTAGCTCGGCCGCGTAGAGCACGACGAACAGCTTCATGAACTCCGACGGCTGCAGGTTGATCACGAACAGCGACAGCCAGCGCCTGCGCGCCGTTGACCGACTTGCCGACGCCGGGAATGAGCACGGCGATCAGCAGCAGCGCGCCGCCGATGAACAGATACGGGGCGAGCCGCTGCCAGGCCTTGAGCGGGATCTGGAACGCGACGAACGCGGCGACGATGCCGACCGCGACGAACACGGCGTGGCGCACCAGGAAGTACCACGGGCGGTAGCCGGTGAACGCCATCGCCTCCGCGGTCGCGATCGACGACGAATAGACCATCACGAGTCCGATCGCGAGCAGCAGCAGCGCCGACCACGCCAGCGACGTGTCGAAGGTGAGCATCGCGCGGCTGTCGCGCGGCGCGGCGGCGAGCGACGACAGGCGCGGAAAGGTCGAGCGCAGCGTCGTGTCCCTAGGCATGCGCGCCTTCCTTCGCGTGGAGCGCGACCGCGGCCTTGAAGCGCTCGCCGCGGTCGATGTAGTCGCGGAACATGTCGAGGCTCGCGCACGCCGGCGAGAGCAGCACCGCGTCGCCGCGCTTCGCCTGCGCGACGGCGCGCGCGACCGCGGCCTCGAGCCCCGGCGCGAGCTCGACCGGGGCGCGCGCCCCGGCCAGCGCCGCCGCGATGATCGGCGCATCGCGCCCCAGCAGCACGACGGCGCGGCAATGCGCGTCGACGCCGGCCTTGAGCGGCGTGAAGTCCTGCCCCTTGCCATCCCCGCCGGCGATCAGCGCGGCGGGACGCTCGATGCCTTGCAGCGCCGCCAGCGTCGCCGCGACCGTGGTCGCCTTGGAATCGTTGACGAACAGCACGCCACCGATCTCGGCGACGCGCTCCATGCGATGCGCGAGGCCCTCGAACGCGGCCAGCGCCGCAGAGTACGCGCGTGTCGATCTCGGCCACGCTGCTGGTGAGCGCGAGCGCCGCGAGCGCGTTCTGCGCGTTGTGGCGTCCGACCAGCGCGAGCGCCGACGCCGGCAGCAGCGGCGTCGTGCCGCGCGCCAGCCACGACTCGCCGGAGTGCATGATCAGGCCCCAGTCGCTGGCCGAAGGCGGCGCATCGGCGCCGAAGGTCTGCACGGCGCGTCCCGGCGCGCGCATCGCGAGCGTCCGCGGGTCATCGCGATTGAGGATCTGCAGTCCAGCCACCGGAAAAGATCCGCGCCTTGGCGGCGGCGTACTCATCCATGCCCGCGTAGCGGTCGAGATGATTTTCCGACACGTTGAGCACGCACGCGGCGCTGGCCGCCAGGTGCGACGTCGTCTCCAGCTGGAAGCTCGACAGCTCGAGCACGAACACGTCGGGCCAGGGCGTGCCCGACTCGTGCGCGGCCAGCGCGTCGAGCACCGGCGTGCCGATGTTGCCGACGACCTCGACCGAGCGACCGGCGGCGGCGAGCAGCGCTCCGGTCAGCGTCGCCACCGTGGTCTTCCCGTTGGAGCCGGTGACGGCGAGCACTTTCTGCTTCGGTGGGAGCGCGCGCGCGAACAGCTCGATGTCGCCGACCAGCTCGACGCCGCGCGACACCGCCGCCGCGATCGCCGGCTGATGGATGCTCACGCCCGGACTGCTCACGATCAGGTCGGCACCCGCGAAGGTGGCGTCGCTGAATTCGCCGCGCGAGAGCGCGACGGCGGGAAGCTCCGCGGCCAGTTCGCCCGCGAACGGCGGCTGCGCGCGCGTGTCGGCCACCCGCACCGAGGCGCCGTGGCGCGCCAGGTAGCGCGCGGCGGACAGTCCGGTGAGACCCAGGCCCAGCACGACGGCGCGGCGGTTCGCGATGCTCATGGCTAGCGCAGCTTCAATGTCGACAGCCCGAACAGGACGAGAAGCATGGTGATGATCCAGAAGCGGACGACGACCTGGTTCTCCTTCCAGCCCTTGAGCTCGTAGTGGTGGTGCAGCGGCGCCATTCGGAACACCCGCCGGCCCGTGGCCTTGAACGACGCGACCTGGATCACCACCGAGAGCGTCTCGACGACGAACACGCCGCCCATGATGAAAAGCACGATCTCCTGCCGCACGATGATCGCCACCACGCCGAGCGCCGCGCCGAGCGCGAGCGCGCCGACGTCACCCATGAAGACCTCGGCCGGATACGCGTTGAACCACAGGAATCCGAGGCCCGCGCCCGGCGATCGCACCGCAGACCACCGCGAGCTCGCCCGAGCCCGGGATGTGCGGAAGGAACAGGTACGTCGAATAGTCGGCGCGTCCGGTGACGTAGGCGAACACGCCGAGCCCCGCGCCGACCATGACCGTCGGCATGATCGCAAGACCGTCGAGACCGTCGGTGAGGTTGACCGCGTTGCTCGAGCCGACGATCACGCAGTAGGAGAGCACGATGAATCCCCACACGCCGAGCGGATAGCTCACCGTCTTGAAGAACGGCACGATCAGGTCCGCCTTCGGTGGAAGATCGAGGTTGAATCCGCTGGCGAGCCACGCGTTGAACAGCCCGAAGAACTGCGTGTTCGACGGCGCCGACACGGAAAAGGCGAGATAGATCGCCGCGATGAGCCCGATGATCGACTGCAGGACGAACTTGGAACGCGCCGACAGACCTTTGGGGTTGCGGTGCACGACCTTGCGGTAGTCGTCGACCCATCCGATCGCGCCGAAGCCGATGGTCACGATCAGCACCAGCCAGATGAAGCGGTTGCGCAGGTCCGCCCACAGCAGCGTCGTGATCACGATCGAGACGAGGATCAGCGCGCCGCCCATGGTCGGCGTGCCGGCCTTGGTGAGATGCGTCTGCGGACCGTCGTCGCGAACGGCCTGCCCGATCTTGTACTGCGCGAGCTTGCGGATCATGCGCGGCCCGAGCACGAACGAGATCACCAGCGCCGTCATCGTGGCCAGAACCGCGCGCAGCGTGATGTAGCTGAACACGTTGAAGGTGCGAACCTCGGTCGAAATCCACGTCGCGAGGGCGAGCAGCATCAGTGCGTCTCCATCGCGGTTCCGGTCAGCGCCTTCACCACGCGCTCCATGCGCATGAACCGCGAGCCCTTCACCAGCAGCGTACGTCCGGGCACGGGACGCAACGCCCGGATGAGCTCGTCGACGCTGGCGAAATGCTCGCCTCCCTCCCCGAAGGCGGCGACCGCGTGGGGTGTCAGATCGCCCGCGGCGTAGAGCCTGTCGACGCCGGCCGCGCGCGCGTAGGCGCCGACCTCGCGATGAAAGGTGACGCCCTGCTCGCCGACTTCTCCCATGTCGCCCAGCACCAGCCAGCGCGGAGACGCCGCGCGCGCCAGCACGGCGATCGCGGCGCGCACCGAATCCGGGTTCGCGTTGTAGGTGTCGTCGATGACGACGGCGTCGTCGGGAAGCTCGATCGCGCGCAGGCGGCCCGACAGCGGACGAAACGCCGTCAAGGCTTCGGCGGCATCGCGCAGCGTGGCGCCGGCCGCGGTCGCCGCGGCGATGGCAGCCAGCGCGTTGGCGACGTTGTGGCGTCCGAGAGCGCGCAGGTCGAAGCCGATCGAGCCCTCGGGGGTCGTGACGTCGATGTGCGCGCCCCACTTCTCGCCGCGGTAGCGCGCCGCCACCGATGCGGCGGCGCGCAATCCGAAATCGCGCAGCGCCAGCGAGGCGCCCTCGGCGTTGCGCCGCACGATGACCTCGTGCCAGAACGGTCCGTAGTCGTCGTCGCCGTTGACCACTGCGACGCCACGCTCGGGCAGCGCGTTGATCAGCGCCGCGTGCTCGGCGGCGACGTCGGCGACGCTTTTCATGAATTCCTGGTGCTCGCGCTGCGCGTTGTTGATCACGCCGATGGTCGGCTGCGCGATCGCCGCCAGCTGCGCGGTCTCGCCCGAGTGGTTCATTCCGATCTCGATCACCGCCGCCGAGTGCATGGCGCGCAGGCCGAGCACGGTGAGCGGAAGGCCGATGGAATTGTTGAGGTTGCCGGGTGTCGCCAGGACGTGGCGCTCGCCGTGCGCGACACGCAGGATCGCCGCGGTCATTTCCTTCACCGTGGTCTTGCCGTTGCTGCCGGCGATGCCTACCACCGGCAGAGTGAAGCGCCGCCGCCAGGTGGCGGCAAGATCGCCTAGCGCGCGCAGCGGATTCCTCACCCCGAGCAGGACCGCGTTCGGCATGTCCACGCCCGGCGTGCCGATGCGGTCGGCGGCGACGACCGCCGCGACGGCGCCACGCTCCAGGGCGCGGGCCACGTAGTCGTGGCCGTCGAAGCGCTCGCCCGACAGCGCGAAGAACAGCGCGCCCGGTTGAGCGGTGCGCGAATCGGTGGTTACCGAGTCGAACCACGCGTTTTGTCCGTGCAGCATTCCTGCAATCGCCTGCGCTGCGGTGCGCGTGTCCATCATCGCGCGGTGCGCGCCGCGAGAGCGCGCGCGGCGTGGTCGATGTCGAGAAAGGGCGTGCGGACGCCGGCGGTCTCCTGGAAAGCCTCGTGCCCCTTGCCCGCGAGCAGCACCACGTCGCTCGCGCGCGCTTCGGCGACGGCGGATGCGATCGCGGCGGCACGGTCGAGCTCGACCAAATAGCGGCGATTGCCGGTGTCGCGAATGCCACGCACGATCTCGCTGGCAATGGTGGCGGGATCCTCGTTGCGAGGGTTGTCGCTGGTGACGATCACGCGGTCGCTGAGCGTGGCGGCGATTCGGCCCATTTCCGGTCGCTTGCCGCGGTCACGGTCACCGCCGCAACCGAACACGCAGATCAGCTCGCCTCCGGGCAGGACGGCGCCGCGCAGCGCGGTCAGCGCCTTGTCGAGCGCGTCGGGAGAATGCGCGTAGTCGATCACCACCAGCGGCTCGTCGCCGCCGCCGAGGCGTTGCATTCGTCCCGGCGGCGCCTCGACCTCACCGAGCAGCGCCAGCGCCGGCTCGAGCGCGATGCCGCTCACCAGCAGCGTGCCCAGCACGCCGAGCATGTTGGACGCGTTGAATTCGCCGACGAGGCGCGTGTTCAGTTCGCCACGCCCCCATGGCGTTTCCACCGCGAACCCGAGTCCGCGCGGCGTAGACGTCAATCGCGACCCTTTCACGTCGGCGGCGCCGAAGCCGTAGCTCAGCACCTTGCGTCCTCGGGTGCGCGCCACGTCGAGCAGGCTCTTTCCGAATGCGTCGTCGGCATTGATCACGCTCACGCGCAATCCGGGCGAGCTGAACAGTTGCGCCTTGGCTGCTCCGTATGCCGCCATCGTCCCGTGGTAGTCGAGATGATCGCGCGAGAGGTTGGTGAAAAGCGCCACTTCGAAGCACACGCCGTTGACGCGTCCCTGGTCGATGCCGTGCGACGAAACCTCCATCACGACCGCCTCAGCGCCGGCGCGCCTGAACAGCGCCAGCATCTCGTGCAGCGCCGCGGCGTCGAGCGTGGTGTGTGTCGACGGGCGTATCGACGTTCCGATCAATCCATTGCCGAGCGTTCCCAGGATCGCGGTGCGCCGACCCGCGGCGTGCAGCGCGGCGGCGATCCAGTGCGCCGACGAGGTCTTGCCGTTGGTGCCCGTGACTCCGATCATCCACAGCTCGCGCGAAGGGTGCCCGTACACGAAATCGGCGATCGTCCCCAGCCGCGACTTGAGGTGCTCCAGCGGAAGGTGTGGCAGCCTCCAGCCGTGGTCCCAGTTGAAGCCTTGCGGGTCCCAGAGGATCGCCGCGGCGCCGCGGTTGATGGCGTCGACGATGAACGTCCGGCCGTCGTACCGCGCGCCGGGGTAGGCTGCGAACGCGTCGCCGGCGCGCAGGTCGCGACTGTCGCTGGTGATGCGCGGGACCGGGACACCCAGGCGTGCCAGCAGCGCTTCGGTGTCGCGTCCGCGCCCGCGGCGCTCATGTCTCTTCCTTGACGTCGTAGCCCTCAGGGGGCACGACGACGTTGTTGACGGGCGCATCGGTGGGCACCGAGAGCAGGCGCAGCGCAGCGCCCATCACATTGCTGAACACCGGCGCGGCAACCGCACCCCCGTAGTACTGCCCCGCGGAAGGCTGGTCGATCATCACCGCGACGATCAGGCGCGGATTCGACACCGGCGCGAATCCGACGAACGACGCCACGTACTGATTGTCCGAATACCTAGTCCCGTCGAGCTTGTGCGCGGTCCCGGTCTTGCCGGCGACGCGATAGCCCGCGACCTGCGCCTTCGGCGCCGTTCCACCGGGAAGCACGACCATTTCCAGCATGTGGCGCACTGCGCGCGCGGTTTCCGGCGTGATCACCGGCCGTCCCGCGACGGCGCCGTCGACCTTGAGCAACGATACCGGCTTCAATTCGCCGTCGTTGGTGAATACGGTGTAGGCACGCGCCAGCTGCACTAGGTTGACCGAGATGCCGTGTCCGTAGGCGATGGTCGCCTGCTCGATGGGCCGCCAGCTCTTGGCCGGGCGCAGGCGTCCGCCCACCTCGCCGGGAAACCCGGTGTGCGGCGGCGTCCCGAAGCCGGCCTCGGACAAGCGTCTGCCACATGGTCGCCGGCGGCAGCGACAGAGCGATCTTGGCGGCGCCGACGTTCGACGATTTCTGGATCACCTGCTCGACGGTGAGCGTGCCCTCGCGATGCGCATCGTGAATCGTCGCGCCGCCGATAGTCAGCGTGCCCGGCGCGGTGTCGATGAGCGTCGACGGCGTGATCTTTCCGGCGTCGAGCGCGGCGGCGATGGTGAATGGCTTCATCGACGAGCCCGGCTCGAAGGTGTCGGTGAGCGCGCGGTTGCGCATCTTGTTGCGCACCGTGCGTGCGCGATTGTTCGGGTTGTAGACCGGCCAGTTGGCGAGCGCGACGATCTCGCCGGTCTGCGCGTCGAGCACCGCGATCGCGCCGGCCTGCGCCTTGTTGAGCTCGATCGCGGCCTTGAGCTCGCGATACGCGAGATATTGCAGGCGGCTGTCGATCGACAGCGCCAGGTCGCGACCTTCCTGCGGTGCGCGAATGCTGGCGACGTCTTCGACGATGTCGCCGCGGCGATTGATGATCACGCGCCGGTTGCCAGGCTTGCCTCCCAGCCAGGACTGCTGCGCGAGCTCCATGCCTTCCTGCCCCACGTCGCGGTCGCCGGTGAAGCCGACGATCTGGCTCATCACGTCGCCGCCGGGGTAGTAGCGCCAGTATTCGGTCTCGTCGTGGATACCCTTGATCTGCATCGCGGCGATGCGCTCGGCGACGTCGGGAGCTACCGGACGCTTGAGGTAGACGAAATCGCCGGCGGCGGCGATGCGGCGCGTCAATTCCGCGGGCGGCATCTCCAGCGCAGCGGCAAGCGCGCGCAGCTGCTCGGGCGTCGCCTCGATCTTGTCGGGCCACGCCCATACCGCCTTCACCGGCGTGCTGATCGCCAGAGGATCGCCCAACCGGTCGACGATGCGGCCGCGATGCGCCGGAACCTCGAGGTCGCGGCTGTAGCGCGAGCTTCCTTGCGCCTGCAGGAACGAATTGTCGACGCGCTGCAGGTACAGCGATCGCGCCAGCAGTAGCGCGAACAGGAACAAGAGCGCGCCGAACACCAGCGGCGCGCGCAGCGCGGGGAGCGGCGGCGCAGCCACCCCCGTGCGCTTCATCTCCTCACCTCGTCGATGACTTCCACTCGGCCGGCGTCGGGCATCTGCATGCGAAGCTGATCGCGCGCGACCTTTTCGACACGCGCCGGCATCGACCATGTCGACTGCTCGATCTGCAGCTGACCGTACTCGACCTCGTAGGCGCGAGCGCGCGCCTGCTCGCGCTCCAGGTCGACGAACAGCTTGCGCGCCTGGTGCCGCGACGTCACCAGCGACAGCGCGCACAGGACCACGACCACCAGCAGAATCGCGTTGAGGCGTTCCATCACGCAAGCACCGCCTGCGTTCGCTGCGCGACGCGCAGGATCGCGCTTCGCGCGCGCGGATTGGCGGCGACTTCGGCGTCGCCGGCGCGCACCGCGCGACCGACCTTCTCCAGCGGCGGCTCCGGCAGCGCGCGGGTGGCGATCGCGAGGCGCGCCAGGCGCGCATCGGCGCCGAACGGCTCGCTATGCCTGCGCATGAACTGCTTGACGATGCGGTCTTCCAGCGAGTGAAAGCTGATCACTGCGAGGCGCGCGCCGTTGCGTAGCCTCGGCAGGATGCGATCGAGGGTCAGCGGCAATTCCTGAAGCTCCTGATTGATGAAAATCCGTACAGCCTGGAATGTCCGCGTGGCCGGATCCTGACTCCAATCACCGCGCCCGCGCGCGCCGACGGCTTCTGCCACGATCGCGGCCAGTTGCCGCGTGCGCGTGATGGGCTGGTGCGTGCGACTCGCAACAATCGCTCTTGCAATCTGTTGAGCAAACCGTTCTTCACCATAGTCCGCGATCACTCCCTTCAGTTCACGTTCGGAAACGGTGGCGAGCCACTCGGTCGCGCTCGGTCCCCGCGAGGGGTCCATGCGCATGTCGAGCGGGCCGTCGGCGCGCAATGAGAAACCGCGCCGCGGATCATCGATCTGGGCGGAAGACACGCCGAGGTCGAGCAATACGCCGTCGACCTGGTTGACACCTTCGCTGTCGAGGACTTCCGGCAACTGAGAGAACCAGGCGCGGTGAAAATGCAGGCGCGGATCGGCCCAGCTCCGCGCCTCGACTTCTGCATCGGGATCGCGGTCGATCGCCAGCACGATTCCGCCCGGGCCGAGTGCGGACAGAAGCCGCCGGCTGTGGCCGCCGCGTCCGAACGTGGCATCGACGTAGAACCCGTCGGCGCGGATCGCCAGCGCGCTGGTTGCTTCCTCGAGCAGGACGGGGACGTGGCTCGCATCGGTCATCAGAGCGAAAAACCATCGAGCTCCGGCGGCAGGCCGTCGGCCGGAAGGCCGATCGCCTGCGCCGTCTGCTCGGTCCAGCGCGACTCGTCCCACAATTCGAACTTGTTGCCCTGACCGACCAGCACGACGTGCTTGTCGAGCGACGCGTACTGGCGCAGCGCCGGCGGCACGAGGATGCGGCCCGCGCTGTCGAGTTCCACGTCGTCGGCGTGGCCGACCAGGAGCCTCTGCAGTTGCCGGATGCGCTCGTTGAAGCTCGACAGCGCCATGAGCCGCGCCTGGATCGGTTCCCACTGGCTCAAGGGATAGACCAGCAGGCAATGCGAAGGGTCGGCGGTGAGGACCAGCTTTCCCTCGCCGTCGTCGGCGAGCGCGGCGCGATGCTTTGCCGGGATGGCGAGGCGGCCCTTGTTATCAAGCGCGAGATGGGTGACGCCGCGAAACACTGCTGATCCTCCCGTATGCACGGACAACAGGTGAGCGCCCACTTTGCCCCACTTTTTCCCACCTCGTGGCACTATATTCAAAGATTTCAAGCCGGTCAACAGAAATCCGGTTTGCTAACAACGACTTAGCGCATTTGTTGTACACATGACTTAAATCTTTCAGAAATAGATACTTACGTACGGTTATGAAAGTGAAATGGCAAAGAACGGCGGAAACGCCGTCAAAAACCGGCCAATTGGGAGCGACCGCACCATTGGGGGAAACCAGCTATGTCTTCGTCATCAAATGCGCCGGACAGGGGAAATCCGATGTAGTGCAGCTTCACCCCCAGAAACGGTTACATTTCAAGTCAACACCGCGATGCCGCCGGCGTTATGCTCACTGGACGCGACGGACAAAGCGCAGCGCGAAACAGGGCGCGCTGCAGGAACCGCAGGGAGACGCACCATGCAAATGCGAACATGCGCGCGCAGGGCAATTGCCTGCATTGCGCTTCCTATCCTTGCAGCCTCGTCGGGAAACGCGGCAGCGGCGGATCCGGTCAACAAGGCGCAGGTTTACGCGGATGCCGTTCGGCTTCTCGAGCAAAGCACCTTCGGCGCCACGCCCGACCTCATCAGCCACGTGATGCAGGTCGGCACGCAAGCTTTTCTCGACGAGCAATACGCCGCACCGGCCAGCCAGTACCCCGCGATCAAGTACGTGCCGGCGGGACAGCAGGCCACCTTCTGTCCGACCGATCCCGATCCGCAGTGCGCGCGCGATTACTACTCGTTGTTCCTTGTGCAGAACGCGTTTTTCACCAACGCGCTGCGCAATCCCGACCAGCTCAGACAGCGCGTCGCATTCGCGCTCTCACAGATTCTCGTCACCTCCGGGCTCACGACCAACGAAGCTTACGGAATGGCGCGCTATCAGCAGATATTTCTCGACTACGCCTTCGGCAACTACGAGCAGATCCTGACTCGCGTGACGGTGTCACCGGTGATGGGCGAGTACCTGAACATGGTGAACAACGACAAGCCATCGGCCAACGTCAATCCTAACGAGAACTACGCGCGCGAGCTGCTGCAGCTGTTCACCGTCGGGGTCTGGCAATTGAACCCGGATGCCTCGCGCAAGCAGGATGCAAACGGGCAGCCGATCCCGACGTACGGGCAGGATGAGATCGAAGGCTTCGCGCACGTCTTCACCGGGTGGACGTACCCGCCACTCCCGGGCGCGATCGCGCGCACGCACAACCCGAAGAACTTCCTCGCCGACATGTTCCCCGTCGATTCCAACCATGACAAGGGTGCCAAGCTGCTGCTCAACGGAGTGACTCTCGCCGCAGGTGGCAACATCAAGGCGGATCTCACCGCGGCGATCCACAACGTCTTCCTGCATCCCAACGTCGGGCCGTTCATCGGCAAGCAGCTCATCCAGAAGCTCGTCACCGGCGATCCCAGCCCGCAATATGTCGGTCGCGTCGCCGCCGCGTTCAACGACAACGGCGTCGGCGTGCGCGGCGACCTGCGCACGGTGGTGAACGCCATCCTCACCGATCCCGAGGCGCGTGGTTACATCAAAGTCGATGCCGGATTCGGCAAGCTGCGCGAGCCTGTGCTGTTCCTCACCGCCGCGACGCGGGCTCTATCGGCGCAAAGCGACGGCGTCTACCTCGCGCAGCAGAGCGGGCAGCTTGGACAGCCGCTGTTCTATCCGGCGTCGGTGTTCAACTACTACCCGCCGACCTACACGCTTCCGGACTCGCCGCAGCTCGCGCCCGAATTCGCCATTCAGAATTCGAGCACGGCGATCAATCGCTTCAATTTTGCCAACACGCTGTGCTTCGGGACCATCGCGCCGATCGCCACGCTGCCGGGCGCGATCGGGACGATTCCCGACTGGAGCGCGCTCTCGTCGGTCGCAACCGACGCCAACGCGCTGCTCGACTACCTCAGCGCGGTCATGATGCATGGCACGATGTCCGCGGAGATGCGCGCCGCGATCGCACCGGCGATCAACGCGATTCCCGCGAGCAACCCCCAGACGCGGGCGAAGACCGCGTTCTATCTCGTGCTCACGTCGTCCCAATACCAGGTGGAGCGCTGATCATGAACAGACCATTCCAGGGCCGGCGCGCCTTCCTGCGCAGTCTCGTCGCGCTGTCCAGCGCCGGCCTCGCATCGCGCCTCAGCGGGCTCGATATCGTCGCCAGCGCCAGCGCGCAGCAGGCTGGTAGCTACAAGGCGCTCGTGTGCGTCTTCATGTTCGGCGGCAACGACGGCAACAACACCATCGTCCCGATCGACACCGCCGGCTACGCGCAGTACGCGGCGGTGCGCACGGCGGCATCCGGCATCAATCTCGCGCAAGGATCGCTGCTGCCGATCCAGCCGGCGAACATCGGCACGCCGTTCGGTCTCCACCCCGCGCTGGGCCCGCTGCAGACGCTGTTCGACCAGCGCAAGGTCGCCGTGCTCTCGAATGTCGGCACGCTGGTGCAGCCCATCACCAAGACCCAGTACGCGGCCGGTCTGCGACCGCTGTCGTTGTATTCGCATTCCGACCAGCAGGCACAGTGGCAGAGCAGCGTTTCAGACACCGTGTCGGGAACCGGCTGGGGTGGGCGCATCGCCGACAGGACCGCGGCGCTCAACGCGGCCACGGGATTTCCCGTCGTCACTTCGCTTGGCGGCACCGTCCTGTTCACAACCGGCCAGACGACTTCGCCGCTGGCCATTCCCGCGTCGGGCTCGTTCGCGCTCTCCGGCTACAACTCGAGCGCCGCGAGCGTGGCAAGGCTGGCCGCGGTCAAGCAGCTGCTGGCGCTGGACTCGAGCAGCGTGTTGATAGCCGGTGCCAGCGACATCGGCTCGCAGGCGTTCAATCTTTCCTCGACGGTCAATCCCATTCTCGCCAATGCAAATTCGACGATCGCGCCGCTTTTCGCCAACGTGAAGACGGGCACGGGCAACCAGCTGTTCCAGGTCGCGAAGATGATCGAGGCACGCGCCGCGACCGGAGCGCTGCGACAAATATTTTTCGTGAGCCTCGGGAGCTTCGATACCCACGGCGACCAGGCCAATCGCCAGCAGGCGCTGTTCGCGGAACTCGCTCCGGCGCTCAAGGCCTTCTACGACGCCACCGTGGCGCTCGGCGTCGGCGGCCAGGTCACGACATTCACGCTGTCCGACTTCGGCCGCACCTTCCAGCCGGCGTCGGGCGGGGGCACCGACCACGCGTGGGGCAATCACCACTTCATCATCGGCGACGCCGTTCGCGGCGGCTCGTTCTACGGTCAGTATCCGCAGCTCGTGCTCGGCGGCCCCAACGATGCCGAAAGCGAAGGTCGGTGGCTGCCGACCACAGCGGTCGACCAATACGGCGCGACGCTGGCGAAGTGGTTCGGTGTCTCGCCCGCGGAGGTCAGCGCCGCATTTCCCAATCTGGCAAAGTTTGCGACCAGCGACCTGGAATTCCTGGGGTAACCGCGCGTCATATCGGCGGCTGATCTCGCCACAGACGCCGCAAGTGGATTAACATCCATCCCGCGGCGGCCGAACCATTGGTCGCCGCGGTCTGAAACAACTACAACTCGGGCACCGCCACAAGCGGCATCCGAGACCCGCTCAAATAGGAGAATCCCATGGCTGGTTCCAGCAACCGCATTGGTTGGTCGCTGTTCGCTGCTGCATTGGCAATACCATCTGCGTACGCGCAAAGTCCGCAGCTCGTGCACAAGGACGGACTTCTCGTGTTTCCCAACGTGCGCGTCGAGAATTCGGCAGTCCCCATCGAAAGTAAGAACTCCAACGTGCTGGGTACCGCGGGTATGCGCGCCTACCGCGACGAGCAAACGGGCAAGCTTCGCAACGCATCGCCGGAAGAGCTCGTGATCGAGGCGCTGCAGACACCGCCTGCCAACGACGCCTCCGACGCAACTGTCTTCAACACCGCTTACGGCAAGCGTGCTGCTCTGGGTGATTCGTTCCTGTCGAACGCCGTCGTGCAGCGAGATTCTGAGGGACGCCTGCGCATGTATTGCGTGCCGGGTGACGCGAAGGATGCTGCATTCCTCGACAAGGCGCTGGCGACTGGGAAGGAGGTGCGCCATGACCACTAACCTGATTGCACTGTTTCGTCGCGCACTCGCTGCCGCTTTGCTTGCGACCGTTTCTGCTTCGGTCTACGCTGCCGCCACCATCACCATTATCAACGGCAACGCAGCAGGCGTGGGCTTCAACGATCCGACGGCCGCAGCACCTGTCGGCGGCAATCCAGGCACGACGCTGGGACAGCAGCGGCTGAACGCGTTCCAGTACGTCGCGGCTTTGTGGGGCGCGCAGCTCACCAGCACGGTCGAAACCAAGATTTTCGCGACCTTCGAGGCGCTGGCCTGCACCGCGACGTCGGCTGTGCTCGGTTCCGCTGGGCCGCGGTTCGTCGATTCAGACTTCCCCAACGCGCCGGTCGCCGGGACTTGGTACCACCTCGCGCTGGCGAACAAGCTCGCTGGTGTCGACTTGGTAACGCCAGCGGACGAGCCGGCGCCGTTTTCGGGCGCTGAGATCCGCGCGCGGTTCAACTCACGGCTCGGCCTGTTCCCGGACTGCCTGCCTGGGCCGGGATTCTATCTCGGTCTGGACGGCAACCACGGCGCCGCGATCGATCTGGTCGAAGTGTTGCTGCACGAGTTCGCGCACGGTCTCGGATTTTCCACGACTACCAATGGGACCAACGGCACATACGTAGGTGGGCAGCCAAGCATCTACGACCACTTTACCTTCGACAACACGCAGGGCAAGTTGTGGACGCAGATGAGCAATGCGGAGCGCATGGCCTCCGCAGTGAACGCGCGGCAGGTCGTATGGGTGGGCAACAACGTCACGGCCGCGGCGCCCTCGGTGCTGGTCCCAGGGACGCCGCAGCTCCAGGTTATTGCTCCATCAGATGCCGCGGGTATCTACCTAGCAGGTGCCGCGTCGTTCGGGCCGCCGCTTTCGTTCCCCGGACTGACCAAGCAGGCGATGCCCGTCGTCGAGAACGGCACGCTGGGTATCGCCTGTGTCCCCCTCGACGCGGACAATGCGCGCGCGGTCAAGCAGCGGATCGCGGTGGTGTTACGGGGTACTTGCGGGTTCGTCGTGAAGGCCCTCAACGTCCAGAATGCCGGCGCGGTGGGGATGATCGTGATCGACAACGTTCGCTCGACGCCGCCGGACAATCTCGGCGGCACGGACCCGAACATCAAGATCCCGGCGGTTCGGGTGACGTTCACCGATGGAGTCGCGCTGCTCAACGCGATGAGCTTCACGCCGTCGGACCGCTCGTCGGGCCTCGTGGTGAGGATGGGCGTCGACCCGTCGCAGCTCGCGGGCGCGGACCAGGCGGGCCGGGTCATGCTCTATACGCCGAACCCGTTCCAGTCGGGCTCGTCCGTGTCGCATTGGGACACGAGCGCGTTTCATAACCTCCTGATGGAACCGGCCATCAATGCCGACCTTACCCAGTCGGTGGTGCCGCCGCAGGATCTCACCTTCCCGATGTTCAAGGACATCGGCTGGTAGACGATCGCTGCTGTAGCAAGAGTTGGGCGGGCCGCAAATGCGGCCCGCTCTTTTTCCTCGAACTCTTCGGTGTCTGCGGCGAGTTCGACCGGCGATGTGGAATTCCTGGGTTGACGCTCGGGAAGTGGTGCGGCACGAGCGCTCCCTAGAATCGCGCAGTCGAGCAGGACCGATTGCGCTAGCTCTTGACGATCGGATCCAACGACGCGTTCGCTAGACTTCCCTGGGATAGATGGGCTAGGCGCAGACTTCTATGGATGCCCTGAACGGCCGCGAACGACAGACTGTGTCATCGGCGCCACGAATTCCAGCGCGAGGCCGCGAAACCGCCAAGACCGACGAACATCGCGAGCAGCGCAATGCCCCATTCGGATAAAGTCGGGACGGACGATACAGCTGTAGCAGGCGCGTTCACGGTCACCTGTGCCGTGCCTGCCCACGATGCGAGCGCGCCAATATTGCAGCCTCCTACCTGCCCTTCCGCCTGGAGGCCGAGCAGATGATTCCCTGCACTAACCGGTCCCAAGTTCACGGGTCCCGTGCTCGCGCTGGCGCCCACAAAGCCGGTAGCGGCGACCTCGGTCCCGTCGACCTGGTAATGAATGCGGACGTTCGAACACAGCAAGGCGCCACCGGTGAAATTCGATTGCAGCAGTCCTGTCGTCGCGATCGGGATGGTGACGACGTTGTTGCAAAGCTGTCCACCCCCCGAGCAGGTCGCGGTGACCGGATAGCTGGTGGTCGTCTGCGCGCTGGCGCCGGACACCGCTAACGCTTCCGCCACGAGAAAGCCGAGAACGTACGCTGCAGTCTTCATCTTTTCCCCCTGACCCATTTTTGCTGTTGGACAACAAACTGGCGCGCCCGACAGGAGTCGAACCTGTGACCTTTGGCTTCGGAAACCAACACTCTATCCAACTGAGCTACGGGCGCACGCGAGCGCATCTTACGCGCCGCGCGGTACAGCGTCCACAGAGGCGGGCACGCCTCGCGGCGATCAAGCGCGCGCGCTATAATGCCGCGTTTTGCGCGCAGTCATCGACAACGCGCATGTCACCACGCCTGGACCGACGATGAGCGACGAGCATTCCTCCTTTATCAAGACGCCGAAGCAGCTCGCCATCGTGATGGTGCTGGCGTTCGCGATTCCCATCGTACTGATCGCGCTCTTGTCGCAGCTGGTCACGGGAATGATGCCGGCCGGCCATACCGAGGTCGAGGAAAAGCTTCTCTCGCGCATCCAGCCGGTCGGGGTGCTGGCATTCGCCGACGCGACCGCTTCCGGCAACAAGACCGGCGAGCAGGTCTATCAGGCGGTGTGCAAGACGTGCCACGAAGGCGGGCTCGCCGGCGCGCCGAAATTCGGTGACAAGGCAGCCTGGGCTACACACATCAAGGGCGGACTGCCGCACCTGCTCAATAACGCGATCAACGGAATCCAGGAGGGTGGCAAGGTCATGCCGCCCAAGGGCGGCAATCCCGACCTTACCGATACCGAAGTCGCGCGCGCGGTCGTCTACATGGCCAATGCCGCAGGCGCCGCGTTCAAGGAACCCGCGGCGCCGGCACCCGCCGCTGGCGCAACTGCCGCGGCAGCAGCGACGCCCATCGCAAGCGCCGCCGCCGCAACGCCGGCGGTCGCGCCGGCGGCCGGCGGCTGTCGCAGCACCTGCGGCTGCGGCGCCCCCTGCCGCCCCGGGTCCGAGCGCTGCGCTGGATATGCAGACAGGAACGGCGATGATGCAAAAGGACGGCTGCGCCGCGTGCCATTCGGTCGACAAGAAAATCGTCGGCCCGTCGTACCAGGAAGTCGCCGCCAAGTATCGCGGCGACAAGGACGCCGCAGCCAAGCTCGTGCAGAAGGTGAAAACCGGTGGCTCCGGCGTCTGGGGGCAGGTGCCGATGCCGCCCAACGCGCAGGTTCCCGAAGCCGACATCAAGGCGCTGGTTACCTGGATCCTGGCGCAAAAGAAATAAGCGCCGCAAGACGCTAAGGGCGCTGGCGCAAAGATCGACGGCCTCGATGACTCGATACGCCGTCGGTGACATCCAGGGCTGTCTGCAGGAATTCGATCAGCTTCTGGATCTGATCGCCTTCGACGCATCGCGCGATCGACTGTGGCTGGTTGGCGATCTCGTCAACCGCGGCCCCGATTCGCTGGGTGTGCTGCGCAGGGTCATGGCGCTTGGCGATCGCGCGGTCACGGTGCTCGGCAACCACGACCTGCATTTGCTCACCGTCGCCGCAGGACACCGCACGCCGCATCGCCACGACACGCTGCATGCGCTGCTCGATGCGCCGGACCGATCGATGCTGCTCGACTGGCTGCGCACGCGGCCGCTGGTCTACCGCGAGGGCGACATGCTGATGGTGCATGCGGGCCTGCTGCCCTCGTGGACCGCCGCCACCGCGATCATGCTTTCGCGCGAGGTCGAGGCGGTGCTGGCGTCGCCCGCACACGATCGATTCCTGCTCGAGCTCTACGGCGACACTCCGGCGCGATGGAACGACTCGCTCACCGGCAACGATCGCCTGCGCGCCATCGTCAACGCGTGCACGCGGCTGCGCTACTGCACCGCCGACGACACCATGGAATTTCGCGAGAAGCGCGGGCCCGCGCACACGCCGCCCGGATTTGCGCCGTGGTTCGCGCACCCCGAGCGCAAGTCCTCGGCGGTCACGGTGCTCTGCGGCCACTGGTCGACGCTCGAGCTCACGCTCGCGCCGCGCCTGGCGATGCTCGATTCAGGATGCCTGTGGGGCGGCGCGCTGACGGCGCTCAGGCTGGAAGATGGGGCGTTGTTCCAGGTGCCGAGCCGGCAGCCGGCAAGCCCAATGCCGCGCGAATAGCGCGCTCGGCCTGCTCCGACAGCTGCCGCCGATGACGCCCGGCCGCGGGAATCGCCGGCGGCAGCGTCACTTCGACGACGAGCCGGCGCTCACCAAGCACCCTCCAGAACGACGCCATGAACGTCGTGTCACCGACGTACGCCGGCGTGTCGTTGAACGTGCCATCGAGATTGGCGTAGCGGATGGCGATGGGTTGCACGTGTCCCGCCGCGTCGACCACGGGCTGCAGCAGCGAGCCGTGGAACGCCAGCAACGTCGTGCCGTCGGTGGTTGTGCCTTCCGGAAAGATCGCGATCGTGTCGCCGGCGGCGAGCACGGCACGCGCCTGCTCGTTGATGCGATGCGCGTCGCGCCGGCTGCTGCGATCGAGGAACAGCGTCCCGCAGCCGGCGATGAGATGCCCGACCAGCGGCCACGCGGCGAGTTCGGACTTGGCGATGAAGCGTCCCGGCTCGACGGTGTTGAGCACGAAGATGTCGAGCCACGAAATGTGATTGGCGACGACGAGCACGTTGCCTGCCCAGGGGCTCGGCGGCATGCCGCGCACACGCGACTCGATGTTCATGATGCGCAGAAGCTTCACGCTCCAGCGCTTGATCAGCGCCCGCCTGCGCTGCAACTCGACCATCGGAAAGACGAAAGCGGTCGTGCCTATTCCCTGGAACACGTGGAGGCTCACGCGCAGATAGCGAAGCAGGCGCAGCGCCATCGGCGTTCGGCCGGCGCCGCCTGCCCCGGTCGCGCCGGCGGCGCCCGACGGTAGCGCGCTCAACGGGACGACCAGCCGCGCGCGGGCGCTGCCTGACCTACCACAGCGAGCCGCCGAACTGCTCGGCGTAGGCCGCGGCCAGGCGGTCGCGATCGACGACATGGTTCTGCCCGCCGCGCGACGCGATCTTGAGCGCGCCCAGCAACGACGCCAGCCTTCCGGTGCGCTGCCAATCCCAGCCGTGCGCTATCCCGTAGAGCAGGCCGGCGCGGTACGCGTCGCCGCAACCGGTGGGATCGACCAGCTGCGTTGGCTTGGCGCTCGGTATGTCGAGCACCAAGCCACCGGTGTAGATGCGCGAGCCCTCACCGCCGAGGGTGACGATGAGCGCGTCGACGCGGCGTGCGATCTCGGCCAACGTGAGTCCGGTGCGCTCGCACAGCAGGCGGCCTTCGTAATCGTTGACCGCGAGGTAGCGCGCGCTCTCGATCATCTCGACCAGCTCGTCGCCTGAGAACAGCGGCAGTCCCTGTCCCGGGTCGAACACGAAGGGAATGCCGGCGGCGGCGAAATCGCGCACGTGCTCCTGCATTCCCTGCCGGCCGTCCGGCGCGACGATGCCGAGCGCGATGTCGGCGACGTCGCCGATGCGATTCTCGTGCGCATGGCTCATCGCGCCCGGGTGGAATGCCGTGATCTGGTTGTCGTCCAGATCGGTGATGATGAAGGCCTGCGCGGTGTAGGTGCCCGGAATCGCGCGAACGCCGTCGGTCGCGACCCCGAGCTCGGCAAGGCGCCGCGGATAATCGCCGTCGTCGCCGCCGACAGTCGCCATCACCACCGGCTCGCCGCCAAGCGCCTTCAGGTTGTACGCGATGTTGCCGGCGCATCCGCCCCACTCGCGGCGCATGTCGCCCACCAGGAACGAGACCGAGAGGACATGCGTCTGCTCGGGCAGGATGTGGCGCGCGAAGCGGTCGTTGAACACCATGATCGTGTCCTGCGCGAGCGAGCCGCAGATCAGTGTGCGCGGGGCCATTCAGCGCGGCAGAAGAATGCAGCGCGCGAACGCGCGAATGGCGTCGCGCCGACGCGCGCTGCGAGCGCCGCGGCCACGGCGATCGCCGTCAGGCGGGCGCATCGCGTCCGATCTCGCGCACGATGTACTGCTGCCGACGCGAGACCGGTAGCGCCTCGGTGACGCCGCGCAGCAGAACTTCCCAGTGCGCGTCGCCGTCCGCGCTCACCCGCCGCTCGAAGCCGCGGATGGCGTCGCGCGCGACCAGGCAGTTGCGGTGCACGCGCACGAAGCGCGGGCCGAACTCGTCCTCGAGCCGGGTCAGCGATTCCTCCAGCAGGTATTCACGGTCCGCGGTGCGGATCGTGATGTACTTGAGCTCGGCCTTGAGGTAGACGATCTCCTCGATCGGCACCAGGACCACGCGCGAGCGCTCGGTGACCGAAAGGAAGCGTCGCGTCGCCGCGGGCAGCTTGTCGAGGCGCGTGTCCGACAGCGGGCGCTGGCGCGGCAGCTTGTCGAGCGCCGAGAGCAGGCGCTGCACGCGCACCGGCTTGACCAGGTAGTCGATGGCGTGCACCTCGAAGGCCGCGATCGCGTGCTCGTGGTACGCGGTGGTGAAGATCAGCAGCGGCGGCGACGGCAGCTTCAGAAGATGGCGAGCCAGCTCGATGCCGTCCATGTCGGGCATGTGGATGTCGGTGAGCACGAGGTCGGCCGGCATGCTGGACAGAAGCCCAAGCGCCTCGCGGCCGCTCGCCGCTTCGCCGATGACGCGAAGCGGGACCGCGCCGGTGCAGTCGTCGAGGAGCTCGCGCAAACGGCGCCGCGCCGGCGCCTCGTCGTCGACGATCAGCACCTTGAGAGGGCCGTCAGCCATGCGCGCTCCGGTCGGGCGCGGGTCGGTACGGCATCCGGATATGCACTTCGTAGTTCTCCCTGTTCACCTTGCTCTCGAGGCCTGCCTCGGCGTCGAAATGCAAGGCGAGACGCTCGCGGATGTTGGCGAGAGCCATCCTGTTTCCGCCCTTGTGACGGCTGCCCGCCTGGAAAGGGTTGCGCAGGATCGCATGAACTTCACCGCGGCGCAGGAAGATATTAATCGCGATGACCCCCGGTGCGCTAGACGGCTCGATGCCGTGATAGACCGCATTCTCCAGCAACGGCTGCAGGACCAGCGGCGGCACCAGCGCGTCGCGGGGCATCTTGTCGATGTGCCATTCGATGCACAGCCTGTCGCCGAGGCGAAGCTTTTCCAGCCCGAGGTACTGCTTGCACAGCGCCACCTCGTCGAGCAGCGGAGCGAGCTGCCGGTTGTCGCGCATGAGGACGCGAAACAGCTCCGCCATGTCCTCGAGCGCGCTCTCGGCCTGCTTGGGCTCGCTGCGGATGAGCGACAGCACCGCGGTGATGCTGTTGAAGAGGAAGTGCGGCCTGATGCGCGCCTGCAAAGCCTGCAGCCTGGCTTCCGCGATCGCCGGCGAAAGCGCCTTGGTGCGCAGCGCGAAGTAGTACACCAGCGCCGACGCGATGAGCAGCGTGAAGAGCAGCCGGCGCAGAAGCGTGGTCGTCGTGACGTCTCCGAAAGTCGCCACCAGCACGATGTTGAAGCCGAGAACGACCGTGCGCGGACAAGGTCACGACGGCCGCCGCGCCCTGGTCGTACGGCAGGCGCGCGAGCCACGGCGAGAGCGCGTACAGCGCAAGAAGGATGACCAGCAAGGGCGGCTCGACCATCGCCGACATCTGCACCCACGCGTCGGAGATCTCTCTCCACTGCGTGTCGCCGGCAAGCGCGGCGACGAACACCATGCGCATTGACCGCGAGCAGAATGCGCAGGATCGTGCCGAGGTTGCGCAGATCCGGCAGTTCGAGCGGGTCCCTGTTTTGATTTATAATCGTGCGCATCGTTTGCCACTCGGCGCTGCGCCACATCGTGATGCACGAGCAGCCCGTCACGGCAACGCACCGCCATCGTGCTGCACTCCACGATCCATGCCGCCCGGCTATTGTGGGGAAGAGGTCCGGGTGAGGCAAGCCATGAGTACACGCGATTCCGATCGTCCGCCCGCGCGTGGCTGGTCCGGCCGCTTCAGCGAGCCGGTCGCAGAGCTCGTCAAGTTGTACACCGCATCTGTGGATTTCGATCGCAAGCTTGCCGATGCCGACATCGCGGCGTCGCTGGCGCACGCGCGCATGCTCGCCTCGACCGGCGTCCTCACCGCCAGCGACGCTGCCGATATCGAGCGCGGCATGACTACTATCCAGGGCGAGATCGAGCGCGGCGAATTCAACTGGTCGCGCGACCTCGAGGACGTTCATTTCAACATCGAAAAGCGGCTGATCGCGCTGGTCGGCGACGCCGGCAAGCGCCTGCACACCGGCAGATCGCGCAACGATCAGGTCGCGACCGATCTGCGCTTGTATGTGCGCGCGGCAATCGACGTGCTTGCCGAAGGCGTGGTTGCGCTGCGCCTCGCGCTGCTCGACCAGGCCGAGATTCACGCCGAGACGGTCATGCCGGGATTCACGCACTTGCAGGTAGCGCAGCCGGTGACCTTCGGCCATCACCTGATGGCGTACGACGCGATGCTCGCGCGCGATGCGGAACGGCTTGCCGATTGCCGCCGACGCGTCAATCGCCTGCCGCTCGGCAGCGCCGCGCTCGCGGGAACGAGTTTTCCGATCGATCGCGACCGGGTCGCCGCCGACCTGGGCTTCGAGGCGCTGTGTCCGAATTCGCTCGACGCGGTGTCGGATCGCGACTTCGCCATCGAGTTCGCGGCCGCGTGCGCGCTGGTGATGATGCACCTGTCGCGCTTCGCCGAGGAGCTCGTTCTCTGGTCGAACCCGCGATTCGGGTTCGTGCGACTCGCCGATCGCTTTTGCACCGGCAGCTCGATCATGCCGCAAAAGAAGAATCCCGACGTGCCCGAGCTGGTGCGCGGCAAGACCGGCCGCGTCTACGGGCATCTCGTCGCGCTGCTGACGATCATGAAGGCGCAGCCGCTCGCCTACAACAAGGACAACCAGGAAGACAAGGAGCCGGTGTTCGACATCGTCGATACGCTGGAGCCGACACTGGCGATCATGTGCGATCTCGTCGCCGGCGGCATGAGCGTCGACGCAGCGCGCATGCGCGAAGCCGCGAGCGAGGGATTCGCGACCGCCACCGACCTCGCCGACTACCTGGTGCGCAAGGGAATGGCATTTCGCGACGCGCACGAAGCCGTTGCGCAGGCGGTGCGGCACGCCGAGTCCGAGCGCTGCGATCTGGCCGACCTTCCCTTGGCCGTGCTGCAGGCGCTTTTGCCCATCGATCGACGACGACGTGTTTGCCGTGCTCGCGCTCGACGGCTCCGTGGCGAGCCGCAATCATCCGGGTGGCACGGCGCCCGGGCAGGTCCGCGCCGCGATTCGCGCGGCTCGCGCGCAAATCGGCTGCGCGCTGAGGCGCAAGGCGCCAACGAGGGGAAACGATGGAAAGCACGAAACTCGCGTTCATCGGACTGGGCGTGATGGGATTCCCGATGGCGGGGCATCTGGCACGCGCCGGACACGCAGTGACGGTGTACAACCGCACGCCCGGCAAGGCGTCGCAATGGGTCGAGAAGTTCGGCGGCTCCGCGCAGCCCACGCCCGCCGCCGCCGCGCGCGGCGCCGACATCGTGCTGATGTGCGTGGGCAACGACGACGATCTGCGCGCCGTGACGCTCGGCGCCGACGGCGCGCTCGGCGCGATGTCGAAGGGCAGCGACGCTGGTCGATCACACGACTGCGTCGGCGGGCGCCGCGCGCGAGATTCACGCCGCGGCGAGCGAGCGCGGCGTCGCGTTCCTCGATGCGCCGGTGTCGGGCGGCCAGGCCGGCGCCGAGAACGGCAAGCTCACGATCATGGTGGGCGGCGACGCCGACGCGTTCGCGCAGGCGGAGCCGGTGCTCGCGCACCTACGCCCGGGCGGTCACGCTCATGGGCGCGGCGGGCGCCGGGCAGCTCACCAAAATGGTCAACCAGATCTGCATCGCCGGGCTGGTGCAGGCGCTTTCCGAGGGGATCAACTTCGCGGCGCGACGCCGGTCTCGACGTCGAGCAGGTGCTCGACGTGATCGGCAAAGGTGCCGCGCAGTCGTGGCAGATGGACAATCGCGGCAAGACGATGGCCGCCGACAAGTTCGACTTCGGATTCGCCGTCGACTGGATGCGCAAGGATCTCTCGATGTGCCTCGCCGAGGCGCGGCGCAACGGCGCGGCGCTTCCGGTCACCGCGATCGTCGACCAGTTCTACGCGCGCATTCAGGCGCGCGGCGGCGGCCGCTGGGACACGTCGAGCCTCGTGCGACTGTTGCGCGACGCGGGCTGACCGAGGACTCTGGTCACGCGCTCTCCTCGAGCGCCACTTCGAAGGTGATCTGCGGCGGTCGCTGGCGAGCATCGGCGTCGCCGAGCAATACTTGTCCTTGGAGAGCTTGACCGCACGCTCGACCTGCGCGCGGTCGAGTCCCTTGCCGCTGACGCGATAACGCAGGTGCACGCGGGTGAATACCTTGGGATCCTCCGGGGCGCGATCGGCGTCGGCCTCGACGACGCAGTCGGTCACCGGATGTCGTGCCTTTCTTGAGGATCCACACCACGTCGAAGGCGGTGCACGCCACGGCGCCGGCCAGCACCAATTCCATCGGCCTCGCGCCCAGGTTCCTGCCGCCGGCCTCCGGCGCCCCGTCCACGACAATCGTATGGCCACTGCCGGTTTCCGCCACAAAGCTCACCCCCTCGACCCACCTGATCGTTGCCTTCACATCTGGTCTCCATGACGCCCGAAATCCGCTGCCGATCTGCCCGGATACCGCCATTTATGTCATGGACAAAAGCCTTATATTGCATTGCAAAAATAAGTTGCGTTGTGCACCGCACTATGCAATCATTTATTCGTTCGCGGCCCGGGATCCTCCTCCTTTCCCACTGCGAGACAAATTCCTCCATTCTCCTCCTATGGCAGGAATCCTCAGCGCGGCCTCCGGGCCGCGCCTTTTTATGTTCGTTTCGACATCGGAGCGCGTCCGAACCCGTCGGGAGCTCGCGCGCGGCGCAGGCATCGGCTCGTCGATTGACAGTCTGTCGAGCCGCATATTATGATCCAAGACTTTGTCAAATTCGAACCGGCACGCGGTATTTGTCCATGAAAACCTATTCCGCCAAGCCCGAGCGACTTCACCCGGGATTGGTACCACGTCGACGCCAGCGACAAGGTGCTCGGCCGCCTCGCCAGCCAGATCGCGCACCGCCTGCGCGGCAAGCACAAGGCGATCTTCACGCCGCACATCGACACCGGCGATTTCATCGTCGTCACCAACGTCGAGAAGATCCGCGTCACCGGCAACAAGGCCGAGGACAAGCTCTACCACCGGCACAGCGGCTATCCGGGCGGCATCCGCACGCATCAGCTTCGGCCAGATGCAGCAGCGCTTTCCCGGCCGTGCGCTCGAGAAGGCGGTCAAGGGCATGCTGCCCAAGGGCCCGCTCGGCTACGCGATGATCAAGAAGCTCAAGTGCTACGCGGGCCCGTCGCATCCGCACTCGGCACAACAGCCGAAGTCGCTCGACATCTAGCGTCGACACCCTCCGAAACGCTACGCAGTCCACTGAGGCTCACCAAGGCTCGTTCATGATCGGCAACTACTATTACGGCACCGGCCGGCGCAAGAGCGCCGTGGCCCGGGTGTTCATCAAGCAGGGATCGGGCAGGTTCACCGTCAACGAGAAGCCCGTCGACGAATTCTTCACCCGCGAGACGGGCCGCATGGTCGTGCGCCAGCCGCTCAAGCTCACCAACCACGAGGCGACGTTCGACATCATGGTCAACGTGAACGGCGGCGGTGAGTCCGGCCAGGCCGGCGCGGTGCGCCACGGCATCACCCGCGCGCTGATCGACTACGACGGCCAGCTCAAGCCGACCTGTCGAAGGCGGGCCTGGTCACGCGCGACGCGCGCGAAGTCGAGCGCAAGAAGGTCGGCCTGCACAAGGCGCGACGCCGCAAGCAATTCTCGAAGCGCTGATCAGCAGCCACCTGGGGCAAGCGTTCGCAAAGGCCGCCGCAGGGCGGCCTTTGCATTCATGCGCTTCAGCTGGGCGGATTGTGCGTCGCGATGCAGTTCTATGCCAGCGTCATGGGCCGGCGGTGCTAGAATGGCGCCGCCCAGTCGGGGAAGAGGCATGATCAAGATCGGTATTGTCGGTGGCACCGGATACACGGGCGTCGAGCTCCTGAGGCTGCTCGCGGTTCATCCGCACGCGTCGGTGCGGGTCATCACCTCCCGCAAGGAAACGGGAATGCCTGTTTCCGAGATGTTTCCCAGCCTGCGCGGCATGGGCAGGATCAGCGACCTGCGCTTCAGCGACCCGACCCAGGCGGGGCTTTCCGGCTGCAACGTCGTGTTTTTCGCCACGCCGCACGGCGTCGCCATGGGCCAGGCGCGCGAGCTGGTCGGTGCCGGCGTGAAGATCATCGACCTCGCCGCCGATTTCAGGCTCAAGGACGCCGCTGCGTTCGAGCGCTGGTACAAGATGCCGCACAGCTGCCCGGAGCTGCTCGCCGAGTCGGTCTACGGCCTGCCGGAGATGCACCGCGCCGCGATCGCCAAGGCGAGGATCGTCGGCAATCCGGGCTGCTATCCGACGGCGGTCCAGCTGGGATTTCTCCCGCTGGTCGAGGCGGGCATCGTCGACGCAGCGCACCTGGTCGCCGACGCCAAATCGGGCGTCTCCGGCGCCGGTCGCAAGGCCGAGCTCGGACTCATGTTCAGCGAGGCGGCCGACAATTTCAAGGCGTACAACGTCGGCGGCCACCGCCACCATCCCGAGATCGTGCAGGGGCTTGCACGGATTCTCGCAAGGCGCCGGTGACGCTGGTTTTCACTCCGCATCTGGTCCCGATGATCCGCGGCATCCACGCGACGCTCTACGCGCGCATCACCGACAGCGGCGTCGACCTGCAGCAGCTGTTCGAGAAGCGCTACGCCGGCGAGCCGTTCGTCGACGTCATGCCGGCGGGCAGCCACCCCGAAACCCGCTCGGTGCGAGGCGCCAACGTCTGCCGTATCGCGGTGCACCGACCGCAGGGTGGCGACATGGCCGTCATCCTCGTCGTCGAGGACAACCTGGTCAAAGGCGCCGCGGGTCAGGCTATCCAGAACATGAATCTCATGTTCGGTCTCGCGGAGACGACAGGGCTCACCGCCCCGCCGCTGATGCCCTAGGCCTGGCGCCTGAATGGATCGGTCCTGATGAACAAGCGTGTGTTCGGGCGCAAGCTGCGCCAGACCTTCGGCATCAGCGCCCCGCGCATGGCCGTGCGCACCCACTTGTCGTGGCGCTGGCGCCTGCCCGCGCTCTGTCGTGCTCGTCGCGCTCGTCGTCGGCATGTGGTGGTGGGGATTCGACTTCGGTCAGATCCTGGGCGGCTTCAATCGCAGCGCGGTCGCCGAGCAGCAGCAGCGCCTCGAAGCCGAGCTGGCGCAGATCCGTATCGAGAACGCACGACTGCGCACCAAGGCCTCCGAGCTCGAGAGCGATCTCAACATCACACGCGGCGCGCAGGCGAGCCTGACGCGACAGGCGCTCGACCTGCAGAACGAGAACACGCAGATCAAGGAAGAGCTCGCCTTCCTGCAGACGCTGTTCCGCGACAGCGGAAAGCAAGGCTCGGTTTCGATTCAGCGGCTTTCCGCCGAGCGCGAGCAGGACGACGTCTACCACTACAGCCTGCTCATCGTGCGCGGCGGCAATCCGACCGAGGACTTCTCCGGCGAGCTCACGCTGCAGGCGGGGCTGGTATCGGGCGGACGCGCTTCCATGCTCGCGCTGCCCGACGACCAGCCGGAGTCCGCGGCGGCGCTGAAGCTCAACTTCAAGTATTATCAGCGGGTTGAAGGAACCATCCGCGTCCCACCCGGCAGCCAGCTGCGTACGCTGCAGGCGCGGGTGCTCGAAACAGGGCAGGCCAGCCCCAAAGCCACGCGCAGCTTGAACCTCTCGTAGGAGACCCCATGTTCGAACGGAAGAAGCACCATCCGCCCCAGAAGCGGCTCGACAGCCTGATCGGCGCCGGAACGACGGTCGACGGCGACGTCGTGTTCACCGGTGGCTTGCGCATCGACGGCACCGTCAATGGCAAGTGTCGCCACTGTGGACAATCAGGCGGGAACGCTGGTCATCAGCGAGCACGCGCGAGTCGAGGGCGAAGTCCGCGTTTCACACGTCGTGGTCAACGGAACGGTCAACGGGCCGCTGCTGGCCAACGACTACCTGGAACTGCAGGCCAAGGCCCGTGTCCATGGAGATGTGCAGTACCGTTCGCTGGAAATGCACGTAGGCGCCATCGTGCAGGGAAAGCTCGCACACGCCGAGGCCGAAACGGCATCGATCGTCGAGCTCAAGCGGGCGTCGGGCGAATGACCGCATTGACCGCGCCCTTGCGCGGCGATCAATAATCGACCCACACGGGCCCAGGAGCACGCAATGAATGCAATGACGGAAATGCCCGCGCCGCTGGTCTTCAGCGACGCGGCCGCGGCAAAGGTCAAGTCGCTGATCGCGGAGGAAGGCAATCCCGATCTGAAGCTGCGGGTGTTCGTCACCGGCGGCGGCTGCTCGGGCTTCCAGTACGGCTTCACTTTCGACGAGGAAGTCAGCGAGGACGACACGTCGATGCAGAAGGACGGCGTGACGCTGCTGATCGACCCGATGAGCTATCAATACCTCGTCGGCGCCGAAATCGACTACACCGAGGGTCTGGAAGGCGCGCAGTTCGTGATCAAGAATCCGAACGCGACAACGACCTGCGGCTGCGGATCCTCGTTCTCTCCCTGAACCGGCGTCCACCCGACGCATGACGAACACGGGGCCGCTTCCGGCCCCGTTGCTTTTCAGGCGGGATAGATCGCCCCCAGGATGCGCGGGCCACGCGCGCCCGTTACCGCGGGCAGGTTGCCCGGACGTCCGGCGAGCGCTTCGCGCGCGAGCCACGCAAAGGCCATCGCCTCGACCTGATCCACCGGCATGCCCAACGCGCTCGACAGCGTAACGCGGCGCGGCGCGACCCCTTCCACGATATCGCTCACCAGCGTCGCATTGCGCGCACCACCCCCGCACAGCACGACTTCGGAAGCGTCCGCGCAATGCGCGGCGATGGCGCGGCGCCACCGTCAGCGCGGTCAGCCGCGTCAACGTACGCGCGACGTCGCGAGCGGCGTGTACGCCGCGCATGGCTCGCTCGACCCACGGCAGGTCGAACTGGTCGCGCCCGGTGCTCTTGGGCGGCGGCACGCTGGAAGTAGGCGTCGGACGCAAGCGCGTCGAGCAGCGGCGCGATGATCGCGCCAGCTCGCCGCCCACGCTCCGTCGCGATCGAAGCGCTCGCCGGTGTGCCGCTCCGACCACGCGTCGATCAGCGTGTTGCCGGGACCCGTGTCGAAGCCGCGTACCGCGCCCCATGCCTGCCGCGGCAGGTCGGTGATGTTGGCGATGCCGCCGAGATTCACGATCACGCGATGCCGATCGCGGCAGCGCGAACAGCGCCGCGTGGAATGCCGGGACCAGCGGCGCGCCCTGGCCACCCGCGGCAACGTCGCGGCTGCGGAAATCGGCGACGACGGTGATTCCGGTTCGCTCGGCGAGTCGCGCCGGATTGGCGAGCTGCAGCGTGTAGCCCCGCTCGGGACGATGGCGCACGGTTTGTCCGTGCACGCCGATCGCGGCCACCTGCGTCCGGGCGACCGCGGCCGCGCGCAAGCACTTCGTCGACCGCGGCGGCGCACACGTCCATCAGCGCATTGGCGGCGAGCGCGGCACGGTCGAGCTCGTCCGCGCCTTCTCGCTGCAGCGCAGGTCAGCTCGCCGCGCAGCGAATCGTCGAACGCCACGTGGACATGCGAGAGCGACGCGCAACGGGGCAGCGTCGAAGTCGGCCAGCACGGCATCGACGCCGTCGATGCTGGTGCCCGACATGAGCCCGACGTGCAGGCCGGAGCCCGACACGGGAGACAGGCCCTAGTCGGCGCCCGCGAGCATCACGCCGCGTCCGAGCGAGAGCTGGGCGGCGAGCGGAGCGACGCGCTCGAGGTACGACTGGCGCTCTCCGGCGGCGATCGGCTGGGCGTTGGGCAGCGCGATGGTCATGGGATCGCGTGCCTCGTTGCCGACGCGGAATTCGTAGTGCAGATGCGGGCCGGTCGCCCAGCCGGTCTGGCCGACGAAACCGATCACATCGCCCTGCGCGACGTGGCTGCCGGGCTTCATTCCGGACGCGAACTGCGACAGGTGCGCGTACACGGTCGAATAGGCGCCCGCATGCTGCAGGATGACGACATTTCCGTAGCCGTTCTGCCGTCCGGCGAGCTGCACCTTGCCATCGCCCGCCGCGTGCACCGGCGTGCCGTTGGGTGCGGCGAAGTCCACGCCCTTGTGCGCCCGCCACGTCTGCATGAACGGATGAAGGCGCGCCAGCGAATAGCCCGACGTGACGCGAGTGAAGGCGAGCGGCGAACGAAGGAACGCCTTGCGCAGGCTCTTGCCGTCCTCGGCGTAGTAGTACGCGGCGCCATCCGCGCCGCGCCAGAGAAACGCGCGGTAGGTGCGACCCTTGTTGATGAGCTCCGCGGCGACGACCCTGCCGGCGCCCGAAGCGTGGCCGTCGATGTCCTGCATTTCGTAGACCACCGCGAAGCGGTCGCCGCGCTGCAGGTCGTGATGGAAGTCGACGTCGCCCGAGAAGATGTCGGCGATCTGGCCGGTGATCGCGTCGGGCAGTCCGACCGCATCGGCAGCCCCGTAGAGCGACGAACGGATCTCGCCGGCACGAAGCTCGAGCCGCACCGTGGCCTGCGGCGCGACACTCGCCGCGACGAAGCCCTGCGCGTTGCGCTCGACGGCGAGCACGTCGCCGTTTTGCATCAGGTAGGACAGCGCGAGCAGACGTCCATCGTCATCGGTCTGCACGCGCAGCGACTTGCCGGGCCGCAGCTGATAGAGCGCGCGCGCGCTCGGGTCGGTGCGCAGGAACTGCTGCGCGGCGGGATCGGTCACCGACAGGCGCGCGAGCACGCTGCCGAGCGTGTCGCCTCGCGCGATGAGCTCTTCGCGCCAGTAGGCGTCGGTGACGGGCGAGCTCGCTGAGCGCAGGCGCGGACAGATCGCGCTGAACGCGCTGCGTCGCGATGTCGGGCAGCATCGTGTCCGGCGCGAGGCCGAACGCGGCGACCGCGCCGACGGTCATGAGCACGATCACCGCAAGCAGCCGAGGCGGCACGCGCGCGCACGCGACCGCGCTCGCGCTTTGCGTTAGAATTCGCCACCTGCTCGACAGCATCGGCACCCTCCCATGCGCACCGGCGTCACGTGCGAGCCGGACGCAGCCGCGCGATTGTAGCAGACCGCCCCTCCTCCATGCTCCCCGACCTCGACCATCAGCTCAGCGTGTTCAGGCGCGGCGCCGCCGAGCTGATCGTCGAGGCCGAGCTCGTCGCCAAGCTCGACGCGCGGCAAGCCGCTGCGCATCAAGGAAGGCTTCGACCCGACGCGCCCCGATCTGCACCTTGGACATACTGTACAGTTCAACAAGCTGCGCCAACTGCAGGACCTGGGCCACCACGTCATCTTCCTGATCGGCGATTTCACGGGAATGATCGGCGATCCGACGGGACGCAACGTGACGCGTCCGCCGCTGTCGCGCGGAAGAACTGGCCGCCAACGCGAAGACGTATACCGACCAGGTCTTTCTGATTCTCGACCGCGACCGCACCGAAGTCGCGTACAACTCGACGTGGCTCTCGGCGCTCGGCGCCGACGGCATGATCAGGCTCGCCGCCAAGTACACGGTGGCGCGCATGCTCGAGCGCGACGACTTCGACAAGCGCTATCGCGAGGGGCAGCCCATCGCGGTCCACGAGTTCCTGTATCCGTTGGCGCAGGGCTACGACTCGGTGGCGCTGCGCGCCGACGTCGAGCTCGGCGGCACCGACCAGAAATTCAACCTGCTGGTCGGGCGCGAGCTGCAGCGGCACTACGGACAGGAACCGCAATGCATCCTCACGCTGCCGCTGCTCGAAGGCCTCGACGGCGTGAACAAGATGTCGAAGTCGCTCGACAACTACGTCGGCATCACCGAGGCGCCCGAGGAACAGTTCGGCAAGCTGATGTCGATCTCCGACGAGCTGATGTGGCGCTACTACGAGCTCCTGTCGTTTCGCCCGATGGACGAAATCTCCGCGTTGCGAGCGCGAATGCGCCGAGGGCCGCAACCCGCGCGACGCCAAGGTGATGCTGGCGCAGGAGATCGTCGCGCGCTTCCACTCCGCCGACGCGGCGAAGCGCGCGCTGGCGTCGTTCGAGTCGCGCTTTCGCGATCACGCGCTGCCCGACGGAAATGCCCGAGGTCACGCTGCACGCCGGCGGCACGGCGCTGCCCATCGCCCAGCTGTGCAAGCAGGCGGGGCTCACCGCGAGCACTTCGGAAGCGCTGCGACTGATCGAGCAGCGCGGGCTCAAGGTCGATGGCGACGTCGTCACCGACAAGGCGCTCATGCTCAGCGGCCGGAACGACCGTCGTCGTCCAGGCCGGCAAGCGCAAGTTCGCGCGCGTAACACTCCTGAGCTCGAGGCTCGCCTAGGCCCTACGCGGCGATCCCCGGATTCCCTTCGACGCCGACCAGCCGCGGCAGGTTGAGCGGGCGCGGCGCGGATCGTCTTCTGCGCGCGCAGGTAGCGCGCCATCAGGTCCCAGATCGGCTCGGCGCCGCTGTCGCGCGCCTGCTCGGCCACCGGCGCCCAACCCGCCACGACGTAGTTCTTGCCGGCGTCGATCGGCTTGCCGCCCAGCGTCATCGCCGAGATGCGCGAGCCCATCGCCGCCGCCGGGTCGCACGTGTATTGCAGGCCGCCGACGCGCACCATGTCGCCGCCCTGCTGGTAATACGGGTCGGGATTGAACAGGTTGTCGCAGACGTCCTCGAGAATGGTCTTGATCGTCTCGCCGGAGAGTTCGCTGCGAGTCACGTACGGATACGTGATCGCGGTCTGGTCGAGCAGGCGCTCGTAGGTGATCGATTGTCCCGGCAGCAGCGACGTGCCCCAGCGAAAGCCCGGCGAGAACGCGATCTCGGCGTTCATCTCGCTCATCAGCGCGTCGACGATCACCTGGTCGAAGGTGCCGTTGAAATTGCCGCGGCGGTAGAGCGTGGCCTCGGTGACGGCGAGCGGCTCGGCGAGCTTCGCCGCGAAAGGCGCACGCACCTTGTCGATGTGCGCCGCCATCGCGCGGTCGGCGGGTATCAGGTTCGAGAATATCGGCAACAGCTTGTAGCGGTAATCGGCGATCTTTCCATCGCGCACGTCGAAATCGAGCACCGCGAGAAACTTCCCGTTGCATCCTGCGTTGGTGACCAGCGTGCGTCCTCGCGCGTTGTCGACGAGCGTTGGCGACGGCACACCGTCGTGCGTGTGGCCACCGAGGATCGCGTCGATGCCGCGTGACGCGCGAGGCGAGCTTCAGGTCGACGTCCATGCCGTTGTGCGACAGCAGGACGACGACCTGCGCGCCCTTGCGCGCGCACCTCGTCGACCACCTTCTGCATTTCCTGCTCGCGGATGCCGAAGGTCCAGTCGGGCACGAAGTAGCGCGGATTGGCGATCGGCGTGTACGGAAACGCCTGCCCGACGACCGCGACGCGCACGCCGTTCTGCTCGCGCAGCGTGTACGCCGGGAACACCGGGTCGCCGAAATCGGCGGTGACGACGTTCTGCGCGATGAAGTCGATCGATCCCTTGAAGTCGTTGTCGACGACCTCGCGCACGCGCTCGGCGCCGTAGGTGAATTCCCAGTGACCGGTCATGACGTCGACGCCGAGCAGCTTGCTCGCGTCGATCATGTCCTGACCACGCGTCCACAGCGACGTCGCCGATCCCTGCCAGCTGTCGCCGCCGTCGAGCAGGAGCGCGCCCGGGCGGCTGCCGCGCAGCTCGCGAACCAGCGTCGCCAGGTGCGCGAAGCCGCCGATTTTTCCGTACGTGCGCGCGGCGGCGACGAAATCCAGGTACGTGAACGCATGCGCGTCGCGCGTGTGCGCCGGAATGCCGAAGTGCTTGAGCAGCGCCTCGCCGACCAGGTGCGGCGGGCGCCCCCGGGCGCCGGCGACGCCGATGTTGACCGACGGCTCGCGGAAGTACGACGGCAGCAGCTGCGCGTGGCAATCGGTGAAGTGCAGCAGATGCACGTTGCCGAACGATGGCAGCGCGTAGAAGCGCGTGGCGGCGCGCTGCGCCCGCGCGGACGAGGCGCTGAGCGCCAGGCCGCCGGCGGCCGCGGCGCAGAGCACGTTCAGGAACTCGCGGCGGTTCACCGGCACGGCGCGACTACGACTTGCGATCGCCGCCTTCGCGGCGATCGACGCATGCGCGTCCCCAATCGCTGCAACGCTTCGCGTCTCGCATCTGGGCGGATGCGTCACTTGTTGACCGGCGACGCGGGATCCATGAGCAGCGCGGTCACGTCCTTCAACTGCTGCTCGTTGAGGATGCCGTTGTGGCCGAAGCGCGGCATGTTGGAGCACGCCGCAAAGGCGTCGGGATTGTAGATCTTCCCGTAGGCGTAACGCTGGATCTCGACGCCGTATCCGCGCATCTTGCCGAACTGGTACAGGCTCGGGCCGATCGTCCCGTACGCGAGCTCCTGAGGAGCGAGCTGGTGACACGCGTAGCAGTTGGCGCCCACGGGACCCGCGGGATCGTCGGAGAACTGCTTGCCGCGGCCTTCCTGCGCGATCTTTTCGCCGTTTTTCCAGTCGCCGACGAGCTTGCCGTCCGCCGGATACTTGATCGTCGCCAGGTTGGCTTTTTCGAGGCGCTCGGCGACGTCTTTCGGCGGCGGCTTGTTGGCGAGCGCGCTGCACACGCGCTGCGTCTCGTCCTGGTCGAGCCGGTCGAGCTTCGCCTGTCCGTTCGCCTTGAACGACGCCTTCATCATCGCCGCCGCCTTCGCCGCGGTCTCCTCGCTCGACGGCGTGCTGGCGCATCCGTAGACCAGCGCGGCCGCGAGCGCCGCGGCGATGAGCATCTCTCGCGCGCATGAACGTTCTCATCGCTTGATCGCCGGCGCGTCGAACGCGGCACCGTTGGCGTTGCGCGCCAGGTACAGGGTCAGCGCGATCGAGGCGTCCGACCCGTAGACCAGCTCGGGAAAGCGCTGCTGGCGAAAGCAGTCGTAGAGCCGCCACTGGAACGAGCGCAGCTCGCCCTGCGACACGCGATACGCCGGCCACGTGGTGTAGGCCTTTTGCGCGCCGTCCTTGGTGGTCAGGTTGGGCAGGTCCTGCAGGCGGATGCGCTTGGCGTCGTCGCCGTGGCAGGTGACGCAGCCGAAGTCGTGCGTGCCGCCGCGGAAGTAGAACATTTTCTCGCCGAGACGGTACATCTCCGCCTCGTGCGGATCGGCGATCGACACGTTCATCGGCACGCCGCGCGACTCCGACGTCACGTACGCGACCATCGCTTCCATGTCGGACTTGCGGTCGTTGCCGCCGCCGAACAGCTGCTTGCGCGCGTCGGCGTCGCTCATGCCCTGCAGCTTGCGTCATGCACCAGAGGATGCGCGACTCGAGGTCCATCACGCGGTCCGGCGTCCGCGAAATATCTCGGCAGCTTGCGCGTAGGCGCCCTTGACCACGCCCGCGCCCAACCCGAGGTCGCACTGCTGCAGCGAAACCTGCTTCGGACCGCGCTTCTGCTTCCAGAGGTCCTCGCCGCGCACTTCCCACAACTCGGCCGGATTGCCGTCCTGCAGCGCAGCGCGATACTTGGCGATCTCGTCCACCGCGGAGGTCTGCGCCAAAAGCACCGGCGCCGCGACCAGCAGGCAGAGCATCGGCACAGCAGCATCGCAGCTCGCAGTGGCGCGCCGCGCGGCCTTGTCGGCGTGGCCTCGGGGCACGACCTCACGCGATGATCACTTCGTCGGTGCGCTTGTCGCCGCGGTTGTCGACCCACGCGATCTGCACCTTGTCGCCCTTGGCGCCGCCCTTGAACTTGAACGAAAGGAACGGATTCTTGGACACCGCGGGACCCCATTGCGCGGACAGAACGGTCTTGCCGTTCCACGTCGCGGTGACGCTCTGGATGAACCAGGCGGGAATGACCTTGCCCTGCGCGTCCTTGCGCTGGCCGGTCTCCATCTCGTGGCTCATCAGCACCTTCACCTCGGTCGAGTCGCCGACCACGTTCGCACGGATTTTCATCGGGTCAGCCATGTCATCCTCCGCATCCGCCGAGCGTGACCTTCACATCCTTGGCCGCGACGTAGTACTTGCCGTCGGCCTTCACCAGCGCCAGGATGTTCGAGCTCTGTCCCATTTTCACCCGCGTCGATACCGTGGGATCGGTTCCCGGCGGGATGTCGAACACCGCGGCCACCATGTTCGGGTTCTTCTCGATCAGGATCGCGATCGATTCGGTCTTCGGGATGTTGCTGGTGATGCCGACCGGCACGACCGCGCCGTTCTCGGCGATGTCCGGCGTCTGGAAGAACACGATGTCCTTGCTCTGCGTCGCCTCGCCGCCGCCGAGCGCCTTCATCGTATCCGCCATGTTCTGCGTCTCGAAGGCAGCCTTGTTCCAGCCGGCCGCCTGCGCGAACGCGGCGACCGGCCGCAGCCAGCCTGCCGCCGCGGCGATCGCCAGCAGCGTCGCGCCGCCTCCGCGTTTCAAAGTCTTCCTGCGTACTCGATCCATCGATGTCTCTCCTAAACCTGCGTTGGCGCGGCGCTTGGTTGGAGCGCGCGATCGTTCGGGCGCTATTGTGCGCCGCCCAGTATCCATTCGACAACCTTGCTCGCGTCGGATTCACTCACCTGCGCCTGCGCCGGCATCGGTATCGTGCCCCACGCTCCCGCCCCGCCCGCCCTCACCTTGCCGACGAGCTGCGTCACGACCGGGGATCGTCCCGGCGCCGCGGGCGCGCCGTAGCGCGCGGCAACCGCGCGGAACGACGGCCCTACGAGGGTCGAATCGACGCTGTGACACGTCGTGCACCCCAGGCGGCGCGCCAGCGCGAGCCCTGGAACCGTTGCCGCGCTGCCGCTGCTCGGAGTCGCGGCTTGAGCGGCTGCGACCGTGGTCGATCCCGCCGTCGGTACGCCCGCGATGGCGCCCATCTCCCGGCGCTGCTGCGCAAGGTCGCCATGCGAGCCGCGCGCGTAGCCCGGGATCTCGGACCCGGCGCGCACGCCGGCGATGCAGTCGCGCATGCAGGCGCTGTTGGCGGTGTCCGGCTTGCCGTCGACGCGCATCAGCCCGTGCGCGGTGGTCAGCCCGTCGCGGTTGGGCATCTTGACGCGCGGCAGCGTGTCCTGGTCGAGCACGGTGCCCGGCGGAACGATGTCGTTCAGGTTGAGCACGTAGGCGGTGAGCGCGTAGACCTCGTCGGACGACAATGTCTGCGGCGCAGTGAACGGCATCGAGCGGCGGATGTAGTCCCACAGCGTCGTCGCGTAGTTGAGCTTGCTGCCGGTGGTGCGCACCGGCTGGTCGGAGGCCAGCGATCCCACGCCGCCGGCAATCTGCATGTAGCTGTTGGATTCGCCGAAGGTGCCGTGGCAGCTCGCGCACTTCTCGTCGTAGATCACCTGCCCCTGCTCGACCGAGCCGCGACCCGCCGGCAGACCGCGGCCATCGGGGCGCACGTCGATGTCCCACCCCGCGATCTCGGCGGCGGTGGCGGGCTTTCCGAAGCCGTACGCGGGTGCGGCGGCGGGCGCGGCACGCGCCAGGGCAAGCATCCCGGGGACGGCAAGCGCGACCAGCCACGCGGTGCGCCGGCGACCGCGGCTAGGTCGCGAGCTGGACATTGCTCACTTCGCCCGTCGCCGCGACCGCCCACGTCTGGATGGCGTTGTTGTGGTAGATCGAGCGCGTTCCGCGCACGGCGCGAAGCTGCGCGTAGGTCGGCTGCACGTAGCCGGTGTCGTCGATCACGCGCGACTGCAGCATCGCGGCGCCGCCGTCCCAGCGCCAGTCGAGGCGAAAGCGGGTCAGCGCCTTGGACAGCACGGGATCCTGCAGGACGGCGGTGCGCCAGCTGCGGCCGCCATCGGTGGAGACATCGACGCGGCGCACGCGCCCGCGCCCCGACCAGGCCAGCCCGCTGATCTCGTGGTAGCCGCGATCGAGGATCACCTGCCCGCCCGAAGGCGACGTGATCACGCTCTTCGCTTCCTGAATCCAGGTGTACTGCCGATGCACGCCGTTGGGCATGAGGTCGACGTAGTGCAGCGATTCCTCGCGGGTGTTGAACGGCGTGTCGCCGACCTTGATGCGACGCAGCCATTTGACGTTCGATACGCCCTGCACGCCGGGAACGATCAGGCGCAGCGGGTATCCCTGCTCCGGGCGCAGCGCCTCGCCGTTCTGGCCGTAGACGACGAGAACCTCGGCGGCCATCTCGATGGGAATGGTGCGTGTCAGCGACGCGCCGTCGGCGCCCTCCGCCAGCACGAATTTCGCGCGCCGGCGATCGACACCGCACTCGTCGAGCAGCAGCGCAAGAGGAACGCCCGTCCATTCCGAGCAGCTCAGCATGCCGTGCGTGTACTGCACGGTAGGCACGGCGACGTTGCCCCATTCCATGCCGGTGTTGGCCCCGCACTCGATGAAATGGATGCGCGATACCGACGGGAATCGCGTCACATCGTCCATCGAGTAGATGCGCGGGCGCTCGACGAGCCCGTGGATCATCAGGCGGTGCTGGTGCGGATCGATGGTCGGAACGCCGGCGTGGTGGCGCTCGAAGTGCAGTCCCGACGGCGTGATGATGCCGAACAGGTTCTGCAGCGGCGTGAACGCGACCGAGGATTGCGGCGTGCGGGTCAGGCCCGGGCTCTCGCGGCGGCGTACGTTGGCCTCGAATTTCGAAGGAACGCCGTAGGGCTGGTCGAGGATCGGCGCGCCCAGCGTCGTCTCCCACTCCGGAACGTTCGGCGGCAGATTGCGCGACAGGTCCTGCGCGAGCGCAGCCTTGCCCGCGGCGGCCATGCCACCGAGCGCGAGCGTGCCGCGCAGGAAGCGTCGTCGCGCAGGTGGCATGACAGGCGGCGTGGACGGCTGGTCGGGCAAGCGACGCTCCTGTGGCGTCAGTGACGCCCGGCGAAGTCGAGCAGCTCGTCGCGCAGCGGCGCGCGCTCCTCGATGCGCGAGGCGATCTGTACGCACACGCTGCGGCAGACTTCGATGAACGCGGGATCCGCGACGCGATAGCGAACTTCGTTGCGGTCGCGGCGGCGGCTGACCACGCCCGCCCGATAGAGCATGCCGAGATGCCGCGACACCGTCGACTGCGTCGCCTGCGTCGCGGACACGATCGCCGACACCGACTGCTCGGAGCGGCAGATCGCGTGGAGGATCTTGAGCCGGGTCGGTTCGGAGAGCAGCAGAAAATAGCGGGCGACCGTCACGAAGACACGGTCGAGGTCGGGGTCGCCCGCATCCTGGCGCCGAGCGACGGCGCGCCGCGTTCGGCGGCACGACGCGGATCGGAGCGGCGACGCACGGTCATGTAAATGACGATATGCGCATGGACGCATATTGTCAACGGCACGCGGAGCGCCTCGTGGCTCGCCGCGTTGACTCAGTGGAGCGTGGCGGTGGTCAGGAAGCGCAGCAGGACGCCGGACTTGAGGCGGTAAACGCCCTCGCCCAGGTAGCGGGCGTCGTCGAGCTCCTCGCGAGTGAACGCGAGCTCGGTTTCGCCGTGCCGAAGCTCCATCACGACATCCTCGGCCACGGTGGATTCGTCGGGGACGCGCAGGTAGTCGGTCTCGAAGACGATGCCGTTGAGCTGGACGAAGTCAGCCCCCTGCATTGCGTGAACCAGCGAAATCGAGCTCGTTTCCATCGTTTCGGATCCAGGGCCCCAGCGTGGGGCTGCGCACCCCCGGACAGGGGGCTTCATGGACCGTAGATGAGGGCTGCCGGACCGCGTTCAAGCCGGCGGAACAGCCGCCGGTCAGCTCACGAGCGAGCGGACGAAATTGGGCAGCGCGAAGGCGGAGCGGTGCACGTCGCCGTTGTAGTACCGGAGGTCGCGGATCCTGCGCGTGGCGATGCGCCGGTCCGCCTCGAGCGACGTGAGATAGGACGGATTGAGCGTCGACGACGCGCTCGCCATCATCCACATGCCGCCGTAGAGAGGCACCGAGGCGAGGTACGGCACGACCACCGGGAACGCCGCGCGAAGGTTGGCGATCACGGTGCGGATGCGCTCGGGCTGCGACACCGGCGAGGCGATGTGCAGCGTCATCGCGCCGGTGGGATTGAGCCGCGCCGAGCACGCGCGGTAGAAGTCGGCGCTGTAGAGCGGCTCGGACGGCCCGCCGGGGTCGGTCAGGTCGAGGACGACCAGGTCGTAGTTTTCGGTCGACGCGCGCACGAACGCCTGCCCGTCCTCGACCACGACCTTGAGACGAGGATCGGTGAGTGCCCCGCGATGGACCTCGCCGAAATACTTGCGCGCGATGTCGACGACGGCCAGATCGATCTCGACCAGCGTCACCGATTTCATGGTCGGGTGCTTGAACAGCTCCTCGGCGGAGCCGCCATCGCCGCCGCCGATGATCAGCGCGGACTCCGGCGCGGGATGCGCCATCGCCGCGACGTGCACGAGGTTCTCGTGATAGTAGAACTCGTCCTTTTCGGACGTCATGAAGTGCCCGTCGAGGCGGAACAGCTTGCCGAACGAGCTCGTCTCGTGCACCTCGACCTGCTGGAACGGCGAGCGGAAGCGCTCGTACTCGCGCTGCGAGCGAACGAAAATCCCGTGGTCGTCGGCGAGATACTCGGTGAGTACGCCGGGCAGCAGGTCGGCGCTGCGGCCGTCCGCAGCGCCGTCCTCGGTTTCGTTCTCAGGCATCGCGACCTCCGCGATGGATCGCCTGGAATTTCGCATGCTGCGGCTTCAGCGCCTTTTCCATCGAGCTGAACAGGCGCTCCGCCTTCGCGGTGTTGTCGGTGGTGTAGTTGCACACGTACACGTCGACGGTGACGAATCCGTGCTCGGGCCAGGTGTGGATCGCCAGGTGCGATTCGGCGAGCAGCACCGTGCCCGTCACGCCGGCGGGTGTGAACTGATGGAAGCTGTCGCCGACGATGGTCATTCCGGACTCCGCGGCAAGGCGAACGCAAAGCGTGCGCAGCGCGTCGGCGTGCGTCATCTCGGCCAGGTCGCCGGTGCAGCCGTACCATTCTCCGAGCAGATGAATGCCGTCCATCTTGTTCTCCCAGCGCATAATCAAAGGCCGGGGCTTCGCTAACCGGCTAAACTCGCCATTATTGCCCAAATCCGGTGCCTGGGCGATAATTTTACCTCTTTGCCGCACTTGTTTGCAGCGCGCCGCACGCGTTCGCCGCGATCCCGGCGTCCAATCCCAGTCAGGCACGATTCGACCATGACCGCACCGCTCGCCGCGTCTCACGCCATGCAATCGCCGGAGCCGTCGAGCGTCGATTCGGCGCTGATGGCCAACGCGATCCGCGCGCTCGCCATGGACGCGGTGCAGGCGGCCAACTCCGGCCATCCCGGCATGCCGATGGGCATGGCGGAGATCGCGGTGGCGCTGTGGGGCAGGCACCTGCGCCACAATCCGGCGAATCCCGCACTGGCTCGATCGCGACCGCTTCGTGCTTTCCAACGGCCACGGCTCGATGCTGCAGTACGCGCTGCTGCATCTGACCGGCTACGACCTGCCGATCGACGAGATCAAGCGCTTCCGCCAACTCGACTCGATGACGCCGGGACATCCGGAGGTCGGCGTGACGCCGGGCGTGGAAACCACGACCGGCCCGCTCGGCCAGGGACTCGCCAACGCGGTCGGCATGGCGCTGGCCGAGCGCCTGCTGGCCGCCGATTTCAACCGACCCGGGCACACCGTCGTCGATCACCACACCTACGTCTTCGTCGGCGACGGCTGCCTGATGGAAGGCATCTCGCACGAGGCGTGCTCGCTCGCCGGCACGCTGGGCCTGCGCAAGCTGATCGTCTTCTACGACGACAACGGCATCTCGATCGACGGCAAGGTGAAGGGCTGGTTCACCGACGACACGCCACGCGCTTCGAGGCCTACGGCTGGAAGGTGATCGCCGGCGTCGACGGCCACGACGTCGACGCGGTCGACGCCGCGATACGCGCGGCGCGGCGCGCCGACCGCCCGACGCTCATCTGCTGCAAGACCGTCATCGGCAAGGGCTCGCCCAATCGCGGCCGGCACCGACGCTCGCGCACGGCGCGGCGCTCGGCGAGAAGGAAGTCGCGCCACGCGCGAGGCGCTGCGCTGGACGTTCCCGCCGTTCGAGATTCCACCCGACGCGTATGCGCTCTGGAATGCGCAGGCGGCGGGCGCGGCGCGCGAGAGCGAGTGGAACGCGCGCTTCGCGGCGTATCGCGCGGCGCATCCCGACCTCGCGGCGGAGTTCGAGCGCCGCATGGCCGGCGAGCTGCCGGCGACGTTCGGCGAGCACGCCGGCGCGCTGTTGCGGCGGCAGTCCGAGAAGGCCGAGAGCATCGCCACGCGCAAGGCATCGCAGCACGCGATCGAGGCGCTGGCGCCCGTGCTGCCCGAGCTGATCGGCGGCTCGGCCGACTTGACCGGCTCGAACTTCACCAATTGGTCGGGCAGCGCGCCGATCGTGGCCGGCGCTGCGGGCAACTACATCAATTTCGGCGTGCGCGAGTTCGCGCATGAGCGCGATCGTCAACGGTCTCGCGCTGCACGGCGGCTTCATCCCGTACGTCGGCACCTTCCTCACCTTCTCCGACTACGCGCGCAATGCGCTGCGCATGGCGGCGCTGATGAAGCTGCGCTCGATCTTCGTCTTCACGCACGACTCGATCGGCCTGGGCGAGGACGGCCCGACGCACCAGTCGGTCGAGCACGCGTCGAGCCTGCGCCTGATCCCGAACATGGACGTCTGGCGTCCCTGCGACACGGTGGAGATCCGCGGTCGCGTGGATCGCCGCCATCGAGCGCACCGACGGCCCGTCGTGCCTGCTGTTCACGCGCCAGAACCTGCCCTTCAAGCGCGCAACGCCGAGCAGATCGCCGCGATCCGACGCGGCGGCTACGTGCTGTCGGATGCCGCCGGACGCGAAGGCGTGATCATCGCCACCGGCTCGGAAGTGGCGCTGGCGATCGGGGCGCAGAAGGCGCTGGCCGACGACGGCATCGCGGTGCGCGTGGTGTCGATGCCGTGCACCAGCGTGTTCGACCGCCAGGACCCGGCGTGGAAGGCCGCCGTGCTGCCGCGCGGCATCCCGCGCGTCGCCGTCGAGGCCGGCGTGACCGATTTCTGGCGCAAGTACGTCGGCGCGTCGACGAGGCGCGGCGTCGTCGTCGGCATCGATCGCTTCGGCGAGTCCGCCCCGGCCGGCGTGCTGTTCAAGCATTTCGGCTTCACCGTCGAGCACGTGGTCGCCGCGGTGAAGTCGGTCCTTTGATGCATCTCGACACGCCATCGGCGGATGCACCCTTCCCGCGCGCGGCACGCGCCGCAGCGGCTAATTCTGGAGATTACGCATGACCATCAAAGTCGCGATCAACGGCTACGGCCGCATCGGCCGCAACATCCTGCGCGCGCCACTACGAGGGCGGCAAGAAGCACGACCTCGCCGATCGTCGCGATCAACGACCTCGGCAGCCCCGAGACCAACGCGCACCTCACGCGCTACGACACCACGCACGGCAAGTTTCCCGGCAAGGTCGAGCGTCGACGGCGACTCGATGGTCGTCAACGGCGACCGCATCAAGGTGCTCGCGCGAGCGCAACCCCGCCGAGCTGCCGTGGGGCGACGCTGGGCGTCGACGTCGTGCTCGAATGCACCGGCTTCTTCACCACCAAGGAAAAGGCGTCGGCGCACCTCAAGGGCGGCGCCAAGAAGGTGATCATCTCGGCGCCCGGCGGCAAGGATGTCGACGCGACCATCGTCTACGGCGTCAACCACCAGACGCTCAAGGCCTCGCACACGGTGATCTCCAACGCCTCGTGCACCACCAACTGCCTGGCGCCGCTGGTCAAGCCGCTGCACGACAAGATCGGCGTCGTCATCGGGCCTGATGACGACCGTGCACGCGTACACCAACGACCAGGTGCTGACCGACGTCTATCACGAGGACCTGCGCCGCGCGCGCTCGGCGACGCAGAGCATGATCCCGACCAAGACCGGCGCCGCCGCCGCGGTCGGCCTGGTGCTGCCGGAGCTGAACGGCAAGCTCGACGGCTACGCGATCCGCGTGCCGACCATCAACGTCTCGATCGTCGACCTGTCGTTCATCGCCGCGCGCGACACCACCGTCGAGGAAGTCAACGCGATCATGAAGGAGGCGTCCGAAAAAGGCCCGCTGCAAGGGCATGCTCAACTACAACACGGCGCCGCTGGTGTCGGTGGACTTCAACCACGACCCGGCGTCGTCGACCTTCGACGCGACGCTCACCAAGGTCTCGGGCCGCCTGGTGAAGGTGTCGAGCTGGTACGACAACGAGTGGGGCTTCTCGAACCGCATGCTCGATACCACGGTCGCGTTGATGCAGGCGCGGTGAGGCGACAAGTGAACCCGTTTACCGCGCATCCTGCCTCCGTCGGCGAGACCTATGGCCAGCACCTTCGCTTCGCGTCGGCTTCGGCGTGCGCATGACGCTCGGCGGCATCGCCGCGATCATCCACGCCGTGTTTCCGTTCATCTTCATCACCACGGCAAGCCGCACGCTCGACGAGCTCAACGCGTTGCGCAGCCGCGGAGCGCCCCGCCGGGGCAACCACCGCGGTGAGCTCGCGGCGGACACGGTGAGCGTCGCGGCGTCGCGCATCGAGGCCGTGGTGCGGCCGATTTCGATCGCCGACACCGAAGGATTTCGCGACTGCATCGCCGAGGTCATGCGCGAGCGCCGCTGGCTCGCCTTCGTCGAGCCTTTTCCGCTGCCCGAGAGCGCCGCCTTCGTCGCCCGCAATATCGCGTCGGGTAACCCGCATTTCGTCGCCGACGACGCAGGATCGATCGTCGGCTGGTGCGACATCCGGCGCGAAGAGATCCCGTCGTACGCGCACGACAGCGTGATGGGCATGGGTCTGCGCGCGGCGTACCGCGGCCGCGGCCTGGGCGAGCGGCTTTTGCGCGCTGCGCTGGACGCCGCGAAGGCGCGCGGCTTCGAGCGCGTCTCGCTCAACGTGTATGCGAAGAACACGCATGCTTTCGCCCTGTATCGAAAACTCGGATTCGTGCTCGAAGGCACCAAGGTTCGCGGCAGGAAGCTCGACGGCGAATACGACGATGTCCACCTGATGGCGATTCAATTGACGGGGCCGCGATGAACTTCAAGCGCCTCGCCGACGTCGACGTGCGCGACAAGCGCGTGTTCATCCGCGCCGACCTCAATGTCCCGCAGGACGACGCCGGCGCGATCACCGACGACACGCGCATCCGCGCATCGGTGCCCGGCATTCGCGACGCGCTCGCGCGCGGCGCCGCGGTGATGGTGACCTCGCACCTGGGCCGCCCGACGGAAGGCAGCTTCACCGCCGCCGACTCGCTGGCGCCGGTGGCGCGCCGGCTGGGCGAGCTGCTCGGCCGCGATGTGCCGCTGATCCGCGACTGGGTCGACGGCGGCGCGTGGCATGAGGCGCTGCGCCCGGCGAGGTCGTGCTGCTCGAGAACTGCCGCTTCAACAACGGCGAGAAGAAGGACGACGAGGCGCTCGCCCGCAGGATGGCGGCGCTGTGCGACGTCTACGTCAACGACGCCTTCGGCACCGCGCACCGCGCCGAAGCGACCACGCACGGCATCGCGCGCTTCGCTCCGATCGCCTGCGCCGGACCGCTGCTCGCCGCCGAGCTCGACGCGCTGGGCTCCGCGCTGGCACGCCCGGCGCGGCCGCTGGTGGCGATCGTCGCCGGCTCCAAGGTCTCGACCAAGCTGTCGGTCCTGGCGCATCTGGCGCCGATGGTCGACACGCTGATCGTCGGCGGCGGCATCGCCAACACCTTCATGCTCGCCGCCGGCGGGCGCATCGGCAAGTCGCTCGCGGAGCCCGACCTGGTGGGCGAAGCGCGCGCCATTGTCGAAAAATTTCCCGGCAAGGTGCCGATTCCGGTCGATGTCGTCGTCGCGCCGGAATTCTCGGCGACCGCGAAGGCGACGCTGAAAGCTGTCGAGCGATGTCGCGGCCGACGACATGATCCTCGACATCGGCCCGCAATCGGTCGACGCATTGCGCGCGATCATCGCCGGCGCCGGCACGATCGTCTGGAACGGCCCGGTCGGCGTGTTCGAGTTCGACGCCTTCGCGGACGGCACGCGCGCGCTGGCGCAGGCGATCGCCGACTCGCCGGCATTTTCCATCGCCGGCGGCGGCGACACGATCGCCGCGATCAACAAGTTCGGAGTGGCGCGAGCGAATCGGCTACATCTCCACCGCCGGCGGCGCGTTCCTCGAATTCCTCGAGGGCAAGACGCTGCCCGCGGTCGCCATGCTCGAATCACGCGCCAATGGCTGATCCCGCAATGTCGCCGCCCACAGGAGCACCCATGCAGCGCGCCACCAAGATCGTCGCCACGCTCGGCCCCGCCAGCAGCTCGCCGGAAGTGCTCGACGCGCATGCTCCGCGCCGGCGTCGACGTCGTGCGACTGAATTTCTCGCACGGCACCGCCGCCGATCACCAGGCGCGCGCCGGCATGGTGCGCGACGCGGCTCGCAGGCTCGGCCGCGCAGTCGCGCATCATGGCCGACCTGCAGGGACCGAAGATCCGCGTCGGCAAGTTCGAGGACGGCAAGGTGACGCTGAAGACGGGATCGACGTTCATCCTCGACGCCGCGTGCGACGCTCGGCGACGAGCAGCGCGTCGGCCTCGACTACAAGGAGCTGCCGCAGCGACGTCGCGCCCGGCGCGATCCTGCTGCTCGACGACGGGCTGATCCGCCTGCGCGTGGAGTCGGTGGCCGGAAGCGCGATCACGACGCGCGTCGAGGTCGGCGGCGTGCTGTCGAACAACAAGGGCATCAACCGCCAGGGCGGCGGCCTCACCGCGCCGGCGCTCACCGCCAAGGACATGGACGACATGAAGACCGCCGCGCAGATCCAGGCCGACTACCTGGCGGTATCGTTCCCGAAGAACAAGCGAAGACATGTACATGGCGCGCCAGCTGCTGCGCGCCGCCGGCGGCGACGCGCTGCTCATCGCCAAGATCGAGCGCGCCGAGGCGATCACCGCGCTCGCCGAGATCATCGATGCGTCCGACGGCATCATGGTCGCGCGCGGCGACCTCGCCGTCGAGGTCGGCAATGCCGCGGTTCCGGCGCTGCAGAAGCGCATGATCCGCATGGCGCGCGAGCACGAACAAGCTCACCATCACCGCCACGCAGATGATGGAGTCGATGATCAACAACCCGGTGCCGACGCGCGCCGAGGTCTCGGACGTCGCCAACGCCGTGCTCGACGGCACCGACGCCGTGATGCTCTCGGCCGAAACCGCCGCCGGGCAGCTATCCGGTCGAGACCATCGAGATCATGAGCCAGATCTGCGTCGAGGCCGAGAAATCCGACACCGGTCACGCTCGACCGCGATTTCCTCAACCGCATGTTCACGCGCGTCGACCAGTCGATCGCGATGGCGACGCTGTTCACCGCCTTTCATCTGAAGGTGAAGGCGATCGCCTCGCTGACCGCAGTCGGGCTCGACCGCGCTGTGGATGTCGCGCCACAACTGCGGCGTGCCCGATCTACGCGCTGACCCCTGCCCTGTCCGCGCAGCGCCGCATGGCGCTCTACCGCAACGTGCAGCCGCTGTTCCTCGAGTAGAGCACCGATCGCGACGAGGTGCTCGCAGGGCGCGGAGGACCTGCTGCTGGCGAAGGGCCAGGTCGCCAAGGGCGACCTCATCGTGCTCACCATCGGCGAGCCGATGGGCAAGTCGGGCGGCACCAACACGATGAAGATCGTCCGCGTCGGAGAACACCGGTAAGCTTCGTCAGTTCAGCCCGAAAGGAAGACCCGTGGCCAATGCCTACCGCAGCGCGCGACGCGTCGTCGAATCGGAATACGTCCGGCCGCTGATACTCATCGTCGCGGTGTTCGTCCTGTGGGATCTGGTCATCCGAATCTTTCGCATCCCGCCGTACCTGATACCCGCGCCCTGGGACGTCGCCAAGATGATGGTCGCCGAGTGGCCGCGCCTGCTGCGCGAAGGCCTGGTGACTGCCTACGCGACGCTGGGCGGCTTCGGGCTTTCCATCCTGTTCGGGATCCCGGTCGCGATGCTCATCGCCTACTCGCGACTGGTCGAGAGCTTCGTCTACCCGCTGCTCGTGTTCTCGCAAAGCGTCCCCAAGATCGCCATCGCGCCGCTGTTCGTCGTGTGGTTCGGCTTCGGCATCTTCCCGAAGGTGATCTCGGCGTTCCTGCTCGGCTTCTTCCCGGTCGTCGTCGCCACCGTCATGGGCTTCAAGTCCGTCGAGACCGACATGATCGACCTGGCGCGCTCGATGCGCGCGACGCGCTGGCAGACCTTCATCAAGTTCAGCCTGCCGCACGCGCTGCCCAGCATTTTCAGCGGGCTCAAGGTGTCGGCGACGCTCGCCGTGGTCGGCGCGGTGGTCGGCGAATTCGTCGGATCGAATTCCGGCATCGGCTACGTGCTGCAGATCGCCAACGGCAATTTCGACCTGCCGCTGATGTTCGCGGCGCTGTTCGTGCTGTCGATGATGGGCGTGATTCTGTTCGCGCTGGTCGACCTGGTCGAAAAGCTGATGATCCCGTGGCACCAGTCGCGTCGCTCCGACGTCATGACGGCGACCGCCTGACTTTTTTCGCTTCAACCGCAGCAAGGAGGAGTCCAATGAAAGCGTTGCTGAAAGTATTGGTGTTGTCGTGCGCCGTGCTGACGTGGAGCGCGGGAACGGCGCACGCGCAGGCGAAGGAAAAGGTCGTGCTCATGCTCAACTGGTACCTGTACAGCGAGCACGCGCCGTTTTTCATCGGCAAGGAGCGCGGCTACTACGATCAGGAAGGCATCGACCTCGACATCCAGGAAGGCCGCGGCTCGGGCGTGACGGTGCAGGCCGTCGCGGCCAACACGGCGACCTTCGGCTACGTCGACGTGCCGACCATGATCAAGGCCGCGGCCAAGGGTGCGCCGGTGAAGGCGGTCGGCGTCGTTCTGCAGCTCTCGCCGATGTCGGTGATGGGTTTCGCCGAGAAGAACATCCGCACCCCCAAGGACCTCGCCGGCAAGACCGTGGCGGTGACGCCGGGTGATTCGATGTCGCAGATCTGGCCGCTGTTCCTCAAGAAGACCGGCGTCAACGAGGCCGACTTCAAGACCGTCGCCGGCGATGCGCAGACCAAGCTCAACGCGGTCATGACCGGACAGGCCGATCTGCTGCTGGGCTACGTCATGGACCAGGCGATCAAGCTGCAGGACGCGACCGGCAAGGCGATCTATCCGATCCGCTTCGCGGACTACGGCGTGAACCTGATCAGCTCGGGCATCATCGTCAACAGCGAGACGCTCAAGACCAAGCCCGACCTGGTCAAGCGCTTCCTGCGCGCCACCACGCGCGCGCTCGAGGACGCCGAGAAGAATCCGGAAGCCGCGGTCGACGCCATGCTCAAGGCCAACCCCAAGGCGGGCGTGCGCGAGACGCTGATCATCGGGCTCAAGCAGACCACCGCGCTCTATCACACCAAGGAGACGGCCACCCAGCGGCCGATGCGCGCGACCATGGCCAACGTCGGCGAATCGCTCGACCTGCTGGCGCAATACGGCGGGCTCGACCCCGCGACCAAGGGCAAGCCGCAGGACTGGGTCGTGCTCGACTACCTTCCCTAGCGGATGATCGACGCGGTCTCCGGCGCGGTCGCGTCCGCAGATGCCACTGCGGCCGGCCGCCCGGTGCTCATTCGCGTGCGCGACGTGGCCAAGTCCTACGCCACGGCGGACGGCGTCGTCGAATCGCTGAAGCCGCTCGACTTCGACATCCGCGAAGGCGAGTTCCTGTCGGTGGTCGGCCCCAGCGGCTGCGGCAAGAGCACGCTGCTCAAGCTGATCGCCGGACTGCTGCCGGTGTCGAGCGGGACCATCGACATCGCGGGAACGCCGGTGAAGGGCCCCGCGCACAACATCGGCATCGTCTTCCAGAGCCACGTGCTGCTGGCCTGGCGCAACGTGCTCGAGAACATCATGCTGCAGATCGAGGTGCGCAAGCTGCCGCGCGAGGCCGGGTTGCAGCGCGCTCGCGACCTGGTGGCGATGGTCGGTCTCGGCGGCTTCGAGAACAAGCTGCCGTGGCAGCTCTCGGGAGGCATGCAGCAGCGCGCGTCGATCTGTCGCGCGCTGGTGCACGATCCGGCGATCCTGCTGATGGACGAGCCGTTCGGCGCGCTCGACGCGATGACCCGCGAAAAGATGAACCTCGAGCTGCAGCGCATCTGGGCCGCATCGGGAAAGACGGTGATGCTGATCACGCACAGCATTCCCGAGTCGATCTTCCTGTCGGATCGGGTGCTCGTCATGACCGAGCGCCCCGGCTCGATCGCCGCGATCTACGACATCGATCTGCCACGGCCGAGAACGCTGGCGATGATGGGCAACCCCGAATTCGCGCAGATCGCGCGCACCATCCGCGAGCACTTTTATGCCCAGGGCTCGCTGGATCACTGACTGCGGGCCGATGCGACCCGGATCGAGCGAACGCCGATGAGCGCTCCGCGCCTGCTGCGCGTGATCTCGGTCGAGCTCTTCGAGCGCCCGGTCGAGCTGCGGTTGCCTTTTCGCTTCGGCGCGGTGACGGTCACGGCGTGCCCGCAGGCCTTCGTCCGCGCCGCGATCGAGCTCGACGACGGCCGGCGCGCGCACGGCGCCGCGGCCGAGATGATGATTCCGAAGTGGTTCGACAAGTCCGCGCACCGATCCAACGCCGAGAACATCGACGACCTGCGCGACGCGCTCCGCCGCGCGGCGAACGCCTACACGTCATCGGGCACGCCGCGCACCGCGTTCGGCCATTTCGCGAGCCACTACGTAGCCGCTCATGAGCGAAGGCGCCCGGTCCGGCGTCAACGCGCTGACCGACGAACTTCGGCGCCGCGGTGCTCGACCGCGCCGTGCTCGATGCGCTGTGCCGCGCGCTGGGAACATCGTTCGCTGACGCCGTGCGCGCCAACGCGCCCGGCATCGACGCATCGCTGACCGCCGACCTGCATGGCTTCGATCTCGATCGCTTTCTGCGCACGCTGCAGCCTCGGACCCGCATCGCGGCGCGCCACACCGTGGGCATGCTCGATCCACTCGATGACGATGCGCCGGCCCAGGACGCCTTGCCGCGCACGCTGCGGCAAGTCATCGCGACGTACGGCAACACGTATTTCAAGCTCAAGCTCGGCGGCGATCCCGATGCCGACATCGCCCGGCTCTCCGATATCGCCGCCGTCCTCGACCGCCTTGCATCGTACGCGGTGACGCTCGACGGCAACGAGCAGTATCCGGACCTCGACACGCTCGCGCGCTTCGAGGAGCGGCTCGACGCGTCCCCGCAGCTGGCGCGTCTTGCCGAGAGCACGCTCTACATCGAGCAGCCGCTTGCGCGATCGATCGCGCTCGACGCGGGAGCGAAGCCGCGGGTACGCCGCCGGCCGCTGCTCGTCGACGAGTCCGACGCGACCCTCGATGCGTTTCCGCTTGCGAAGGCCGCCGGCTACCACGGCGTGTCGAGCAAATCCTGCAAGGGCGTGTACAAATCGCTGCTCAATGCGGCGCGCTGCGCGCACTGGAATGCCGACCGAGGGCAGCGCGCGCTTTTTCATCTCGGGCGAAGATCTCACCATGCAGCCGGGCGTCGGCGCTGCAGCAGGATCTCGCGTTGGTCGGACTGCTCGGACTTCGCGACGTCGAGCGCAACGGCCATCACTACGTCGACGGCTTCGCGGGCGGCGGCGCCTGCCGCATCCGAGCAGGAGCGCTTTCTCGCCGCGTGCCCGGGGCTGTACGAGCGCTCGCACGGCAGCGTGCGACTGGCGATCCGCGCGGGAATGATCGATCTGTCGGTCTCGCTGCGCCCGGCTTCGGCTCCGCCGCCGACCCCGATTGGGACGCGCTGTCGCCGCTCGCGGCGCGCTCGCCTTGCACCGACACCGCGAACTCGAGGATTCCGACACCATGCTGAGGCTAGGTGCTCACCCTCGCTGTGGAGGGAAGTCGCGCAGCGACTTCGGGGGGAGCACATGAGCGCCGCCGGGCCGCCCCAAGGTCGCCGTGACGCCCCCCTGCATGGAGCGCCGCGAATGTCGCGGGCCAGCCGACTTCGGGGGAGCACGGCAGCCGTTGGGATCGAGCGACTCGGCGGACCGGCAGCGTCGGCATGCTCGGCTGTGGCCTGGTCGGAACGGCGATCGCGCAGCGCCTGGCCGGCTCCGGAGTGCGCGTCGCCGGGCACGACATCGACGCCGACAGGCGCCGGCCCTTCGAGCGCGCCGGTGGACGCTGGTGCGACGCGCCCGCCGATGCGCTGAGCGCGTCCGATGTCCTGCTGCTCGCGCTGCCGGACACCGGTGCGACCGAGGCAGTGCTCGATTCGCTGACGACGCCGGAAGCGATGGGGAGGAAGTCCGTCGCGACCGTCATCGATTTCGGCACCGACGATCCGGAGCGCGTCGCACGTCTCGCGCGAGAAACTCGCCGCGCACGGCATCGCGCTGATCGACGCGCCGCTCTCCGGATCGAGCGCGCAGATCGCGGACGACGAGTCGGTGATGATGATCGGTGGCGACGCCGCCGCGATCGCGAAGGTCGATACCCTGCTCGTGATGGTGGCGTCGCGGCGCTTCGTCATCGGAGCGAGCGGCAGCGGCGCGCGCGCCAAGCTCGCCACCAATCTTGTTCTCGGGCTCAATCGCGCGGCGCTCGCCGAGGGCTTCGCGCTCGCGGAGACGCTGGGCATCGACCTTGCGCTCTTCCTCACGCTGGTGCGCGCCGGCCCGGCGTGGTCCGCCGCCGCCGACGCGAAGGGCGGCAAGATGCAGCGCGGCGACTACAGCGCGCAATCGCGCATCCGGCAGCACCGCAAGGATGTCGCGCTCATGATCGACATCGGCCGCCGGCTTGGCCAGTCTCTGCCGCTCAGCGAAGCGCACGCCGCGCTGCTGGATGCCGCGATCGCGGCCGGCGACGGCGAGCGCGACAATGCGGCGATCCTCGAACAATTCAGGCGTCTGCGGGCCCCGCGCATGCCTTCACGCACGCGGGAGAAACCGTAGTGGACACGCTTCGTCTCGGCATCATCATGAACGGCGTCACCGGACGCATGGGCACCAACCAGCACCTGGTGCGCTCGATCTGCGCCATCCGCGCGCAGGGCGGCGTCGCGCTCGCCGACGGGCGCCGCGTGATGCCCGATCCGATCCTGGTCGGCCGCAACGCCGCCAAGCTGGAATCGCTCGCCCGCGCGCACGGCGTGTCGCGCTGGTCCACCGATCTCGACACGGCGCTCGCCGACAAGAACGACACGCTCTACTTCGATTCGGCGTCGACGGGCCTTCGCCCGGCGCTGATCGGCAAGGCAATCGCCGCCGGCAAGCACATCTACACCGAGAAGCCGGTCGCGCCGACCATGGCGCAGGCGCTCGATCTGTATCGCAAGGCGACCGCCGCGGGCGTGAAGCACGGCGTCGTGCAGGACAAGCTCTGGCTTCCCGGCCTGCTCAAAATGAAAATGCTGGTCGACTCGGGATTCTTCGGACGCATCCTGTCGGTGCGCGGCGAGTTCGGATACTGGGTGTTCGAAGGCGACTGGCAGCCCGCGCAGCGCCCGTCGTGGAACTACCGCAAGGAGGACGACGGCGGCATCATCGTCGACATGCTCTGCCACTGGCGCTACGTGCTCGACAATCTCTTCGGCGAGGTGAAGAGCGTGTCGTGCCTCGGCGCGACGCATATCCCGAAGCGCTGGGACGAGCGCGGACAGCCGTACGACGCGACCGCCGACGACGCCGCGTATGCCACGTTCGAGCTCGCGGGAACGCACGGTCCGGTGATCGCGCAGATCAACAGCTCGTGGACCACGCGGGTCCGGCGCGACGATCTGGCCACCTTCCATGTCGACGGCACGCTGGGATCGGCGGTCGCGGGACTGACCGATTGCTGGACGCAGGCGCGCGCCAACACGCCCAAGCCGGTGTGGAATCCCGACGTGCCGCAAACCATCGATTTCGCGAGCACGTGGCAGAAGGTCCCCAACAACGCCGCCTACGACAACGCCTTCAAGGTGGAATGGGAGCTTTTCATCCGGCACATCTTCGAGGGCGGCGATTTCCGCTGGGGATTGCTCGAGGGCGCCAAGGGCGTGCAGCTCGCCGAGCTCGGATTGAAGAGCTGGGCGGAGCGGCGCTGGGTCGACGTGCCGGCGCTGAAGGCCGTGAGGAGCCACGCATGACGCGCATTCGCCTGCCCCGCGCCGACGGTTCGCTGCACGAGTACACGCTGCGCGCGCCGCGCGAGTGGCGTGCCGCGCCGGCGAAGCGCAATCGCGTCGCCTACGCCGCCGCGCACGTCGTCGCCGACCCCTTCGCGGCCGCCGATCCGTGGCTGCAGCCGGCGATCGACTGGGACGCGACGCTCGCCTATCGGAAGCTATCTCTGGTCGCTCGGATTCGGCGTCGCCGAGGCGATGGACACCGCGCAGCGCGGCATGGGACTCGACTGGCCGAACTCGCTGGAGCTGATCGACCGCGCGTTGTCGCTGGCCCGCTCGACGGCAGGCGCGGTCATCGCCTGCGGCGCCGGGACCGATCACCTCGAGCCGCGCAGCAGCACCACGCTCGCCGACGTGATCGCGGCGTACGAGCTGCAATGCGAAGCGATCGAAAGCCGCGGCGGACGCATCATCCTGATGGCGAGCCGCGCGCTGGCGGCGTGCGCGCGGTCGGCCGGACGACTACGTCATGGTCTACAACCGCATCCTCGCGCAGGTGCGCGAGCCGGTCATCCTGCATTGGCTGGGCGACATGTTCGACCCCGCGCTGGCCGGCTACTGGGGACACGCCGATCCCGAGCGCGCGATGGATGTCTGTCTGGCGGTGATCGAGGGCAACGCCGCCAAGGTCGACGGCATCAAGATCTCGCTGCTCGACAAGGACAAGGAGATCGCCATGCGAAGGCGCCTGCCCGGTGCGGCGGCCGGATCCGGCGACGCGGCGCGCGTGCGCATGTACACCGGCGACGATTTCAATTTCGCCGAGCTGATCGCGGGCGACGAGCAGCGGCTACTCGACGCGCTGCTCGGGATCTTCGACCCGATCGCGCCCGTCGCCGCGGCCGCGCTGTCGGCGCTGGCGCAGGGCGATCGCGCCGGATTCGACGCGCTGCTCGCGCCCACCGTGCCGCTGTCGCGGCACGTGTTCGGCGCGCCGACGCGCTTCTACAAGACCGGCGTCGTGTTCATCGCGTGGCTCAACGGCCACCAGGACCACTTCGTGATGGTCGGCGGCCAGCAAAGCGCGCGCAACCTGATGCACCTGGTCGAGCTGTTCAGGCTTGCCGATACGGCGGGAATACTTTCGGATCCCGAGCAAGCCTGCGCGCGCATGCGCACCCTGCGCCATGCACGGCATGCCGCATGAGCGCCGCCGGGCCGCCCAAGGCGCTCGCCCCTAGGGGGGAGTCGCGACTTGGGGGGGGAAACCTCAAGCGCCGTCGGGCCGCCCCAAGGCGCTCGCCCCCCTGAGGGGGGAGTCGCGCAGCGACTGCGGGGGAACTCCATGACGCCCCGTCGGAAGCGCTGCTGTCGATCAATACCGCGACCGTGCGCAAGCAGTGGTCGCTTCCGGAGATCATCGCTGGCTGCGCGCGGCACGGCATCCGCTTCATCTCGCCGTGGCGCGACCAGGTGGCGGCGGCGGGACTCAGGGAATCGGCGCAGCGCATCCGCGACGCCGGATTGTCGCTGTCGGGCTACTGTCGCGGCGGCATGTTTCCCGCGGCGGACCGGGCGGGCCGGCGGGCCGCGCTCGACGACAACAAACGCGCCGTCGACGAAGCGCTCACGCTGGGCGCGCCCTGCCTCGTCCTGGTGGTCGGCGGCCTGCCCAAGGATCGCGACGGCAAGGTGGCGTCGCGCGATCTCGCCGCCGCCCGCGAGATGGTGCGCGATGGCATCGGCGAATTGCGCGAATACGCGCGTCCCGCCGGTATGCCGCTGGCCATCGAGCCGCTGCATCCGATGTATGCGGCCGATCGCGCCTGCGTCAATACGATGGCGCACGCCAACGATCTGTGCGACGAGCTGGGAGAAGGCATCGGCATCGCGGTCGACGTCTACCATGTCTGGTGGGACCCCGACCTCGAGCGCGAGATCACGCGCGCCGGCGGGCACGCCAACCGGCTGCTGGCCTATCACATCTGCGACTGGCTGGTCCCCACCACCGACCTGCTGCTCGACCGCGGAATGATGGGCGATGGCGTCATCGACCTGCCGCGCATCCGCGGCTGGATGGACAACGCCGGCTACCGGGGCCCGCACGAAGTGGAGATCTTTTCCGCGGCCAACTGGTGGACGCGCGATCCCGACGAAGTGCTGCGAACCTGCAAGGCGCGCCACCGCGACGCGTCCTAGAACTCTGAAGCCTCCGGCGCTGCCGCTCCTCGCCGAGGGTATTACCAGGTGGCGAACATCGCCGCCACCGATGCCGCCATCGTGCCGGTGGCGAGCCACCCCAGCGCCTTGAGCCGTCGCGTGACGGTAAAGCGGCCCATGACCTTGGCGTCGTCGGCGAGCAGCATCATCACCATCATGATCGGCACCGCGATGACGCCGTTGATCACCGCCGCCCAGAACAGCGCCTGGATCGGATTGATCGGCGAGAAGTCGAGCGCGATGCCGCCGAGCGTCGCCAGCGCGATGATCGCGTAGAACTCGCGGGCCTCGAGAAGCTTGAGGTCGAGCCCGCGCTTCCATTCGAACGTCTCGGTCACCGCGTACGCCGCCGATCCCGCGAGGACCGGAACCGCGATCAGCCCGGTGCCGATGATGCCCAGCGAAAACACCAGGAACGCCGCGTCGCCCGCGATCGGTCGCAGCGCCTCGGCGGCCTGCGCCGAGGTCTCGATGTTGGTAACGCCTGCGACGTGCAGCGTTCCCGCGGTCGCCAGGATGATGCAAAACGCGACGATGTTCGAGAAGCCCATCCCGATATAGGTGTCGATCTTGATGCGTCGCAGGTGCTTCTGCGCGCCGTCCGCCGACTTGGTCAATGCGTAGGCGTTGGGATCGGCGTTGATCTCCTCGACTTCCTGTGACGCCTGCCAGAAAAACAGGTACGGGCTGATCGTCGTGCCGAACACCGCCACGACGACGGTGAGGTATTCCTTGGTCAAGGCGAAATGCGGGACCACCGCGTGCGCGAGAATTTCGTGCCACGGAGTGTTCACCGTCAGCACCATCACCACGTACGCGAGCAGCGCCAGCGTCAGCCATTTCAGGTAGCGCACGTAGCGCTGGTAGGTCAGGAAGACCTGCAGCAACAGGCTCACGACCCCGAACACCACCGCGTAGATGTGGCTCGGCCCGCCGATCAACAGCCGGAGCGCGTCGCCCATCGCCGCGATGTCGGCCGCGATGTTGATCGTGTTGGCGATCACCAGCAAGCCCACGACGCAGTAGACAATCGGCCGCGGGAAGTGGCTGCGGATGTTGGAGGCGAGCCCGTGGCCGGTGACGCGTCCGATGCGCGCGCTGACCATCTGGATGCCCACCATCAACGGATATGTGAACACGACGGTCCACAGCGTGAGCAGCCCGAACTGCGCGCCGGCCTGCGAGTACGTCGCGATGCCGGACGGGTCGTCGTCGGCCGCGCCCGTGATGAGGCCGGGGCCGAGCTGGCGCATCCAGTCGCGTATCGTTGCTTTCATCCTCTTTCTCCGCCGGCGGCGCGGCGAGTATAACCGCTGGCTGCGCAGCGACGGCGAAAAAAAGCCCCGGACTGCGCCGGGGCCGTGTGAGGTTCCGCCTCGATGAGGCGGACGCGCGATGTCTACTTCCAGTCCGTCTCGATGTCTCGATCCTTGTGGTCGCGCAGGAAAAGGAGACCGACGACGAAGGTCATCAGCGCGACGACGATCGGATACCACAGACCGATAGTAGATGTCGCCGCTGGCCGCGACCATCGCGGTCGCGAGCAAGGGGAGCATGCCGCCGAACCACCCGTTTCCGATGTGATACGGAAGCGACATCGAGGTGTAGCGGATCCGTGTCGGGAACAATTCCACCAGGAAGGCGGCAATCGGCCCGTACACCATCGTGACGTAGATCATCATGATGACCAGGATCAACAACGTCATCGGGTAGTTGATCTTGCTCTTGTCCGCAGCGCCCTGCGGATATCCACCCGCCTTGAGCGTCTCGGCAGCCTTCTTTTCGTCCCAGCCCTTCTGTTCCACGTCGCCGATCTTGACGATCGACGGTGTCGGTCGAGCCCGCCGGCAGATCGGCCGATTTGAAGGACAGTCCCTGCTTGGTCAGGAAGTCCTTCGCGCGGTCGCAATCGGAATACTTGGTCAGCGGCGTCACGAAGACGTGGAACTGGCAGTCTTTCGCCGTCACCGTGATCGGCGTCTTGGCCTGATAGGCCTCGAGCGCCGGGTTCACGTAGTGCGTCAGCTGGGCGAACAGCCAGAAGTACGTCAACGCCGCGATGAGGCAACCCGCGAGGATGATCTTCAGCCGGCCGATCTTGTCCGATAACGCGCCGAACACGATGAAGAAAGGCGTACCGATCAGCAGCGAAAGCCCGATCAGCGTGTACGTGGTCTGCCCGTCAAGCTTCAGTGTAATGATCAGGAAGAACAAAGCGTAGAACTGCCCCGTGTACCAGACCACTCCCTGCCCGGCGGTGGCGCCGAGCAGCGCCAGCAGCACGTACTTGTTGTTGGGATACTTGAGGAAGCTGTCGCGCAGCGGCGACTTCGATCCCTTGCCTTCCGCCTTCATGCGCTGGAAAACCGGTGACTCGTTGAGCTTGAGCCGGATGTAGATCGAGAAGATCAGCAGGATCAGCGATACGAGGAACGGAATTCGCCAACCCCAGGTTGCGAAGTCCTTCGCTTCCATGACGCCGGAAAAGCGGCAGATGCCGATGACCAGGAGCGCCAGGAAGAAGCCGAGCGTTGCCGTGGTCTGGATCCAGCTCGTATCGTAGCCGCGGCGATTCTGCGCCGCATGCTCGGCGACGTACGTTGCCGCGCCGCCGTACTCGCCGCCCAGAGCCAGTCCCTGCAGCAGGCGCAGGCTCACCAGCAAAATGGGAGCCGCCCAGCCGATCGACTCGAAGGTCGGCAGCAGTCCGACCGCAAAGGTCGAGAAACCCATGATGACGATCGTGACCAGGAACGTGTATTTGCGGCCGACGAGGTCGCCGATCCGCCCGAAGACCAAGCGCACCGAACGGACGCACCAGAAAGCCCGCCGCATACGTCGCGAATGCAGACAGAAGCGCCGCGGTGTCGTTGCCCCTAGGAAAGAAAAGCGCCGCAAAAAACGGCGCCAGCGTCGCATAAAGATAGAAGTCGTACCACTCGAAAACGGTACCTAGCGACGAGGCGAATATGACGCGGCGTTCCTCGCTCTTGCTGCTGAGCTGGACGTGCGCTGGTGCCGGTCGGCTGGCTGTGCTCATCTTGTCTCCTCCATGAAATTCCTTGGTGTGACCCATGGCAAGCCGACGCGATGGCTGGTGCGCCGGTCGTCGGTCGGGCCGATGAAAGACGGCAAACCCGGCCGACGGTGAGCGCGAGGCCGCTTCTTTTTAGCCTGGGCCGCTGCGCAATGCCGGGAAGCTTACGGGAAAGCCGCCGGGAAAGGCAAGCAAATGCGCGACGCGCGCCGCAGCGTCGTTGCAATCTAGCGCCGCAGATGACTCGGTGTCAGGCGCCCTCGGCCGGGAAAGTCTCGCTGCAATGCCAACGTCATCGGCGGTGCGCCGCAGCAAAGTCCAACTATCTGGCCGCGCACGCAGCCGCGAACGGAAGCGCAAGCGCCTGCAAGACATCCCCGCTGCCCGCATCCTCGACGAACGCCACGACGGACAACGGCCCGCTGTCCGCTGGCAAGGCGAAGCTGACTTGCTCGCGTAACTCGCCCACGGCATCCAGCGCGGGCGACGCATGCCAGGCACGCACGACGTGATCGTGGGCGAGACGCCTGCCGGCGTTCTCGCCCGCCGACACCGCGTTGCTCAGGCGATCCTGCACCAACACGACGATCGGGCGGGCGCGAGCGCGCTCGCGCGCGTCGGCGACGCTGAAGTGCACATCGACTCGCGCCGAATTCCCATCGGCAACGGCGACGAGCTCGATCTGCGCTCGTGCGGGGCGCGCGTTGATCGCGGCGACCGCGCCGGCGGGCTCGCCCCGAACGCCCCATTGGCGAAAGTCACGCCCCTGCAGCAGGACCTGCGGCGTGTACACGTATTCACTCTTCTGGCGCCTCATTTGCTCGTACTGGCGCGCGGTGTGCCCGGCGGTCGCGAAACGATCCTTCCACCCGAGCCGATCCCAGTAGTCGACATGCAGGGCCAGCTCGATCGCGGAAGTCGGCGCGAGATCGATGCCCGAGAGCCAACGGTCCGCCGGGGGGCAGCTGCTGCAGCCTTCTGATGTATACAACTCGATCAGCGCCACCGTCTGCCTGGCGCTTTGCGCGCGGCAATCCGCCTGCGCCGGCATCGATGGAATCGCCACCGCTACCACGGACGCCAGAACGCACAAGGAGCGTTTCATATCGATGACTCCGAAGGTTGCACCTGCATTGGTCGCTCGCCGGGCGAATCGCTTACACGATGCCTCCCATTGGCCGTGCTAGCATCCCGAGGCGCCCTGGTGCATCGCCGGCCGCTGGCGGCGTGAAACCAGTACAACTACGCGGGAGGCAGGCAATGGGCATCCTCGGAATCATAGGCACAATCATCGTCGGATTCATCGTCGGCCTGATCGCGCGCGCGTTCATGCCCGGCGTCGACAGCATGGGCTTCTGGCTCACCAGCGCGCTCGGCATCGGCGGCTCGATCGTCGGCGGATTCATCGGCGGCATCTTCTCCAAGGCTCCCGACGGCAAGTTCCATCCCGCCGGGCTGGATCCTGTCGATCATCGGCGCGATGGTCATTCTGTGGGCTTACAACAGCTTCATGCGCTGACGCTCGCCGCGACGACCGGACCTGACGCCCGCATTCGCGACACCGCGTCTGGACGACGATGCATCTGACGTGCTCCGCGGCATTGAACCCGTACTAACCGGTTCGTATAATTGCACCACGGTTCGCCGCGCTCGTCCACGAACGGGGCACAGGGGGCATTCCTACCGTCGATCGACCATCCGAGCGGCGCATAGTCGCACCAGCGACCTCGCCGTCTCATCACGCTTGCGCCGCAGCGTGGCACATGCCCGGTCTGACTGAATCCAATAAGGAGGCTACATGAAATTCGCAGGCATGCCGGCGCTCGCGCTGGCCGGGCTCCTGACGTTTTCCGCGCAAGCGCAGCAGGGACCCGTTCCGATCGTCGGCTTGGTCGAACTGTCCGGTACCGGCGCCACCGCGGGCACCAATTTCGACAACGGCGTCAAGCTCGCCGTCAAGGAAATCAACGCCGCGGGCGGCATCCTCGGACGCAAGATCGAGTACACGTCGATGGACACGCAATCGGCGCCGCAGACCGCGAAGGCGCTCGCGCAAAAAGCCGTCGATCAGGGCGCGTATGTTGTCATGGGTCCGGTGTTCTCGGGATCGTTCATCGTCAGCATGGCCGAGACCAAGCGGGCCGAGATCCCCAATTTCACCGGCGGCGAAGCGGCCAATATCACGCAGCAGGGCAATCCGTATGTCTTTCGCACGTCATTCACGCAGTCGACTGCGATGCCGAAGCTGGCGCGCTACATCAAGAACGACGTCAAGGCCAAGACCATCGCCATCGTCTGGGTGAACAACGATTTCGGCAAAGGCGGCCGGGACTCGATGACCAAGGCGCTCGAAGCCGACGGCATCAAGGTCGTCGCCGACATATCGACTGATCCGGGCCAGGTGGATTTCTCGTCGGCGGTGCTCAAGGTTAAGCAGTCCAACGCCGACGCGGTCTTCGTCTATACCAACGAGGAAGAGTCGGCGCGCGCGCTGCGCGAGTTAAAGAAGCAGGGCTACGACAAGCCGATCATCGGCGAGACGACGCTCACCGGCCAGAAAGTGATCGAGCTCGCCGGCGAAGCCGCCAACGGGGCGGTCGCCCACGTCGGGCTGACCGTCGATGCTCCTCAGCCCGCGATCAAGTCCTTCGACGAGAAATTCCAGAAGGAATACAAGTACAAGAGCGACCACAACGGAATGAAGGGCTACAGCGGCATGTACATCGTCAAGGCGATCACCGAGAAGAATGGCAAGTTCGACTCGAAGGCGTTTGCCAAGGCGATGCACGGCGCCACGCTCCTCGCCAAGGACACGCCCGGAATCCTGCTCGATGTACACTTCGACGACAATGGCGACCTGGATCGTGAAAGCTTTCTGGTCAAGGTAGTCAACGGCAAGCAGCAGGTGATGTCGACGCTGCCGCCGGTCAAGCCGATCAGCAAGTAGTCTCGCGCGGCGTCATGCGGGCGCCGCGATCGAGCGCGGGTCAAGCGCAGGATTCGCTCCGCGTCGACGGTAGCTTCGAATCATCGATACGAGGGGATCTATCGACATGGGCGAACTGATTCAGCTTCTCGTGTCGGGCACCGCGATCGGCGCGATCTACGCACTCGCCGCGCTCGGATTCACACTGCTGTGGCAGGCGTCGGGGACGATCAATTTCGCGCAGGGCGAATTCGTCATGGTGCCGGCGTTCGTGATGCTGTTCTTCATGGACACCGCGGGCGCGCCGCTGTGGCTCGCTTTCCTGCTCACGTGCCTGGTGGCGATGCTGCTGCTCGGCTACACGTTCAAGATCGCGATCGTCGATCCGCTGATCCGCCACGGAGTGATCCCGCTGGTCATCGCCACGCTGGGACTCTCGATCGGCCTGAAGCAAACCGTCAAGGCCGGCAGTCACCGCGCAGGCAGAGCCGTTCCCAAGCCCGTTTCCGGACGGGCTCCTTTCGCTGGGCGGAATCAAGATCTCGTACGCCGACATCGGAACGCTCCTGATCGCCGGCTTGATCGTGGTGGGACTGCAGATGTTCCTCAACCGCACGGTCACCGGGCGCGCCATGCAGGCCGTGGCGCAGAACACCGACGCCGCCAAGGTACTGGGCATCAACGTCAAGCGCATGGTGCTCTACACCTTCCTGATCAATGCTGTGCTCGCGGTGGTCGCGGCGCTGCTCGTGACGCCGACCTACCTGGCCAAGTTCGACATGGGCGATTCGATCGGACTCAAGGCGTTTTACGCGGCGATCATCGGCGGCTTCAACCAGACGCGGGGTGCCCTGCTGGGCGGCGTGCTGGTCGGCGTGCTCGAGAACCTGATGGGCGCCTACGTCTCGCCTGCGTACAAGGAAGGCGTCGCGCTGATGCTCTTCCTCGTGGTCATCATCTTCAAGCCTGAGGGGTTACTCGGCAAGACCGAGGAGCGCAAGGTATGAACAAGACGGCTCGCATCGCGCTCGTCGTGGGGCTCGTGCTCGTCGCGCTGCTGCCGCCGTTTCTCAAGAGCTACGGCATTTACCTGATGTCGCTGCTTTGCGTCTACCTGATGGCCGCGTTCGGACTGAATCTGATCGTCGGCTATGCAGGACAGATGTCGATCGGGCAAGCGGCGTTCTACGGGATCGGCGCCTACATCGCGGCGATACTGATGACCAAGCTGGGCATCTCCTTCTGGCTGGTGCTGCCATTGGCGGCCGTGGTCTGCTTCGCGGTCGGCCTCGCGCTGGGCTTTCCTGCGCTGCGCGTTCAGCATCATTACCTCGCCTTCGCCACGCTGGGGTTCAATGTCCTGGTGTACCTGGTGATGCGCAACGAGGAGAAACTCACCGGCGGCACCTTCGGCATCGCCAACATCCCCCGCCCGTCGCTGTTCGGGTACTCGCTCGATGGAGCACTGCCTTTCTTCTATTTCTGTTACGTCTCGGTGATCCTCCTGGCGCTCGTGCTGTGGTTGCTGCTGCGCTCGCCGTGGGGCCGGGCATTCGCGGCGCTGCGCGACAACCCGATTCGCGCCGAGAGCACCGGTGTCAACATCACTGCCTACACGCTGCTCGCCTTCGCCATCGGCGCCGCGTGCGCGGGAATCGGCGGCGTATATCTCACGGCGCTGGTGAACTTCATCGAGCCCGGCCAGTTCAACCTGTCGGTGTCGCTGACCATGCTGCTCGCGGTCATCGTCGGCGGCTCCGGCCGGTTCATGGGACCGGTGCTCGGCTCGGTGATCGTGATCCTGCTCCCCGAATGGCTGCGATTTCTCAAGGACTGGTACCTCGCGCTGTTCGGCTTCGCCGTGATCGTGCTGATGATCTTCCTCCCCGGCGGACTGCTTGTCGCTGGCCGACCGCTTCAAGCGCGGGAACGCCAAGTGAGCGCCGCCGGGCCGTCCCAAGGCGCGAATTTGACCAGCCTTCGCGCTACGCGCTCCGGCGTTCGCGCTCGGGGCGGCCCTTCGCGCTCACGCTCCCCCTCTGGGGGCAGCGCCGCGTCGCTAGACGCAAGCGTGGGGGCATCATGAGCGCGCCCGACAAGTTTCTCGAGATCCGGGACATGCGCAAGCACTACGGCGCGATCAAGGCCGTCGACGGCGTGACGCTTTCGGTCGGACCCGGCGAGATCGTCGGCGTCATCGGGCCCAACGGCTCGGGCAAGACGACGCTGTTCAACAGCATTCTCGGGCAGATCAAGCCGACCTCGGGCGCGGTGGAATTCTGCGGCGAGGACATCACGGGCATGTCGCCGCTCGAGCTCTCGCGGCGCGGCGTCGGACGCACGTTCCAGACGCTGCAGGTTTTCGTGAAGCTCTCGGTGCGCGACAACCTGATCGCGGCGGCGCAGGAGTTCAAGGGCACGATGGCAGACCGGCTGTTCGCGGCGCCCGATGCCGGGCTCGGCCACCATGCCGACCAGATGATCGAGATGTTCCGCCTCAAGCATGTCGCGCACCTGCCCGCCGGCAGCCTGTCCTACGGTCAGCAGAAGCTCATCGACATCGCCATGGCGTTCATGCCGGCGCCGCGCCTGGTGCTGCTCGACGAGCCCTGCGCCGGGGTCAACCCCAGCCTGGTCGACCAGCTGCACGAGCTGCTGGTCGAGCTCAACAAGACGCAGGGTGGAAGCTTCGTGGTGATCGAGCACAACATGGACTTCATCATGAAGCTGTGCCCGCATGTCGTGTGCATGGTCGAGGGCAAGGTGCTGGCGGAGGGGCCTCCGGGGGAGGTGCAGGCGAACCGCCAGGTACTCGAGGCTTATCTTGGAAACTGAGTTGGAAACTGAGTCGGAAACTGAGTTGGAAACGTACGGAAGCCAGGATGCGAACTGGCTTGGTGACGATGCGGGAGCGTGCGACATGAATGAAAAGATGATCGAATTCGACAAGGTCGTCGCCGGGTACTCGCCGAGCCTGACCATTCTCAACGAGACGACGCTCGACGCGCGCAAGGGCGAGATATCGCTGCTCATCGGGCCCGAACGGCGCCGGCAAGTCGACCGTGCTCAAGACGCTGTTCGGAATGCTCGTTCCGCGATCGGGGGAAGTTCGCTTCGAAGGCAAGCGCATCAACGGCAAGTCGCCGCGCGCGCTGCTCGCCGACGGCATCGCGTTCGTCCCGCAGGGGCGCAACCTGTTCGGGTCGCTGTCGGTGCGCCACAACCTGGAGCTCGGAGGCATCACGCTGCCGCGCGGCGAGCTCAACGGCCGCATCGAGGAAGTCCTGGAGCGATTTCCAAGAATTCGCGAGCGCATCAACAACCAGGCGTCGACGATGTCCGGCGGCGAGCAGAAGCAGCTCGAGGTCGGCCGCGCACTGCTGCTGCATCCGCGCGTGCTGCTGATCGACGAGCCGAGCATCGGACTATCACCGAAGCTTGTCCAGGAAGTCATGCTGCTGCTGCGCACGCTCGCCGACGCGGGGACGACCATCCTGATGGTCGAGCAGAACGTACGCACCGCGCTCAAGTACTCGAACCGCGCGCTGGTGCTCGAGATGGGCCGCCTAGCGCTCGACCGCCCGGCTTCGGAGCTCCTCCACGATCCCGACCTCAATCGCCTGTTCCTCGGCGGCCACGTCAAATCAGCAGCGTAAGCGCGATGGGCCGCCCCGAGTGCGAACACCGTAGCGCGCAGCGCGGAGGTGTTTCCTTGAGCGAGACAGGCCGCCCCGAGCGCCTCACTGGCCAATGCGCCGCAGCGCGCGGAGGTATTCCCGTGAGCGCGAACGCGTCGCGCCATAGCCGATGACCGCCCGTCCACTGTCGCTCGCCGCCCTGACCGTGCTCGAGCTCTCGCCGCCCGACATGGTGTCGTGCGCGGCGGACGCGGGCTATTCGCACGTCGGGCTGCGGCTGCTGCCGGCGACGCCAACCGAGCGGACCTGGCCGATGGTCGGCGACACGCCGCTGGTTCGCGAGGTCGAGCAGCGGCTCGCCGATCGCGGCATCGCGGTTCTCGACATCGAGATCTTTCGACTCAAGCCCGAGACCCGCGTGTCCGACTACGCGGCGGCGCTCGAAACCGGCGCGCGCCTCGGCGCGCGCCATGTGCTGGTCGCCGGAAACGATCCCGACGAGGCCCGTCTCGCCGAACGCTTCGCGGCGATGTGCGAGCTCGGCGCGCCGCTCGGGCTTTCGATGGACCTCGAGCCGATGCCGTGGACCGACGTGCGCACCCTGCAGCAAGGCGCGCGCATCGTCGACCGCGCGGCACGCGACAATGGCGGCATTCTCGTCGATCCCATTCACTTCGATCGCGGCGGCAACGTCGCCAGCGACATCGCCGCCGTCGCGGCGAGCCGGTTCCACTACGCGCAGCTTTGCGACGCCCCGGCGGAGCGCCCGAAGGATATCGACACGCTGCTGTTCCAGGCGCGCGCGGAGCGTCTGATGCCCGGAGATGGCGCCCTCGACCTCGCGGGCATTCTTCGCGCGCTGCCCGCCAACCTGCCGCTCGGCATGGAAGTGCCGATGGAATCGCTGGCGCGCCGCCTCGGCGCGGTGGAGCGCGCGCGAGCCATACTCGACAAGACCCGGGCGCTTCTCGATTCGCTGTAACAGACGGCGTGCTCCCTGCGCCGCCGGTGGAATTCGGCGCCCGAATTTCGGCGGCAGGCCAGTTCGCGCCGCCTATAATTCGTCCATGTCCAAGCTTCCTTCCCCCGACGTGATGTACCGCGCGCTCGCCGCGCGCGATCCCGCCTTCGACGGCATCTTTTTCGTCGCGGTGAAGACCACGCGAATCTTCTGCCGCTCGGTCTGTCACGCGCGCACGCCGAAGCGCGACAACGTCGAGTTCTTCGCCGCGCCGCAGGACGCGTTGTACGCCGGCTATCGCGCGTGCCTGCGCTGCCGCCCGCTCGACCAGGGCCGCAAGCCGCCCGAGATCGTCTCCAGGCTGCTCGCCGCGGTGGAAGCCGATCCTTCCGACGCGGCTGCGCGAAGCCGATATCGCGCGCATGGGCATCGACCCGACGAGCGCGCGGCGCGCCTTCCAGCGCTACTGCGGCATGAGCTTCCACGCCTACCAGCGCGCCCGTCGCATGGGACTCGCGCTGACCGGCATTCGCGAGGGTAAAAGCATGATCGATCTCCAGCTCGACCACGGTTTCGAATCGGGCAGCGGCTTCCGCGACGCGTTCGCGCGCGTATTCGGCACGGCACCCAGCCAAGCGCACGACGTCGACTGTCTCTACGCGCGCTGGTTCGAAACGCCGCTCGGACCGATGCTCGCGCTGGCCGGCGACGCCGGCCTGCATCTGCTCGAATTCGTCGATCGGCGCGGCCTCGAGCGCGAGCTCGCCGCGCTGCGCGCCCGCTTTGCGCAGCGCGTCGTCCCGGGCGCCCATCGTCATCTCGACATGATCGGCGAGGAGCTGGCGGCATATTTCGCCGGGACGCTCGCTGACCTTCGAAACGCCACTCGCACCCTCGGGTCGTCGTTCCAGCTCGACGTGTGGAAAGCGCTGCAGGCGATCCCGCCGGGAACGACGCGCAGCTATCGCGACATCGCCGCAAGCGTCGGCCGCAGCTCCGCCGTGCGCGCGGTCGGCCGCGCCAATGGCGACAATACACTCGCGATCGTCATTCCCTGCCATCGGGTGATCGGCGCCGACGGTAGCCTCACCGGCTACGGCGGCGGATTGTGGCGCAAGGCGTGGCTGCTCGAGCACGAGCGCGCGCACACCGCGGCGCGCGGGCAGCTCGCGCTGCCGATCGCGCCGCGCCGCGTCGCCGCGCACGCCTGAGCACCGGACCACCTCATGCGCGGCAGCGATTTCGCGCGGCTGGTCTGCCTGGCCGCGCTCTGGGGCGGCTCGTTCGTCTTCATGCGCGTGGCGGTCTCTGCGCTGGGTCCGCTGTGGCTCGTCGAAAGCCGCGTCGCGCTCGCCTTTCTCGCGCTCTATGCGCTAGCCCGCATTCGCGGCGACGTTCCTGGGTTTCGCGCCCGCTGGCGTGACTACGCCGTCGTCGGCATCGTCAACACCGCGCTGCCCTTCGCGCTCTTTTCCTGGGCGTCGCAGCACGTTCCCGCGTCGGTGGCGGCGATTTTGAACGCGACCAGTCCTTTTTTCGGCGCGATGGTCGCGGCGCTGTGGCTGGGCGATCGCGTCACCCCGGGCAAGCTCGTGGGCATGGTGCTGGGCTTCGCCGGCGTCGTATTGCTGGTGGGATGGCAGCCGCGGCTGGCGAGCGGCGATGCGTTGCTCGCGGTCTGCGCCTGCCTGATCGGCGCGCTGTGCTACGGCATCGCGAGCGTCTACGCGAAGACAAGGCTCGGCCGGCTTTCCAGCTTTGCGATCGCGCTCTACAGCCAGATGGTCGCGTCGATCGTGCTCGCGCCGGTGCTGCCTTTCGCCGCGCTGCCCGCGGCGATCACTCCCGTCGTCGCCGCCAACGTCCTCGGCCTCGCCGTCGCGTCCACCGCGCTGGCCTACCTGCTCTACTTCCGCCTGATCGCCGACCTCGGACCGGCGCGCGCGCTCACCGTGACTTTCCTGATTCCCATGTTCGGCGTGCTCTGGGGATGGCTGTTCCTGGGACGAGGCCGTCGGAATCGATACGCTCGCCGCGTGCGCGCTCATCGTCAGTGGAACGTGGATGGCGGTGCGTCAGCCTGTTGCGGGCAACGGCCGACGCGCGCCGCTCGGCGGCTGACGCCTTCAGACCAGCTCGGCGGCGGGGCCCAGTATCTGCTCGCGCAGCTCGCGGTAGCGCGGCAGCGTCGGCGGGTAGACGCAGAGGTACTTCACCTGCGCCGCCTGCAGGCAGCGCTGCTTGATGATCTCGAGCTTCTGGTCGCGGGGATTTTGCACCTGCTCCGGCTCGCGCGCGTCGACGATGGCGACGATGGTCATGTCACGATCGCACACGACGAACCCGACGTGCTGGTTGGCGATCTTGCGAAAGGCGCGCAGGCGTTCCATGCCCTGGGGTCCGATCTTCACCTGCAGGACATCGGAAAGGCGCACGCGCGCGAAGATCTCGTGGCGCGGAAACGCCGCCTTGAGCAGAAGATAGACGACGTTTTCCGCCTTCGACAGGAACCGCGGGCGCAGCAGGTAGAGTCCGGGAAGCTCGGCGCTGGACAGCAGGCGCGTGGTCTCGCCCTCGGTCCATTGCGCGCTGCGTGATGGGCCCGTCCGCCGAGGTTTTGCCCGCCCCGGGCGATCGCTGCCGGCGCATCAGCCCGACCAGCACGGCGACGACCAACGCGCTGATGGCGAGCGCGAAGAGCATGCCGGAGGTCATTGAACGGGCTCCCTTTCCAGGCTGTAGACGGCAGCAGCCGATTTATAGTTGTTGGCGGCGCGCTCGCCCAGGAATCGCCGCCCGCACCGGCGCCCGGCTAGTCTAATGCATTTTCGCCCCCCAAGGGGCGTCAGGGCTGCCCGACGGACCGTGGAAGGCGCCGCGACTGTGCATTTGCACCACAAAAGAAAAGCCCCGCATACGCGGGGCTTTCGTCGAGAAAATCCCGCGCCTCGCGCGGGATCGCCCGTTCGGCGTCACATGTCCATGTCGCCCATGCCGCCCATTCCACCCATGCCGCCGCCGCCACCACCCATCGGCTTATCGTCTTTCGGCGATTCGGCGATCATGGCTTCGGTCGTCAGCATCAGGCTTGCAACCGACGCCGCGTTCTGCAAAGCGAAACGCGTCACCTTGGTGGGATCGACCACGCCCATCTCGACCAGGTCACCGTACTGCCCGGTCTGCGCGTTGTAGCCGTAATTACCCTTGCCCTCGACGACTTTGTTGACTACTACAGACGGTTCGTCGCCAGTGTTGTTGACGATCTGACGCATCGGCTCTTCCAGCGCGCGCAGCACGATCTTGATGCCCGCATCCTGGTCGCTGTTGTCGCCCTTCAGGTTCTTCAGGTTGGCCCGCGCACGCAGGTAAGCGACACCGCCGCCGGCGACGATGCCTTCCTCGACTGCGGCGCGCGTTGCATGCAAAGCGTCCTCGACCCGTGCCTTCTTTTCCTTCATCTCGACTTCCGTCGCCGCGCCCACCTTGATGACGGCAACGCCGCCCGCCAGCTTGGCCACGCGCTCCTGCAGCTTCTCCTTGTCGTAGTCGGAAGTCGCCTCGTCGATCTGCACGCGGATGTTCTTGACGCGTGCCTCGATGCCCGCCTTCTCGCCGGCGCCGTCGATGACCGTCGTGTCTTCCTTGGCGATTTCGATCTTCTTGGCGCGACCCAGGTCCTTGATCGTCGCATTTTCGAGCTTCAGACCCAGCTCTTCGGCGATGACCGTGCCGCCCGTCAGGATGGCGATGTCCTCGAGCATGGCCTTGCGGCGATCACCGAAGCCGGGCGCCTTGACGGCGCATGTCTTCAGAATGCCGCGAATGTTGTTGACCACCAGCGTCGCCAGCGCTTCGCCATCGACGTCTTCAGCGATGATCAATAGCGGCTTGCCGGCCTTGGCGACCTGCTCGAGCAACGGCAGGAGGTCTCGGATGTTGCTGATCTTCTTGTCGTGCAGAAGGATCAGCGCGTCTTCGAGCACGGCCACTTGCTTGTCCGGATTGTTGATGAAGTACGGCGAGATGTAGCCGCGATCAAACTGCATGCCTTCCACGAGCTCGAGCTCGTTCTCGAGACCCTTGCCGTCCTCGACCGTGATCACGCCTTCCTTGCCGACCTTGTCCATCGCATCGGCGATGGTCTTGCCGATCGACGAGTCGGCGTTGGCCGAGATCGAGCCCACTTGCGCGATTTCCTTGCTCGTCGTGCACGGCTTGCTGATGTTCTTGAGCTCTTCGACGACGGCGAGGACCGCACGGTCGATGCCGCGCTTCAGGTCCATCGGATTCATGCCTGCGGCGACATACTTCATGCCTTCGTTGACGATTGATTGCGCGAGAACGGTCGCGGTGGTGGTGCCGTCACCGGCGACATCCGAAGTCTTGGACGCGACCTCCTTCACCATCTGCGCGCCCATGTTCTCGAACTTGTCCTTGAGCTCGACTTCCTTGGCGACGGACACGCCGTCCTTGGTGATCGTGGGCGCCCCGAAGCTGCGCTCGAGCACGACATTGCGGCCCTTCGGGCCGAGGGTGACCTTGACGGCGTTGGCGAGAATGTTCACGCCCATCACCATCCGGTTACGGACGTTTTCGCCGAAGCGTACGTCTTTAGCTGCCATATTCGTTTCTCCTGAATTGCGTGGTTTCTGCGGGACAGAGATCAGCCAACCACGCCGATGATGTCGTCTTCGCGCATGTGCAGCAGGTCCTGGCCGTCCATCTTGAATTCTTGGCCGGAGTACTTGCCGAATAGGATCTTGTCGCCGACTTTGACGCCCATCGGCATCAACTTGCCGTTTTCGTCGGTCTTGCCGGGCCCCGCATAGACGACTTCACCCTGCGAAGGCTTTTCAGCGGCCGTATCGGGGATCACGATGCCGCCCGCGGATTTACGCTCTTCTTCGAGCCGCTTGACGATGACTCGGTCGTGCAGTGGACGGATTTTCATGTTAGTGCTCACTCCTTGAACTATTTTAACGAAATCATTGGGTTGAAGATTTGCGTAGCTGCGGATCGAGAAGTCGTATTTGTTAGCACTCATCGATCTCGAGTGCTAATAATACGGGACGAAGGGCGAGAAATCAAGCCCCTGCAGCGGCGCGTTCGCCTGTGCTATGGTCCCCGCGGGGCACGGTCCCGGCGCCGCAGAAAGCTTGTTCGCTTCCTTCTGCGCGCCCGCCCACCACCACGATCGAACCTTTGCCGAGGAGCCGATATGTCAAGCCCGTTTCCGCAGCAACCCACGCCGGCGGCCTCCGCAGCGGCCGGCTCGCTGGCGCACGTACGCAGCGTCCCCGCCGGCCACGGCGCGTCTTGGTGGGGAGAAGCGTGGCGGCTGTTCACCCCGGCGGTGGGGATGTGGCTGGTGATCACGGTGATCCTGATCGTCATCAGCGTCGTCCTGTCGATCATTCCGCTTGTGGGCAACCTCGCGGGACAAGTCCTGTATCCGGTTTTCGCCGGTGGACTCATGCTTGGTTGCCGGGCGATTGACCGGGGCGAGCCGCTGACCTTCAACCACCTGTTCGCCGGCTTCAGCGAGCGCGCCGGCCCGCTATTCGTCGTGGGGCTGCTCTACACCGGGATCGCGATCGCCATCGGAGCTACCGTCATCGGCATCGTGCTGGTGATGTTCGGCGCAGCCGTGTTCACGGAATTGTTTCGCCTCGGTGATCCGCTCGCGGCCCCCGCCGTGGTCGGCGGCGCGCTCATGGCCGTCAGCATGGCTGCACTGCTGTTCTTCGTGCTGTTCCTGCCGCTCGTGATGGCGATATGGTTCGCGCCGGCATTGGTCGTGCTGCGCGGGCGCGAGCCGTGGGCGGCGATGAAGGAGTCGTTCTCGGGCTGCCTGCAGAACGTCGTCCCGTTCCTGCTCTACGGACTGATCGGCGTCGGACTCGCCATCGTGGCGACGATACCGCTGGCGCTGGGCTGGCTCGTGCTCGCGCCGGTGACGATCGCATCGATCTACACGAGCTACTGCGACATCTACGAATCGACCGCGGTTAGTTGACGACTGGCGCCCCGCCGACGATGTCGCGCACCTTGGTCTTTAGCTTCGCCGGCGCTTCTTCGCGCACGAACCAGCGCAGGTGCGTCGAGTCGCCGGCCGCCGAAAAGCCGTGCGGCCGCAGCAGGTGATGGACGGCGGCGCGGTAGCGCGACTCGCGCGGGATGCGCACGATCCACGTCTTCTTGCCTTGAGGCGTGGCGAACAGCGCATCGATCAGAGCGCGACCGTGGCCGTCGCCGCGTCGGCCGAGCTCGAGCCCGGCGAGCCACAGCTCATAGCCGCCTTCCAGGGCGCGAAACAGTCCGAATCCGGCGGGCGGCGTTCCGCTGTTGCGGTCGTCCGGCCAGAACACGTAGCCGGGCACCGAGATCGTGGTGACCTGACCCGTGCGCGGATCCTCCTCGACGAAGTAGCCGTGCGACAGGGCGCGCTTGAGCTTGGCGAAGAACTCCGACGACTGCGGGGTGTCCGCCGCGAGATTCGACTCGAAGCTGCCCTCCGCCGCCGATTGACGTATCAGCGATCGCAGCATGGCCAGATGGCCGACGTGGGCAGGCGTGAGCATTGCGCGTTCTCTCCCGTGTACTAACGGGATAACTTAGCGCGCGGGGTCAGTCGCGGGGGCACCGGCTTACAGGCGGCGCTCCCCGCGCCACGAGCGGTTGCGCTGCTCCCTCAGTGCGCTTTCTCCCAATTCGGCCCGCAGCCGGTGTCGACTACAATCGGCACGTCGAGGCGCGCGACATCGCTCATCAGGCCCGGAAGCTCCGCCCGAACGCGCTCTAGCTCGCCGGCCGGCACTTCCAGCACAAGCTCGTCGTGTACCTGAAGCACCAGCTTCGTCTGCAGGTGCTGCGCATCGAGCCAGCCACGCACCGCGATCATGGCGAGCTTGATCAAGTCCGCAGCCGTGCCCTGCATCGGCGCGTTGATCGCGGCTCGCTCCGCAGCCTGCCGGCGCGGACCGCCCCCGGCGTTGATGTCGGGCAGCCAGAGGCGCCGCCCGAACACCGTCTCGACGAAACCCTGCGCACGCGCCAGCTCGCGCGTGCGACGCATGTACTCGGCGACGCCCGGGTAGCGCGCGAAATACTTGTCGATGAACTGCTGCGCAGCGGAGCGCTCGATCGACAGCTGCGCCGCGAGCCCGAACGCGCTCATGCCGTAGATGAGACCGAAATTGACCGCCTTGATGTAGCGGCGCTGATCGGCGGTGACTTCCTCGATGGTCACGCCGAAGATTTCCGCGGCGGTGGCGCGGTGAATGTCCGCGCCGGTCGAAAACGCCTCGACGAGAGAAGCGTCCGCCGACAGGTGCGCCATGATCCGCAGCTCGATCTGCGAATAATCGGCGGAGACGAGCACGTGGTCGGGCGGCGCGATGAACGCCTCGCGAATGCGCCGGCCCTCGGCCGTGCGCACGGGGATGTTCTGCAGGTTCGGATCGGTGCTGGCAAGGCGTCCCGTGACCGCCGTGGCCTGACCGAAAGACGTATGCACCCGACCGGTTCGCGCGTCGACCATTTGCGGAAGCTTGTCGGTGTAAGTGGACTTGAGCTTGGAGAGCGCGCGGTGCTCGAGCAGCAACTTGGGCAACGGATAGTCGGCGGCGAGCTGCTGCAGGACGTCCTCGTCGGTGGACGGCTGGCCCGTGGACGTCTTCTTGACCACCGGCAACTGCATCTTGTTGAACAGCACATCGCCGAGTTGCTTGGGCGAGCCTAGGTTGAATGGCTGGCCAGCTTCCTGGAATGCCTTCTGCTCCAGCACCATGATCCGCTCGCCGAGCTCGCGGCTTTGCGCCGCCAGCAAGGCACCATCGATCAGAATGCCCTCGCGCTCCATCCTGAACAGGACTTCGCGCGTCGGCATCTCGATCCTGGAATACACGAAGTCGAGCTTGGCATCGGCGCCGACGCGCGGATGCAAGAGGCTATGCAGTTGCAGAGTCACATCGGCATCCTCACCCGAATACTCGGTGGCGCGGTCGAGCGCGACCTGCTCGAGCCCAATCTGGTTGACGCCCTTCCCCGCGACCTCCGCAAGCGAGATAGTCTTCCAGTCGAGGTGCCGCCAGGCGAGACTGTCCATGTCGTGCTGCCGGTGCGACTCCAGCACGTACGACTGGAGCAGCGTGTCGTGTTCGACGCCCGCGAGAACAATGTCGTGGTTGGCGAGCACATGCTGGTCGAACTTGACGTTCTGGCCGAGCTTTTTCGCGCCGGCATTCTCGAACCAAGGCTTGAGCCGCGACAGCACGTGCTCGATCGGCAGCTGCGCGGGGACGCCGGCGTAGGAGTGCGTCAGCGGCACATAGTAGGCGCCGCCGGCCTCGGTCGCGAAAGCCAGGCCGACGATGCGCGCTCGCATCGGATCGATCGCGTTCGCCGTGGCGGTGAAGCTCACCAGCGCCGCATGTTCGAGCTCGGCGAGCATTTTCTCGAACGCGCCCTCGTCGACGACGAGCGCGTAGCGACGCGTGGTCACCGCTGCCGTGCTCGGCGCGGGAGATGCCTCGGACGTGGATTCCGGTTCTGTCACGGCCTCCGCCGATTTGGCAGGACGCGGCGTCGGCGCGCCCAGATCCTTCACCCAGCTCTTGAACTCGAAGCGCTCGTAGAGCTCCTTGAGCTTGTCGGCGTCGGCGGGGCGCGCCACCAGATGCGAGAGCTCGACAGGAAGCTCGCAATCGGTGCGGATGGTGAGCAAACGCTGGCCCTCGGGCAGCCACGCGAGCGTGGCGCGAAGGTTCTCGCCAACGACGCCACCGATCCCGGCGGCCGCGGCGATGACACCCTTCAGCGAGCCGTGCTCCGCGATCCACTTGGCGGCGGTCTTCGGCCCCACTTTCGGAACGCCGGGAACGTTGTCGACGGCGTCGCCAGTGAGCGTGAGCAGATCGAGCACCTGGTCGGCGCGCACGCCGAATTTTTCGACGACGCTCTTCTCGTCGAGGATTCTCGTTGCTCATGGTGTTGACCAGCGTCACGCGCGGCGAGACCAGCTGCGCGAGATCCTTGTCGCCGGTCGAGATGACGGCTGTCGACATCCATTGCCTCGGCTTTGCGCACGAGCGTGCCGATCACGTCGTCGGCCTCGACGCCTTCGACCATCAGCAGCGGCCAGCCGTGCGCCGCGATCAGCTCGTGCAGCGGCGCGATCTGTCGTCCGAGATCGTCGGGCATCGCGGTGCGATTTGCCTTGTACAGCGGATACCAGTCGTCTCGAAATGTCTTTCCCGGCGCATCGAACACGACGCCGAAGTAGTCCGGCTTGCCGTCCTCGACCAATCGGCGCAACATGGAAATGACACCGCGAATCGCTCCGGTGGGCTCGCCGCGCGACGTGCGCAGATCGGGCAGCGCGTGGAACGCCCGGTACAAATACGACGAGCCATCGACTACGACGAACTTGGGCATGGATGATGATTCTGACGAACAAGATTCCCGAGATGATCGACCCTCAGGCGACGTACTCGACCAACGGGCAGGAAGCGTGGCGGCTGCTGGGCATTATGGCAGAATTCGCGACCGCGACAGAACGCCTACGCGGCGTGCGTCCTGCGGTAAGCATGTTCGGAAGCGCGCGCATCGGACGCGACCATCCGTATCACGCCAAGGCCGAGCGCATCGCGCGGCTTCTCTCCGACGCTGGCTTCTCGGTGATCTCCGGCGGCGGCCCCGGACTGATGGAAGCGTTCAATCGCGGAGCGCACGGCGGACGCTCGCCGGCGATCGGGCTCAACATCCTCCTTCCACACGAGCAGACCGGCAATCCGTACCAGGACATCGGAATCAACTTCCGCTACTTCTTCGCGCGCAAGATGATGTTCGTGCGCTTCGCCTCCGCGTACGTCGTGCTTCCCGGCGGCTTCGGCACCATCGACGAGCTCACCGAGTGCCTGACGCTTGTGCAGACCGGCAAGAGCCGCAAGATTCCGATCATTCTGGTCGGCGCCGAATTCTGGAAAGGTCTCATGGACTGGATGCGCGACAAGCTCGTCGGCGAAGGAATGATCGCCTCCACCGATCTCGATCTCATACGCATGATCGAGGAACCGGAAGCGATCGTGGAAGCGATCTTCGACTACTACGAGAGCCGGGGCTTCCAGCCGACGCGCGTCGAGCGTGACAAGATGCTCAACCTCTAGGGCCGAGGGCGATTCCTGCTAGAATCTTCGCGTAAGCGATTGCGAAAATCGGAGTGTGGAATCGACCAATGCGTAGCTCCATGCGTAGTTCACTGAGCGCGTCTTGCGTCACGACGTGCATCATCTCGGTGCTCGCCGCCGTGACGGCGTACGCGGAGATCGCGCCTCCGCCACCGCCGCTCGAGCCTCTTATCGAGGCTCCGCCAGCGCCCCCCGAGATCGCCAGCGATCCCGAGCTCGAGCCGCAGGTCACGATCGTGCGCCGCGACCGCGAAACGCACGAGGAATACCGTATCGGCGGCCGGGTGGTCTGGATCAAAGTCACGCCGCAATATGGCCGCCCCTATTACCTTGTTGCCGATCCGACGCACGCGACGTTCATTCGCCGCGACAGCCTCGACACGGGACTGCGCGTGCCGATGTGGCTGTTGTTCACTTTCTGAGCCCGCTTCGGCGAATCGCCGGGCGCGGTTAGCAGCGCAGCTGCAATCCGCTGCGCATCGCCGTCCGACCGTTTCCTGTCCGCTCACGCCCGCTCTGGTCCGCTCACGTCAGCCAACGTCCGCCCACCTCTGATCATGTCTGCCCATGTCTGTCTACACCCACGTTTCCGCTGACGAGCTCGCCGCGTGGCTGACGCGCTACTCGCTCGGCGAAGTGAGCGCCTTCGAGCCCATCGCCGCCGGCATCGAGAACACCAACTATTTCCTGACCGCCGCGAAAGGGCGCTTCGTCCTGACGCTCTACGAGCGCGTTCCCGCCGAGGAGTTGCCGTTCTATCTCAACCTCATGGCGCACCTGGCGCGGACCGGCGTGCAGGCGCCGGCGCCGGAACCCGATCGCAGCGGCGCGCTGTGGAGCTTTCTCAACGGCAAGCCCGCCGGTTTGGTGACGCGTCTCGACGGCGAGCCGGTGGAAGCGCCGACCGCGTCGCACTGCGCCGCCGCCGGCGAAACGCTGGCGAGCATGCATCGCGCCGTCGCGGGCTACCGCGGTCGTCTCACCAACCGTCGTGGCCCGGCATGGTGGCGACAGGCGGCGCGCGCGGTGCGCCCGTATCTGTCTGCGGATCAGGATGCCCTGCTCACTTGCCGAGGTGCGCTTCCAGACAGGCTTTACCAAGATGAAACTGCCGCGCGGAGCGATCCACGGCGATTTGTTCTGCGACAACGTGCTGTTCGATCATGATCGCGTCTCCGGAGTGATCGACTTCGGATTCGCCGCGTCCGACAGCCTTCGCCTACGATCTGGCCATCGCGGTCAACGACTGGTGCTCGATCAGCGCTGGTCCGGCATCGGGACGTCTCGACGATGCGCGCGTCGATGCGATGGTCGGCGCGTACGCGCAAGTGCGCCTGCCGACGCCCGAGGAACGCGCCGCGTGGCCGGCGCTGCTTCGCGCCGCGGCGCTGCGCTTCTGGTTGTCGCGTCTGTACGACCTGCATTTGCCACGCGCCGGCGAGCTCACGCACGCGCACGACCCCGAGGTGTTCGAGCGGATCCTTCGTGCGCGCGTCGCGGCGCCGCCGCCCTTCCCGGACATCGCAGCGCAGTGAGCAGCCCGCCACGTCCGCAGATCGCATTCGCGCGGCGCGACGCCAGGAGCGGCATCGAGTGGATGAAGCGCTCGGTCGCGATGTTCCGCGCCAAGCCGCTGGCCTGGCTGCTGCTCCTGTTCACCTATTACGTGCTGGTCGCGCTCGCCGAATTCGGACCGTTGCCGCGCGTGGGGCAGATTCGTCGCGCCGCTGCTCAAGCCGGTTTTCGCGGTCGGCTTTCTGGCCGCGGCCTGGACGCAGGAGCGCGGCGGTGCCCCGCGATTCGAGCACTTGTTCCGCGGCTTTCGCAGCAATATTTTCGCGCTCGTTCCACTCGGCGTGGTCTTTCTCGGCGGCATCACCCTGGCGATCCTGGCCACGACCCTGGTCGACGACGGCATGCTCATCGGCATGCTCTCCACGGCGCAGCGCCCCAGCGACGACGCGCTCACCGGCGGAAGGCTGCAGCTGGCGATGCTGTTCGGCGGGTTGTGCGCGCTGCCCACGCTGTTCGCGCTCTGGTTCGCGCCGGCGCTGGTGGTCTTCGACGACGCCGGCGCGCTGCGGGCGCTCGTCACCAGCTTTCGTGCCGCGCTCGCGAACTGGCGCGCGGTCGTGGTCTATGGCTCGCTGCTGTTCACGTTTGGCGGATTGCTGCCGGTGCTGGCGCTTTCGCTCGCGCAGCTTTTCGGCGAGACGTTCGCCGGCATCCTGGCGCTTTTCGTGGTCGCGCCGTACCTGTTCGCGTTCGTCGCCACGCTGCACATCTCGGACTACGTCGAGCTATCGCGACGTGTTCCATCCCGATGAGCCGGTGAAGCCGCAGATCAACGTCGATCCGTCCTGAACGTCCCGGGGCGCAAGGGCTGCGCCCGGTCCGGCGATCACGTCTGCGGCGGCTCAGGCCGGCTGCAGCTTGGCATATTCGAGCGCCAGCCACTTGATGCCGCCTTCGCGGAAATTGACCTGCACTCGCGCATCGGCGCCGCGACCTTCGGCATCGATGATGATGCCCAGCCCGAAGCGCGCGTGCTTCACGCTCTGCCCGATGCGCCAGCACCGGCTGCCCCGCCGATCCGCGCGCGTCCGACGCGTACGTCATCGCGCTCGCCTCGCGTGCCGTCGCGACCCTTGGGCGAGAGCCACTGCACGGTGCCGGCGGGAAGCTCGTTCAGGAACCGCGAGGCGATGTTGTAGCGCACCTGGCCGTGCAGCATGCGGCTCTGCGCGTGCGTGAGATACAGGCGCCGCCGCGCGCGCGTGACGCGACGTACGCGAGGCGCCGCTCCTCCTCGAGGCCGTCGAACTCGGACAGGCTGTTCTCGTGCGGAAACAGCCCTTCCTCGAGACCGGTGACGAAGACGGTGTGGAACTCGAGTCCCTTGGCCGAATGCACCGTCATGAGCTGCAGCGCCGGCTTGCCTTCGGCGGCCTGCGTTTCGCCGGCCTCGAGCGCGGCGTGCGACAGGAACGCCGTCAGCGGATCGATCGCTTCCTCGCCGACCGCACGCTCGGCTCTCGCGCTCGAAGCTCTGCGCGGCACTTGACCAGCTCCTGCAGGTTGTCGATGCGCTCCTGACCGTCCTTTTCGTTCGGCGTAGTGCGCTGAGCAGCCCGCTCTCGTGGATTACGTGCTCGATCGACTCGGCGAGCGAGAGGCCGTCGATCGCGCCGCGCATCGCCTCGATCTGCCTGACGAACGCGGTGACGCTGCTGCCGGCCTTGCCGCCAGGCGCGCTGGAGCACGCGGCCTGCCACAGGCTCGACCCGGTATGCCTGCGCGCGATCCTGCAGGCTCTCCAGCGTGCGCGCGCCGACCCCGCGCGGCGGAAAGTTGACCACGCGCAGGAACGCGCCATCGTCGTCGCCGCTGGCGATCAGTCGCAGATACGCCAGCGCGTGCTTGATTTCGGCGCGCTCGAAAAATCGCATGCCGCCGTAGACGCGATACGGCATGCCGGCGTTGAACAGCGCATGCTCGACCACGCGCGACTGCGCGTTGGAGCGGTACAGCACGGCGATCTCGTCGAGAGCGACGTTGTCGCTCGACCAGGCTCTTGATGACGTCGACGATGAAGGCCGCCTCGTCGAGGTCCGAGGGCGCGATGAAGGCACGCACCGGCTCGCCGGCGGCATCCGCGGTCCACAGATTCTTGCCCAGCCGCGTCTGGTTGTGCTTGATCAGCGCATTGGCGGCGTCGAGAATGTGTCCATGCGAGCGGTAGTTCTGCTCGAGCTTGATGAGCTTGAGCGGACGGTCCGGCAGCGCGAAGTCGCGCTGCAGATGCTGCATGTTCGCGACATTCGCACCGCGAAACGCGTAGATCGACTGGTCGTCGTCGCCGACCGCGAACAGTGCCGCATCGGACCCCGCGAGGTAGGCGCAGCCACTTGTACTGCAGAGCGTTGGTGTCCTGGAACTCGTCGACCAGTATGTGCGAGAAGCGCCTGCGGTAATGCTCGCGCAGGCCGTCGTTGCGCGTGAGCAGCTCGTAGTTGCGAAGCAGCAGCTCGGGAAAGTCGACCACGCCCTCGCGCTCGCACGCCTGCTGGTACAGTGCATAGTGCTCGACCTGACGGCGCGTGAATTCGTCGTTCGCCTCGACCTGATTCGGGCGAAGCCCCTCTTCCTTGGCGGCGTTGAGCATCGACTGCAGCTGCCGCGCCGGAAAACGCTCGTCGTCGATGTTGTGCGCCTTGTACACGCGCTTGATCAGCGCCAGCTGGTCCTGCGTGTCCATGATCTGGAATAGCTGCGGCAGCCCGGCATCGCGGTAGTGCATGCGCAGCATGCGGTTGCACAGACCATGGAAGGTCCCGATCCACATTCCGCGCGTGTTCACAGGCGTGAGCGCGGACAGGCGCAGACAGCATTTCCTTCGCCGCCTTGTTGGTGAAGGTCACCGCCAGCACCGACAGCGGGCGTCGCCTGGCCGGTCGCCAGCAGCCATGCGATCCGCGTCGTCAGCACGCGCGTCTTGCCGCTGCCCGCGCCGGCCAGGATGAGCGCCGATGCATGCGGCAGCGTGACCGCGGCGAGCTGCTCGGGGTTCAGGTTTTCAAGAAGGGACGAGGCCATGGAAATTTCTTTGCGGGACGCGCGCGGGATCGGGACCGCAGGTCGCGAGGCGGGCGGCGCGTGAAGCGCAATTATAGGCGATGGCACGCACGCCTCCGCCGGCCCCGGCGCTATAATCGGGGCCGATCTTTTCGTGGCGACCTCGTCCATGCCCAGCGTGAAGCGCATCAGTCCGGCGGCGAATTCGGCGACGACGCGTGCGTTCGTGCAATGGATCCGCTCGGCCGCGCCGTACATTCACGCACTGCGCGGCAAGACACTGCGTCATCGCCTTCGGCGGCGAGGTCGTCGCCGACGATACCTTCCTCGGCATCATCCACGATCTCAATCTGCTGCACAGCCTGGGCGTGCGACTGGTGGTCGTGCACGGATCGCGCCCGCAGATCGAGGCGATTCTCAAGCAGCAGAATATTCCGAGCCGCTACAACCGCGGGTTGCGCGTCACCGACGCCGAGACGCTCGACTGCGTGCTCGAAGGCACCGGCCACGCACGCAGCCGCGTCGAGGCGTTGCTCTCGCTGGGTGTCGCCAACTCGCCGATGGCGGGGGCGCGCATCCGCGTCGTGGGCGGCAACTTCATCACCGCCAAGCCGATCGGCGTGGTCGACGGCGTCGACATGCAATGGACCGGCGAGGTCAGGCGCGTCGACGTCGAGGCCGTGCGCCAGCGCCTGGACGACGGCGACATCGTGCTGGTTTCTCCGCTCGGCTACTCGCCCACCGGGGAGATCTTCAACCTCGCGCTGGAGGAAGTGGCCACGCAGGTCGCGGTGCGGATCTCGGCTCACAAGCTCATTTTCCTGATGGATACCGACGGCGTGCGCAATGGCCGCCGCCAGCTGGTGAGCGAGCTCTCGACGCGCGATGCCGAGGCGCTGCTCGCCCACCGCAACAAGCTTCCTCCGGACGTCATGCATTACCTTCCTTGCGCGATACGGGCGTGCGACAACGGGGTCAAGCGCGCGCACCTGCTTTCCCGTCACAACGACGGCGCGCTCCTGCTCGAGCTGTTCACGCGCGACGGCGTCGGAACCATGGTCGCCGCGGCGCCGCTCGCCAACCTGCGCAACGCCACCATCGACGACGTGGGCGGAATCCTCGCGATCATCGAGCCGCTCGAGACCGAAGGCGTGCTCGTCCGCCGCTCGCGAGAGCGGCTGGAAATGGAGATCGAGCGTTTCGTCGTCGCAGAGCACGACGGCGCCATCGTCGGCTGCGCCGCGCTCTACGCCTTTCCCGGCGATCGCAGCGGAGAGCTCGCCGCGCTCGCCGTGCATCCCGACTTTCGCCGCGAGGGCTACGGCGAGGCGCTGATGCAGGAGATCGAGCAGCGCGCGCGCCGGCTCAAGCTGCAGCGTCTGTTCGTTTTGACAACGCGAACGTCGGGCTGGTTCGTCGAGCGCGGATTCGTCGAGAGCGGCCCGAGCCGCCTCCCGCAGCAGAAGCGCGACCTATACAATTGGCAGCGCCGCTCGCTGGTCTACGAAAAGGTGCTCGACTGAGCCAGGCGCCGGCGGACGCGGCGCCGCGCCGAACATCGAACAGTTCCCGAAGCAACCTGCGCTGACCGCATTTCGCGCATCAAAGGATCGCCATGGCACGCACCGTCCATTGCATCAAACTCGGCAAGGATGCCGAGGGTCTCGATTTTCCTCCGTACCCCGGAGAGCTGGGCAAGCGCATCTACGAGAACGTCTCCAAGGAGGCTTGGGCGCAATGGCTCAAGCACCAGACGATGCTGGTCAACGAGAATCGCCTGAGTCTCGCCGACCCGCGCGCGCGCAAGTATCTCGCCGAGCAGATGGAGCGCCATTTTTTCGGGGGCGGCGCCGACGTGGCGACGGGGTACGTCCCGCCGACGAGCTGAATGGCCGCAAGCCCCGCGGGCGCTGCGCGGAGCGAGGTCGCGTGCGACCTGCTCGTCGTGGGCTCGGGCGCGGCCGGACTCGCCGCGGCGGTGACCGCCGCCTGGCACGGCCTCGACGTCATCGTGGTCGAGAAGGACGCCGTATGCGGCGGCGCGACCGCCTGGTCGGGCGGCTGGATATGGGTGCCGTGCAACCCGTCTCGCGCGCCGACGGCAAGGTCGAGGACATCGAGCTTGCGCGCACGTACCTGAGGAACGAGCTCGGCGCACGCTACGATGCGGTGAAAGTCGACGCCTTTCTCGCGGCGGGTCCGCAGATGGTCGATTTTTTCCAGAGCCGGACCGAGCTCAAGTTCGTCAGCGGCAGTTGGATCGCCGACATTCACGGCGGGACTCCCGGCGCCGGGACGGGCGGGCGATCGGTCGCGCCGAAGCCGTTGGACGGCCGCAAGCTCGGTCCGACGCTGCTCGCCAAGGCGCGCCGACAGAAATACGAGACCTCGCTGTTTGGCATGGGCGTGATGGCGGGGCCCGACCTCTACCATTTCGTCCATGCCACGCGCTCGGCGCGATCGTTCGCTTACGCTGGCGGGCGCGTCATACGCCACGCGCTCGACATGCTGTTTTTCGGGCGCGGCATGCGCTTCGTCAACGGCGCGGCGCTGGTGGGGAGGCTCATGAAATCGGCGCACAAGCTCGGCGTCGCGCTCTGGGTATCGTCTCCGGCGACGCGACTAGTGGTCGACGATGGCAAGGTGCGCGGCGCGCAGGTCGAGACGACGCAGGGCACGGTGACGGTTAACGCGCGGCGCGGCGTCGTGCTCGCCACCGGCGGCTTCGCGCACGACGCGGCGCGACGCGCCGAGCTCTTCGCGCGCACATCGACCGCCACGCATGACTACGGGCTGCCGCCGCAATCGGTCGCGGGCGACGGACTGCGACTGGGCGAGAGCGCAGGAGGACAGGTCGACCGCAGCCTCGCGTCGCCGGTGGCGTGGTGTCCCGTCTCGATCGTCCCGTATCGCAATGGAAGTAGCGGTCTGTATCCGCACATCATCGATCGCGGCAAGCCCGGCATCATCGGCGTGCTCGCCGACGGTCGGCGCTTTGTCAACGAGGCCGACGGCTATCACGACTACGTCTCGGCGATGCTCGAAGGCCATCCCGCCCGATGCTGAAGCCGCGTCGTGGCTGGTCTGCGACCACGCCTTCCAGCGTCGCTACCCGTTCGGCATGTCCAAGCCGTTTCCCGTGCCGGTGTCGCCTTACGTGAAGTCGGGATATCTCGTGCGCGCAGCCACGTTGGAAGCGCTGGCCGCCGCGTGCGGCATCGATGCTCGCGGGCTCGTCGCCACCGTGGAGGAATACAACCGCCACGCGCGCAGCGGTGAAGATCCTGCATTCGGGCGCGGCAACACGACGTTCAATCGCGTATCCGGCGATGCGGATCACAAGCCCAATCCCTGTGTGGCCCCGATCGAAAAGCCGCCCTTCTACGCCATCAAGGTGCTGCCCGGCAGCTTCGGGACGTTCGCCGGGCTCAAGACCGACGCACTGGCTCGCGTGCAGGATAGCGCGGGCGCGCCGATCGAAGGACTCTACGCCGCCGGCTGCGATCAGGCGAACGTGATGGGCGGCTACTACCCCTCGGGTGGCATCAATCTCGGACCGGCGATGACCTTCGGGTTCATCGCGGGTCGGCACGCGGCGGAAAACCTCGAGCCAGCGTCATCGCGCGGGTGAGGGCGGCTCCTCCGCCACCGAAGCTTCGCCTCCTCGGTGAAAAAAACGGCACGTCCTCAGCGAGCCTAGCCGCCTTCGCCCTTCGGTCGCCGCGCGTAGAAATCGGCGACCTCATCGATCTCCTTCGACGACATCGCACGGGCCATGTTGCGCATCTGACCGTGACTGTCGTTGTGCCGTGCTCCCTTTTGGAAGTCGCTGAGCTGAACGACCAGGTAGTCTTTGGGCATGCCTTCGAGCCACGGCGCGCCGAGCTTGTGGTCGGTACCGCCGTGGCATCCGATGCAAGGCGCGATGTTGCGCAGCGGGTCGCCAACCCGAACCAGTGCGGGCGCCGAGCTCTCGCTGTATCGCGCCGGCGCGGTGCGCGCCTTGGGCAGCGAGTCGTAGTAGGCCGCGATGTCGGCGATGTCGCGGTCGGAGAGGTTGCGCGACAACGCCTCCATGAAGGTATGAATGCGGTGGCCGCGCTTGTAGTCCTCCAGCTGCTTGATCACGACCTCCGGATACTGTCCCGCGAGATTGGGCGCGTTCGCCTCGCTCATGCCTTGCACGCCATGGCACATGCTGCACTGCTGGACCGCGATCGTCGCGCCTCGCCCAACGGCATCGCTCGAGCCCGGCAGCGCCATCGCAGGCGCGAGAACGACACTGGTGGACTGCTGGCCCGCCTTGTCGGTGGCCGATGCCGGGCGCCCCAGTTGGTGGGCAGCCCCGCCGCGCGGCAGATGCTGTCCCAGATCCCGCTCGCGGTGTAATCGCGCTGCACCGAGGGCAGCACCACGAATCCCACGAGGAACGACAGCACGGTGAGGACGACGAGCGACACGACGCTCCAGCGGAACCACGGGTTGCCCCACGAATAGAGGCGGCCGTCGTCCATCACGGTCCTCCGATGCTGATCGCGGGCACGGACGTCTCCTTGAGCAGCGCGAGCTGCACGATCGGGTAGCCGTAGTTCACGATGGTGAGCCCGATCATCATCGCCACCCACAGACCGAACGCATTCAACGCCGCGGGCGTGCGCTCGTTCGCGTAAGCGGTGCGACTGAAGGTGTACGGCGCCGGCGTCGCGGCGGTGCTGCGCGCACGGGCGAGCACGTACACGAACAGGAACGCCGAGATCACGAGCAACAGCCCGCCGAGTGTCGACGCCGTAACCGTCCACGCCTGGGGTTGCAACACAGGGTTGGAATAGTCGTAGTAGGCCATGCGGCGCGGCATGCCCAGCAATCCCACGAGATGCCACGGCATCGAGAGCACGAGCATGCCGACGAACCACAGCCACAGCTGCGTCTTGATGAGTCCCTGCGGAAGCGGCGCGCATCGCGTGAGCTGCGGCCACAGGTCGTAGGCGACCATGAAATACATGATCACGATGGCGCCGCCAAAGATGAGGTGGAAGTGGCCGGTCACCCACTGCGTGTTGTGCACCGACTCGTTGAGCTGGTAGCTCATGTTGATGATGCCGCCCGCGCCGCCGAAGCCCAGCATGACGAACGAGAAGGTCACCGCCAGCATCATCGGGTTGTCCCACGGCAGCGCCTTCACCCAGCCCAGCAGACCGGTGCCGCCGCGCAGCCGGCCCGCGATCTCGACCGAGGCCACGATGGTGAACACCGTGAGCAGCGTCGGCACCGACACCACGGCGGTCATCACGGCGTGCACGAACTTGAAGCCCGCGCCAACCTGCGGATCGGCGAACAGATGATGGATGCCGATCGGCATCGAAAACACGAGGAACAGCACGAACGCCACGCGCCCCATCGTGTCGCTGTACAGCCTGCCGCCGATCGCCCGTGGAACGATGGTGTAGAACGCGATGTACGTCGGCATCAGCCAGAAATATACGATCGCGTGCAGTGTCCACGAAAAGAACACGCGCGACAGGCCCGCGTCGATGGTGCTCTTGAAGCCGAGCGCGACCGGCAAGATGAGAAAGAGCACTTCGATGGCCGCGCCGACCGACGTCCAGGCCCACAGGTACGCGCCGGTGACGTTGCCGAACATGGCGAGCGGTATCGCGGCGCCCGGATTGTCCTTTTTCCAGGCGCGCAGATTGATCGACATCAGCGCGACCCAGATCCACGAGCCGACCACGACCAGAACGACGCCGATGTAGTAGAAGGGGCTCGCGATCATCGGCGGGTAGAACGTGTAGAGGACGGACGCCTTTCCGCTCGCCACGGTGGTGGCGGCCATTACCGTCCCCGCGACGACGAGCCAGAATCCGGCCCAGGCCCAGCGCAAGCCGATGAGCGGGCGCTTCAACGCGAGCTCGGTGATGGCGTAGCCGAAGCCCATCGCGACGAGAGTGGGAAGCACGTAGGCCATGACGGTCCCGTGCGCGGTCACGGAGCGGTAGTAGTGCTCGGGATTGTTGACCCACGCATGCAAGGGGCTGCGCACGTACATCTGCCATTCGCCGAGCACGATGGCGAGCAGGAAACCCGCGAAGGCGACCCAGAAATGCGCGAGCACGAGCTTCCTAGCGAGAAACACAGCTCACCCTTTCTCCGCGGCGCGTCCGCGCCATGAACTCGTCGCGCGCGATGACCTGAACCCGCGCCCACATCGCCTCATGGCCGGTGCCGCAGTACTCGTGGCAGGGCATGAGGTGCTCGCCGGTCTTGGGAAACGTCGTCGTGAACGTCGCCACGAACCCCGGCACCAGCATGACGTTCGCGTTGGTCGTGCCGACGATGAAGCCGTGCACGACGTCGGTGCTCGTGCCGCGGAACGTGACGGGCGTTTCCGCGGGAACGACGATGCATTGCGGCTCGAACGAATATTGCTGGGCGATGAGCCGCGCGATCACCTTGCCGTCGGGGGCAACACTCGTTCCGAGATTGCTTTCGACGAATTCTCCCGCGACATGAAGGTTGCGCGGGTCGATCGTCTCGACGCGCGAGGGCGGCATCGCCGCCCATTGCAGCCCGGTGAAAATCATCATCGCCACCAGCAGCACGATGATGACGCCGACCACGAACGCCCAGCGGCGCTCGGCGGCGACGGCGACCCCATGCGAGTCGGGCGGCGCACCGGGAGGCACCGCAGCGGCATTCACTGCACGACCCCTCGCGGGAGATAGACGAGGAAATAGAATCCGAAATAGAGGGCCACGACGATCGCCGCGGCGATGCCCGCCACCGCAAAGGCGCCGGAGGGTCCGCGCCGGACGATTTCGTCGACCCTGGCGTCGCTTTGGTCGTCGTCGCTGTGAACGGTCATCACGGTGCTGTTCCTCATTCCGGCAAAAGCTTGCGCAGCTCGTTCGTCTGCGTCGCCGTGACCGGCGTGCCGCTGTTCTCCCACGCCACACGGATGTAGGTTATGACGGCGGCGACCTCCGCGTCGTTCAGGATATGCGCGAACGGTGGCATGCCGTGCGGTCGCGGATTTTTGCGCGTGCCCGGCGGATAGCCGCCATTCAGGACCATGCGAATGGAGTTCACCGGCGAGGCCATCGTGATCGATTGATTGCCGGCCAGCGGTGGAAATTGCGGCGGCTGCCCCTTGCCCTCGGCGCCGTGACACATCGCGCACTGCGTCGCGTAGACCTTGCGGCCGGTTTCCATGACGTCCGGACTGACCAGTCGCGCCTGGCTCGTCGGCGGCGGCTCGGAGTCGCGCTTGGGCAGCGCTTTGAGGTACACCGCCATGGCCGCAATGTCTTCGTCGGAGACGTACTGCAGGCTATTGTAGACGACCTCGGCCATGGGACCGTACACCGTTCCGCGATTCGAGATTCCGACCTGCAGGAGATCGGTGATGTCCTTGATGCTCCAGTCGCCGAGGCCCGCTTCGCGATTGCTGGTGAGCGACGGCGCGTACCAGTTCTGGTTCGGAATCATTCCGCCTTCGAAGGCGTCCGACTCGCTCGATCCGCCGAGCCTGTTGATGGCGGTATGGCACATCGCGCAGTGGCCGAGGCCCTCCACGAGATAGGCGCCGCGGTTCCATTGCGCCGATTGCTTCGGATCCGGGACGTATTCGCCTTCCTTGAAGTACAGCGCGCGCCAACCCACGAGAAGATCGCGCTTGTTGAATGGAAACCGCAGCTCGTGCGGCCGATTTTGTCGCTGCACCGGCGGCACCGACATGAGGTACGCGTAGATCGCGTCCGAGTCCTCGCGGGTGACCTTGGTATACGACGCGAACGGCATGGCGGGATACATGAGCGATCCGTCGCGCGAGATGCCGGTGTGCATCATGCGATAGAACTCGTCGGCGCTCCATTTGCCGATGCCCGTCGCGTCATCGGGAGTGATGTTCGGCACGTAGAGGTTGCCGAACGGGGTCGGCATGGCGCGACCTCCGGCGAAATCCCGGCCCTCCGGCGCAGTGTGGCACGCAACGCAATCGCCGGCGCGGGCAAGATACTCGCCGCGCGCGAGGAATTGCGTGGTCGCGCTGGTCGCGGTTGCGGGCGCGGTCGGGAGCGGGAGCGGAGGTTTGCGGCAGCATGCCCGGGCGAAGCAGCGTCAAAGCGATTGCGCCGAGAATCACGAGCACGACCGCGGCAAGGGCGATGCGAAGCGCGGTGCGCATCAGCGCTGGCTCCCGCACGCGAGCGGCATGCGAACGAGATTCGACGAGTCGGGCGAGGCGTCCTTCGGTCCTTCCTGCTGCGCCAGCCACGCCGCGACTGCGGCGATGTCGGACTCGGACAGTCGCGATGCTATGCGCTTCATGCAGTCGGGTTCCACCGCGTGCCGGCTGCCGACACGCCAGCGCGTGAGCTGAGCCGCGATGTAATTGGAACGCAGCCCGACCAGCCCCGGGATGCCAGGCTCCATGCCGGTCAATCGCGCTCCGTGGCAGGCCACGCACGGCGGAATGCCCTTGCTCGCATCGCCCGCGGTCGCGATATCGCGGCCACGAGCCAGCATCGTCGCGTCGGCCGCGGTCGCATCCTTGGCCTCGAACGGCGGGCGCTGTTTCGCGTAGTACTCCGCCATTTCCCGCAGATACGCGTCCGGCAGATAGGCGACGAGGTAGTTCATGGGAGGGTACTGCCTCGTACCGTCCCGGAACGCGATGAGCTGGTTGTAGAGATAGCCGGCGGGTTTTGCGGCGATCCGGGGAAAGGCGCCGCTCAGGGTGCCCTGTCCGCTCTGCCCGTGGCAGGTCACGCACCCTTGGACGCGGGCCTCCATCGTATCCACGCTCTTGAACGCCGGCACCGCTTCGTTCTGCGCGAAGCCGATCGAAGGGAAAAGGCAACACGCAGCAAGCAAGGACAGGGCCCAAGCTTGCGGCCGCGCGCGCGCACTTCGGTTCGGTGGCGTCATTCGCGAAACCTGACTGAGCGTCGATGGACGCGCGCCGATTCTAGCACGGCCACCGCCGCAGCGATGGTGGCAGGCCGTGCGCGTCGGCGCACGATCCGAAGCCAGCTCGTTCAGCCTACTGTCCTTTCAACGGAGCGACTGCGCCGCCGATATTCCTGGCGCGCCGCACCGTTTCGTCAAGTTCCTGTGCTACCCACGGATTGTCCGCAAGAAATTGTCTGCGCTGGTCCTCGCGTCGGGCGATGAGTTCGTCGAAATTCGCGACGGTAACCCGGGCTCCGTAGCCGGGGCTCCCCAAATAGATCGCATCGAACACGGCGACGCCGATCTCTTCGTTGAAGTGTATTGGATCCTGCCACAGCCGGTCGCGCCCCGGCTTCCCGACATGGATTCTCTCGCCGTTGATCGGCGCGTAATCCGCGAATTGCCAGACCTGAATCTGTCGCGAATCACTGCCGGTCTCCTGGGCCACAATGGAAACGATCTGCCAAACCCAGTTCCAATGCCCCTCAGGACCCTGGCAGCGACGTTGGACTTCACTCATCAGAACGTGCGTCGGGTAGAAGAGCAAGATCAACTCGACATGCTTCTCCTGCGCCAGCCTTATCAGCTTTCGCAACCCCACGCCCTGGTTTCGCGCCACCGCTTCCTTGCGCAACCGCGACGCTGTCCAGTGCACTCGGATCGGCGCTCACCGAGGCGCATAGCGCGCCGTGTATCACGACGGCGAAGTTATTCGCCACCTCGTCGTCCGTCTGCGCATGGTCATCGTAGCGATCGAAATACCATAGGCCTTCGCGAGTCATCGTCGCCCGCTGGTGCTGCAGGCGCACGGTATTGCGCGACGCGTCAAAGGCAGTTCGTGACAACAAGAGCTTCGCCGTAGTCCACGCTACCGAGGATCGCATCGGCGGGGCATGGTTCCTCGTCTAGTACCCGAAACGCCCACAACCATCCGCTTCACCGGCGCCTGACGCATCACGAACATCGCAAGGCAGTAGGTTTCGTTCCAGGTTGCGCGCGGCATCGCGAGATTGAACGGAACCAGCGCGCCGTCCTTGGTGAGCCCACGATGCGTGGGTGGCAGCCCGATCTCCGCAACGGAGTTTCCGACAATGACTGCCTCGGGCTTGAGCTTGGCCGCCCACGCCGGCTTTACCAGCCGTTCATTGTCAGCCGCCTTCGGTTTGTTGTAGTTGAACCCGACAATTTCGACATCGCGAAAGTACCAGTAGGGATCGACAATCCGATTGAACAGACCAACAGCGCCGATCAAGAGCAATACCGCGGTCACGCAAGCGACGCTGAATGTCCTGGAACTCATTTCAAAATCGGAAGTAGATGAATTCACTGTAGCGATGAATGGACAGCATCGCGACGGCTCCAAGCAACGCCAGGGCGACGAGCCAGACCCAATTGGGCCGCCAGGCGAGACGCCCGGCACCGCCAAGCTCACCGTATCCGCGCGTAATCAGCGCCGGCCGGTGCCCCGCCAAGAGCTGCTGTGTATTGGGAGCGAACCAGCAGAATACGAGCAGGACGCACAGCCAATTGAGTTGTGCTACGCGGTCAAAGTACGTCATTTTTCCGAACTGCACTCCATGGTTCGACAACCATGTGTGGCCGCCCGTCACGGGTTCCCATTGCAGCGGCAGAACAACGCCATTCTGTCCCAGCATGCCAGAAATGATGCTGACTGCCGTCGCGAAGTCCGCTGCACGGAAGAATACCCACCCGACGACGACTGCTACAAACGTGATTAGTGTCGCAAGCGCCCGCGCGCCGGGGGGCGCAGCAATATCGATACGGCGACGAAGCGTTCTCCAGCCGTGGTTAATGACAAGATAGATGCCGTGCAGCCCACCCCAGAAAACGAAGGTCCACCCCGCGCCATGCCAGAGGCCCCCCACCAGCATCGTCAATAGCAGATTTTCGTAGCGGCGCGACACCGTCTTGCGGTTGCCGCCGAGAGGGATATAGACGTAATCGCGCAGAAAGCGCGACAACGTGATGTTCCAGCGGCGCCAGAAATCGATGATGCTATGCGCCTTGTAAGGCGAGTAGAAGTTCAGCGGCAGCACGATGCCGAACATCCGCGACGCACCGAGCGCCATGTCCGTGTATCCGGAGAAATCGAAATAGATCTGAAACGTGTAGGCGAGCGCTGCACCCCAGGCTTCGAGCAGCGTAAGCTGGGTGCCGGCGGCCGCGGCGCTGAAAGCGGGCGTGGCGAAGGCGGCCATCTCGTCTGCGATCACCGTTTTCTTGAACAGACCGAGGATGAACATCGTTAAACCGACGGCGATGTTGTCCCAGTTCAGCCTGTACGTGGCGCGGCGGTCGAACTGCGGCATCATTTCGCGATGATGCAGGATCGGCCCGGCAATAAGGTGCGGGAAGTAAGTGACAAACAACGCGTAGTGCGTGAAGTTGTACTCGCGCGCGAGACCTCGATGTGCATCTACGAGGAAGGCAATCTGCGTAAACGTGAAGAATGAAATGCCAATGGGAAGAGCGATCTCCGGCAAGGGCCCGGCATGGCCGATGAGCTTCTGCGCGTTGGCTACGAAGAAGGTTGCGTATTTAAAGTAGCCAAGCAACGCGAGGTTGGCTGCGATCGCAACCAGCAGCAATCGCCTTCCGCGCGATCGCTTTCCCGACTCGTGCATCAGCGCAATGCGCGTCCCCAGGTAATAGTTGACGCATATCGAGGCCAGGAGCAGTGCGACGTTGCCAGGGTCCCGCCATCCGTAGAAGACCAGCGACGCAATCGTCAGCCAGCCGGCTGCAAGCCGATCACTGGCCCGCGCCAGCGCAAAAAAGCCCAACAGAACGAGGGGCAAGAATACGAAGATGAAAGGGAACGAATTGAATAGCAACGACGACCTCGTGTGTGCGGTGCCGCCGGACCTAGCGAGCCAAAGATCCGAGCCAAATGAACACAAGACAAGTTATCGGAATTTGCAGAGATGCATAGGATCTTCGATCAATTTCAATGGCGAGTCGGCAATGCTACCAAGGTGCGTTCAACCCCCCTGACTCGATGACTTCGGCTCCGTGATGACGCAGCATCGGGATCGGCTCGATAGCAGTTATCGAACGACCGCGATCGGCGACCTCGGTGTGTGGCGCGGTCGGCCGATCTCTGTCGCGCCGGTCCTGGATCGGTCTATTCCCGGCTGGTAGACTCATTCCCATGACCGCGCCGCCAATCAGCCGCTACCCCGTACCAAAGCTCGAAGACCTGCCCGAGGACATCCGGGCGCGAATGCTCGAAGTGCAGGAGAAGGCCGGATTCATCCCCAACGTCTTCCTGACGCTTGCGCACCGGCCCGACGAGTTCCGTGCATTCTTCGCCTACCACGACGCGCTCATGCTGCGCGATTCGGGGCTGTCCAAGGCCGAGCGCGAGATGATCGTCGTCGCAACCTCGGGAGCCAACCGCTGTCCGTACTGCATCGTCGCCCACGGCGCCATCCTGCGCGTGTACGCGAAGGATCCGCGCGTCGCCGACCAGGTGGCGGTGAATTATCGCAAGGCGGACATCAGCGAGCGCCAGAAGGCGATGCTCGGGTTCGCGCTGAAAGTGGCGACGCGCTCGTCCGAGCTGGTCGACGCCGACTACGCCGAGTTGCGTGCCCACGCCTTCAGCGACGAGGACATCTGGGATATCGGCGCCATCGCTGCCTTTTTCGCGCTGTCCAACCGCATGGCAGACCTCATTGCCATGCGTCCGAACGACGAGTTCTACCTGCTGGGCCGCTTGCCGAAGGCGTCCTAGCGTCGGGGTAACGCGCAACGAATCGGCGGTACCTTCGCGACCCCGCTGGCGACGTCTTACAAAAACAACGGGCGGCTACTTCGCCGCCCGTGCCCACCCATGGCCACCGCTGAATTGCCTTGACTCGTTCCGGAGCCTAGGCTCCCGGCCGGAACGCCGTCCGTTCGACAGCATAGCGCCAATGGCCGAGAACGGATAGACGTCAGCCTTCGTGCACGACCTGGCCGCCGGCGAGGGTGAATCGCACCTTGCCGGCGAGCTCCCAGCCCAGGAAGGGGGTGTTCTTCCCCTGGCTTCTCAGCGACGCGCGCTCGACCGTCCACCACGCCGCGGGATCGAAGATGCACACGTCGGCCGCGGCGCCGACGCCGAGGTGGCCGGCATCGATCCCGAGCACGCGCGCCGGCTGGGTCGTGATCAGTGCCAGCGCCTTCGACGTGTCGACGCCGGCGTCGTGCGCCCACTTGAGCGTAAGCGGCAGCAACAGCTCGAGTCCCGTCGCGCCGGGCTCGCTCTCGGCGAATGGCAGCTGCTTGGCATCGTCGTCCACCGGGGCGTGGTCGGAGCAGATGAAGTCGATCGTCCCGTCGGCGAGCCCGGCGCGAAGCGCCTCGCGGTCGCGGCTCTCGCGCAGCGGCGGAATCAGGTGGCAGCTCGCATTGAACCATGCGATGTCGGTGTCGCACAGGTGCACGTGGTTGGCGGCGACGTCGCAGGTCAGAGCCAGCCCGGAGCGCTTGGCCTGTCGAACGCGATCGACGCACTCGCGCGATGAGATCCGCGCGATGTGCACGCTGGCGCCGGTGACGCGCGCCAGCTCGCAGATCGTATCCAGCGCGATGGTTTCCGCGCACGATGGAATCGCGGCGAGCCCGAGTCGCGTCGCGACCTCGCCGTCGTGCGCGACGCCGCCGCGGGCGAGATACGGGTCCTGCGGCCGCAGCCACACCCGGTAGCCGAAGGTCGCGGCATACTGCATCGCGCGCATCAGGATCCCGGTGTCGGCAACTCGGCGTCGGCCTGCGAGAAAGCGATGCATCCCGCTTCGGAAAGCTCGCCCATCTCGGTGATCGCGGTGCCCTTCAGGCCGACGGTGAGCGCGCCCACGGGATAGACGTGCGCGCGGTTGAGCGATCGCGCGCGGTGCTTGAGCATCTCGACCAGCCCCGGCTCGTCGAGCGGCGGGTCGGTGTCGGGCGGACACGCCAGGCTGGTCACGCCACCTGCCATCGCGGCTTCCATCTCCGATTCCAGCGTCGCCTTGTACTCCAGCCCCGGCTCGCGCAGTCGGGCAGCGGCATCGACCAGCCCGGGGCAGACCACCAGACCTTTCGCGTCGATCACCCGGCTCGCGCGCCAGTCGGACGGCGCGGAGCCCAGCGCCACCACCTTGCCGGCGGCGATGTAGAGCGACGTCACGCGGTCGACGCCGTGGCGCGGGTCGATCACCCTGCCATGCACGATCTCGATCTTCATGCGGGTGCGCTCCGCCCGACGCGCGGCGGCGCGACCGGTGCCGGTGCCGAAGAGCGAATCGGACGCGCCATCGTCAGCTCCCCGCCAGCATGCTCATCACCGCCATGCGAACCGCGATGCCGAAAGTCACTTGAGGAAGGATCACCGAATGCTTGCCATCGGCGACCGCCGAGTCGATTTCGATGCCGCGGTTCATCGGACCAGGATGCATCACGATCGCATCGGCCTTGGCAAGCGCGAGCTTCTCGCCGGTCAGGCCGTAATGCTTGAAATATTCGCCCGCCGAAGGCAGCATCGCTCCGCCCATGCGCTCGCTTTGAAGGCGCAGCATCACCACCACGTCGGCGCCGCGCAGTCCCTCCGCCATGTCGTGGAACACGCGCACGCCGAGGCTGTTGATCGCGGTCGGCAGCAGCGTCTTCGGCGCGATGACCCGCACTTCGGGTGTTCCGAGCGTGGTGAGTCCGTGGATGAGCGAGCGCGCCACGCGCGAGTGCAGCACGTCGCCCACCAACGCGACCGTCAGCGCGTGAAAATCCTTCTTGTAGTGGCGGATGGTGAACAGGTCGAGCAGACCCTGCGTGGGATGCGCATGCCTTCCATCGCCCGCGTTGATGACGTGGATGTGCTCGCGCGCCGTGGCGAAAAGGTGCTGCGCGATCAGGTGCGGCGCGCCGCTTTGCGCGTGGCGCACGACGAACATGTCTGCATTCATCGCCACCAGGTTGTCGATCGTGTCGAGCAGCGTCTCTCCCTTGCTGGTCGACGACACGCCGATGTTGAGATTGATCACGTCGGCGGAAAGTCGCTTGGCCGCGATCTCGAAGGTCGTTCGCGTGCGCGTGCTGTTCTCGAAGAAGAGGTTGAACACCGCCTTGCCGCGCAGCAGCGGCACTTTCTTGACGTCGCGCTCGGCGACCGAGACGAAGGGGACCGCGGTGTCGAGAATGCGCAGGATCACGTCCGCGGGAAGACCTTCGAGCGTGAGCAGATGCGTGAGCTCGCCGGCAGCGTTGAGCTGCGGGCTCAGTTGCGAACTCAGTTGGGAACTCAGTCTGGAACTATGCACGCGGAGCACTCCCCGCCGGCTCCACCGAAAGCGTGAGGCCGCCATCCTGCGCACGGTCGAGCACGATCGACAGCTCGCGCGCCACCGCGACCCGCGCGCCGACCCATGTCGCCTCGATCGGCAATTCGCGCCCGCCACGGTCGACGAGCACCGCCAGCTCGATCGATTCGGGGCGCCCATAGTCGAACAGCTCGTTGATCGCCGCGCGCACCGAGCGTCCGGTGTAGAGCACGTCGTCGACCAGCACGATGCGTGCGCCGGCGACGTCGAAGGGCAGCGCGGTGGTCTCGACCTTGGCACGCAGGCCCTTGGACGCGTAGTCGTCGCGGTAGAACGAGACGTCGATGAAGCCGACAGGATGATCGCCGGGGAGCGCCTCCACCAGGCGCTCGGCGAGCCACGCCCCGCCGGAATAGATGCCGACCAGACACGCATCGGCGGCAACCTCCGCGCTCATGCGCTCGACCAGGGCAGCGAGCGCGGTCTCGGCGTCGGGCATTGCGCGGCGCTCGGTGACGCTCATTTCGCGCTCATTTCGCGCCTCATTTCGAGCATGCGCTGTTCGTCGAGATAAGCCTGCAGAATGATCTGCGCGGCGACCTGGTCGCGCGGACCGCGCTGCGCTCTTGCGCGCACGCCCGCCTCATCGAGCGCGGCCGATGCAGCCCGCGTGGTGAAGCGCTCGTCGGCGAACACGACGGCAAGTCCAAAGCGGCCCTCGAGCTGGCGCGCAAACCGGCGCGCACCTTCGGTCAGCGCATGCTCGGCACCATCGGCGTGCGTCGGCACACCGACCACCAGCATGGTCGGACGCCATTCGTCGATGAGCTTCGCGACCGCCTCGAAGCGCGCATCCTTGCGCTCCGCGTCGATCGTCTGCAGCGGGTGCGCCAGGCCGGTGGCAGGCTCGCCGACCGCGACACCGATGCGCCGTGTGCCGAAATCGAACGCGAGAATGGTTCCCGCGGGGCTCGCGGAGGGATGTTGCGACGTCGCCACGCGTCACGCGTGTCCGACGGTGCCGGACAATCGTGAGAAGTCGATGCCGAGCAGCTTCATTGCCGCCGGCAGCCGCGTTTCGGCGGGCTGCGCGAACAGCACGTCGGCTTCGGCGGCGACGGTCAACCATGCGTTCTGGCCGATCTCCTGCTCGAGCTGGTCCGCCGACCAGCCCGCGTAGCCGAGCGACACGAGGACGTCGTCGGGTCCTTCGCCGCTCCCCACTGCTTCGAGAATGTCTTTCGATGTGGTGAGACCGAGATCGTCGTTGATGGCGAGCGTCGACTGCCAGCTGCCCAGCGGCCGGTGCAGGACGAAACCGCGGTCGATCTGCACCGGGCCTCCGTAATGCACCGGCGCCTCACGCAATCCGGAATCGCCCAGCGGCACGTTGATCTGCTCGAACAGCGTCGACAGCGTCATGTCGATGGGCTTGTTGATGACAATACCCAGCGCGCCCTTTTCGTTGTGCTCGCACAAGTAGATCAGCGTGTGCGCAAAGTGCGGGTCGGCCATGCTGGGCATGGCGATCAGGAAGTGATTGGCCAGGCTGACCCGGGAATCGCCCATTATGCTGCCTCAACCTTGCCGCCGGCGCGACGGCCGCGCAAGCGTGCGTGGCCGCCATTGTAAACGGCGCGACCGGCGGACACAACGCGATCGGTGCAAATGCGCTCGCCTCGCGTCATTTCGCCATTTTCTGCGGATCGTCCTTGTCGTTGATGTAGGTGATGTCAAAAGGTCCGTCACCGTGAATCTGGATGACGGTCGGCACCGACGTGAAAGCGTAGTGATGCGCCTTGGCGGGAAGGTAGTGGTAGCCGCCGGCCTTGAGCGCGTGCACGTGAGCCTTGTCGACCTGGTCGCCTTCGCCCAGGTTGAGCACGCCGCTGATCACCGTCAGGTTTTCGGTCTGCGAATGCCAGTGCGGCGGTATGCGGTAGCCTGCCGGCGCCATCAGGCGGATGACGAACGGGCCGCTCTTGAACGGGTCGCCGTAGAGCACCGCGATTTTCGCGCCCTTGGGCAGCGCGGGCGGCGCGGCTCCCCATTTCACGTCGTCGGAATTGATGAACAGGGAATCGCCGGCGGCGAGCGCCGGAGACGCAACGGCTCCGCAAACCGCCGCAATCGTCCAGAATGCGGCCATGCGTCCACGTGATTGCATGCGAGCTCCTTTTCTCGATGCCCCGCCCCCGCGGGGCCGCCAAAAAGTCTACGCCATTTTCGTCGCGGATTTCGCCAGCTCACCTTGTCCACGTCCAGACCATCGCGACCATGACTCGCCATGCCCGCGCGCTGGTCTGGTTTCGCCGCGACCTGCGCGATTTCGACCATGCCGCGCTGTACGCAGCCTTGCGCGAGTCGGGCGCCGTGTATTGTGCGTTCGTATTCGACCGCGACATCCTCGATGCGCTGCAGGACCGGACCGATCGCCGCGTCGAGTTCATTCGCGACAGCGTCGTCGAGCTCGACGCCAGGCTGCGCGAGGCCGGCGGCGCATTGCTCGTGCGCGAAGGACGCGCCGCCGAGGTCATCCCGCGGCTCGCCTCCGAGCTCGACGCCGACGCGGTCTATGCCAACCACGACTACGAGCCGCAGGCGATGGCACGCGACGCGGCGGTGGCGTCGGCGCTGTCGGCTCAGCGGCGCGAGTTTCGCACCTCGAAGGACCACGTCATCTTCGAGCGCGGCGAAATCGTCGCCAAGTCCGGGCAACCCTTCTCGGTATTCACGCCGTACAAGCACGCGTGGCTCAAAGCGCTCGCTGGAATCTCACCTCGCGCCGTACCCGGTCGAGGCGCACACGCATGCGCTGGCCAGGCCGCCCGCATCGATGGACCGGCCCCACGCCCACGCTCGCGGCGCTCGGATTCAAGCCGACCAACCTGCGCTCGATCCCGATCGCGCCCGGAATGAGCGCGGGCGCAGCTCGCTTCGCCGACTTCCAGCATCGCATCGACCGCTATGCCGAGGCGCGCGACTATCCGGCGAAGAAGGGCCCGTCGTACCTGTCGGTCGACCTTCGCTTCGGAACGGTGTCGATCCGCCAGCTCGCGGCGTACGCGCATGCGCGCTCGCTGCACGCCGGCGGCGGCGGCGCCGCGACCTGGCTCTCCGAGCTCATCTGGCGCGACTTCTACGCGCAGATCCTGTGGCACCACCCGCGCGTGGTCGACAGCGCGTTTCGTCCCGAGTACGACGCGCTGCCGTTTCGCAATGACCCGACCGCTTTGCGCGCTGGTGCGCCGGCGAGACCGGGCTATCCGATCGTCGACGCCGCGATGCGCCAGATCAACCAGACCGGCTACATGCACAATCGCCTGCGCATGATCGCGGCGAGCTTCCTGGTGAAGGACCTGCTGATCGACTGGCGCTGGGGCGAGCGCTACTTCGCGGCCAAGCTCAACGACTACGATCTCGCGTCCAACAACGGCGGCTGGCAATGGGCAGCGTCGACGGGATGCGACGCGCAGCCCTATTTCCGAATCTTCAATCCAGTGACGCAGTCGAAGCGCTTCGATCCCGAGGGCGATTTCATCCGGCGCTACGTGCCCGAGCTGGCGGCGCTGGATGCGAACGAGATCCACGCGCCATGGCAGCTTTCCGCCGAGGTGCAGCAGGCGCGTGGAGTGCGCGTCGGGCGCGACTATCCCGCCGCCGATCGTCGACCACGCGCGCGCAAGGGTGGAGGCGCTCGCAATGTTCAAGTCGGCGCGCAAGCTCTGACCGCCGGTTAACCCCGGAATGCGCGGGCGGCCGTTGATAGCGGCATTGCCACCCTCCGGAGAAAACCATGGTCTCGTCCCGTTCGAGCCGCGCCGCGCGCGGTACCGGCAGCGCGCTGACGCTCGTCGTTGCGTCGGTGCTCGTCGTTGCGTCGGTGTCGCAGCCTCGCCCGCCGCAGCATTTTGCGGCTTCTATGTGGGCAAGGCCGACGCCAAGCTGTTCAACGAAGCCTCGCAGGTCCTGCTGGTTCGCGACGGCAACCGAACCGTGATCAGCATGCGCAACGATTTTCAGGGCGACCTTTCGGAATTCGCCCTCGTCGTCCCGGTGCCCGTGGTGCTGCAGAAAAGCCAGATCCACGTCGGCGATCCGAAGATCTTCGACCGCATCGACGCATACAGCGCGCCTCGGCTGGCCGAATACTTCGACCCCAATCCGTGCGAGACCGACAAGGTGATGCGCCAGATGGGTGCGGTCAACGCAGCCGCGCCGATGGCTCGAATGGACGCGAAAAAGGCTCGCGAGGAGGCGCTCGGTGTGACGGTAGAAGCGCGCTACACGATCGGCGAGTACGACATCGCGATCCTGTCCGCGACCGAATCGAACGGCCTGGAAAAATGGCTCCGGCAAAGCGGCTACAACATTCCCGCCAAGGCGAGCCGCGCGCTGCAGCCCTACATCCGGCAGAACCTCAAGTTCTTCGTCGCCAAGGTCAATCTCGCCGAGCAGGCCAAGACCGGCTTCGCCTATCTGCGCCCGCTGCAGTTCGCCTTCGAATCGTCGCGCTTCATGCTGCCGGTCCGGCTCGGCATGCTCAACGCGCGCGGGCCGCAGGACCTGGTGATCTACGCGCTGACGCGCAACGGTCGCGTCGAAACCACCAATTACCGCACCGTGAAACTGCCTTCGAACGTCGACCTGCCCACCTATACGCGCGGCGAATTCGCGCAGGTCTACAAGGCGTTGTTCGATGCGCAGTCGAAGCGCGAGGATTACCGCGTGGTGTGGACCGAGTATTTCTGGGACATGGCATGGTGCGACCCTTGCGCGGCGAACCCGCTCTCGGCGGAGGAGCTTCGCTCCGCCGGCGTGTTCTGGCTCGACGGCGACGAGCCGCCGGTCGGCGTCGCGCCCGGCGCTCCACAGTTCGGGAAGTCGCGCGGCGCGGCGGCGCGCAGCCAGTGATGCTGACGCGACTCCATCTGCGCTACACGCCCGAGACGCTCCCCGAGGACCTGATGTTCCAGGAGACGCAGGACAAGCAGAATTTCCAGGCGCGCTACGTGCTGCACCATCCGTGGAAGGGCGATCCCAATGCCTGCGCCGAAGCGAGGAGTTACCTCGAAGCGCTGGGCAAGCGCCAGGAAAGCGAAGCGCAGACGCTGGCTTCGCTGACCGGATGGGACATCGACCGGATTCGCGCGCGCATGGACCTGCAGCCGGCAGCGCCGCGCGCGGCGTGGTGGGATCGGCTGTGGAAATGAGCTCCGCAGTCCATGCAAACGGGTGGGCCTCCGTCCGCGCGCTGCTTCCGCGCGACGCCCGTTTTTTCCAGATCGCGTTTCTCGCCATTCTGCTCACGACCGGAGTGCTGCTGCGCGACTTCTCGATCGCGCCGGCGCAGGTGGCGCTGACCTTTGCCGCGGGGCTCGCGACGCAGGCGTTCTGGCTGAAGCGACTCGGCCTGCAGCAGCGCGGCGCGCTTTCCGCCATCGTCACCTGCTGCGGGCTTTCACTGCTCCTGCGCAGCGACACGCTGTGGGTGCATCCGCTGATCGCGGCGCTCGCCATGTCGTCGAAATTCCTGATCCGCATTCGCGGCAAGCACCTGTACAACCCGGCCAATTTCGGCGTCATCGTGGCGATCACGCTGCTCCCGGGCGCGTGGGTGTCGCCGGGTCAATGGGGCAACGATCTTGCGCTGGCGGTCTGGTTCCTGATGCTGGGGACGCTCGTGGCGCAGCGCGCCCGCCGCCTCGACATCAGCTGGATCTTTCTGGGCGCGTTCCTCGGACTGGTGGCGCTGCGGGTCGCGCTGCTCGGTCAATCGTGGGCGATCTGGTGGCACCAGCTCGGCAACGGCGCGCTGCTCCTGTTCGCGTTTTTCATGATTTCGGATCCGATGACGATCCCCAATCGCCGCGAGGCGCGCATCGCCTATGCCGTCATCGTCGCCGTCGGCGCGGTATTCTGGCAGTACGTGCTGTTCCGGCCCAACGCGCTGATCTGGTCGTTGTTCCTGCTGACGCCGCTGGTGCCGCTGCTCGATCGCTGGCTGCCGGCCGCCGGCTTCGAATGGAAGCGCCCTTCAGCCTGATGCCCGCTAGTCGTCCTCGTGCTTGCGGTGCTTGGCGTACTCGGTCGCGAGCTGTTGCTGCAGCGTCGTCGGGGCGGGATCGTAGTGCGATAGCGCCATGGTCCACGCGGCGTGGCCCGCGGTCATCGCCTTCAGCCGCGCGGCGTAGCCGTCGAGCTCGGACAGCGGCGCGATGCCGTTGATGGTGAGCGTCCCCGCCTGCAGCGACCGGGTGCCCGTGACCTGGCCGCGGCGTCCTGACAGGTCGCCCGCGACATCGCCCATGCAGGCCTCGGGGCACAGCACCTCGAGACTGACTACCGGCTCCAGCACGATCGGCTTGGCCTTGTCGATCGCGTCCAGAAACGCCTTGCGCCCCGCGGTGACGAAGGCGACTTCCTTGGAATCGACCGGATGATGCTTGCCGTCGTACACCGTGACGCGAATGTCCTGCAGCGGAAATCCGGCCACCGGCCCCTGCTGCAGCACCTGCTCGATGCCTTTTTGCACCGCCGGGATGAACTGGTTCGGAATCGTCCCGCCCTTGACCGCATCCTTGAACTCGAAGCCGGCGCCGCGCGGCAACGGCTCGATGCGCAGGAACACCTCGCCGAACTGGCCGGCGCCGCCGGTCTGCTTCTTGTGGCGATGGTGCCCTTCGGCACGGCCCATGATCGTCTCGCGATACGGCACGCGCGGCGGACGCGTGTCGATCTCCACCTTGAACTGGCTCGCCATGCGCTCGAACACCGAGCGCAGGTGCAGCTCTCCCAGGCCGCGCAAGCACGGTCTCGTTCAGGTTGGCGTCGTGCTCGACCGACAGCGTCGGGTCCTCGGCGGTCATCTTGTGCAGGACGTCGGAAATGCGCTGCTCGTCGCCGCGCTTTTTCGGCGCGATCGCGAACCCGTGCATCGGCGTCGGGAACTCCAGCGGCTTCATGTGGATGTGGTCCTCGTCGTGCGAGTCGTGCAGCACGCAGTCGAACCCGATCTCGTCGACCTTGGCGACCGCGGCGATGTCGCCCGGCACGGCGCGGTCGATCTCGACCTGTTTGCCACCCTGCAGCATGAGCAGGTGCGACACCTTGAACGGCTTGCGTCCGTCGCCGACGAACAGCTGCGTGTCGCGCGTCACGGTGCCCTGGTGGACGCGGAAGACGCCGAGCTTGCCGATGAACGGGTCGATGACGACCTTGAACACGTGCGCGAGCACGTGCTTGCGTGGATCGGGCTCGGAATGGAATTCGACCGCCTGCTCGCCTTCTCCCTTGGTGAACAACGGCGCGTTGCCTTCCGCGGGATTCGGCGCGAGCTTGACCAGCACGTCGAGCAGCTCCGCCACGCCCGCGCCGGTGCGCGCCGAGACAAAGCACACCGGCACCAGATGCCCCTCGCGCAGCGCCTTCTCGAAGGGCGCATGCAGCTGGTCGGGCGAGATTTCTCCCTGTTCGAGGTAGAGCGACATGAGCTCCTCGTCGACCTCGACGACCTGGTCGACCAGCGCGCGATGCGCCGCCTCGACACTCGAGAAATCGGCGTCGCCCGCCGGATTGAAAAAGCAGTCCACGACGCGCTTGCCCGAATCGGCCGGCAGGTTGATCGGAAGGCACTCCTTGCCGAAGGCCGACTGGATCGCCTCCAGAAGTCCGGGGAGATTGCAGTTCTCGGCGTCGATCTTGTTGATGATGACCAGCCGACACAGCTTGCGGTGCGCCGCCCAGTCCATCATGCGCGAAGTGATCATCTCGATGCCCGCGGAGGCGCTGACGACGACCGCCGCGGTCTCCACGGCGTCGAGCGCGCCGATCGCCTGCCCGATGAAGTCTGGAAATCCGGGCGTGTCGATCATGTGCACGCGCGTGCCCGCCGTGTCGAGATGCAGGACCGACGCGCGCAGCGAATGCTTCCAGGTCCTTTCCAGCGGATCGAAGTCGCTGACCGACGTGCCGCGGTCGACGCTGCCGATGGCCTGGATCGCGCCTGCCTTGTGCAACAGCGCCTCGACGAGGGTCGTCTTGCCCGACGCGCCGTGGCCGACCAGCGCCAGGGTGCGGATGTCCTTGGTGGGAACGTTAACCATCTGGGTGTCCTCCGGTCTTATGGAGGGGATTCTACCTTGCGGCGGCGATCATCCGGCGCCACGCCGCCGGCGTTCGAAGCGGCGGCGGCGACCCACGCGCCGACGCGCCTCGGTCAGGCGTTCACTTGCAGCAGCTCGCGCAGGTGGCGCAGCAGCTCTTCTTCCTGGTAGGGCTTGCCGAGGTAGACGTCGACCCCGAGCTCGCTCGCTCGGCTGCGGTGCTTCTCGGCGGTTCGCGACGTGATCATGATGATCGGAATGTGCGCGAGCTTCGGGTCGGCCTTGAGATTCTTGGCGAACTCGAACCCGTCCATGCGCGGCATCTCGATGTCGAGAAGGATGATGTCGGGAATGCGCTCGCTCACCAGCTGCAGGGCGTCGAGGCCGTCCTTGGCGGTGACGATGTCGAAGCCCTCCCGCGTCATCAGCCGCTCGGTGATCTTGCGCACCGTCAGCGAGTCGTCGACGATCATGACCAGCGGCGGACCCGCCGCCTCGGCCGCGGCCTGCGCGGCGCGCGCCGCCTGCGGCGTCTTCACGACCATCGGCGCCTCGGTGGTCACATCCATGCGCTGCGCGAGCTGCACCGCGTTGATGATCAGCACGACCTCGCCGTTGCCCAGCACCGTCGCGCCGGCGATGCCCGAGACGCGCGCGAGCTGCGGCCCGATGTTCTTCACCACCACTTCCTGGTTGCCGATCATTTCGTCGACGTGCACGGCGGTCAGGTTCTGGCCGCTCTTGAGCAGCAGCACCGAGTTGTAGCGCGTGGTTTCGGGATTGTGTCCGGGATTGCCGAGCAGTCGCGGCAGGTAGAAGAACGGATACTTGCGGTCCTGCCACACCACCTCGCGCGACAGGTAGAGGTTGATGAGGTCCTTGTCCTTGATCTGCTGAACCTGCTCGACCATCGGCGCAGGCAGCGCCCACAGGCGTCCCCCCGCGCGCACCAGCACCGTCTGCGCGACCGCGAGGGTCAGCGGCAGGTACAGCGTGAACGACGTGCCCTTGCCGGCGACACTCGCCACGTCGACGCGGCCGCCGAGCGCGGCGACGTCGGAACGCACCACGTCCATGCCGACGCCGCGTCCGGAGATCTGCGTGACCTTCGACGCGGTAGAGAATCCCGGGGCGAAAATGCACTCGATGAGCCGTGCCTCGGTGAGCTCGACGTCGTCGGGAACCACGCCGAGCGCGCGCGCCTTGGTGGCGATGCGCGCGAGGTCGAGCCCGCTGCCGTCGTCGGCGATCTCGATCGCGATCTCGTTGCCCTGCTGGCTCACGTTGAGCGTGATCTCGCCGGTCTCGGGCTTGCCGGCGCGCTGCCGCGCGTCGCGCGTCTCGAGCCCGTGGTCGAGCGCGTTGCGCAGCAGATGCTCGAGCGGACCGACGAGTTTTTCCAGCACCGAGCGGTCGAGCTCGACCTGCGATCCCCGGATCTCGAGGTTGGCGCGCTTGTCGAGCTCCTTGGCAGTCTGGCGCAGGATGCGATACAGCCGCTCGGACAGGCTGCCGAACGGCACGGTGCGAATCGAGAACAGCTGCTGCTGTACGTCACGCGAGAGCCGGGCCTGCGCCAGCAGCGCCGCGTCGGCCTCGTCGATGTTCTTGAGCAGCGACTGCTGCACCGTCGAGACGTCGTTGACGCCCTCGGCGATGCCGCGGGTGAGCTCCTGGAAGCGCGTGAAGCGGTCGAATTCCAGCGGGTCGAAGCCTTCCGCGGCCTCGTGCACCATCGACATGCGCGACTGGATCTGCGAGTCGGCCTGGATCTCGATCTCGCGCACCTGCGCGCGCAGCCGGATGACGCTGCCGGTGAGCTCGAGCAGATTGGCTTTCAGCGCGCGCAGTTCGCCCTCGACGCGCGCCCTCGCGATCGCCACCTCGCCGGCCTCGTTGACCAGGCGGTCGATCAGATCGGCGCGCACGCGAAGTTGCGCGCGTGCGCCCTCCGGCTCGGCGACCGCGACCGCACCATCGGCGCCGGGCTGTGCCGGCGACACCACCGGCAGCGTCGCCACGACGGCGCCCTGGGTCGGCTCGACCGATGCCTCGGCTCTGCGCCGGCGCCTCGGCCTGCACCCAGGGAAGCGCGCTGTTGACCTCGCCCTTGTGCAGGCGATCGAGCACATAGGCGATGCGATCGAGATCGGTGTCCAGCGTATCGAGCAGCGCGGCACCCGGGCGCGCCATCGCGTCGCCGTCGGGCAGGCGGCTTTCCATCAGGTGCGTGAGCTCGCCAAGCCGCATCGCGCCTGCCATGCGCGCGCTGCCCTTGAAAGTGTGGAGTGTGCGTTTGAGGGCCTGCACCGGGGCCGTGTCGGCGGGCTTCTTGCGCCACGCCCGGAGTTGCTCGCCTGCCTGCGGGAAGAGTTCGGCGGCTTCCTCGAGAAAGATCGGAAGGACCTGCCTGTCGACGTCATCGCTGATGTCGTGCAGAGATTCGTCGCTCTGCGGAGGGGCCGGCGCGCTCTGCACCAGCGGTGAGGTGACCGGCACCGCGACGACGTGCGCGACCGGCGGCGTCGTGCGCGGTGGCGCTCGCGGACCGGAGCTCATGTTGCGGCTCGGCTGCCGGCTGTGCGGCTGGCGGCTCGACGGGAGGCGGCATCGCGACCAGCTTTGCGCCGGCGGCTCGCGAGACCTCGTCGGCTTCGGCGATGCGCTCGGCGACCGTTTCGCTGTCGTCGAGCTGCGGCTCGGGCGCGGCCTCCTGCCGAAGCGCGTCGAGCTCGGCGGTGATTTCCGCGGCCTCGGCTTCATCCGAGCGCATTGAAGGCTTCACGGTTGCCGACGCGCCCGACCAGCATGCGCAGCGCCGCAATCGCGCGCGCCAGCACGGGCAGCGCAGCGCTGGGCAACGGCGCGCCGCGCTCCTGCAGCGCAAGCAGGCATTGCTCGAGAACTTTCGCCGTCGATGCGACGAGCGGGAAGCCGCCCGTGCGATGAATGCCGCACAGCGTGTGTCCGGCGCGCACCATCGCCTGCGACGGCGTCGCCGAAGTGTCGAACTGCAGCGTCTGAAGCTCGGTGTCGAGCGTGGCGAGGTGCTGCTGCGCCTCGTCGCAGAGGATCCGGTAGAGCGCGGTCGACAAGGTGACGTCGCCAACCGTCGTCTCGTCGCTCTCGAGCGCGGCGACCTCGGGAGGCGTGGCGACTTCGGCCGGCGTCGCGCGCGCAGCGAATTCGATCACCTCGGCATCGCCCGCGCCCGCCTCGGCGTCGTTCGACGCGCTCCCTGTGTCGTCCTGCTCGAGGATTTCGATCATCGGCAACGCGTCGGACGGCGCGCCCGCCGTCAACGCCTCGTCGCCACGATCGGCCTCGAGATCGGCTTCGAACATCGCCATGAAATCCTCGTCGCCGAGCAGGGGCGTCGCCTGCCCCGAAACCGGCGCGGTGTGCGAAGGCGCCGAGGGAGCGGAAGGCGTGGTGCTCAGCGCGGAAGACTGCGCCGATGATGCGGTCGGCGCCTGGCGCGTCGTCGGCGTGGGCGAGCCGGAAGGCGGCGGCTCGGGTCCGTTGGGAAGTTCCGCGTAGACCTTGCCGATCGCCGCGCGCAATGCCTTCGCATCCGGCGTGACGCGCTTGCGCCGGCGCAGCGTGTCGACCCACACCCGGAACGCGGTCTGCGCGACGTCGACCAGCTCGAGCACCGACGGCGTCACCGGCAGGTCTTCTTCCAGCACCCGGTTGAATACCTTCTCGACCTCGAAGGCGAGCTCGCCCAGGTCGGTCAGGCCCACCATGCGGCCGCTTCCCTTGAGGGTGTGGAATCCGCGGCGCACGATACGCAGCGCTTCGCGGTCGTCGTTGTTCTTCTTGAGCGCCGCGCTGCTGGTGGCGACGGTGTCGACGACCTCGCCGGCTTCGGTCAGGTAGATGTCGAGAAGCTCGGCGTCGAGCTCGGCCGCATCGGTCTCGAGCAGGCGCATCGTTTCTTCCGACGGCGCCGGCGCCGGCGCGGCGGCGTGCTCGACCGCGATCGAGGCGACCGCGTCCTGCAGCGCGGCGGTGTCGCCCTCGCGCGAGCGGGACAGCTCCTCCAGCGCGGTGCTCGCCTTCTCGGCGAGGCCAGCTGTCGGCGAGAATCTCCGCGTCGTCGCGCAACATCGTGAGCTCGGCTTCGAGCCGCTCGCGCGCGCCGCGGTCGCCTGGCGAGCGCCGGAAGGCTTCCAGCGTTGCGGGCAGGCCGGCCTCGAGATCGGCGACCGAATCCTCCACGGTGTCCGGCGCCGCCGCAGGCGCAGGCTCCGTGCCGAGGCGGCGCGCCAGCATCGGCTCGATCAGCCGGTCGCGGTCGGGGCGCTGCTGCTCGACGGCCTCGATGAAAAAGCCGAGACCGGAAAGCGATTCGGCGAGAAGCTCGAGGTCGTCGTTCTCGACCGGCGTGTCGGGCTTGGCGTACTCGTCGATCTGCGCCTGGCACATCGACAGAAGCTGCTCGGCGCGGTCGAGCCCCAGCATCTTGAGCGCGCCGGCGATCTGCTTGCTGTCGTGCGCGAGCGTGGCCAGGTCGGCGCGCTTGGAGTGATCGCGGAAGAACGCGTCGAGCACCTGCTCCATGTGGCGCAGGTTGGTCTGAATCTCGCGCGCAACCTGCGCCAGCACCAGGCGCTCCTGCGCGCGGCGCGCCATTTCGTCCAGGATCGGCGCGACCGCGGTGCTCGGCACCGGCTGGTTCTGCGCGGCGGCCTCGAGGCGCGCCAGCATCGCGTCGACCTGCTTCGGAAACTCCGGCGAGAGCGTCGCGAAATTCTCCAGCGCCGAATCGGCGAGCAGCAAACCGGTGGCGTATTCCATCGCCAGCGCCTCGGAGATGGTGCCCGTGCCGAGCTTGTCGAGACGTCCGGCAAGCGCGGCGGCGAGCCGCGACAGCGAGGCCTCGCCGATCGCGGTGGTCTTGTCGCGCAGCTGCGAGAGCACGTGGCGCAGCTTGGGCAGGTTCTCCGGCCGCCCGCTGGTCAGCTTGAGCCAGAAATCCTTGGCGTTGGTGAGCAGGTCGCGCGTCTCGCGCAGCAGCGGCTGCACGCGCACGACGTCGGCGGAAAGCACGTCGGCGGTCGGTATCAAGCCCTGCAGGCGGAACGCGCGCTGCACCGCCTGCACCTGCGGGCCGGCGGGCGCGCTGATGGCGACGTAATAGAGCACTTCCCGCCGCATGCGGTCGGCAACCTTGGCCGAGCCCTCGACGAAGCGGCGGATCTGCAGGTCGACGCGTCCGCACAACTGCTTCACGCCGAAGCTGGTCTCGACGCCTTTCTCGACGATGCTCTCCAGCAGCGCGCCGACGGTCCACCAGAACGAGCGTTGCGCCGAATGCGTCTGCACGTCCTCGATGCCCTGGATCGCGTCGCGCATCACGCGCGCGCTGTCATCGTCGCCGCGCAGCCACGCCAGGAGTCCGCGCTGATACTGGCGGCGCTGCTTGAGCAGGAACGACGGCAGCTTCTGCGTGGTAACCGACTTGACGGTCGACAGGCGCGGCGCGCGCGGCGACAGGTCGGGGTAGAACAGGTCCGTCGGCGCGGCGGCCTTGATCCCGCGCGCCTGCTGCATGAGCTCGTATTCGGGGAACAGCTTGAGCGGCACCGGGCTTGCGCCGCCGACCAGCTCGTCGAGGAAAATGCGCAGCTTGCGGCAGGCTCGGTCGATCAGGTCGACGCCGGTCTCGATATCGCGCGGCGAGGCCTCTTCGAGCCGCACCAGGTGGCGCTCGATCTCGTCGGTGTACGCGGTCACGGCGTCGAGGCCGACCATCTGGATCGCGCCCGCCGCCTGGTGCACGTGCGAGCGCGCATGCTTGAGCGCGGTCGTCTCGCGCGGCGACGCCTTGAACGCGGCGAGCGACTCGAGGCCGCGGGCCAGCGCCTGGTCGATCTCTCCCTGAACCCAGGTCAGGGGACCGAGATCGAAGTCGGATGCGGTGTCGTTAGCCACGAAATGAAGTTCCTCCAGGTCCTGACTTCGCTACGCAGCAAGAATCAGACCCGGCGGGCGCCTCCTTCGAGCGCGCGCCGCAGGGAGCGCCTTCGCCGGCGTCGCGTCGCGAACGCGCCGCCACTCGGTCATACCTTGAAACCCGCCACCGAGCTGCGCAGCTCCGCGGCCAGCTTCGACAGCTGGCCGATGGACACATTGGTCTGCTTGGTGCCCTCGGTCGTCTCCTCGGTGATCTTCAGGATGCCCTGCATGCCGCGGGTGACGTCCGACACCGACGCGGACTGCTTTTGCGTCTGCGCGGAAATGCCGCCGATCAGCTCGGCGAGCTCGCGCGAGACCTTGCGGATCTCGTCGAGCGCCTGTCCGGCGGCGTCGGAGAGCTTGGTCCCTTCGACCACGCCCACCGTGCTTTTTTCCATGGCGGCGACCGCGTCCTGCGTGTCGGCCTGAATGGTCTTCACGATCGCCTCGATCTGCTTGGTCGCCTCGCCCGAGCGCTCGGCGAGGCGCTGCACTTCCTCGGCGACCACCGTGAAGCCGCGGCCCGCCTCGCCCGCCGAAGCGGCCTGGATGGCGGCGTTGAGCGCCAGCACGTTGGTCTGCTCGGTGATGTCCGAGATGAGCTCGACGATCTCGCCGATTTCCAGCGACGATTCGCCCAGGCGCTTGATTCGTTTCGCGGTGTCCTGGATCTGCGAGCGTATTTCGTTCATGCCCGCGATCTGGTTGTGCACCGCCTGGCCGCCCTTCTCGGCGGCGGCCAGCGACTGCTGCGCGACGCGCGCCGACTGCGCGGCGGTCTGCGACACCTCGTTGATCGACTGCGCCATCTGCAGCACCGACGCGGAGGCCTGCTGGATCTCCTTGTTCTGGCGCTGCGATGCTTCGTAGAGCCGGTTGGAGATCGCCTGCGCGTCGTTGGTCGCCTTGGCAACCTGGTCGGTCGCCGAGTTGATGCCGCGCACCAGCGTGCGCAGCTCCTCGATGGTGAAGTTGATCGAGTCGGCGATCGCGCCGGTGACGTCCTCGGTCACCGAGGCCTGCACGGTGAGGTCGCCGTCGGCGAGGTTGCCCATCTCGTTGAGCAGCCGGAGAATCGCCTCCTGGTTGCGCTTGTTCTCCTGCTCGCTCTCGAAAGCGCGAACGCGCGCGTCGTCCAGGAACACCTTGCCCAGCGCGATCAGCGAGAGGAGCGCGAATATCGAGAAGATCATCGCCGCCCAGAAAGTGAACGTGCGCGCCTCGTTCTGGTTCTCGTACTCGCCGGTGAGCTTGGTGACGTCGGCCAGCAGCGGCTCCGACTCCTGGTTCACGCCGCGCGCGGCGAGCTTGGCGCCGACCAGGCGCTGCATGTTCTGCAGGATCGCGGTCACGCCCGCTTCGTAGCCGACGAAGCGCTTCTGCAGCTCGGCGAAGGTGAGGCGCGCATCCTCGGCGTGGACCGGCGCCAGCCGCAGCGATTCGCTGCCGCGGATGAGCCCGTTGAGGATGTCGCGGAACGATCCGGTGTCCTTGCCGAGCAGGAACGCCACTTCGGGATCGATCTCGTCCGCGGAGACCAGCGAGTTGGCGTTCTTGCCGATGCGCTGCGAGAGGATGGCGAGCTGGTTGGTGAAATCGACCTCGCGAAGGCTGCCTCCACCCTGCGCCACCTGCGCCGCGGCCTGCTGCGCGAGCTCGAGCAGCGCGTTGTTGCCCTGGTTGATGCCCTCGATGCCCTTGGATAGCGAGACAAGCGGAGCCTGGTTGTCGATCACCGTGGTGGCGTTCTTCTCGACGCGCTCCCAGCGCGCGGTCACCTGTCCCAGCGCGGTCTGGATTGCCTCGTTGCTCGCCGCCTCGATGCTCATGCCCTTGACGCTGCCGCCCTTGGACAGCGCGTCGAGGTCACTGCGAAACCGGTCGCGCGAATCCTTCACGTCGGGAAACGCCGCCAGCGTTGCCCTGGACCGCCAGCGACGTGCCGCGCGCCAGTCGCTGCGAGAGCATCTGCATTTCCGTCGCCGTCGTGACGCTCGCCGCGACCTGCGATCCAATCCGGTTGTTGAGGAACAGCATCACCAGCGCGAGCAGAATGAAGGTGACCAGCAGCATGCCGAGAATCTGGAACTGGCGAACGATCGGAAGGTGTCCGATCATCGGCAGTCTTGTCGGCTGCGCGCCTTCGGCCGACGTACCGGCGCGTCCCTGCTCCATGACGGAGACAGCGGCGAGCGGATCGTAGGACTTCTGCGAGCCGCTGCGCATCTTGACCTGGGTCGTCGGCTCGTCTAGGTCGCCGTCGTCGAGCACCTGCCCCTTGGCCCCCCCTGCGCCAAAAAGGCCCTTCAAGGTTAGCGCCATGTTCTGCTCCTCCCGGATACTGGTCGCAACGCGTGGATGGGTGTGTTAGTGGCCTTCATCGGATCGCGCTTCCTAGGTTCCCACCTGCAGGAACGCAGGATCATTTGCCAGGCGGGCGAGGTCGATTTCCTGCCATAGCCCGCCGTTCGGATCGGTCCACCGCGAGCCATACCAAGCCGGCGCGCCTTCGGGCGCGTCGCTGGACTTGAGCTCGGCGAGGTTGCGCAATCCAAGCACGCGATGCACGACCAGGCCGGCGCGAAGATCGCCCACGCGCGGGCCGAAAAGGATCATCCTCGACCCGGTGGTCGCAGACACCGCGGGGCTACCCAGAAACGCCGCGAAGTCGATGCACCCGTAGAGATTGCCGCGTATGTTGGCGATGCCGAGGTACCACGGCTTGGTCATCGGCACCGAAGCGACCAGCGGCACCGCGATCACTTCGCCGGCGTCCGCCAGCCGGATCAGCCACTGCCCGCCCGCGCACTCCAGTCCGAGCCGTGATTGCTCGACCTGCGCCGATGTCTTGGCGGCGAGGCGCGACGCCAGCTCCTGCTGGAACGCGCGGAGGTCGAGCTTGGCGGCGCGGGCCATGGCGATCGATCAGCCGAGCGCGGTGATCTTCGCGAGCAGTTCCTCGCGACGCACCGGCTTGACGATGTAATCGCGTGCGCCTTGGCGCATGCCCCAGATCTTGTCGGTTTCCTGATTCTTCGACGTGCAAAGGATGATCGGCACGAGTCGAGTCTGCGGATCGCGACTGATCGCGCGCGTCGCCTGAAAGCCGTTGAGCCCAGGCATGACGACATCCATGAGGATCAGATCCGGCTTGGCCGTCTTGGCCTTGAGGATCGCGTCTTCACCGTTGTCGCTGGCGACGACCTCGTACCCGGCCTTGGTCAGCATGTCGTTCAGGACATGCCGCTCGGTCGGCGAATCGTCGACAATCAGAACGCGCTTGATGGTCATCCTCTCCCAGCCTTCCCGTCGGCCCCCCGGCGTCCCGGCCCCGACCCTGCCACGCGGCATCAGTGCGCCGCGACCTTCACATGCGTTCCAACCGCCTTGAGCAGACTTTCCTTGGTGAACGGCTTGGTCAGATACTGGTCCGACCCTACCATGCGGCCACGAGCACGGTCGAACAAACCGTCCTTCGACGAGAGCATCACCACCGGCGTCGTGTGGAAGCGGGTGTTTTTCTTGATCAGCGCGCAGGTCTGGTAGCCGTCGAGGCGCGGCATCATGATGTCCACGAAGATCAGGTCCGGCTGGTGGTCGGTGATTTTCGCGAGCGCGTCGAAGCCGTCCTCGGCGAGAATGACCGTGCAACCCGCCTGAAGCAGGAAAATCTCGGCGCTGCGACGAATCGTGTTGCTATCGTCGATCACCATCACTTTCACGCCTGACAACGTGGCCGGATCCGGCAAGTGGGTACTCCCTGCGCTGTCGCCCGAAGTGGCGACGACGTCGACTGATTCCATATGCCCCTCGTCAAAGTTTGCCATGGTTGCAAGCAAATGACCAGAGCATAATCCTTGCCAGAAGCACGAAACTTGTGCGATTTGAGCGATTTGCAACACTTGGCGGTGCGATTGCGTCCAAATGTGCCGCTTTTGAGCTACCGGCCGAGGAACATCCGGTACGCCGGGTTCGACGTTTCCTCGACGCAGTGGTAGCCCAGCCGGCGCAGGAAGGCGGCGAACTCGCGCTTCTCCGACGGCGGCACCTGCATGCCGACCAGCACGCGGCCGTAGTCGGCGCCGTGGTTGCGGTAATGGAACAGGCTGATGTTCCAGCCGCGGCTCATGCTGTCCAGAAAGCGCATCAGCGCCCCGGGGCGCTCGGGAAATTCGAACCGGTAGAGGATCTCGTTCTCGGCGTCCGGCGCGTGGCCGCCCACCAGGTGGCGCACGTGCAGCTTCGCCATCTCGTTGTCGGACAGGTCGTACGCCTCGATGCGACGCTTGTGCATGGCGTGCAGCAGCTCCGCCGTCTCGGCACGACCGGTCACTTCGATGCCGACGAAGATGTGCGCGGCGCGGGCATCGGCATACCGGTAGTTGAACTCGGTGATGCTGCGCTTGCCGAGCAGTGCGCAGAACTCGCGGAAGCTGCCCGGCCGCTCCGGGATCGTGACGGCGAGGATCGCCTCGCGCCGCTCGCCGAGCTCGGCGCGCTCGGCGACGAAGCGCAGCCGGTCGAAATTCATGTTGGCGCCGCAGGCGATGGCGACGAAGGTGCGATTCCTGGTGCGGTGACGCTCCTGCCACGCCTTGAGCCCCGCCACCGACAGCGCGCCGGCGGGCTCGAGCACCGCGCGAGTGTCCTCGAACACGTCCTTGAGCGCCGCGCAGGTCGCGTCGGTGTCGACCAGCACGATGTCGTCGAGCAGCTCGCGGCAGATGCGAAACGTCTCCTTGCCGACCTGCTTCACCGCGACGCCGTCGGCGAACAGCCCGACGTGGTCGAGCTTGACGCGCCGTCCCGCGGCCAGCGAGCGCGCCATCGCGTCGGAATCCACCGGCTGCACGCCGATGATCCGTATCTCCGGGCGCACGCGTTTGACATACGAGGCGATGCCGGAGGCGAGCCCGCCCCCGCCGATCGCCACGAAGATCGCGTCGATCGGACCCTGCGATTGGCGCAGGATCTCCACCGCGATGGTTCCCTGACCGGCGATGACGTCGGGATCGTCGTAGGGATGCACGAACGTGGCACGGCTCTTTTTCTGCAGCGACAGCGCGTGCTCGTAGGCGTCGCTGTAAGAATCGCCATGCAGGACGACGCGCGCGCCGCGCGCCTCGACCGCGGCGATCTTGATCGACGGCGTGGTCACCGGCATGACGATGGTGGCCTTGCAGCCGAGGCGCTGCGCCGCGAGCGCGACACCTTGCGCGTGATTGCCCGCCGACGCTGCGACCACGCCGCGCGAGCGCTCGGCGGCCGAGAGGTGCGCCATCTTGTTGTAGGCGCCACGCAGCTTGAACGAGAAAACGCTCTGCTGGTCCTCGCGCTTGAGCAGCACGCGGTTGCCGATGCGGCGCGACAGCGCAGGCAGCGGGTCGAGAGGAGACTCCACCGCCACGTCGTAGACCTTGGCGGTGAGGATCTTCTGTAGGTAGTCGACCGGCATGCGGTGGCGCTCTCTCGCAAATTCGGCGAAAGCGGCGAGCGTAGCAGAAACGATCATCGCGCCAAAGCGACGCGCCTGCCGCTCGACACGCGCCTTTCTGCTAGGCTTCGTCGAACCGCTTTCGCCTGCATCGCTTCGTGAACGCAACCACTCTCGCCGTCGTCGACCTCGGCTCGAACAGCTTCCGGCTCGAGATCGGGCGCGTCGAGGACGGGCAGATCTACCGCCAGGACACTTGGCGCGAGACATTGCGATTCGGCGCCGGCATCGACGAGCAGGGTCGCATCACGCCGTCCGCGATGCGCGCGGCGCTGCAATGCCTGGCGCGTTTCCGCGAGCGCTTGTCCGGCGTACATCCCTCGGCGGTGCGCGCGGTAGGCACCAACACCTTCCGCGTCGCCAGCAACGCGCGCGAATTCCTGCGCCAGGCGGAGCGCGCGCTCGGCGTGCCGATCGACGTCATCGGCGGCCACGAGGAAGCGCGGCTCATCTACCTCGGCGTCGCGCACGTGCTGCCGCCGTCGACCGCGCCTCGACTGGTGATCGACATCGGCGGCGGCTCGACCGAGTTCATCATCGGCCGCGGCCTCGAGCCCGAGCGCCTCGAATCGCTCAAGATCGGGTGCGTCGGCCTGACGCAGCGCTTTTTCCCCAAGGGCAGCGGTCACCGCCGACGCCATGACCGCAGCCGAGACCGCGGCGCGCGTGGAAGTCGAGGCGATCGCCGGCGAGTTCGGTCCGGACGCACTGGCGCGACGCCTACGCGTCGTCGGGAACCGCGGCGGCGCTCGCCGAAATCCTCGAGCAGAACGGCTACTCGACCGACGGCATCACACCATCCGGCCTCGCCCGTCTGCGCAAGCGGCTGATCGCCGCGGGCGACGCGTCGAGGCTCAACCTGCACGCGCTCAAGGCCGAGCGCATCCCGGTCTTGCCCGGCGGGCTCGCCATCATGAGCGCGGCGGTCGCCGAGCTTCGTGTCAAGTGCATCCGCCCGGTGGGCGGGGCGCTTCGCCTCGGCGTGCTCTACGATCTGCTCGGGCGCACCATCGACGAGGACGTGCGCAAGGTTACGGTGACGCGCTTTGTCGAGCGCTATCGCATCGAGCGCGCGCACGCCTTGCGGGTGAAGACGCTCGCGGTGGCGCTGTTCCGCCAGGCGATGGAGAACGCCGAGCCCGCCCAGATGCAGCTGCTCGAATGGGCCGCGCTCCTGCACGAGACCGGCATGTCGGTGGCGCACCTCGGATTCCACAAGCACGGCGCGTACATCCTGCAGCACGCCGACATGCCCGGTTTTTCCGCTGGCGAGCAGGGCCGCCTCGCGTTGCTCGTTTACGGCTGCCGCGGCGGACTCGACAAGGTCGAGGCGCATCTGCACGAGCCCACGGTGCGCACGCAATTGCTCGCGCTTCGCCTGGCCGTGCTGCTCCACCACGCGCGAACGGCGATCGCGATGCCGAAGATCCGGTTCAGGGTCGCGGGCCAGCGCATCGAGTTCGGCGTCGCCGCGCGCTGGTTGAAAGCGCATCCGCTCACCGCGCACCTGATCGCGCGCGAGCGCGCGCAGTGGGAGTCGCTCGGCTACCGCTGGCGCGCCGTGTAGGCGATAGGACGCCGGGTCGCGGACGGCTCGGCGTCCGCGATCGCTCGCGTCATCAGCGTCTGGACTTCGCCCCCGCCGGCTCGAGCATCGACCCACGGCAATCGTGCGAGCCGCACCGGCATCGCATCGCCTTGCGCGCGCGCTGGCTCAGCCGGCCGTGAAAGACGAGCTGATAGTCGTAGCACAGCTCCTCGCCGGCGCGGATCGTGCGCTTGGCGTGGATGAACACGCGAAAATTCGCATGCTCGATCGGCTCGCAATTCGGCGTGCATCCGTGGTTGATGTACTTGGCGGCGTTGCCCTTCTTGCCAGCGTCGATGACGCTGCCGTCGCTGAGCTCGAAAAGCAGCGTGTGAAAAGGATCGGACGGATCGCTGTCCGGGCGCTCGCACGCCTCGTCGTAGGTCGAGCGCGTGCCGCGGTACTCGATGATGCGCGCGCCCTTGCGGATGGTGCGCGTGGCGAAGGCGCCGCGGCCATGCGTCGCCGACGTCCTGACAACGTACGGCAGGGACACGTTCTTTCTCGGCATGCTAGACGAAGTCGGGGCCGATCACGACCTTGAGGACGACGGCATTGCCTTCGTCGCGCATGCGGTTGGTGAGCCACCAGACCGCGCTCTTGCGGATGCTCCACGAAACGTCCTCGCCCGACAGCAGGAACGCCGCGACCTGACCCAGCGTCGGCTGGTGCCCGACGACGAGCACGGGCTCGCGCGTGTCGGGCCAGCCGGCCGCGGCGAGCACCGCCGCGACGCCCGCGCCCGGCGCGAGCTCCGGAACGACCCTGAACTTGCGCTTGAGCGCCAGCGCCGTCTGCTGCGCGCGATCGGCGGGGCTGGCAAGAATGCGGCACGTGTCGGGCAGGCGCCCTTCGAGCCACGTCGCGACGCGCTCGGCCTGTTTGTGTCCCTTCGCGGTGAGCCGCCGTCCGAGATCGGGCTCGCCAGGTTCGGCCTCGGCGTGGCGCCACAGGATCAGATCCATCGCCGCTATTTCCTCGCCGGCGGTTGTTCGGCGAGGCGAGTGAGCAGCGCCTCCTGCGCGGAGATCGGGTGGCCGCGGCCCTTCGGCTTCTGGCGCCGATAGCTTCCGTCCGCGCCCAGATCCCATGCGTCCCAGTTGTCGGAGAGGTAGGGCTTGAGCGCCTCTTCGATGACGCGCGTCTTCAACGCGGCGTCGAGCACCGGAAATGCGACTTCGACGCGCCGGAAAAGGTTGCGTCCCATCCAGTCGGCGCTCGCCAGGAACACGTCCTGGCTGCCGTTGTTCTCGAACAACCATACCCGGTGATGCTCGAGAAAGCGACCGAGTATCGAGCGCACGCGGATGTTGTCGGAAACGCCCGCCACGCCGGGCCGCAGCGCGCACGCTCCGCGCACGATGAGGTCGATCTGCACGCCCGCCTCCGACGCGGCATAGAGCGCCTTGATCACGGCCTCTTCCACCAGCGCGTTCATCTTGGCGATGATTCGCGCCGGCTTGCCTTCCTTGGCGTTGCGCGTTTCGCGTCGAATGGCATCGAGCACGTAACGGTGCATGGTGAACGGCGCGAGCAGCAGGTGCTTGAGCTTGTTCGCCTTCGCCAGGCTGGTGATGTGGAGAAAGACCTCGCCCACGTCGGCGCAGATGTCGGCATTGCTGGTGAGCAGGCCGAAATCGGTGTACATGCGCGCGGTGCGGGGATGGTAGTTGCCGGTGCCGAGGTGCGCGTAGGGCTGCAGGAACGCCTTGCCCGCGGCGTCGCGCTCGCGGCGCAGCAGCAGCGCGAGCTTGGCGTGCGTCTTGAGCCCGAACACGCCGTACACGACCTGCGCCCCCGCCTCTTCGAGCCGCTCCGCCCAGTTGATGTTGGCTTCCTCGTCGAAGCGCGCGAGCAGCTCGACCACGACCGTGACTTCCTTGCCACGCCGCGCGGCCTCGATGAGTGCTTCCATCAGCACCGAGTTGACGCCGGTGCGATACACCGTCTGCTTGATCGCGACCACTTCGGGATCGTCGACCGCCTTGCGGATGAACTCGACGACCGGCTCGAACGCCTGGTACGGATGGTGCAGCAGCACGTCGTGCTGGCGTATCGCGGCGAGCATGTCGGGCTGGTCCTTGAGCCGGTCCGGCAGCCCTGGCGACGAACGACGGATACTTGTACTGGTCGAGGTCGGCCTCGTCGACCAGCGCCGACATGCGCGCCAGGTTGACGGGACCATCGCAGCGATAAAGGTCGAATTCCTGCAACTCGAACTGCGTAAGCAGCAACTCGGCGAGGTGCGGCGGACAGTTCGACGCGACCTCGAGACGCACCGCCAGACCGAACTGCCGCTGCGGCAACTCGCCTTCCAGCGCCTGACGCAGGTTCTTGACCTCTTCCTCGTCGAACCACAGGTCGGCGTCGCGCGTGACGCGAAACTGCGAATAGCTCACCACCTCGCGCCCCGAGAAAAGATCGCCGAGGTGCGCGTGGATCACCGAGGACAGCAGCACGAAGGTGTTGGGCGGCGCGATTTCGGGCGGCAGCTCGATGACTCGCGGCAGCAGCCGCGGCGCCTTGACGATGGCGATCGACGTTTCACGGCCGAAGGCGTCGCGCCCGGACAGCTCGATGATGAAGTTGAGCGTCTTGTTGACGACCTGGGGAAACGGATGCGCCGGATCGAGCCCGATCGGTGTGAGCAGCGGCTTGACCTCGCGCTTGAAATAGTCGGCGATCCAGGCGCGCTGCTCGGCATTGCGCTCGACGCCGCGCAACACGCGTATGCCCGCCGCGGCCATTTCCGGGAGGATGTTGGCGTTGAGGGTCCGGTACATGTCGGCGACGAGCGACTGCGCCTGCTCGCTGATGCGCGTGAAGTTCGCTCGCAGCTCGTGCAGCGTCGTGCCCGGCGGCGGCGCCTTCATGCGCAGCTGCTCGCGCAAGCCGGCGACGCGGATCTCGAAGAATTCGTCGAGGTTGCTGCTGACGATGCACAGAAATCGCAGCCGCTCGAGCAGCGGCACGCCCGGATCCTCGGCCAGCGCCAGCACGCGGCGATTGAACGCCAGCAGCGACAGCTCGCGATTGATCGGCGGCGCGTCGCGGCTCCTCGGGGACTCCTCGGGCATGATGGGTGGCGTCGACGCGGCGGGGTGCGCGCGTGGCGGCGCGGCCGCATCAGTCTGAGCCGGGTTTGTTGCAGCGGCGTTACGCGGCTCTTCCATCATGCGGGTACGGGCTCGGCGCTGGCGGTGAGCCAGACGCAGGCTCCTTTCGAGGCGCGATCGAGCTCGGCCAGATAGGCGCGATGGGCTTCGAGCTCGTCTTCGGTCGGCAGGATGACGCGGATGGAAACGTGCGCGAGGCTTAGCTCCTCGCCGAACGTGCTGGTGATCGACGCCACGGCCACGTCCATCGTCAGCGATTCCTGGCCGCGCGTCATCGCCAGGTAGACCTCGGACAGAAGCTGCGCGTCGAGCAGCGCGCCGTGCAGGGTGCGGTGCGCGTTGGCGACGCCGAGCCGCTCGCACAGCGCGTCCAGGCTGTTGCGCTTGCCGGGAAAGTGCTCGCGGGCGAGCATCAGCGTATCGACAACGGTGACCGAAAGCTCGCTGGACGTCGGAAACTGCGCGCGCTTGAGCTCCTCATCGATGAAGCCGATGTCGAACGCGGCGTTGTGAATGATCCATTGCGCGTCGCGCGCGAAGTCGATGAACTCGGCGGCGACGTCGTTGAAGCGCGGCTTGTCGCGCAGCATGTCCCAGGTGAAGCCGTGGACATCGGTCGCCGCGGCGTCGATGTCGCGCTCGGGATTGATATAGACGTGAAGGTGGCGCCCCGTCGGCCGCCGGTCGACCAGCTCGATGATGCCGATCTCGATGATGCGGTGGCCCAGCCTGGCGTCCAGGCCCGTGGTTTCGGTGTCGAGTATGAGCTGGCGCACTGTTGACTTAGCGGCGATAGCGCTTGATCGTTGCCTGGATTTCCTCGATCGCGCGCTCGATCTCGTCGTCGGTGAGGTCGCGCTGCACGCCCTTGCGGTCGGTCAGCGTCAGCGTGCGGTCGATTTCGGTCTGGAACTCGCCCAGCCCGAGTGTCTCGGTGATGGTGGTGGTCGGCTCGTCGGTGAGCGTGTCGGGTCCCCAGCGCACGACGACCAGCGAAAGATTGTCGCCGTCCGGGCCGCCGCGCGCTTCCGCCTCGCGCATGAGCGCCGGCGCCGCCTTCAGGATCGGCGTGCCGGTCAGCGCGCGCGCGATTTCTTCCTGCGGGTAGACGGCCCACAAGCCGTCGGTGCACAGCACCAACAGGTCGCCGTTGCGCAAAGGCGTGCGCCGCGACAGGTCGATCACCGGATCGACCAGCCCGCCGAGGCAGCTGAAGATCTTGTTGCGATCGGGATGGTCGGCGACTTCGTGCGCGCCGATCAACCCTTGGTCGAGCAGGTACTGCACCTTCGAATGGTCCTTGGTCTGCCCGATCAGCCCGCCCTGGCGGAACAGGTAGAGACGCGAGTCGCCGACGTGCGCCCAGTACGCGTAGTTCTGTTGCACGATGCAGGCCACGCACGTCGTGCGCGGCGTTTCCAGCATCGAGAACTGGTTGGCATAGGAGCCGAGCGCGGAGTGCGCGCGCAGCATCGTCTCCTGCAGGAACTTGAGCGGGTTCTTGAGCGTCGGCTTGGCTTCCTGCTGGAAGCGCTCGATGAACAGCCGCACCGCGATCTGCGCCGCGATCTCGCCGCCGGCGTGCCCGCCCATGCCGTCGGCGAGCACCAGCAGCAGCGTGTCGCGGCTGTAGGTGTAGGCCAGCCGGTCCTGGTTGACCTTGCGCTGGCTCTTGCGGCTTTCCTGGAAAATCGTGAAGCGCATGCTCGGTCCGCTACATCACTTCGGTGAACAGCCGTTTCTTGATCGAGTCGATGAAAGTGAGCTTGCGCTTCTTCGGTGGGATGTCGCGGATCGCCTTTTGCAGCGCGAACACGCTTTGCGGGCGCTCGAGGGGATCGAGCCGCAGGCACCAGTCGATCACCTCGAGCAGGTTGTCCGAGTAGGCGCCGGCCCAGATCTTCTTCGCCGATACCAGGTGGTCCTCGGCGACGCGCGCGTCGGCGGCCTGCGGCGCAAACGCAGCGAGGCACGCGAAGATGCTCGCGCCTATTCCGTAGACGTCGGTCCACGGCCCCAGCCGGTCGGGATCGCGATACTGCTCCGGCGCGGCGAAGCCGGGTGTGTACATGGGCGCGAGCTTCGGGCGCGCCGAGGTCAGCGTTTGCCGCGCCGCGCCAAAGTCGAGCAGCACCGGCGTGCCGTCGGTGCGCAGATACACGTTCGCCGGCTTGATGTCCAGATGCAGCAGCTTGTGCGTGTGCACCTCGCGCAAGCCGTTGAGCAGCGTCATGAACACGTGGCGCACCAGCCGCTCGGACATCTGGTCCTGGCGCAGCTGAATCTGCTGCTGCAGCGTACGCCCGCGCTCGTAGCGCATCACCATGTACACGGTCTCGTTGGCGCGGAAGAAGTTGAGCACGCGCACGACGTTGGGATGGTTGATCTTGGCGAGCGCCCGCCCTTCCTCGAAAAAGCACTTCATCCCGTAGCGGAACGAGGTCAGGTTCTCGGCCGAGCTGGCGCGCACGATGTCGCCCTCGGTGCGCAGCACCAGCGACGACGGAAGGTATTCCTTGATCGCCACCGGCGCGCCGGATTCGTCGAATGCGCGATAGACGATCGAAAACCCGCCACGGCTGATCTGGCGATCGATTCGGTAGTTCAGCAGCTGATAGCCGGAGGGGAGGGCTTGGTTGGTGACGCCCATGGGGGCCGGCGGCAGCGCCATTGCGCGCTCCGCCTGTACTTGCGTGTAGGATTGATAACCTCTACATTCTCTGCAACCCTGCGCATAAAGTAAAGATTTCATTGACTTTCCCGACTGATCCGCCGGCGTTTTCGTCGTCCACAGTCTGTTCGCAGCGTTCGAGCCTCGCCCCATGATTCTGAGCATGACCGGCTTCGCCGCGGTCGGAGCCGAATTGCCGGGCTGCACGCTGGCGGTGGAGCTTCGGTCGGTCAACCACCGCTATCTGGACCTGCAGCTGCGCCTCGCCGATGAGCTGCGCGGCGCTCGAAACGCCGGTGCGCGAGGCGCTCGCCGCCGAGCTCAAGCGCGGCAAGATCGATTGCCGCGTGACGCTGACTCGCGCCGCCGCCGGCGCGAGCGCGCTCGCGGTGAACACCGAGCGCGTTGCGCAGCTTCGCGACGCCGCCGCCGACGTCCAGCGCCACGCTCCGGGAAGCGCTCCCCTGTCGACCATCGAGATCCTGCGCTGGCCTGGGCGTGCTGACTGAGCCGTCGATCGATCCGGAACAGCTCGCGATCCATGCGCTGCTGCTGGTGCGACAGGCGCTGTCCGAGCTGGCCGCGTCGCGGCAGCGCGAAGGCGAGAAGCTGCGCGCGATGATCGAGGAGCGCTGCAAGGGGATCGAGGCGCAGCTGGAGCGCATCGCACCGCGCGTGCCGGCGATACACGACGCCTACGTCGAGAAGCTGGGGGCACGCCTTCGCGACGCCGGCCTCGATCCCGACACCGAGCGGCTCAAGCAGGAGCTGGCGCTGTTCGCGACCAAGATCGACGTCGCCGAGGAAGTGTCGCGGCTGGTCATGCACGTCACCGAGGTGCGCCGCGTGCTGGGCGCCGGCGGCTCGAGCGGCAAGCGGCTCGACTTCCTCATGCAGGAGCTCAACCGCGAGGCCAATACCTTGGGCTCGAAGTCGGTGGATGCCGAGCTGTCGCACGCCGCGCTCGAGCTCAAGGTGATGATCGAGCAGATGCGCGAACAGGTGCAGAACATTGAATAGCGGGCCCGCGCGGTCGCCTCTCGGCAACCTTTTCGTCATCGCCGCGCCGTCCGGCGCGGGGAAGACGTCACTGACCTGCGCGCTCCTGGAGCGCGAGCCTGACATCCGGCTCTCGGTGTCGTACACGACGCGCCCGCCGCGCCCCGGCGAACGCGAAGGCATCCACTATCACTTCGTCGATCCGGACCGCTTCAACGCGCTGAACGCCGCCGGGGAATTCCTCGAATACGCGCACGTGCATGGCAACTGGTACGCGACATCCGCGACGTGGCTCAAGTCTGAGGTGGCGGCGGGACGTGACGTGCTCCTCGAAATCGACTGGCAGGGAGCCGCCCAGGTGCGAAGACTCGTCCCGGAATCGGTACAGGTGTTCATCCTGCCGCCGTCGCTCGCTTCGCTGCAGGACCGCCTGGTGACACGCGGGCAGGACGACGCGGCAACCATCGCGCGCCGCCTCAACGTTGCCAAGGACGAGATACGGCACTGCGAGGACTTCGATTATGTTATTATTAATCAGGACTTTGCCTCGGCAGTGGACGACCTGGCCGCCATCGTGCGGTCGGCTCGATTGCGCGGGGCACAGCAGCGCGCGCGCTATCGCAAGCTGATACAACAACTCACCTGAAGGACGACCATGGCCCGCATTACCATCGAAGACTGCCTGACCCGGATCCCGAACCGCTTCGAGCTGACGCTTGCCGCCACCAACCGCGCGCGGCAGATCAGCGCTGGCTCGGCAACGCTGGTCGAAGCCGACCGCGACAAGCCGACAGTCATCGCGCTGCGCGAAGTGGCCGCCGGCAAGGTCGGCATCGAAATGCTGCTCAAGCCGCAGAGTTAAGCCGTCCCGTGAAACGCGCCGGCGCCTGTTGAGCGAACGCTAGATCATCCCAACGTGATCAAGCATGTCGGAAATCGCCGAATTCACCCGACACCTTGGCCACTATCTCCCGCCTCGTGACGTCGCGCTGGTAGAACGCGCCTTCGCGTTCTCCGAGAACGCGCATCAGGGCCAGTTCCGCAAGTCCGGCGAGCCCTACATCACGCACCCGCTGGCGGTCGCCAGCATCCTGTCGCAATGGCGCCTCGACGCGCAGGGGCTCGCTGCGGCGCTGCTGCACGACGTGATGGAGGACACCAGCGTCACCAAGACCGAGATCGAGACCTCGTTCGGCAAGCCGGTCGCCGACATGGTCGACGGGGTGTCGAAGCTCGACCAGATCGAGTTCCAGTCGCGCGAGGATGCGCAGGCCGAGAGCTTCCGCAAGATGCTGCTGGCGATGGCGCAGGACGTACGCGTCATCCTCATCAAGCTCGCCGACCGCCTGCACAACATGCGCACGCTCGACGCCATGGCGCCGACGCACCGCGAGCGCATCGCCCGCGAGACGCTGGACATCTACGCGCCGATCGCCAACCGGCTGGGCCTGAACGCGCTCTTCCTCGAGCTGCAGGAGCTTTCGTTCAAGAACCTCTACCCGATGCGCTACCGCGTGCTCGCCAAGCAGATCAAGGCCGCGCGCGGCAACCGTCGCGAGGTGATGAATCGCATCCTGCAGTCGATTCGCGAGGGCCTCAAGCAGGCGAGCATCGCCGCGACGGTCAGCGGCCGCGAGAAAACCGTCTACAGCGTCTACAAGAAAATGCGCGAGAAGCACTATACGTTCTCGCAGGTGTTCGACATCTACGGCGTGCGCGTGCTGGTCAAGGACGTCACCGCCTGCTACGCCGCGCTCGGCGTGCTGCATGCGCTCTACAAGCCGATCCCGGGCAAGTTCAAGGACTACGTCGCGATTCCGAAAGCCAACGGATACCAGTCTTTGCACACCACGCTGTTCGGCCCCTTCGGCACGCCGCTGGAAGCGCAGATCCGCACGCAGGACATGCACCGGGTCGCCGAGGCCGGCGTCGCGGCGCACTGGCTTTACAAGACGGGCGACCAGCTCGACATCGCCGAGGCGCAGCAGCAGACGCATCGCTGGCTGCAAAGCCTGCTCGAGATCGGCTCGGAGTCGCGCGACTCCAAGGAGTTTCTCGAGCACATCAAGGGCGACCTCTTTCCCGACGCGATCTACGTGTTCACGCCCAAGGGCAAGATCATGGCGCTGCCCACCGGCGCGACCGCGGTCGATTTCGCGTACGCGGTGCACACCGACATCGGCCATCACTGTACCGCCGCGCGCATCAACTACGAGCTGATGCCGCTGCGCACCGAGCTCAAGAACGGCGACCAGGTCGAGATCATGACCTCGCCGACGGCGCGGCCGAATCCGTCGTGGCTCAACTTCGTCTCCACCGGCAAGGCGCGCTCGCGCATCCGGCATTTTCTGAAGTCGCTGCAGCAGCGCGAGTCGGCCGCATTGGGAGAGCGCATGCTAGAGCAGGCGCTCGCATCGCTCAAGGTTTCAGCCGAGACGATCACCTGGGAACGCTGGGAGGCGCTGGCGCGCGAGTACGGCGCCAAGGGCCAGCTCGACATCCTCGCCGACATCGGCGTCGGCAAGCGCCTGTCCTTCGTGGTCGCGCAGGCGCTCACCCGCGCCGCCAATCGCTCGTCCGACGACACGGCTCAGAATGCGGCGAAGGCGGGAACGCTGCAGCTGCGCGGCGTAGAGGGCGTCGCCATTCAGTACGCGAAGTGCTGCCGGCCGATCCCCGGTGACGCGATCGTGGGCCAGTTCCGCCGCGGCCAGGGGTTGATGGTCCACACCCGCGAGTGCCCGACGCTGCGCAAGAGCCGGGTCGATACCGATCAGGTGGTCGACGTCGAATGGGCTCCCGATGTCCAAGGCGTGTTCGAGGCGGGCATGCGCCTGCTGGTCGCCGACCAGCGCGGCTTGCTCGCCAAGCTCGCCACCTCGATCGCCGACGCCGGAGCCAACATCGAGTACGTGTCGATGGAGCGCCCCGACGAAGGCTCGGTGTTCAACATGTTCTTCAACGTGCAGGTGCGCGACCGCAAGCACCTGGCGCACGTCATGCGTGCATTGCACCGGATACCGGAAGTCAAGAGAGTCCAGCGAGCGCGGACCTGAGCGCGGTCGTTCAGTGCGAGGCCGTCGAGCAGAACACCGTGCCGACGTCGAGCATCGACTCGCCGGCTTCGGGCACGATGACCTTTGCGACGCAGTCGGGCTCCCCGTCGGGACGCAGCTCGTAGCCGCCGGGCTCGACGCCCTCGAGGTAGAACTCCCCGCGCCGTCCGGTGAAACTGTGCATCACCTGCGCGTCGCGCGTCACGGTGAGTTCTCTGAACTCGAGCGGCGACGCGACATTTCCGCGCATCCGCACCAGCGCCCCGTAAATCGCCCGGTTCTTCTTGACCTCGAACGCCACGAGGGTGCCGCTGCGGCTCGGCGGGGAAATCACGCGCGAAGACGTGGCAAACACGTAGTCCAACGGCAGCTCGCTCGCGCCGAAGGTGATGAAATTGTCGTAATACGAGGTGATGTTCGTCGCAATGACTTCGCCGTCCGCATCGGTCCTTCCTGCCAGCCAGCCGTTGGCGTAGACCGGGTACATCGCGAAGTCCCGGCACACGCACGACGGCGAAGCTGTCGTCGACGGGCCGCGACGCAAACGCCCTTCCCCGCACATAACCCAGGCTGCCGGCGAGAAACAGCTGGCTCAGGCCGGGGCCTGCTTGCGGAGTGCTGGCGCGCGAATAGTCGGCCCCGAAGGTGGCATGCGTGGCGTTAACCTGCACGAACGCCCTTCCATACGCACCGTTGGTCCCATCGCCGCTGACGTGGCCTCCCGTGAATGTGTAGCCGACGCCTTCACCCTGTGGGATCGACTTTTCCAGCGACAGCGCCTGGGTCCCCCGGCCGCCCACGCCGCCTACCGCCGCGACGACCGAAGTCACCGCATCGAAATAATAACGAAACGAAAGCAGCCAGCTGCCGCTAGTCCGCGGTTGCAGCGACTGGATGTAGTTGAGCGCGAGCAGGGCTTTGCTGTCGAGCACCGAGCGCGTGTAGGCGAGATTCCACACCTTGGTCTGCGGGCCATCGTAACTGGTCAATGCCGTATACGTCGCGGTCACGCTTCCGAGCGCCGCCGAATAAACTGGAACCGGACGCGTACTGGTTCGTGCGCGCATGGATTCCCGCCGGTGAGATCGGAGAGCTGCGCATATTCGCGCTCGAGATATTGCGCGCCGAGATTCAAGCTGACGTTTTGCCCGGTGTAGGAGTACGCCGCCGTCGCCGCGACACCGGAATGGCCGTCCTTCCCGCCGACCGACACGCCTCCCCCGATGATGCCCAGCGGCGACTGGTACGTTCCGAAGGGGCCGATGTTGTAGAGGCTGTCGGTCGCCTGACCGCGCAGGCCCAGCGTCGTCTGATCGGTGAAGGCGTAGCGATGAAAGGCCGCTGCTGCGAGCGGCCCATAGTCGTTGCTGTCGATGCCGTAGTTTCGTCGGAGAAATCCCAGGTTGTAGCTGTATTCCTGCAGTCCCTCCGCCAGTCCGACGTTCGTCGCAAAAAAGAAAGGGCGCTGCAACACCTGTTCGCGGCCGAAGGGATCGCGAATGACCACCGAGACATTCTGGGCGCCGGTGACGCCGGCAATATTGGTGATGTCGACCGGTCCGGGTGGAACCTGACGCTGGGCGATGAGGTTGCCGTCGACGCGCACCTGCACGGTCGAGGGAAATGCGACTTCGGTCTGGAAGCCGGCGGTCGGATACTGGATGAAGTACGGGTCCATCGAGTACATCTTGGTGAAGCTGACGCCGCCCAGCGGGACCGAGGCCGACAAGTCGAAAGTCGGCGTGAAAAAGTCACCCACCGTCAGCCGGCGCAGGTTGATTCGATCGTCGTATTGCGCGTTGGTGAGCAGGCGCGTGAAGCGATGCGAGCTTGCGTCGCCCCATTGCTCGCTGGTCGTGTTGTAGAAAAGCCAGTTTCCCCAGCGCGCGCCGAGCTCGGTGGCGAACTGATAGCGGCGCTGATCGAAGCGGTCATCCCCGTTGGCATTCAGGCCATAGTTGAGGAATACGCTGGTGTCCGAGGGATAGGTGACCTCGCCGCGATGTTGTGGTCCGAGATTGAGCGTCGTGCCGGGCAGCGCGCTGGCGGCGACACGCAAGTCGAGCGCTACCTGTTTCTCGTCGAAACGCGCATCGAGCCCGTCGATTGAGGAAACGACCACGTATCGCTCGCCGTCGACCGTCACCGGGTTCGTGTTGGGAATCTTCAGTCCCCATTGCACGAGCTGTGCGGCCGGCACCAGCACCAGGCCGTCGGCGTCGCGAAGGATGGGAATGTCGCCTTTGTTGACGGTGTTGACGAACACGCGCGCGATGAGCGGCATGAAAGGCGCGCGCGCCGGTGACTCACGACTGACGATTCGGTTGGCCGCGATTACTGCGGTTTCAGCCGACGCTACGTCAGGAGCAGGCGCGACCGCCGCGGCGCCTGGCCCCGGTTGAAGCGCAAAGACGATTCCGACGACGCATGCGAACCGGCGCAGCCTAGGAGCAGGAGCCCGCATCGACATTGAGCTTGCGCTTCAGGTCCAGGCCGTCGCCCACGACCGAAGCCTCCAGCGCCGCCAGCTGGCCGCATGCGCCACGTGGAATGTCGAATCGGAGCTTCTTCACCACGCCCGGCAAAAAATATCGCTCCGGAAACTCCTGCGTGAAAAGCAGGCTTCCATCCTTGGCGACGCCCGCGAGCGTCACGCGATCGGTGCGGAAATGCACGTTGCCGGTATTGGCGACCGACCATTCCGCCGACCCGCGGCGCACGTCGATCGCCGATATCTCGCCGGCCTTGTTGACTTTGGCAGGGGCAACGAACACGGAAACGCCCACCCTCAAGAACACGCGCAGTGACGCGCCTTGCGCTTGCGTCCCCGGTTCCGCCGGCGGTAGCTCCTCGATGAAAAGCCGATAGCTGTCTTCCTGCGCGACGGGTGAGGCCTTGACGCCGACCCGCACGATGCGCGATTCCCCGGGCGCGAGCTCCATCGCCCGCGGAAAGTAGATCAACCCATCGGCCGGCGCGTACTGATCCTTGCCCTCGGCGTCCTGACGCCAGGTCATCGCGTCGACTTGCATGCGCAGTGGAGCGGTATCGTCGTTGCGCACCAGTACCTCGCTCGAGCGAACGTTCCGATCGAGACTGATCATGACCGGATTGATCGTGAACTCCCCGGCCTGCAACAGCGGCGCCCACGCGACAAGAACGAGCAACGTCGCGAGCGAACGCCATTGCGGACGAGACATGAACGTGCTCCTGCGCATTTAAGGGACGATCGTCACGGTAACGACGTCCTGATAAGAACCGACCAGGGCATTCTGGTAATCCTGACCCAGGACCGTTGCGATAAGGGTCCAGCGCTGATTCCCGCCTCCTGGCGAAACGAACAATGATTGCATGGTGTAGGGGATGAAAAAATTCTGCGTCGCATGCTTCATGCGCAGCGGCGCACTTCCGTTGGCGCCGGAGAACTGCCACGTCGGCGACCCGCTGGCGGTGCAGCGCACATTCGCAGTGACCTGCGCGGTCTGCGTCGTCGCCAGTGAGGGATCAAGCGGGGCGAACACCAGCGCACCCGGTGGCGTGGTGAATGTGCACACCTGCGCGCCAGCGTTCGCGGTCAGGACGAGAAAGCCGACCAGAACGACCATCGCACCGCCATCCGCGCAACGGCCGCAACGACGTCGCTCACGGCGAGTCGCATCCCGCAAGCGTTTCCGATCCACGAATCGCCAATGACATTTGCGCGCACCAATCGAGAATTATCAAGAAAAAGGCCGCTAAGCGCGGCCTCCGTTCGAACCAGAGACTACGATCTGGTCAAGGCGCGACTGTCACGCTCATCGTTCCAGTATAGGCGCCCGCCGCTGCGTTTTGAAAGTTGCCTGCAGAATAGTACCGGTCACCGTCAGCGTCTTGTCCTTGCCCCGAACCCAGGCCCGTTCCGGCGCCGGTGTTCGACGAGGTGATCGTAGGCGCCATGGTCGGCGTTCCCGCGCACGCACCGCACGTCACGGTCGCGGTGGCGGGCACCGTGAACGTCGGCGCACGTGCCGTTCGAGCAGCGATACGAGAATCGCCGCATTGCCGATCGCGGACGTCGCGGAGCTCGGATCGATGTTGCTGCCGGTGCCGGTGTTCGTGATGTTGACGACCGGCGCCGCCGTGAAGAACTTGCACACGCCGACGATCGTCGCATTCACCGTCACGGTGACGGAGTCGGCTGCGAGCGCGCTGCCCGACATCATCAGGCCGGCAAACGCCGCACTAGCCAGGACTATCTTGAGTTTTACCGACTTCATTTGAATTCCCTCATTCGATGCTCGTAGAATTGCGCCAATCAAATGATGCGGGGTCGTGATCGGCACCCGAAAAGCAATCTGCCGGTCCAGTAGCGCAAAAAGAGTGCCAAGCCGAATGAGCAGCCCGCGAAGTCGCGCGCTACGCCGGCGCCGACGCGCAATGCGGGCAAATAATCTTTACATTTCAGGCTATTAGTATTTTCGCCGTCGCGAGCGCGCACGATGGTTCCCCGCCGACTCGCATCGTCTGTCGACCGCCGAACTACGTAGCAGCACTGCCGGATTGCGGGTACTCGAGAGCGACCGACGCCAAGAAAAAGGGCCGCGCTGGCGGCCCTTTTATCGGCAGGTTTGGAAGCTGTCAGGCGGCTTGCTTCGCCAGCAGTTGCTGCAACTCGCCCGACTCGTACATCTCGCGCATGATGTCCGAGCCGCCAACGAATTCCCCGTTCACGTAGAGCTGCGGGATCGTCGGCCAGTTGGCGTATTCCTTGATGCCCTGGCGAATGTCCGGGTCGGCGAGCACGTTGACGGAAAAGAAGCTTTCGGTGCCGGACGCCTTCAGCATCTGCACCGCCGCGCTCGAAAAACCGCATTGCGGGAACTGCGGCGTGCCCTTCATGTAGAGCACGACGGGATGGGTGGTTACCTGTTCGCGAATGGTGTCCTGGATGCTCATGGTGCGCGCCTCGGTATCGAATGGTGAATTCACGGCTATTGTAGCCGACTTGGGGTCGCCCGCCCCCGATTCAAGACCAGCCCGCTACTCCTTGACGGCCCCGGTGAGCCCGGAAACGTAGTACTCGACGAAGAACGAGTACAGGATGGCCACCGGCAGCGATCCGAACAGCGCGCCCGCCATCAGCGATCCCCAGTGATACACGTCGCCTTCGACCAGCTCGGTGACCACGCCCACCGGCACGGTCTTCACTTCCGACGACGACACGAAGGTCAGCGCGTAGATGAACTCGTTCCACGAAAGCGTGAAGGCGAATATTCCGACGGAAATCAGTCCCGGCACCGCGAGCGGCAGGATGATCTTGACCAGGATCTGCAGGCGGCTGGCGCCGTCGATCAGGGCGCATTCCTCGAGTTCGACCGGAATCGACTTGAAGTAGCCCATCAGCAGCCATGTGCCGAACGGGATCAGGAACGTCGGATAGGTGAGAATCAGTGCGAATCGCGTGTCGAACAGGTTGAGCTTGTAAACCATCGCCGCGAGGGGGATGAAAAGAATCGACGGCGGCACCAGATACGCCAGGAAGATGCTCATGCCGACATAGCGCGAGCCCCGGAAGCGCAGGCGTTCGATCGCGTACGCCGCCAGCACGCTGCAGAAGATGGAAAGGAACGTAGACGCCACCGACACCAGGATGGTGTTCCAAAGCCAGTCCGGATACGCGGTCTCGAAAAGCAGCTTCTTGAAATGCACCAGCGTCGGTTGGATGACCCAGAAAGGATTCCCCTCGCGCGACAACAGCTCCGCATCCGGCTTGAGCGCGGTGATCGTCATCCAGTAGAAAGGGAACAACAGCACCACAAGGAACGCGCAAAGCGGAACGTAGATCGTGACGATTCGTCGCGGCAGCGAGACCAGATAATGCATGCCTTGTACGTCGGAAACGTCCGGAGTCGCGGTCGCAGTGGTCATTTGTCGGCCCCGCCTTGCTGCCACGCGCGGCGCTGCAGTCCGAAGTAGCTGATCAGGATCGCCGCCAGGAGAAATGGGATCATCGCGGTAGCGATCGCCGCGCCCTCGCCCAGGTTGCCGCCCGAGATCGCGCGCTGAAATGACAGGGTCGCCATCAGGTGCGTCGAATTGAGGGGGCCGCCGCGCGTGATGACGTAGATCAGCTGGAAGTCGGTGAAGGTCATCAGCACCGAAAAGGTCATGACCACCGCGATGATCGGCGTGAGCAGCGGCATGGTGACGTGACGGAACTGCTGCCATGGCGTTGCGCCGTCAAGGCTTGCCGCCTCGTAGTACGACGGCGAGATCGTCTGCAGGCCGGCGAGCAGCGTGATCGCGACGAACGGCACACCGCGCCAGATGTTGGCGGCAATGACGGAGAATCGCGCGTTCCACGGATCGCCGAGAAAATCGATGTAGTGATCGATGAGGCCCATGCGCACCAGGGCCCAGCTGATGATCGAAAACTGCGAGTCGTAGATCCACCAGAAAGCGATCGCCGACAGCGCGGTGGGCACGATGAACGGCAGCAGCACCACCGCTCGGAAAAACGACTTGAACGGGATGTGCTTGTTGAGCAGCAACGCGAGGTAGAGTCCGAGCCCGAACTTGATGATGCTCGCGACGGTCGTGTAGAAAATCGTGTTGAACAGCGCCAGCCGCGTGACCGCGTCGCCCCACAGGAACTCGTAGTTGTCGAGGCCGACCCAGACGCCGCTGCGCCCGATCTTCTGGTCGGTGAAGCCGAGATACGTGCCGAGGCCGAGCGGATAGGTGAGGAACAGCAACAGCAGCGCCGCGCGCGGGCAGCAGGAACAGCAGCCCGAGCACGGTGCGGTTGTCGAGCGCGCGCGACAGCGCGCTGGTTTGAACGGTGCTCAAGAGAGAACCCGGAAATCGGACGCAGTGCGTGGGAAACGCGCGCGTTGAGCGGCGCGACCAGCGCCGACTCGAACGCGCGCAGATATTACGTCAGCCCGGCGCCACCACCGCACTCCAGCGGCAGCTTGTCCGCCGGGCCGACGCAATATCAGACCTTGTAATACCGCTCCGCCCGCTTCTGCGCGCGCTCGGCGGCTTCCTTCGGCGTCTTCGAGCCCGACGCCGCCTCGGCGACCATGTTGGGAATGATGAAGTCCGCCTGCGCGGCCGCCGACGCATAGCCGAGTGTGCCGGCGTAACCGTTCGGCGTCATGTTCTTCATGCAATCGCGATAGGGCGTCTTCTTCGGGTCCGCCGTCCAGAACGGGCTCGACTCGTAGGCCGCGAGCGGGTGGCATACGTATCCGATCGACGCCTCCTGCCACGGAACGTACTGTTCCCTTTCCATCATGAAGCGCAGGTATTCCTTCGCCGCATTCGGATACTTCGAGTACTTGAAGATCATCATCGGGAACACGAGGTTGAGCTCGCGCGATTTGCCGTCGAGCCCCAGCGGGAATGGGGAATGCTGGATGTCGTTAGCCATTTCCAGCAGCTTGGGGTCCTGCGACGTCTTCGCCGCGTAGTAGATCGAGATGCCGTTGTTGGTGAGCGAAATCTGGTTGTCGAGGAATGCCTTGTTGTTGTTCGGGTCGAGCCACGACAGCGTGCCCGGGATGAAAGTCTCGTAGAGCTGCTTCGAATATTCGAGCGCAGCGATCGTCTCCGGGCTGTTGATCACGACGTTGTTCTTGGCGTCGACCATCTTCCCGCCATGAGCCCATACCAGCCAGAACGTCCAGTTCGAATCGCCGGTGGCATTGCCCAGCGCGAAGCCGGCCGGCGTGCCCTTGGCCTTCAGCGCCTGGCACAGCTTGAGGAAACCGGCCATGTCCCTCGGGACCGTCTCGAAGCCCGCGGCCTTGAGCTGGCTCTCGCGGTAGACGAGCGTGGCGCCGGCGGCGCCCATCATGATCGCCACCCACTTCTTTCCCTCCATGCCGTAGGCCTTCGCTGCGTCATACCAGCCGCCGTACTTGTTGCCCAGGTAGTTGGCGAGATCGCTCACGTCGACCAGCTTCTCCGGATACTGGTGCGCGTCCTCCATCGTGCTGATGATGATGTCGGGACCGCTGCCGACGTTGGCAGCCACCGCCGCCTTCGGTCGCACGTCTTCCCAGCCCTCTGCATCGACACGCACCTCGATGCCGGTCGCTTCGGTGAATTTCTTGGTGTTGGCTGCCCAGACATCTTCGTCGCCCTGCACGAAGCGCTTCCAGCGCAGCACGCGCAGCTTCGCGCCCTTTTCCGGCGCGGCCTTGTAGGTCTGCGCCGCGACATCGGCGGGCAGGAGCAGCCCGCCGGTGCCCAGCGCGCTGCCGGCGGCGACGCCGGCGGCGGTCTTCAGAAAATCACGACGTTTGATATCACTCATTTGCGCCTCCTAGGGTAGGTCACTGAATTCGAGCGGCCTTCGCGGCCTTTTATCTCGACACGATGAGCCTGGCCCCGCTCGCGGCATCGAACAGATGCGCGCGCGCGAGGTCGGGCTTGAGTCCAATGCGGTCACCGGCGCGGCAGCTCACGCGATCGCGCACCAGCGTGGTCAGCTCCTGGCCGTTGAAGCGGCAGTAGAGCTGCGTATCGGCGCCGGTCGGCTCGACGACCACGACATCCGCCGGCAGCGCGCGGCCACCCGCCGAGCGAGTCGCCTCGTCAGCGAGCAGGCAATGCTCCGGCCGCATGCCGTAGAGCACGCTTTGTCCGTTGTCGGCCACGGCGCCCTGCGGCATCGGCAGGCTGACGCCGCCTGCGAACTCGACGCTGGGCGCTCCGCCGTTCACGCGCACGGTGCCGGGCACCATGTTCATCGCCGGCGAGCCGATGAAGCCGGCGACGAAGGTGTTGTTCGGACGATCGTAGAGCGTCAGCGGATCGCCCGTCTGCTCGACCACGCCATCCTTCATGACCACGATCTTGTCGGCCATGGTCATCGCCTCGATCTGGTCGTGCGTGACGTAGATCGAAGTGGTCTTCAGGCGCTGATGCAGCTCCTTGATCTCGGTTCGCATCTGCACGCGCAGCTTCGCGTCCAGATTGGACAGCGGCTCGTCGAACAGGAACACCTGCGGGTCGCGCACGATGGCGCGTCCCATCGCCACGCGCTGGCGTTGTCCGCCGGAGAGCTGGCGCGGATAGCGGTCGAGGAGCTGGGCGAGGCCCAGGATGTCCGCCGCTTTTTTCACGCGGCCCGCGATCTCGTCCTTCGACTGCTTGGCGAGCATCAGCGCGAACGACATGTTGTCGCGCACCGTCATGTGCGGGTAGAGCGCGTAGTTCTGGAACACCATCGCGATGTCGCGCTGCTTGGGCGCGACGCGATTGACCACCCTGCCGCCGATGCTGATCTCGCCGTGGGTGATCTCCTCGAGCCCCGCGAGCATGCGCAGCAGCGTCGACTTGCCGCAGCCGGAAGGTCCGACGAGCACGCAGAACTCGCCGTCGGCGATGTCGATGTCGACGCCGCGGATGACGTGCGTCGAGCCGAAATACTTCTCTACAGCTCGAATGCTGACTGCGGCCATGCCCCTCCTTCGGTTGACCGCTCTATCGGCGGTTGCTGCGCTCTCGTCTTCCCGGCGCCCGCTACGGCGCCGGCTTCCTGCTGCCGGCGACGACGACGTAATCCGGCCGTCCGGTCTTCACCCAGCTCACCACGTTCTGCGCCGCCTTGCGTCGCAGGTCGACCGCCGATTGCGCGCTGAAAAACGCGGCGTGCGGCGTAAGGATGACCTTGGGATGCGAGAGCAGTCTTACGTCGGCGACGGGCTCGACCGGCAGCACGTCCAGACCAGCGCCGGCAAGTATTCCACTATCGAGTGCGCTAAGCAAACCGTCGATGTCGACGACGCCGCCGCGCGCGGTGTTGACGAGGTACGAGCCGGGACGCATCCGGCCGAGCAGTGCGCCATCGACCATCCCGCTCGTCTCGTCGTTGAGCGGCGTGTGCAGGCTCACCACGTCGCTCTGCGCGAACAGTCCGGCCAGGTCGGAGCGCTCGACATACGCGGGGAAATCGCCGTCGATCAGGTATGGATCGCAGGCGATCACCCGCTTGAACACGTTGCGCGAGACGTGCGCCATGCGCTTGCCGATGCGCCCAAGCCCGACGATGCCCAGCGTCATGTCGCTCACGCGGCGCAGCGACCCCGACGACAGGTAGTGCCATTGTCCGGCGAGGATGTCGCGGTGGAAGCCGACGACGTTTCGCACCAGCGCCAGCGCGAGAGACAAGGCGTGGGTCGCGACCTCGCCGACGCCGTAGTCGGGCGAATTGGCGACCCACACGCCGTGGCGAGCGCAGGCAGCGGTGTCGACGGTGTCGAAACCCGCGCCGATGCGGCTGACCAGCCCCAGACGCGGCAGCGCCGCCACGACGCGCTCGGTGATCGGTGCGTACTGGATGAGGAAGGCGTCGAAATCCCGACCGGCCGTCGATGATGGCATCCTCGGTCTGGTGATTTGCGACGGCGAGCTCGATGCCGGCGGCGTCGAACAGGGCGCGCTCGAGCTCCACGTCGGGATAATCCTGGTCGGTGTAGAGAACGCGCGGCATGTTCCGTGGAATCGAAGCGGCGATCGATCGCAACGAGCACGACCGACCGGTGGGGAGGGGCAAGGGTTCGCCAAATTACTTGTGCGCGAACCCAGGGTCAAGGGGCGCGGCGCCCACGCCGGTGCGATCGCTATAATGCGTGCGCCGCACCATCGCGACCGCCGCTGCGAGACCCCCATGCACGATCTATTGCCCACGACCATCGCCGGAAGCCTGCCCAAGCCGTCCTGGCTGGCGCCGCCGAATCAGCTCTGGGCGCCGTGGCTGGTCGAAGGCGACAAGCTCGTCGATGCCAAGCGCGACGCGGTCCGGCTGGTCGTGCGCGACCAGGAGCGCGCCGGCATCGATATCGTCAGCGATGGCGAGCAGACGCGCCGCCACTTCGTCACCACGTTCATCGAAAGCCTGGACGGCGTCGACTTCGAACACAAGAAGACCGTGCGCATCCGCAACCGCTACGACGCCGACGTCCCGATGGTCGTCGGGCCCGTGGCCCGCCGCGGCCCGGTGTTCGTCGACGATGCGCGCTTCCTGCGCGGCGAGACCGCCCGGCGCGTGAAATTCACCCTGCCGGGGCCGATGACCATGGTCGACACGCTCTACGATGCGCACTACAAGAGCCGGGAGAAGCTGGCCTGGGCCTTCGCCGAGATCCTCAACGAGGAGGCAAAAGCGCTCGAGGAGGCCGGCATCGACGTCGTGCAGTTCGACGAACCGGCGTTCAACGTCTATTTCGACGAGGTACGCGACTGGGGCGTCGCCGCCCTCGAGCGCGCCGCCCAGGGGCTCAAGTGCAAGACCGCCGTCCATATCTGCTACGGCTACGGGATCAAGGCCAACAACGAGTGGAAAAAGACCCTGGGCGGGCAGTGGCGCCAGTACGAGCAGACCTTTCCCCTGCTGGCCCGCTCGTCGATCGACCAGGTGTCGCTGGAATGCGCCAACTCGCACGTGCCGCTCGAGCTCGTCGGCATGCTGCGCGGCAAGGATGTCCTGGTCGGCGCGATCGACGTCGCCACCGAGCAGGTGGAGACCGCCGAGGAGGTCGCCTCGACCCTGCGCGCCGCGCTTCGGCACGTCCCGGCCGAGCATCTTCAGGCCTGTACCAATTGCGGGATGGTCCCGCTGCCCCGGAACGTGGCCCGCGCCAAGCTGGAGGCGCTGGGGGCCGGGCGCGGCGATCGTCCGCGCCGAGCTGGGCCGCTGAAAACCGCGGGCGCCAACCCTTCAAAACCCCTGTTTTTGCCCGTTTTGCGGCGTTTGACCCCACACCCTTAAGTGGGTATAGTGCGCAACGTGTTTTGTTTCAAGTACTAAAGCGCGACCTGTCCGGCTGCTTCGCTGTCGCCGAAAAGCCGTACTTTCCTGTCCTTGATCGAAACATCGGCCGGGTTCGACCCGATTATTTTTTGATTTGAGGATTGGCTAACATGGCAACAGGCACTGTGAAGTGGTTCAACGACGCCAAAGGCTTTGGCTTCATTACTCCCGATGGTGGCGGCGAAGATCTCTTCGCGCATTTCTCGGCGATCAACATGCCGGGTTTCAAGTCCCTGAAGGAAGGACAGAAGGTCTCGTTCGAAGTCACGACGGGCCCCAAGGGCAAGCAGGCATCGAATATTCAAGCGGTCTGATCGCCTGAAAGAGCGCGATTGACCAAAAAGCCGGGCTTCGTGCCCGGCTTTTTTTCGTCCCCCTGACAGGGGGATGGCTTCGGGTCGGCGCTTGCGGCGTGGCAAGGGCCGCGCCGCGTGCGAGCACAACCTCCGAGTCACCGCGTCCCCGCCTCCGAACCCACCCGGGGCGTCGGCGCGCTTAGGCGTAAGATGAACCGTCCGGCAAGACGTACGCCGGCCACCATGACGGGAGGAAGCATGGACCAGAGAAGCGTTGTTCGCGCCCTCGCGGCGCTCGTCTTGGTCTGCCTGTGGTGTGCGACTGCGGCACGGGCAGACGAGACCTGCAACTCGCCCTACATCTCCAAGCTGATCAAGGGGCAGGAAGACTACGTCTACGTCTGGACACTCGGCGTGGAGGGACTCGGCGACGGCTCCGACAAGCTCGTGACCATCGACGTCAATCCCAAGTCGAAGGGCTACGGCAAGGTGATTCACTCGGTTTCCACCGGCGCGCGCGCCGAGGCGCATCACATGGGACTCACCGACGATCGCCGTCACATCTGGGCCGGCGGGTTGTCCGACAACCGGATATGGGTGTTCGATATCGCCACCAACCCGGCGAAACCGAAGCTCGCGCAGACCATCACCGACCTCGGCGACAAGTCCGGCTATCTCGGGCCGCATACCTATTACGCGCTGCCGGGCCGGATGCTGGTCCAGGACCTTGTCCAACACCAAGGACAAGAGCGGCGTGACGGGCATGGCGCTGTACAACAACCAGGGCAAGCAGCTGGACTCCTATGCGATGCCAACCAGCGGCGGCGGCGACGGCTACGGCTACGATCTGGCGGTGAACCCGAAAAAGAACGTGATGCTGACCTCGAGCTTCACCGGCTACAACAACTACATGCGGCCGCTCGGCGAGCGTGGTGAAGGACGCCGAGGCGATGAAAAAATTCGGCAATACCATGGTCGTGTGGGACCTGAAGGCGATCAAGCCGACCAAGGTGCTCGCCGTGCCCGGCGCGCCGCTCGAGATCCGCTGGTCGCTCAATCCCAACGACAACTGGGCGATCACCGCGTCGGCGCTGACCTCGAAGCTGTGGCTGGTCAAGCAGGATGCCCAGGGCGAGTGGGTCGCCAAGGATGTCGCCACGATCGGCGATCCGGCGGCCATCCCGCTGCCGGTCGATATCAGCATCACGCGCGACGGCAAGGGACTCTGGGTGAACACGTTCATGGACGGCAAGACGCGCTACTTCGACTTGTCCAACCCCGAGGCGCCGAAGCAGACCTACGAGAAAGTCACCGGCAAGCAGGTCAACATGATCTCGCAGAGCTGGGACGGCAAGCGCCTGTACATCACCTCGTCGCTGCTCGCCAACTGGGACAAGGGCGGCGCGGACAACGAGCAATTCCTGCGCGGCTTCGCATGGGACGGCAAGGAGCTGACGCAGACCTTCGAGGTCGATTTCACCAAGGAGAAACTGGGCCGCGCCCATCACATGAAGCTCGGCTCGAAGGCTCTGCGCACGGCGGCTGCCGGCGGGTGAGCCGCAAGCGAGCTATTTTCCGCGCGGCGCGAGCGATCGCGCTGCTTGCCGCGCTCGGCAGTGCGCCGATCGCCGCCGCGCATTCCGGCGAACCGCCGGTCGAGCCGGATTTCGTCCCGCCGGCGCCGGGGACCTACACACTACACCGCATCATGGCCGCGCCCGACGGCCGGGTGCTTGGCATCGACGGGCGCCCGCAGGCGCTGTCGTCGTACATGCGCGACCAGATCACGCTGCTGGGGTTCATCTACACGACATGCACCGACCCGGAAGGCTGTCCCCTCGCCTACCGCGTGTTCGATGCGCTGAAGGAAGCGATCACCGCCACGCCCGCGCTACGCGGCAAGGTGCGCTTCGTCACGCTGTCGTTCGATCCGGCGCGCGACTCGCCGGAAGTGATGCGGCGTTACGCTGGAAGTCGCGCGGTGGACCAGGGAGGCGGGCTGCGCTGGTACTTTCTAACGGCCGCCTCGGCGCGCGAGCTCATGCCCCTGGTCGAGGGATTCGGCCAGGACGTCATGATCACGTACGATCGCTCGGGCTCCCGCCCACACCGTGAGCTGTCGCACGTGCTCAAGGTGTTCCTGATCGACCGCGCCGGCGACGTGCGCGAGATCTACACCTCGACGTTCCTGTATCCGCGGACAGTCCTGAACGACATCCAGACGCTGCTGATGGAAGAAGACCGTCAAACGCCTCAATCGCGACTCGAGCAACGATGAAGCTATGGCGGTGGTGGTTGCCATGCGCGCTCGCGATCTCGAGCGCGCCCGGCGTATGCGCTACGGACGACAGCGACATCGAAGTGCATGTCGAGCAGCGCGGCCGCGCCATCGTCGTCGACGTCGCGATGCCGGTCGAAGCGACGCGCGCTGGAAGCGTGGCAGGTGATGACCGACTACGACCACATGGCCAAGTTCGTGACCAATCTTGAGCAGAGCAAGGTGATCTCCCGCACCGGCGACACGCTCACGGTCTTTCAGAAGGGCACCGCGACGCGCGGACCGTTGACGTTCTCCTTCGAGAACGTCCGCGAAATCGTCCTGACTCCGTATCGCGAGATCCGCTCGCGAATGATCAGCGGGGATCTTGAATCATCGGAATTCACCACCAAGGTCATGGAGAGCAACGGCTTCGCTCGAATCACCAATCACGGCCAGTTCGTGCCGAAGATCTGGGTGCCACCGGTGATCGGGCCTTCCTTGATCGCCGCCGAGACCCGCCGCCAGTTCGGTCAGATGCGCGCGGAGATACTTCGTCGCAAAGCTCTTTCCCCCGCGCCGCGATCTCCGACTTGAGCCCGCTCGCGCGCTGAGCGCCCAGCGGAGCGGGTTAACTTCCCGCAACGCGATCAGAACCGGTACACGCCCGCCGCGAGGATCGACTTGCGAGCGCCGAGGCCACCCTCGAGGAGAACATAGCCGGCCTTGCCGAACTCGATCAGGCCGCCGAGCAGCGTGTTCCACGGTTGCTCGGGCGATTGGACCACCTCGAATTTAAGATCCGAATTGGCAACGCTGCCGGCGACCGTCTGCTGGATTTTCTGATGCATCGCACCGATCCAGACCGCCGCGCCCAGGGACGGGCTGGCGATGCCATGCAATCCGAGCCTTGCCGAGAAGACCGTAGCTATCGGCTTCGTGTTTGCGATCAGGCTTTCGTTTTCGAACGACAGCTTCGTCTGGGTGCGGTTCCAGTCGGCCACCACGATCGCGGTCAGGTCCCGCCAGTCGCTGATCTTGGCACCTCCTTGAAGGGTGAAACCTAGGCCGTAGGTCGGGCCATTGAAGGCCGCGTTGAGCTGCAGTTGCCTGGGCTCGATGATGCCCAGGATGGGCTCACTGGGAACCTGGATGAGTCCGTTGGTTGTTCCCGTGGTATATCCGAGGAGGGCGTAGACGTCGAGAAATGGGAACACGAGCACGTCGAGCTTTGCAGAGAGGTTCTGTTGCGACGTGTCGACCGTATTGATCTGCAGGAAATTCGTGACCGATACCGGGTCCTTTCCCCTGAATCCCAACCGCAGATCCTGAATGTTCACCGGCTGTCGAGCCGAGTAGGCCGTAATGCCGATTCCGAACGGAAGTGGAATTTGATAGCCCCTCGCCTCCGCTTCCGGACCCCATATCGGCAGCCCCGACCAATGCGGCGCGGCCTTCGCAGCGTCGTCGGCCACAGCGCCCCCGGAAAACAGGGAAAGCGCGAGCAGGCTACGTGCGATAGTCGCGGACAGCGATATGCGCTTGGACATGTTCTTTCTCCCATGCAGATCACAGACGCGCCGGGCCTTCCGGATTTCACCTCAGTTCACGTCAGGCCATTGTTGTGACCAGATAGTACCTGCATGCTGCTAGGACTGGAAACTCGATGAGACGGCTCTGTCTGTTGCTCCTGCTCGTGCTCGGCACTTCCGGAGCAATCGCCCAAACGATTCTCGACCCGCTGCGAGGGGCGGAGGTCGTTTCTGACGCCGCGAACGTCGACGCAGCGCGTACTGGAAAGGCGCGCTTCTTCGATCCGCAGGATGGTCAGCTCGATCTCAGTTACTTTCTCGAGGACCCGCGCGGCTTCCTGCCCATCCCTATCATCGTGACCGAGCCAGCGGTCGGCTACGGCGGCGGTATCTCCGGCATGTTCCTCCGTCCGCGCCCGGAGGCAGGCGACGAAGGTTGGTCGCGGCCCGACATATCGGGCGTAGGCGCATTTGCCACGCAAAACGGCACGTGGGGCGCGTTCGGCGGCGATGCCAGCAGATGGTTCGACGGTCGCCTGCGCACGCTCGTCGGCGCCGGTACCGGGCAATTCAATCTCGATTTCTACGGACTCGGGAGCGCGTCGTCCTCAGTCAACCAAGGCGTGCGCTATTCGCTGCAATTCGCTGCCGCGGTCGGACAGGCGAACTGGCAACTCGCACCCAAGTCGCCGTGGGCGCTCGGCGTGCGCTATGTGTATGCCAACGTCGACCCCAAGCCACGCGAGTCCGCAACCTTCCAGCCGCTCGCTGACCGGATCCGTGTGACGATCTCGGCGCCCACCGCCGTTGTGGAGTTCGACACGCGCGACAACGTGTTCACGCCTACCCGTGGCATCTATGCCGAGTCTTCGCTTCTTGCCTCGCGCGAAGCGCTGGGCGCCAGTGAAGATTTCGAACGCTTCCAGCAGGTGCTCATCGGCTGGCATCCGATTGCCCACAACGTGACGCTTGGAGCGCGCGCGAACTATGCGTGGTCGTCGGACGGCACGCCCTTTTTCCTCAGGCCCTTCGTGCAACTGCGCGGCGTGGCCGCGATGCGCTATCAGGGCGACCAGGCGGCGTCGCTCGAGGTCGAGGCGCGCTGGCAATTCTTCGGCCGCTGGAGCGTCGTTGCCTTTGGCGGCGCCGGCACGACTCGAACCAATCGGGAGACCTTCGTCGCCACGCAGAATGTCGGCAGCGGAGGCGTGGGCTTCCGCTACGAGTTGGCAAGCAAGTTCGGGATGCACGCCGGGATCGATGTGGCGCACAGCCCAGGGACGACCGCGGTGTATTTTGTGGTCGGGCAATGCCTGGTTCCGGCCTTGATACGCGATCGGTGCGTTCGGATCCGGACGCGCGCCCTCACGCAGCGGCAACGTGCAGAAGCGGCTGGTCAGCGGCTGTCCATCGACTGCGATCTCAATCTATGGCGCACCGAGCAGCAGGTAGAGGCTCCAGTTGCCGGCTCCGCCGTAGCCGAGACCCAGGTACGCCGGCCCGAGGAACGTATCCGCACCGAGGAACGCCGATCCGGACCAAAGCGTGCCCTGCGACGGTGAGTTGTCGAATCGGTTACTGATGCGGCCGACTTCCGCCGATCCGCCGAGGTAGAGTCCCGATCCAAGGATATCCGGTAGCGAAAAGATCCGGCGGTAGTACATCAGCCGGCCGAATGCGTAATCGCGGCCGGAGAACTCGTTGATGCGGTAGCCCGACAGCCGCAGTGGTCCGCCAAGCGTGAAGGACTCGTAGGCCGGCATGTCTGATCCGAGCGCCGTGCCGCCGCTGACGGCGACGTTGAGCACGTTGGGCCCCCAGCTGTGGATGCCGCGCGCAGTCCCTTCGAGACGCTGATAGTTTAGCGCCGATCCGAACGACGTCATTGCCGCGTACGCCGTTCCGATGAATCCGTAACCGTCCGACGGGAACCAGGCGGTGTTGGTCTGGTCGACGAAGAGCGCCGCGCGCAGTCCCGCGGTCGTCTCGCGCACCGTAGGCAGGACGGGCGAACCGGTGTCGACCCTTGCGAAGACCTTCGACCAGACGGCACCGGTACGCAGCTGGCCCCACGTCCCCAAATTCGTGCCGACATCGACGCCAGCCTCCCCGGTACTGATCAGGTAATTGGCGACCTTGTCATGTCCCACGAACACGCCGCGCGTCTGCTGTCCGATCAGTGCGTTGGGCGCGATGAACCATTGGCCCTCCTCGTTGAACGGCTGGTAGAACTCGGTGGACACGTGAGTGTTCTGGCCGATCTGCGCCTCGGTCGTCCATTCGCCCCCCAGCCGGTTGAGCCAGCTCTTCCGGTACTGGACGAGGGCGTTGAACTGGTTGTCGCCCTGGAAATCGCTGGCGAGTCCGATACCGAAGCGCAGGTAATCGGACCCCCACGACTTCTCCTTCGGCGCGATAACCATCGCGCGAGGGCCGACATCCCCACCGACGATCCGGTAGTCGATGCTCTCGTAGTCGCGGGTGCCAAAGATGCGGCGCATGTCCGCGCCGATCTTTTCCTCGGAGAGCGGCTCGCCTGGCTTGCTCTCGACCAGCTCGCGCACGACTGCCGGGTTCGTCTTCGACAATCCCTCGATGCGGATTTCGTCGACAGCGCCGAGCATCTTCGGCTCGGCTACCTGGCGTGCCCGCACCATCGCATACTGCTCCGGCGGAAGGCTGTAGCGCCGGAGCTTGTCGGCGAGCGCGCGCGTGGCCTCTTCGCCGATGCGGATGGCGTCCTTCGAGCGGTCGAACGTGACCGTGGAAACGTCGCCCAAGTCCGGCGCGATCAGCACGTCCTTGTCCGTGAGGCTCTTGAGCTGCTCGTCGACCGTCTGCTTGCCGAGAAAGTTGAGAAGCTGGGCCACGACCGAGTACGCCGAGGTGATCTCTTTGCGCGTCAATGAGGGCGTCGAAATGTTGACCGCGATGACGACGTCGGCGCAGAGCTTGCGCGCCTGGTCGATCGGCAAATTGTTGGAGATGGCGCCGTCGACGAGCAGCCGCCCGTCGATCTCGACCGGCGACATCGCCCCGGGCACCGACATGCTCGCGCGCATCGCCTGCGCCAGGCTGCCGCTGGAGATCGCGACTTCGTGGCCCGTCTCGATGTCGGTGGCTATCGCGCGAAACGGTATCGGAAGCTGCCGAAAGTCGGTGATGCCGAAGGCCGGCGTCACCATCGAGCGGAATTCCGACTCGATCGCGATCCCGGCGAGCACGCCCTTGGGCAGCGACAGCCCGCCATCGGTGACGCCGTACTCGGGCGCGAACAGCGTCTTGTAGTCGTCGATCTTGCGCCGGACCGCGATTTCTCCACGCGGGGGCTTGTCGCGGAAGATCTCCTCCCAGTTGGCCTCGAGGACGAGCTTCTCCATCTCCGCCGGCGTCCGGCCCGCCGCGAACGTCGCCCCAACGACCGCGCCCATGCTGGTGCCCGTCACGCACGAGATCGGGATGCGCAACTCGTCGAGGACCTTCAGCACGCCCACATGCGCAATGCCGCGGGCTCCGCCGCCCGACAGCGCGAGCCCGATGCGGGGGCCCGTCGAGAGCGGAGCGACGGGGGCCGTCTGCGCCTGCAGCGGGGGACAATGCGTTGCCAGAATCGTCAGCACCGTCGCAACCGCGAGCGCCCGGCTGGCGACTCTTGAGTGGGCATTCATCGATTCAGGCTCCGTCGGGTCGAACACTCCAATTTCAGAGAGTGCAGAGAATTCGAGACAGCACGCGGGTGTTTCAGATCGTGCGGGATTATAGTGTCCGCGGACCCTTACGTCGGGACGAGCCGCGCGAACCATCGAATCAGCCGGCGGGATTGCCATGAGCGCTACCTCAGGACACCACTGCGCTAAAAAAGACGCCTCAGAGTGCGCGGACTTCCGTTTCTGGGCAGCCTTTTCGGCATGGTCAAGGGACCGGCGGATTTTTTCGTTCACTGCTACCGCACTTACGGTCCAGTGTGTCGCCTCAGCATTCTCGGCGAGAAATACGTCCTGATCTCCGGCGTTGAAGCCGCCAACTTCATGGGCACGCGCGCTGGCAAGGATTGCCTTCGCTCAAAGGAATTCTGGGAAGGCCTGATCGGGCGAGTTCGGCGCCAAGCGCATGCTCACCGGCGAAGACGGCGACAGCCACAAGGAACTGCGCGACATCATGCGCAATGGCTATTCCAAGGAATCGATCAAGGGCCGCTACAACGAACTCATCGCGATCACCGACGGCTCGCTCACGCGCGATTGGCCCGTAGGCAAGGAAGTGCCGGTTGTCGAAGCCATGCAGTACATGGTCGTCGATCAGCTCGGCACTATTCTCACCGGCGCGGCGCCGCTGGAATATGTAAAGGACATCCGCACCGCGATCATCTACATCCTCAACGTGCTGGTCACGCGTCAACGCCCCAGGATCTTGCTAAAGCGCCCTGCATACAAGAAGGCCAAGGGCAAGGTCATGGAGCTGGGCTACAAGATGATCACGGACGCCAAAGCGCGCTATGCCACGACTAAGCCGGAAGATCGCAACCTGATCGACGACATCATGGCGGCGCACATCGAAACGCCGGAGAAGATGCCTGAGAGCGATCTGATCCTGTCTCTGACGGGCCCATACGTTGCGGGCCTCGACACCGTCGCCAACACGACCTCCGCCGTCGTTTACTCCGTGCTCAAGCATCCGGAAGTCAAGGCACGCGTGCTAAAGGAAGTGGATGAGCTGTTCGCAGCTGGCGAACTGGATGAAGAAGGTCTGCTCAGGAAGCTGCCCGCACTCAATGGCGCGATCATGGAAACGATGCGTCTCTACCCGATCGCCGTCGCACAGATGCGCACCGCCAACAAAGACTTCGTGTTCGAAGGCCATCAGATTTATGAGGGCGAGATGATCTACGTCGGCACCAGCGTGCCGCACTTCATGGATGAATACTGGCCCAAGGCCAAGACCTTCGACATCGACCGTTATCAGAAGCCGCGCGCCGAGCATCTGCAGCCCGGCGTGTACTCACCTTACGGTCGCGGCCCGCACACGTGCCTGGGCAAGAGCCTGGCCGAAGTGCAGATGGCACTGTCGATGGCGCGTGTGTTCCACAAGCTCGATCTGGAATTGGAATCACCCGGCTACGTGCTCAAGACCAAGACCGCGCCCACGCCAGGTCCGGCGATGAGCTTCAAGGTTCGTGTGAAAGGCTATCGCCACTAAACCTGGAAAATCCTTAGAGGCTAGTGGCGACCTTACGATCTAGGTCGGATCACGGCTGCAGAGAGCGCGCGCGAATCGCGAGACGCACATCCACTTGGTCCTGTACCTGAAGGGCACCACCGAGAATTGAAAAGGGGGTGATCTCGAAGGCAGTCTGCGCGAGCGTGACGCGCCCGGTGACGATGACTTGACCCGCGGTCCGCTCGATCTTCGCAGGAACGCGCACGGCGCGCGTGACTCCGTTGAGCGCTAACGAGATATCGAGTTGGCTACCCGCGGCGTCGACGACGACCCGCTCCACGGATACCACGGCATACGGGTGCGTCTCGGCATTGAATTGCCGCAGCATATTTTCACGGGTGCCCGCGATCGCCGATTCGGATGGCTGCGTGTCGAACGCCGCCTCGGTGCGCAGCTTGGGTTCGTCTACGACCAACTGGTCAAGTCGAATGTAGAAATCGGCCCTGCCTTCGTTTGGCGCGACGTAGCCCTGTACGTCATGGCTTGCAATGACATGATCGTGACCCAGGTTGGCGAGGGATCCAGCCCGTCGCACCTCGATGACAATCAGCGACTGAGTCGCATCGATCTGCAACACCTCGCCACCACGCTGCGAGAGTTGCAGGTAATAGCTGACAGGGAATCCTTCTGGGCGCTGGTCGCCGACGACAGGCAGTCGCGCAACTGGGACGGCGCACGCGGCGACGAGGCACGAAAATGCCATTGCGACAATGAACGACCTTTGCAGTCCGACTTTTCTGCAGGTGCGTTTTGGCATCGAGCAAAATGGTGCCGCAGAAGCTTGCTTTTTCATGGCGCGTGCGTCGCAAGAAAAAGACCCATGCACGGATTGAACCATGCATGGGTCGGTTACATCCAGTCGTGCAGGGCGAACCGTCGGGCGGGTGCCTTGTCGCCGTCAGATCGGGAAAGCCGCGCGTCAGCCGTGAGCGTGCGTGGAAACCTGCGCCAGCACTTCGTCGAGGTTGAAGGAAGCGGGTTTCTGCCGCGGCGGGAACTTGGCGAAGTCTCCGATCTGCCCAGACACTAGCTCCTGCATTTCGTAAATCAGGAAAATGTGATTGATATACCAGTCCCAATAGGTTTCTGAGTTGAAGTCGGCCCGCTCGAACGGGTCGCGACGGAGGTGGAAGATCTTCGGCATCCGAAGCTTCACCAGCGGTTCCATCCAGACAAACGTCGACTTTGCGCGCTGCTCGGCCAGGACGCACTTGTAGTCGCCAATCCGGACCGCCATGACGTCACCGTCATCGCTGAAGTAGAAGACGTCGTTTCTCGGACTGTCCTTCACCTCGCCCGTCAGGTAGGGAATCTGGTTGTGGCCGTCGAGATGGACCTTGAAAGTCTTGGCGCCGACTTTGCAGCCGTCGAGGAGTTGCTTGGTAACGTCCGGATTGCCGGCCGCAGCAAGCAATGTCGGAAACATGTCGATGTGGGAAACGATACCGTTCAGCCACGTGCCAGCCTTGATCTTGCCCGGCCAGCGGATGACACACGGCACACGCCAGCCGCCCTCCCAGTTGGTGTCCTTGTTGCTGCGGAACGGCGTGCTTCCGCCATCCGGCCAGGTGTCGTTCATCGTTCCGTTGTCGGTGGAATACATGACGATCGTGTTGTCGGCGATGCCCAGCTCATCGAGCTTGGCGAGCATCTGGCCGATCTGCTCATCGTGGGTGACCATGCGATCGCTGTAGGGGTCTTGGCCACTCTTGCCGATATTCTTTTCAGCGACGTGGGAACGCAGGTGCATGGCCGTGGCGTTGTACCAGAGGAAGAAGGGCTTGTCCGCCTTGGCCTGCTTCTCCATCCACGCGAGCGCGCCATTGGTGATCTCCTCGTCGATCGTTTCCATGCGTTTCTTGGTCAAGGGCCCGGTGTCCTCGACCTTCTGCTTGCCGACCCGACCCCAGCGCGGTTCCTCCGTTGCGTCGTCCTTGTCCGTTGCCCAGAAGTGAAGCACGCCGCGCGGCCCGAACTTCTTCTTGAGGCGATTGCAGTCGCAATGCCTGGTGGTAGTAGAAACAACTCACCGCGAAGCGCGGAAACGATTCGGAACCAGGAGGTGGCCCTGCCAACGCGCGTTCGATTGCCCTTTCTCGATAGTCGCCCGCCATCGCAAGCAACGTCAATCCGTAGCTACCTCCCGGGTACAGCAGCGAGAGACGATGGCCGGCTAGGGCGCCGGATATCGAAACTACGTCGACGAATAGACCTACCTCGACAACTTATGTATCGAGCGACGTTGGTGCTCAGATAGTCCGCGCACGCTAATACTTCGTCGAGCGAGTTCACGCTACTTTGGATTGTCGCGTTGTTGCCACGTATCGTTAACTCCCCGACCGGCGTGGTCGCGCGCATGCCCGCGAGCGGGATACGATCTCTCGGTCTAGCAGTTAGTTTTCCGCTTAAGCCATCGATATCGATCTCGACGGGCCCGACGGTCACGGCTCTCGGCGTGTTTGGTTCGGGCTCTTGAAAAAGCTCGACAGGTGATAGGACCGCGGTCATCTCGAGTGAGGCAGGCCAACATAGGGAAATCGACCCGAAATTGGCGATTACGAGCTGGCGGGCGCGGATGGTGTAATAGCTCATCGCTAGCACCTAGCATGACGCACTGAGCACCTTGGACGTCATACAAAGTGACTACTAATGTCGAGTCAATTTACCGGCTGCAACGGCGATCACCGTCGCGCATTACCTAGTTAGGGTTCGTTACTGCATGGCTTCCGATTTGAGTATGCGAATGCCAGGCTTCGCATCGAGAATTGCCCCAAGAAGCGAGGACGCCACCGTGCGGGCTGGAATCGGCCGCACTGCCTTGGGCATGAGCCAACCGAGCGGCACAAGCAAGCGGGCCGCCCAAATTTCACTGCTGCGTGCCGGCTGCCCTAAGGCACCTCGATCGCCCAGCAGCAATGATGGTTGCGCGATCACCACTGCAAAGAAGCCGAGCTCCGCGATGGCGGCCTGCATCTCGCCTTTCACGCGGTTGTAGAAGATGTGCGACTTTGCATCGGCGCCGATCGCCGACACGACGGCCAATCGCGTCGCCCCCGCAGCCCTGGCGCCTCGTGCGACATTCACCACGAAGTCAAAGTCCACCTGGCGAAAGGCTGCTTCCGAGCCCGCTACCTTGATTGTCGTACCGAGCGCGATGAACACGTCATCAACGGCGGGCAATGGCGCGGGCAGCTGCGCGAAGTCGACTTGGTGAATTTTCAGCTTTGCGCCGGTCTTGATGTCCACCGGCGTGCGCCGCAGGAGGAGATGCACACAGCGGTAGTGATTGCTCGCAAGCAGCATGGACAAGAGCGCGCGACCGACGAGGCCGGTCGCACCGGCGAGCAGTGCAGTTCGCTGAGGTGAAGCGGCGTTGGTCATGCAGCCACTTTACCCGCACCTTCAACGTCGTTCAAAGTGCTCCGTGCTTCGAGCCAAGTGCTTCGGGCCCCGTACGAGATAGCCGGACTCGCTTCTCAGTACAACACTCAGCGTCTCAGGTAGGCTCCCTTGCCTGGGCTCGACGTACGCCGGCTAAGTGCTTCGGACTTTGAATTGCCGCGCCGAGAGGGAGGCCCATTGGGGGCACTGGCACGGGGGACTGAAATGCAATTCAAATCTGTCGGACAACGCTGTTAGCTCCAATTCCGATCAGGACATCTAGCGTTCACTTGTTCGTTGTCTCGCTAGGCGTTGGGAGCGGAGTGCCCGGCTTCCACATCTTCGTGAGTTCGTTCGCTTTCTCGATTTGCTTGGGTGAAAGGCTCTGCGCAATATCGGTCCGATTGCTCGCAGCAGTTTTATCTCCCGACAAAGCTGCCAAATTGAAGAGCAGGTAGGCCAGCGAATCATCCCGCGGCACGCCTCGGCCGCTGTGGTACAGATTGCCGAGGTTGATTTGCGCATCGGCGATGCCTTGCTCCGCCGCCTTGCGATACCACACCGCAGCGAGCTTGTCGTCCTGGGGCAGGCCACCGCGGCCACCTTGGTACATGACCCCGAGGTTGTTTTGACTGGCCGCAAAGCCCTGTGCGGCCGCCTTGCGATACCACTCCACTGCTTGCTGATCGTCCTGCGGTACACCCCGGCCGTTGAAGTAACTGAAGCCGAGGTTGTGTTGGGCTGGTTCGTAGCCTTGCTCCGCCGCCTTCCGATACCATACAACTGATTGTCCATCGTCCTGCGGGACGCCTCGGCCTTTGAGATACAGAGTGGCAAGGTCGTGTTGGGAAGGTGCGTAGCCTTGCTCGGCCGCTTTGCGATACCACTCCGCGGCCTGCCTATCGTCCTGCGGGACGCCATGGCCATTGAGGTACATATTGCCGAGGTTGTCTTGGGCGCGTTCATAGCCCTGCTGGGCCGCCTTGCGATACCACGCGACCGCCTGCTGATCGTCTCGCGGCACGCCACCGCGACCACCTTGGTACAAGACCCCCAGGCTGTTTTGGGCAATTGCAAGTCCCTGTTCGGCTGCCTTGCGGTACCACGCGAGCGCCTGCAGATCGTCCTGCCGCGTACCCCTCCCGGTTAGGTACATTTCGCCCAGGACAGCCTGGGCTGCGGGGTGACCCTGATCCGCGAGCGGCTGCAATTCGATCAATGCAGCGGCGTAGTCCCCACTTCTGTATGCGTCCAAACCCTCATCGAATCCAGCGACCGCCGGTTCGATCGTGATGAACGGAAGTAGCAGAGTGAAAATTGCAATTCGGTGCATCATGCGCTTCCCCCGAATCGAGATGCGACCCAGTTATGCGCGTCCGGGAGGCGAAGCACTTAGCCCTTGGCCCCGGGTGCGACCACCTTGAGCTTCGTTCTTAGTGCTTCGGATGACGCGGCGTAGCGTTCGCCACATTGACGCCTTACGCGCAGCTCTTGAGTGATCCTCGATGTGCGACGGCTGAGCACTTCGGACTTCGAATGACTGCTATCGACCCGAACCGCCCTACCGTCCTGCGAAAACCGGACGTTCAACCGCGATCAACGTCAAGACGATCGACTAATGGATCACCTCGTCCGCGCGCACCAGCAGCGATTGCGGGATCGTCAGTCCAAGCGCCTTGGCCGTCTTGAGATTGATCCCGAGCAGGAACTTGGTCGGCTGTTGCACCGGAAGGTCGGCCGGCTTCGCCCCTCGCAAAATCTTGTCGAGAAAGTACGCCATGGCGTGCGCTGTCTCGTCCTCGTCGATCGAAAGAGATAGCAACGCGCCATCCTGCAGCAAATCCCTGTCGCCAACAGAAGTCGGGAGCGCATGCCGGAGAGCCGCCTGCATGATTAGGACGCCATTCGTGCTAAATAGGCTGTCTCGTGCAACATCTAGCGCTTGCGACCCTCGTCGCGCCGCTTCGGCAACTGCATTTTCCAGTTCGCTCGCCGCGGCGACGTTAACAAAGATCGGTTGCATACCAAGCAGTCCGTACACCCGTTCGTTTTCCTTGCGCGCGATCTCAAATGTCGAATTGGTCGGGTTGACGAGCACGCCGACCCGTCGCACGGTCGGCACGATATCGTGCAGAACCGCCAGACGCTTGCCGTCGAGCTCCGTGGAAACGATGGAATAGCCGGTGATATTGCCGCCGGGCTTGGCAAGACTCGCGACGAGACTGGCGCGGACAGGGTCGCCAGAGGATATCATGACGATTGGGATGCGCGTCGTGGCATTCCTCGCCGCGATGGCCGCAGGCGTGCCGTTCGTCAAGATGATCTCCACGTTGAGGCGAACGAGTTCCTCGGCGTACGACCGCAGTAGCTCCTCGTTACGGCCTGCGTAGCGCCGTTCGACGATTAGATTTTGGCCGTCGATCCAGCCGAGCTCGCGCACGGGCGCCCATAGCGTCCATAGCCGGTGACTGTCTGCAATGCCTGGCGGCGCTCCCAGCCCCAAGACGCCGACTCGGCGAATGCGCTTCGCGGATTGCGCCGTCGCTACGAGCGTCCCGCCGAGAAACAGCGTGCCGCCGAGCACTGCCAGAGCGGTGCGACGATTCATGGGCTCACGGTGGCGACGAAAGGAAGTGCAACCATACTACATATTCGCGGCGACTTCCCCGACCGTGAGCGGCCGCTTTTGAGCGCAATGGGCTATGACCGCTCGTGGCCGATTGCTGACGTTCACAAATGACTGCTGACGACCCGTTGCTGCCTGTCATGGACTGGAGAAGCGGACGTTGACGAACTGCGCCGAACGGCCAGGATGTTCACTTGGTTGACCCCATCACTCAATCACCTCATCTGTACGCAAGAGCAATGACTGTGGGACAGTCAGGTTCAACGCCTTGGCCGTCTTGAGGTTGATGACAAGCCCGAACTTCGTCGGCTGCTCGATAGGAAGATCGCCGGGCTTCGCGCCTTTGAGGATCTTGTCGACATAGGTGGCAGCGCGCCGCAACAGGTCCGGATAATCGGGTCCATAGGCGATTAGTCCGCCCGCACTTACGAATTCTTTCATGCCATACATTACGGGGAGCCGATTTATGGTTGCGAAGTTCACGATGCGACTCATTACGATGAACGTGAGCGGATCCTCCCCCACGATAAGTCCACTTGGGGTTCCTTTGATCACGGCACCGAACGCGCTGTCGAAGTCGAGCGGGCTTCGCACCTCAATGGATTCAATCTGGATCGCGAGCAAGCGAGCCGCCTGCTGCGTCTCTTTGAACACAACAGCGGCATAGGGGTTTGCCGCGTTCCAGATGACGGCCACGCGCGTAAGCCCCGGAACTATTTCTTTGAGTAGCTGTAGCCGCTTTGCCGCCAGTTCAGGGGAGTCGATGGTCAGCCCTGTGGTATTGCCCCCCGGTCGGGCCAAGCTTGATGCGATACCGCTGCCTACCGGATCACCCGTGCTCCAGATCACTACCGGAATCGTTGTTGTGACTTTCTTTGCTGCGAGCGGAGCCACGGTGCCCGTTGCTACGATAACGTCCACTTTGAGGTCTACCAATTCTGCTGCCAAGGCAGGTAGCCGTTCGAGCTGGTTGGCGGCGTAGCGACGCTCAAAGACCAGGTTCTTGCCTTCAACGTAGCCCAGACCACGCATCGCATCGAGGAATACTTCCTCAAGCGCGGGATTACCAGCGGGGCTAAGTGATCCGATCCGAAAAACCTTACCTGTCTCCTGTGCATCCGCGTTGAGGGGCGCGGCGCTCAGGGCGCATAGCGCGAGCGCCAGTACGAACACCACATTTCCCATTCCGTTTGCCCCCGCGAGCGCATATCTATCACTGATACAGGCGACGCTTACGCCGGTGTCATCGCGAGGTCAACGACGCATGTGCGCAGCCGCGCGAATAGCTTACTCCGTCGGACAGTGCGATTGGACGGCCGCTACCGGCGACTTAGACGTGGGGCTGCTGTTGGCCGATTGCTGACCTTCACAAATGACTGCTAACGACCCGTTGCGGGCGTTCGACTTTTCCGATTGCAGTCACTCGAATTGACAAAAGCGGACGCTGGCTTTCAGCATCTATCTGCAGCGAAGCACTCAGCGCAAAACAGAACGCGCCGACGAGCCGTCGTTACTTGCGCGGGCGATCGCGGTAGGCGCTGACCTTATCCTGCAGACCGCCTACAACACGGATCAGGTGGTGGTGTCGGTCAGCCCAGGAACGCTAATCGTTTTTCCTGCATGGTTACCGCACTCGGTGGATGCCAACCAGAGCGAACTCTTCAGAATTAGCATCAGCTTCAATGTCATGTTCGCGGCGTTTGCCCAAACGATGGGGCAGCCATTGTGGGGCGAGCAGTGAAACGCACACTCCAGGCGTAAGAATCGGGACCTGCCGTCGCCTTCACAGCGCGCCGCTTCAAGGCTGGAACTCGTACGGTGGCAAGGTAGAGAGCCGGGTATCGGTGATCGCGCCGCCTACGGTGAAGTGATACAGGCTCTGCCAGGAATAGTCGTGGATTCCAAGCAGCGCGTGTATTTCGTCATCGAAGAAACAGCCGATCCCAGTGGAGCGCACGCCGGCGGCCTCTGCTTCGAGATAAAGAACCTGCCCGAGCATGCCGCATTCCCAGAACAGATGACGGTAGCGCGATGGTTCATGCAAAGCGGCTGCGAACTTCGCGAGCATCCCCAGCGCAAAACAAGAATCTGCGCCGATATCTTGGTGGCAGCAGATCGACTTGGCCAGGTCGCGCAAATCGTAAGGCAACAATAGAAACAGGGGCAGATGATTCGGTCCGGTCTTCTGCCATAACCATTCAGGGCGCATCGATTGCTTGAGGCCGGGGAGGGCTGCCGGATCGCGAAGGAACATATACAGCCCCGGCTCCAGGCCATCCACCCGGTGCAACATCAGCGCAAGATGCACGAGCGCGGAATCCGGCAACGCGTTCCAGGGCGGTGCATCGCCGCGCACCATGAGGCACTCGAGCATTGCAAAAAGAGCCGCGGCGGGGATACGCGTGGTGCCATCGAAATCCACGGCGCTGCGGCGTTGGCGCGCGATCTCGGCAAAGCTCAGATCAAGGGCGGGAGGGGCGGGGGGCGGAAGCGCAATCGGTGTCGGTGTGGCGGGCTCCTGCGTGAGAGTCCGGTGCGTGATGCGATGAATCGAGTCGATGTCCGGCCATCGCACATGCTCCCGACTCAACCGGTTGGCGTGCCCGCGCCACGTTGCCTTGCTTAGAGGATCCAGCAGGCGCGCGAGATCCGGGCGCATATCGGGATTACCAATCCACAAGAGCGCATCCGGCGCTTCTCTTTCGGCGGACTCGAAATCCGCGCTGCGTTCGAGTCCCAGCAGGTTCGCCACGGCGTCGTCCGCGGCGTGCAAGACCAAGCGAGTCTGCCAGCCAAGGGCCGCCGCGGCGTAGGTCATCGCGGCGATGGCGTGTCCGCAATCATGCTGGCAGTAGCGCCACGCACGCATGCCATATTTCCACGCTTCGCGCCAGTAAATCGAAGTGATTCCGATCAGAATTCCCTCGCCGGAAAAAACCTCCGTCCAGCGTCGATCATCCACAGCAGCGCGTCGTTCAAGTACGTGATCCCGGCTCAGGTAGTGATAGACCCCTCCGGGCAGGTCGGCCAGGTGCGGGCACAGCAGATAGCTCTCGGTCGGATGCAGATTGCCGCTGGAAGGGTTGCAGCGCAGTGCCCAGCGGTTGGCGCCATAGGACTTCCACGCCGACAGCCCGAGTGAAAGCTCGAACAAAATGGCCACATGACCGAGATCGAATCGGCATGCGGGCGGCAGGTCACCCCGGCGCAACTCGTTGTAGCGTGTCACCAGGGAATCCGCGGCCAAGGGCAGCTTGAGCTGCGCCGCGCCGGGAAACTCCCGGAACGGGTCTGGCTGGTTCGCCCAGTCGAGTCCCGATGGACCTGGAGCGTAATGGTTGACGCGGTGCTTGCTGCGTTGGTGATACTCGAACAAACCTTGGCTCAGTTCAGTCATCTTCGCAACCGTTCACGCGTTGCGTTGCCAGTGGAAGCGGCTGCTCGGTGCGACGCTTTACGCTCCCGGAAAAGTAGCGACGAGCTCCTGCAGTTGCAGCTTGGCGTCGTGGAGGATCGATGCCCCATCGCCGAACAGAAGGATGTCGAAATCCAGATTGAGCAGCTGGCGCACGCTTTGCCGCAGGCGCGCCGGATCATCCATCACCTTTTCGTGCAGCAGCCCGCAATGTCCGGGCGGATTGCCGATCACCGCGTCGCCCACGATCAGAAGCTTGCGCTCGGGCCAGTGAAATGCGACCTCTCCAGGAGATTTCCCAGGGACGGCAACGATTGTGAGCGGACCCACCGTCTCGCCGACGGTCAATGGCCCATCGATTTCAGCTCCTTGGCCGCGAGCATGCGCGGCGTCGTCTGGGTGAATGAGCGTCTTGGCGGCCGTGCGGGCGCGCACCAGATTGGCAGCCCGTGAGTGGTTGCGATTGGTGAGCAGAATTTTCATGGTGCCCATCCGAGCGATTTCGGCAAGGCACGCGTCGGTCGGTTGTGCCGGATCGATGCAAAAATTTCCTCCCGCGTCGCGAAGCAGATGGCCGTTGAAATCGTACCCGTGGGGTTCGGAGAACCACGCCCAGGTAAAAACGTCGGCGACGATTTCGTTCATGCTGCAGCCTCCCGTCATTGCTCGCTCGTTGCACCGTGGACGTGGACATACTGCCGCCGCGACAGCATCTTGTAAACGCCGGCCGTAGCGATGCCAAACGCTAGGTGCGCCGCGATGGTTATCCAGTCGCGGGCGGCTTCGAACCAAGGAAAAACAGCCGTGAAGCCGTACATGTTCACCCCATACACCGCGAGGCCGAGTATGGCTCCGACGAGCAGGGATGCCGCGGTGCGAAGACGCGCGATGACCCATGACACACTTAGGCCGTAGATGATGGAAAGCGCGAAGTGCACAAGTGTCGCGACCAGCATGATCCTCCCGTCAAAGGTCGCGGGTGGAGGCAACACAGCGCGGCCCATGACGATGGCGGCGGTAAAGCGGGCATCCCGGAAAAGGATTGTCGGCAGCACGTTAGCAAAGATCGACCACAAGACGATCTGCACGAGCGTAGCGAGGATGCCAGCGGCGACGCCGGCGTATAAGGCGGCGCTCCAGGTCACGCGATATTGCATGGGCCTACAGCTGCAAAACGACTCAGTGGACGATCGACGGTGGGCGGCCGACGGCTTCGCGCCCGGCGGGGACGCACCTACCGAACGATGGGATAATGTGGGCATGAATGCGCCACAAAAGATGTCTCCCCGCGGTCGCTTGCAAGAACTTCTGGCGATTGCGGAGAGTCAACGCACTGACGCCCAGTGGGATGAGATCCATGAGCTTGAAATTGAGCTCTCCTCCGCCAATCGGGAGCAACCCCTGAACCAAGGCGCTCCGCGGAACACTCCGGCAACTGCCGCCGGTCAACCCAGGCCCCGTGGCGGCGCGCAGTACAAGAAGCCATTCCAGAAGGCCCACAAGAGGCCACCTAAGCAGAAATCGTCATGATGCGTGGTCGTCGTGGTCGCTGCGGCAAACAGTTCTAGCGGTTGAGCCTTTCATGCTTCGGCGTCAGCCTGGCGTGGTAAACACCGTTAACACGCCGGTGTAGCCATAGAGGTGATGCCTCGCGATCTCGCCCCCGGCGAAAAACCCGACCAGCGGCACGTCGCCGAGCGCCTTGCGCACCATCTGTAACTCGGCGTGCCGCCCGCCGAAGTGCGGGCCACCGCGCCCCGCACAACTGACATAGAGCGCGCCCGCCGTGTGCGGTGCCGCGCCGCTCTCCAATTGGGCACGGATTTCCGTCGCGATGCGCACCAGATCAAGCTGTGCGGCTTCGGCGTTGCGCGTGCAAAAAGCCAGGCGCATGCCGGGCTCGACCTGTTCGGCGATCGCCAGGACCTGCTGCTGCCGGTCCACGCCCACCAGGTGCCGCACGATGGTATCCGCGCCAAACTGTCCGGGATGCGTCGGCACGTCCTCGGCTGCGGTGATCAAGCCCACCAGTGTGGTGGACAGCGCCTGCGCTAACTCGTCATCCGGGGAGTCCGGGTCGAGCCCCAGATCGTGCAACACGCAATCGAGCGCGGGCTTGCCGTCCAGGCTGACCACAAAATTGCGCTCGGCGTTGGTTATATTCCGCCAAGGACCGATCGGCTGGCAGCCTTGGGTTACGCGCGAGATAAGGCCGACTTCCGGGCCGAAGGCCACCCCTGACAAGCCGCCTGTGAATACGCTGTCGGCCACGTGTAGCGTACGGTTGCGCGCCGATGACAGCCCGCCGAACAGATAACCGGTGGCCATGCGACTGCTCAGCTCATGCAGCAACTCCTGCAAATCTGGCGTGCTGCCTTCGGCATGGACCAGTGCGGTATGGGCCACGAACGCGGACGACGCTGCCGGCAGCGGCTGCAGACCCGAGAACAGTTGGAATGATTTCCGCGGCAGGGGCGCGATCATCAGCACCAGGGCCGGCTCGTTGATGTATTCGACGCCGCTGGCGGCCACGCCCACACCGACCGTGCCGACCCAAGCCACGCCGGGAAAGCGCAGCCGCAGCTCATCGAGGATCGCCTCGGCCGCCAGCGCGTAGTAATCGCTCAGATAACACCAACCCAGCGTGAACGGGGTGGAATCGCCCTGCTGCGCCGCACGCGCGGCGAACTGGGTTTGAAGTTGCTTCTGGCAATCGCCCAGGGCCACGCGCCAATCGGCGTCGGCGGCATGAGCCTGCACAAAGGAACCGAGCGACATGGTCGTACCCGCCTCGAAAGGAGAGCAAACTTGGCCCTGGTCGGCAGGGCATTTTTCTATAGGCGCCAAGCCTCAGGCAGTGCCAGCTCTACCCTCACTCCGAAGGAAGCAATCAAGTGGGGACAGTACCACCAATCGCTGGCGAGGATAACTTCGCCATTCTGCTACCGCCCACCTGTTGTCGCGAGCCCCGCCACGTCGATCACTACCTCAGCCATCGCGGTGAGCTCCGGCGTCTGAGACCGAAAAACTCGCGCCCATAGGCGTCCAGGCGCAGCACCTCTCGCTTCAATGGTGCTCGACACCCGACCAGTAAGGGCTTCGATCGCTCCCATGAAAAAACGCTCCCGTATGGGTTAGTGTCATCCATCTTGCAAGAAATCTAGTTTCAATCGGTTGCCGGTGGTGCGGCACAGACTTGCTCGTAGCGATAGCGTTGCTTCAACAAGCCAACGTATTCGAAGACATCCAGCGTTTTTTCATAGGCCGCATGCTAATCCAACGGGAAGGCAGCGCCATCGAAACCTTGGTATGCGCCGATGTTGCTGCAACGAGTATTTTGGATGCGTTGGCGCTTCTTCAGTATCCGAAGCGCCTCGTAGCGACGCTGCGATCCTGACAGGTTGTCGCGCGCAACGAAGGGTTCAATGGTGAGTGTCCGCTTCCAGGAGATCTGGGCGACGACGCCGAAGGTCTGGAGTTGGCCGAAAGCGGCCTTTGAAAGTACCAAGTCCGTCGCGCTAACCCGAAGCTCCGAAAGCGTCGTAGTAACTTCTACGCGTCGGCTAGAGGAGCGACGCCCTCATTCGAAGGAGCCCGTTCAAAGCGCGTCGTACGGCGAGTTCGCTTGAGGAGCGCCGGGGCTCGTCGACAACCACAATCACTTCCTGCTACTCGGTTTGCGTCCAGGCCACGACACGCGGCTTGAAACGGCGGCCTCGATCGCCGACGTCCAGGCAGCTATCCGCGCGCGCACACTGACGGTGAAGGCCGGCGACTTCATCACCGCCATGGGTGGTTGGACGCCTGCGCAGTTCGCCGAGAACCGCCTGCCCAGACTTGCGGAGTTGGATGCTGCCGCGCCAAGCAATCCGGTGCTGGTTTTCCAGTCGTTCACCGGCCCGTCGGTGACTAATACGCTGGGAAAGAACTTCTTCGTGAGCAAGGGCGTCGCGGTCGATGCAGACGGCAATATCGCTGCGAATGGTCCTTCACTCACCGCCCTGAACGCGCTGCGCGCGATTCAGACCTTCGCCGATAAGAGGCAGGGAACGCTCGACGCAATGGCCTATTCGGCAAGCGTAGGCGTCACCACCAATGTCGACATGGGGGGCTTCGTACTTCCGGGCACATCCAACATCCAGGATTCCGCCGTTTTCGACACCCTGGCGAGTTGGGACCCCTTCACCGCCTACGATCCGCTGCTCTCGCTTCATGATGAAGGCAAGGTATCGGTCCGCGTGCGCATCTTCTTTCTCAGCATGGACCAGAATCCCGACGTTCCGCTTACCACCCAACGGGTGCTCAACGCCTTCAGCAATTTCGGCGACGACATGGTGCGCAGTTCGGGAATCGGGGAATTCGTCACGAATTGGCCGCTGTTCGGCAACCCGTTCCCGACCAACTTTGTCAACGCGCTGAATATCGTCGCGCAGCGTGGCTGGGCCTTCCAGCAGCACAGCTTGTCGTTGGCTGAAGACCAGTTCACTGTGAACGCGTTCGAAACGATCAATCAGACGTCTCCCATCGCGGACTTGCGCTGGTCTATCGCCCACGTGCCGCAAATCGACCAGGCAACGCTCAATCGCCTGAAAGCGATCGGTGCCGGCGTTGCCGTGCATCCTTTCCGTTATCTGAGCGGCGGAAACGCGGGCGGCCCGCCGCTGCGCACGATCATCGATAGTGGTGTCCATGTCGGCGCCGGATCGGATTCGGCACAAATTTCAACGTTAAATCCGTGGAACATGATCTACTACATGGTCACCGGCAAAAACGTTGCGGGACACTTGGTCAATGACGGTCAGCAGATTACGCGTGAGGAGGCGATTCGTCTCTACACCGTAGCGAACGGCTGGTTCCTCAGGGAGGAGGCCAAACTCGGCTCGATTGAGGTAGGTAAGCTCGGCGATGTCGTGGTATTAAGCGACGACTATTTCAACCCCGCACGGGTCCCCAACGAGTCGATCAGAAAGCTCCAAGCAGTGTTGACAGTCGTGGACGGAAAAGCGGTCTATAACTTGTTACGGCAGTAATCCGCCGTGCAGGCGCAAAGAACCGTACGCGCCATGGCAAACCACTGGTCTCCCCCTCCGCAGGTCGGGGGGAGACTGTGGCGATCTCTCAAGCCAGCGTGCCGAGCCGCAGTAATTTGAGCGACACCCTCAGTGCGGTTAATTACCGTAATGCTTTTGTTTGACTTCACCGGCTGGACCCCGGCCGGATGACTCGGGGCCAGCATCGGCCCGCGAGGCTCCTTCAGCAGCTTTAGCCTTCGAGCAGGGTTAATCTCCAGCCACTCCCATTCGCGAACAGCGACAGCCAATAGATGGGATAACACCGCCATGTAGCGATTCGCAGTCGCGGGGCCACGTCGACGATCCCGGGCTCCCCGGTCCGACAGGATCTTCGTCCGAGCTTGGGCAATCGCGCTTGCCGTGACGTCGGCAAGGAACAGATCGCCGAGCTGCGTGTGCCACCACGCGAGCTGCCGCTTCTGCAATTTCGCACCGCGCGGCTTCTGCGGCAGAATTTCGCGCTCGTAACGGTCGATTGCATCGCTTAGGAGATACCGCTTGGATGCGGAGGTTCTAAAATAGCGCCCTTCGCGAATTGCGGCTTCGGTCGACTGGGCCCATTTCACAGCATCCGTTCGGCGGCGAAAACTCGCCGTCGCGACGCGCGCGCTCTTCAAGCGGACGCGCACGCGAAAAGTGTCCTTGCCTTTCTGGGTAGTGCGGCTTTCGATAGTTGCCATCGCAGTCACCTCATATTCAGAGTTGATCTGCCTCGGGAGCGAGACAGATTTGATCGCACCCGCCACAACTTGTGGCATGCCGGCGCGTCGCTGATCTAAGTGGCTGCGTACCTTGAGGCACGGGGGAACGACTCGTGAGGCGAGTGTCCCGCCAGTGTCCCCGGACCGGGGATGGCAACGAGAGGTTTTAGCTTCAACTCGTTGAACTGAAACGACTTGACTGGTGGCCAAGGGCGGAATTGAACCACCGACACACGGATTTTCAGTCCGCTGCTCTACCAACTGAGCTACTTGGCCAAGCGTGTTATTTTACCAGAATCGGCACGTTCGCCGGCACCCGCTCCGACGCTAGCGGACGGACTATCCCAGGCGTTCGTCGAGCGTCGCTTCGCGTGGAATCCGGCGATACGGCATCGTTTGCGCCAAGCCGACGTCGAGTGACGCGCCGAGCCCGGGCTCATTGGGCGGCGTGAAGGCTCCATCGACGAGTTTGGGGACGCGGCCGGCGACGAGCGCGTCGAACAGCGGCGTCTCCGCCCACTGGTGCTCGAGCCAGAGCAGCGTTGGCGCGGCCGCGCACAAATGCACGCTCGCCAGGTGCGCGATCGGCCCCGACGGGTTGTGCGGCGAAAACGCGACACCATTCGTCGCACACACGCGCGACATCGCCATCATGCCGCGGTACCCGCCGGCGTACTTGATGTCGGGCATCAGCACGTCGTAGAGCTCGCGCGGCGCACATCGCCTCCGCCTGCTCGATCGCGACGATGGCTTCGCCGCCGGCGAGACGCGTCCCGCAGTCGTGCGCGATCGCGCGCAGTCGTGCGATGGCGGCGAATTGCGCAGGGATGCTCGGAGATCGGGCACTCGATCCAGTAAGGGGCCACGTCGCGCAGCGTTCGCATCAGCGCTTCCGCGCGCGCGGCGTCGAAGCGCCAATGGCAGTCGACCATCAATGCCACGTCGTGCCCGATCGCGGCGCGCACGGCGCGGATGCGATCGACGCCAAGCGCGATGCGCTCGTCGATCGGCGTCGACGCGGCGTCGAGCGACAACGACGCCGTCGAAGGGCGCGATCTTGACGTTGCGATAGCCTGCGTCGACGCGCGCGCGCGCCGCCATCGCGAATCCCTCGGGCGAGCGCTCGGCGATCCCGCGGTTGATGTTCGCGTAGGCGGGCACCGCATCGCGCGAGTCGCTGCGCAGCAGTCGCATGCAGCGGCAGGCCCGCGCGCTGCGCCTCGATGTCGGTGAGCAGCCTGCTCCGCCGCGCTTCTGGCCGCATGCATCGACGAGTGCCGCCCGGCGAATGCAGCACGATTGCGAGCGCGTCGCGGGCGCCTCGCGTCGACCGGCCGATCAGATCCCCACGCAGCATCTCGACTGCGCCGAGCAGCATCGGCTCCCAGCGGTTGAGCGAGCATTCGCCCCAGCCGGTTTCTCCGGCGTCGGTGCGGATGCGAAGGAACGTCCAGTTGGTCTTCGGCGAGACGTTGACGCAGAACGCCTCGACCGCAGCGATCCTCGACATCGTGCTGTGCAGCGCCCGGCGGCGCTCAATCGACCTTGATGCCGACGGTGCGCGCCAGCGGCGTCCATTTGGCGATGTCCTTGCCGATCACCGCGGCGAATTCATCAGGCGTGCTTCCTACCGGCTCGGCACCGAGCGCGAGCAGGCGCTCGCGCATCTCGGGAGTACGGGCGATCTTGCCGATTTCAGCCGACAGCCGCGCCACGATGTCCTTGGGCGTCGCCGAGGGCGCGAGAATGCCGAACCATGCCACCGTCTCGAACCCGGGCACGCCCGATTCGATGACCGTCGGCACGTCGGGCAGCAGCGGCGAGCGCGCCCGCGTCGTCACCGCCAGCGCGCGCACCTTGCCCGCCTTCACCAGCGGCACCGCCGGCGGCAGGTTGACGAACATGCCCGCCACCTGTCCCGACACGACGTCGGTCAGCGCCGGCGACGAGCCCTTGTACGGAATGTGCACGAGGTCGATGCCCGCCATCGACTTGAACAGCTCCATCGACATGTGCGCGCTGCTGCCGTTGCCCCCCGACGCGTAGCTCAGCTGCCCGGGACGCGCCTTGGCGTAGGCGATGAACTCCTGCACGTTGCGCGCGGGAATCTCCGGATTGACGACCAGGATGTTGGGCGACACCGCCACCTGCGACACCGCGACGAAATCGCGCTGGATGTCGTAGGGCAGCTTGGCGTAGACCGCCGCGTTGATGCCGTGCGAGCCGGCGTTGCCGATGATCAGCGTGTAGCCGTCGGGCGCGGCCTTGGCGACGATGTCCGATCCGACGACGCCGCCCGCACCGGGATGGTTCTCGACGAACACCTGCGCGCCCATCGCCGATCGAAAGCCGCTCGGCCAGCAGGCGCGCGATGACATCGGGCGCGTCACCCGGCGTGCTCGGTGCGACGATGCGGATCGGCCGGCTCGGATACGGATCCGCCGCGTACGCCGACGCACCGCTCAACGCGCACAGCGCGAGCACGAGCCACCGCGCGCGCCAACCTCCAGGCATCGGCGATTCGCATCGTCAGTCCACCTTCGCGCCGGACTTCTTCACTACGTCGGACCACTTGGCCACCTCGGTCTTGACGTACGCGCCGAACTGCTCGGACGTGTCGCCGACCGGCTCGGCGCCGAGCGCGGTGAGCTTTTCGCGCACCTCGGGCATGTTGATGATCTTGACGATCTCGGTATTGAGGCGACGCACGATCTCGGGTGGCGTGCCCGCGGGCGCGAAAACGCCCTGCCACGAGCCCACCTCGAAGCCGGGCAATCCCGATTCGGCGAGCGTCGGCACGTCGGGCGCGGCCGCCGAACGCTTCGCGGTGGTCACCGCCAGCGCGCGAAGCTTGCCGGCCTTGGCCAGCGGCAGCGCGGTGGTGATGTTGTCGAAAGTCATCGACACCTGCCCGCCGACGACGTCCTGAAGCGCCGGCGGGCTTCCCTTGTAGGGAATGTGCTGCATGTCCACGCCGGCCATCGACTTGAACAGCTCGCCGGAAAGATGCTGCGACGTGCCGTTGCCGCTCGACGCGAACGTGTACTTGCCCGGATTCGCCTTGATCAGCGCGATCAGCTCGCTCACGTTCTTGGCCGGAATCGATGGATTGATCACCAGCATGTTGGGCACGCGGGCGATCAGCGTGATCGCGACGAAATCCTTGACCGGATCGTACGGCAGGTTCGAGTACAGCGACGCGTTGATCGCGTGCGTGCTGATCGTGCCGCCCATGATGGTGTAGCCGTCGGGCGCGGCCTTGGCGGTGAAATCGGCGCCGACGCCGCCGCCCGCGCCGGGCTTGTTCTCGACGACGACCGGCTGACCGAGCGCGACGCTGAGCTTTTCGCTGATCGTCCGCGCCAGGATGTCGGTGGTACCGCCGGGCGCGAACGGCACGATGTACTTGATCGGCTTGTTGGGCCAGGCCTGCGCCGCGGCGTTGCCCGCGGCGGCTCCCAACACGACTGCGAGCATCAGGATGGCACTGCGCACGAATGCATTCATGGTCGCTCCATGGGTGAATTACGATTCAAGCTTCGCCGCGATGACGTCGGCGGAAAGACCCACCGATGCCGCCGCAGCGAGGATGTCGGTCCACGTCTTGTCGTCGATGGCGATGCCTTGCGTCGAGCCGGCGCGCGCGGGTGCGTGCGCTCGACCTCGCCGGGAAGCATCACCGGCTGCCCGGCGACCGCGGGCGGCGATGCGCGCACCCAGTCGACGAAGCGCGCGACCTCGCGCTCGACCGCGCCGGTCGTTGTCGTAGACCTGCGGCGCGATGTAGATCGACAGCATGTTGTTGCGCAGCACGGTGTCTTCGGGATCCGAGCTCCTGCCCGTGGACAGCGCGCCGGCGAGCAGGTCGACGATGATCGACAGTCCCGAGCCCTTGTGCGCGCCGACGGTGAGCAACGCGCCGCCGTCGTAGAACTCGCGCGGATCGGTCGTCGGCTGCCCGTGCTTGTCGATGATCCACCCCGGCGGCACCTGCTCGCCCTTGTTGCTGCGCGACGAAGAGCTTGCCTTCCGCGACCATCGACGTGGTGATGTCGAGGATCACCGGATCGCGCCCGGCGAGCGGCACGCCGACGGTGATCGGATTGGTCGACAGCCGCCGGTCGCTGCCTCCGAACGGCGCGACGCGCTGCGCGCCGGACGTGTTGAGAAAATGCAGCGACACCTGCCCCGCCTCGGCCGCGAGCTCGGCCCAGTCGCCGACACGTCCGAGATGCCCGCAGTTGCGCAGGCCCACCATCGCGATGCCCGTCTTCGCGGCCTTCGCGGTGCCGAGCGCGCCGGCGAACTCGCCGACCACCTGTCCGAAGCCGCGGTTGCCGTCGACGATGGCGATGGTGTCGCTCTCGAACACGATGCTCGGCGACTGATTCGGCTTCACCCAGCCGTCGCGCATCCACTCGAGGTACTTGCCGACGCGGATGCACGCCGTGCGAATCGTGGCCGACGAGGTTGGAGTCGACCAGCCGGCGCGCCACGGTCCGCGCCTCGTCCGCGTCGCACCCCGCCGCGTGCATGATCGCGGTCACGGCGTCGACCAGCGCCGGCGCAGCGAGTGTGCGCATGGCGCTAGTGAATCTCCGGCTCGGCGGTGGGTGCGGTGCCTTCCAGGAAATCGAAATCGCAGCCCTGGTCGGCCTGCGTGATGTGCTGCTGGTAGAGCGCGCCGTAGCCACGCTCGAATTTCGGCGGCGGCTTTTTCCATGCGGCGCGACGACGCGCGATCTCGGCGGCGTCGACCTTGAGCTCGAGCTTGCGCGCCGCCACGTCGAGCTCGATCAGGTCGCCGTCCTTGACCAGCGCCAGCGGACCGCCGACAAAGGACTCGGGCGCGACGTGCAGCACGCATGCACCGTAGCTGGTGCCGCTCATGCGCGCGTCGGAGATGCGCACCATGTCGCGCACGCCCTGCGCGAGGAGCTTCTTCGGGATCGGCAGCTGGCCCCACTCGGGCATGCCCGGGCGCGCCGAGCGGGCCGGCGTTCTGCAGCACGAGCACCGAGTCCGGCGTCACCGCGAGCGCGGGATCGTCGATGCGCGCCGCCATGTCGTTGTAGTCGGCGAAGACGACGGCCGGACCGGTGTGCTTGAGCAGGCGCGACTCCGCCGCGGCCGGCTTGATCACCGCGCCGTCGGGCGCGAGGTTGCCGCGCAGCACCGCGAGGCTTCCGCTTGCCACCAGCGGCTTGTCGCGCGGCAGTATCACGTCGGCGTTGTACACCTCGGCGCCGGCGATGTTCTCGCCCAGCGTGTGTCCGTTGACGGTGCGCGCGTCGAGCGCGAGCAGGTCGCCGATGCGCGAGAGCAGCGCGCGCAGACCGCCGGCGTAGAAAAAATCCTCCATCAGGTACTTGCCCGCGGGCCGCACGTTGGCCAGCAGCGGCGTCGTGCGCGAGAGCTCGTCGAAGCGCGACAGCGACAGCGCGACGCCGGCGCGCCGCGCCAGCGCGACCATGTGCACCAGCGCGTTGGTCGATCCGCCGATCGCGAGCACCGTCGTGATCGCGTTGTCGAACGAGTCCGCCGTGAGGAAGTCGCTCGGCTTCAGGTCCTCCCAGACCATGTCGACGATGCGCTTGCCGCAATCGGCCGCCATGCGCGCGTGTCGCGAATCGGCGGCGGGAATCGACGCCGCGCCGGGCAGCGTGAAGCCCAGCGCTTCGGTCGCGGAAGTCATCGTCGACGCCGTGCCCATGGTCATGCAGTGGCCCGGCGAGCGCGCGATGCCGTCCTCGATCTCCTGCCATTGCTCGATCGGTCAGATTGCCGGCGCGCTTCTCGGCCCAGTACTTCCACACGTCCGAGCCGCTGCCCAGCGGCTGGTCTTGCCAGTTGCCGCGCAGCATCGGACCCGCGGGGACGATAGATCGGCGGGCAGGTTCATGCTGATCGCGCCCATGAGCAACGCGGGCGTCGTCTTGTCGCAGCCGCCCATGAGCACCGCGCCATCCGCCGGATACGAGCGCAGCATCTCCTCGGTCTCGATCGCCAGCAGGTTGCGGTAGAGCATGGTCGTCGGCTTCTGGAACGGCTCCGAGAGCGTCATCACCGGCATTTCGACCGGAAAGCCGCCCGCCTGCCAGATGCCGCGCTTGACCTCCTCGGCGCGCTGCCGGAAATGCGAGTGACAGGGATTGATGTCGCTCCACGTGTTGATGATCGCGATCACCGGCTTGCCCATGTAGTCGGCGCGCGAATAGCCCATTTGCGCGGTGCGCGATCGATGCCCGAACGAGCGCATGTCGTCGACGCCGTACCAGCGGTGCGAGCGCAGCTGTTCGGGGGTCTTGCGGCGAGGAGGCTTAGCGGGGCTGGCGAGGAAGTCATTGCAGTGTCCTGTCGTGGGCGAGCAGCGCCTGCGCGGCGCTGCGGATGGCGCCGGTGTGCGCGGCGCCGATGTTGGATAGCTGCGGAAGCATCGGACCCATGTCGGCGATGCCGGAAAGCGTCACCGCCTCGTGCAGCACGCGGATCGGCGAATGCGCATCGCGAAGATCCTCGAGCGGAATATACGCTGCGCGAATCGCCTCCGCGGTCGCGTAGTCTGCGGCGTGCAGCGCGGCGAGCATGCGCATCGAGCCGCGCGGCGCGACGCACACCGACCCCGAGGTGAAGGCAGCCAGGCCGAACGAGCGCAGATGCGCGACCGCCGGCCGCTCGCCGATGCCGCTGACCACGAGCTTCTGTCCGACGCAGTCGACGATGTCGCGCAGCAGCGGATCGTCGACCGGGTCGTCGCGCACGACGGCGTACTTGATGGCGGCGACAATGCCTGCGTCGACGAGCCGGATGACATTCGTGGCGGTGAGATAGTTCTCCGCCTTGATGTAGATGATGACCTTGCGGCCGTAGGCTATCGGCGAACAGGCGTATCGCCTTTTCGCAGCCGTCCGGTGTGGCCGGAAACGTCTGCGGCAGCACCATCGCCGTGGGAAACGCGCGCGAGCGAAGCACGCGCGCCTGGTCGAGCAGCTTGCCGAAGTCCGGACCGACCGAGGGAATCACCCACGTCGACGCCGCCGCGGTCTGCTCGAGAAAATCCAGCACCGCGCCATACTCATACATCCCGATGTTGTAGAAATTGGCGTTGCCGCCATACATCAGCGTCGATACACCGCCCGCCTCGAGGTGTCTTATCAGCGCCGTGTTCGAGGCATGATTGAGCGTGAGATCGCCATGCCGGGCGAGAGGCGGCACCGCCAGGACGGACCGAGCAAGGTCCTCCGGGCCAACGGCGCTGGTCTTCAAGGGGATCTCCTCCGCGAATCGACTGTTTTCGCCATTATAGCGGGACGATCGCGGCCGCGCTTTCGGCGCGCTATAGTAGGGATGCGTCGCGCGTCCTCGATGCGCTGCGCCGAAGGCCTTGCCTCGATCGCCGATCGTGCGACAGCGGGGCGCGGAGATTGCCATGATCAAACGAACCGCCACAACGCCGCCGTCGCGCGGCGCGTTCCTTGCCTGTGCTGCTGGTGCTGACGTGCTCGCTTTCGCCGCGCGCGCCGGCAGCCGAGCCGGCCTCGCCGGACGCGACGCCTGCAAATGCGGAGTCCTTTTTTTCCGCCATCGTCAAGATCGAGGCGCGCGCCGTCCCCGACGCGCGCAGCGCCGCGACTCTGGGCACCGAGCGCGAAGGAACCGGCGTGATCATCGCGCGCGACGGGTTGACGCTCACCATCGGCTACCTTCTCATCGAAGCCGACGAAGTGCGCATCGTCGATGATCGCGGCCGGACGCTGCCGGCGCGCGTGGTCGCATACGATCATGTCAGCGGGCTCGGGCTCGTGCGCCCGATGGTGCCGCTCGAAGTCGCGCCGATCGCGCTCGGCGATTCGAGCCGGCTCGCGGCGTCGGACCCGGTGCTGATCGTGAATCGCGGCGGGCGGGACGAGGCGACGCGCGCGCTCGTCGTCTCGCGCCGGATGTTCACGGGGAACTGGGAATACCTGCTCGAATCGGCGATCTTCACCTCGCCGCCTACACTGGACTGGAGCGGCGCGGCGCTGATCGGGACCGACGGCGCGTTGCTCGGCGTCGGGTCACTGATCCTGCGCGACGCGAGCGATGGCGAGCCGCACGTTCCCGGCAACATGTTCGTTCCGATCGAGGTGCTCAAGCCGGTTCTCGCCGATCTCGTCGGCAACGGGCGACGCTCCGGCCCCGTGCGGCCGTGGCTGGGCGTCGCCGCCGACGAGGAGCATGGCAGGCTCGTCGTGGTGCGCGTCTCGCCCGACGGCCCGTCGGATCGCGCCGGTATCCGCGCCGGCGACATCATCCTCGCGGTCGGCGGCGAAGGCGTGCATTCGCAGGCGGAGTTCTATCGCAAGCTCTGGGCGAAGCGCATCGCGGGTGCGACGGTGCCGTTGCGCGTGTTGCAGGGAATCGATGTTCACGAGGTCAAGGTTCGTTCGATCGACAGGCTCGAATACTTCAAGCAGAAGCCCACGTATTGAGCGGCGGCGCTCGCCGTCGGCGCGCGAGCACCCGCCGATGCGGCGCATCGGCGCTCGACCCTGGCGCGGGAGCGCGAGGCGAAGCGCGCGCACGAGCGGTCCGGTACAATGCGCGCTGCCCCGCGCCGTGGGGGCGCCGTCGCCCACCATGCCGCTCTACGCTCTCACCATTTTCGTCAGCGCCTTCCTGCTGTTTCTGGTGCAGCCGGTCATGGCCAAGCAGATTCTTCCCTGGTTCGGTGGCGGAGCCGCGGTATGGACGACCTGCCTCGTCTTTTTCCAGACCACGCTGCTGTTCGGCTATGCCTACGCCGATGTGGTCGTGCGACGCCTGTCGCCGCGCTCGCAGGTGATCGTTCACGGCGCGCTGCTGCTCGCCAGTTGCGCGGTGCTGCCGATCATTCCCGACGCGCACTGGAAGCCGCAGGGCGGTGACGACCCGTCGCTGGCGATACTTGGTCTTCTCGCCGTCACCATCGGGCTACCCTACCTGCTGCTGTCGACAACCAGCCCGCTGGTGCAGGCGTGGTTCGCGCGCAGCTTTCCCGGGAAAGAGCCCCTACCGACTGTTCGCGCTGTCCAATCTGGCGTCGATGCTCGCGCTGGTCGGCTATCCGTTCGGGCTCGAGCCCTGGGCGCCGACGCGCATGCAGTCATACGGATGGTCGGCCGCGTACGCGCTGTTCGTCGTGCTCTGCGCGGCAAGCGGATGGTACAGCTTGCGCGCAAGGCGAGCTGCGCTTGTCGTTGCGGGCGGCGCAGACGACACCGGCGCCAGCGCAGCGCCACCGGACGCAGGCTCGCTCTGGCTGTGGTTCGCGCTCGCCGCGACCGGCTCCTTTCTTCTGCTCGCCGTTTCCAATCACATCTGCCAGAACATCGCCGCCATTCCGCTGCTCTGGGTCGTCCCGCTGGCGATCTACCTGCTCACTTTCATCCTCTGCTTCGATGGCAGCGGATGGTACCGTCGCGGCCTGTTTGCGCCCGTCGTGGCCGTGGCGCTGGGCGCGATGGGCTGGACGGTGGCGGATCGCGAGCTCGCGCACCGGCTGGCGCTGCAGATCTCGGTGTGCTGCGTCGGGCTGTTCTTCGCGTGCATGTTCTGCCACGGCGAGCTCGCGCGCATGAAGCCGGCGCCGCGCTACCTGACCCGCTTCTACCTCATGGTTTCAGCGGGAGGGGCCTTCGGTTCCGCGCTGGTGGGACTGGTGGCGCCGCTGATCCTGCCCGCCTACTTCGAGCTTGCCTTCGGACTGGTGACGTGCGCCGCGCTGCTCGCTTTCCAGATGCGACGCGCGCATCCCGCGTTCATCACCGTCGCCATCGCCGCGCTGCTCTTCACGCTGGGAACCGAGGTCTGGCAGATCAAGGCGTTCTACAACAACACCGTGCTTGCATCGCGCAACTTCTACGGCGTGCTGCGCGTGCAGGAATTCGGCGAAGCGTCGAGCCGCCACCGCTCGCTCGTTCACGGCACGATCCTGCATGGGACGCAGTATCTGGCGCCCGAATTCGCGCACACGCCGACCACGTATTACACGCAGACGTCGGGCATCGGACGCGTGCTCGAGTCGCTGCATCCCAGCGCCAGGCCGATCAAGGTCGGGATCATCGGACTGGGCGCCGGGACCATCGCCACCTACGGAAGCCGCGGCGACGTCTACCGCTTCTACGACATCAATCCGGCGGTCGTCACCATCGCCAACCGCGATTTCAGCTATCTCAAGGGCAGCGATGCGACGGTCGAGATCGCGCTCGGCGACGCGCGCCTGTCACTCGAGCGCGAGCCGTCCCAGCAGTTCGACGTGCTCGTCATCGACGCATTTTCCAGTGACGCCATCCCCGTTCACCTGCTCACTTCCGAAGCGATGGCGATCTATCGCAGGCACATGAAGCCGGGCGGCATCATCGCTTTTCACGTGACCAACCGCTACCTCGACCTGCCGCCGGTGGTGAAGGGGCTCGCCGACGCGCACGGCATGCATGCGGTGATGGTGTATGACAACACCGACGACTCGCTGACCAGCGTGAGCGACTGGGTCCTGGTGTCGGACGATCCGGCATCGCTCGAAAAGGCGCAGGTCGCCGAGGTTTCGGTCCCCATCCAGGAACGCGAAGGTCTCAAGCTGTGGACCGATGACTTCAACAATATCGTTCAGGTGCTGAAGTAGGAGTTGCGGGCGCCGCCACGCATGGAAGCACACCGTTTCGCATCGGCATCCGAATTCGCGCCACTGCGCGCGCACCGGGAACTCGGCGCGATCGACATCGTCGACCAGACCCGGCTGCCGCAATCGCTGGTCACCCGACGCGTCGCCACCGTGCTCGACGCCGCCGACGCCATCCGCTCCATGCAGGTGCGCGGCGCGCCCCTGATCGGCGTGACGGCCGCGTACGGGCTTGCCATCGCGCTGCGCGCCGGATCCCTCGGAGTATCATCTGCGCGCGTCGCGGGCATTGCTGCTGGCGACGCGCCCGACCGCGGTCAATCTGCGCTGGGCGCTCGATCGCTGCGAGCGTGCCGCGCTCGCCGCACCGGTGTCGGAGCGCGCCGCTGTCGCATGGAACGAGGCGGATGCCATCGCCGCCGAGGACGTCGCCATCAACCGCGCCATCGGTGAGCACGGGCTCGCCGCTGATCCGGGGGCTCGCGGTCGGGTCGCGCCCGGTCAACGTTCTCACGCATTGCAACGCGGGCGCGCTGGCGACGCTCGGTTACGGCACGGCGACCGCGCCGATCTACCTTGCGCACGCCGCGGGTCTCGCCGTGCACGTGTGGGTGAGCGAGACGCGGCCGCGATTGCAGGGCGCGCGGCTCACCACCTGGGAACTGCGCGCGCACGGCGTGCCGCACACGCTGATCGTCGACGCCGCCGGTGCGACGCTCATGCAGCAGCGCAAGGTCGACCTCGTTCTGGTCGGCGCCGATCGCGTCGCCGCCAACGGCGACGTGTGCAACAAGATCGGCACTTATGAGAAGGCGCTGGCCGCGCGCGACAACGCGGTTCCGATGTACGCGGCCGTGCCCTCGCCCACCATCGACTGGACGCTTCGCCGACGGAGCCGGCATTCCGATCGAGGAGCGCGATCCCGAGGAAGTGCTGGGCAGCACCGGTAGCGATCAGGCGCGGCCGCAAACGGCGGTCTTCAATCCCGGCTTCGATGTCACCCCCGCGCGGCTGTTGACCGGCATCATCACCGAGCGCGGCGTCTGCCAGCCCTCGGCGCTGCGCACGCTTTTCCCGCGCGGCTCATCCGTTGACGACGATCACGGGGTGTGAATCGGTCGGGTGCGGGAGCACGATCGCTTCCACGCCGAAGACCTGCGCGATCAGTCCCGGAACGAGTACGTCGTCGGGCGGCCCATCGGCGACTATCTCGCCCGCCCGCATCAGTACCACCTCGTCTGCATAGCGGGCGGCGAGGTTGAAGTCGTGGAGGATCACGAGAATCCCGACTTGCTCGTCGCGCGCCAGCCCGCTCAGCAAGCGCATGACGTCGTGCTGGTGCGCGGGATCGAGCGCCACGGTGGGCTCGTCGAGCAGCAGGTAGCGCGGCCCCTCGACGCCGTCGATCTGCGCGAGCGCGCGCGCCAGCACGACGCGAGCGAATTCGCCGCCCGAGAGCGTCTCGACCGATCGTGAATCGAATTCGGCGGCACCGGCTCGCGCGAGCGCACGGCGTGCGATCGCGCGATCCGCGCCAAGCTGTCCATTGCCGCCGTGCGGATAGCGGCCGATCAAGACCGTCTGCAGCGCCGAAAACCCGTACGCAATGGAGCTTCGCTGCACGACGACCGCGCGGCGGCGCGCGCGCTCGACACTCGACAAGCGCGCGAGCGGCACCTCGTCGTAGGTGACTTCGCCCGACGTGGGCGGCAGGTCGCCGGCAAGCACGCGCAGCAGCGTCGACTTGCCCGCTCCATTCGGCCCCATGACCGCGAGCAGCTGTCCCGGACGCACGCGAACGCTGATGGCTCGCAGCAGCGAGACGCCGTCCACCGCCGCGCCGACGCTGTTGGCCATGAGCATCACAGGCTCCGGGCGTCGCGCTGGCGAAGCAGCATCGCGATGAAAAACGGCACGCCGAACAGCGCCGTGAAGACACCGAGCGGCAGCTCTGCGGGCGCCGCGACGCTTCTCGCCGCAGCGTCGGCCCCGACGACCAGCACGGCACCGATGAGCGTCGCGCCGGGGACCACCACGCGATGTCCAGGGCCGCACGCGAGCCGGACAAGGTGCGGGGCGACCAGGCCGACGAACAGCACCATGCCGCTCATCGCCACCGCCGTCCCCGCGGCCAGCGCGCAACCGGCCAGCGTGAGCAGCTTCAGCTGCTCGACCGGCACGCCCAGATGCCGCGCTTCGGCCTCGCCGAGCGCCAGGGCGTCGTAGGCGCGGGCGCGCGAGATCAGCACGACCGACGCCAGAACGATGGCCGGCGCCGCTACGGCGAGCGCCTGCCACGTCGCTCCCGCCGCGCTGCCCAATCGCCAGAACGTCAGCGTGCGCAGCTGGGTGTCGCTCGCAACGAAAGTGAACAAGCCGATCGCGGCCTCGGCGAGCGCGTTGAGCGCGATGCCGGCCAGGAGCAGCATTGCGATCGACGTGTGGCCGGAGCGCGTTGCCAGCCGAAATACGATCATGCTCACCGCGAGCCCGCCGGCAAATGCGGCCAGCGGCAGCGTCGCTGCGCCGAGCAGATGCGAGAGTCCCGGCGCGACCGATGCACCGAGCACGATGACGCTCGTCGCCGCCAGCGCGGCGCCCCCCGACATCCCGGTGAGCGAAGGATCGGCCAGCGGATTGCGAAACAACGCCTGCATCGCTGCCCCGGAGGCACCCAGCCCCGCGCCGATGAGCGCGCCGAGGATCACGCGCGGCAGCCGTATCGACCAAATCACCGACTGCTGTTCCACGGGGATGGCGTCACCCGTGCCGAAGCCCATCCAGTGCAGCAGGATGCGCACGATGGTCGACGGCGCAATGGGATAGGCGCCGACGCCGCATGCGATGACCAGACTGGCGATCAGCATCGAGGCCATCACGGCGAGCGCTACCCCCGGCGGCAATCGACGGTCGCGCCGTTGCAGACCCGGTGGCGACTTTTGGGAAGAAGCGTTCAGCACCGGCTCGGTTGTAGCAGGAGTGCTTGGGGATGCCAATGCCTCCGACCAGCCCGGAGAGCCCAAGCGTATGATCGGTCGGCACAACGGGAGGGATGCATGCGCACATCAGGCAGCGGCGATACTGGCTCAGGCGAGAGAAACCAAGACCATCACGTCTGGCGCTTGCGCATCGCCTCCGTTTCGTTGGCGCTGTGCTGCGCGACCTCCTCGCATGCCGCCTCGCCTGCACCCGTCCCGCTCGCTCCGCCATCCGAGAGCTCGTTGCCGACAGGCGCCCTCGGCGATGCCATCGCGCTGGGAAAATCGATCGTCGTCGACACTCAGGGCGCTGCGAAACGCTACGTCGGCAACGGGCTCAATTGCGTGAGTTGTCACCTCGACGCCGGTCGCGCCGCCTATGCGGCGCCGCTGGTCGGTCTCACGGGCGTGTTTCCCGAGTATCGCGCGCGGCGCGGCAGCGTCGAATCGCTGGAGCAGCGCATCAACGACTGCTTCCTGCGATCGATGAACGGTCACGCGATGCCGCCCGCCAGCGCGGAAATGATCGGGTTGCTCGCGTACATCGCGTGGCTCTCGCAAGGCGTGCCGGTGGGATCCGAGGTCGTCGGGCGCGGCTTTCGCGATATCTCTCCCCCGGCGCCACCCGACGCTACGCGCGGCAAGGCGCTCTACGCGCAGAAGTGCAGCGCCTGCCATGGCGCCACCGGACAGGGACTTGCCGGCGCGGGCGGCGCGTTCACTTTTCCGCCGCTGTGGGGTCCGCGATCGTTCAATACCGGGGCGGGGATGGCGCGCGTGTCGGTGGCTGCCGCGTTCGTGCAAGCCAAGATGCCGCTCGGCGCGGGCGGAACGCTGACCGACCAGGAAGCCTACGACATCGCTGCATTCTTCACCGCGCAGCCACGGCCGAAGTTCGTGGCGCAACGAGCCGACTGGCCGAAGGGCGAGCGTCCCGCCGATGCGCGGTGAGCGCGACGCCCGGCGCCGTTGATGCTCAGAATTTGTACGAGAGCTGGGCGAGGCCGGTGACCTGCGGAAACGGGTGAAAGAGGAAGTAGCGGCGGTTGTTGAGGTTGTCGACGCCGATCGCTGCGCTCCAATGCGAGTCGAACGCGTACGACAGCCGCGCGTCGACCACGAGAAAGCTGTCGAAGCCCTGATAGGTGTGCGTGTAGACGTCGGAATTGTCGAGGGTCGCGTAGACGCGGTTGCTGTATCGCGCGGCAAGCGTCGCCGCCAGGCGATCGTCGGGACGATAAGTCGCCACCAGCGTCCAGCGCCACGGTGGGATGTTCGGCGTCTGCTTGCCCTGCGCCGCCGGAAACGTCGGGTCCTCGAGCACGCGCGAATGGACGTAGGTCGCGCTCGCCGACAGCTCGAGTCCGTTGATGAGCAGGTCGCGCACGCTGGCGACCGCCTCGACGCCGCGTGAGCGAATCCTGTCGACGTTCTGCACGTAGTTGAACAGCGTCGTCGACCCCGGCACCAGCGGCGCGGTCTGCGAGATCAGCGCGTCCTGCAGGTTCTCCTGGAAATACGAAACGCGCACCTTGCCCTTCTGGCAGTGCGCGCTCGAGCGCGATCTCGCCGGACACCGCGTGCTCGGGCTTGAGAAAGGGATTGGGTACCGTCAGCGTCGGACCGGTGGTCACCACCTGGTAGAGCTCGGTAACGGTCGGGAAACGGTAGGCGACGCCGAACAATCCCGTCGCCGACCACTCCGGTGAAACCTGCCACGCCAGCGCCGCCTTCGGCGAGAATTTCGCTGCCGAAAGCGCGGGCTGATTGACCGAAAGCGGCGGCGCCAGGGAAAAGTTGTAGCCATCGTAAGCGCGCCACCATTCGTAGCGCGCGCCGAGCGTCGTCGTCCAGTCCGGCGCGAAGCGCCACAGGTCTTGCAGCCAGATCGCCTCGGTCCGCGTCTTGCCGCGCGCGTCGGAGGACAGCGCGCCGTTGCCACCCGACATCCAGTTGTCGGTCAGGTACTTGGGGCTGACCAGCGCGTAGCGATCGTAGTGCGCTCCGAAAGTCATCTGGTTGCTTCCCGCCGGGCCCTGCGGTCGCCAGATGCCCCGGAAATCCGCGTTCCACCACCCGGTCCCGTCCATCGAGGTGATGATTCCCGCGCCACCGGTCTGCGCTGCCGGAAGCGGCACCGTCGGCGTGCGCAGGATGTCGTTGTGGAAATCGAAGTTGCTGACGATCGCCTCCCAGTCCCACGTGCCTTCCGTGCTCGATCGCAGCACGAGGCTCTGCGCGACCAGGTCCTCCTTGAGTCGGTAGAAGTTGTTGGAGAACGCGCTCGCTGGGACGTTGTAGTTGTAGCCGAAGATGTTGAGATTGCCGCTGTAGACGGGATTGCCCGCCGCATCGGTGATGTACGACTGGACCGTTGCATCATCGTTCTGCTGGAACATGCCGACGGTGTAGATCGCGCGCAGCGTCGGCGTGAAATCGTAGGCCAGCTTGAGCTTGTAGTTGCCCTGTTGCTGGTGTTCGAATCCGCCCGCGCCGATGTCGACGATGGGCACGCCCGATCGATTCTGGTCGGCGTAGGCGCCGGCGACCGGCGTGCCGGCGGAGCTGGGCGTAGAAGGCTGCGTCGCGGTGACGATGGCGAGCGGCTGGCTGCGGCTGTCGGTGTAGGCCGCGCTCAGCCAATACGAGAACGCGCCGATGCGGCTGCCGAGCGTCGCGTTGGCGCTCGCGGCGCCGTAGGTGTCGCGCGTGCCGTACATCGCGAAGTTCTGCGTCGCGCCCTCGATCCCGGCGCTCGCCTCCCATTGTTTCGGCATGCGCGTCGTGATCTCGACCACGGTGCCGATCGAATTGCCGGCGTAGCCCGCGGCAAAGGGGCCGTACATCACGTCGATGCGATCGATCTCGGCCGGCGTCACCATGCCCCAGCGCGGTGATGCCGTTCCGTTGTTGTTGCCGATCAACGCCGACAGCAGCACTCCGTCGGCGAATATCAGGCTGCGAGCGCTTTGCCCGAGTCCGGAGGTGCGCGTCTGGATCGGCGCCTGCACGTCGCCGATATGACGCTTGCGGATGACGATGCTGGGAAGATACTTGAGCGCGTCCTCGACGTTGACGACATTGATCGTCTGTTCCATCTGCTCCGCGGTCACGCCGGCCGTGGTGCCTGGCAGAAGATACTTGTCTGGAACGGGACGCGTCGCGCTGACGTCCACGGGCGGCAGCTTGTCCACCGCTACGCTCTGCGCGCGCGAAGCGGGCGCGACGGCCAGCATCGCGAATCCCAGGACCACCAACCGCACGGCATGGCTGTGCATGGCGCTTCACCCGACGGTGGACGCGCCTGCCTCGAAAGCGAGGCGTCGACCCGAAGCCGATCGATGCGCGCACAGGCGTGACGCCGATGCGCGCGCAGCCGTCGCGCGCCGGCTTGAACCGGCGCGCGACGACACGTGATTTCAGATCAGATCGCGGGAGGAGGTGCGCGTGGCTGAGCTACGCGTAATGAGGATCGCCCGTGCAGCGCGGTGAAGGTGACCAGCTCAGGCGGAGTTTCCTGCGGCGAAGTCGCAGGTGCATCAGGGACGCCGGGCGAAAGCGCCGCCGCGGCGCTGAAGCCGGGGCAGTACGGGCAGTGCGGCGTGACGCCCTTTTGCGAGCCCGAGTGATCGTGCTGATGGTGCGTGTGACCCGGGTGCTCATGGATGTCGAGGCCGTGGTCGTGCGCTGCGACCGCGCAGCTTTCCAGGATTTCGCCATGCGGCCCCCTCTCGAGGTGGCCGTAGGCAAGCACGGGCGCGACGACGCTCAGGATCAGCGCCAGCCAGAGCACGTGCAGGAAACGCCGGCGAAGCCTCATCGCGCAATGCCCGAGGTCAGGTCCCAGTTACGAGCCACGCGGCTCGACGCCGCGAGATATCGCATACGGCGTCTGCGACTGTCAACACACGACAATAGGAACAGTCGGGCGCGGAAATCCATTCCCGTGCGCAAGGCTCGCTTCGCTAACTTCGCCCCAAGCAAAACGGCCCGCACAAGGCGGGCCGTTTTGCTTTGAAGGTGCCTGACAATGACCTACTTTCGCACGTGTAATTCGTACTATCATCGGCGCGCCGCCGTTTCACGGTCCTGTTCGGGATGGGAAGGCGTGGTTCCAGCGGGCTGTTGTCGTCAGGCATTGATCGTCGGCCGGCGCCGTCCACGCGTTCGCGAACAGGCCCACCGAAAGGAAGAAGTAAAGCGGGTTAGATTGTTGCGCAAAACACCGTAACCGAAACCACAATGCTCACGGTTATGGGATCAAGCCTCACGGGCTATTAGTACCGGTTAGCTCAACGCGTTACCGCGCTTCCACACCCGGCCTATCAACGTGGTGGTCTGCCACGACCCTTCAGGGGGATCAAGTCCCCGGGAGATCTAATCTTCAGGCACGTTTCCCGCTTAGATGCTTTCAGCGGTTATCGCTTCCGTGCATAGCTACCCGGCAATACGACTGGCGTCATAACCGGTACACCAGAGGCACGTCCACTCCGGTCCTCTCGTACTAGGAGCAGGCCCCGTCAAATCTCCAGCGCCCACGGCAGATAGGGACCAAACTGTCTCACGACGTTTTGAACCCAGCTCACGTACCACTTTAAATGGCGAACAGCCATACCCTTGGGACCGGCTACAGCCCCAGGATGTGATGAGCCGACATCGAGGTGCCAAACACCGCCGTCGATATGAACTCTTGGGCGGTATCAGCCTGTTATCCCCGGCGTACCTTTTATCCGTTGAGCGATGGCCCTTCCATACAGAACCACCGGATCACTATGTCCTGCTTTCGCACCTGCTCGGCTTGTCAGCCTCGCAGTCAAGCACGCTTGTGCCATTGCACTATTAGTACGATAGCCGACCGTACCTAGCGTACCTTCGAGCTCCTCCGTTACTCTTTGGGAGGAGACCGCCCCAGTCAAACTGCCTACCATGCACGGTCCCCGAGCCAGATAATGGCCCTAGGTTAGAACCGCAATGACACCAGGCTGGTATTTCAACGTTGGCTCCACGAGAGCTAGCGCCCTCGCTTCAAAGCCTCCCAGCTATCCTACACAGGTCCCATCACAGTCCAATGCAAAGCTACAGTAAAGGTGCACGGGGTCTTTCCGTCTTGCCGCGGGGAGATTGCATCTTCACAAACACTTCAACTTCGCTGAGTCTCGGGTGGAGACAGCGTGGCCATCGTTACGCCATTCGTGCAGGTCGGAACTTACCCGACAAGGAATTTCGCTACCTTAGGACCGTTATAGTTACGGCCGCCGTTTACCGGGGCTTCAATCAAGAGCTTGCACCCCATCATTTAACCTTCCGGCACCGGGCAGGCGTCACACCCTATACGTCCACTTTCGTGTTAGCAGAGTGCTGTGTTTTTGTTAAACAGTCGCAGCCACCATTTCTCTGAGACCTCTCTCGGCTCCCGCTGTACGCGTTCACCTACCAGAGGCGCACCTTATCCCGAAGTTACGGTGCCAATTTGCCGAGTTCCTTCACCCGAGTTCTCTCAAGCGCCTTAGAATACTCATCCTGCCCACCTGTGTCGGTTTGCGGTACGGTCAACCTGAAACTGAAGCTTAGAGGCTTTTCTTGGAAGCAGGGTATCAGCAGCTTCAAGTGAGCAAGCTCACTCTCGTCGTCACGCCTCAGCTAAGACCCCCGGATTTGCCTAAGGGCCACGCCTACACGCTTAAACCAGGACATCCATCACCCGGCCTGCATAACCTTCTCCGTCCCCCCATCGCATCTCAGGTCGGTGCGGGAATATTAACCCGCTTCCCATCGGCTACGACTCTCGTCCTCACCTTAGGGGCCGACTCACCCTGCGCCGATGAACGTGGCGCAGGAAACCTTGGGCTTTCGGCGACAGAGCTTTTCACTCTGTTTATCGCTACTCATGTCAGCATTCGCACTTCCGATACCTCCAGCAGCCCTCTCGAGCCACCTTCAACGGCCTACGGAACGCTCTCCTACCATCTGCATGCTCCATTAAAAACGCTGCGTCGTACCCACCTCGATCAGTGAGGCAGCGCTTTCGCGCGTCTCGCGCATGCGCGCTCGGGCGCGAAGCTTGCGCTTCGAACAACGTTCTTAATGGAGCATGCAAATCCCTAGCTTCGGCAGACAGTTTGAGCCCCGTTACATCTTCCGCGCAGGACGACTCGACCAGTGAGCTATTACGCTTTCTTTAAATGATGGCTGCTTCTAAGCCAACATCCTGGCTGTCTGAGCCTTCCCACCTCGTTTCCCACTTAACTGTCGCTTGGGGGCCTTAGCTGAGGGTCTGGGTTGTTTCCCTCTTGACCCCGGACGTTAGCACCCGGAGTCTGTCTCCCACGCTCGTACTTCGCGGTATTCGGAGTTTGCAATGGTTTGGTAAGGCGCCATGCCCCCCTAGCCATAACAGTGCTCTACCCCCGCGAGTAATACGTGAGGCACTACCTAAATAGTTTTCGGAGAGAACCAGCTATTTCCGGATTTGTTTAGCCTTTCACCCCTATCCACAGCTCATCCCCGTCTTTTTCAACAGACGTGGGTGCGGACCTCCACGAGGTGTTACCCCCGCTTCATCCTGGCCATGGATAGATCATCCGGTTTCGGGTCTACGCCATGCGACTGAATCGCCCTGTTCGGACTCGGTTTCCCTGCGCCTCCCCTATTCGGTTAAGCTCGCCACACAACGTAAGTCGCTGACCCATTATACAAAAGGTACGCCGTCACCCAGCTCAAGGCCCTCAGGCCATTGAGCTGGGTGACGTCACTGCTCGCTTCGCTCGCAGTGCGTCATCCTTCAATTAGCCAATAAAGGCTGCGCACCCCTTTCCAGGACTCGCTTGAACTTCCCTTCCTCAAGTCTTTTGCTGCGTCTCGCGCTACGCGCTCGGGCAGCAAAGAACCCGGAGACAGAAGACCACTTAAAGCTGGGCTCCGACTGTTTGTATGCATGCGGTTTCAGGATCTATTTCACTCCCCTTCCGGGGTTCTTTTCGCCTTTCCCTCACGGTACTGGTTCACTATCGGTCGATCACGAGTATTTAGCCTTGGAGGATGGTCCCCCCATCTTCAGACAGGATTACACGTGTCCCGCCCTACTTGTTGTACCCCTAGTTCCACTTCCGATGTACGCGTACGGGGCTCTCACCCACTACGGCCGCCCTTTCCAGAGCGTTCCACTTGATCGAAAGCTAAAAGGTACTGGCTGGTCCCATTTCGCTCGCCACTACTTTGGGAATCTCGGTTGATTTCTTTTCCTGCGGGTACTGAGATGTTTCAGTTCTCCGCGTTCGCTCTACCCAGCCTATGAATTCAGCCGGGAGTGACCCTTGCGGGCCGGGTTTCCCCATTCGGACATCTCCGGATCAAAGCTCGTTTGCCAGCTCCCCGGAGCTTAACGCAGGCTACCACGTCCTTCATCGCCTGTGATCGCCAAGGCATCCACCACATGCACTTAGTCGCTTGATCCCATAACACTGAGCACTTGCGTGCTTCGCATCACGGGTGTTTGCGCTACCCGCTCTCCCTGAACTCGAGGGAAAACGGGTCGATACAATCTAACCCAGCACGCGACAATGCTCCGTCGCGTGCGCTTTACTTCTTCCGGATTGTTAAAGAGCAACCGATGTTCAGGTCTGATCCAAAGATCAGAAGCAAATCTCGAACTTGCTTCTGGCCTCTGACACGCCTGTAATAGGCGGGGCTTGCTGGTGGAGCTGAACGGGATCGAACCGATGACCTCCTGCTTGCAAAGCAGGCGCTCTCCCAACTGAGCTACAGCCCCCTTTTCGCTTCGCTACTTTCGTTGCTCGGCGCCTCATGTACGGTTGTACACATCGGCACCTCGCGCCTCGATTAGCTTGCGAAGTCTCGCTTCGCGTGCGTCCCTTGAGAGTGGTGGGTCTGGATGGATTCGAACCATCGACCCCCGCCTTATCAAGACGGTGCTCTAACCAACTGAGCTACAGGCCCTTCGGGGATCAGGTAACAGGTAACAGGACAGCCTGATACCCTCGCGCCGTCATCCTCTTACCTGTTGCCTGACCACTGTCACCTGAGGCGAACAACCGATAAGCGTGGGCACTTGAGACTCAAGGGCAGTCTCTAGAAAGGAGGTGATCCAGCCGCACCTTCCGATACGGCTACCTTGTTACGACTTCACCCCAGTCACGAAACGCACCGTGGTAAGCGGCCCCCTTGCGGTTAGCCTACCTACTTCTGGTACATCCCGCTCCCATGGTGTGACGGGCGGTGTGTACAAGACCCGGGAACGTATTCACCGCGACATGCTGATCCGCGATTACTAGCGATTCCGACTTCATGCAGTCGAGTTGCAGACTGCAATCCGGACTACGACCGGCTTTCTGGGATTGGCTCCAGCTCGCGCTTTGGCAACCCTCTGTACCGGCCATTGTATGACGTGTGAAGCCCTACCCATAAGGGCCATGAGGACTTGACGTCATCCCCACCTTCCTCCGGTTTGTCACCGGCAGTCTCCCTAGAGTGCCCTTGCGTAGCAACTAGGGACAAGGGTTGCGCTCGTTGCGGGACTTAACCCAACATCTCACGACACGAGCTGACGACAGCCATGCAGCACCTGTGTTACGGCTCTCTTTCGAGCACCCCCGCATCTCTGCGGGGTTCCGTACATGTCAAGGGTAGGTAAGGTTTTTCGCGTTGCATCGAATTAATCCACATCATCCACCGCTTGTGCGGGTCCCCGTCAATTCCTTTGAGTTTTAATCTTGCGACCGTACTCCCCAGGCGGTCAACTTCACGCGTTAGCTGCGGTACTAGGAAATCGCTTCCCCAACACCTAGTTGACATCGTTTAGGGCGTGGACTACCAGGGTATCTAATCCTGTTTGCTCCCCACGCTTTCGTGCCTGAGCGTCAATCTCAGCCCAGGGGGCTGCCTTCGCCATCGGTGTTCCGCCACATATCTACGCATTTCACTGCTACACGTGGCATTCCACCCCCCTCTGCCAGATTCAAGTTCTCTAGTTTCCACTGCCATTCCCAGGTTAAGCCCGGGGCTTTCACAGCGGACACAAAGAACCGCCTACGCACTCTTTACGCCCAGTAATTCCGATTAACGCTCGCACCCTACGTATTACCGCGGCTGCTGGCACGTAGTTAGCCGGTGCTTATTCTGCCGGTACCGTCAGAGATCCAGGATATTCACCCGAACCCTTTCTTTCCGGCCAAAAGAGCTTTACAACCCGAAGGCCTTCTTCACTCACGCGGCATGGCTGGATCAGGGTTTCCCCCATTGTCCAAAATTCCCCACTGCTGCCTCCCGTAGGAGTCTGGGCCGTGTCTCAGTCCCAGTGTGGCTGATCATCCTCTCAGACCAGCTACCGATCGTCGCCTTGGTAAGCCTTTACCCCACCAACAAGCTAATCGGACATCGGCCGCTCCCATAGCGCAAGGCCCTTGCGGGTCCCCTGCTTTCCTCCGTAGAGCATATGCGGTATTAATCCGGCTTTCGCCGAGCTATCCCCCTCTACGGGATACGTTCCGATGTATTACTCACCCGTTCGCCACTCGCCGCCAGGGTTGCCCCCGCGCTGCCGTTCGACTTGCATGTGTAAAGCATGCCGCCAGCGTTCAATCTGAGCCAGGATCAAACTCTTCAGTTTAATCTCTGCAAGATACTCAATACTGACGTTGACCAACTCCTTACCACCGGCCGTCGAGGCTGCCCTTGCGGGTAACCCGTGATAGCCGGCAATTCGTCATTGGCCACGGGCCTGGCGCCGTGAAAGCCCCAAGCCCGCTTCCTTCAGTGTGAGTACCATTTCTGTTTCCTTGAGTCCCTGCGGCAATCCTCGCGAGGCTGCGGTTTCCCGCAACGGACGCGCGGCGCCCCAGGGCGTCCCTAGGCCCCAAGTACCCACACTTATCGGTTGTTCAGATTGTTAAAGAGCGCGGCACAGAAAATATAGGTGCCGAGAGACGCGATTATACCGCATAAAGCGGGTCGGTCAACAGCCCCTCGTTCAGTTTGTGGATTGGCGAAGCCCCACCCGAGCGTTGCGAGCTTCGTACGTGGGTCCGATCCGTCGCTTTGGCAAGCAAAACACGCGCACTTTCTTCCCAAGTCAGCCACGCCCTGGGTATGCACCGACGCCGCTCGCCATTGGCGTGCTCGTGAATTCGCTTAGTGATGGCGGCCTCCAGCGACGCCGCATCCATCGAGTTGAAATACGTCGGATAGTCGCCGGCAACTTCATGGAACACTGCGATGTCGCTTGCGATCACCGGCAACCCGTAGTGCATCGATTCGACCAGCGGGAGGCCGAAACCCTCATTCCGCGAGGCGAAAACGAGCGCGCTGGCGTTCCGATACGCATACTCGAGCTCGATATCGCTTCCGTCCTCGAACCAGAACAGCCGTTGGTTGAGCTGTTCGTGCTCCCGCATGCGGCGTGCAAGCGCATCGCAGCGCCAGCCGAGACGTCCGAACAGCACGAGGCGCGCATCGCTGCCACTTGCCCATAGCCGCTCGAATACGTCGAGCACCAGCCCATGGTTCTTCCGCGGCTCGACGGTGCCGACACAAAGAAAGACGCCATCGCGCCCGGACGCGAATGCTGCGGTCACGGCATCGAGCGACGCGCTCGCTCCCACCACCGGCGCAATTCCCGCACCTAGGTAGAAGTGGTCGATCTCAGGCATCGGGAGCTTCGTGCGGGAAAGATGGGTCCGCAAGTCGGCGGCGACCGTTTTGGAGATCGCCAGCATACCGTCGACCTGCGGCACGATGCGCCGCAACCACTTGTCCATTAGGATCCCCTTACCTTCGGGAGCGAGCTCGGGGTGAAGTATCGGGATAAGGTCGTATACGACCGCCCACACGGCAACACCCGCTGAGCGCGCGTGCAACAGTTGCTTGGACAGATCGACGCTCCATTCCGGATCGAGCAGGATCAGCACATCCCCGGAACAAAATTCGAAACGTTCCTTTGTCGGACCCGTCGACGGCCGCAGACCTCGCCAAGCGTTTACCACGCTGTGCGCGGCACTGCGCGCTGCATACTCCAGACGCTGCGAATACAACGCGTCGCGCAGCGCCCGCGAGGGCACGATGCGAGCCACAGCGTCGCGCACCTGGTGAAATCCGCGGCGCAAACGCTCGGTCGGATCGAATCGGGCGACCGAGCCAAGGCGGGGCGACAACGTATCCACTGCCACCAGTTCCCGGCCGTTGTATACGACCGCCTGGCAGCGCACCACGTCGTGAGCGAGCAACGCGGCCTCGACGAGCTTGCGGCTAGCACGCTGGATACCGGTGTTGTAGCGGCTTGAATAAGTCGACGTGCAGTCGAAGAGCACGCGCGTCGCGACTTGTCGGGTGGGCGCGACCGCGCCAGCCGCGGGGGATGAGCTCAGCATCCGGCCGAGACCTTGATCGCTTGCGCGCAGTGCATCATGTGCGCCCGCGTTCCACGACTCAAACGTGTCCGACGCGCGCGAGGTCGGCGTCGACCATCATCTGGATGAGTGCGGCGACATCGGTTTTCGCTTTCCAGCCAAGCACCGACCGCGCCTTGTCGGGATTGCCGAGCAGGACATCGACTTCCGCGGGCCGGAAGAACTTCGGGTCGACGACGACATGCTCGCGGTAATCCAGGCCGACATGCTCGAAGGCGATCTTGCACATGTCGCGCACGGTGGTGGTCTTCCCGGTGGCGATCACATAGTCGTCCGGCTTCGTCCTGCTGCAGCATGCTCCACATCGCCTCGACGTAGTCGCCCGCGAATCCCCAGTCGCGTTTGGCGTCGATGTTGCCGAGTCTCAGCTCGCGCTGCTTGCCACGCTTGATCCGCGCCACCGCGTCGGTCACCTTGCGAGTCACGAACTCGATGCCGCGCAGCGGCGACTCGTGATTGAACAGTATCCCGCTGGACGCGTGCAGCCCGAAGCTCTCGCGGTAGTTGACCGTCGCCCAGTGGGCGAACAGCTTGGCGACTCCATACGGGCTGCGCGGGTGGAACGGCGTCGTCTCGTCCTGCCGCTCGCGCTGGATCAGGCCGAACATCTCGCTGGTCGACGCCTGATAGAAGCGCGTCTTGTGGTCGTGCCGGCGTATGGCTTCGAGCACGTTGAGCGCGCCGACGCCCGTGACCTGCGCGGTGAGCAGCGGTTGCTGCCACGAGGTCGCCACGAAGCTCTGCGCGCCGAGGTTGTAGACTTCACCGGCGGCGCTGGCCGCCAAGGCGCGATCGATCGAGCTGATGTCGGTCAAGTCACCCTCGACGATGCCGACCTGGTCGGCGACACCGAGCTCGCGCAGACGCCACAGCGAATCCGAGCTGCGGCGCGCCAGCATGCCCCAGACACGATACCCCTTGCCGAGCAGAAACTGGGCCAGATAGGCCCCGTCCTGCCCGCTGATGCCGGTGATGAGCGCGCTCTTTTCCATCAACTTCCTCCCTCCCATGATTGTAGCGCCGCCTGCAGCGACGCGGAGAGCGGCGTCGATGCATGCCAGCCGGTGGCGGCGCGAATCTTGGAGGGATCCCCGCGCATGCGCCGCTGCTCGGTTGGTCGCATGCGGTCGCTCTGCGCCTCGATTCGCGCGTCGACGCCGGCGAGCCGCATGAGCTCGCGCAAGATAGACGACAGGCTGTTCTCGACACCCGAGCACACGTTGTAGACCTCGCCCGCGACGCCGCGTTCCAGAAGCGCGAAATACGCCTGCACGACATCGCGGACATCGGTGAAATCGCGGGTCACGTCGAGATCGCCGACGCGTATCAGCGGCGGCTGGCGACCGCTTGCGATGCGAGCGATTTGCTGCGCGAAATCGGAAACAGCGAAGCGATCGCTCTGCAGGGCGCCGATATGGTTGAACGGCCGCGCCAGCACCACGTCCATGCCGTCGCTGGCATGGCGCTGCCAGCACAACGCCTCGGCAGCCAGCTTGCTGACCGCGTACGGGTTGCGCGGCCGGGGCAGACGAGATTCGTTGATAGGCAACTCCGCCTCGGGCACCAATCCGTAGACCTCGCCGGTTCCCACGTAGAGCAGCCGACCGCCAAAGCCGCTGGCGCCGAGCGCCTGCAGAAGATTGAGCGTTCCGAGCAGATTGATCTGCAGCGTGGTCTCGGGATCCCGGAAGGAGTCAGGGACGGCGCTCTGGGCGGCGAGATGGATCACCGCGTCGGGACTTTGCCGAGCGACCAGGCCCGCGATCGAGGACTTGTCGCGAAGATCCAGCGTGTCGGGAAGCTCCACGAGCTCCCACCCTGCACCACACACGCCGCTGTCGACCATCGCGGCCAGCGTTCGGCCGACGAAGCCCGAGCGGCCCGTCACCAGCAATCGTCGCTTCGAATCGTGTAGTCATGATGTCGCGTCGGCTCGAAGCTTATACCAGCGATTGTCGAGGATCACCTCGAGCAGCTGCAACGCGCTTTGCTCCCAGCTCAACCGGGGCATCGACGACGAGTGCGGCCGCTGTTCGGCACCGAGCCCGAGCCACGCCTCGATCGCAACCGCCAGCGCGTCCGCGTCGCCGAGCGGAAAGTAGCTCGCGTGCTCGCCGGCGATTTCGCGAAAGACGGGTATGTCGGATGCGAGGATCGGCGTATCGAACCGGCCGCCTCGATCAGCGGCAAGCCGAATCCCTCCCCGACCGAGGGCAGCAGCAAGCCCGCGGCATGCGCGTATGCGTAGCCGAGCTCGTCGTCGTCGGGCGCGTCGACGAAGCGCAGCCGGCGACCGGCTTCCGGATGCTCGCGCAATCGCGGGATCAACGCCCCGACGCTCCACCCTGGCTTGCCGGCGATGCACAGAGCGGTGTCGACGCCGCGCGCCCACAGCCGCTCGAAGGCATCGAGGACGAGCGCATGATTCTTGCGTGGTTCGATCGTGCCGACCATCAACACAGTGCTACCGCGCATCGCCTTGCGAATGCGTTCGCTGGGCTTTGCCGTCGTCGCCGGCCCGAAGTCGCAACCCAGATGCCAGAAGCCCAGCCTCTGCGGTGCGTCGGCATTGCGCACCCGCAGATACGCCGTCAGCTCGTCGGCGACCGCGCGCGAGATGCACACACAGCCGTCGCTGTGCTGCAGGGCCTTGTCGAGCCATCCGGTGAACCAGCGCGCGCCACCTTCGACGAACATGCGCGGGAAGCGGATGGGCAGCAAGTCGTAGACCACGCAGTACACCTTGCCGCCATGCTCGCGAACCTGGTCGAAGAGCGGTAGATACGCGTCGATTTTCGCCCATGACGAATCCAGCATGAGCAAGGTGTCCCCATTGCGCCAGTGGATGGGCTCGCCGTCGGACCCGGCCATGCCGTCGCCGGCGTCGACCAGGCCCTCTCCCGCCAGCCACCGCACCGCCTCGACAAGGCGAGCGCCTTGCAGCCTCACGGCAATGACATCGAATCCCGCGCGGTCCGAGCAGTACAGCCAGCGCACGATGTTGCGAACCACGCGCTGGATGCCTGTCTGATGATCCTTGTCCGAAATATGCGAAACGTCGACGACGATGCGTTGACGCACAAACCGGGTCTGCAGCAAGTCCGGCGTGCAGCGCGACCGCCGCGCTGGAGAGTGTCGACGCGTTTTGCCGGTTCACCGGCCAGCACTGCACCGAGTTCGCCCAGCGTGGAGGGAAGCGACGCCGCGCGACCGCGAGCGAGCATTTCGTCCGATCGCGGATGCGTACTCGGCGGCGATGGATTCGGGGTCGTGCACGCGGCGGACGTGCTGCGCGCCGGCGCGCCCCAAGCGCTTCGAGCTCGTCGGGGCGGGCGTGCAGGCGCGTCATCGCGTCGGCGAGGCCGGCGGCATCCGGTTGGGCACCGATCTTGAGAAGGACGCCTTGCGGATAGTCGGTGAAGCTTCCCGCGTCGTTGACGATGAGCCCCACTCCGTGAGCGAGACAGTCGAGGATGGCCTTTGACGTGCCGCCGCGCGTGTGCGTGCGCAACTGCACCGCGAGATCAGCGGCGGCGAGGTACTTGCGATACGTCGCGTCGTCGACATAGCCGGTCACGCGAATGCGCGGACCCGAGCCCGCTTGCCGCGATGCGCGCAGTCAGATCGCGACCAAAGGCGTCGCGCGCCATTTCGCCGACATACACCAGCATCGCCGCCGGATCGCTCGCCAGCGCGGAGCGCGCGAAGGCATCGAGCAGCACGTCGCCGTTCTTCGTCCACGTGATGTGACCGAAGGTGCACACGATGAATTCGTGCCCGGCGAAGCCAAGCTCCGCGCGCACCGCGGCGCGCGCCGCGGCATCGGCGTCGGGAGGCATCACGGCCATCTGCGGGATGATGCGATAAGGCGCGGCCCAGCCCTCGGGGTAGCACGCGCGCGCCAGCTCGACGTTGAACGGAGTGTGCGAGATGACGCCGAGCGCCGCGTCGATCACGCCTTTGCTCGCGGGCAGGTTGACCATGCTCGCGCCGACCGGATCCGGATCGTGCTGAACCGGCGCCAGGTAGCGTCGGGCACGCGGACCGTGCGAATCGTACAGCGCGCGCCGGTAGGTGCCGGCGCGACCGATGTTGAAGTCGATGAAGCCATACAGCGCGCTCAAGTACGCGTCGTGCAGCACGACGACGCCCGGATAGCGCATCAGGTACTCGAGCATGAACACGTGGAATTCCGAATTCCCCATCTCGTACACGATGCCGTCGTATTCCCGGCGCCGGGCTTCGAACTCGCCATGCGGACGGATGACGAAGCGACTAAGCTCGGGCAGCTCGGTGACCGGATAGTCGTCGACGTAGACGTCGATATCGAAGTGGCGACCGAGATACGGAAGAAACGCGGCGTTGTAATCGGCAATGCCCGACTTGCACGGAGGCAACGGCGTGAACAGCGCAAGACGCGGCCTGCGCGAGCCGACCGCGACGCTGGTCGCTCGCGGTGCATGACGCGAACGCGCGTCGTGCAATGCTTCCGCCGCCAGCGCGGCGGTACGCTCCCACGAGAATTCGCGCGAGCGGGCCAGGCCGTGCCTGCGCAACGCGTCTGCGTAATCCGCGTCGCCGAGGACGGCGGCAAGGCGCTGCGCGAGCTGATCGGGCTTGCGCGCGTCGAACAACGCGTCGCGCCGGCCGATGACTTCCGCGGTCCCGGAATTGTCGGCGCCGATCACCGGTGCGCCGCACGCCATTGCTTCGAGCACCGGTAAGCCCGAGCCCCTCGTAGAGCGACGGAAAGACGAACGCGGAACAAAGGCTATACAGCCCGACGAGGTCGCTCTCGGCAAGCCGACCGGCGAGCACCACCGAATCCTCCACCGCGAGCCTGCGCGCCAGAGCGCGCAAAGCATCGCGCGTCGGCTCCTGACAGCGCGCACACGATCACCAGCTGCACGTTCGCGCGCAAGTCAGCGGGCAACGCAGCGAAGCCCGCGATCGATGCGTCGAGGTTCTTGCGCGCGTCGTCGCCGCCGGTATAGAGCACGAAGCGGTCGCGAATGCCGTAGCGCTCGCGCAGCGCCGCCTCGTTCGCCGGGTCGCGCGGCGAAGGCACGAAGGCCGCGTCGATGCCACCCCAGATCGTGGTGATCCGCGCCGCGTCGACTCCGAGCAGCGCGATCGCGTCATCACGGGTCGCGTCAGAGATCGCCAGAAGGTGGTCGCAGGCGCGCAGCGTCTCGACCTTGCGCAGGTACCACGCCTTGTACGCGGGATCGGCGAGATAGCGCTCCGGCATGCGCATGGGAATGAGGTCGTAGAGCGTCGCCGCGCGCAGCATGCCGGGAGTCGGCGGCCACAGGTCGGGAAGCGACCGCCTGGCCGCGAAAACCTTCGAATACGTGTCCGACGATGCACCACGTCGGGCTGCAGCGCCATCCAGTGACGCTTGACCATCGCTTGCGCGATCGCGACGCCGGCGGCGCGGCGCGGCGAATCGGATTCGTCGATGAGCGGGTACTGATACGCCGACAGATTGCCGCGACCGACCGCGATCTCGAACGGGATCGGTCGTCTGCGCGAGCGACGCATACGACCCGCTGAAGCACATGCGCAGCTCGTCGTTGCCGGCACGACGAGCCAGCGCGAGCGCGAGGCCTTGCGCATAGCGGCCCACACCGCGCCCGGCGGAGGCTTCGGACTGGCAGGCCTGCAGATCGAGGACCAGGCGCACGCGGCGTCAACCGACGGGGTGCCAGCGGCGCTGCGTGAAGCATCGGCGCGCGCGACGCTCAGCGCCCGCGGCAAGCGGTGCGTCCAGCCGCCTCGCTCATCGTCCCCGCTGCCGCGTGATCTCGCGCTCGAGCAGCGACGCCAGCTCGTCGACACTGACCGATCCGGCGTCGGCGACGGAATCGAGCGGCGGTTCTGCGTCGTGCGGCACCGACGTGCCCAGAGGAGCGCGCTGAGGATCGCGCGTCGTCGGCCGAGCGCACCGCAGCCGCCGAGTCTCCGGTGACCAGCCATTGCTTGGAGCGGGCCCAAAGACGCGGATAGCGCTCGCGCACCCAGGGCGCGAGGCGCGAGTAAGCGCCGGAGCGCTTGGCTACCGCGAGCGCGCGCCGCGCCATGCCCGCGCCTTCGCCGCCCGACGACCGGCGTGCGACGCCTCGCAGCCAGCGCAGCGGCGCGGTGACCCGCCATGACAGCGTGCCGGTCATCGCATCGATGTGCGCCTGCAGCGCGCCGGCGTGGGTCTGCAAGTCCGCGAGCCGCGATTCGACCGTGCGCGCGCGCGTCGTCGCGAGCTCCGCCGCGGCGGTCGCGGCATCGGCGCGAGCCACCGCGCTTGCCGCCTCGTGGCGCGATGCTTCAGCGCGGTCGTTGACCAACGCGCAGAAGCTCGCCGTCGCCGTGCCGCTCAACGCGAAGTCGTCGAACACTCCGGGCCCATGATCGAACGCGCCACGCAGATCGTCATGCTCCTGCGAGACGTAGAAGCGGTTGAGCCCGTCGAACCACGCGAAGACGTAGCCACGCGCCAGCAGCAGAGGCTCCCAGCGCAGGTGCGACTGCGCCTGCGTGCGCGGCAGCGTGCTCTCGACCACGACGATCCACGGATTGACTCCCGCTCCCCAACCGGAAAGCGCCTCGCGCTCGAAGCCCTCGACGTCGATCTTCATCCAGTGCACGTCGCTGCCGGCGTACGGAGCGAGCACCTGCTCCAGCGTCGTGCACTCCACCTCGACCTCGCGCATGGCGAAGCCGGCGGCGACGTGAGCGAGCGCGACCTCGCGATCGCCGGTGCTCAGCCCCGTGCCCGCGAACTCGTGGAGCAAGAGCCTTCCCGCGCTCGCCGCGAGCGCCGCCTCGACGACGCGCTCGTCCGGCCGCGCGCGTCGCAGCAGCGCGGCGTACGCAGGCACCGGCTCGACATGCACGCCGCGCCATCCCTGCTCGTAGAAAGCCATGCTCACCGAGTCGACGACCGGGTCCTGCGCGCCCACATCGACGTACGAGCCGCGGGGTACGTGCCTGAGCGCGCGCCACAGCATGACGTCCTCGAAATTCTGCGCGTAGGAGACGAACACTCGGTGGTCCCTCAATGGTCCTTCGGTGGCTCGGAAGTTGCCCACTAAGCGCCGGCTTCGCGGCTGATGTCGAACGTGGCGTCCAGCCAGTTCGACCCGATGAAGTACGTCGTGCTCGGCGTTGACGACGTCGAACACCAGCGCGTTGTCGGTCCACTCGTAGTTGTTGGCAAGATGCGTGTCGGAGCTCACCAGCGCGGGCGAAAACGAGTACGAGCCCGGGCCCAGCGTGCACGTGAAGCTCAGGCGAAAGACGACGGTCGCGCCGGCGGCGACGTCGTCCTGCACCTGTCCGGTGTGCCAGGTGTTGGTCCCCCAAACCACGTGGCCGAGCCGGTCGCGCAGCATGTAGCCCAGCACCAGGCGCGGCAACGATGAATGCACGCGCGCGCGCGCCGTGAGCACCAGGCGCTGCCCGACGCGCGCGGTGCGCACGGCCTCACCCGATTGCGCGTCCGAAAGCGCCAGCTCGTCGAGCACGGCCTCACCGGTTCCCGATCGCGTGCGCAGCCACCCGTCCTTGCCGCGCGACTGCTCCACCGCGTCGCGCTCGTTTTCCTTGCGCGCGATGAGCGCGTTGTAATAGTCGACGACTTCGTCAGGCTGCCCGTCGCGCAGCACCGAGCCGCGATCGAGCAGGATCACACGGTCGCACAGCGCGCGGATGTCGGCCATTCCGTGCGTGACGAAGAGCAGCGCGGTGCCCTGCTCCTTGAACGCCCGGATGCGCCCGAAGCTCTTGTGCTGGAAGTAGGCGTCGCCCACCGACAGCGCCTCGTCGATGATGAGAACGTCGGGACGAAACGCCGTGGCCACCGCGAAGGCGACGCGCATCTGCATGCCGCTCGAGTAGGTGCGCGTGGGTTGGTCGAAATAGGGGCCGATCTCGGCGAAGGCCTCGATGTCGGGCATCGCCGACGCAAGCTCGCCGGCGCCGAATCCCATGAGCCCGACCGCATGCGCGACGTTCTGCCGGCCGGTGAACTCCGGGTTGAATCCCATGCCCAGCTCGAGGATCGCCGCGATCCGGCCCGCCGACGTGGACGTCGCCGCGCGTCGCGCGCAGCGTTCCGGCGATGAGCTTGAGCAGCGTGCTCTTGCCGGCGCCGTTCTGGCCGACGATGCCCGACGGCGCTGCCGGCTGCCACGTCGAACGACACGTCGCGCAGCGCCCAGTGCTCGGAGCGCGGCGTCACGTGCACGCCGCACCAGGAGAGCAGACGCTGCCATTCCGACCCGTATTCGCGGAATGCCTTGCCCAGGCCGACCACCGACAAGACCGGCGCGCTCATAGGCACCTTCGCGCTGGGGCGACCAGCGCGCCATGCGCCACGCTCACAGCACGTCGACCATCTCGGGACTGGCGCGGCGGAACATCGCCAGGGCAGCGACCAGCAGGAGCAGTGAAATCAGCGCCAGCCAGGCCAGCGCGACCACGTCGGGCGCGCGCCCGAACAGCAGCGCGTTCTGGTACCCCTCGACGATCGCGGTCATCGGGTTGAGGTACAGAAGCCGGCGGAGCGGCGCCGGCACGATGTCGGGCGTGTACGCGATCGGCGCGAGCCAGAATCCGAACTGCAGCACGACCGGGACGACCTGCCCGACATCGCGAACGAACACGTTGATCACGCCGAGCAGCAGCCCGACGGAGAGCCCCATCGCCAGGGTCAGCGTCATGAGCACCGGAACCCATACGATCCCCGGTCCCGGAAAGCGGCCAAGCGCCGCGAACACCACGAGCACCGCGACGAAGAGCAAAAGGTTGTTGAGCAGCGCCGCTCCGCCCGCGATGATCGGCAGGCAGATGCGCGGAAACAGCATTTTCTTGAGCAGGTTGCCGTTGTCGATGAACAGCGTGAGACAGCGGCTTACCAGATCCGAAAACAGCGACCAGCCGAGCATGCCCGACAGGACGTAGAGCGCGTAGGCGGCCGTGTCGTTGCCCATCCCGGGGAGCCTTGCCGACATGATCCCGGCGAGCACCAGCGCGAAAATCGCCGCCTGGGCAAGCGGGTGCACGATCATCCACAGGCCTCCCAGCTTGCTGCGCGTGAAGCGCGCGCGGATCTCGGCCCGAATCGACGACAGGATGAAGTGGCGGTAGCGCCAGGCACTGACCAGGTTGGGGGCAATCAAGCGGTCAAACCTCGCCGGCAAGCGCTCAAGGACAGATGGGACGACGCCTGCCGCATCTGTCGCGCATTGGAGAGCGCCGATAGTATCATTCTTCATTGCTGCGCCCGGAACCTGCCCCCACCGCCACCTCATTCGAGGCGTTGCTCCCACGTCTGATGCCCGTTTCCCGCCCTCCCGCAGAGCTTCGCGTTGCCGTCGTCCACGACTGGCTCGATACCTGGCGCGGCGGCGAGAATGCGCTCGCCGAAATTCTGGCGATGTATCCGCACGCCGACCTCTATGCGCTTGTCGACTTCCTGCCCGACGACTTGCGCGCGCGAATCCAGGGCAAGCATGCGCACGTCACGTTCCTGCAGCGCATGCCCGGCGCGGCACGGCACTTTCGCGCGCTGCTGCCGATTTTTCCGCGCGCGATCGAATCGCTGGATCTGAGCGCTTATGACCTCGTCGTCTCCGTCTCCCATGCGGTCGCCAAGGGCGTGCGCACCCGCGAGGACCAGCTGCACGTCTGCTACTGTCTCACGCCGATGCGCTACGCCTGGGACCTGCGGGAAACGTACCTCGACTCGGCGCGGGCGCGACGTGGCGCGAAGCGCGCCCTCGCCAATGCCATTCTGGATCGGCTGCAGCGCTGGGACACGCAGGCAAGCGGGCGCGTCGACGAGTTCATCGCGATCTCGGAATTCATCCGCCAGCGCATCCGCCGCTGCTATCGCCGCGACGCCAGCGTCGTCTACCCGCCGGTCGACGTCGACTACTTCACGCCCGGCAGCGCAGCCCTCACGGCGCGACTATTTCACCGCGTCGCGCTGGGTCGCGTACAAGCGGCTGGACCTCATCGTCGAGGCATTTCGCGCGCTGCCGGAGCGTCGGTTGATCGTCGCCGGCGAGGGTCCCGAGCTTGCGCGCGTGCGCGAGGCGGCGCCGGGCAATGTCGAATTCGCCGGCGAAGTATCGCGCGAGCGCATGCGAGCGCTCATGCGCGACGCGCGCGCCTTCGTTTTCGCCGCGGAGGAGGACTTCGGCATCGCCCCGGTCGAGGCGCAGGCATGCGCGACGCCGGTCATTGCCTTCGGTCTCGGCGGCGCCGCCGAGACGATCCGGGCAGACGGCACGGCCGATGCAACCGGCGTGTTCTTCAGCGAGCAGAGCGCCGCGGCGATCGGCGATGCCATCGCAGCGTTCGAACGCATCGAGCCCGCGATCGACGGGGCAGCCTGCCGGCGAAACGCGTTGCGCTTTTCGAAGGAGCTGTTCAGGCAGCGCTTTGCCGCGCAAGTCGACGCCGCGCTGACGCGCGCGTCCGCAGGGGCCAAGCAAATGCGGAGCGTCGCATGCTGAACACGCCGCGCAACCTCCTCAAGAGCAATGCGTCCACGCTAGACGAGCTGGCGCGGATCGCCGACCCGTCGATCATCGCGCTGGCGGGAGTCGTCGCGCAGCTATCCTACGTGCCGGGAACTACGGTCACCCCCGCGTACTGGCTCGCCATCATCGCCGTCGCCCTCGCCAGCCTTTTCGTGTTCCCGGCGGTCGGCCTGTATCGCCCTCAGCGCGGGGCGAGCATCGTCGAGGACGTTCGCGCGCTCGTCTCGGGCTGGGTGATACTGCTCGCGCTGGGCGTGTTCCTGGCATTCGTGACCAAGAGCAGCGACGTGTATTCGCGCGTCTGGGTCGCGCTCTGGGTGGCGAGCGGCTTCTTCCTGCAGACGCTGGTTCGCGTCGTGCTGCGCCTGGTTCTGCGCTCGCTGCGCCGGCGCGGCCTGAACCTGCGCCATATCTGCATCGTCGGCGCCGGCGAGCTTGGCCGCGAGGTGGCGCTGCGCCTTCGCCGCGCGCCGTGGAGCGGCCTGCACCTGCACGGTTTCTACGACGATACGCCGGGGCTCGCCGGGACCAGCATCGACGGCGTGCCGGTGATCGGCAGCATAGGGAGCCTGCGCGGCGACCTCGATCGCGGCGAGCTCGACCAGGTTTGGATCGCGCTTCCGCTGCGCGCCGAGGAGCGCATCCGGCAGCTGGTCACCGAGTTGCGCGCGCACCCGGTGCAAGTCCGCTACGTCCCCGACATCTTCGGCTTCCAGCTGCTGCGTCACAGTTTTTCGGAGGTCGCCGGCATGCCGGTCATCGGCCTCACCGACACTCCGATGCAGGGCGTGCAGCGCCTGCTCAAGGCCGTCGAGGACTACGTCGGAGGCGGCATCGTGTTGCTGCGTGCTCTCGCCGGTGCTGCTCGCGGTCGCGGTTGCCATCCGGCTCACTTCACCGGGACCGGTGCTCTATCGCCAGCAGCGCGTGACGTGGAACGGACGGCATTTCAGCATGCTCAAGTTCCGATCGATGCACGATCGATGCCGAGAACGACAGCGGCCCGGTGTGGTCGCAGCAGAGCGATCCGCGCACCACGCGCGTCGGCGCGCTGCTGCGACGCTTCAGCCTCGACGAGCTGCCGCAATTGTTCAACGTGCTTCGCGGCGAGATGTCGCTGGTCGGTCCGCGTCCGGAGCGCCCCGAATTCGTCGCGCGCTTCCGCGACGAAATCCCGGGGTACATGCAAAAGCACATGGTCAAGGCGGGCATCACCGGCTGGGCGCAGGTGAACGATCTGCGCGGAAGCAGCGACCTCGGCAAGCGGATACAATACGACCTGTACTACATCGAGAACTGGTCGCTCTGGTTCGACCTGCGCATTCTCGCGCTCACGGTGTGGCACGTAATCAAGAGTCGTAACGCGTACTAGGTAGGGCCTAACCGTGACGGACCTCGTCGAATCGCCCGCCGCCGCGCCGGGCCCCGCTTCGGATTCCAGCTCCGCCCATCCGTCCGCCCCGGCACGGGAGGCGGCGTCGCGGCCGCTGGTCGTGGGCGCGTGGCTGCTCGCCGCCAGCGCCGTGGTGTGCATTCTCGTGTACCTCGGCATCTCGGTGCAGGGAGGCTGGTTCACGAGCGCGCGCGCACAGCATTGGCTGCCCAGCCAGATGATCGTGTCGCGCGGCAGCGGGCAGTTGCGCGCCGACGCGCTGCAGCTCAACGCCCCCGACGCCGGCGGAACAACGGTGGTCAGCGTGACCTCGGCGCTGCGCTCATCGCAGTATCCGGTGATCGCCTGGAATGTCACCGGCATTCCCGACGGCGTCGAGGTGGCGCTGCTCTGGCACAACGATTACGCGCCGTCACGCGTGTTCAACCGGCGCCTGAATGTCGAGGGCGGCCGCATCCAGCCCTTCTCGCTCGACGGCGACGCCAACTGGAACGGCACGATCAACGGGCTGGCGCTCGGGCTCAAGGGGGCTTACACGCAGCCCATCCTGATCAAAGGCGCGACCGCCAAGACGATGAGCACCCGCGAGATCCTCGGCGACCGCGTGCGCGAATGGCTTACCTTCGAGCCGTGGAGCGGATCGTCGATCAACCTCATCATCGGCGGCGCCGACACGCAGGATTTGCCGATGCCGTTCATTTTCGCCGCCATCGTCGGACTCGCCGCGTTGATCTACGCCGCGCTGGCGCGCTGGCGACCACGATGGCTGGGCGGCACCGCCGCGATCGTGATCGGCGCGATGTTCGTGGCCGGCTGGTTCGTGCTCGATGCGCGCCTGCAGTGGAATCTCCTGCGGCAGGCGCGCGTCACCGCCGAGACCTATGCCGGCAAGTCGTGGCGCGATCGGCATCTCGCGGCGGAGGACGGCATGGTCTTCGCGTTCATCGAGAAGGTGCGCGCCCTGCTGCCGCCACCGCCGGCGCGCGTCTTCATGGTCGCCGACGAGCATTATTTCCGCGATCGCGCCGCGTACCACCTGTATCCGTACAACGTGTTTTTCTCGCCGTGGGCCAACACCATGCCGCCGTCGTCGGCGCTGCGCTCCGGTGACTATCTGGTGGTGTTTCAGCGTCGGGGCGTCCAGTTCGATCCCGCCCAGCAGAACCTGCGCTGGGAAGGGCAGGCTCCCGTTCGCGCCGAGCTCCTGCTGGTCGAGGGCGGCGCCGCGATGTTCCGGGTGCTCTGATGCAGACGATCATGGCCGTCGTCTCGGTGCTGCTGCCCTGGTTGCTGGGCATCGCGGTGCTGCTCGCGCTCGGCTGGCCCAGCGACGACCGCGGCGCGGAATATCGCGATCGCGACGCCTTGCCGTGGTTGCTGCGCATCGGGTTCGGTTATGTCATCGGCGCCGTGCTGGCCACGGCGTGGCTTCGCGTCCTTAGCCTCGCGGGTATCCCATTCGGCCGCGTCGCCGCGGCATTGCCCGTGCTCGCGATGGCGGCGGCATTGGCGTTCTGGGGGCTTCGTGCCAAGAGGTGGTCGCTGCCCGACATGCCGGCGGCGCGTGCCGCGTTCGCGCTGCCAGCGCTCGAGCGTTGGCAGCGGCTGCTGTGGATCGCGCTCATCGCGTGGATCGCGCTGCGCTTCGTACTCGTCGCAGCGGAGATCGCTTGGCGCCCGCTGTATCCGTGGGACGCCTGGGTGCAGTGGGCGACCAAGGCGCGCGTGTGGTACGAGCTGGGGCGCATCGTCCCCTTCGGCGGCCCGGATCAATGGCTGGCAGGCACGCCGGGTCTGTATTTCGACGCCGCCCCTGGCTACTACGGCGACGGTGCCGCTGCTGCAGGTCTGGACCTGCGTGATGATCGGCCGCTGGGACGATTCGGCGATGAACTGGCCATGGCTGGCGATGTTGTGCTCGCTCACCGTTGCGATCTACGCGGTGTTGCGCGCCGAGAAGGTGGCGCCGCTGGCCGCGCTGATCGGCGCCTACATCGTCGCCTCGCTGCCCTTGCTCGACGTGCACGCGGCGCTGGCGGGCTACGCCGACCTTCCGCAGGCGGCGGTTTACACGCTCGCGGCGCTGGCGACGTACCGGTGGGCCCTGCGCCGCGATCGCGTCGACGCTATCGTGGCGCTCATGCTGGCGTGCGCGTGCCCGATGATCAAGAATCCCGGCGTGATATGGGCTCTGACGCTGGTTCCCGCAGTGGTGGTCACGCTGCTTCCGCGCCGGGGATTGCGCATACTGTGCATCGGCGCCGCGCTCGCGGCGCTGGTCGCCATCGTGCTGGCGCGCACCCAGTGGAGCGTGCTCGGTTACGCGCTGCGGCTGGACTTCACCCCGGCGTGGCGCGAGCTGGTGCGCACCTATTTCCTGATGGGAAACTGGAACCTGCTTTGGTACGGGCTCATCGCGCTGTGGATCGTCTCGGCGCGCCGGCTGTTCAAGCCGCCGTTGCTGCCACTGGCCGTGACGATCGTCTCGGGGCTCGCGTTCCTGTTCATCGTCTTTTCGATTTCGGAAGCCGCCGTGTGGATGGCGGACCTCACCACCGCCAACCGCGCGACGCTGCATCTGGCGCCGCTGCTGATCGCCTTCGGCGTGCTGACCTGGAACCAGTGGAACGGCGCAGCGCCGGCGCCGCCTCCACCCGAGACCAACCGGCCGGAGTTCGCCGCCGGGAGCGCGTGAGCGCGGATCGCGTCGCCGGAACGCACGGCACCCTCCATCCTGGCGCGGCCGATGCTTGAACTTCCAGGCGTCACGCTTTGCTGCATCGACACCGTCAATCACGCGCTGGCGCTGCGCGCGCTGCGCGAGTCGTCGCAGGGAATCCGCTTCGCCGCAATTCGCTTCATCACCGATCGTCTTCTCGACGAAGCCGGGATCGAGGTGCGCCGCATCGAGCCGCTGCGCTCGCGCGACGAGTACTCGCAGTTCGTGCTCAAGTCGCTGCTCTCGCACGTCGACACGCCGCATGTGCTGCTCGTGCAGTGGGATGGCTACGCGGTCAACCCCGATGCGTGGCGCGACGACTTTCTCGATGTCGACTACATCGGTGCGAAATGGTTCTGGCACACCGACGGCATGCGCGTGGGCAACGGCGGATTCTCGCTTCGCTCGCGCAAGCTGCTCGAAGCCTTGCAGGACCCGCGGGTCGTTCTCGTCGAAGCCGAGGACGTGACGATCGGGCGCAGCGCACGTCCGCTGCTCGAGCGCGAGCACGGCATCCGCTACGCGACCGAGGCGCAAGCCGATGCCTTTGCCTTCGAGGCCGCGTATCCGATCGGCAAGCCCTTCGGCTTTCACGGCCTGTTCAATTTCTGCCGGGTAGTCGCGCAGGACGAGCTGGTCGAGCTCGTCGCGCATTTCACTCCCGCCATCGCGCGCTCGCCGCAGCTGGCCCAGCTCGGCCGCAACTGCCTGGCCATGGCGCAATGGAAGGCGGCGCAGGCCATCTTTCGCCGCATCCTCGAAACCGAGCCGGCGGATGCGGCCGCCGCCGCGGGGCTCGCCACCGCCCAGGCCAACGCGGCCTCGCTGCCCGCGGTCGGACGCAACGAGCCCTGTCCGTGCGGCAGCGGCAAGCGCTACAAGCATTGCCACGGCGCCGCGGGTGAGCGCGCCGCGCCCAGCGCCGACGGCGGCCTCGACGCCACCCGCGCTCGATCCGATTCGCCAGCGCATGACCACTGCGCTGTCCGCCCACCAGCGCGGCGACACGCAGGCCGCGGCGCTGATCTACCGCGAAGTGCTCGCTCGCGAGGCTTCGCATCCGGTGGCGCAGCACTACCTCGGCGTGATCGCGTACCAGCGCCATGCATTGGCGGAGGCTCTTCCACTGCTCGAATCGTCGGTTGCCGCGATGGATACCGAGCCCGAGTTCCACAACAACCTCGGGCTCGCGTACGCCGCGGCAGGCCGGGAGCAGGATGCGATCGCGCAATACCGCGCGACGCTTGCGCTCAATGCCGCATCATGCGCTGGCGTGGAACAACCTCGGACTCGCCCTGCAATCGCTCAACCAGGTCGATCAGGCGGTCGATGCGTTCCGGCGCGCCATCGCGATCGATCCCGGCTTCGCGCAGGCGCATTGGAACCTCTCGCTGGCGCTTCTGGTCTCCGGCCGGTTCCGCGACGGATTCGCCGAATACGACTGGCGACTCTCGCTCGCCGAGCTGGGAAAGGACCGTCACACGTTCGCGGGACCGCGCTGGAACGGCGGCGACCCCCGCGGCAAGACATTGCTGCTCTACGCGGAGCAAGGACTGGGCGATGCCATCCAGTTCGCGCGCTTCGCGACGCCGCTCGCCGCCGCCGGAGCGCGCGTGGTCGTCACCTGCGTTCCGGCGCTGCAACCACTGCTCGCGACCGTACCGGGCGTTGCCGAGGTCGTGCCCGCCGGCGCCGCGCTGCCGCCGTACGACGCGCAGATCGCGCTGTTGTCGCTGCCCGAGGTCCTCGGCGTCACGCTCGAGTCGGTCCCCGCGACGGTTCCCTACATCCAGACCGGGCGCCCACGCGGCGATCGAGCGGATGCATCGCGCGCGGGCGATCGCGGGCGGATGACGGTCGGGCTGGCGTGGGCAGGCAGCGCCGCGCACACCAACGATCGCAACCGTTCGATGCCGCTCGCCGCGCTTGCGCCGCTGTTCGACATTTCCGGCACGACATGGCAATCGCTCCAGCACGGCGCCGCCGCAGCGAGCATTACCGCGATCGCCGGCAGGCTCGCGCATGGCGCCGTTGCCTGAAGGCGCGACGCTGGCGGACACCGCCGCGCTGATCGAGGAACTCGACCTCGTCATCAGCGTCGACACCAGCATCGCGCATCTGGCCGGCGCGCTCGCCAGGCCGTGCTGGGTCTTGCTACCCTTCGCGCCCGACTGGCGCTGGCTGCTGGAGCGCGAGGATTCGCCCTGGTATCCGACCCTGCGCTTGTTCCGTCAGCGTGCGCTGCGCGACTGGACTGGCGTCGTCAGTCGCGTCGCCGACGAGCTCGACCAGCTGGTCCGCGCCCGCGCGGCGCGATGAGAAGATGAGCGCTCCACCGTCGCGCAACGCCGCGTGCCCATGCGGCAGCGGCAAGCGCTACAAGGATTGCCACGGCGCACTGTCAGCCTCCCTGGCCCAGGACGCATCGACGAGTGTCGCGCCGCCGACGCTTCATCGACCGCAGATCGACGACGCATTGCGCGACGCACGTGCCGCGATGGCGGGCGGCGACATGGTCGCGGCGGAGCGACACTGGCGTAGCGCGCTGGCCTCGGACGCAGACGACGCCGAGGCCAATTTCCACGTCGGCAACCTGTACCGCGAGCGCGGCGACGCGCCGGCGGCGATCGCGTGCTACGAGCGCGCGCTGCGCCGCGCACCGGCGAACGCGTCCGTGCTGAACAACCTCGGGCTCGCGCTCGAGCTGGCGGGCGAGCACGATCGTGCGCTGGCGTGCTATCGCGAGGTGCTGGCCAGGGACGGCGCGCAGCCCGACGCGCTCGGCAACCTGGCCAGCGCGTTGTTCGAGAAGAACGAGCTGACGCAGTCCGCCGAGGCGTACGCCAAGCTGGTGGCGATTCGCCCCGCGTTGCCGGCTGCAGTGTGGGTGCGGCGTGCGCTGGTGCTTCAGAGAATGGGACGACTCGCCGAAGCCGAGGACAGCCTGCGCGAAGCCGCGCGCACGCAGCCCGACGATCCGCGCATACTCGCCAATCTCGGCTCGATCTGCATCGAGCAGGGAAAGCACGACGATGCCGACGAGCCACTCGCCCGCGTGCGCGAGCTCGAGCCTTACAACGCGTACGCGCTGTCGATGCTGGCGCACGCACGCGCGCAACGCTGCGCGTGGAGCGGCATCGGCGAACTGTTCGACGACATCGCCCGACTGATCGCCGCACCCGACGACCAAGGCGTCGCCGTGGCGCCGATGCCGCTGCTGGCCATGCCGCTCGCGCCTGAGCTGTTGCGCAAGGCGGCAGAGCGCTGGGCCCGCGCGCTGGCACCGCACGCGGGCTCGGCGAACCGCGCGCCGACCCCGGCAGGTGCCCGGCGATGGTCGGCTGCGCGTCGCCTTCGTGTCGTCGGACCTGCGCGGACACGCCATGGCCTCGGTGATCTCCGAGTTGCTGGAGCGACTCGATCGCGATCGCCTCGAGGTCTTCGCCTACGGGCTGCTGCCGTCGGACGCCGGCCCGGCCGGGCGCCGCATCGCCGCAGCGGTCGAGCACTTCGCCGACGTGAGCGCGCTCGCGTCCGACGCCATCGTGCGCCGCATCCGGAGCGACGGCGTTGCCGTCGCTTTCGATCTCAACGGGTACACGCGGGACGCGCGTCCCGAAGTCTTCGCGCAACGCGTGGCGCCGCTGCAGGTCAACTGCATCGGCTACGCGGGGACATTGGGTGCGCCGTGGTACGACTACATACACATCGATCGCTTTGTCGCGCCGGAGGGATCGCAGCGCCTCTATTCCGAGCGTTTGCTTCACATGCCGCACAGCTACTACCCCAGCGACACCACGCGCGCGCCGTCGGGCCCACCGCCGTCGCGCGCGCAGCTCGGCCTTCCGGAAAAAGCCGTCGTATTCTGCAGCTTCAACAACTCGTTCAAGATCCTTCCCGCCACCTTCGATGCGTGGATGCGCATCGTCGCGGCGACGCCGGGCAGCGTGCTGTGGCTGCTCGACACCAGCGCCGAGGCGCGCGCCAACCTCGGCAGGGAAGCCGAGCGCCGGGGAGTCTCGCCGCAGCGGCTTTGTTTCGCGCCGCGGGTCGAGATGTCGCAGCACATCGCGCGCAACGCCGCCGCCGACCTGTTCCTCGACACCGCTCCCTACGGCGCGCACACGACCTGCAACGATGCGCTGCTCGTGGGCCTGCCGGTGATCACCTGCACCGGCGAGACCTTCGCCAGCCGCGTGGCTGGAAGTCAGCTGCGCGCACTCGGCCTGCCGGAGCTGGTCACCGATCGCATCGACGACTACGAGGCGCTGGCCATCGCGCTGGCGAACACGCCGGGCCGCCTCGCGGATCTTCGCTCGCGCGTCGTCGCCAACCGCCGCACCCATCCGCTGTTCGACATGGCAGGCTACGCGCGCGCGCTCGAGGACAACCTCATCGAGGCCTGGCGGGATCATCTCGCCCGACAGCGCAGCCATTCGCCCGACTCCGATCGCGTAGAATGAGCCGGTCCGACTCGATCGAGTCGATCCTCGCGTCGCCGCCATGCCCTCACCGCTTCCGATTGCCCGCAACGCCGCGGGAGAAATCATGCTCCTGCCGGGCATGTCCAACCGCCACGGCCTGGTCACGGGTGCCACGGGGACCGGCAAGACGGTAAGCCTGCAGGTGATGGCCGAGCGCTTCTCGGCGATCGGCGTGCCCGTGTTCATGGCCGACGTGAAGGGCGACCTCGCCGGCATTTCGCAGCCGGGAGCCAACTCGCCGAAGCTCGAGGCGCGCCTCGCGCAGATCGGCGCCAGCGCACCGGCGTTCACCGGCTTTCCGACGGTGTTCTGGGATGCGTTCGGCGAGCAGGGCCATCCGCTGCGCGCGACCATCTCCGACATGGGTCCGCTGCTGCTCTCGCGCATCCTCGCGCTCAACGATGTGCAGGCCGGCGTGCTGGCGCTGGTGTTCAAGATCGCCGACGACAACGGCCTGCTGCTGCTCGACCTGAAGGATCTGCGCGCGATGCTGGCACACGTCGGCGAGCATGCCTCGGAATACCTGACCCGCTACGGCAACGTCTCGGCCGCGTCGATCGGCGCGATCCAGCGCGGCCTGCTCGTGCTCGAGCAGCAGGGCGCGGACAAATTCATCGGCGAGCCGATGCTCAACATCGACGACCTGATCCAGACCGACGGCGGCAAGGGCGTCATCAACGTGCTTGCCGCGGACCGGCTGATGCAGTCGCCGTCGCTGTATGCGACGCTGCTGCTGTGGCTGCTCGCCGAGCTCTACGAGCGGCTTCCCGAGATCGGCGATCCGGAGAAGCCCAAGCTCGTCTTCTTTTTCGACGAGGCACACCTGCTGTTCACCGATGCGCCGAAGGCGCTGCTCGACCGCATCGAGCAGGTCGTGCGCCTGGTGCGCTCCAAGGGCGTCGGCGTGTTTTTCGTGACGCAGAATCCGCTCGACGTCCCCGACACCGTGCTGGGCCAGCTCGGCAACCGCATCCAGCACGCGTTGCGCGCGTACACGCCGCGCGACCAGAAGGCGGTCAAGACCGCGGCGCAGACCATGCGCGCCAACCCGGCGATCGATACCGAGAAGGCGATCACCGAGCTCGGCGTCGGCGAGGCGCTGATCTCGTTCCTCGACGAAAAGGGGCGTCCCACGCCGGTCGAGCGCGCGTTCGTGCTTCCGCCCGCCTCGCGCATCGGCCCGATCACCAGCGGAGGAGCGCGCCAAGATCATCGCGGGCTCCGGGCTCGCGAAGACCTACGCGACGACGATCGATCGCGAGTCTGCGTACGAGCGCCTGGGCAATCGCGCGGCGCAGAGCTCGACACCCGGCGCGCCCGCCGGCAGCTCCAGCGCTGGCGGCATGTTCGATGCGGTCAAGGGCTCGCTGGGCGGATTGCTGTCGGGAACGGGCCGCAAGGACAGCATCGTCGAGGCCGCCGCAAAAAGCGCGGCGCGCACGGTCGGCTCGACCATCGGCCGCGAGATCGTCCGCGGCGTGCTCGGCTCGCTGCTCGGCAAGCGACGCTGATCCTCTCAGCCCGTGGGCCGCGACGCGATATCTCGGCAGAAGGCTTCCAACGCGGCGATCGGCGCGGGATCATCGAAAAGGCGTGCGTTGTTTTCCCGGATCCGCGCTGAGAGATGAGCGCGCCACGCGGGGTCTGCGCACAGGCGCGAAGCGATGCGCACATAGTCGTCTTGGTCGACAGCGATCAGCTCTTCCACCCCGATCATCCGAAGCATCCCGGCACTCTGCCGCCCGCGCATCATTGCGCCAGGAAGCGTTACCACCGGCAACCCGCAGTCGAGTGCGTCGACGCTGGTCTGTCCCCCCGACCAGCGCAATGTGTCCAGCATCACGTCGCAGGCGCGATTCACTGCGAGATAACCCGCGTGGGAAAGGTGCGGCAGGACGCGCGTTCGCTGACGGATCGCGATTCCGTAGCCATCGAATCGCACCGAAAGCCGGCGCATGAAGCGGTCGGTGATCGCCGGATGTCTGCCGGCGAAGAGTACCAAAACCGCTGAAGGGTTCGCCGCAAGCAATCGTGCGAACAGCGACGTCGTTATCAGGGTGGATCTTGAACAAGGACTGAGGGCACAGCAAGAGCGTCGCATCAGTCGGCAAGCTGAACGTGGCGCGGTCCGCGACCGGTGGCAGCTCGGGCCGGGCGAATCGCGTTCCGATGCCCGGAAGACGAGTCAGCGGTTCTGAGTAGTGCGCTGCGGAGTTCGGCGGCTCCATGACATCGCAGCTGAGAAAGTGATCGATAGTGCTATGCCCGGTGGTGACCGGATGACCCCACGCCACGCATTGCCGAGGCGCGAGCCGCATGCCCGCAAGCGCAAAAGTTACCTGATCCATCCCCATCTCCGGGTAGATCAGGATGTCCAGGTGCTCGTCACGAATGACGGGGACGATCGTCGATGGCGTCGCATCGCCTCCCAGAAACGGACGCACTCGATCGGCTCGCCCATGTATCGCTTTGGTCACCTTGTCGTCATTACCACCAAGTGGATAGAAGCAGACTTCGAAATCGTTCCGATTTAGGTCGCTGAGCCAGCGGCTGAAGTATTGACCAACCGTATTCTCTCGCAACAACGCCGAGACGAAGCCGACGCGGATTCGTCGACCGTCGACGCGATCCGAGTGCAGCGGTGCCCGCATAGATGCGATCGACGCTGTCGAGCGCGCGGGCGCAAAGCGCGGCATACCTTTCTTGCAGGGCGCGATCATTCTCTCCCTGATAGGCCAGGAAGAAATTGCTCCAGATCAGTCCGTCGATCACTTCGTCGCGAGCGGACCCGCGGATTCTTTCCTCGAGCTCATCGTGCAGAGTTTCGAGCCCGGCCGCGAAACCTTCGCGGGCGCGCATGACATCCCCGGCGTCCGTGTAGATCATTGGCAGTGTCAGATGGTACGCAAATGCGGCTCGTAACGACCGCGGGCGAAGCCGCATCGCATGTTGGAACGACGTGCGCGCCTGGACTTGATCGCCTCGTTCGGTAAGGACCAGTCCCAAGTCGAGCATTTCCCCGAAACTATCGGCCGGCGCAAGCTTTGCCGCCGCAAGATAGAGTCGAGCCGCTTCGTCGAGCTCGCCGCGCGCCCGCACCAGGTCGGCAAGCGCTGTGAACGCAGGGCGGTATGCGGTTGCGGGCGGTCGACGTGCAATGCAATCGCGCAGGGTTTGCTCCGCGAGGTCGGCCCGACCCCGATCCCGCTGCAAAACGGCAAGGTTGCACTCCGCGCGCGGGAAATCGGGCTTGAGTGCAAGTGCCTTTCTGTACGCCTGTTCCGCATCGTCGAGCAAATTGGCATGATGCAGGGCGGTCGCCAGGCTGTTCCAACCGTCGGCGCTTTCCGGTTCGAGAGTGACCGCGCGCCGCAATGCGACGATGGACGCTTCGACTTGTCCCAGCTCGAGCTGCAGCACACCGAGAAAACGACAGGCGGGCGCGTTGCGCTCGTCGAGGGTGATCGCGTTCTGCGCGTGCAAAAGCGAGCCTTGCTTGTCGCCGTTCTCGTCCAGGCATACGGCGAGGGCATAGTGAGCGAGCGCGTCTCTGGGCGCCAGATGAACCGCCGCCTTGGCGTGCTCCAATCCTTGCGGCCGCTGGCCGGCGCGTCGGGCGCACTCGACAAGGATGAGGTGTGCACCCACGAGCTCAGATGCTTGAGCGGCCGCAGCGATGATGCCTTGCGCAGCAATGCGCGCGTCATCGATGTTGCCGACGCCGAACAACTGCCGCGCGGCATCGAGGCGCGAGCTCACATGCCGTCCCGCACAAGCACTTCCGGATGTTCACGTCGCAACGCGTCCAGATACGCGGCTTCGAGCGCACGCGCGTGCTTGCGCATGTCGATCGAGTGGCGACGACTGCAATCCGGCCGCGATCGCGGATACGACTTCGGACCGGAATTCACGGTCGATCGCAAGCCGGCGCGCGATCGCGACGTACTCGCTGCCGCTGTCGGCGATCGTCTGCGTCACGCCCAGGTTGGCGAGAATGCTCGTCGACGTCCGCTCGCCGTGCTTGCGGCCGCGCAGCGTGACGACGGGCACGCGCATGTCGAGCGCCTCGAGCGTGCTGTTGACGCCGCCGTAGGGCAGCGGGTCGAGGCAGAAATCGAGCAGCGAATAGCGCGCCTGGCCCTCGGCGTCGTTGCGTCCCTGCGGCAGCACGATGACGCGCCCGATCGGAATGCTGGCGGCCGACAGAAGCCGCGCATACACCCCGCTCGCCTCGCGCGACAGTGGCGAGATCGCCAGGATCGCTTCCGGGATGCGCTCGAGCACCTCGCGCCACAGCGACAGGCAGCGGCGCGAGAGCTTGAGCGGATTGACGAACGCGCCGATGACGATCGCCTCCGGCTTGATGCCCAGCGACACGCGGTGGAACGGATGCTCCGGTGCTGGGTCGACGTGACGGTACGGATAGACGCAGCCTTGCATCGGCAGCAGCGTCTCGAGCAGGAACGCCTGGTTCTCCGGCGGATCGCACCATGCGTCGGTGAGCTTGAAGTCGACCGCCGAGAGCCCGAGCGCGCCGGAGCTCGCGATATGCGTGATCTGGACCCGCGCCGGCTTGAGCGCGAGGATGCCCGGCTTCGCGTTCTTGGTGTGCGTCGACAGGTCGACCAGGATGTCGAGATCGTCGGCGGCGATGCGCTGCGCGGCATCGCGCTCGGGAAGATCGGCGACGACCTCGAAGCGATCCGCGAATTGCCTGAACTGCTCGGTGAACTCGTCGCTGCCGCCGCCGGCCGTGTAGCAGAAGATCTCGAAGCGCTCCCGGTCGTGGTGGCGAATCGCTTCCCAGATCATCTTGCCCATGACGTGGTTGCGCAGGTCACCGGAAAGATACCCGATACGAAGCTTGCCGGGCCGGCGTTCGCCGGAGTGCGGCAACGGGGTTCCGTACACGCGCCGCGCCACCGCATCGTAGGCGCGATAGAGCCCGAGCTGCGCATCGGGCTCGAGATCGAAATAGAGCATGAGAAATAGGATCTGCTCGAGGCTGTCGGCGAGATCGGTCTCGTTCTCCGCCTTGAAATCGTCCTGGCGCAGGCGATCGAGATAGCGGTCCAGCGCGGCGAAGTCGCCGCGGTACTGGCAGGCTTCGAGCGCCCACGCCACCAGCGACACGGCGTTGGGGCACGCCGCCTCGAACCGGTCGAAGACCTTGAGCCAGTCGTCGATGCGCCGCGCCGCGAGCAGCGTGTCGCCCAGCGCCTTGTACGCCAGCACGTGTCGAGGCTCGCGGGCGAGCACTTTCTCGAACACGTGGATCGCGGCGTCGCCGCGCCCCTGCTCCTGCAACACCACGCCGATGTTGAAGTCCGCTGCCAGGAGATCCGGCGCGAAGGCGAGTGCGCGCTGATACGCGCGCAGCGCTTCGTCGTGGGCGCGCAGAGTTTGCAGCGCAACGCCGTGGTTGTAGTGAGTCTCCCCGTCGGTGGGGGCCAGCGCCAGCGCGCGTTCGAAGGCATCGCGGGCGGCGCTGGCGTCGTGCAGCGCAAGCTCGGCCAATCCCAGCGCGCGCCACAACGCAACGTCGCTTCCGATGCGCTCGAGCCCCTCGCGACACAGGCGGGCCGCCTGCGCAGGGTCTCCGCGCTCGCGCAGCATGTTGGCAAGCGCGACGCGCGCCTCCGCGTAGCCGGGTGCGGCGGCGACCGCGGCGGCGAAGCGTGGCATCGCCGCGTCGGCAAAGCCGCCGTCGCGCAGCAGCACGCCGGACAAATGCTCGGCCGGGGCAAATCCGGGTTGCTCGACGAGCACACCGCTGTAGCCCGCGAGCGCCGCGTCGCGTTCGCCGGCCTGATGCGCCGCCACCGCGGAACGCCACGCCGCCACCGACGCTTCCGGGGACAACGATGCCCGCGCCCTGAACCACGCCTGCGTCTGCACCGCCGACTCCAGCGCCTTCGCGGTCTCGACGCGGTGGCGCGCAAGCGCGGCCGGATCGCTGCCCTCGGGCGCGGCAAGGCGCGAGTCGATGAGCGGCGCGGCATGCGCGCCGCGAAGCTGCGACAGCGTCACGAGCGTGCGCGCCGGTCGCGACGCCAGCAACGCACCCGAGGCCGAGGACATGCCGGCCAGATCGATCATCACGTCGTAGTCGCCCTCGCCGAGCGCCCGGGCAAGCGACGCGGGTGGCGCCGCGCCAAGCGTCGCGACGCGAAAACCCTGCAGCGCACGCAGCGCGGGCGCGTTCGCCGGTGTCGCATCGACGACGAACACCACGCTGGCGAAGCGCTCGCGTGGAAGCGCGGCGACGACGTGCTCGAGGTACGCCTCGACGGCGACCTCGAGATCGTCGAACGCCAAAGGAGTGCCTGGAGCGATCATCCACGCCACGCGCAGCGCGTCACCGGCGGTGCGCCGGGGCCACAGCGCCGGAAGCGATGGCGCGAACGAGCGCACCGCGCGCCGCGCGTACTCCGCCGCCCAGCGCTCGCGTGACGGCAGCCGCTCGGCGGCGAGTGCTAGGAAGCGTAGCGGCTCCGGCTCCTCGATAGCTGGCGCGCGCGACTCGGCACGATCGAGCAGCGAGCGAACGCGATCCTGCTCTCCCAGGCGCGACGCGTCGGCCGCAGCCAGCGCCAGGATCAGCGCGGGCAACTCCGCGTCCGCAAGCGCCGCGGCCTGCTCCAGCAGCGCGGCGCGTGGCGCCGAGGCCGGCGCAATCGCGATCGCCGCCGCGACTCCGTCGCGCGCCAGCAGCCCCGTTGTCCCGCCAGCGAGCAGCGAAGCGAGGTCGGCGAAGGCGCGATCATCGCCCAAGGCCAATGTCGACAATGCGAGGCCTTCGCGCGCCGCGGTGTTCGCCGGCTCGACCTCGAGCGCCTTGCGGTAGCGCACGATGGCCTCGGCATGCACGCCGGCGCGGCGCAGCTCGCCGGCGAGCGCGAGCAGCGTCGGCACGTGCCGGGGCTGCATCGCCAGCGCCGCGGACCATGCATCGACCGCTTCCTGCGGCATGCGCAGCGCCGACAGCGTTTCACCGAGGTGGAATTGCGCGAGCACGGCGTGACGGTTGACGCTGATCGCCTGGCGAAAGCAAAGCATAGCGTCGATGGTCGCTCCCGCCCGCTGATGCGCCACGCCGCGCGCCAGCCAGTCGCCGTATGCCGCGTCGATCACGACGGCAGCCGCGCCTTGAGCGCGTCGACCAGTGCTTTCGGCGCCAGGGTGTAGAGCAGGCGACCGGTGGCGGTGTGGCGAATTCGCAGCGCGGCGCGGGCGAAGCGTCCCAGGGCACCGGCAGCCGCGGCGGGCGCTTCTGCAGGCATGTTCTCGACGCCTGGACGCCACGGTCGCCACGGCCGATATCCCAGTGCGTCCAGGCATCGGCGTGCGGCAATCGGACTCGCCGGGCTTTGAGTGGCGCCGGAAATGTCCTTCGCGGGCGCCGCGCCGTTGGCGCCGGCGCTTCTGCGCTTGCTGAATGCATCGATCGCCGTCGCATAGCGCTGCAGCGTGCGCTGCGCCATCGCTTCGGGAGTGGGAAGCAACGTGGCGCGCGCGCGCGCCGCCGCGGCGTCGAGCGCGGCGCGCGCCGGCGCGGCAACGATCGCGGCGATGCGCTCGAGCATGCGCGTGTCGGATCGCCATTCGCCCTCGTCGAGCACCCACCCGGCAGCGCTCGCGGCGACGCGATCGGCGAGCGCGCCGATCGGCGGAACGATCGCGGGGCGGCCCGCGGCCCATGCCTCCGAAAGCGTGAAGCTGTAGGTTTCCGGGCACACCGACGGATACGCGACGACGTCGACGCGATACGCGTCGAACAGCGCCGGCAGCGACCGCGAGTCGTAGGGCCCGTGCATGGTGAACACGCCGTCACTCGATCGCGAGGAGTCCCGGCCGCTGTCGAGATAACCGATGAGCACCCAGCGCAGGGGAAGCTTCCGCTCGCGCGTGAGCTCGACCATGCGCTCCAGCCGGCGCGAGCCCTTGTCCGGTCCGATCGCGCCGAGCACGGCGACGACCGGCCGTCCATCGTCGGGCATCGGCTGCGGCTCTCCAACCGCGTCGGGACGCGTCATCCCACCGGTCGACGCGTGCTCGATGACGTCGACCGGGCAGCGCGGAAAATACCGGTGCAGCGTGTTCGCAGCCCACTGCGATGGCGCGATCACGAACGATGCTCCCTCGAGCAGCGATTCGTGCGAATCGCGCCAGGCGCCGATATCGATGCCAGCGAATTCAGGTTGCGCTGCCAGGCACCGGGCGCACACCGCGCGGTCCGTCACCGCGCCGCAGTACGACGCCGGACGCGTCGAGAAAGGTGATGGTCGGGCACGCGAAGGAGAGGTCGTGCACCGTGTATCCGTAGGCGACGTCGAGCGTCGCGAGAGCTTCGGCGATGCCGTCGCGACCGCCCGATATGTTGTGGAGGTGCACGAGCGCGATCTCGAAGCGCGCGCATAAGCCGCCCAGGAAATCGCTCCAGGTCTCGTCCGCCGCATGCACGAATTCGTAGCTTCGCAGCACGCCGTCGGCGTGCTCCTCGAGATGGCACACGTCCCCCACCGCGATGAGCAGGAAATGACGGTACGCAGCGCCGGCGGCAGCGATGAGCGAGCGCACGTGATACTCGGTGCCGCCGCCGTGGCCGTGGATGACGTGCATGACGCCCTGCGTGCCCTCGGTGGCGATGCGATAGTGCGCGAGCGCCAGCTCGCGCAGCGGCTTGAGCGGATCCGCCGCGATGAAATCGCGCACCAGCGCGTCGTAGCTGGGATGACGCTCGAGCAGGATGGCCGAGTTGACCTTGGAGAGGGCGCTGCGCTTGTCGCCGAACGAGCTTCCACCCGTGTGCACGACGAAGGCATCGTCGCACAGCACGTTGCGGTAGCCGGCCGCGGCGGCGCGCATGCAGAAATCGTTCTCCTCGCCGTATCCCAGCCCGAAGACGGGATCGAAGTCGCCGATCTCATCGAGCAGCGCGCGACGGATGTACAGGCAGAATCCGACACCGGTGGGCAGGTCGGGATAGACCGGCGCCGCGGCCGCGCGCAGCGCCTGCGCCAGCGGCTCGGGGTCGACGCCTTCCGGCCACGCGTTGTTCTCGCAGAACCGCGGCAGCGAGCAGATCTCGGCATTGTTGGAGAACGGCGTGATCGTGCCGATCGCCGCGTCCGATTGCGCGCAACGCACGAGCGCGTCGAGCCACCCACCAGTCACGACGGTGTCCGAATTGAGCAGGACGACGTCGACGCCGGCGCGGGCTTCACGCATGCCGCGATTGGCGGTCAGCGTGAAGCCGAGATTACGCTCGTTGCCGAGGATCACGATCTGCGGCAGGCCGCGCGCGCGCAGCGTGGCGAGGTATCCGGACACGCCAGCGTCGGTGGACGCGTCGTCGATCAGGATCAGCCGGTAGTCGCCGGTGGTATGCGCAAGCACGCTCTCGACGCAGCGCTGCACGTCGTGCGCAGCGTTGTACACCGGCACGACGACGTCGACGGAGACCTCCGGCGGTTTCACAGCGGCGGACCGCCGAACAGGCGGCGCAAACGCAACCACGGGAGCGCGAGCCACCAGCGCATGCCCTGCCGATCGCTGACGCTGCGCTCGAGCTCCTTGATCACTGCATTGAGTCGCGCGATCTCGGCGCCGAGCGCGGCGCGAACCTGATCGCGCTCGGCGCGCGCCCCGGTGAGCGCCACCGTGGCCTCGGCGGCTTGCTTTGCAATGGCGCGGTCGCGCTCGGCGACCAGTGTTTCGAGATGAAGAACATGCGCCGACTGGCGATCCAGCGCGGCGTTGGCCTGCGTGAGCAGCGCATCGAGGCGCAGCACCTCGACGGCATTGGCGGCGGCACGCTGTCCCTCGCTGTCTTCGGCATCGGCCAGCAACGAAACGCCGACCATCGCCGCCGGCAGCGCCGACGCTTCCTTTGCCGCGACCACGATGAAGTACATGCCGTCGCCCGGCCTGTACGGCTCCACGCCGGCGCTGCCGCCAAGCCAGGCCTCGGCGCCGAATCCGGCGCCATCGTTCTCCGCCGCGCCTTCAGTCCAGTGCTTCGGACCCGCGTTCCTCCCAGATCCCCGACCACGTCGCCACGCGCTGGTGGAACCAGCGCTGCGCTCCGAACCTCCCCTTCAGCAACTTCTCCAACCCGTCGCGGTAGAGCTCGTGAACGTGAAACTCGTTCACGTAGTCGCGTGCGTCGCTGTAGAGCGCCCGGTTGGGAGACGAGATGACCAGCACGCCGCCGGGAGCGAGCACGCGCGCGAACTCCGCGAGCATCGCGGGCTGGTCCGCCTCGGGCAGATGCTCGATGGTCTCGAAGGACACCACCACGTCGACGGCGCCGTCAGGCAGCGGCAGCGACGTGCACGAGCCTTCGACGAAGCGAAGGCGCGCGTCGCGGTATTGCGCGCGCGCATGCGCAATGGTCGCCGCGTCGATGTCGACGCCGACCACGCTGGCTGCACTGCGCGCGAGAAGCGCCGAGCCGTATCCCTCGCCGCAAGCGGCGTCGAGGACGCGCTTGCCCTTGACCAGGCGATCGGCGAAGGCGTAGCGATGCCAGTGCTCGTACGCAATCTCGCCGACGCACGTCGGGATGAAGCGCTCGCCGGTGAATTTGAGTTCGCTCATGGTCGGGTCAAGGCGCGCTGCGGGCACGTCGGCATCGGACCGGAGGGCGCGACGGCGAAGCGCCGGGAGACTCCGGCGCACCCCGCGATTCTAGCAATCAGCGCGCGTCTCCCGGGGCCGCAGACGGTGCAATCGTCGCGGTCGTCTGCCCGCCCCACGCGTGATCGATGCGCGCCAGCCCCAGCTCACGCGTATGGCCGTCCACCATGAACGCAATCTCGACGTTGTCGAACAGCCTGACGCCCTCCGGATCGAGTGCGTGCGCCCGGACGAAGTATTTTCCCGGCAGGAGCGGAAGCTGGGCGAAGCGGAGCACGAAGCGGAAGTGCTGAGCGTCGACGCGCTCGGGCGTCACCCCGTCCATGTCGGTGGCCACGCCGTAGAGCGGAGTTCCGTCGGCGCGGACGAGACCCACCAGCACCACGGGCGGGCGGCCGTCCGGCGAATACACGCTGCCCGAGATGGTGAGCGCGGAACCCATCGCCACCCGGTCGGGAGGCGACAAGGACAGCGTCTGCACGGCGTAGACCCCCGCCGCCGCCGCGGCAGACGCCGCGATGGGCAGTTTCGCCTGCGATGACTTCTCCTCGTGGTACGCGAGGTATTCCTGCGTGACCTCGGCCACCGGTCCCCAGCGCGCAATGCGGCCCTCGCGCAGCCACAGCGCGCGGCGGCAGAGCTTCTGCACGTGGTACATGCTGTGCGAGCACAAGAGCAGCGTGCCGCCGTCCTTCAGGTAGTTCTCGATCCAGGCGATGCACTTCTTCTGGAACGACTCGTCGCCGACCGCCAGGACCTCGTCGGTGATGAGGATGTCCGGCTTGAGCGCGGTCGCGACCGCGAATCCCAGGCGCACGACCATGCCCGACGAATAGTGCTTGATCGGATCGTGGATATGCTCGCCGATGTCGGCGAAGGCAACGATCTCTTCGCGCTTGGCGTCGATCTCCGCGGGCGCGAGCCCCAGCAGCGCCGCCGCCAGGTCGATGTTGTCGAGCCCCGAATACTCGGGATGAAATCCGGACCCCAGCTCGAGAAGCGCTCCGACGCGCCCGCGCACACTGACTTCGCCTCGGGTCGGGGTGATGACGTCGGCGACGATCTTGAGCAGCGTCGACTTGCCCGCGCCGTTTTCACCGATGATGCCGAGCGACTCGCCCGCGGC
>CAVRLN010000003.1:0-121525 GCA_963722325.1 uncultured beta proteobacterium
TAATCGATTGCACCGCCGTAGTAGCCGGATCCGCCTGCGGCGTAGGGGCCGACGCGATACGACAGCACCGGGATGAATTGCTCGTTCTGTGCCTGCGCCGCGGAAGCTGCGGCGAACAGCGCCATCCACAACAGGGCCGAATTGAATACCTTCATGCTATTCCTCCTAAGGGGCCAATGCGGAGACACGCGTACGTTAAACAGGCGCCTTGACGTAGGCGCTATTACCCGAAGCTTGATCAGGCGAATCATACCTTTCTCCGAGCCGGCCGGGACGAGGGGCGGCAAAGCCCTGGTCCAGCTCGGCGACTGACCTGCCCCGGTGGGACTATACGGTCGGGGGTCGCTTGCGGTTGTCGCGCGGACGACAATTGGGTTGAGCGGTGCAAGGCATCATTGCCGCCGACGGTTGTATTTGCAGGCCGCCGTCGACGCACGTCAACGCTGTCCACACTTTCATCGATATCGTTTCGCTAATGAAGTCCAAACAAATAAGTTCGAATTTGCCCGGCTCCGCGATACTCCTCACGGCACGCTGGGCCCGGAACCTGACCGACGAATTGCGGCGTCGCGTGGTTGCCGAGACGATGATCCGCTCTGTCCCGGCCGGAGGCTATGTCTGTCGCAAGGGCGATCATGTCGAGCACTGGATTGGTGTGCTTGGGGGGTTGGTGAAGATCGCCAGCGTCTCGCCGGAGGGCAAGTCGGTGAGCTTTATCGGCGTACCGAGCGGCGGGTGGTTTGGCGAGGGCTCCTTGCTCAAGGACGAGCCGCGGCGCTACGACGGCATCGCTTTACGCGACAGCACAGTCGCTTACATGCCGCGCAACACATTCATGCTGCTGCTCGACAGCAGCGTGGCTTTCAATCGCTTTTTGCTCATTCAGCTCAACGAGCGCCTCGGTCAATTCGTGGCGATGGTGGAATACGACCGATTGCTCGGCCCGGACGCGCGCCTGGCTAGAGAGCTAGCGGGGTTGTTCAATCCTCTGCTCTATCCGGGTGGCGGCAACAAACTGCCGGTGTCGCAGGAAGAGCTCGCACATCTGGTTGGTCTGTCGAGGCAGCGCGTCAACCAGGCGCTGAGGCGATTGGAACAAACGGGACTGGTGCGGGTGAGTTACCGCGGCGTAACGCTTCTCGATTTTGAGGGCCTTCGCCGGTTCGAAGGTTAGCGAACGTTCACTAAAATTTCGCACACGCAACTATCGCAGTTGCGCTGGCAACGAAATCACCGTCTTCGTCGCGCGGCGCGGGATCGCAATAGCGACCCGCGCAGCGCGCCTCGAGCACGTTTTTTTTTAGTTTACTGCGACAAGTCCCTCAGGCATTTGAAGCTACTGGCCACCGACGGATCGCCGTGACCGACTAGTCGCGGCACTTCGGGAAACGGGCACAAAGGGCGCTGGAACTGAACGCCGTTGGCCGCGTTGTTGTTGACGTAGTGCGTCGCGATGATTTCTTCCGGCGCAACGCCGTGTTCGACCCAACGTTCGAGCGCCTTGAGCAGGTCGTGATCGCTGTCGATCACTGGGGCATCAGCGCCGTTGCCGAATGCGTTGAGGCCGTCACCGCCACCGCAATGCGCCATGCCGGGCGCCATAAACAGTCGATAGAAGTCCTGAATCTCCTTGAAGTTGCCATTTCCGCGATTGGTGCTTACAGCGTCCCTTACCTGCTTGTAGTAATCGATGCTGTTCGTCGGCGCGATCGCTGAATCGGCCCAACCGTGGTAATGAATCATCTTGCCACCGCGATCTCTAAACGGCCGCAGATCCGCATCGGCTGAGTTGATGACTTGGCCTACGCCGTCGTCGGCCAGCGCCAGATCAGTGGTGAAGTTGAACGTTCGAAAATCCCAGCTTGGATTCTGGAACACGAAATACGAATAGAATCCGTTACCAAAGAATGCCTGGATACTGGCGCCGGGCAACGCCGCTGGTCCGGTAATCCACGCCGGCCAATTGGCAGGGTTCGATTCGGTGCCCGGCGGATATCCTGGGAAGATCAACTTACCTGTCACAGGGTCGATCGGACCATCATAGATTTTGGCCGCGGCGTCGACCTGTGCCGCAGTTAGGCACGTGCTCGGGTCCTGACCTGCCTTGCACTGGACAGACACCGGATCGAAGTTACACGTGCTCGGCGTCGTGAGGAAAAGGTCACCGTTGACACCGGGATCTTGCTTGCTGCACTGAGCAAGCGCCGCCTTGCTAAGCACGGGAACCAGACTGGGCGGAATCCAGCTTGCCGGATTGTTGAGCAACGCTTGCTCGTTCCAGATGAAGCCCGCGAACAGATGCGTCCAGGCGTTGGCTGGCGCACCGACAATGATGCCGTCGAAATCGTCCGGGAAACGTTGCGCCTCCATCAAAGCCTCACGCCCGCCGTCCGAGCAACCATTGAAATAAGAGCGATGCGGTGATTGCCCGGTGAAGGCGGCGATGAGCGTCTTTGCCTTGTCGGTTGTTTCCTTGAGTGCACGGTAACCGAAATCGACGATCTTCTCTGGATGGCCTAGCGCAAACGTGGGTAGCCCGAGTGCCTGACTGCCATCATCCGTCGCTGCGGCGGCGTAGCCTCGGCGGATCGCCACGGCAAGACTTCCGTAGCTGATACTGCCGCAGAAGCCGCCACACCCGAGCTGCTCGTATCGTCCATTCCAGCTCGTTCCGATAGGGATCCAAACTTCGAGCTTGATCAGCGAGTCGCTCGTCGGCGTCGAACTGACCGCAACGCGACAGAAGGGCGGTAAGCCGGTCAGCGGCGTTGCCGCGCCGGGGGGCGTGAAGGTGCCTCCGGTCACCAACTGCGCCGCGGTGATCGCGGCGTGCGGGAGTGCGACGGCGGTGAGGCTTTCACAAGTTTGCGCACCGACAGCGTTGACGACAGACACGGCAGTAACCGAGAACGAGAAAAGCAGAAAAAGCTTCGATTTGAATTTCATGGCGAACCTCCTCGATAAGGGCCTGCTCGTGTCCGGACAACCGCCTATTTTGAAATTGGCCGTTTCAACGGCGCATTTTCGATTGTCCGATGCAGATCAGCGTACTCGTCGAACGCTCACCGAATCGTCAATCTGGCGACAATTGAACTGAAATTTCCCGGCATTGCTTGCGCGGCTTCTGCAAACCCGTCAAACGGCCAAACATAAGGCGCCTCGAGGGCGCCCTATGTTCACCTGCGCGGCAGAGTGCGCGCTAGTGGATCGCCACGGGCGGAGGAGGCAATGGCTCGCCACCCGGCCCATTTTCGAACGTGGTGGGAACAGCGTTCGTCTGAGCGATGCCCTGTTTCGTCCAGTCACAAAACCCGTCCGGAAACACTGCGGCAAGACGTGCCGCCTGGCTCGGGGTGAACGCAACTCCTTGGAAGTCGGAGTCGCTCAAGTTGAACGATTTCAGCTGGCACTTGAAAACGTTCTCCGCCAGCGGACCGCCCGCCGCCACATGAGGTGATGAAGCATGTTTGATTAGACATGCTGGACTATCCAGTCCCACGTCCTGAGACGGGTCGACTTGCGCATCCGTAGTCCCTGGCGTATTGAAGCACGCATCGTGCACGTCCGCTGGCTTGTTGCGAATCACTTTTTCTTCGAGCGGTGTCGCACTGTGGTCGCTTTCAATCGCTGCCAGCCACCGGTCCATCATGAAAAAAGATTGCTTCACGCCCGCTGCGCCTGACGATCCGCCAGCGCCAGTGAAAAACGCACGGATGACTTGGTTCTCATGCATACCATTAGCTCGGTCGAGGCGATCACGCTCCGACCACGATCTCCACGGCATATGAATATTCGGAACTTGAAGATCGGGCCGTATGTCGATGATCGCGACTTTCGCGAGTTGTTTGCCGTCCGCCAGGATCCCGCTCTTGTAGATCGTGGGTAAGACGTCGGTTTGCGCGGCATGTCGCGCCGCCGGAAGATTCGGCGTTGCCGGGGTGCCACCCGACCATACCAGGTCGTTGCTGTAACTGCCGATGCCCTCGTTCAGCTGCACGAATTGCTCGGGGGAAATCACCCCGCCTTGCAGTGCCTTCAGGCCATACACGACGCCGACGTTGTCGTAAGGCAGCTTCGTCTTGACGTTACCATCGGAATCGACGAACTCTCCCCATTGAGGGACTTGTGATATCGTGGATCGAACAACGTACTCCTTTGGGTCGCAGCGCAGCGTCGTAGACGATGCCGACCGGAAATCCGGCGCCGCAATTGTTCGCAAGATCCGGCCGTTGCGGGTTGAGGAACGACGTTACCCACGTATTGCAATAGGCACCTCCTCGTAGTACCGCATTCGGGTGACCGGTAATCGCGGCTTTTTGCGCTTCGGTAAGCAGCGATCCGTTCGGTGTCGAGAAATAGTTGCCACGAAGCAGCCCGCAATCCATCGTTTCGATCCAGGTGCTCACCGCATCCGGATAACTCGACGACGGCTGGATGCCATTAAGTAGTCCCGGCATCACCGTGGAAATGGTGGTTTGCATCATCGAGCCGCCGGAACTTCCGTCGCTCATCGTATAGCGGATCTCGCCGTACGCTTCGATGATGTGTTCTTTCACCATCATCATCGTTTCAGCCGCGAGCAGCTCATTGTTGTTTTGCGAGTGCTCGCTGGAGCTCGAATTGGCCGTCATGAAGCCCGCCGACAAAGCGTTCTGATCGAAAATGGACGCGCTCGGTGTCGCTTCGAAGTGATTTGCGGAGGTCGACGCCCCCATTTTCCACATGAGCTTTCTATTCCATCCACGTTGCGGAGCCCACGGCTGCCAGGGTTTCGCGGGATCGAAGTAAGTCAATACCTGGTAGAGAACGCGATTGATCGAGCCTTTCTCGAGTCGTAGCATGCTTTTGACCGTGTCGCCTCGATCATTTGTGAAATCAGCGATCGTCGCATCCAACGGTCGGCTCGCGGGGTCATACGCCACGAAACACGGATTCGCGCCTGTGATGGTAAGCGTGCATCCGGTCCCGACCTTTGCGATCGGATAGTAATAATAGAAGAACTGATTTGGCGTATTGCATTGAGCGTCGATCGGATCCGACGCTAGCCCGCTAATTCGGGTCGCCGTAACTCCCGACAAGCTGGGATCCCGTGGGGCCACCACGGTGACCGACTTTGAAGCGCTCGTGGCGCAAATCCAGGGTTGAAGCTGCGCACCGCCGGAAAAGACTGGACCACCAATGGGGTGATTCGTTATGACCATCGACATCGTCTTGCCTGGTGCTTGCACCGTCAACGTGTTATCCCCGATGTTGAGACCCCTCACCAAGCCATACACGCGTCCGTCGGGGCGCAGGGCGAATACATCGTCCGGCAACGGTACCAAATTGAGCCACGCCTTGATCTTTGAATTTCCGTTTCGCATCGCCTGGAGGATGCCGGGTGGAACGATGACCTCTACCAAAGCGTCTCCGCCGGAAATCAGGTCGGCACGATTGGAGAGGACTAATATGTCGTGGTTCTCGTCTTTCGCTGCGGCGCTCGCCGACAACAACGACGCAAACACCAAAGCCAAAGATAGAAACCTCCAGAATGATTTGAGATTGTCTCGCATGTGCCGTTCCTCCAAATGTTGAAATGAAACTTTTATTTGCGACGGCGAAGAACTCAGCGATCCGTCGACATGAATACAGCGTACTCGTCGGATCGTGCTCGAATCGTCAATCCGACGACAATTAGATGAAAATTTCGGGAAGCGCGCGCTGGCTCGATCTAACGCGACGCGCGGGCGGCGCTACATCGCGGCTCGCTATTCCTCGAACTTCTGGCGAGAGAGCCCCATGCTCAACAGCGAGGACTCCCGGAGGCGAGTTACTACGGATCGCACTGTCAGCGTGTTCGTCCCCAGGAAGGAGGCAATACACGCGATCGACTGCTCGTACGAGGAAGGCGATGACGGCCGCGATGTCCTCTCTCGCGGCCAAAACTTTTCAGTATCTGTTAGGTCAATGCGGGAACGGCCACAAGCGAAGCTTTTCCTTGGCGATCTGCCACAGCCGCGCCAGCCCGTGCGGCTCGACGATGAGGAAAAAGATGATCAGCCCGCCGAACACCATCAGCTCGAGGTTGGAGATCGCGCTCTCGGGCACATGCAGTCCCAGGGCGCTGTCCAGGAAGCGCACGCTGACGCTGAGCAAGACGGGCAGCAGCGTGACGAATGCGGCGCCGAGAAACGAGCCGAGCACGGTCCCGACGCCACCGATGATCACCATGAACAGAACGCGGAACGACAGGTCGAGATTGAAGGCCTCGGGCTCGACCGTTCCCAGATACGCGTAGGCGAACAGCGCGCCGGCCACGCCGCAGTAGAACGAGCTCACCGCAAAGGCGAGCAGCTTGGCCCGCATCAGCCGGATGCCGATGACCTCCGCGGCGACGTCCATGTCGCGCACGGCCATCCAGGTGCGGCCGACGGCGCCGCGCGCCATGTTCTTCGCCCCCAACGCCATCAGCGACACGATCGACAGCACCAGCAGATATTTCGCCGGTGGCGTCGTGAAGGCGTAGCCGAGGATGACGACCTGCTGGGCGGTGATGACGCCGGACGCGCTGTAGTTGGTGACCCAGCCGACCTTGGTGAGGAACCACAGGATGAAGAACTGCGCGGCAAGCGTGGCCACCGCGAGGTAGAAGCCGCGAATGCGCAGGCTCGGCAGGCCGAAGAGCAGGCCCACCAGCGCCGAGACGAGACCGCCGCCGGCGAAGGCCACCAGCACCGGCATGCCCGGCACGCGCAGCATGAAGTTGTAGGCGCCGAATGCGCCCAGCGCCATGAAGGCCGCGGTGCCCAGCGACAGCTGTCCCGCGTAGCCGGTGAGGATGTTGAGCCCGAGCGCCGCCAGCGACAGGATCAGCAAGGGTATGAGGATGCCGGTGAGCAGGTACGGGCTCGCGAACAGCGGCACCGCCACGAACGCGACCAGCAGGATCAAGGCGATCGCGATCGCGGTCCTGCCGGATCGGAAAGATCGCGGCGTCGTCCGCGTACGACGTCTTGAACTGGCCTGATTCGCGATAGAGCATGGGCGCTTCGGTCAGATGCGGCGGATGATTTTCTGGCCGAACAAACCCTCGGGCCGGATCAGCAGGAACAGCAGCGCCAGCACGTACGGGAACCAGCCTTCGATGCCTCCACCGACGTACGGGCCGAGATACACCTCGGCCAGCTTCTCGGAGGCGCCGATGATGAGCCCGCCGACGATGGCGCCCGGAATCGAATCGAACCCGCCGAGGATGAGCACCGGCAGCGCCTTGAGCGCGACGAAGGTCAGCGCGTACTGCACGCCGTTGCGCGCGCCCCACAGCAGGCCCGCCACCAGCGCCACGGTTCCCGCCACGCCCCAGACGATCGCCCAGATCTGCTGCAGCGGAATGCCGACGGCGAGCGCGGCCTGGTGGTCATCGGCGACCGCGCGCAACGCGCGCCCGATGCGCGTGCGGCTGAAAAAGAGCGCCAGCGCGGTGACCAGGATCGCCGCCACGCCCGCGGCCATGAGATCGAACTTCGAGACGTTCATTCCCGAGTGGTCGGTGACCCACTGGATGGGCTCGTCCTGCACGCCGAGGTCGAGCCCGCGCACGTTGGCGCCCCACATCAATTGCGCCAGCCCCTCGATGAAGAAAGTCAGCCCGATGGTCGCCATGAACAGCGTGATCTGCGGCTGGTTGACCAGCGGGCGCAGCACCGCGCGCTCGATCAGCAGTCCCATGACGATCATCACGCCGAGCGTGGCGGGCAGCGACACCCACGGCGGCATCCCGAGCTCGAGAAAGCCCACGTAGGTCAGCGCCGCGAAGAAGACCATCGCTCCCTGCGCGAAGTTGAACACGCCCGACGCCTTGTAGATGAGCACGAAGCCGAGCGCGACCAGCGAGTACATCACTCCCGAGAGCAGGCCGCCGATCAGCACTTCGAAGAAGAATTGCATCGCTTGCGCCTAGTGCGCGACGCCGAGGTAGGCGTCGATCACCGCCTGGTTGCGGCGCACGTCGTCGGGAACGCCGTCGCCGATCTTCTTGCCGTAGTCGAGCACGACGACGCGGTCCGAGATGTCCATGACCACGCCCATGTCGTGCTCGATGAGCACGATGGTCGTTCCGTACTGCTCGTTGACGTCGAGCACGAAGCGGCACATGTCCTGCTTTTCCTCGACGTTCATGCCGGCCATCGGCTCGTCGAGCAGCAGCAGCGAGGGCTCGGCGGCAAGCGCGCGCGCCAGCTCGACGCGCTTCTGCAGGCCGTACGGAAGGCGTCCGACCGGCGTCTTGCGGATGTGCTGGATCTCGAGGAAGTCGATGACCGCCTCGACCTTCTCGCGATGCTCCATTTCCTCGCGGCGGGCGCGCCCCACGTAGATCGCCTGCTCGAGAAAGGTCGCGTGCATTTTCAGCGTGCGCCCGGTCATGATGTTGTCGAGCACGCTCATGCCCTTGAACAGCGCGATGTTCTGGAACGTGCGGGCGATGCCCTGCGCCGCCGCATCGTGCGTGTTCATGTCGCGCCGGACCTTGCCGCGGAAGGTGATGGTGCCGTCCTGCGGATGGTAGACGCCGTTGATGACGTTGAGCAGCGAGCTCTTGCCGGCGCCGTTGGGGCCGATGATGGCGCGTATCTCGTGCTCGCGCACGTCGAAGCTGATGCCGGTGAGCGCCTTGACGCCGCCGAACGACAGCGAGATGCCGTCGAGGGTGAGTATCGCGTCGCCGATGGCGCGGACGCCGCTCATGGCGCTGCTCGTCCCGGCGCTCATCCCGTCGCTCGTCGCGCTGCCCATCCCGCTGCTCATCCTGTCTCCGCCCTGATCGGTGTGCTCATCGTCCCGCTCGCCCGTCCGCTCACGCGGCCTGCTGAAGCGACGGCGCCGCGAAGATCTTGGCGTCCTCGATCCTGAGATCGGCGGCGACCTTGCCGGTACGCCCGTCCTCGAAGCGCATCTGCGTCTCGATGTGCTGCGAAGCCTTGCCGCTGTACAGCGCATCGACCAGCACCGCGTACTTCTCGGCGATGAATCCGCGCCGCACCTTGCGCGTGCGCGTCAGCTCGTCGTCGTCGGGGTCGAGCTCCTTGTGCAGGATGAGAAAGCGGCGGATCTGCGACGCGCCCAGCGAGCCCTCGCCGGCGAGCTCGGCGTTGACCTTCTCGACGCACTCGCCGATCAGCTTGTACACCTCGGGCTTGGCCGCGAGGTCGGTGTATCCGGAGTACGCGATGCCGCGGCGCTCCGCCCAATCGCCCACCGAGCCGATGTCGATGTTGATGAACGCGCAGACGCTGTCGCGCGCGTTGCCGAACACCACCGCTTCCTTGATGTGCGGGAAGAACTTGAGCTTGTTCTCGAGGTAGTTCGGAGCGAACATCGCGCCGCTCGAAAGCTTGCCGACATCGCGCGCGCGGTCGATGATCTTGAGCTGGCCGGCGCTGTCGATCAGGCCGGCGTCGCCGGTGTGGAAATAACCTTCCGCATCGATCGATTCGGCGGTGGCATCGGCGCGCCTGTAATACTCCTTGAGCAGCATGGGGCCGCGCACCAGCACTTCGCCGTCGGCGGCGATCCTGAGCTCGACCTTCGGAGCGGCGACGCCCACGGTGTCGAACCTGACGCCGCCGTCGGGCTGAAGGCACACGTACGCGCACGTCTCGGTCGATCCGTAGAGCTGCTTCAGATTGATGCCGATCGAGCGGTAGAAGCGGAACAGGTCGGGACCGATCGCCGCGCCGGCGGTGTAGGCGACGCGGATGCGGCTCATGCCCAGCACGTTGCGCAGCGGGCCGTAAATGGCGAGATTGCCGAGCGCGTAGTGCAGGCGATCGAGCGCGCCCACCGGCCTGCCGTCGAGCAGGTCGGGGCCGACGCGTCGCGCCAGCGCGGTGAAATGCCGGAACAGCCAGCGCTTGATCGCGCCGGCATCCTCCATGCGGATCATCACCTGCGTGAGCAGGTTCTCGAACACGCGCGGCGGCGCGAAATAGTAGGTGGGCCCGATCTCGCGCAGGTCGGTCATCACCGTGTCGCCGGACTCGGGGCAGTTGATGGTGAATCCCGCCACCAGCCATTGCGCGAAGGAGAACAGGTGATCGCCGACCCACGCCATCGGCAGGTACGAGAGCATGCTGTCGTCGGCGCGGAGCTTGTCGAACGCGACGCCGCCCTGCGCCGACACGATGAAGGCGTTGTGCGACTGGCGAACGCCCTTGGGCTTGCCGGTGGTTCCCGACGTGTACAGCATGACCGAGACGTCGGCCGGGTCGCCCTTCGCGACTTCGGCGTCGAAGAAATCCGGGTGCGCGCGGTCGTATTCGCGGCCGATTTCGATCAGCGCGTCGAGGCTGGTCACGCGCTCGTAGTTGCGCAATCCGCGCGGATCGTCGTAATAGACATGCGTGAGCGTCGGCACCTGCGGCTGCGACTCCTGCATCTTGTCGACCTGCTCCTGGTCCTCGACGATCGCGTATGCGATCTCGGCGTCGTTGAGCACGTAGACGAACTCCGCCGCCGGCGCGTCCTGGTACATCGGCACGGGAACGCCGCCCAGCGACTGCGCGGCGAGCATCGACCAGTACAGGCGCGGGCGATTGTCACCGATCACCGCGAGGTGCATTCCGCGCCGGAACCCCTGCGCCGCGAGCCCGCAGGCGATGGCGCGCACGTCGGCGGCGACCTGCGACCACGTCCAGGCCTGCCAGATGCCGAGGTCCTTCTCACGGGTGGCGGGCCGGTCGCCGCGCTCGCGCGCGTGCTGCAGCAGCAGGCGCGGAAAAGTAGTGCCCGCCGCCGGATCGGAGCTCGCCATGCGCTGATTCCCCCTTGCCGCTTGATTTGTGCGCCGCCTCTGTTTTGCAAAGCGGCGGACAATGATACCCGGCAACGGCGCCGCCGCAACCCAAGCGCGGCCTGGTTGGATCGCGCTATCGCGGCTCTGGCGATCGGGCTATGCTTGAACCGGGAGCGACGCGCGCGGCCAACCGCGATGCGATCGCGCCCATCCGAGGAGGAACGAATCATGTCCAGAATGCTCGTCACGGCATCGCTTTTCGCAGGCGTCATCTCCGTCCTGGGCGCGATCACGCCCGCATCCGCTGTCGACCAGGGATCGGTGGTCGACGATCGCGTCAAGAAGCTCACGCGCGCGATCAAGTGGACGCCGGTCGCGACCATCCCGATCAACTTCAACACCTACCATCCGCAGGGGATGGTCAAGATCGGCGACGCGTTCTTCCTGTCCACCGTCGACATCCGCAAGCCGACGACGCGCTATCCGCAGCTCCAGGATGGCTACGATCGCGACACCGGCGAGGGGCAGGGGCATCTCTACAAGTTCGACGCCAAGGGCAACATGCTCGCCGACCTGCCGCTGGGTGAGGGCTCGATCTATCACCCGGGCGGCATGGACTACGACGGGAAGTGGATCTGGGTCCCGGTTGCCGAGTATCGTCCGAACAGCCGCGCCATTCTCTACCGCGTCGATCCGGCGACCATGAAGGCCACCGAGGTGCTGCGCTACGGCGACCACATCGGAGGCCTGGTCTACAACACCGACGCCAAGACGCTCCACGGCGTGAGCTGGGGATCGCGCCGCTTCTACCGCTGGACGTTCGACAGTGACGGCAACATCAGCAATGGCAAGACGCCGCCGCAGGACCTGCGCGTCGCCAACCGCTCGCACTACATCGACTACCAGGACTGCAAATACCTCGGCGGCGGCGAGGCGATCTGCTCCGGGCTCAACATGTACCAGGCGAAAAAGGACGGACCGCGCTTCGCGCTCGGCGGCTTCGAGATCGTCGATCTCGCCAACAACCAGGCGATCTACCAGGTGCCGGTCGAGCTGTGGACCGACGGCGGGCTGCCGATGACGTACAACCCGTTCTGGATCGAGCCGACCGCCAACGGATTGCGCGCCTACTTCATGCCCGAGGACGAGAAGTCGACGCTCTACGTCTACGAAGCCGAGGTGAAATAGCAGCCTTTTTTATTGGGCGGTGATGCCCGCGGCCTTGATCACCTTGGCGGAGTCGTCGATTTCCTTGCGCACGAAGGCCTTGAATTCGGACGGCGACATCGGCATCGGCTCGGCGCCGAGCGTGGCGAGGCGCTGCTTCACGTCGTCCGATTGCACGACGCGGTCGACGTCGCGGCTGATCTTGTCGACGATATCCGCCGGCGTTCCCGCCGGCGCGAACAGGCCGACCCACAGCACGTAGGCGAATCCCGGAAGGCCGGCCTCGGCGAGCGTCGGCACCGAGGGCAACGCGCTGGCGCGCTTGCCGGTGCTGACCGCGAGCGCGATCAGCTTGCCTTCGCGCACGTTGGGCAGCGCCGCGGAAATGGGCGAGAAGAAAAACGTCACGCGCCCGGCCAGCGTGTCGTTGAGCGCCTCCGGCGTGCCCTTGTACGGAACGTGCACGACGTCGATGCCCGCGGCGAGCTTGAACTGCTCGGCGTTGATGTGCGTGCCGCTGCCCGTCCCCGCCGATCCGAAATTGAGCGTTCCGGGCTTCTGCTTCGCGAGCGCGATGAGCTCGCTCACCGACTTGATTCCCGTCGACGGCGCCACGACCAGCACGTTGGGCTGGCCGGCGAGCGGCGCGATCTCGACGAAGTCGCGCGCCGTGTCGTACGGCAGCGACGCGTAGATCGACGTGTTGTAGGCCTGCGCCGCCGAATGCACCATCAGCGTGTAGCCGTCGGGCGCTGACTTGGCGACCACGGCGGCGCCGATGGTGCCGCCGGCGCCGGGGCGGTTCTCGATCACGACCGGCTGCCCCCACATTTCCGAGAGCTTCTGGCCGAAGGTGCGCGCCAGGATGTCGGTGGCGCTGCCGGCGGTGAATGGAACGATGACGTGCACCGCGCGCGTCGGCCACGTTGCGTTTGCGCCTGCGCGTGCGCCGGCGTCAGGAGCGCCGCACTCGCCGCGATCGCGCCCGCAAAAGCGAGCCAGCCCATCAATCCGCGTCCGATTCTTTCCATCGTGGTCTCCTGCGATCAGGACAGGCCGTCGTCGACGGCCACGTTCTCCGGGGCGAGCTCGATTCCCGAGTCCAGCGCCTGCAGCACCAGCAGCATCGCGAAATCCTGCTCGGTCATGCCGCGGCCGATGAGCGTCTGCACGCGGTCGCGCGTCGCCGCCGCGAGCGGCATCGGCACGCCGTAATCGCCGCGCCGCGTCGAGCCCGAGGTCGAGATCCTTGCGCAGCAGCGCCGGCGTGAACGTCACCTTGAAATCGAGATTGACGAACGCCGGCGTCTTGTAGCGCGAGAACACCGATCCCATCACGCTCTGGTTCATGAAATCGAGCAACGCGTGCCTCGGCACGCCCGCTTTCTGCGCCAGCACGGTGATCTCGGCGAGCGACTGCGTCACCACGCCGAGCAGCACGTTGTGGCAGATCTTGACGATGCGCGCGAGCTCGCCCTCGCCCACCCAGCTTGCCGACGGCGCGATCATGCGTCAGGATAGGCAGCGCGCGATCGAATGCGGCGCTTCGGGCCCGAGCAGACGAACGAGAGCTTTCCCGCCTTGATCACCTTGGCATTGCCCGACACCGGCGCCGCAAGCAGCTCGACGCCGCGCTTCGCGAGCAGCGCGCGCAACTCGGCCGATCCTTCGAGCGAGATCGACGAGCACTCGACGACCATGCTTCGGCGCCTGCGCGCCGGACAGCAGACCCGCCGGGTCCGGCGATCACCTCGTGCACGTCGTCCCACGTCGACACCATGCAGAAGACGATGTCGCAGGCGGCGAGGTCGGACACGCGCCCGGCGATCTTCGCGCCGTGCGCCGCGAGCGGCTCGGCCTTCGCGCGCGTGCGGTTCCAGACCGTGACGTCGGCGCCCGCCTTCGCCAGCCGCTCGGCCATCGCGTAGCCCATGCGGCCGATGCCGATCCATCCGATTTTCAAGGTGCTTTCCTCGCCGTGCTGATTTCGCGCATCATTGAACCACTGCATTGGCACGCCGCAGCAGCGATGGCGGGATCGTCAGCCCCAGTGCCTTCGCCGGGGTGCCTACGAATGTCCGTCGATCCATCACTGAATCACCGCGTCCGCGCGCCGCAGCAGGGACGGCGGGACGTCAGTCCCAGCGCCTTCGCGGTCTTCAGGTTGATGACCAGCTCGAACTCGGTAGGCTGCTCGACCGCCAGGTCACCCGGCTTGGCGCCCTTCAGGATCTTGTCGACGTACGTGGCGGAGCGCCGCCACCGATCTGGCAGATTCGGACCGTAGGCGATGAGACCTCCGGCGTCCACGTTCTCCCTGACGCCAAACATGGTCGGCAGCCGATGCTTCTCGGCCAAGCGCGCAAGCTGCTCCCGATTCGCGTAGGTGAAGGGAGATCCCACAACCATCAACGCTTCTGCGCGTCCGGCTGTCAACGCCGCAAACGCGCGATCGAAGTCGTCGGCGCGGCTCACTTCGACGGCCTGGATCTGCAGCTGCAGCGAACGGGCGGCACTTTGCGTTCCGTTGTAGTCCAGCACGGCGCCCCGGACGACGGGATCCCACATGATCGCTACGCGGGAGAGTCCGGGGACGACTTCTTTCAGCAGTTCCAGCCGCTTGGCGTTGAGCTCCGGCGAGATGCCGGTGAGGCCGGTGATATTCCCTCCAGGGTGCGCCAGGCTCGCGACAAATCCTGTCCCGACCGGATCGGTGCTGTTGGCCATCACGATCGGGATCGTTTGCGTCTGTTGCTTGACCGCCGCGATCGCCAGGTCGGTGGATGTGACGATCACTTCCACCTTCATGCGCACCAGCTCGGCGGCCATCTCGGACATTCGTTCGGCCTTGTTATCGCCCCACCGACGCTCGACGATGATGTTCTTGCCTACCACGTACCCGAGCTCGCGCAGGCCCTGCATGAACATGGCGGCGGAATTCGTCGGATCAGTCGCGGTACCTACATGAAGAACACCGATTCTGGGAATTCTCGCCGCGGGTTGCGCGATGGACGCGGACGGCGCAACGAGCGTTCCGACGCTCAGCACGACGATCAGCGCGAGCGTAGACGTCAGACAGGCGAATCCTGGGGAGCATATTCGCATCAGCAATGATCCGGTCTCGACGTAGCTGAGGCGCTAATACGGATTGGCGATCGGCAGCTCTTCCGCCGGATACAGCGAAATGATCTTCGGCCCCGACGGCGTCAGGATCACCTCTTCCTCGATGCGCGCCGCCGAGATGCCGTCGCTCGCCGGACAGTAGGTCTCGACCGCGAACACCATGCCGACCTTGAGCTCGATGGGCTCCTTGAGCGAGTTGAGCCGCGAGATCAGCGGCCGCTCGTGCAGCCCCAGCCCGAGCCCGTGGCAGAAGTTGAGCCCGAAGGCGTCCATCTCGCTGGCGAAGCCGATGTCCTTGGCCTTGGGCAGCGAGCGCGCGATCTTGTCGGAGCCCACGCCGGGCTTGAGCAGCTCGATCGTCTTGTCCATCCACTCGCGCGCCTTGCGATACGCGGTGCGCTGCGACGGCGTCGCGCGCCCGACGTTGAACGTGCGGTAGTAGCACGTGCGATAGCCCATGAACGACTGGATGATGTCGAAGAACGCCTGGTCGCCGGGCCGGATCAGGCGGTCGGTGAAGTTGTGCGGATGCGGGCTGCAGCGCTCGCCGGAGATCGAGTTGATCGCCTCGACGCAGTCCGACCCCATGCCGTAGAGGCGCGCGGTGGCGAGCGCGACGATCTCGGATTCCTTCACGCCGGGCTTGAGCGCCTCGGCGATGTCCTGATACACGCCGTCGACCATCGCCGCCGCCATGTTGAGCAGCGTCAGCTCGTCGATGTTCTTCACCTCGCGCGCGGCGAGCAGCGTCTGCTGTCCGTCGCGCACCTCGATGCCGAGCTTCTGCAGCTCGAACAGCATCGGCGGCTCGACGACGTCGAGCCCGAGCGGCATGTCGCCGACGCCTTCGGCATCGAGCAGCGACTTGATCTCGCGCGCCGCGTCGCGGAACAGCGCGATGTCGCCGCCCACCGCGCCGCGCAGTCCGAGCAGTCCGGCGCGGCAATGATCGTGATGCAGCCACGGCGCGTGCAGCCGGTGGTGCTTGGCCGCGGAGCCGAAGTCCCAGATGTACGGGTCGCCGTTGCCGGTGAGCAGCGCGTAGCGCGTGAGCTTGTCGCGCGCCCACTCGCCGATCACCGTGCTCGTCATGTAGCGGATGTTGTGCTGGTCGAAGCAGAGCAGCGCACCGAGCCCCGAGTTGGCGAGCGCGGCGCGCGTGCGCGCCAGGCGATAGTCGTGCAGGCGCCGGAAATTGACGCGCTCCTCGAAGTCGACCTGCGTGTGCCCGGGCGCCTGCAGCGGACGATCCCAGCGGTGATGCGGATCGATGTCGTCGGGACGGACGATCGTGGGCTCACGCGATTTCGCTTGCTCTTGGCCATGGGCCATGGTCCTCGCCGGTTTTGCGCGCCGGTTGCGCGTCGTGCGATGCTCGGGTGCGGTGGCGCTCAGCCTTTGCCGAACGCCTTGGCGTAGTAGCTGGTGTCGATGTAGCGAAGCGGATCGTCGAGCGTCTTCGGCGGGGTCGCATAACGGCTGCGAAGCTTGAGCACCGTGCGAATGCCTTCGACGTCGAGCGCGGCATCGCGCGCGAGTCCGCCCTTCTCGGCGAGCAGCAAGGGGTACGACTGGCGCGCCAGCGCCGGCGTCATGTCGCGAATGTTGGCGACCAGCAGCGCCTCGACGACGTCGCGGTTCGCCGGATCGCAGACCCACGTCACGCCGGCGCGGTAGCCGCGCAGAAAGCCGATCACCGCCGCCTCGTTGGCGCGCGCCCACGAGCGTCGCGCCGCGCCGACCGTTCCCTGGTACGCGCCCAGCGTCTCGGCGGTGGCGAGCACGTTGAGGCCGCGATTCTGCGCCAGCAGCTCGAAGGGCGTGCGCAGCAGCGTCGCGTCGTGCTTGCCGGCGACGAGGTCGCGGTAGCGATTGGGCGTGCCGCCGGCGCGCACGAACGTCACCTCGGTCTCGCTGACGCCGTTCCTCGCCAGCAGCTCGCGCAGCACGAAGGCGAGACCATTGCTCATCGCGTCGACCGAGAGCGTGCGGCCCTTGAGCTCGGCGAAGGTCTTCACGCCCGGCACCGACACCACCGACAGGAATCCGCCGTCGCCGCCCATGAACGAGAACAGGTCGGACGGGTCGGCGACCTTGGCGTCGGCCTGTCCTTCCTGATACGCGACGAAATTGTCGATCGTCGCCAGCGCGATGTCGTAGCGGCCGTCGAACAGGCCGGCGACCAGCGCGTCGGACGATGGCGTGTACGCAACGCGCACGTCGACGCCGTTGGATTCGAAAAATCCCTGGCGTTGCGCCGCCCAGAGCGGAAGATTCCAGCCGCCGTTGAAAGTGATGACGCGAAGCGGGGTCGGCGGCGGCGCGCCCGGCGCCTGCGCGGCCGCGCCCTGGAAGACGAGCGCCGCGACCAGCCCGAAGAAGAACCTGACCCCTCGCACCGCGCTCTCCTCGACTCGCGCGACCGAGGGACCGGCGCGCCGACGAGCATTAAATCACATCGCGCGCCGTGTCACGACGCGTCGGATGTGCGGTGACCTTCCTGCGCGTCCGCGTCGGCGTCGTTCGCGTCGGCGTCACTTACCGCATAGCGCGCTACGCGCGCAACCCCTGCCGCGGGCGAACGCGCGGACGAATGCGCTCGCTGCGCCGCGGCGGCCGCGCCACCAGACCGGCGAGGATGCAATCGACCATTTCCGGCGCCGCGCTGGCGAGATCGTACGCCGGACGGTTGATCACCCAGTCGCGCATGATGCCGCCCATGCACGCCTGCAGCATCTGCGTGGCGACCGCGGGATCGGTCGACGCCGGGAGCTGGCCAAGCGCCACGGCGCGGCGAACCAGAATCTCGACCTGCGCCAGGCACTCGCAACGATCGCTTTCGCCGCTCGAAACGACCTTGCCCAGCTCACCGCAAGCCTCGGTCTTGGAAAACAGGATTTCGAACACGGCTTGCGCGCGCTCATCGCGCGCCAGATGTTGTAAGGTACCGACCATGAGGTCGCGCAGCGCCCCCAGCGGCTCGTTGTGGTCGGCGCGCGAAGCGGCTTCCAGCATCGCGTCGAGGGGCAGCGTGGCGCGCTCGCACATGGCCTTGAAAAGCGCGGCCTTGTTCCTGAAGTGCCAGTAGACGGCGCCGCGGGTCACGCCAGCGGCGGCAGCGACTTCGGCGAGCGAGGTGCCGGTGACGCCGCGCTCGCTGAACACGCGCTGCGCTGCGTCGAGCAGACGCTTCGCGCGTCACGAGGGCGGCTTCCTTGGTCCTTCGAACCATCAGCGTTCCATACCTGACCGGAAATTGGACTTTACAAACATTCTCGATTGTATGTAAGATTCCCGATCCCCGCAAGCCCGCACTGCAGCACGCCCGAGCGTTCCTCAGGAGTCATTCGATGGTTTCCCTCTCGTCCCGATTGTCGTCTTGCGGCCCGGCTCAGCAGCGCCTGACTGCGTTTGCTGCTGCCGCCTGCCTCCTGGTCGCCGCCTGCGGAAAGGCGCCGCCACCGGGCGGGTTCAGCATGCCCCCGCCGAGGTCACCACGATCACGGTCGCCCCCCGCGACTTTCCGGTCTCCTTCGAGCACGTGGCGCAGACGCTGGGCTCCAAGGACGTGGAAGTGCGTGCCCGAGTCACCGGCATCGTCGAAAAGCGCCTGTACCAGGAGGGATCCTTCGTGAAGGCGGGGCAGCCGCTGTTCACGATCGACCCCAAGCTCTATCAATCGCAGGTCGCCGCCGCGCAGGCGGAAGTCACGCGCGCCGCTGCGCAGAAGGCTCAGGCCGAACGCGAAAAGGCGCGGCTCATCCCGCTCGCCGAGCGCAAGGCCATCGGCCAGAAGGAAGCGGACGACGCGGCATCGAACGCCGAGCTCGCCGCGGCCGCCTTGCAGTCCGCGCAGGCCAAGGTCGACGAGATCAAGCTCAACCTCGGCTACACGCGCGTGGTCGCGCCGATCTCGGGACTGTCCAGCCGGGCGCAAAAGTCCGAGGGCAGCCTCGCCACCGCCAACGAAACGCTGCTGACCGTGATCTCGCAGACCGATCCGATCTGGGTCGGCTTCAACATCTCCGAGAACGAGCAGTTGCGCCTCAATCGCGCGGTCACGTCCGGGGCGCTGGTGCTGCCCAAGGACAACGGCTACGACGTCACCATCAAGCTCTCCGACGGCTCGGTGTTTCCGCGCCGCGGACGCATCAACTTCGCGGATACGCGCGTCAATCCGTCGACCGGCACCTACGAGATGCGCGCCGAAGTCGCCAATGCCGACGCGTCGCTCAAGCCCGGGCAATTCGTGCGCGTGGTGCTGCGCGGCGCGCAGCGCAAGAACGCGCTCGCCGTGCCGCAGGTCGCGGTGCTCGACGGGCCGCAAGGCAAGTTCGTCTACGTCGTCGCCAAGGACAAGGACGGCAAGGACGTCGCCACGCAGCGCACCGTCGTGGTCGGCGACTGGGTCGACAGCGAAGACACGAACCTCTGGCAGATCGAGTCCGGCCTGAAGGCCGGCGACGTCGTCATCGTCGACGGCATCGCGCGCCTGCAGCCCGGCGCGGCGGTGAAGATCGGCACCGCGCCGCCCGGAGGCGCACCCGCGGCGCCGGATCACCGGCCGGCGCACCCGCCTGCCGGCGCCCGCCGCCGGCCAAGAAGTAACCAAGGATCGCCCATGTTCTCGCGCTTTTTCATCGACCGGCCGATCTTCGCGATCGTCATTTCGACGTTCCTGATCCTCGCCGGCCTGGCCGCGATGCGCTCGCTGCCCATCGCGCAGTATCCCGAGATCGCACCCCCGGTCGTCACCGTGCAGGCGGTCTACCCGGGAGCGTCGGCGACGACGCTGGAGCAGACCGTCGCGTCGCCGATCGAGAATGCGATCAACGGCGTGCCGGGCATGATCTACATGAGCTCGTCGTCGCAATCCAACGGCACCGTGCAAATCCAGGTGACGTTCGACATCGGCACCAACGTCGACATCGCCGCGGTGAACGTCAACAACCGCGTCAAGCAGGTCGAGCCGCGCCTGCCCGAGGAAGTGCGCCGCCAGGGCGTGACGGTGGAGCGCGGCAGCTCGGCGTTCCTGCAGGTGCTTGCGTTCTACGCGCCCGACGGGCGCTACGACGACCTGTTCACGTCGAACTACGTCACGCTCAACGTGCTCGACCAGCTCAAGCGCCTGCCCGGAACGACCAACGTGCAGATCTTCGGCGCCAAGGACTACGCGATGCGCATCTGGCTCAAGCCCGATCGCCTGTCGCAACTCAAGCTCACGCCCGCGGACGTCATCACCGCGGTGAACGACCAGAACGCGCAATTCGCCGCCGGCAAGATCGGCCAGTCGCCGATCGCGAACAACCAGGACCTCGTCTACACGATCACCACGCAGGGCCGCCTGACCGAGGCGAAGCAGTTCGACTCGATCATCGTCCGCGCCAACGCCGACGGATCGATCGTGCGGCTGGCCGACGTCGCCCGCGTCGAGCTCGGCTCGCGCGATTACGAGTTCATGGGGCGCTACAACGGCCATCCGGCGACGCTGGTCGGCATTTTCCTCGCGCCCGGCGCCAACGCGCTCGAGGTCGCGAACAGCGTGAAGGTCACGATGGACGGGATTGCGCAGCGCTTCCCCGATGGGCTGACCTATGCGATTCCCTACGATACGACGCGTTTCGTCGCGGTGTCGATACGCGAGGTGCTGAAGACGCTGGGCGAGGCGATGCTGCTCGTGTTCCTGGTCGTGTACCTGTTCCTGCAGAGCTGGCGCGCGGCGATCATTCCTTTCGCGGCGGTGCCGGTGTCGCTGATCGGCACCTTCGCCGGCATCTACCTGCTCGGCTACTCGATCAATACGCTGACGTTGTTCGGGATGGTGCTCGCGATCGGCATCGTCGTCGACGACGCGATCGTCGTGCTCGAAAACGTCGAGCGCCACATGCGCGAGGACGGTCTCACGGCGCGTGACGCGGCGATCAAGGCGATGCGCGAAGTCACCAGCCCGATCGTTGCCATCGTGCTGACGCTGACGGCCGTGTTCGTGCCGATCGCCTTCCTCGGCGGACTCACCGGCGAGCTCTACCGCCAGTTCGCGGTGACGATCTCGATCTCGGTCGTCATCTCGGGCATGGTGGCGCTGACGCTCTCGCCTGCATTGTGCGCGATGATCCTTCAGCCGCACGAGCCGCCGAACCGCTTTTTCGCCGCTTTCAACCGCTGGTTCGATCGCGTCACGATGCGCTACCGGGACGGCGTCGTGTTCATGCTCCGGCGCGGCATCCTCGCGGCGGTGCTATTCCTTGGCATGGTCGCGCTGACCGTCGGACTCTGGCGCATCACCCCGGGCAGCCTGGTCCCCGACGAAGATCAGGGCTTCTACATCAGCGCCGTCATCCTCCCGGACGGCGCCACGCTCGAGCGAACGTTCAAGGTCGTGCAGCAGGTCGAGGCCGCAATCCGCTCCAATCCAAACAATCAGGACACCATCTCCTTCACCGGCTTCGACTTCATCGGCGGCGGCTTTCGCAACAACGCGGCGACGATCTTCGTCACCCAGAAGCCGTGGGACGAGCGCGAGGTGACCGCGGCGCAGCTTGTCGGCGAGCTCTTCGGCAAGACCGCCGGCATCAAGGAGGCGCTGGTGCTCGCGTTCAATCCTCCGGCCATCTTCGGCCTGGGCACGGCCGGCGGCTTCGAGTTCTACATCCAGAACCGCGGCGAGGGCGACGCCAAGCGCCTGTCCGAAGTCACGCAGGCGTTCCTCGCCAAGACGCGCGGCGATCCGCAGCTCGCCTACGTGCAGACGTTGTGGCGCGCGACCGTGCCGCAATTGTCGGTGCGAGTGGACCGCGAGAAGGCGAAAACGCTGGGCGTTCCCATCTCGGACGTATACAACGCGCTTTCCGCGACGCTCGGCAACTTCTACGTGAACGATTTCACCAAGTCCGGACGCGCGTGGCAGGTGCTGATGTCGGCGGAGCCGCAATACCGCACCCGGCCCGACGACATCGGCGCGATTTACGTGCGCTCGGCCAAAGGCGAGATGATTCCGCTCTCCTCGCTGGCCACCGTGACGTATTCGTCCGGACCCGACGCGCTGGACCGGTTCAACAACCTCCCCGCGGTCAAGCTGCTAGGCTCCGGCGCGCCGGGAGTGAGCTCCGGGCAGGCGATCGCGCACATGGAAGAGATCGCGCGCGAGGTCCTGCCCGCTGATTTCAGCTACGACTGGGGCGGCACGTCGTATCAGGAGAAGAAATCCAGCGGCGCGTCGACCTTCGCGCTGGGGCTCGCCGTGATCATGGTGTTCCTGATCCTCGCGGCGCAGTACGAAAAGCTCTCGCTGCCGCTGTCGGTGCTGTTGGCGCTGCCTTTCGGAACCTTCGGCGCGCTGGCGGCCACGTGGCTGCGCGGGATGACCAACGACGTCTATTTCCAGATCGGCCTGGTGACGCTGCTTGGGCTGGCGGCGAAGAACGCCATTCTTATCGTCGAGTTCGCCGTGCTCAAGAACCACGAGGGGTTGTCGCCGTCGGCGGCCGCGATCGAGGCCGCGCGACTGCGCTTCCGCCCGATCCTGATGACGTCGATGGCGTTCATCCTCGGCGTGCTGCCGCTCGCCATTTCGACCGGCGCGGGCGCCGCGGCGCGGCGCGCCACCGGAACCGGTGTCATGGGCGGCATGGTGGCGGCGACTTTTCTCGCGATTTTCTTCGTGCCGCTGTTCTACCGCGCGATCGTCGAGCGTCGCCTCGATCGAACGTCGCAGCCACGACGAACTGATCGACGAAGTTCGGCATTTGCAGACGGCAAGCCACGCGCCTCCGCACACCCCTGGCCATCCTCCGATCATCAAACCCGGAGACGAACTTGCGTAAATTGACCCTAGCGATGCTGTTCGCGGCCGCCCTCGCCGGCTGCACCACGACGCCCACCGCGCCGCCTACGCTGGATCTGCCGAAGACCGGTGCGTACGATCCTTCGCTCGAACGCTGGTGGACCGCGTTCAACGATCCGCTGCTCACTGCGCTGATCGACGAGGCGCTGGCGCAGAACCTCGATCTCGCCGCCGCGATCACGCGCGTCGACCAGGCGCGCGCGCAGTACAAGATCGTGCAGTTCGCCCAATTTCCCGACGCCAACGTCAGTGCCGGCGCCGCGCGCGGCCGCCAGAGCCTCGTCGAGCAACATCGTGCTGCCGCCGCGGCACGCCGGCGATCAGCAACGACTTCGTCGTGCGCCTCAACGCTTCCTACGAGCTCGACCTGTGGGGCAAGTACCGCACCGCCACCGCGGCGGCGCAAAACGACCTGCTCGCCACGCAGTACGCGCGCGAGACCGTGCGCACCGTCGTCGCGGCCGAAGTCGCCGGCGCGTACTTCCGCCTGCTCGCGTCCGACGCGCAGCTTTCGGTGCTCAACGACACATTGCGCTCGCGCACCGAGACGGTCAGCCTCCAGCAGGACCGCTTCGACGCCGGCGTGATCGGCGAGTTCGATCTCGCCACCGCGCAGGCCGAGCGCGCCGCGGTCGCCTCCGACGTGGCGGTGGCGCTGCGCGTGGTCAGCGAGAACCAGTCGGCGCTCGCGGTGCTGCTCGGGCGCTCGCCGCGCGAGGTCTTCGAGCCGAGATTCGATCGCGACTTCGGGATGGTCCGGCTGCTGGCGGTGCCGACGCTGCCGCCGGAGCTGCCCTCCGACATGCTGGCGCGCCGTCCCGACATTCGCGACGCAGAGCTGCGGCTTGCCGCGGCGAACCAGCGCATCGACGTGGCGCGCGCCGACTATTTCCCGTCGATCTCGCTCACCGGCGCGTTCGGTTCCGAGTCGGGCGTCCTGAAGAGCCTGTTCAGCGGACCGGCGATGATCTGGAGCATCGGCGCCGGTCTGATCCAGCCGCTGGTCGGCCTGGCGCTGGTCACCGACAACGTCGAGCTCAGGACCGCGCAGCGCGACGAGACGGTCGTCCGCTACCGGCAGACGGTGCAGGCGGCGTTCCGGGACGCGCACGACTCGCTGACCGCGAACCAGACCACGCGCGAGGCGCTCGCCGCGCAGACCGAGCGCAAGGAGCGGCTGGAGAAGTCGCTCGAGCTCGCCAACCTGCGCTATACCGCCGGCTATTCGGCGTACATCGAGGTGCTCGACGTGCAGCGCCAGCTCCTGCAGGCGCAGGCGCTGCAGATCGTCGCCGCGCGCGACGTTCGGCTGGCGGTGGTCGATGTCGCCAAGGCATTGGGTGGCGGATGGGATTACAAGACCGCCGTCGCGGGGCCCTGACGGTCCCGGCGTATTCCAACCCCGCCAGCGCGCGCAGGACGCGCGTCGTGCGCGCGACTATTGCAGCGCCGGCTTGCGCAGGAAATCGTGACGATCGGCCGAACGCACGCGGATGTGCTTGACCTCGGTGTCGCGCGCGAGCGTGAGCGGCACCTCGACACCGGCGCTGCCGACGCTCCATGTCTTGCGCAGCAGGTCGGCGAGGCCCGACGCGCGCGCGCCGTCGACTTCGAGCACGATATCGCCCAGCCGCACGCCCGCGACCTCCGCCGGCGCGCCCTTGGCCAGTCCGCCGACCACCAGCTTGCCCTCGTTTTCCGCGGTGTACATGCCCAGCCACGGCCGCGTCGCCTGGCGGCTGCGCCCGAAGCGCAGCAGGTCGTCGAGGATGGGCTCGAGCAGGTCGATCGGGACGAACATGTTGCCCTGCACGGTGCTGCCGTGGATGGCTTCCTGCACGAACAGCGAGCCGACGCCGATCAGCCTGCCGTCGCCGCCGACCAGCGCCGTGCCGCCCCACTGCGGATGCGGCGGCGACGTGAACAGCGCCTCGTCGAGCAGGTATTCCCAGTAGCCGGCGAACTCGCGCTTGGCGAACACGCCCGCCTTGAGCGCGTGCGCGCGCCCGCCGTGGCCGATCACGAGCACGTCGGAGCCTACTTCGGCCGACGCCGACTCGCCGCGCGGCAGCGCCGGCGCGGCGATTCGCCCCAGCGGCTGCACCAGCCCGAAGCCGGTGGCGAAGTCGTACGCGAGCGCGTGACCCGCGATGACGCTGCCGTCGTGCGCATGCAGCCAGATCGATTCGGCTTCGGTGATGAGGTAGCCGATGGTCAGTATCAGCCCGTCGTCGCCGATCACGATGCCGTTGCCGACGCGCTCGGTGCCCAGGACCGACGCGGTGAATGCGTCCTCGGGGATCTCGGCGCGGATCAGCACCAGCGAGCGCAGCACGCTGCCGAGATCGAACGATACCTCCTCAGCCCGCGGCTGCAGGTCGCTCGGGAAGGACCACTCGTTGATCTCGGGCATCGTTTTCCGCCGTCGCGTTCGATGCGACTCTCGCGTCAGTTTACGTCAGCACAGCGTGACACGTCACCGCACCCGCGGCGCGTCCCTTGCCGCGAGCGACGGCCGCGCTGCGTCGGCTATGATGGCGGCGCACCCTTCGACGGCCCTCGCCCGCCGACTGCCGACATGACGCTCGACCTCAATGCGCTGCTCAGCCAGTACGGCTTGCTGCTGGTGTTCGTCAACGTGCTCATCGAGCAGATCGGGCTGCCGATCCCGGCGCTGCCGACGCTGGTCGTCGCCGGCGCGCTCGGCGTGTCGGGACAGCTTTCGCTCGTGGCGGTATTTCTGGTCGCGATGCTGGGCATGCATGATCGCCGACTCGATCTGGTACGCGATCGGCCGTCGCTACGGCAACGGCGTGATGAAGACCCTGTGCCGCATCTCGCTGACGCCCGACTCCTGCGTCAGCGACACGCAGTCGCGCTTCGAGCGCTGGGGCATGAACGCGCTGGTCGTCGCCAAGTTCGTTCCGGGGCTCTCGCTGATCGCGCCGCCGCTCGCCGGCGCGACGCGCATCAGCGATTCCGTCGTTCCTGCTGTTCAACGGCATCGGCGCCGCGCTCTGGGTGCTTGCCGGCGTCGGCGGCGGCGCGCTGTTCGGCCGCCAGGTGGAGTACGTCATCGCCCGCGTCCAGGAGTACGGGAGCACCGCCATCGGCATCATCGTCGCGCTGTTCGCGGCGTACGTCGCCTTCAAGTGGTGGGAGCGCCACCGCTTCTACAGGATGCTGCGCATGGCGCGCATCAGCGTCGACGAGCTCTACCAGCTCATGACCAGCGGTGCGCAGCCGATCGTCGTCGACGTGCGCTCGCCCACGGCGCGCGGGATGCAGCCCAGCCGCATCCCCGGCGCGCGCCACGTCCCGCTCGACGCGATGGAGCAGCACGTAAGCGACCTGCCGCGCGATCGCGACATCGTGCTCTACTGCACGTGCCCGAATGAATCGTCGGCGGCGCACGCCGCGAAGCAGCTCATGCGGCACGGCTTCACCCGCGTGCGGCCGCTGTACGGCGGGCTCGACGCCTGGGTCGCGGCGGGCTACGCGGTCGAAGTCCTGCACGACGTCGGCCGTGCCCCCACCGAGAACACCGAGACCATGCATGTCTAGCGCAACCGCATGAACAAGGGCCGCATCCTCGCCGAGGCGCTGCCGTACATCCGCGCCTACCACGGCAGGACGCTGGTGGTGCGCTTCGGCGGCAAGGCGATGACCGATCCCGCGCTCAAGGCGGGCTTCGCGCGCGACATCGCGCTGCTTCGCCTGGTCGGGATGAAGCCGATCGTCGTTCACGGCGGCGGCTGGCGCATCGATGAGCTCATGCAGCAGATGGGCATCGAGCCGCGGCGGCGCGACGGCGTGCGCGTCACCGACGAGCGCGCGCTGACGGTGGTCGAGATGGCGCTGGGCGAGCTCAACCAGGAGCTCACCGGGCTGATCAATCGTCACGGCGGGCGCGCGGTCGGGCTCGATGGCCAGGACGGACGCTTCATCCGCGCCCGCCAGCGCACGATCGAAGGCCTGAGCGCGGAAGCGACGATCGGCTACGTCGGCGATGTCGAGAGCATCGACGCCGGTCTCATCGAGCTGCTGCTCTCGAAGCACTTCATCCCGGTGATCATGCCCATCGGCGTCGGCGCGGATGGCACCGCGTATCACATCAACTCCGATCTGCTGGCGGGCCGCCTGGCGCGCGCGCTCAAGGCCGAGAAGCTGATCCTGATGACCAACATCGCCGGCGTGCACGGCCGCGACGGCAAGCTCGTCTACATCATCACCGCGACCGAGGCCGACGGACTGCTGCGCGACGGCGTCGTGCAGGGCGGCATGGTGCCGCGCATGCGCGCCGCGCTCGACGCGGTGCGCGAGGGCGTGCGCTCGGTGCACATCATCGACGGCGGCGTGCCCAGCGCGCTTTTGCTGGAAATCCTCACCGCATCGGGCGTCGGCACCGCGGTGCGCTCCGACGCCGGCGCGCACTTCCTGGAAGACAGCCGCTCGTACCTGCTCGCCGACTAGCGCTTCAGCCCGACCAGCCGAGGTGCCCGAGGAAGTCGCGCGTGCGCTCGGTGAGCGGCGCGTCGAAGATCTGATCGGGCGGACCCTGCTCGACGATGCGACCGGCATCGAATACCGCGACCCAGTCGCCGACCCGTCGCGCGAAGCTCATTTCGTGCGTGACGACCACCATGGTCATGCCTTCGTCGGCGAGCGTCTTCATGACGTTGAGCACCTCGCCGATGGTCTCCGGGTCGAGCGCCGAGGTCGGCTCGTCGAACAGCATGACGTCGGGCTCCATCGCCAGTGCGCGCGCGATGGCGACGCGCTGCTGCTGCCCGCCCGACAGCGCCGACGGATAGTTGGCGGCCTTGTCGGCGAGACCGACCTTGGCGAGCATCGCGGTCGCGCGCCGCGTCGCCTCGTCGCTGCTCTTGCGCAGCACCGTGCGCGGGCCCTCGGCGACGTTCTGCAGCGCGGTCAGGTGCGGAAAGAGCTCGAAGCTCTGGAACACCATGCCCATGCGCGTGCGCACCGCGCGCAGCGACCGGTCGTCGCGCGGCAGCAGCGCGCCCTCGAAGTCGATGTCGCCGCCGTCGAGGGTCTCCAATCCGTTGGTGCAGCGTAGCAGCGTCGACTTGCCCGATCCCGACGGGCCGATCAGGCACACCACCTCGCCCGCATGCACGTCGAGATCGACGCCGGAGAGCGCCTCGAAGCTGCCGTAGCGCTTGATGACGCCGCGGTAGCCGATGATTCGCGCCGCCGACGCCTTGACGCGATGGGTCGTTGCGGCGGCGCGGCGGCGCTCATTCGCTCACCGCGAAACGGCGCTGCATCCAGTCGACCAGCTTCGCCTGCGGATAGCCGAGCAGCCAGTAGATCGCGGCCAGCGCGGTGAGCATTTCCAGCACGCGATAGGTCTGCGCGCGGATCTGCAGCGTCACGTAGGCGAGCTCGCTGACCGCGATCACCGACACCAGCGACGTGTCCTTGAACAGCGATACCCACGTGCTGGCGAGCACCGGCGTGACGCGGCGAAGCGCCTGCGGAATGAGCACGCGGCGCAGCGCCTGCGTGCGGCTCATGCCGAGCGCCATCGCGGCTTCGGTCTGGCCGCGGCGCAGCGAGTTGATGCCGGCGCGAAACGTCTCCGCGTTGTACGCGGTGACATTGAGCGCCAGCGCGGTGAGCCCGGTCGCCAGCGGCGACAAGCCCAGTCCCGGTCGAGATCGGCAGCACGTAGAACGCCCAGAACACGACGAGGATCAGCGGCAGGTTGCGAAACAGCTCGACGTACGCGGTCGCCAGCGCGCGCACCGGCGCCCACGCCATAGAGTCTCAATCCCGCCACGACGAGGCCGCACGGCACCGCGATCGCCATCGTCGCCACCGTCAGCATGATGGTCGTGCCGGTCGCCGGCCAGCAGCTCCTGCCGATGCTGCCAGATCACGCTCCAGTCGAAAGTCATGGTCGTATCCTGGCGCTCACGAGCGGCCCAGGTGCGCGACCCGGCGGTAGAACAGGTCGATGCCGCGCGTCACCGGGAACAGGATCACGAAATAGACCAGCATCGCAAAGGTGTAGACCTCGATCGGCTGGAAGCTCTGCCCGGCGAGCGTTTCGGACTGGCGCATCAGCTCGGGCACCGCGATCACCGACGCGATCGCGGTGTCCTTGATGGTGATCGACAGCAGCGAGCCGAAGGCCGGCAGCATGCGCACGATCGCCTGCGGAAGCACGATGCGGCGCACGATCTGCGCGCGCGACATGCCGAGCGCGAGCGAGGCGCGCGTCTGTCCGGGGCGAACCGACTCGACGCCGGCGCGCACGATCTCGGCGACGTACGCCGCGAGGTGAACGGTCAGCCCGATCAACGCCGCGAAAAACGGCGGCATGGTCAGCCCGGTCACCAGCGGCAGCGCGAAGAAGGTCCACACCAGCACGACGAGCACGGGAATCGCGCGCATCGAGTCGATGTAGAGGACCACGATCGGCCGCAGCCAGCGCGGGCCGTACATGCGCAGCATCGCGACGACGAAGCCCGCGGCGATGCTGGTCAGGCCCGACACGACCGAGAGCAGCAGCGTGACGCCGATGCCCGACGCCAGGAAGCGCCAGTGATCGGTGATGACGGAAAAATCGAAGCTCCATGCGCCGGCCGACGCGAATCCGGCGGCGCAGGCGCCGCCGGAGCGTCGCGTCAGAACGTCACTTCATCGTGTCGACGACCCGGGCCTCGTCGGCCTTGAGCTTGGCTTCCATTTCCTTTTCCACGGTTCGCGCCCAGGTGAGGAACGCCGGCTGGTTCTTGTCGATCGCCATGCCGACGGGCGCCGCTTTCTCGGTGCTGTTCTGGCAATTGTTGTCCTTGGGCAGCGCGGCGAGCTGCTTGAGCTTGCGTCCCATGGCAACCCACGGAACGCGGTTGATCGGCACCGCGTCGGCGCGATTGGCCATCACCTCCTCCACGGGCGCCGTGCCGGATCCGGGCACACCGCGCAGCTGCGCCTTGGGAAAGCGCTCCTTCACCCACCCTTCTTCACCGCCGCCGGTGTAATACGCGATCGTGATGTCGGGCTTGTTGAGATCGTCGACCGACTTCGCGGCGGCGAATTTCGGGTTCGACGCGAGCCCGAACATGCACACGCTGGTGTTCGAATAGATGATGAAGTCGACGACCTTCAAACGGTCGGGCGTCTCGGCGAGCGGCGTGACCGAAATGTCGACCTGGTTGGACGCCAGCACCGGCACCTTGGTCTCGTGGCTGACCGGAACGGCTTCCAGCTTCACGTTCAGGCGCTTGGCGTATTCGTTGGCGAGCACCCACGCGGGGCCGCTCCACGTCTCGCCGGACCCGGAAGTGTTTTCGACGAGCCAGGGCGCGTTGGCGAGAACGCCGACGCGCAGCACGCCGGCTTTCTTGATGGCGTCGACGCGCGGACTGGCACCGGGTGCGGGAACCGCGACGTCGGCGAAGGCCGACGCCGCACAGATCAGCGTCGCACACAACGCAGCGCAGCGAGCGATGGATTTCATGGGTTTTCCTCCAGATGAACTTCGGCACGGCGGCTCCGCCTCGCGCGTCGCCCCGGATTCGTTCCAGGGTCTTTTCGCGAGCATCAAGCGCGGGAAGCGGATCACCCCGAAGTGTAATTGGAAATGCATGCAATTGCTGGAATGCGCGGCACACGCCTGCGGCGCCGGCGTGGCAGAATCGCAGTCGCATCCACCTGCGTGATCCCACCGCCGCCAAGATCCGGCGCTTGCGGGCGATCGCGGCCGATCGTGACGAAACATCTTCGACGACGCTCGTGACTTCGCATCCGCCTCCTCGCCGCGCAACATCGAGGACGACGCTCGACCAGCCGACGCTGTTTCGGTTCGTCGCGCTGTCGATGCTGCTGCATCTCTGGATCGTCGTGCTGTTCGGCACCACGACGTACAGCCCGTCGCGACGATCCGGCGAATTCGGCGATGCGCTCAACGTCGACCTGCGCGCGTTGCGCGACGAGCGAGGCAGCGCTTTCAGGCTCGCGCCGGGTGCGGACACGGCGGCGCCGGGAAGCGCGCTCCTGCCGCGTCCGGATGCCGCGGCCGCGCGTGCGGCACGGCAAGCGCGCGACGCGGCGCCGGCGCGCGATCCCGCCGCGCCCGCGCCGCCCCCCGCCACGAGCCGCCCGGAGAGTGCGCCCGCGCAGCCTGCACGCGAGCCGGTGCCCGCGCCCGCCGCATCGCCACCCGCGACCGAGCCGCGCGCCGCGGAAGCGTTGCCGCGCTTGAATCCGGATGCACCCGAAGAGACCGATCGTCCATTGCAGCCGGCGCCGTCTCCGGTGGCGCCGATCCTTGCCGTCTCCGGCACCGCCCGCGCCGCGGTCGATCCAACCCGAGATGGTCACTCCTCCCGTCGTCGTGCCGCGTCCGGCCGAGACGCCGATCGCGCCCGCGCAGCGCGTCGCGCCCCCAACCGAGGAGCGCGAAGCGATCATGCCGGCCCCGCCGCCATCCGAACTGCCCGCGGTGCCGCAGCAAGCTCCGCCGCGCGAGACTCCCACGCCGCCGGCGGCCGAAACGCTGACGCCTTCGCCCGCGCCGCGCGAAAGCGTTCCCGCACCCGAGCTCGCGCCGCGTGCGCTGCCGATCGCGCCGACGCCTCCCGTCGCGCGCCCTCCGGCACCGGCGGATATCGCGCCTCCCGCCGCCACTCCGCGCGCCGCGCCCGCGGAGCCCGTCGCGCGCCCCGAACCCGTTGCGCCGCCCGCGCCACGCGCCGCCCCGCCGATCGCTGCGCCGCCGATCGCTGCGCCGGCTGCTCCGGCAAGCGCGCCGTCGCCACGCAACGAGTCGACCGACACCGCGCCCAGACCCGTGGAGCGTGCTGCGCCGGCACAGTCCCCGGAGCCACGACCGACTTCGCGCACCGACACGGCACCATCCGAGCCGCCACGCCTGCGCTTCGGCGCGCCGCAACCCGATGAGGACATGTTCCAGCCGCGCCGCGATGTCGCGCCTTCCGCGCCGGGCACGGCGCCGAAAATCGACCTCGAGGAAGCGAAGAAGCGCGCCGCAGGGGCCGTCGTGCGCGAGGGCGCCGGCTCGCGCGGCCTGCTGTCCGTCGTTCCACCGCCGCCGGATCGTGAATCGAAGGAGGCACGCGCCATCGAAAAAGCGGCCAAGCCCGATTGCAGGACCGCGTATGCGAGCATGGGTTTGCTCGCCGCCGTGCCGCTGGTGGCGAGCGCGATCGGCGACAGCGGCTGTCGCTGGTAGTCGGGCGCCGACATCGATCACATGCGACCCGTCGCTCCTTCTGTTCGTCGCCTTCGCGATCGATGCAGCCTCAGCCCAGGTCGCGCCCTCCGTCGCGGAGACGAGCGCGTACACGGGGATGCTCGCCGCGGCGGCGCGCGGCGACAGCGCGCAGATCGCAGAGCTGGTCGCCGCGGGCAATGCAGTGGACGTACGTGATGCGTACGGCCGCACCCCACTGCACGTCGCCGCCTACGGCGCCAGGCACGCCGCGATGCGGGCGCTGGTCAAGGCCGGCGCCGATCCGAATGCGCTCGAGCGCGATCGCTACGACATCGTGACCATCGCCGCCGTCGCCGACGACCTGCCGACGCTGAAAGTCGCGCTCGACATCGGCTGCAGCGCGCGCAACATCACCAGCCGCTACGACGGCACCGCGCTGATCGCGGCGTCGCATCTCGGCCATGTCGAGGTCGTTCGCGAGCTCATTCGCGCTGGCGCGCCGCTCGACCACGTGAACAACCTGGGTTGGACGGCGCTTATCGAATCGATCGTGCTCGGCGACGGCGGCGCGCGCCATACCGCGACGCTCAAGGCGCTGGTCGACGCCGGTGCCAGCGTCAGGATCGCCGACCGATCGGGCATGACGCCGCTCGCGCTGGCGCGTGGCCGCGGCTATTCGGCGATGGTGGAGATCCTGGAGCGACGCGGCAACTAAGTGCTGTTCACGGGCCCTAGCCCACAGCAGATGCGGCGTCGAGCGGGATGGTGAAGGCGAACGTCGACCCCTTGCCGGGCACGCTCTCGACGCGGATCGTTCCACCGTGCAGCTCGACGAACTTGCGCGAGATCGCCAGCCCCAGTCCCGTGCCTTCGATTCTTTTCGACGCTGATCCCGACCTGCTGGAATTCCTCGAACACGGTGGCCTGGTCCTCCGGCGCGATGCCGACGCCGGTGTCGGCGACCGAGATCTCGACAAGGCTCCCGTGCAGCGCTGGCGCGCACATCGATGCGGCCACCCTCGGGAGTGAACTTGAGCGCGTTGGACAGCAAGTTCAAGAGCACCTGCTTCACCTTGCGCTCGTCGGCGCGGATCTCGCCCAGCTTTTCATCGACCAGCGGACGAAAGCGCGATATCGCGGCGATGCGCGCGCTCGCGCATGAGCATCATCGTGTTGTCGATCGCCGCGGACACGTGGAAGTCGCTGAGGTTGAGCTCCATGCGGCCGGCTTCGACTTTCGACAGGTCGAGGATGTCGTTGATCAGCGAAAGCAGGTGCCGAGCCGAATCGAGGATGTCGCCGAGGTATTCCTCCTGCTTGTCGTTGATCTCGCCGAACATGCGCTCGGCCAGGACTTCCGAGAAGCCGATGATGGCGTTGAGCGGCGTGCGCAGCTCGTGCGACATGTTCGCCAGGAACTCGCTCTTGTGCTGGCTCGCCACCTCGAGCTGTCGACTCTTGTCGGCGATCTCGTGGAACAGCCGCGCGTTCTGGATGGCCAGCGCGGACTGCGACGCGAAGGTCTTGAGCAGCTCGATTACCTGCGGCGCGAACTCGCCGACGGCGAAGCGATTGACGGTCATCCCCCCGAGCAGGTGGTCTTCACGGAGCAGCGGAATCGCCAGCAGCGAGCGATAGCCCAGACGGAGAAGGATTTCGCGCACATGGCTCTGGTAGCTGCTGGGATCGGCAATGTCGGGCACCTGCAACGGTTCGCCGACGATGGCAAGCCGCCCGAGCGCGCCTTCGCCCTTGCGGATGGGATCGGTGCGCAGCGCAGCGACCAACTCGTCGGGGAAGCCGTCCGCCGCGCGCAGTCGGAACACCTCGTGCGTTTCGTCGTACTCGTAGATGGCGCCGCCGTCGGTGCCGGCGAGCTCGTTGGCGCGCGAGACGATCAGTACTCAGCACGGTCTCGACATCGAGCGTGGAGCTGACCGCCTGGCCGACCTCGCCCAGCGCCCTGCAGCTCGCCGACCGATCGCGTCAGTTCGGTCGTTCGCGCCTCGAGCTCGTTGAACAGGCGCACGTTCTCGATCGCAATCACCGCCTGATCGGCGAAGGTCTGGAGCAGCGCGACTTGCTCATCGGGAAAGGGACCCGGTACAGGACGGCCAACGGCAATGACGCCGACAGGCTCGCCGTCGCGAATTAACGGCACGGCCAGGATGCTGCGGAAGGCGACGGCCAGCGCGAAAGCGTGATCCCCAAATAGTCAGAGTCTTCGAGCACGTCCGGAATGCAAACCACTTCGCGCGTCAGGATGGCCCGGGCAGGCCGCCAGGTTGCGGCCGGGTCGTTGTGGCCACATCCGACGTATAGCAGCGGCGCCCTCCGATGTCTCGTTCACGAGTGCGGCCAGATGGATCAGCTCGCCGTCGTAAGTCAGTACGTTCACGGAGCTCGCATCACACAGCTTCATGGCGGCCGACACGATCGTGTCGAATACCGGTTGCGCGTCGGTCTGCGACTGACCGATGACGCGGAGAATGTTGCTCGTCGCGGTCTGCTGGTCGAGCGCCTCGGTGAGGTCCGAATTGCGCGCCTGCAGCTCGGTGAAAAGGCGAACGTTCTCGATCGCGATGACCGCCTGGTCCGCGAACGTCTTGAGCAGCGCAATCTGTTCGTCGGGAAAGGGGCCCGCTTCCGGGCGGCCGACGGCAATCGCGCCGACTGGCTTCGCATCGCGGATCAAGGGAACCGCCAGGATGCTGCGGAAGGCACCGGCCACTGCGGAACTTCGGGCCCCGAATTCAGGATCGTCGAGCACATCCGGTATGCACACGACTTCGCTTGTCAGAATCGCCCGGGTCGCCGCCATCCTGCGACTTAGTGGCTGTGGCCACACCTTGCGTATCGCCTCGGCACCTTCCTCGGTTTCATTCACCAGCGCGGCGAGATGGATCATCTCACCGTCGAAGATGAGGACGTTGGCGGAGCTGGCGTTGCATAGCTTCCTCGCCGCCGCCACGATGGTGTCGAATACTGGTTGCACATCGGTCTGCGATTGTCCGATGACGCGGAGAATGTTGCTCGTCGCGGTCTGCTGGTCGAGCGCCTCGGTCAGGTCTGCATTGCGCGATTCCAGCGCCTTGAACAGCCGCACATTCTCGATGGCGATGACCGCCTGATCGGCGAAGGTCTTTAGCAGGGCGACCTGTTCGTCGGGAAAGTCTCCCGGTTCCGGCCGGCCGACGGCGATGCCGCCGATCGGGCTTCCATCGCGGATCAGCGGAACAGCGAGCACACTGCGGAAGCCGCCGGGGCGCGCGTGAGCTCCGATCGCGCTCGTGTATTCGGGATCGGAGTCGACGTCGGGGATCGCGACCAGGCTACATGACGCAATCGCTCGCATCACCGCCGTATCCCGACTGAGCGGGTGCGGATAGTACTCCTGCAGCGCCTTGACATATTCGGCACTGACGTTGACGAACGCCGAGAGATGCACGAGCTTACCATCGAAGGTGAAAACGTTCGCCGACGTGGCGCCGCACAATCTCCTCGCCGCCTCGACTATCGTATCGAACACCGGTTGCACATCCGTTTGCGACTGGCTGATCACGCGCAGGATCTCGCTTGTCGCTGTTTGCTGGTCAAGTGCTTCGGTCAGGTCTGCGTTGCGCGTCCCGAGCTCCTTGAACAGGCGCACGTTCTCGACGGCGATGACCGCCTGGTCGGCGAACGTCTGCAGCAGCGACACCTGCGCCTCGGGAAACGCCCTGGCCACGGTGCGAAAGACCGTGATCGCGCCAAGCACGACGTCGCCACGCAGCATCGGCACCGACAACACGCTTCGAAAATCGGCCGCCTCCGCCGTCTCCTTGTATATGTATTTCGCGTCGTCGCGTATGTCGGAAATGTGCACGACGCGACCGGTGAGAACCGCGCGCTGCGTCGCGCCGCCCTCGTGCGGCGGGCACGGGTATACGCTGTGGAAGGCCGCGGAGCCAACGGCGCTGACGTTGTGCAGCGCTGCGACGTGGATGAGCTCGCCGTCGAACCGGTAAACGACGCTGAATACTCCATCGCACAGGCGCAGAGCGGCGGCCGCGATGGTCTCGAATACAGGCTGCACGTCATCCGGCGACTGACTGATCGCACGTAGGATTTCGCTCGTGGCGTTCTGTTGCTCGAGAACCTCGTGAAAGCGCGCCCGAAGCGATAGCTTTGCCTTGGGCTTTGCCTTGGGCTTTGCCTTGGGCTTTGCCTTGGGCTTTGCCTTGGGCTTTGCCTTGGGCTTTGCTTTCGGCGAAGGGCGGCGCGGCGCCGGGCGCTCGATTGCGGCCTTCACCCCGGCGGGTTTCGAACTCCGCGGCATCGTTTCCCCCTCGATTGGCGGCGGACTCTCGCCAGCGCCCGACAGAGTACGTCAGGAAGGCCTTGCAGCGCTAGGCGCGCCGCCCCGGGAAGCAGATTCCTCGTCGCTTGGCGCTCCTCGCAGACATCCTTTGGACCGCTACGGCGACTGGATTCCTCGCGTCGCGAGGCGGATGCGATACAGCGACGTCGACGCGGCGATGTAGAGCCAGTTGCGATCGTTGCCGCCGAACGTCACGTTGCCTATTTTTTCCGGGACGTGGATCTTGCCGAGCAGCGTGCCGTCAGGGTGATAGACCTGCACGCTGTCCAGCGAACTGGTGTAGATCCAGCCCTGGTGGTCGAGCCGGAAACCGTCGGCGAGCCCAGGCGAAACCACCGCGAAGACGCGGCCGTTGGCGAGGAATGCCGGGTCGCTCTCGTCGACGCGCTCCCGGCGCTCGATTACGTCGAACACCCAGATGCAGTGATTGCCCGACCCGTCGCGACGCAGCGTGGCCGACGTGTCCGAGACATACAGGAGCGACTCGTCCGGCGAAAAGGCGAGACCGTTGGGTTCCTCCGCGAGGTCGCTCACCCGGTGCAGCGATCGACTGCCGCGGGTCGTAGCGGAACACGTAGCAGTCACCGAGCTCCGACACGCCGGGATGGCCCTCCTCGGGAATCGCGATGCCGTAGGGTGGATCGGTGAACCAGATCGTACCGTCCGACTTCACCACGATGTCGTTAGGCGAATTGAGCCGCTTGTCCTCGAAGCGATCGACCACGATCTCCGGCGGACCGTCGCCGCGCGTTCGATACACCGCGCGCAGCCCGTGCGAGCAGTGCAGCAGGCTGCCGTCGTGGTCGCGCGTGTGACCGTTGGTGAATTCGACGCCCTGCCTCCACACGCTCATTCCGTCGGACGCCGACCAGCGCAGCATGCGGTCGTTGGGAATGTCGCTCCACAGAACGCTGTCGTCCTCGCGCATCCACACGGGACCTTCGCTCCAGCGCGCGCCGGTGCACAGGCGCTGCAACGACGACGCGGCGTCGACGACCGGACGCAGGCGCGCGTCGAGTACCTCGATGCGGGTGTCGAGCTCGACGCTCACGCCGGGCGCGCCCGGCCAAGCGCAAGGTGGACGCCGGCGAGCTGCTCCGCGATGCCGGCGGAGTCGATGCACCGAAAAAGGATGCTGTCGGGGACGGCGGTTCGCATGCTGCATTCTAGCGGTCCGACGCCTCCCCTCGGATCGCCGCATTTGCCCGGCATGGCGGTTGCATGAGTGTGTAACAGTTCGCTTCGAAATCAGGTGTGCAACGGGTGCGAACGCACGCAACTGCGCGTGCGCACAGGCGAATTGCTGATCTGGCGCGTGCGTGAACGTGCGAAACTGTCGCCGAACTTGCGCAGAGGATTGCACGTCTTACAACCATGTTGGCAACTAGGAGTATGGCAATGACCCGACTTTCGGAGCGGCTGCGAAATCTCTCGCTGGTGCTGCTCGCTCTTCCCGTGGTGGCCCTGGCGCAGCAGGCCTATACCAACCGAACCGTCGCGGTGCGAGCGGGGCCCAACACGCAATATCCCGTGGTCGCGCAGGTGGGCACCGGCGCGCCGGTCGAGGTCTTCGGCTGTCTGGACGACTGGAGCTGGTGCGATGTCGGCTATTCCGACCTTCGCGGGTGGGTCTATGGTCCCTACCTCAACTACGTCTACTACGGCTCGAGGGTACCGCTGTACACCTATGCGCCGAGCCTCGGGATTCCCATCGTGAATTTCTCCATCGGTCCGTACTGGGATCGCTACTACTACGGACGCCCCTGGTACCAGCGCCGCGATTACTGGATCCAGCGCGCACCGCCGCATACGCGTCCGCCCGGACCGCCGCCGCGCTACGACCAGCCTCCGCACGTCCGGCCGTATGGGCAGCAGTATCCACAGTATCAGCAGTCGCAGCAGTATCAGAACAACGCGCCCTATCGCGGTGGGCAGCAGTACAACGGCCAGCGCGGCTCAAACCCGCAGGCCCAGCAGAACCAGAACCAAAACCGCCTGCCGTCGCAGCAACCCCAGGCTCAGCCCGGTGCGCCGTTCGCCCCTCAGCAGGGAGCCATGCCGCAGAGGCAAGCCGCACCCACGCCGCCCGCTCCCCAAGCGCCGCCGGCACGGCAGACCCTTCAGCCGGGTCCACAACCGGCAGCCGCACCCCGTCAGCCGCCGCCGCCAGCCGGCGGTGCCGCCGAGGGATCTGGCGGTGTGATGGGCAAATAAACGGCACGCGCCAGGCCCAAGACGCGAGGCGCCGCAGTCCTACACGCGCTTCGCGTCTTGCCTACGTCCGAATCGGCGCTTGCCTGATACGCAGCGCCACCCGTAGCGGGCAACCTTCCGGAACGCAATCCGGGTGGCCATCCGCCACTCCCATCGCCAGGCAGCGACCCGCTGCCGCGGCGCGACAACAACAAGGACACACATGTACCAGCAAATGAATTCGAGCTACCTGCACTCCGCGAAGCGATGGCTTGGCGCTGCGGCGGCGTTTTCCGTGCTCGGCATCAGCGCGCCCGCGTTCGCCCAGGCGGACCAGCAAAAACTGGTGACGGCCGCGCAATCCACGTTTTCCGATTTCCTTCGCGATCCGGACATGACGTGGTTTCGCGCCAACGTCGGCAAGGCTCGCGTGCGGTGCTGATCGCACCCGAGATCGTCAAGGCGGGCTGGATTTTCGGCGGTTCGGGCGGTCGCGCGGTTCTCTACGCCAAGAATGGCAACAAATGGTCGGGACCTGCGTTCTACAACATCGGCGCGGCAAGCGTCGGCTTCCAGGCCGGCTTGTCGGTTTCGCAGACGATCACGCTGGTCATGACCGAGAAAGGCCTCAACTCGCTGCTCGCCAACTCGGTGAAGCTCGGCGGTGACGCGAGCGTGGCCGCGGGCCCGGTCGGCGCAGGCGCAGCCAGCGACGTCACTACCGACTTCGTGGCGTTCAGCCGCTCGAAGGGACTCTACGGTGGCCTGAACCTCGAAGGCTCGGTGATCAGCCCGGCCAACGACTGGAACAACACGTATTACGGCAAGAGCGTGCTTCCCCCCGACATCGTGGTGACGAGGTGATGCGCGCAATCCGCAAGGCGAAGCGCTCGCCGCGGACATCGCCAAGGCTTCCACCGCTCGGTAACCCTCCCGACCGTTCGGTGGTGCAGTCGCTGCGCGCCTTCGGGCGCGCAGTTTTTTTGTGCGGCCGCCGCGTGCGTCACCGGCGCAGCGGCTGAAGCAGATCCAGCAATCGGGCGGAGCGGGCCAAGGTGACGAGAGGCTCGGTTCGGCGCCGCGCCTTCAACCGCGCAGCAGAGACCGATGTAAACGTGCGCCGTAGCACCGGCGCACGCCTTACGCCGACTGGAGCCGGCGGATCAGCACGTCGATGAGGTCCTCGCCGTCGGCGGACTTGATGCGATATTCGCGAAGCATGCCCGCCAGCTCGCGCGTGTTCATCATGCGAAAGTCCGAGCGGATGAAAATGCCGGCGAGCGCGCGCTGCACGCCCACCGTGCGCGCGTTCGGAAACAACCGCACCAGCTCTTCGAGGCTGGCGCGGTCGGCGAGGCGGTGTCCGGCCAGCGCGTTGAGCGCGCGCACCTGCGCCTGCGGCTCAGTCATCAGCGCAATGCGCGCCGCGATCGTGCGCAGCTCGCCGGGGTCGGTGATCGGGTGGCGCTCGACGTAGACCTGCGCGATGCGCACAGTCGTCGTCGTTGGCGCTGGTCAGCGTCTGCAACATGCGGTCGCGGTCGGCTTCGCTTCCCAGGCAGGCGCGAACCGCGGCGTGCGCGGCGCTCGGCGCGCGCGACGCGACGGAGAGATCGAGCGCCGCGTCCAGCGAGCGTTCCTCGTTGAGGGCGCAGATGAGGGCGACGTGGTCCGCGGCGATGGTCGCGCCCGCCATGACATCGGTGACCATCTGCACCATTTCACCGCGCTCCTCCTGCGCCGAGAGCCATCCGAGGTTGCGCGCCAGGCGAATCATGCGCGCGCGCACCGCGGGCTCGTCGGAGGTGTGGACGAAGGCGAGATAGCGCTGCCGCGCCCCGCGATCCTCGGACAGCGCCTGGAGCGCATCGGTGTACGCCGGTGAAGACTTGTCGTCTTCGCTCAACGACGCCGGCGAACGTCTCCATGCGATCCAGATACATCCGCACTTCGCCGATGTCGCGCTTCAGGATGCGGTGCACGAAAGAGAGCGTCTCGGCGGCCGAGAGCCTCTCGTCGTAGAACTGGCAAACTTCCTGCCGATGCGCCGCGCGCGGGTCCGACGCGCGCAGGCCCGCCGCGGCGGTCATCGAGTGCGCGGAGAACTGGCCGAGCAGCCGCGCGCTCGGGCGACCCTTGCCGACCTCGCCGGCCGCGCCGCCGCGGAAGTAGCGGTCGAGCATGCCGGCCGCCACCGATCCCACCGGCGCAACCGAGGAAAATCCGTAGAGCACCGGAACATCCATGAAGATGCGCCGCATGCCGTCGCGATTGCTTTCGGCGTGACGCTCGTTGAGCGCCCGCGCGACGCGGTCGGCGTCGGCGCGCGACGACCCCGAGCGCATCATGACGCGCGCCACCTCGGCGGCACCGCTGTTCGCCGGCTCGGCGTTCAGGCTGTTGCACCCGAACATATAGACTTCCTTGAGCTTCGAGAAAAGTCCGGGGCACGACTCGCTGCACGACGCGCGCTCCATCTCCTCGACGGGAAGGTATTCGCGCGAATCGACGTGCTCGGAAAAGAACTCGGTGCCGTTGAAGTGGCCCGAGATCACCAGCACGTCGCAACTTACCTGCTGCCGGCACGCCGACGCGAGCCAGTCCGGCCGGCCTTTCTCGACGAGCTCGACGAAGCGGTACTTGTCCTCAGGCAGATAGCGGCGAAACGTGTCCTTCTCGTCCGCCGAATTCACCGTGATCGTGCAGACGCGTGCTCTTGTCCGCGCGCGACTCTCCGGCAAGCAGCGCCGCGCTCGCCAGCGCGAGCAGCAGCGCGATCCTGACGACCGACGGCGTGGCGCTGGATGGGTTCTGGGCACGCAACGAAGTCCACTCCGAAGGACGCTCGACTCATGTGGAAATTGGCCCAACGTTAGGGCGCGAGCGGGCCCGACGGTATCGGAAGCGCTCCGAATCGCGCGTAGGAAAAGTCGGGGAGCGAGTAGTCCGCGTCGCGGACGTCGCGTAGGCGCCTCGGCGGGCGCCGGTCGAGCCGGGAGCGCTACGCCTGGAGGCGGCGGATCAGCACGTCGATCATGTCCTCGCCGTCGGGGGACTTGATCCGGTAGCGGCGCAGAACCTGGACCAAATCCAGCTGCGCGACCGCGCGGTAGTCCGAGCGGATGAACACGCCGGCGATCGCACGCTGCACGTTCACCGACGCCGCGCGCGGAAACAACTTGGCGAGCTCGGTCAGGCTTTCCCGGTCGGAGAGGTAATAGTGCGCCAGCGTGTCCAGCGCGCGCACCTGCGCCGCGGACTCGGTCATGCGCGCGATCGCGACCGCGATCGGCGCGCAGCTCGCGCACATCGCTGATCGGACGATGGCGGAGGTACACCTGCGCGACGTCGACGTCGTCGACCTCGCGACTGGTGAGCGCGCCGAGGACGCGCTGGCGCGCGTCGGCGTGGCCCAGGCACGCCAGCGCCGCCGAATGCGCGACCTTCGCGTCCTCGCCGCGTCTGTCCGGCCGTCCGACACGCTGCGCTCGAGCGCTCGCTCGCGATTGAGCGAGCAGATGAGCTCGACGTCGGCCGAGCCCATCGAATGACTCGCCAGCATCTGCGTGACCAGGCGCGCCAGCTCGTCGTTTTCCTGCGCCGCGGTGAGCCAGCCCAGCCGCGTCGCCCAGTGGATCATGCGCGCGCGCACCGCCGGTCGGTCGACGTCGCGCGCGAAGCCCAGGTATCGATCGCGCGCCGGCGCGTCGGCGGCGATGCGGTCGAGCTCGCGCACGAAGTCGGGCGCGGCGCGCTGCTCGTCGCTCAACGCCGCATCGAAGGCCTCGATGCGCTCGAAGAACATGCGCACTTCCGCCATCTCGCGATGCAAGAGCCCGTGGATGAAGGCGAGGCGCTGCGCCGGCGACAGGCCTTCATCGAAGAACTGGCAGACATCGCGCCGGTAGCCCGCGCGCGGATCGGCGCTGCTCATGCCGGCGGCCACCGACATCGAGCTCGCCGAGAATGCGCCGAGCAGGTTCGTGCTGGCACGGCCGCTGGCGACATCCCGGCCGCTGGTCGCCTGCAGATAGCGGCCGAGCGTCGGTCCGGCGCTGGCGCCGAGCGGCGCCTGCCCCGGGAACCCGTAGATCACCGGCACGTCGGCGAAAATGCGCCGCATGCCGTCGCGGTTGCTCTCGCCGTGCGAGGCGTTGAGCGTGCGTGAGACCTGTTCCGCGTCGGACGGCGCGTACCCGGCGCGAACGAGGGTGCGGGCGACCTCGGCCGCGGTGCTTTCAACCGTCGCCGGATTGAGCGTGTTGCAGCCGAACAGATAGACTTCCTTCAACTGCGAGAACAAGCCCGAGCACGACTGGCTGCACGACGCGCGCTCGAGCTCCTCGACCGGCAGCGATTCGCGCGCGTCGACGCGGTCCGAGTAGAACTCCGTTCCGCCGTCGAAATGCCCCGAGATCACCAGCACGTCGCAGCGCACGCGCTGCCTGCACGCGGAGGCTAGCCAGTCGGGGCGGCCGCGCTCGACCAGCTCGACGAACTGGAAGCGGTCCGCCGGCAGCATCTTGCGGAATATCTCGCGCTCGTCGGGAGAATTGACCGTCACCGTGCACACCGTGCTGCGCTCGGCGTGCGCACCGAACGCGCACAACGTGCCGAGCAGCGCCGTGACGGCAGCGCCCAGGACTTTCAGGACTTTGGATCGATTCACGAAATGGGCGGTCGGCGCATGGGCGACTGGGGCGGGGCCGACGCGGGTCGGCTTGGCGCGAGTCGAATTCTAAACCATAGTGGGCGGGAGCCATGCCGGCGCAGCCTTCTGATATCGTTCCCTACCCCATTTCAGAGGACCACCCCGTGGATGTCCGCGCCGCCGTTGCCCACCGCGCCGGAGCGCCGCTCACCGTCGAGACGGTGCAGCTCGACGGCCCCAAGGCGGGCGAGGTGCTCGTCGAGATCAAGGCGACCGGGATCTGCCACACCGACGAGTTCACCCGCTCGGGCGCCGATCCGGAAGGCTTTTCCCCGCGATCTGGGGCACGAGGGCGCGGGCATCGTCGTCGACGTCGGGGCCGGCGTCGCACGCTGAAGCGCGGCGACCACGTCATCCCGCTGTACACGCCGGAATGCCGGCAATGCAAGGCGTGCCTGTCGCGCAAGACCAACCTTTGCACCGCGATCCGGGCCACGCAGGGCAAGGGCTCATGCCCGACGGCACGAGCCGCTTCTCGCTGGGCGGCGAGCGCCTGCACCACTACATGGGCTGCTCGACCTTCGCCAACTTCACCGTGCTCCCCGAGATCGCGCTGGCCAGGATCCGCGAGGACGCCCCCTTCGACAAGGTCTGCTACATCGGCTGCGGCGTGACGACGGGCATCGGCGCGGTGATCAACACAGCCAGAGTCGAGCCCGGCGCCAACGTGGTCGTGTTCGGGCTCGGCGGCATCGGCCTGAACGTGGTGCAGGGGGCGCGCATGGCCGGCGCCAACATGATCGTCGGTGTGGACCTGAACCCCGCCCGTGAGGCGCTGGCGCGAAAGTTTGGACTCACTCATTTCGTCGACCCGCGCGCGGTTGGCACCGACCTGGTCGCGCACCTGGTCGAGCTCACCGGCGGCGGCGCCGACTACAGCTTCGAGTGCATCGGCAACGTCGAGTCATGCGCCAGGCACTGGAATGCTGCCATCGCGGCTGGGGCGTGTCGGTGATCATCGGCGTCGCCGGCGCAGGACAGGAGATCAAGACGCGGCCGTTCCAGCTGGTCACCGGCCGCGTGTGGAAAGGCACCGCGTTCGGTGGCGCGCGCGGCCGCACCGACGTCCCGAAAATCGTCGACTGGTACATGGACGGCAGGATCAACATCGACGACCTGATCACGCACACGCTGCCGCTCGAGCGCATCAACGAGGGCTTCGACCTGATGCACGCCGGGGAATCGATCCGAACCGTCGTGGTCTATTAGCGACTCGCTCGCGTGCCCGACGCGCGTGAGTCAGCGATGACTGTGCGAGTGCGTCCGCAATTCGTCCTCGATGGGCGAGCGCAGCCGCACTTCGGCGTCGACCGGAATCGCCTGGCGCGATCCATCGTCGTAGACGATCTGCAGCGTCATCGCGACACGCTCACCGAGCTTGAAAGGCCGCGCCACCGCGCGCAGGGCGACCCGGTAGCCGCCCGGCGCGAGCGATACGAGCTTTCCGGCCGGCAGCACGATGTGATCGACGCTTGCCCCGGTTGTGCGCGTGCCGGACGGTCCGCGCAACGACGCGCTCGCCGCGTCGACGCTCTCGACCGCCAACAGTGTCGCCCCCGCCGTGCTGGTAAGATCCATGAAGGCTTCGGTGTTCTGTCCCGCGCGCGCGGGCCGCACCCACGGCTGATTGACTACGAGAAGACCCGTGGCGTCGGCTGCGCCGGTGTCGAGCGCGAACGCGATGACGAGCATGCACAGCGCGCCGCGCGCGCGGACTCGGCGGCCGCAAAGGGTCGGATCGGATCCCAACGTCCATGGCCAACAAGCCGGCATGTGCATTCATTCCGTCATTTGCGGAATAGCCTCCGCGACAGGTATGTTTGCCGGAGTATGCCATCGCCATCGAGCGATCCTCGCAAAGTGCGTGTCACCACGCAGGAGACATCATGAAGACAATGCTGCGATGCTGCTTCGCCATCGCGCTGGCCGTCTCGGCCGGCGCGGCGACCGCCGAATTCCACACCTATCAGATCGAGCAGATCTACAGCAACGCGAGCGGCACCGTGCAATACGTCGTGATGCACGAGTCGCAGGGCATGGCGGCGGAGCAGTTCTGGAACGGCAATATCGCTCACCAGCACATCGTCAGGCTCGGTGAAGACCTACGTGTTCCCGAACAACCTCCCTGTCGGGACGGGAATGCCTCCCTGCAACCCCTACCCCTACGGATGCTATGCGGCACAGAGCTCGACCGCCAATACGCGCGTGCTCATCGCCACGCAGGGATTCGCCAGCCTCGGGCTGATCACGCCCGATTTCACGGTGCCGAACAATTTCCTGTCGCCGTCCGGCGGCACGCTCAACTACGCCGGCGTCGACCAGATCACCTACGGCGCGCTGCCCACCGATGGCACGCATGCGATGAATCGTGCCGGCGCCACCGTGCCAGCGGTCGCCACCAACTTCGCGGGTCAAACGGCCGCGGTCACGGTCACCGCCGCGGTCCCGAACTACGAGGGCTTGTGGTGGGCGGGTCCCGCCGAGTCGGGCTGGGGCATCAACTTCGCGCACCAGGGCGACGTGATCTTCGCGACCTGGTTCACCTACGACGCCACCGGCAAGGCGTGGTGGCTCACCATGACCGCGAACAAGAGCCGCGGAGGGCGTCTACGGCGGCGCCGTGATCCAGACCACCGGCGCGCCGTTCAACGCGTACGTCCCGCCGGCGACCGCGACCACCGTCGGGAACGCGACGATCACGTTCACCAGCCCCACCACCGCCAGCTTCGCCTACACCGTCAACGGCATCACGCAGAGCAAGGCGATCTCGCTGCAGACCTTCGGGACGACGGTGCCGACCTGCACGTGGGGCGCGCAGGCCGACCTCACGCAGGCGACCAATTTCCAGGACCTGTGGTGGGCGGCCGGCGGCAGCGAATCGGGATGGGGCGTCAACCTCACGCAGCAGGGAACGACTATTTTCGCGACGTGGTTCACCTACGACACCGCGCGCAACCCGCTGTGGTACTCGGTGAGCGCGGTGCAGACCGCGCCGAAGGTATTCTCCGGCCCGTTGATCAAGACGTCGGGCCCCGCGTTCAGCGCGGTGCCCTTCGACGGCAACCTGGTGCAACGCACCACCGTCGGCACGGCGACCTTCACTTTCACCAACGGCAACGCGGGCACCTTCGCCTACCAGGTGAACGACGGAACCAACGTCGCCACGCAGAGCAAGGTGATCGAGCGCCAGGTGTTCCGCGCTCCTGGAACGGTCTGCCAGTAGTGATCGGCCGCTAGCGCGGCGCGCTCGGTCGGTCGCCGGGGACGCGGCGGCGGCTTGCGCGCCGCCCGCGTCGAGTCCTTTGCCGGTGTGGCGTGCCGGCGTGCTTGCTACCCGCCGGCCTTCTCGATCGCTTCCTCGAGTTCGCGGTACTGCGGGCAGTTGCGGCCGCACAGCTTCTCGAGCGCGGCGAGATGTAACTTGGCGTTCGGGAGGTCCTTGGCGATGACGTAGGCCTCGCCGACATACTCGTGCGCTCCGATATGCCCCGGGTCGAGCTTGAGCGCGATCTCGTACTCCTGGAAAGCGCGATTCATGTTGCCGGCGTTGCGGTACGCGTACCCCAGCCAGTTGTGCGCGTCGGCATTGAAACGATCCCAGCGCAGCGACGTTTCGAACATGTTGATCGCCTTCTGCCAATCCTGGCGCTCGATCGCAGCCACGCCGGCCTGATACGACGGATCGCGCTTGGCCTCGGAGCCGCCTCCGCCTCCACCCCCGCCGCCCCGCCATCGCCGCCGGCACCCCACGCAGTCGCGGCGAGCATTCCAATGGCCAATCCATTGAGCCAAGGTTTCATGGGATCGCTCCGGTGTCACGGCGTAGCGCCGCATCAGCGGTCGAACAGGAGGGCGGCGCAGCCTATTCCGATGCTGTAGGGCGCGCTTTGACGATCGAAAAGCGCGCGTGGTACGGTGCGTCGCCATGTCGAGCGCACTCTTCTCGCCTTTCAAGCTGCGCGGCGTCGCGCTCGCCAATCGCATCGTCGTCTCGCCGATGTGCCAGTACTCCGCGGTCGAGGGCTGCGCCACCGACTGGCACATCGTCCACTGGGGCCAGCTGCTGCAGTCCGGCGCCGGCATGTTCACGATCGAGGCGACGGCGGTGTCGGCGACCGGTCGCATCACCTTCGGCTGTCTCGGCCTCTACGACGATGCCTGTGAACGCGCGATCGAACAAAGGCTCGCGATCGCGCGCGCCAGCGCGCCCGGCCGTGCCCGTCGCAATGCAGCTGGCGCACGCCGGACGCAAGGGATCGTCCCAGGTGCCGTGGGAGGGCGGTCAGCTGATACCGGTGGCCAGCGGCGGGTGGAAACCGATGGCGCCGTCGGCGATCCCGCAGCTTGCCGCCGAGCCGCCGCCGGCGGCGCTCGACCGTGCCGGCATCGCGCGCATCAAGCGCGAGTTCGTCGACGCGGCGACGCGGGCTGCGCGCCTCGGCATCGACGCGCTCGAGCTGCATTGCGCGCACGGCTACCTGCTGCACGAGTTCCTGTCGCCGATCTCCAACCAGCGCACCGACCACTACGGAGGATCCTTCGACAACCGGACCCGCTTTCCGCTGGAAGTTTTCGAAGCGGTGCGTGCGGTCTGGCCGGTGGACCGGCCGATGGGCGTGCGACTGTCCGCGAGCGACTGGGTCGAGGGCGGCTGGACGATCGACGAATCGATCGCGCTGGCGCACCAGCTCAAGGCAATGGGCTGCGACTGGATCGACGCTTCGAGCGGCGGCATCTCGCCGGCGCAAAAGATCCCGCTCGGTCCCGGCTACCAGGTGCCCTTCGCGCGCGCGATCCGCCGCGCCACCTCGATCCCGACCATCGCCGTCGGGCTGATCACCGACGCGAAACAGGCCGATGCGATCGTCGCCGCGGGCGACGCCGACTTCGTGGCGCTGGCGCGGGCGATGCTCTGGGACCCGCGCTGGCCGTGGCACGCGGCGGCAACCCTCGGCGCGCAGATCCTCGCGCCTCCACAATACTGGCGCTCGGCGCCACGCGACGCCGGCGCCGTCATCGCGCACGCCAAGCTCGGCATGCGCTAGGCCGACCACCCGTACACGCGGGTCAGGAGGGGCGCTTGCCGAAGCCGGCGTCGCGCGCGAGCACGATCGCCTGCGAGCGGTTGGCGACTTCGAGCTTGGCGAAGATGCTGGTGATGTGATTGCGCACGGTTTTTTCGCTCAAGCCGAGCTGCGCGGCGACCTGCGCATTGTCGCGGCCTTGCGCGATCAGCTCGACGAGCTCGCGCTCGCGCGGAGTCAGCGATTCGAACGCGCCGCCGCCACGACCCGTCGCCGCGGGTAGGAACGAAGCCAGCTCCTCGCGCCAGCGCCGCCACGCATCCTCGCCGTCGATGGGCAGATGGTTCTTGCTCTCCAGCGGCACGAAGCGCGCGCCATGGATGAGGCTCGCGATCAGGCGACCCTCGTCGAAAGGCACGCGGGCGTCGCGGCTGGCGTGCAACACCAGCGTGGGGCATGTGACCTGCGGCAGCAGGCTCACGACGTCGATGTCGTTGAACACGCGCATGAAGCGGCCCGCGTTGCGTGGCGACGTGGTGATGCGCTCGAGCTCGTTGAACCAGCGATGCTGCTCCGGCGTGCCGTCCGGGATGAACTGGGTCGTGAAAAACTGGCGGAAGGCCGGGTTCTCCTGCCCCCATCCCAGCTCGGCCAGCGTGTTCATCGCCTCCGCTTCGTCGCGCTGCTCGGTGGTGGGCGAGCGCTTCAGGCGTCCGCGCGCATAGCCGCCGTGCACGATGAGGTGGCTCACGCGCTCGGGATGGCGAACCGCATAGGTGACCGCAATAGACGCGCCCTGCGATATCCCCAGTAACGGGAAGCGCTCGATGCCGGCGGCGTCCACCACGGTCTCGAGGTCGCGGACCCAGGCCTCGAACGAGAGGTCGTCGACGTTCCAATCCGACAAGCCGCAACCGCGCTCGTCGTAGCGCACCAGCGTGTGCTCGCGCGACAGCTCGCCCAGCATGTGCCTCCACACCGGCGATTCCCAGTCGAACTCCAGATGCGAGAGCCAGTTGGCGGCCTTGACCAGGGGCGGCCCGCGCCCGGACGTAGCGTAGGCGATGCGCGCGCCGTCATGGCTCGTGCAGAAGCGTATCTGTTGCGTCGTCGACGGCATCAACGGGTTCCCCACCGCCAGCGCAGCGCTTCCTGCGGAATATTCACACTCGTGTTCGGGACTGAGGTCCCATGTTTGCCGCCCCTGCCGCGCCGTGCGCGTCCGCCGTGGGACAGCGCTCCCACGACGCAGTGCAGCAGTGACGGCGACAATTCTACCCGTCCTTCCGCAACGGGCTGACCCAGCCGACGCGGGACGCGCGAACCACTAGGAGCAAGGCAATGAAGTCCGGCAACACGAACATGAAGAAAGTCGATCGCATCGCCGCGTCGGCCATTTTCGCGGCAGCGCTGCTGATCCTGACGATATTTGGATCGACGCTCGGAACAGCGACGCAGCCGATTCCGACCGCGATGATAGCGCTGTCGGCTTACGTACACCCGCGACACGAGCGTGCCGGCGGGCGAGCCCGCCGCCACCCACGCGCCGATCGTGGCTGGCGCGGCATCGCGGGGAGGTATTGACATGCTCCTCGCCAGCCATTGGTTCGTCGCGCTCGCCGTCTCGTCCATCCGCCACGGCATCGGCACGACGCGGGCGTTTGCCTTGGCGCGCGGCCCGGAGCGCAGCGCGGTGTCCACCGTCACCGTCGGCCCGAGCTTGCTCCCCGCCGCGCCCAAGGGTACGCCGGCGGCGATCGCCGCCTTCGCGCGTCGTTGCTTCGCCTCGACGCAGGCGCAAACTCCGCTTGGATCGTCATGAACGCAAACGCTTGCACGACGCCGGCTTCATCCCCTCGCCTTGCCGGCAGCGGCGACGATGACGGCCTGGGTGTTTCGTCACAGGTCACGGCGCGCCCGTGGTCATGCTGCACTCCTCGCTGAGCTCCAAGTCGCAATGGACTGCTCTTGCGGAGCGCCTGTCCGCGCGCTTCCGCGTGATCGCGCTCGACCTCTGCGGCTACGGCGACAACGCGCCGGCGAGCGCCGAATCGCACTCGATCGACGACGAGGTGCGCCTGGTCACCTCGCATCTGGATCGGCTGCTTCCGCCACTGTCGCGCGTTCATGTCGTCGGACACTCCTTCGGAGCGCTCGTCTCGCTGCGACTCGCGCACCTGCATCCCGCGCGCGTTGCCAGCCTCTCGTTGTACGAGCCCGTCGCATTTCGCCTGTTGCCCGACGACGATGCGAGTCTCGTCGCGATCCGCGCGGTCGCAGAGCGCGTGATGAGGCTGGTCGATGCCGGCAAGCGTCACGATGCGGCAAGTGCGTTCATCGATCTATGGAATGGCGACGGCGCATTCTCGGCGCTTCCCTTGCCCGCGCAGGCAAGCCTGGCGCGTCGCATGGACAAGGTGCCGCTGGACTTTCGCGCCGCCTGGCGCTGGCAATCAACCCGGACCGACTGCGCCGCGATTGCTGCACCCGCGCTGCTCATGGCCGGGACGCGCAGCCCCGTCGCGGTGCGCAACATCGCCCGCATTCTCGGAGGCGTGCTGCGCGACGTGCGCACGTGGCACTTCGACGCGGGCCACATGGCGCCGATCACGCATGCCGAACGCATCAACGAGTGCATCGATGCCTTCGTGAGCGAACGCGCGCAGCTCGATACCGCGCCCGACGCTACCAATCGATCCCGGTGCGTCAGGCGCTAGGCTGAGACGCCGCCCGCCGCCTCGAACGCCGCGCGCAGGTCGGACACCAGCGCGGCGTAGAGCTCGGCCTTGCGCGGCTCGTCGATTGCGCGCAGCACCGCCGAGGGGTGATAGGTGGCGCGAACCAGCGCGCCGCTGGGATGGATGAGCTCCATCGAGCGCGACTCGCCCACCTTGAGACGCTGGCCCATGACGCCGAGCCAGCGCCGACGCGCCCATGGCTACGATCACCGCCGGCGCGATGCCGTCGATCTCGGCATCGAGCCAGACGCCGCACGCTTCGATCTCCTTCTGCGCCGGCGTCTTGTGCATGCGCCGCTTGCCGCGCAGCTCGAAGCTGAAATGCTTGACCGCGTTGGTGATGTAGACCGCTGCTGCTGTCGATGCCCGCTTCCGCGAGCGCGCGACGCAGCAGGCGCCCCGCGGGGCCGACGAAGGGCTTCCCCGCGAGATCCTCCTCGTCGCCCGGCTGCTCGCCGACCAGCATCAGTCTCGCCTTCGCCGGACCTTCGCCTGGAACGCCCTGCGTCGCCTTGGCACCGAGCGCGCAGCGCCTGCATGCATCCAACGTGGGCTTGCTGGGAATTCCCATGGGTAGCGTCTCCACCGAGAGTCTCTGCCGCGTCGCGCGCACGACGCTGAAAAGCGGCGCGCGCCGCGTCGATTTTACAGCCTGCGCCGTCGCGTCGATCGGCAGTTAGAACCAGCGCGTGAGCCCGTACGCGCCGGCGGCCACCAGCGCCAGCCGCGGGCAGCGTGATGATCCACGCCAGGACGATGCGCTGCGCGACAGTCCAGCGCACCGCCGCCGTGCGCCGCGCCGCGCCGACGCCGACGATGGCGCCGGTGATGGTGTGCGTGGTCGACACCGGGACGCCCAGCGCGGTCGCGAGGAACAGCGTGATCGCGCCGCCGGTCTCGGCGCAGAAGCCCTGGATCGGTTTGAGATGCGTGATGCGCGAGCCCATCGTGTGCACGATGCGCCAGCCGCCCAACAGGGTTCCGAGCCCCATCGCCGCCTGGCAGGCGAGCACCACCCAGAACGGGACGTGGAACTCTCCGCCGAGCAACCCCTGCGAGTAGAGCAGCACCGCGATGATGCCCATGGTCTTCTGCGCGTCGTTGCCGCCGTGGCCGAGCGAGTACATCGACGCCGAGATGAGCTGAAGCACGCGAAAGCGCCGGTCGACCGCGTACGGCGTCGCGCGCCGGTTGGCCCAGCTCACGATCACGACCAGGAGCTGCGCGAGCACGAAGCCCAGCATCGGCGAGAAGACGATGCCCAGCGCGGTGATGCTGAGCCCGCTGAACACGATCGCGCCCAAGCCCGCCTTGGCGATGCCGGCGCCGGCCAGCCCGCCGATGAGCGCGTGGCTCGACGACGAAGGAATGCCCAGCCACCACGTCAGGACGTTCCACACGATGGCGCCGGTGAGCGCGCCGAAAATCACCGCGCCGTCGACCAGCCCGGGCTCGACGATGCCCGTTCCCACCGTGTTGGCGACGTGCAGACCGAACACCGCGAACGCGACGAAGTTGAAAAACGCCGCCCACACCACCGCCGTCTGCGGGCGCAGCACGCGCGTCGCCACGACGGTCGCGATCGAATTCGCGGCGTCGTGCAACCCGTTGAGAAAGTCGAACAGCAGCGCGACGCCGATCAGCGCGACGAGGACCGGCAGGCCGAGCGCGGCGGCGTCCATGCGAGATGTCGGTGCGCGGCTTAGGCGTTCAGACGTGCTTGGCGGTTATCGACTGCACCGCGTTGGCGATGTCGTCGCACTTGTCGACGACGTGCTCGACCAGCTCGTAGAGCTCCTTGCGATCGATGTAGCCGATGGTGTCGATCTCGCCCGCGCGCAGCGCGGTGCGCAGCGCCGTGAGCGCGCGGTCGAAGGAATCGTCGGCGCGTCCCTCGATCTGGCCGATCTCCTCGCACAGCGCGAAGATCGCGACGTGGTCCTTGGTCACCGAATCGAGATAGGGCATCACCTTGCGCAGGCGCTCGGCACTTTGCACGATGGCGTCGGCCATCTCCCACATCTCCGGCGGAAACGACGCGACCGCGTAGCGCTGGATGCCCTTGGCGGTGTCCTCGATGAGATCGACGCCGTCGTCGAGCAGGTGCGCGAGCTGCAGGATGTCCTCGCGATCGATCGGCGCGTTGAAGGTGCGGTTGGCGGCGATGAAGACCTTCTTGGCGACGATGTCGGCCGCGCTTTCGATGGCGCGGATCGCGGCGACGTGCGAGTCGCTGTTGGCGCCGGTGACGACCATCTCGCGAAGCTCCTGCGCGGCGTGCAGGATGTGCTGCGCCTGCGCGCAGAACAGCGCCGTGAAGCTTTCCTCGGGCGGCATCAGCCGCGCGAACAGGTTGAGCGCCATGTACAGGCGTTCCTAATCCGTGAGCGGACGGTAGATCTCGACCTCGACCGCGCCTTCGGTCAATCCCGCCTGCTCGCGGCGCTGGCGATACGCCGCGAGATGCGGCGCCTTGCGGTGAGCATCGAGCGCGGCGTCGTCGGCATACACCTCGAAGAACACGAACGCGTCGGGATCTTTTTCCGAGCGGTGCAGGCTGTACGCCAGGCAACCGGGCTCGGCCTTGCGCACCACGCCCACCTGCTCGGTGAGCAGCGCGGCGAGCGCGTCGCCCTTGCCCTTCGCGGCGCGAACCTTTGCGATCAACGTCACCTTGCCGGCCATCACATCCCCCATTCCCTCGTCTCGATGGCCGATTCTAACGTGCGTTGACGAATCCGCCGCGCCACATCAGAGTCGACGCATGGCAAAGCTGGCGAGCGCCGGGATTCTGCTCCATCGCCAGCGCGCGGGAGCGCTGGAGGTTTTGCTCGTGCATCCCGGCGGCCCCTTCTGGAAGAACAAGGACGAAGGCGCATGGTCGATCCCCAAGGGCGAGGCCCCCGACGGCGCCGACCTGCTCGAGACGGCGCGCCGCGAGTTCCACGAAGAGACCGGCGGACAGGTGAGCGGCGAATTCATCGAGCTCGCGCCGCTCAGGCAGAAAAGCGGAAAGGTGGTGCACGCGTGGGCGCTGCGCGGCGACATCGAGGCGGAGAACATCGTCAGCAACACCTTCGAGATGGAATGGCCGCCGCGCTCGGGGAAGATGCAGAGTTTTCCCGAAGTCGATCGCGCCGGATGGTTCACGCCGGACGAGGCGCGGCGCAAGCTGCTGCCGGGGCAGCGCGGATTCATCGATCAGCTGCAGGCCCTTTTCGCTGCGGAATGAATGACGCGCGGCCGCACCTAATCATCAGCAAAATCGGCTATCGAGGCCCGGGAGCTATTCGATGAAACTACTCTTCGCAGCACTGCTGGTCGCGCCTATCGCCTGCTCGATGGCCATCGCAGACGAAATCAAGGTCCTGAGCGCCGGCGCGGTCGCGCCCGGCCTGCAGGCGTTTGCACGAGTCATCCAGCGCGAGACCGGCCACGATCTCAAGATACAGTTCAACACCGCGCCGGAAATCGCCAAGCGGCTCGCCGCGGGCGAGTCGTACGACGTCCTTATTGCGCCGCCGGGCACCATCGATCAGGCCGGCAAGGACGGCAAGGTTGCGTTGCAAAGCCGGGTGGCGCTCGGGAAGGTCGGTGCGGGCATCGCGGTACGCGCCGGCGGAACTGTGCCCGCGATCGCCTCGGTCGATGCCCTGAAGCGCGCGCTTCTCGATGCTGACTCGGTGGTCTATAACACCGCGTCGACCGGGCTCTATCTCGACAAGCTGTTCGAGAAAATGGGCATCCTCGAGCAACTCAAATCCAAGACCACCCGCTACCCCGACGGCGCGTCGGTTCTGGAGCACGTGATCAAGGGCAAGGGCAACGAAATCGGCTTCGGCGCAATCACCGAAATCAGGACTTACGCGAACCAGGGCCTGCAGTTCGTCGGGCCGCTCCCCGCGGACGTGCAGAACTACACCAGCTACGAGGCGGCGCTGATGACCGGCGCGACGGCGCCGGATGCGGCCCGGGCGGTGCTTGGACAACTGGCAACGCCTGCGGCCAAGGCCGCCTTTCAATCGGGCGGGGTGGAGTAGTCGGGACGCAAATCGTCACGCTTGCGCGCGCGGACACTGACTCTGATTGAGAGCCGTGCGAGCTGGTGACGACGGTGGAAGTCTCTCCCAGGTCGGCCACGCCTGAGCTTCGAAAACGAACGCTTGACAACAGCTTCCAACGTTATTAATCTGTAACCGTTTGGTTTCTTATTATCTCGCCTTGAAGGGTTCCACAGGATATGTCGTCCCGCATACGTAGCCATTTGGTTACCGCGCCCCCGCGATCGAACGACGTCTTCCAGGCGCTCGCCGACCCGACGCGGCGCGCCATCCTCGGCATGCTCCGGCAGGGCAGCCAGCCGGCAGGCAGCATCGCGCGCGACTTTCCGATCAGCCGGCCCGGCGATCTCCAAGCACCTGCGCATCCTGCGCGAGGCGTCGCTGGTGAGCGAGATCAGGGTCGGACGCAACCGGCTCTACGAGCTCAACGCCGGGCCGCTGCGCGACATCGACGACTGGCTCTCGCATTACCGCCACATGTGGCAGCACCAGCTTCGCAACCTGAAGCGCTTCGTCGAACAAAAGGCAAAGGAGCATTGACATGAACGACACCACGATGGCCAACGACACCGTCATCAGCGAAATCGACATCGCCGCTTCGCCCGGAGCAGGTGTTCCAGGCGTGGATCGATCCGCAGCAGCGGCTGGCGTGGTGGGGCGACGATGAGGCGTACCGCGGCTCCAAGATGGAGAGCGATCTGCGCGTCGGCGGCAAGTGGCGCACCGAGGGCAAGCTGCGCGACGGCAAGCCGTTCGCGGTGTGGGGCGAGTACACACGCATCGAGCCGCCGCGCGTGCTCGGCTTCACCTGGAACCACGACTGGGGCGACGAGCTCGCTGCCGGCATCGCACGTGCTGGTCGAGTTGACCGCCGACATCGTCGGGAACGCATCTTTCACTCACGCATTCCGGATTCGCCAACGCGACAGAGCGCGACAGCCATCGTCAAGGATGGCAGCGCGTGCTCGGCTGGCTCGCCGGATACTTCCCGCGTCGCTGACCCGCATCACGCAGTCGACGCGATCATCCCAATCTCGAAAGGAAACGACATGCCAACACCGCACGACACCCACGGCGCGTTCAGCTGGAACGAGCTCACCACCACCGACACCAAGGCCGCGCGCGCGTTCTACGGCAAATTGCTCGGCTGGCAATTCCAGGACATGGACATGGGACCGAGCGGCACCTATACCGTGATCAACGTCGACGGAAAGGGCGTCGGCGGCATCGCGGGCACGCCTCCGAACGCCAAGGGCATGCCGCCGGTATGGGGCGCGTACACCACGGTCGACGACGTCGACGCGGTCGTCGCGAAGGTCGTCCAGCCTCGGCGGCAAAGTCTTGATGCCGCCGACCGACATCCCGACCGTCGGCCGCTTCGCGACGATCCAGGATCCGCAGGGCGCGACGATGTCGCTGATCACGTACGCGAAGCAGAACTAGGCGCGATGCCGGCGAGAAAATCGCGCTGGTCGGAAGCGCAGATCCGGGCGTTCCTGCGGCAGGCCGCCGCGGGAACGCCCGTGATCGACCTGTGCTGGAACCATGGCTTCAGCCGGTCGACGTTTCACGCGTGGAGATCGAAATACGGCGCGATCACCGCTGGGAGGCTGCGGCAAGCTGAAGGAAGTCACGATGGCGGGCCACGCGCTGGCAAGCTGCCGAGCTAGTTGGGTGGTTGCCGCGCCTTCAGCGGCGGTTCGAGCGCTGTCGAACCATTCGTCACCTGAACTTCCTTACCATGTCACTTGCCGTGACGACACACTCCGATCGCCTTGCCCTCGATCACTTCCGCGAGCTCGCGCTGCTCGCGCTGCTGGCGACGCTGTGGGGCGCGTCGTACACGTTCATCAAGGTCGGTGTCGAGACCATCCCGCCGCTCACGCTCATCGCCGGGCGCACCTTTATCGCATCGGTCGTGCTGCTGGCGGTCCTGCGCGCACGACGCATGGCGCTGCCGACCGACGCCAAGGTCTGGCGAGCAGTTCCTGGTCCAGGCGTGCCTCAACAGCGTGGTTCCGTTCACGCTGATCGCGTGGGCGGAGCAGTCGGTCGACGCAGGACTGGCGACGATACTGAACTCCTGCTCGCCGATCTTCACGTTCCTGCTGGCGCGATCTCTCGCGCGGCAAGCCTCCGCGACCGGCCGGCAACTGTTCGGCGTCATCTGCGGCTTGATCGGCATCTGCCTGATCGTCGGCGTGCAGGCGCTCGACGGGATCGGTCAGCAGCTGACGGCGGAGCTGGCCATCGTCGCAGCGACGATCTGCTATGCGGGTGCGGCGATGTTCAGTCGCCATTTCCAAGGATTGGATCCGATACTGCCGGCCACGGGCTCGCTCGTGTGCGGCGCCATCGTTCTCGTTCCGGCAAGCCTGGTCGTCGATCGTCCGTGGACGCTCGAGCCTTCTGCGAGCTCGATCGCCGCGCTGATCTGCCTCGCGGTCTTCTCGACGGCGCTTGCGTTCACGCTATATTTCCGGCTGATCCGCACCCTGGGACCGGTGGGCACTACCGCGCAGGCGTATATTCGCGTTCCGATCGGCGTCGCCATCGGCGTGATGTTCCTGGGAGAAACGCTCGCCGCTACCAGCTGGATCGGACTCGTCTGCGTGATCGCGGGCGTGGCCGCGATGACGCGCCCCAGGCGATCACAGTAACGTGTGCCGCGAGCCGGCTGGTCTCACGCAGACTTCGGGGGCGCTGCTAGCGATTTCCGAGGCGTCCGTAACTGTGGCCGCCAACTACATGCTCCGCCGATACTCCCCGCCCACCTCGAACAGCGCGTGCGTGATCTGACCGAGCGAGCACACGCGCACGGTCTTCATCAGCTCCTCGAACACGTTGCCGTTCTCGATCACGGTGCGCTTGAGGCGCTCGAGCGCGGCCGGCGCCTCGGCGCATGGCGCGCGTGGAACTCCTCGAGCCGCTTCAGCTGCGACTGCTTCTCGTCGTCGCTCGAGCGCAGCAGCTCGATCTTCTGCGGCGGCGCCTCGCTGTCGGCGTGCGGATTGCGGAAGGTGTTGACGCCGACGATCGGGTAGGAGCCGTCGTGCTTCTTGTGCTCGTAGTACAGCGACTCTTCCTGGATCTTGCCGCGCTGGTAGCCGGTCTCCATCGCGCCGAGCACGCCGCCGCGCTCGCTGATCGCCTCGAATTCCTTGAGCACCGCTTCCTCGACCAGGTCGGTGAGCTCGTCGATGATGAAGCTGCCCTGGTTCGGGTTCTCGTTCTTGCCCAGGCCCCATTCGCGGTTGATGATGAGCTGGATCGCCATCGCGCGCCGCACCGACTCCTCGGTCGGCGTGGTGATCGCCTCGTCGTAGGCGTTGGTGTGCAGTGAATTGGTGTTGTCGTAGGTCGAGATCAGCGCCTGCAGCGTGGTGCGGATGTCGTTGAACGCGATCTCCTGCGCGTGCAGGCTGCGCCCGCAGGTCTGCGAGTGGAACTTGAGCTTCTGGCTGCGCTCGTTCGCGCCGTAGCGCTCGCGCATCGCCACCGCCCAGATGCGGCGCGCCACGCGGCCGATCACCGCGTACTCGGGGTCCATGCCGTAGCTGAAGAAGAACGACAGGTTCGGCGCGAAGTCGTCGATGTGCATGCCGCGCGCGAGGTACGCCTCGACGAAGGTGAAGCCGTTCGACAGCGTGAAGGCGAGCTGCGAGATCGGGTTCGCGCCGGCCTCGGCGATGTGATAGCCGGAGATCGACACCGAGTAGAAGTTCTTGCACGTCGTGCTGGACGAAGTACTCCTGGATGTCGCCCATCACCTTGAGGCTGAACTCGGTCGAGAAGATGCAGGTGTTCTGGCCCTGGTCTTCCTTGAGGATGTCGGCCTGCACCGTGCCGCGCACGGTGGACAGCGTCCAGGCGCGGATCTTCTGCGCCTCGTCGTCGGTGGGCTCGCGCTTGTTGTCCTCGCGGAACTTGTCGAGCTGCTGGTCGATCGCGGTGTTCATGAACATCGCCAGGATCGTCGGCGCCGGGCCGTTGATGGTCATCGACACCGAGTCGTTCGGGTCGCACAGGTCGAAGCCCGAGTAGAGCACCTTCATGTCGTCGAGCGTGGCGATCGACACGCCGGAGTTGCCGACCTTGCCGTAGATGTCGGGACGCGATCGCCGGATCGTTGCCGTAGAGCGTCACCGAGTCGAACGCGGTCGACAGCCGCTTCGCCGGCATGCCGTCGGCGAGCAGGTGGAAGCGCCGGTTGGTGCGGAACGCGTCGCCCTCGCCGGCGAACATGCGCGTCGGGTCCTCGTTCTCGCGCTTGAACGCGAACACGCCGGCGGTGAACGGGAAGCTGCCCGGCACGTTCTCGGGCAGCTGCCAGCGCAGGATCTCGCCGTCGTCCTCGTAGCGCGGCAGCGCGACCTTCGGGATGTGCGTGCCGGACAGCGAGATCGTGGTCAGCGCCGGTGCGGATCTCCTTGCCGCGGATCTTCACGACGTACTCGTCGCCGGCGTACGCCGCCTTGGTCTGCGGCCACATGTCGAGGAGCTTTTTCGCGCGCGGCGCGAGCGCGCTGTCGCGCTCGTCGATGAGCGCGTCGATCGCGGTCGTCGGGTCTGCGGCGTCGCGTCGCCGCCGGTGCCGAGCATCGTCCGCGTCGCGCGCAGCTGCTGGCGCTCGCGCGCGATGCCCGCCTGCTCGCCCGCCCAGCGGTGATAGCCGCGCACGGTCTCGGCGATCTCGGCGAGGTAGCGCGACGCGCGCCGGCGGCACGATCACGTTCTGCGCCGTCGACGCGCGCGTCTCGACGCGCGGCAGCTTGCCGGGCGCGAGCTTGAGCCCCGTCTCGGCAAGCCGCGCCGCGAGCGCCTGGTAGAGCGCGGTCACGCCGTCGTCGTTGAAGCGCGCGGCGATCGTGCCGAACACCGGCATCGTGTCGGGCGCCTGCGTGAACAGCTCGCGGTTGCGCTGGTACTGCTTGCGCACGTCGCGCAGCGCGTCGGCGGCGCCCTTGCGGTCGAACTTGTTGATCGCGACGAAGTCGGCGAAGTCGAGCATGTCGATCTTCTCGAGCTGGCTGGCGGCGCCGAACTCCGGCGTCATCACGTAGAGCGAGACGTCGACCATGCGGCACGATCGCCGCGTCGCCCTGGCCGATGCCGGACGTCTCGACGACGATCAGGTCGAAGCCGGCGACCTTGCACGCGGCGATCGCGTCGGGCAGCGCCTGCGGAGAGCTCGCTGCCCGCTTCGCGCGTGGCCAGCGAGCGCATGTAGATGCCGGCGCCGTTGCCGCCGCGATGGATCGCGTTCATGCGGATGCGATCGCCGAGCAGCGCGCCGCCGGACTTGCGCCGCGACGGATCGATGGAGATGACCGCGATCCTGAGCGCGATCGTCCTGGTCGAGGCGAAAGCGGCGGATCAGCTCGTCGGTGAGCGAGCACTTGCCGGCGCCGCCGGTGCCGGTGATGCCCAGCACCGGCGCCTTGCTCGCCTCCGCGGCGCGGAGCAGCTCGTCGCGCAGCTTGGGCGGGAACGCCTCGGCTTCGAGCCCGGTGATGAATCTCGCCAGGACACGCTGGTCGCCGGAGCGCAGGCCATCGAGATTCTTCGGCAGGTCGTGCGCGAGGTCGACGTCGCACGCGGCGACGATCTCGTTGATCATGCCCTGCAGGCCCAGCGCTCGCGCCGTCCTCGGGCGAGAAGATGCGCGTCACGCCGTAGGCGTGCAGCTCGTCGATCTCGGCGGGCACGATCACGCCGCCGCCGCCGCCGAACACCTTGATGTTGCTCGCCGCCGCGCTCGCGCAGCAGGTCGAGCATGTACTTGAAGAACTCGAGGTGGCCGCCCTGGTACGACGAGACCGCGATGCCGTGCGCGTCTTCCTGCAGCGCGCAGGTGACGATCTCGTCGACCGAGCGGTTGTGGCCGAGGTGGATCACCTCGCAGCCGCTGGCCTGCAGGATGCGGCGCATGATGTTGATCGAGGCGTCGTGGCCGTCGAACAGGCTCGCCGCGGTGACGAAGCGGACCTTGTGCTCCGGCTTGACGACCGGCGGCTTTTTCGCGATCGAGACGTCGTTCACGCGGCTCTCCTTCGACCTCGAGCGCCTCTTCCGGCGCTCGCATGCGCGGGCGGGACGGCTAGCTTACTCGCTAGTCTGCACTGGCTGACACAGTACATGACGTTTACGTAAACGTCAATTGTGCCGGCGGCCTCCGACCCGTCGCGCCTGGCGGAACCTCCGCCGGAGCCGCGTTTCGACACGACGCCGGATGCCGAGCGGCGCGAGCGCCATGTTGTGACGCAACAACGGGAACCGCGCGATGCCGTGCCGGTCTGAGCTGACCTATACTCCGCCCTCCCAAAATCGCCGCCGCACCCGCCATGATCACTGCCGCCTCCGTTGTCCGTCACCGCGTTTTTCCACACCTGGCGTCGCATCGCCGCCTGCGCCCTGTTCGTGCTGTGCTCGCACGCGTTCGCCGCGGTGCCCGCCGGGATCACCGCCGGCGCCAGCGTCGACGGCATCACCGAGTACACGCTCGCCAACGGGCTGCGCGTACTGCTGTTTCCCGACCCGTCGCGCCCGAAGGTCACGGTCAACGTCACCTACCTCGTCGGCTCGCGCATGGAGAACTACGGCGAGACCGGCATGGCGCACCTGCTCGAGCACATGGTGTTCAAGGGCACGCCGTCGCGCGGCAACATCATGACCGCGCTGGCGCAGCGCGGCATGAGCTTCAACGGCACGACCTCGTACGACCGCACCAACTATTTCGAGACCTTCACCGCGTCCGACGAGAACCTCGACTGGGCGCTGCAGATGGAGGCCGACCGCATGGTCAACTCGTTCGTCGCGCGCAAGGACCTGGACAGCGAGATGACCGTCGTGCGCAACGAGCTGGAAAGCGGCGAGACCAACCCGGTGCGCGTGCTGGTCCAGCGCACGCTCGCGGCGGCCTACAACTGGCACAACTACGGCAAGTCGACGATCGGCGCGCGCACCGACGTCGAGCGCGTCGACATCGGCCGGCTGCAGGCGTTCTATCGCCTGTACTACCAGCCCGACAACGCGGTGCTGGTCGTCGCCGGCGCGTTCGACCCGGACAAGGCGCTCGCGCTGGTGGCGAAATACTTCGGCCCCATCCCGCGCCCGACGCGCGTGCTGCCCAAGCTCTACACCGACGAGCCGGTGCAGGACGGCGACCGCAGGGTGACGGTGCGCCGCGTCGGCAACGCGCAGTGGATCGCCGGCCGCGTACCACACCGTGCCCGGCGCGCACCCGGACTCGGTGGCGCTGTCGGCGGCGGTGGACATCATGACCCTCAGCCCCGGGCGGACGCCTGTACACGGCGCTGGTGGACGCGGGCAAGGCAAGCTCGGTCGGCGATTACTTCTACGCCGGCTACGACCCTGGCTTCGCGATATTCCTGGCGCAGGTGCCGGAGAAGGATTCGGTCGACGCGGCGCTGCAGACCATGCTGCGCACGGTCGAAGGCGTGCGCCAGCAGCCGGTGACGCCCGCCGAGCTCGATCGCATCCGCACGCGCGTGCTCAAGGACATCGACGACACCATGAACGACCCGCAGCGCCTGGGCATCGCGCTCTCCTCGGCGATCGCGCAGGGCGACTGGCGGCTGTTCTTCCTGCAACGCGACCGCTGGCGCACGCTGACGCCGGCCGATGTCGACCGCGTCGCCACCGCGTATTTCAAGCCGGCCAACCGCACGGTCGGCGAGTACCTTCCCGACGCCGCGCCCGACCGCGCGCCGGCCCCGCCGACCGCCGACATCGCGGCGATGGTCAAGGACTACAAGGGCGATGCGCCGGTCGCCGCCGGCGAGGCCTTCGAGGCGACGCCCGCCAATCTCGACGCGCGCGCGCAGCGCTTCACGCTCGCCAACGGCATGAAGGTCGTGCTGCTGCCCAAGAAGACGCGCGGCGAGACGGTCAATTTCTCGCTGCGCCTGCATTTCGGCGACGTCGACTCGGTCATGGGCAAGGCCGGTCCGGCGCAGCTCACCGGCTCGATGCTCATGCGCGGCACCACGCAGCACAGCCGGCAGGAGATCGAGGACACGCTGGCGCGGCTCAAGACCACGCTCTCGGTGGCGGGCGACCAGACGCACGCTTCCGCCAGCGGCCAGACGGTGCGCGCCAACCTGGCGCCGACGCTCGACCTCGTCGCCGAGATCCTTCGCTCGCCGGCGTTCCCGGCGCAGGAGCTCGACACGCTCAAGCGCTCTGCGACCACCGGGATCGAGCAGAACCGCGCCGATCCGCAGTCGACCGCGGTGCGCGCACTGCGCCGCTACGACAATCCGTATCCGAAAGGCGACGAGCGCTACGCGCCGACCGCCGACGAGGAGATCGCCGAGCTCTCCGCCCCGGATGTCGACGCGCTGAAGCGCTTCTACCGCGAGTTCTACGGCGCGTCCGCGGCCGAGCTCGCGGTGGTCGGCGACTTCGACGCGACGCAGGTCAAGGCGCAGATCGAGCGGCTGTTCGGCTCGTGGTCCTCGCCGTCGGCCTTCGCGCGCGTGCCGCAGCCGCTGGTGGTCAAGAAGCCGGCGGCAATGCCGATCGAGACGCCGGACAAGGCCAACGCCTTCTACATCGGCCTGACCGCGTTTCCGCTCAAGGACACCGACGCCGACTACGCCGCGATGCTGCTCGCCAACCAGCTGCTCGGCGGCGGCGGCAACTCGCGCCTGTACAAGCGCGTGCGCCAGCAGGACGGCCTGAGCTACGGCGTCGGCTCGCAGCTGCGCGTGTCGAGCTTCGAGCCCAACTCGGCCATCAACCTGTACGCGATCTTCGCGCCGGAGAACCTCGGGCGGCTGCGCGCCAACGTCAAGGAAGAGATCGACCGCGCGCTCGCCGAGGGCTTCACCGAGGCCGAGGTGGCCGACGCCAAGCGCGCGTTGCTGCAGCAGCGCATGCTCGCGCGCAGCCAGGACGGCAGCGTCGCGAGCGCGCTGGTCGAGCAGGCCTATCTCGGGCGGACGTACGCCAATGCCGGCAACATCGACCGCAGGATCGAGGCGCTCACGCCCGCCGAGGTCAACGCCGCGCTGCGCAAGTACGTGAAGTCGGACGCCTTCGCCGCGTTCTTCGCCGGGGACTTCGCCAAGAAAATGTAGGTCACCACGCGCCGACGAGCTTCATCAGCGCAGTCGGCGATCCCAGGTGCGCAGGCGAGCACCGGCGCCGGCGTGCGAATGCCTCTGCGGACCGGGAAACGGCGCCGCGAAGCCGCCCGCCTCCTCCACGAGCAGCAATCCCGCCATCGCATCCCACGAGTTGAGCGACAGCTCGACAAAGGCGTCGTAGCGTCCCGCCGACGACATGCGCGAGCTGCAGCGCGCCGGCACCCATGTTGCGCATCGCGACGCCGTTGTCCATCAGCGCCTGGCGCAGCGCGATGTAGCGCGGCTCAGGGTGCCGGTCGTGATGCCCGAGGCACATGAAGGCGCGCGCAAGCTCGGCGCAATCGCTGACATGCGATCTGCGTTTCTTCGCCGTCGCGCGTCAGCCACGCGCCGTGACCGCGGCGCGCGTGGAATATCTCGTCGTGCTCGGGATCGCATACGACGCCTATCTCGCGACGGCCGTCCTCGACGTAGGCGATCGACACGCAGTAGTAGCGCGCGCCGCGCAGGAAATTGTGCGTGCCGTCGATGGGATCGACGATCCACAAGTGATCCTGAGCACCGGAGAACTGCGCCGTCGGTCTCCTCGCCGAGAAACGCGTCGCCGGGGAATTCCCGCCTGATTTCGGCGCGAATGAGCTCCTCGACGGCGCGATCGGCCATGCTCACGTAGTCCTGGCTGCCCTTGGTCTCGACCGCGAGCGAGTCGCGCTCGGCGAAATAGCGATGCGCGAGCGCGGATGCCTGGCGGCCGATGTCGCGGGCGGCGCGATAGCGTGCTTCGTTGGACACGATGCTTCCTTGTCAGATGGCGCAGGTCGCGCCTCGGCGCAGCATCGCTGCTCGGTGGGACTGCGTTGCCCCGGGTAACGGGCGATTGCCAGGATAATTTTACAGCATGGCCACTCTGCGGCATGCTGACGCTGAAACACTACGCTTGGAGGAGCATCGTGAAGACGATCTTCGTGCTGTTCGACTCGCTGTGCCGCAACGCCATGGGCTGCTACGGCTCGCGCTGGGTGAAGACCCCCAACTTCGACCGCTTCGCGCGACGCGGCGTCACGTTCGACAGCCACTTCGTCGGCAGCCTGCCGTGCATGCCCGCGCGCCGCGACCTGCACACCGGCAGGCTCAATTTCATGCACCGCAGCTGGGGACCGCTCGAGCCCTTCGACAATTCGTTTCCCGAGATGATGCGCGACGCGGGTATCCACACGCATCTGGTGACCGACCACCTGCACTACTTCGAGGACGGCGGCTCGACGTATCACGGCCGCTTCCGCACCTGGGACTTCATCCGCGGCCAGGAATACGATCCGTGGAAGGCGATGGTCGAGCCGCCGATCGAGCGCCTCAAGCAGATGTATTCCGACAAGCATTACGACTTCGCGGCCGGCTGGAAACGGCTGCAGCACGCGATCAACAGCGAGTACATGCAGGAGGAGCCCGATCTCTGCCTGCCGCGCTGCTTCGATTCGGCCTTCGAGTTCCTCGACGTCAACCATCGCGCCGACAACTGGTTCCTGATGCTCGAGTGCTTCGATCCGCACGAGCCTTTCCAGGCGCCCAAGCGCTTCAAGGAGCAGTACGCGCACGGGCTGGGACGGCGGCATCCTCGACTGGCCGCACTACGAGAAGGTCTCGGATTCGCCCGAGGAGATCGCCGAGATCCGCGCCAACTACGCGGCGCTGGTCGCGGCGTGCGACCATTACTTCGGCAGGCTGCTCGACTATTTCGACGCGCACGACCTGTGGAAGGACACCGCGCTCATCCTTTCCACCGACCACGGCTTTCTTCTGGCCGAGCACGACTGGTGGGGCAAGAATCTGCAGCCCTACTACGAGGAGATCGCGCATATCCCGCTGATCGCCTACCACCCGGCGTCAGCCGCGCGCGGCGGCGAGCGGCGCAATGCGCTCACGCAGACGATGGACCTGATGCCGACGTTCCTCGATTGCTTCGGACTTGCCACGCCCGACGAGGTGCGCGGACGCTCGATCCTGCCGCTGCTCGGCGCCGACCGCGAGCAAAGCGAAGTGGGCATCTTCGGGATGTTCGGCGGCCCCATCGGCGCCACCGACGGCCGCTATACGTATTTCCTGTATCCGAAGGACCTGTACGCACCGGGCCTGCACGAATACACGCTGATGCCGATGCACCTCTCGTCGCTGTTCAGCGGCGCGGAAATGAAAACGGCGAAGCTCGCCGCGCCTTTCGACTTCACCAAGGGCATGCCGATCCTGCGCATCGATGCGCTCAAGGACGCGCGCCGCATCCCGACGCAGGACGGCAAGCGCTTCGATCCCGACGTCGGCACGACGCTCTACGACATCTCGGTCGATCCGCAGCAGAAGCGGCCTTTCCGCGATGCCGACGATCGAGCGGCGCTTCCACGCCGGCATCGCCCGCGTGCTGCGCATGCACGACGCGCCGGCCGAGTTCTATCATCGCTACGGCGTGCAGGTCGACGCCGACGCCGCGGCTTCAGCTCTAAAACAAGACAACGCACGGAGGAGATCATGAGCAGCGATCCGCAGCGCGCGCATCGCGCTGTGCTGCTCGCGGCCGCGCTGGCCGCCGCCGTCGCCGCAGCCGCACCGCGCAGGCGCCGAAGCCGTTCGCTCGACGTCGGCAAGCAGCCGCCGATCACGATCCTGATCGCGTCGACGCCGTGGTACCCGGCGTTCGAGAAGGTCGTCGAGCTCTACGAGCAGCAGACCGGCAACCAGGTCAAGCTCGACGTCGACGCCCTTCGGCGGCATGCTCGAAAAGGCGCGCAACGCGGTGCGCAGCGGCCAGAGCCCGTACGACCTGATGATGCTCGACACCGCAGTGGACGATCGAGTTCTACGAGGGCGGCTTCCTCGCGCCGCTGAAGGAGATCGATGCCACCTTCGACGCTGCCGAAGGAGGTGCTGTCGCTACGGCGACTCGGGCTACTGGAACGCGCAGAAGCGCTGGCGCACCGCCGACGGCGGCAAGCTGATGGCGTACACGCGTGCTCGGCAACGTGCAGCTGCTCTATTACCGCGCCGACCTGCTCAAGCAGGCGGGCATCGCGCCGCCGAAGACCTGGGACGACGTGCTCGGCGGCGTGCACCAAGCTCAACGACCCGCCGAAGATGTACGGCTTCGTCGTGCGCGGCGAGAAGGGCAACGGCATCCGCTACGACTGGCAGAGCGTCATGCTCGCCGAGGGCGCGACGGTCGTGAAGGATCCGGCGGCGGGCGACTACACCGTCACGATCAACAGCCCGCAGGCCAAGGCGGCGCTCGATCTCTACATCGACCTGCTCAAGCGCTGCGGTCCGCCCAACTACGGCACGCTCGGCCAGGGCGACGTGATCCAGCTGCTCTCGACCGGCAAGGCGGCGATGGGCGACGTCGTCATCGCCGCGTTCGCGAGCTTCGACGATCCGGCCAAGTCGGCGGTGGTCGGCAAGCTGGACACGGTCGCCGCTGCCGCGCGGGCCGCGGCGGCGCGAGCGGCGCCGTGATCGGCAACTGGAACGCGGTCATCCCCAAGAACACGCCCGATGCGCAGAAAAAGGCGGCGCTCGCCTTCTCGCGCTGGTTCCTGACCTACGACGCGCAGCGCGCCTTTGCGCAGGCCGGCGGCATCCCGAATCGCAGCGACGTGTACACGTCCGATCTCGCGCACGCGAGCCGAAGTCTGCGCTGGATGCCCGCGTATCTGGAGACGCAGAAGTTCGCGCGGCAGGAGCTGGGCTACGCCGAAGGCGCGCAGGTCGAGCAGATCCTCGGCCTGCGCCTCAACCAGGCGCTGATCGGCGAGATGAGCTCCGGCAAGGCGCTCAACACGGCGGCGAAGGAGATCGAGGAGCTGTTCCGCAAGAACGGCCGCAAGACCGGCTCGCTGCCGCCGTTGCCCGAGTAGCGCGCCGCCTCGTCACAGGCTCCGGCGCGTCATCCGGCCGCGCCGTGCCCGCGCTGACTCGCACACGCCAGCGCGCAGCCGATCGCGCCGTTCCGCCACTGGAGCCTGCTGCCGGCGGTGCTGGTGTTCGCGGTGCTGACGCGTCTACCCGGTCGCGAACCTGCTGCGCATGAGCCTGTCGACGGTCGAGTTCGCGCAGGGCCGCGACATCTGGACGTTGACGCCGCTGCGCCAACCTGTCGATGCTCGCGCGCGACGACGTGCTGGTGCGCGGCGCTGCGCAACACGTTGCGTGTTCGTCGTCGTGTCGGTGTGCCGTCGAGATGGTGCTCGGGCTCGCGCTGGCGCTTGCTGGTCGCGGGCCTCACGCGCGGCAAGGGCTGGGTGCGCACCGCGATGATCCTGCCCATCCTCGTGCCGCCGGTCGCGATCGGCAGCATGTGGAAGCTGCATGTACAACTACGACTTCGGCATCTTCAACCAGACGCTGGTCGGCGCTCGGCCTGTCGCCGGTCAACTGGCTCGGCTCGCCGGCGCTGGCGCTGTGGTCGGTGATCCTGGTCGACGTCTGGCACTGGGTGCCGTTCGTGTTCCTGATCCTGTTCGCCGCGGTCGAGGGGCTGCCGGTCGACGTGCTCGAGGCGGCGCGCATCGACGGCGCGACGCGCTGGCAGCTCATTCGCCGCGTGCAGATTCCGCTGCTCAAGCCGGCGCTGACGGTCGCGCTGCTGTTCCGAAGCATCCTCGCCTTCAAGGTGTTCGACGAGGTGTACCTGCTGACCTCCGGCGGCCCGGGCACGGCGACCGAGCTCGTGAACCTGCATCTGTACAAGGTGTTCTTCGAGCAGAACCAGCTCGGCTACGGCGCGCTGCTGTCGCTCGCGGTCATCGCCGCGATCGTCGCGTTCCTGCTGGTCGCGCGCGGCGCGGCCTGCGCATGGTGCCGCATGAGCGCGAATGACCGCGCGCGACGCCGAGATCGCAGCGAGCGATGCGCGCGATGCCGTGGCGCGGCGCGCCGCGTGACGTCGCATGGTGGCTCGCCTGCGCTGGTCGCGCTCGCGCTGTTCGCCGTGCTCGGCCCGTTCGTCTGGATCGCGACCGCGTCGTTCAAGTAGCAGATCGCGATCTACGCCGGGCAATTTCCGTTCACGCCGACGCTGTCCAACTACGCCGACGTGCTGTTCGGCCGGCGCTCGGACTTCGCCGGCAACGTCGGTAACAGCCTGGTGGTGGCGGCGCTCAGCACCGTCGATCGTGCTCGTCGATCGGCACGCTGGCCGCGTACTCGCTGCACCGCTTTCGCTGGCCGCGCGTGGGTCTCCGCGGCGTTCCTCGGCTGGACGCTGGTGCTTCCACATGATCCCGGTGCTGACGCTGATCGGGCCGTGGTACGTCGCGTTTCGCGAGCTCGGGCTCTACGACACGCGCGCCGCGCTGGTCCTCACCCACGTCACGATCAACCTGCCGATGACGGTGTGGCTGATGTGCGGCGTTCCTGCGCGAGATCCCGCCGGAGATCGAGGAAGCCGCGATCATCGACGGCTGCCGGCCGCTGCAGGCGTTCATGAAAGTCGTGCTGCCGCTGGCCGTGCCGGGACTCATCGCTGCGGGCATCCTGGCATTCATCTTCAGCTGGAACGAGTTCCCCATCGCGCTTATCGCTCACCTCGCGCGAGACCGCGACCGTGCCCGTCGCGATCGCGCGCTTCGCGCAGCAATACGAGGTCCAGCACGCGCAAATGGCCGCGGCCGTCGGTGATCTCGACGATTCCGGCGGTGCTTCTCATGTTCCTCGGACAGCGCTTCATCATTCGTGGCCTGACGCTCGGATCGGTGAAGTGACGCGCGGTTGCCCGCGCGACTGGCTTCCCGGAGCCTGCGAGGCTAGAATTTGGCCTTGGGTCAAGCGTCGTTGAACGGCGAGACAGCCGGCGAGCGCCGTGCCGCGGCGCTCATCGAGCCTACCCTCGAATCCCCCTCATTTCGCCAACGTCTCATTTCGCTTCCGCGCTCCTCGACCGACGATGCGCAACACCACGAACTTCGCCCCCAACCGCCGCTTCGACGTCGTCTGCCTCGGCCGCTTCGCGGTCGACTTCTACGCGCAGCAGATCGGCGCGCGCCTCGAGGACGTCACCAGCTTCGCGAAGTACCTCGGCGGCTCGTCGGCCAACACCGCGTTCGGCTGCGCGCGACTGGGACTGAAGGCGGCGCTGATCTCGCGCGTCGGCGACGACGCGCATCGGCCGCTTCCTGGTCGAGACGATCGCGCGCGAAGGCTGCGACGTCAGCCACGTCAGCATCGACCCGTCGCGGCTCACCGGCGCGGTCGTGCTCGGCATCAAGGACAAGGACACGTTCCCGCTCATCTTCCTGCGCGAGAACTGCGCCGACATGGCGATCGCCGAGGCCGATGTCGACGAGGCGTTCATCGCGCAAAGCCGCGCGCTGCTGATCACCGGCACGCATTTCTCGACCGAGTACATCGATCGCATCAGCAACCTCGCGCTCGACCGCGCGCGCCGCAACGACGTGCGCACGGTCCTCGACATCGACTACCGGCCGGTGCTCTGGGGGCTCACCGTGCGCGGCGACGGCGAGACGCGCTTCATCGAGTCCGACACCGTCACCGCGCACCTGCAGCGCATCCTGCCGAAGTTCGACCTCGTCATCGGCACGATCGAGGAATTCAACATCGCCGGCGGCAGCACCGACATCATGGAGTCGCTCGCCGCGGTGCGCGCGGTCACGCAAGGCGGTGCTGGTGGTCAAGCGCGGGCCGCTCGGCTGCGCGGTGATCGACGGCGCGATTCCGCGCTCGCTCGACGACGCGTTCAACGGCAAGGGCGTCGAGGTCGAAGTGCTGAACGTGCTCGGCGCGGGCGACGCGTTCTCGGCGGGCTTCCTGTCGGGCTGGGTGCGCGGCGAGGACTACGACGCCTGCTGCCGCTACGCCAACGCCTGCGGCGCGCTGGTCGTGTCGCGCCACGGCTGCGCGCCGGCGATGCCGACGCGCGTCGAGCTCGACTACTACCTCGCGCACGCCGACGAAATCCCGCGCCCCGACCAGGACGCGACGCTCACGCGGCTGCATCGCGTCACCGCGCCGCGACCGGCGCATCCCGAGGTGTTCGCGTTCGCCTTCGATCACCGCAACCAGTTCTTCGAGCTCGCGCAGGAAGCCGGCGCCGACGAGGCGCGCATCGCGCGCGCTGAAGCAGCTGTTCGTCGACGCCGTCGCCGAGACTCGAGTCCGCGCTCGGCTCTCGGAGCCGCCATCGGCATCCTGTGCGACGATCGCTACGGCCAGGACGCGCTCAACGCGGCGACCGGCCGCGGCTGGTGGATCGGCCGCCCGGTCGAGCTGCCCGGCTCGAATCCGCTGGAGTTCGATCGCGGCCGCTCGATCGGCACGCAGCTCATCGCGTGGCCGCACGAGCACGTCGTCAAGTGCCTGGTCAAGTTCCATCCCGACGACGACATCGGGCTACCGGCTCGAGCAGGAAGCGCAGATCCGCGCGCTCTACGACGCCATGCAGGCGAGCGGCCACGAGCTGCTGCTCGAGGTCATTCCGCCGCCGCAGCTGCCGCGCGCGCCGGACACGGTGCTGCGCGCGCTGAAGCGCTTCTACAACCTCGGCATCTTTCCGGAGTGGTGGAAGCTCGAGCCGATGCCGCCGCCGAATGGGCGCCGATCGATGCGCTGATCGCCGAGCGCGACCCGTACTGCCGCGGCGTCGTGCTGCTCGGACTGTCGGCGCACGATCGACGAGCTTCGCGCCGGATTTCGCGAGGCGCGCGCGAGCTCGACCTGCCGCGGCTTCGCGGTCGGCCGCACGATCTTCCACGAGCCGTCGAAGCGCTGGCTCGCCGGCGACCTCGACGACGCCGCGCTGAAGCGCCTCGTGCGCGAGCGCTTCGAGACGCTGATCGACGCGTGGCGCGAAGTCGCAGCGCGGCGACGCGATGACGGCGCGCGATCACGCGCAGCCGCAGGCGCACGGAGCGCCGCGCGAGCATGTCCGGCTCACCATGGCGCAGGCGCTGGTGCGCTATCTCGCGGCGCTGCGCGTCGACGTCGACGGCGCGAAGCTGCCGCTGTTCGGCGGCGTGTTCGCGATCTTCGGCCACGGCAACGTCGCCGGCATCGGCGAGGCGCTGTACGCGCATCGCGACGCGTTGCCGACCTATCGCGCCCACAACGAGCAGGCGATGGCGCACGCGGCGATCGCCTACGCGAAGGCGAACATGCGCCGGCGGATGATGGCGTGCACGACGTCGATCGGTCCGGGCGCGACCAACCTCGTCACCGCCGCGGCGCTCGCGCACGTCAACCGCCTGCCGGTGCTGCTGCTGCCCGGCGACGTGTTCGTCTCGCGCGCGCCCGACCCGGTGCTGCAGCAGGTCGAGGATTTCCAGGACGGCACCGTCTCGGCCAACGATTGCCTGCGGCCGGTGTCGCGCTACTTCGACCGCATCGTCGCATCCCGAGCAGCTGCTGACCGCGCTGCCGCGCGCGCTGCACGTGCTGACCGATGCCGCGCTCTGCGGCCCGGTGACGCTGGCGCTGCCGCAGGACGTGCAGACGATGGCGTACGACTATCCGGAAGCGATCTTCGCCGCACGACGACGATCGACTTCGCGCGCCGCCCGCCGGATGAACCGAGATCGAGCGCGCCGTCGGCGATGCTGCGCGGCGCGAAGCGTCCGCTGCTGATCTGCCGGCGGCGGCGTGCTCTACGCCTGGCCGGCGATGCGCTGCGCGCGTTCGCCGACACGCACGGGGTCCCGGTCGCCGAGACGCAGGCCGGCAAGGGCGCGCTGCCGTGGGATCATCCGCTGCAGCTGGGCGCGATCGGCGTGACCGGCTCGCCCGCCGCCAACGCGCTCGCGCGCGACGCCGACGTCGTGCTCGCGGTCGGCACGCGGCTGCAGGATTTCACGACCGGCTCGCATTCGTTGTTCGACGGACGCGAAGCTCGTCAGCCTCAACGTGAACGCCTTCGACGCGATCAAGTGGCGCGGCCTCGCGCTGCTGGCCGACGCCGGCGCGGGTCTCGACGCGCTGTCGCGCGCGCTCGGCGCGCTGGCGCGCCGAAGCGTCGTGGCACGCGCGCGCGACCGCGGCTCGCGAACGACTGGCGCGGCGCGATCGAGCGCATCACCGGCCGGCGCGATGCCGCGCTGCCGTACGAGGGCGAGGTGATCGGCGCGGTGCAGCGCTCGGCGAGCGACTCGCCCGCCGACGACATCGTCGTGTGCGCCGCCGGCACGCTGCCGGCCGAGCTGCACAAGCTCTGGCGCACCGTCGACGCCCGGCGGCTACCACATCGAGTACGGCTACTCGTGCATGGGCTACGAGATCGCCGGCGGACTCGGCGTCGAAGATGGCGAAGCCCGACCGCGAGGTGATCGTGATGGTCGGCGACGGCAGCTACCTGATGCTCAACTCCGAGATCGCGACGTCGGTGATGCTCGGCATGAAGCTCATCATCGTCGTGCTCGACAATCGCGGCTACGGCTGCATCAACCGCCTGCAGCAGGCCTGCGGCGGCGCGCCGTTCAACAACCTGTTCGACGACTGCGTGCAGGGCGCCGACGGCGCGCCGCGCATCGACTTCGCGGCGCACGCCGCCTCGCTCGGCGCGCTCGCCGAGAACGTGAAGACGATTCCCGAGCTCGAAGCGGCGCTGCGCGCGCCCGCGCCGCGACGCGCACGACCGTGATCGCGCATCGAGACCGATCCCGCGCGCACGACCGAGGAAGGCGGCTGGTGGTGGGAAGTCGCGGTGCCCGAGGTCTCCGACGCGCGAGCCGGTGCGCGAGGCGCGCGCCGCGTACGAGCAAGGCCAAGCAGGCGAGCAGCGGCCATGAGCGCGAAGCCGCTGTCGATTCGCGTGAAGATCGGCATCAATCCGATCTCGTGGAGCAACGACGACCTGCCCTCGCTCGGCGGCGAGACGCCGCTCGAAGTCGCGCTCGCCGAAGGCAAGAGCGATCGGCTACCAGGGCTTCGAGCTCGGCAACAAGTTTCCGCGCGAGTCGAAGGCGCTCGCCGCGGTGCTGTCGCGGCACGGCCTCGCGCTCGTGTCCGGCTGGTACTCGGGACGGCTCGCGCGCCGCTCGGTCGACGAGGAGATCGCCGCGGTCGGCGCGCATCTCGCGCTGCTCGCCGACAACGGCGCCACGGTCATGGTCTACGGCGAGGTCGCCGACAGCATCCAGGGCGCGCCGGCGCCGCTGTACAAGCGGCCGCGCTTCTCACGAGCAGGACGACTGGCAAGCGCTACGCCGAACGCGTCACCGCGTTGGCGCGCCACACGCCTTGCGCGCGGCGTGCGCCTCGCCTATCACCACCACATGGGCGCGTACGTGCAGACGCCGGAAGACGTCGACACGCTGATGTCGCTGGTCGGCGACGAGGTCGGCCTGCTGTTCGACACCGGCCACATGACCTTTGCCGGCGGCGATGCCGGTCGCGATGCTCGCCAGGCACGTCAAGCGCGTCTGCCACGTGCATTGCAAGGACGTGCGGCCGCGAAGTGATCGCGGCGCGCGAAGAACCGCAACTGGAGCTTTCTCGAGGCCGTGATCAACGGCGCGTTCACCGTGCCCGGCGACGGCGCGGTCGATTTCGCGCCGCTGCTCGACACGCTGCACGCCGAACGGCTACGCGGGCTGGCTGGTCGTCGAAGCCGAGCAGGATCCGGCCGTCGCGCCGAGCTACCGCTACGCGAAAATGGGCTACGACCATCTGCGCGCGCTGGTGGGCGAAGTCGAGCGCGGCGAGGCGCCCGGTGCGCGCCGGCGCGCGGCGAGCGCGCATGAGGACCGCATGAGCGCGATCGGCCGCCCCGAGTCCGAATACCGCAGCGCGCAGCGCGGAGTACTCCTATGAGCCTGCTGGTCAAAGCCGATCGGCGCGCGCGCGACATCGTCGCGGTCACGCCGCAAGTCGGCCGGCTGGCGCTACGTCGGCTTCGCGGCGTACCGGCTGCGCGCCGGCGAGGAAATCGTGCTGCCCGCATCGCCCGCCGACGAGCTGTGCATCGTCGTGCTTTCGCGGCAAGGTGAGCGTGGCGACGCAGCCGGCAATCGTGGCGCGAAATCGGCGAGCGCGGCAGCGTGTTCGACGATCGCGCGCCCTACGCGGTGTACCTGCCCAGCGGCGAGCACGTCCGCGTCGGCGCGCACACCGACGCCGAGATCGGCGTCGCCAGCGCACCCGGCGGCGGCTCGCTGCCGGCGCGGCTGATCGAGCCCGCGTCGATGAAGCGCTTCGCGCGCGGCAGCGGAGCCAACACGCGCTACGTGTGCGACATCCTGCCGCAGACCGAGCCGGCGTAGCATCTGCTGCGTGGTCGAGGTGGTCACGCCGAGCGGGCACTCGTCGAGCTATCCGCCGCACAAGCACGACACCGACAATCCACCGGTGGAAAGCTCGCTCGAGGAAACGTACTACCACCGGCTCGACCCGGCGCAGGGCTTCGCGTTCCAGCGCGTCTACACCGACGATCGCTCGATCGACGAATCGCTCGCGGTCGAGAATCACGACGTCGTGATGGTGCCGCGCGGCTATCATCCGGTGGTCGTGCCCTACGGCTACGACTCGTATTACCTCAACGTGATGGCGGGACCGAAGCGCGAGTGGCATTTCAAGAACGATCCGGCGCACGAATGGATGCTCAAGCCGAGCACCAGACCCAGGGAGACAAGCCATGATCGAAGTCGCATTGTTCGGCGCCGGGCGCATCGGACAGATCCACGCCGGCAACCTCGTGCGCCAGCCCGGCGTCAAGCTCAAGTACGTGGTCGACATCAACCGCGCCGCCGCCGTCGAGATGGCGGCGAAGCACCGCGCCGAAGTGCGCACTCGCCGAAGCCGCGCTCGCCGACGAAGCCGTGCGCGCGGTCGTCATCTGCTTCGAGCACCGATACGCACGCCGACCTCATCCAGCGCTCGGCCGCGGCGGGCAAGCAGATCTTTTGCGAGAAGCCGGTCGATCTCGACGTGGTGCGCGCGCGCGCCTGCGCGCAGGCCATCACGCGCGCCGGCGTCACCTGCATGATCGGCTTCCAGCGGCGCTACGATCCGACGTTCGCCGCGCTCAAGAAGCGCCTCGTCGACGGCGAGATCGGCGATCCGGAGATGCTGCTGGTCACCAGCCGCGATCCCGGCCGCGCCGCCGATCGACTACATCGCGCGCTCGGGCGGCATCTTCAAGGACATGCTGATCCACGACTTCGATATTTTCCGCTGGATCCTCGACGACGAGGCCGCGAGCGTCTACGCCACCGGCAGCTGCCTCACCGATCCCGCCATCGCCAGCGCCGGCGACGTCGATTCGACCGCCGTCATCATTCGCACCCGCCGCCAGCGCATCGCGCAGATCAGCACCAGCCGCCGCGCCGCGTACGGCTACGACCAGCGCTTCGAGGTGCTGGGCAGCAAGGGCATGCTGCAGGCCGGCAATCACCGGCCGACCGAGGTGACGGCATCGACCGCGACCGCGGTCAGCATCGACAAGCCCGAGCATTTTTTCCTCGAGCGCTATCGCGTCGCCTACGCCGCGGAGATGGCGCATTTTTTCGACGCGATCGAGCACGGCAAGCCGGTCAGCACGACCATTCACGACGGCGTCAAGGCGCTCGAGCTCGCCGACGCCGCGACGCGCTCGTGGCGCGAAAAGCGAATGATCGAGCTGTGAAGGCGAACGAACGCGGCGCGACTTCAGGATGAGCGCGGCGAAGCTCAGGGTCGGCATCGTCGGACTCGGCCGGCTCGGCCGCCGGCACGCCGAGAACCTCGCGCAGCGCGTACCGCGCGCCGAGCTGGTCGCCGCCTGCAGTCCGGTCGACGACGAGCTCGCGGCGGCGCGCGCGCTCGGCGTGACGCGGCTGCACCGCGACTACGCGGCGCTGCTCGCCGACGCGAGCGTCGACGCGGTGTTCCTGGTGACGCCGACCTCGCTGCATGCGCAGCAGATCCTGCAGGCGCTCGCCGCCGGCAAGCACGTCTTTTGCGAGAAGCCGCTGTCGCTCGAGCTCGCCGACTGCGCGCGCGTCGCCGACGAAGCGGCGCGCCATCCGCAGCTCAAGGTCATGATCGGCTACGGCCGCCGCTTCGACCCCAGCTATCGCGACGCGTGGGACAAGATCCAGGCGGGCGCCATCGGCCGGCCGTTCCTGGTGCGCTCGCAGAATCTCGACATGAACGATCCGTCGGGGTTTTTCGTGCGCTTCGCGCCGACCAGCGGCGGCATCTTCCTCGACTGCACCGTCCACGACATCGACCTGGCGCGCTGGCTGTTGGGCAATCCGCAGCCGCGGCGCGTGTTCGCGACCGGCGTGATCGCGCTGCACGAGGGCTTGCGCGAATTCGGCGACGTCGACAACGGCGTCGCGACCTGCGAGTTTGCCGACGGCAAGATGGCCTGCTTCTACGCCTCGCGCACGATGGCGCACGGCCACGAGACCTCGACCGAGATCTTCGGCACCGCGGGCAGGCTGGCGGTCGGCCAGAACCCGCGGCGCAACCGCGTCGACATCTCCGATGCGCACGGCGTGCGCAACGAGTGCACGCCGACTTTCTACGAGCGCTTCGAGGAGGCATTCCTGCACGAGACCAACCATTTCGTCGACGCGGTGCTCGACGATTTCGCCCCGGCGCTGACGCTGCACGACGCCACCGAGGCGACGCGCATCGCCATCGCGCTGCGCGAATCGCTGCAGTCGCGCCGCGTGGTCGACCTCTAGCGCCGGGAAGCAGAAGGCTTGCTGAAAACCCGCATTTCCCCTCGCGATCTGGCGTTGACGCTGACGGTCGTTGCCGTGTTCGGTTTTTCGTTCGTACCCATCAAGGTGGGTCTGCGCGAGCTGCCGCCGTTCGCGCTGTGCGCGCTGCGCTTCCTGTTCGCCGCGATTCCGCTGGTTTTCTTCGTCAAGCGGCCGCGCATTCCCTGGATCTATGTCGCCGGCTATGGGCTGGCCATCGGCGTGTTCCAGTTCGGTCTGCTCTTTGTCGGCATCGCCAAGGGAATGCCCGCGGGGCTCGCATCGCTGGTGATCCAGGTGCAGGTGTTTTTTACGATCGCGCTTGGCATCGTGTTCCTTCAAGATCACTTTCAGCGGCACAACCTCATCGGAGCGGCCGTCGCGGCGGTCGGCCTGGCGCTGCTCGGCATACACAAGGTCGGCGACGGCGCGACGCTGCTCGGATTTGTGCTGGTGATCGCCGCGGCGTTTGCCTGGGCTGTCGGCAACATCGTCGCCAAGCGCGCCGCGGGCGCGTACGCGGCGGACATGTTTGCGCTGGTGGTGTGGTCGAGCCTTGTTCCACCGATTCCGCTGGCGGTGATTTCCTACCTGCTCGAAGGCGGGCCGGCGGTCGGGGAGGCGCTGGCATCGGCGAGCGCATTGACGTGGGGATGCGTGCTGTTCATGGCATGGGGTGCGACGCTGTTCGGATTCGGCACGTGGGCGCGGCTGCTGCACCGCTACCCGACTGCGCTGATCGCGCCCTTCGCGCTGCTGATACCCGTGACGGGACTGGCAAGCGGCCTGCTTTTCCTCGGCGAGGGCCTGAGCGCGCTGCAGATGGCCGGCGTCGTCGTCCTTTTCGCGGGATTGGCGGTGAATCTCTACGGCGCGAGGTTCGCGCGCAGCGTCGCCTAGGGGTGGACGGGGCGAGTCAGACGCCCCGATCCACCGGGAATCGGCGGCCGGCTCGGTGCCCCCGGTCCCACGGTTGAGGCTGGCATCGGCCCAGGTGCATACAGGCTGCTACTGGGCGAGCTACTTGCTGTCGGTCCCCGAATTGAACCAGTAGAGCATCTTGCGCTTGAAGTTGAGCGGGGGATTGACTTGCTGAGCCCCGATCGGCGAGCTCGGAACATCCTTGTTCTTCTGAATAGCACCGATCAGCACGGTCTTGGTTTCCGTGCCTACCACTACCGTCGCGATCACCGGCGATGGCGGCAACCCACCGCCGACAAACACGGACGATTGAACACCGCCACAACTGCCCTCGACGCCGATCGCACCGGAGCCACTGAACAGATTGGCCAGATACCCGCGCGCTTCACCGAGCGTCGTGCTGCATGTTCCTGCAGCAGGCGGAATCGCGCGGTTGGTGCTGAAGGTGAACATCCCTCCGGCGATCGTCGCCGAGGTCACCGTTTGCTCGCCAACGCCGTGCTGGTCAAGGGTCAGGTACCAACCCTTCTGGCTCGAGTTCGGCAATATGGTGGTGCCACCGCACGACGGGTTCGACGTGAAATCGCTGAACAAGCTGGTGGAATCGAGGTTTACCGCCGATGCCTTGTCTGCCGGCGCCGCCGCCAGGTCGTCGAGATAAATGTAGAACCTGTTGATGACGGGCGAGGTATAGGGATAGTGCGTGCTCAGCGGGTGCTCGCGGTCGCCCGAGCCGAGGGCGAGATAGACCTTGCCCTTGTTGGGCAGCAGCGCCGGTGCGTATTGGAACTTGCGCCCCGACCCGCTGGTGTAGGCGACGGTGTGAATAGACCACGACGCGCTGGCGAGCGGCGTCTTGGTGACGTCGACGAAGTCGAGCCGGTAGATGCTTCCGCCGGTGTCGACTGCATACGCGTAATCGGGGTACCCGTCGAAATCGGTATCGGCAAACACGACATCGGCGATGACGCTGCGCTCGGTGTCGAAGGTCCGGATCACGGTGCCGGTGCCCGCATCGATGATGTAGACGTGATTGCCTTTCGGGCTCGAGCACGCAGGCGACGAGGAATTCGCATCCTCGCAGGCGTCGTAGCCGCCTCCGACGGCGACGATGGGGCTGGTGGTCGAATAGCCCTTGATGAAGGCGGTGTTGGGCATCGACCAAGTCTGGCCGATGCCGGACATTCCCGCGGTGCAGCCGGTGTCGTTGGTGAGATTGGGACAGCCTACCTTCCACTTGTAGCTCGGGGATCCCGGTGTGGTCACATCGAGCGCGTAGATCATCCTTCCGCCGCGGCGCATGGTGGGGAAGATCCAGACCTTGGAGCTGTCCGCGTTCTGATAGATGCCGATCGAGCCGTCGAACAGATAGTCGCGGGGTTGTGAACCCGCCAGCGGCGCAGTCCCGTAGGAAACGAGCAGCGAATTCTCCTTGAGGCGCTGCAGCGGCGAAACCCCGCCGGAGGTCGTGCGCGTCGAGAAAAACTCGTTGGCGACGAATGCCCAGCGTTCCTTGCCGCTGGACGCGTCGACCGCTCTCAACGCGCCGTCGTTCGATCCGTAGAAAACGCTTACTCCGGTCGATCCGCCGTAGTCGATGGCGAGCGGCCGCGAGTGGATGACATCGCCATGGATCGATGGCCGCGTCTCGGTCAGGTTGCCGTTGGCGTTCTCGTCGTTGACGTCTTTGCCGGAGGTGAAGTCGACGATGCTCTGCGCGAGGCCCGACGTCGTCGTCGACAGCGCTGCCAACGCTCCGCTCGAAAACGTGTTCATCGTTCGGTTCACCGTCCACGTCGGCGTCGTGTTGGTCGTCGGCGGATTGTTCCCTTTGCGGATTACCTCTGCGACCGAGCCTTTTTCGACAAAGGGACCGTCCGGAGCATCGGACCATTTGCTGTTCCCCGACGTGCTGCAAAGCCCCGCCGGAAGAGGATTGAGTGGCACGTCGGACCAGTAGGTGCTCGAGTCGGTCGTCCAGTAGCTCGTCGCGCAGCTGGTGATGAAGCCCGTCAGCGGATTGACCGCGGCGGCGCCGCTCGCATCGGCGAGCGCGACGCCGCTGCTCGCATCGAGCATGAGCTGATACTGTTTCAGGTTGCCGAACCACCGCGGCTTGAGGTCCGGATCGGGACGAAAGACGCCGACGAACACCTGGTTGTCGCGCAACGCGCGATTGGTCGCGCTGATCGGGAGGCTGGCGGACGCGAAGGTCGAGTTGACCGACTGAATTTCGGCAAAGATCTTCCCCAGGTCGGTCTCGATCTGCCCCTGGTTGGTCGCCGAGTAGTAGTTGCCGCCTCCGACCCGCGCCATGCTCATCAATAATCCCGTTTGGTCGGGACTTTGCTGAGCATTGAAAACGTCGATGGTGTACGTGGTGATGTTCTGCCGGTCGCTGATCACACTCGCGTCGGTCTGGTACATGTACCGCGTCCACTCGTCGGCGGCTCGCGCCTTGTTGCTGGGCGGGACCGAGAACGTTCCGGTGGGCGTGACCGTGGTTTGCGTGTAGGTGCAGTCGACACCCCATTGCTTGTTCGGCGCGGTACACGTATTCGGGCTCAGGGAGCGGTTGGTATTGGCGACGACGTTGGTCCCCGCCGGGCAGGTATTGCCGGTCGTGGACGGGCCATTGCTCTTGGAGCACGCTCCGTAGCCGCCGTCGACCGTAACCGTCGCGCTGCTGGTCACGAAGTTCGGTACCGCGATCTCGGCGGTCACGCCGCCGATGCCGCTGAGCCACGCATAGTTGTCGGCGTCGGGGAAGCCGTTGCCGATGAAAACGATGTAATTCTTGGCGCAGCTGGTGTCTGCGATCGCAGGGCTGTAGGTCGTCATCGCGCCGCTCGTATAACCGGCCACATCTGCAAGCGCAGTGTATTTGTCCTGGCGCTGGTTGAACACGATCGGTCCGAAGTGCGTCGCATCCTGCGGCGTTCCGGCAACGCCATCGTTGGCGTGCGACGGGCTGGTAAAGCCCCCGAAATACTTGAAGGCATCGAACAGCACATCGCCGTAGTCGGCGCTCGAGGCGGTTTTCTCCGAGGGTGTCCCGAAGTTGTCGTAGATGCGCTGCATCAGGGCCTGGAAAACGATCTTGTTGGCGACCGTCATCGGTCGCATCGCGTAGCGGATATAGCCGCCGGCCCGACCGGTGCCGCTGTCGGTGAACATCATCAGCCCGACGTTGATTGCAGCATCGACGCTGGGTCCGCCGCCGAGGTTGCCGATGACGTTCTTCATCGCCAGCAGCTCCGCCTGGCCCTGGGTGACGCCCCCGGGCCAGTGCTGGCTTTGCGCGGACCAGTTGGATGTGTTGTCGATGATGATCAGGACGTTGGGATTGCCGGCAGAGCCGCCCGAGGATCCCGCGAAGATATCGGTGTCGTCAGCGAGCGCGGGCGACGGCATCAGTGCCGTCATTAGGCAAAACAGGAACGCGAACGGTGCAGATGCGCGCGAGCTCGATTTCATCATGATTTTTTCCGGTAGCTCAGGGACAGAATGTAGCGACGACATCGGATGCCACGCGTACCGCGACACCTTCGGTGACGATGGCTTTGGCCTGCGTCACACCGTCGGTGGCCTCGGCGCGAATCTGCCAAACGGTGTCCGAGCAGAGCGAATTCGCCGTCGATGCCCCTGCGATGCCGAACGTCTGGCTCGTGGAGAGCACGCAGGCCTGGTCGTTGGGATCGTTCAGATTCAGGTTCACGAACGCATTCTTGATGATCTGCGCCTTGACGCAGGTCGGCGTGGGCGTCAGCGCCACCGTGATGTCCGGATGGCCGTCGCCATCGACATCGACGCACTTGGTGTTGGTGCCGGCGCAGGGAGCGAGATATATCGCGGTCGGGCTCAGGAAAAGGCGCGTGGTGCTGATCGCGTCCTCGATGGCTTCCTGCGCCGCCCCCATGACCTGCTTTTGCACCTGCATGTTGCCGACGATCTGCAGGCTGCTCTTGCCAAGGTTGAGCGTGGTCAACGCGAGCAGCGTCATGAGCACGAGCATGATCAGGCCCATGACCATCACGATGCCGCGCTGGCGGCTTGGCATCGTTCTCATGGCGTGATGCCGCGCGCGGCGGGGTTGGTCAGCCGCACCTCGGCGACGAACGCGTGCCGCTTGTAGGCAATCGGGTAGCAAAGCACAGATGACGCCGGCGTACAGGTATTGGCACTGCCGTCGGCGTTGCGGCCGAGCGTGTACACCTTGGTATCGGTGTATCCGGGGGTCGAGTCGGTGTTGCGCGCGAGCAGGTTGACACGCATCGAGACGACGTTGCGCCAGTTGCCTATGGCTCCCGCAGTGCCGGCGCCCGTGTAGTTGTCCGGATCGGCGGTGAATACGTCGGGCGCGCCGTCCGGAACGACGCTGGTATCCAGGCCATACTCGTACTGCAGGTTCTCGATCCCCTCGACGAGGGGAACGATGGTGAATCCGGTAGCGCCGAACTCGGCGCGCTTGAGCGTGGGGATGCCGTCGCCGGCGTTGTCGTTGTTCGCGACGAAGTAGATGTGCGTGACGAAGCGATGGAAGTCGGCCAGCGTCGCGCAATCGCGCTTGTGTCTGGTGAGGCCGGCGACGACGGTGTCCATCGCGTAGTAATCGGTGAGGATCGACGAGTCGAGCTCGGTGGCGCTGGCGCATAGCGACGCCTGGAACCACGCCTGCGTCGTGCCGCCTGCGAAAGCGTCGCAGCCCGCGCTGCCGGCGATGCAGGTGCTGACGCGGCGGATCACCACGATGTCGGTGCCGGCTCGCACGTCGGACAGGCATGTCAGCGTCGCGGCGGTGGAGGCGGTCGGATTGTCGTAGCCCTGGACGTGCAGCGGCATGGCGCTCTTGAGAGATGCAACCGACGTCGCGCACGGGTCCGGCTTGGCCGCGGGCGAGGACATCGGCCACGGATCGAACTCTCCGTAGTAGCCGGCAAGCGCCAGGTCGTCGCTGATCAACTGCATCGCGTAACGGCCGTTCTCGACCTGGCGGCTAGCCTGGTCGGTTTCGCGCCGTGCCTGGCTGCTGCTCACGAACGCGACCGCGAGCACCGCCATGACCATGCTGCCAAGCGTGACGGAAACCATCAGCTCGACGAGCGTGAAGCCGGAGTGTCGGCGACTGCGTGTCATTTGCACAGTGGCAGCCCGATGGAAACGCGCGCGGCGATGACGCGACGCAGGCTCTCGTTGCTGCCGTACGATCCTGCGCCACAGGAGATGCTCGGCGCGACGGTGGGATTGAGACCCTGCCATACGGCGCTTACGCGGTAGATGCCCGGAGTGCACACACCCGCAGACGGAGTCGGGAGCCTGCATTTCCTCGATGCAGCCGCGCGCGCCAGCCATCGCGCCGACGCTGACCGACGAGGCATTGGTTTCGGCGGCACCCTTGAGTGCGTTGCTCCATTCGCATTCGTCACGCGCCGAGCCGATCGCCTTGGGAGCTGCAGTCGGCCGGCTGGTTGTCGCCGGTGCCCAGCGGCGAATTCGTCACGTAGGCCTGCAGCCGATTCGCCATGCATGTATTGCGCTGCGCATCGGTCGCGATCGCGCTGCTGCACGCCGCAAATGGGCTCGCGCGCATGCGGTCGGCCATGTCCGCCACCAGCAGCGTCGCCTGCGCGCGTTGATAGGCCTCGACCTCGGCGTTGCTCATCCGGCTTTGCATGCCGAGCAGTCCGAGCAATCCGAAGGCGAGGATCACGATGGTCAGCAACACCTCCATCAGGGCGAAGCCCCGGAGTGCGCGCCGACGCATCGAGGTGTGGATCAGGGGCATGTCGAACTTCTCACCAGAGGACGACCGCTCAGGTCGACGCACACCCATCGCTGCTCGATGTTCGATCCGCTGGTGACGGTGACCATGAACGCGGGATTGGTGCTTCCCTGCACGCGGCCGGAGCTCTGGTAGACCACGGTGTCCGGGCCGGTGACCGTGACGTTGCTCGCTGCCGGGTGATCGCCCAGTGTCAGCGTACGGGCGTTGTTGCTGGGGTCGACGACGCTCATCTGCCAGCCGTTTTGCCAGCCGCCTGACTTGGGTGCGAGCGTGGCGCTGGCGTTGCGCTTGGTCGCTTCGCTGCGCGACTCGACGAGCGCGACGTAGAGGTCGGTCGCTGTCGAGTCGGCGCGCTTGCTCGCGATCAGCGAGGAGAACGACGGTGCGGCGGTCGTGGCAAGGATGCCGAATATCGCCACCACCGTCAGCATCTCCACCACGGTGAAGCCACCCAGGCGCACGCGCCCGGACCGGACCTCGCGTCGCATGCAGTTGTTCACGAATTCGCTTTTGATCTGTTTCATCTCGCCTCCTACCATGCCCCCGAGGGGCCCTTTGCACCGGTATTGGTGATCGTCAACGCCTGTCCCGAAAGATCGGCAGCTTGTGAGCCCACCGGCGTCGCGGTCGCCGTGAAGTTCGGCGGCGGCCCGCCGGACGCAACGATGGTGATCGTGTAAAAGGGAACGACCGTGGCGGGCGTGGCCACGCCCAGGGTCGTCAGGTCCGACGCGAAGCCGCGTTGGTCGAGCAAATACTGCTGCTGGCGCTGCGCGATGTCCGACAGATGCGCTTCGGCTGCCGAACGATTGCTCTTGCGAACCGCGGACAGATACGCGGGCCATGCGATGGTCGCCAGAATGCCGACGATGGCGACCGCGGTGAGAATGTCGATCAGGCTGAATCCGCGCGCTCGCGCCGCCACCTTCGACAAAACCAAGCGCGTCCCGCGCCGGGAATCGGCGGGACTGCGGTAGGCTGTTGAGTGCTCCCTTGTACGGCACATGGTGCTAACTCGTTGGTCACTGGTCTTCGAATAAGAGCTCGTGCGAAATCTCCCTCTCGCGACGTTCTTCTCGCAAGAGGTATGCCGGTGTTCACAACAGTTGGGGCAGCCGGATGAACGGTCGCTGAGCCCGGATTTTCGGAACCCTGCGAACGAAAAGCGGTACGAGACTCGACAGAGACAAAGCCGGCGGGCTTTGCCGAGGTTCGGCGCGATGTGACGCGTTAGGTCGAAGCGGTGACTACGTCGACGGCGTTACACAAAATCGCTCGCCATTGTCACGTACAAGCTGGAGCCTCGCCTCACTCCGAAACGCGCGACGATGGACGTCAACGACGCTGCACGTGTTCGTCGCTCGCGCCGTGGCGCGGGCTCATCTGTGCGCGACAAGCGTCGCGAAGATGATGAGCAATCGCCGTGCCCACCTTCCCAGGACGTCAGTCGCTGCGCGCCTTGAACCACTCGGCCAGCGTCGGCGCGAGAATTTTCTGCGCCTTGCCGCCGACGAACGTCCCAATGTGACCGCCCGGGACAGCGACCTCGGTGTAGTCGTCGGTGCCGAAGTACTTCTCGACGCCCTTGGAGCACGACACCGGGATGATGGTGTCGCCGGTCGCATAGATGTTGAGCACGGGCATGGTGATGTCGCGAAGGTCGACCGTGCGCCCGCCCAGCACCAGTTCGTTCTTGATGAGCTTGTTCTGCTGGTAGAGATCCTTGAACCACTGCCGGACGACCTCGCCGGGATGATCCGGACGATCGGCGATCCAGCGCTCCATGCGCAGGAAGCCGAGCAACCGCGTCTCGTCATCGAGCACGTCGATCAGATCGATCGTGTACTTGGTCACGTTGGAGACCGGATTCATCATCAGGAAGGCGAAGCCGACCAGGCTGCCGGGCGCGGTTCCATACACATCCACGAGCTGGTCGATATCTTCCGGAGTGAGCGCTCGCGCCCATTGATTCATATATCCAGAGCCGGTTTGCGGCTCGCGCATGTCGCCGTGAAAGTCGATCGGCGTGACCGTGAAGGCGAGGTTGCGAATCTTTTGCGGGAACAGCGCCGCGTAGCACGCGGTGAACACGCCGCCCTGGCAGATGCCCAGCAGGTTGATCTTGTCCTCGCCCGAGCGCTGGCGAATGAAGTCGACGCAGCGATCCAGATATCCCGAAACGTAGTCGTCGATGTTGAGCCAGCGCTGCGCGCGTCCCGGCGTGCCCCAGTCCACGAAGTACACGTCGAAGCCCTGCGCCAGGAGCTTGCGCACCAGCGAGCGGTCGACTTCCAGGTCGATCATCTGGAAGCGTCCGACCAGCGCGTAGGTGATGAGCACCGGCACCGCGTGCGGCTTGTCGACCGTCGGCCTGCAGCGGTAGAGCCGCACCATGTCCTCGCGCCAGACCTCGTCGCGGGGAACGGTGGCGATGGCCAGATCCTCTTCGGAGACCTCCGCCAGCCGGGCCATGCCGCGGCTGAGCTTGTTGCGCGCGTCGTCGAGCTCCTTGGCCAGCGACGTCGGCGTGATCGCGACCGCCGCCGCGGCGCGCGAGGCAAGCATGGCTTGGTCGGCTGGATTCATGATTTCGGCTTCCTTCGGGTGGATGGGGCACGCGGCGCCTGCGCCGGCTGGGACGGCGACGCCGCCGCGCTGCGCAGCGCGCGAACCTCGCGCTTGAGCTCGTGGATCTCGCGGTACACCTCGTCGATCTCGCGGCGCGTCGCCATGTCCAGCGAATCGGCGACGATGCCCGCGACCTGCTGCAGCTTCTTGCGATGCGCGAGGCCCGCGCGCGTCATCGCCGCGGTCGCTTCCAACCCGCGCTCGGACTGCAGCACCTCGTGCACGGCCTGCTCGGTGCTGACGGCCCACATGCGAAGCAGCGTCAGCACGCTCTCGACGCGCTCGCCGGCGTCGGCCATGCCCGCGAGTTGCTTCATCAGCCGCTCCGCCCCGGACGCGAACGCGCTCTGCACCAGCATGCCGTACGCCGCGCGCGACTGGTTCTGCGCCACGCTCGCGGCCGCGAGCTCCTGGAGCCCTGCCTGCAGCTTGCGCATCGGTCCGAAGCCCAGCGCATCGAACAATCCGCCGAAGGTGCGCTCGAAGCCGGTCATGTAGCTTTGCACCGAACCGCTGGACAAGCGCGACGCGAAGTCGAGCCATGCCTCCTGCGCGGCCTGGAAAGGCTGCATCGCCGTCGCCGCTTGCGTGCCTGCGCTCGCCGCGCCGGGCATGAACGGCAACGCGTTCGCCCAGGGATTGAACATGCCGGGCATGCCCCCGACACCCGAAGGGCTCGTCGTGCCGGGCGAACTGGTCGCCTTCGAATCCGAATCCGCGCCGGCGCGCGTCCCGGCATACGGCGCGAACATCGCGGCCCACGGCGCGAACATCGACTGCGCCGCGCTTTGACCGGCGGAGGGCGCGGCGCCTTCGGTGGCGGAGGGCGCGGCAGTGGCGAAGCCGGGCACTGCGGCGAAGCCGGGCACTGCGGCCGACCACTGCGCCATCCAATCGCTCATCGGTCCGCTGCCGGGCACGCCGTCCTGCGGGCGCGAGGTCCGCTGGCCGGGGGGCAGCGTCACGCCGAACTGCCCGAAGAACTGCGGGATCAAGCCGAGCCACAGGTCGTACACCGCCTGCGCGCCCGCGCTGTCGTGTGCCGTATTCATAATGTATTCACCAGGTGACCGCCGTCGACCGCCAGCACCGCGCCGGTGATGTACGACCCCGCATCCGACGCCAGCAGCAGCAACGCACCGTCGATTTCCTCAGGCTTGCCGATGCGCCGCTGCGGGACGCGCTTGATCAGCGCCTGGCCGGCCTCGCTCTCGAAGAATTCGCGGTTGATGCCGGTTTCGACATAGCCGGGCGCCAGCGCGTTCACGCGGATCTTGTGGCGCGCGAGCTCCAGCGCCATCGCCTTGGTGAGCTGGATGAGCGCCGCCTTGGAAGCTGCGTAGCTCGGCACCTGCGCCGACACGCGCAATCCGAGGATCGAGGCGATGTTCACGATGCTGCCTCCCTGCGCGTGCTTCACCATGTGCCGCGCCGCGGCCTGCGCCACGCGCCAGGCGCCGTTGAGGTTGACCTCGATCACCTGCTGCCAGTCCTCCTCGGTGTGCTCGAGCAGCGGCTTGGTGATGGCGATGCCGGCGTTGTTGACCACGATCGTGACGGCACCGAGCGCCGCCTCCGCTGCGTCGAAGGCGCGCGCCACGCTCGCCGGGTCGGTGACGTCGAGCGCGATGGGCGCGGCGCGCCCTCCGTCGGCGGCGATCGCGTCGGCGACGCTCTTGAGCGAGTCGATGCGTCGCGCCGCGACGGCGACCTTGGCGCCCGCTTTGGCGAGCGTCCGCGCGAAATGGCTGCCCAGTCCGCCGTTGGCGCCGGTGACCAATGCGGTCCGGCCTGCGAGTGTCAGTTCCACGGGAGAGTTCAGTCCTCGCACGGCGATCCGCCGCCGAAGCGGCGCCCGGCGGCGCTCATGCCGCCGCCGGCGGCGCGCGGAGCGCCTTGGGATTGGAGATCGCCACCCAGTCGGCGGCGGTGCGCGCAAGATGCGCTTCCAGCTCGTGCCTGCGCGCGCCCTGCATCGAACGCTCCCGCACGAATCTCGGTGCAGAGCGCGCGTCGAAGCGCCGGCAGCTCTTGCTGCGTGGTCGCCGCCGAGTGGGGAACGGTGGCGGGAAGCAACGCGCGAAGTCGTGCGAGCTCGTCGCGCGTCACTTGCTCGTCCGAGCGCTGCTCGCGCAGCGCGATCGCCATCGCGTTGGCGATCATCAGTCCGGCGTAGCGCTGCTCCTTCGGGATGCGCGGCAGCAGCTCCTCGAGCAGCGCCTCGCGGGCGGTGGCGATGAGGTCGGTCGCGTCCGAGATGTTCTTCATTGCGAAGCTCCGGCGATCAGTTGCAGCAGCTCGTATTCGAGCTCGTGGACGATGCGCCCGGTCAGCGCCAGCTCGAGCGAGCGCTCGCCGCCGGCGACGTGGCGCTGCGCCTGCTGCAAGGCAATGATCGCCCAGCGCAGATGCGCCATCGCCTGCCAGTAGTCGAGCGCTTCGCGCCCGATGCGCCGCCCGGCGACGCTCTCGTAGCCGCGCAGGAAGGGCTCGACTTCGCTCAATCCGCCCGCCTCCTTGCCTTGCGCGCCGAAGCGCCAGCAGCGCGCGGTGAACCAGCCGAGGTCCTCGCGCGGGTCGCCCCACCCGGCGAATTCCCAGTCGAGCACGGCAGAGAGCTTGCCCGCGTCGACCAGGTAATTCCCGGTGCGGTAGTCGCGGTGGATTAGCGTGGCGTCCCACGGCGCCGGCGCGTGCTTCTCGCACCACTGGAGCGCCCATTCGAGCGCCGGATACGCGTCTTCGAGGCCGTCGAGGTACGCGCGATAGCCCGCGATGGTGGCGCGGGCGTGGTCGGCCGCCGGCGGCGGCAGGTCGGCGAGCGAGGGCTTCGGCGGCCGGATGGCGTGGATGCGCGCCAGGTTCGCGCCCAGCGCCTCCGCCAGCGCCGCGCCGTCGGGAACGAGCAGCGTCTCGCGCGTGAGGCGATGACCCGCGGCAAGCCCGCGCATGCGCTGCATGACGAAAAAGGCCCGCCCGATGACCGAGAGGTCGCGGCACAGGAACAACGGCTTGGGCGCGATCACGCCCGCGGCATGCGCGACCTGCAGCACCGCGTACTCCTGCGCGCGCGTGAGGCTCGACCGCGACGCCGGAGGGCGCGTCGGTTCTCAGCACCATGGCGTGCGTGCCGTGCCACGGACCGCCGTCGATCTCGGCGTCGAGCGTCCAGTTGTCCTGGATGGCGCCACCCGGCAGTCGCTCGAAGGCGCTGATGCGCACGTCGTTGGCCCGCGTCTCGTCGCGAAGCCAGCGCGCGACGGAGTCCGCCGCGCTTGCATCGATGAACGCTTCGCTGGGGTCCCGTTCCATGACCGGCTGCGTGGCTATGCGCATTTCACTTCCATGCTGGATCCCTGGTCTCGTATGTGTGCATTATGCGTGCGGTCCGGCGACACCGGCGCTGCGCTCGCCGTGGCGCGGCCCCCTGAGAATGCGCTTGGCGATGCTCCAGCGATGGACCTCGGACGGACCATCGTAGATCCGGAACGCGCGCAGGTCCGCGAAAATGCGCGCCACCACCGTCTCGTCGGTGACGCCCTGGCCGCCCAGCACCTGCACGCAACGGTCGGCGACGCGCCACAGCGCTTCCGAGACGATGACCTTGGCGCGGCTCGATTCGTGCAGCGCGAGCTCGCCACTGTCCAGCACCCACGCGCAATGCCAGATCGCCAGCCGCGCGACGTGCATGTCCATCTCGTTGTCGGCGAGCATGAAGCCGACGCCCTCGTGCTCGCCGATGCGCTTGCCGAACGCCTCGCGGCGCCGCGCGTAGTCGACCGCGATGTCGTGCGCGCGCCGCACCGCGCCCAGCCAGCGCATGCAGTGCGTGAGGCGCGCCGGCGACAAGCGCACCTGCGCGTACTTGAAGCCCTGCCCCAGCTCGCCGAGGATCTGGCTCGCGGGCACGCGCAAACCCTCGAAGCGCACGACCGCGTGGCCGCCCGGGAAGCACGTGTCGAGGCTTTTCATCGACCGCTCGAGCACGATGCCGGGCACGTCCATGTCGGTGAGGAACATCGTCGCGCCGGCGTCGTCGGCCTTGGCCATGACGATCGCGAACGACGCGCCGTCGGCGCCGGTGATGAACCACTTGCCGCCGTCGATCACATAGTCGTCGCCGTCGCGCCGTGCCGTCGTCGCCAACATCGACGGGTCTGATCCTGCCCCCGGCGCGCGGCTCGGTCATGCAAAAGCACGAGCGCAGCGCGCCCGCCGCCAGCGGCTTGAGCCATCGCTCCTTGTGCGCGGGACTGGCGATGGCCTCGAGCAGATGCATGTTGCCTTCGTCGGGCGCGAAGACGTTGAGCGCGACGGGCCCGAGCGGCGAATAGCCCGCCTCCTCGAAGGCGATGGCACGTCCGACGTGCGAAAGCGCCATGCCGCCGTACTCGCGCGCAACGTGGGGAGACAGGAGGCCGGCGGCGCGAGCGCGCGCGATCAGCTCGCGGCGCAGCTCCTCAGTGGGGCCGTGCTCGGTGCAGCGCGGATCGCGCTCCAGCGGCATGACCTCGTCGGCGACAAAGGCGCGGATGCGCTGCTGCAGGTCGCGGAGCTCCGGTGTGACGTCGAAATCCAATCCGTGTCCGATGCACGCCTTCAGATGTCGAAGAAGACCGTCTCGTCCGGCCCCTGGAGGTGGATGTCGAACCGGTAGATGACCTTGCCCTTCTTTTCCTCGCGCTGTCCGATCAGCGTGGCGCGACGCGTTTCCCATTCGATGAGGTTGAGCACCGGGTCGGCGGCGTTCGCCTTGGTCTCGTCGGAAAAGTACATGCGCGTCGACAGGCCGATGTTGATGCCGCGCGCGACGATCCAGAAATTGACGTGCGGCGCCATGGGACGCTTGTTGCGCCCCGCCACCGATCCGGGCTTGATGGTCTCGAACGCGTAGACGCCGGTCGCGAAGTCGGAGCAGCCGCGACCCCATCCGCGGAAGGTCTTGTCGATGGGCTTGTTCTGGCGATCGGCCGGGTGGTTGTACTTGCCCGCCGCGTTGGCCTGCCAGATCTCGATCAGGACGTCGCGCAGCGGCGTGCCCGACCCGTCGATGACGCGTCCCTCGATGCGGATGTGCTCGCCCTTGGTCTTGGGACCGGCGAGCACGTCGGAAAAATTCCTGTCGAAGATGTCGAAGCCCGCCTGCTTCGGCGCGAGCCCGATGTGCACGTACGGGCCGGCGGTCTGCGACGCGGTTTCCTTGACGTAGTTCAGCTGGTTGACCATGACGTCACTCGTTCTGCATCGGTTCGTCGGACTGGACGGCATTCTCGAACCACGTGGCGCGCGAGCCGCGCAACACCACGTCGAAGCGGTACGCCATGCTGTCCAGCTGCACGCCGGCATTGCGATCCAGCGGTGCGATGAGCTGGCGCACCGCCGCCTCGGTCGGAATCGAGCGCAGGATCGGGCACGATGCGATCAGCGGATCGCCCTCGAAGTACATCTGCGTGATCAGCCGCTGCGCGAAGCCGCTGCCCGACAGCGAATAGTGGATGTGCGCGGGACGCCAGTCGTTGACGTTGTTGCGCCACGGATACGGCCCCGGCTTGATCGTGCGGTACACGTAATGGCCGTCGTTGTCGGTGAGCATGCGCCCGCAACCGCCGAAGTTCGGATCGATCGGCGCGATGTAGGTGTCCTTCTTGTGGCGGTAGCGGCCGCCGGCGTTGGCCTGCCACACCTCGACCAGCGCGTTCTTCACCGGACGCTGGTTCTCGTCGATCACGTAGCCGTGGACGATGATGCGCTCGCCGATGGGCAGGCCCGACTTGGCGTAGTTCATGATCAGGTCGTTGTCGAGCGGACCGAGCTCGTCGGCGGCGAACACCGGACCGGTGATTTCCGACAGCGAATTCTGCAGCGAGATCAGCGCCTTCTGCGGCGAGCGCAGCACGCTGGTCTTGTACCCCGGCGCATACGCCGGCGGATGCAGCGTGCGGTCGCGCTGATAGAACTCGCCGTACGTCTCGTTGACTGCCTTCATGCGGACTTGGCCTCCTGCCCCACCGGCGCGTGCAGCGTTTCTTCCTCGATCGGCACCTTGAGCGCGTTGAGCACGCGCGGAACCATCGCGTAGAAGCCGGCGGTCAGCGCCAGCTCGATGACCTCGCTGGACGTGAAATGCTTGCTCAGGTCGGCGTAGACGGCATCGGATACGTCGCCGTGCATCATCGCCTCGGTCAGCGCCAGCGCGGCGCATTCGGCGGGCGTGAAGCGCGGCGACTCGCGCCAGAAGAACAGATCCTCGATCTGCTCGGGCGGCACACCCTGCGCGCGCGCCCAGCGCCGGTGCTGGTGCCATTCGTACGCCGAGCCCTCGAGCTGCGCGCCGCGCAGGATCATCAATTCACGGAGCGTGCGCGTGGTCGTGCAATCGCGGCGCAGCGTGTAGGCGAACTCGATCCACGCCGAGAGCAGCTGCGGATGGTGGCCGAGCACCCGGTAGAGATTGAGGAACTCGCCGTTGAGCTCGCGGATGCGCTTCTTGTTCTTCTCGTCGATTTCCTTGAGAGGAAGACGCGATTTGTTCTTGCTGCTCTGCGCTGCTGCCATGGTGTCTCCGTCCGATCTCCGTTCCAGGTTTGCTTCGCCGACGCGCGTCGACGGTGCCCGACAGCTCAGTTGACTCTCAGTTGACTCGTCGCGTCTCAGGCGGCTTTCAACTGGTCGCGCAGCAGCTTCTTCTGCACCTTGCCCGTCGCCGTCTTGGGCAAGGGCCCGAAGATAACCCGTTTCGGCGCCTTGAACCGCGCGAGGATGCCGCGCACATGCTCGATGAGCTCGGCATCGGTGGCGCTCGCGCCTTCCTTGAGCGTCACGAATGCGACGGGAACCTCGCCCCACTTCTCGTCGGGCGCGGCGACGACGGCGACCTCGAGCACCGCGGCGTGCGTGGTCAACGCCGACTCGATCTCCACCGACGAGATGTTCTCGCCGCCGGAGATGATGATGTCCTTGGCGCGATCGCGGAGCTCGATGTATCCGTCCTCGAACATGACGCCGAGGTCGCCGGTGCGGAACCAGCCGTCGGGAACGCTCTTGGCGGTGGTTTCCTCGTCCTTGTAGTAGCCCAGCATGACGTTGTTGCCGCGTATCGCGATCTCGCCCATGGTGGTCGCGTCGCGCGGAACGTCGGCGCCATTGTCGTCGACGACCCGGATGCGTTGTCCGATGACGTTGTTCACGCCCTGGCGCGACTTGAGCCTTGCCTGCTCGGGAATCGGCAGCGCGTTCCATTCGCTGCGCCACTCGCAGATGACGGACGGGCCGTAGGTCTCGGTCAGGCCGTAGAGGTGGGTGATGTCCATGCCCAGCTCGGCGAGTCTTTCCAGCAGCGCCGGCGTCGGCGGCGCGCCGCCGGTGCCGATACGCACCGGCCGCGGCAGCTTCGCCTTGCCCGCGCCCGGATCCCAGATGGTCATGGTGAGCACCGTCGGCGCGGCGCAGAAATGGCTCACGCCCGACTCGCGCATGTGCTTCCAGATCGCCGACGCCTCGACTTTCGGCAGGCAGAGGTGGACGCCGCCCATCGCGGTGACGCCCCAGGGAAAGCACCAGCCGTTGCAGTGGAACATCGGCAGCGTCCACAGATACACCGAGTCGCTGTTGATGCCCATGTGCAGCGCCATGGCGAGCGCCTGAAGATACGCGCCGCGATGGTGGTACATGACGCCTTTCGGGCGCGCCGTGGTGCCGCTGGTGTAGTTGATCGCCAGCAGCGAGCGCTCGTCTTCCACCGGATGCAGCAGCGGCTTGCCCGCCGCGATCAGCGCCTCGAGCTCGTCGCCGTCGCCGCCACCGGCACGCACCAGCTTGACGCCGGCGGCGGCCTGCTTGGCGGCTTCAACCGCCAGCTTGGCGAATTCGCCGTCATAGATCAGGACGGTCGCGCCGGCATGGCCGAGGATGTACGCCATGTCCCCCGCGGTCACGCGCGTGTTGAGCGCGACCAGGACTGCGCCCGCGAAGGGCACGCCATAGTGCGCGGCCAGCATGACGTGCGAGTTGCCGGCGAGGATCGCGACGCGGTCGCCGGGCTTCACGCCCATCGCGCGGAGCGCCCCCGCGAACTTGAGCGTGCGCTCGAGGAACTCGGCGTAGGTGAAGCGGATGTCGCCCTCGACGACGCCGAGCCTGTCCGGAAAGACCTGCGCCGCGCGGTGCAGAAACGCGGTGGGCGTCAGTGGCTCGTAATTGAAGCTGGCCGGAATCGCCGGCCGCACCGGTTGCGTGGCGGGTTGCATCGATATCCTCAGGCGATCGAACTTTGGCACACCTGCCGCCAGGCGCGATGCGATCCCGCGAAAGCGGATCGGTCATGCGCGGTCGCGCTATGGCAGGACTGCGACAGCATCATGGATGGCTTCGGGTATTCAGGGAGGGCAGGCAGCCGCAATGTCGAAACAGTTCGGTATTTTTTGCCGCCGCAACGACGCGGTTCCGCGCGGTTCCGTACTCACCATTTCGTACAAATTGCGCGATCATGTTAGGCGTGGTAGCTTGGCCATGTCAAGCGTGCATCGCGTTGCCGAATCCCCTAAACTTCCGACTCGCGGCGTCCCACGATGCGACCTGGGCCGCGCGCTCGCCGATGCCTTCGATCCCGGGATCACGAGCCGGTCTTCAAGTGATGAACGATGAACTCGGCGACCATTTTCCTGTGCGTCCTGCGCACGCCGGCGGCGCCGAAATCGCGACGGAAAATGGCGCCGAAGGTGTGCAGGTTCGACACGTGGAAAAAGCAGAGCGCGCTCATCAGCATGTGCAGGTCGATGGCGCTGATTCTGCTGTGAAATACGCCCTCTCTACGGCCGCGCCGGAGGATGACTTCGATGGTGTCGACGATCGTCTGGTTCACCTCGCGGATCACCGCCGACTTGGCGAGGTGCCTCGCATGATGGATGTTCTCGATGGCGACCAGGCGCACGAAGTCCGGGTGGGTATGATCGTAGTCGAAGGTGAATTCGGTGAGACGGCGAATCGCCAGCTCGGGCGGCAGCAGCTCCAGCTGCAGCCTCGCCTCGTGCGAGCGAATCCCGGCGTATTCCTGCTCGAGCACGGCGATGTAAAGCCGCTCCTTGCCGCCGAAATAGTAATAGATCATCCGCTTGGTGGTTGACGTGCGGGCCGCGATCGCATCGATGCGTGCGCCGTTGAAGCCGTGCTTGGCGAATTCCTTGGTGGCCACCGAAAGAATGTCGCGCCGGGTCTTGGTCGGGTCGTACTTGCGCGAGGCGGCCGGCTTGCTTTTTCCCGATTTCGACTTCCTCGTCACGAGCTTCTCCAGACATTACGCGCAGTCAACGAATCATAGACACGCTTGTCGGCGTGTCAACTCAAAAGGGGCAACGTCATGATCAGCGGCAAGACCACGTTGATTGCACACATCGGCTATCCGACCGAGTCGTTCAAGGCGCCGATGATCTACAACCCGTATTTCGATCACGCCGGAATCGACGCCGTCGTCGTGCCGATGGGCGTGAAGCCCGAGGACTACGATAGCTTCCTGCGGCCGCTGTTTCGCCTGACCAACATACGCGGCGCACTGATCACGATGCCGCACAAGGTCACGACCGTGGCGATGGTCGACGAGGTGACGCCCACGGCGCTGATCGCCGGCGCCTGCAACGCGGTGCTGAAGCGTCCCGACGGCTCGCTGCTCGGCGACATGTTCGACGGCAGCGGCTTCGTCCGCGGCGTCGAGCGCAAGGGCCGGCAGCTCAAGGGAACCAAGGTGCTCGTCGTCGGCGCCGGCGGCGTGGGCTCGGCGATCGCCGCATCGATCGCCGCGGCGGGCGCGTCGGCGATGGGCGTGTTCGACAACAATGCCGCGTCGGCCGACGCGCTCGCCGGCCGCCTGCGTCGCCACTACCCGAACATCGACGTCAAGACCGGCTCGAAGGACCCCGCCGGGTACGACGTCGTCGTCAACGCCACCCCGTTGGGCATGAAGCCGGGCGATCCGATGCCGATGGACGTGGACCGCATCTCGCCGAGCACCTTTGTCGGTGAGGTGGTGATGAAGCAGGAGTTCACGCCCTTCCTGACCGCCGCCAAGGCCAAGGGCTGCCAGATCCAGGTCGGGACCGACATGCTGTTCGAAATGATCCCGGCGTACCTCGAGTTCTTCGGCTTCAAGACGACGACTCCCGAGGTGTTGCGCAAGGTCGCGCAGATCGAGTACTGAGCTCGCCCGCGTGCCATGCGCAAGTGCATCGCCACCGTCTCGATAAGCGGTACGCTCCCCGACAAGCTCGACGCCATCGCCGCCGCGAGGTTCGACGCCGTCGAGATCTTCGAGAACGACCTAATCAGTTTCATCGGGACGCCGAGCGACGTCAGGCGCATGGTCGACGATCACGGACTCGACGTCGATCTCTACCAGCCTTTTCGCGACTTCGACGCTGCGTCGGACGCGCAATTCCGGCGCAATCTCGACCGGGCGGAGCGCAAGTTCGACCTGATGCAGACGCTCGGCGCACCGATGCTGCTGGTGTGCTCCAACGTGTCGGCGAGCGCATGCGACGACGACGCGCGCATCGCCGCGCAGTTGAACGAGCTGGCGGAGCGCGCGGGACGACGCAATCTTCGCATCGGCTACGAGGCGCTAGCGTGGGGACGGCATGTCAGCCACTACCCGCATGCGTGGTCGATCGTCGAGAAGGTCGACCATCCGCACCTCGGCGTGGTAATGGACACCTTTCACATCCTTTCGCTGGGCGACGACCCCTCCGGCATCGCGGCGATTCCCGGCGACAAGATCTTTTTCCTGCAGATGGCCGACGCGCCGCGCCTGGCGATGGACGTCCTGCAATGGAGCCGTCACTACCGCTGCTTCCCGGGGCAGGGACAATTCGATGTCGCGCGCTTTCTCGAATGCGTGCTCGTCGCCGGCTACACCGGCCCGTTCTCGCTCGAGATCTTCAACGACGTCTTCCGCGAGGCGCCTAATCGCCTGACCGCCGTCGACGCGATGCGCTCGATCCTCTACTGCGAGGCGCAGACCCGGCTGCGGCTCGAAGCGTCGTCGAAGGCCGGCGCCGATTCTCCCGCTACCGCGTCCGCATCGCGCACGCTCGACCGCGTCGAGCTCTTCGATCCACCCGCGACGCCGGTGGCCGAAGGTGTCGCGTTCCTCGAGTTCGCGGTCGACGAGATCTCCGCGTCGCAACTCGCGCAGGTGCTGGGAACGCTCGGCTTCCGTCGCGTAGGTCGGCATCGCTCCAAGCAGGTCACGCTCTATCGACAGGGCGGCATCCATCTCGTGCTCAACGCCGAGCCGGACTCGTTCGCGCGCACCTTCTTCGACGACCACGGCGTGTCGGTCGTCGCCACCGCGGTCGCGGTCGATGATCCTCAACGGGCGTTGAATCGCGCCATGTCGCTGCATTCGCGGCGCTTCGACGGCCGTGTCGGCGTCGACGAATCGAGCGTCGCGGCGATTCGCGCGCCGGACGACAGCCTGGTCTATTTCGTGGCGCCGGCCGACGCTGCCGCGCGGCAATTCGAGACCGACTTCGAAATCGACGCGTCAGCCGCGACATCCCCCGGCGCCGGTCTGACCCGCATCGATCACGTCGCGAGAGCGCTGCCCATCGACGCGCTCGACAGCTGGATCCTGTTTTATCGCGCGGTGCTGGGAATGGAGCCCGGCGAGAGCCTCGAGCTGTCCGATCCTTTCGGCCTGGTACGCAGCGCCGGCGTCGCCACCGCCGACCGCGCGGTCAGGGTCGTGCTGAACGTGTCGCAAAGCCGCGGCACGCAAATGGCGAAAGCGTTGGCGGCGCAGGGCGGCGCGACGGTGCACCATATCGCCTTCGCCTGCGACGACATCTTCGCGACCATGGCAACGATGCAGGTGGCGGGCGCGTCGTTCGTCCCGATCTCGGGAAACTATTACGACGACGTGGCGGCTCGATTCAGCCTCGACGCATCGCTGATCCTGCGCATGCGCGCCGCGAACGTGCTCTACGAGCGAACCGACGACGGCGAATATTTCCACGCGTACTCGGAGAGCTTCGCCGAGCGCTTTTTTTTCGAGATCGTCCAGCGCGTCGGCGGGTACGACGGCTACGGCGCCATGAACGCGCCCGTGCGCCTTGCCTCGCAGATCCAGCGCCCCGCTGCGCACGGATGACGCGCGACCTCGCCACTTCCCGCCCGATGCCGCGCCGCGCGTGAGCGCTCGCGGGTAAACTCATGCTCGACATGCTCTTCACCACCGACGCGATGCGTGCCGTATTCGCCGATGCCGCGCGTGTGCAGCGCATGCTCGATTTCGAAGCCGCGCTCGCCCGCGCCGAGGCGGGCGCCGGCGTGATCCCCGCCGCCGCCGCGGCACCGATCGTCGCCTGCTGCCGGGCCGAGCAGTTCGACCTGGCGGCACTGCGCGCTGGCGCGCGCAACGCAGGCAATCTTGCGATTCCGCTCGTCGCCGCGCTCACCGCGCGCGTCGCCAGCATCGATGCAACCGCGCGCGGGTACGTGCACTGGGGCGCGACCAGCCAGGACGTGATCGACACCGGGCTCGTGCTGCAGCTGCGCGATGCGCTCGATCTCATCGACAACGACCTGTCGAGATGCGGCGACGCGTTAGCCGCGCAGGTGCGCGCGCATCGGGCGACACCGCTGGTGGGCCGCACCTGGCTGCAGCAGGCGTTGCCGGTGACGCTGGGGCTCAAGCTCGCCGGAACGCTCGCCGCGATCGGCCGCCATCGCCAGCGCATCGCCGCGTCGCGATTGCGGATTGCGCTGCTGCAATTCGGCGGCGCCGCGGGGACGCTCGCTTCGCTGGGTACTCGCGGCGTCGACGTCGAGAAGGCGATCGCCGCCGACCTCGAGCTCGCGGTCGCGGACTCGCCGTGGCACACGCAGCGCGACAACCTGTGCGAGGTCGCCGCCACGCTCGGCATGATCACCGCGACGCTGGGCAAGCTGGCGCGCGACGTTTCGCTGCTCGCGCAAACCGAGGTCGCCGAGGCGTTCGAGCCGGCGGCACCGGGCCGCGGCGGATCGTCGACCATGCCGCACAAGCGCAATCCCGTCGGCGCCGCGGTCGCGCTCGCCGCCGCCGTGCAGGTGCCCGGCCTGGTCGCGACCATGTTGAGCGCCGCGGTGCAGGAACACGAGCGCGGACTGGGCGATTGGCCGGCCGAGTGGGACACGTTGCCGCAGATCGCGATGCTCACCGCCGGCGCGCTCGACGCCATGACGGCAGTAGTCGCGGGGCTCGATGTCGATGCCGAGCGCATGCGCGCGAACCTCGAGCTCACGCAGGGACAGATCATGGCCGAAGCGGTGCAGATGGCGCTCGCGCCCGCGCTGGGACGCGACGTCGCGCACTCGCTGGTGGGGGCCGCGTGCAAGCGCGCCGCCGCCAGCAAGCGCCATTTGCGCGACGAGCTCGGCGACGATGCGAAAGTGCGCGCCGTGCTCGACGCCGGCGCGCTGGCGCGCCTGTTCGAGCCGCTGTCGTATCTCGGATCGGCAGACACCTTCATCGATCGCGTGCTCACGCGACACTCGACAACTTAGCCCGGGAGCGCGCCGTGCCTTTCGCCGATCTCGCTGACGTGCGTCTGCATTACCGTTTCGACGGTGCCGAAGACGCGCCGTTGCTCATGCTCTCCAACTCGCTGGGCACCAACCTTACGATGTGGGATGCGCAGATGCCTGCGCTCGTCCGCGAGCATCGCGTGCTGCGTTACGACAGCCGGGGGCACGGCCAGTCGGAGGCAACCGAAGGCCCCTACGGCATCGCGCAGCTCGCGCGCGACGCGTTGGCGTTGCTCGACGAGCTCGGGTTCGACCGTGTCAGATTCTGCGGCTTGTCGATGGGCGGCATGGTGGGACAGTGGTTGGGCGTGAATGCGCCGCAGCGCAGTCTCGCGGCTCGTCCTTTGCAACACGGCGGCGCGCATCGGACCGCCCGAGATATGGAAGGCGCGCATCGAGACGGTGAACAAGGGAGGCATGGCGTCGATCGTCGATGGCGTGGTCGCGCGCTGGTACACCGAAGCATTCAGGGTCTCGGCGCCGGGGGCGATCGAGGCGACGCGACAGATGCTGCTCACCACGCCGGCGAACGGTTACGTGGCGTCGTGCGCCGCCGTGCGCGACATGGACCAGCGCGAGTCGATCTCGCGAATCACCGCGCCCACGCTGGTCATCGCCGGCACGCACGACCCCGTGACGACGCCGTCGGACTGCCGTTTCCTGGTCGAGCGCATTGGCGGTGCACGCTACGTGGAGCTCGACGCTGCGCACCTGTCCAATGTCGAGGCGCCCGCCGCGTTCACCGCGGCGCTGACCGGCTTCCTTGCGCAAGCCGATTGAACCCGCGACCCGGGCCGCGCGAGTCGGAAGGGGTCCGCAGGTCTTCGTAGTGACGGCGCGAGCCCGCTCCGTCGCGCCGCAGTCCTGCTCAGGCGTGGCCGCGGGCCGCCGATCGGACCGTCGCGTTGGCGTTGGGCTTGAATATATTGCGCACGTAGTCGCATGCCTTAAGCGTGAGCTCGGCAAGCAGCATTCCCTGCTGCATACCCTCGATGGCGCGCGCGCGCTCAAGCGAGCTCATCGGGACGCCCTCGAAAAGTCCGTTAAGGTGGGTCGTATCGCGTTCCATGTCCTGCTCCTTGTAGGGTGAGGCTTTCGCCTCGCACGATGACAAGGTAGGGACACCGGGCGCCAGGCGCCAATCGCATTTTTCGATGCGCGGCATCGGTTTGGGCGATGCGCGTTGAAAATACAGGTGGAACACGGGAAACGCAGGTCCTGTCCCGCGGTCGGATCGGCGTGCCGAACGTCACTTCCCGGCGGACAACTGTCCCATCACCGCCAGGAACCGTTCGTACTCCAGCGACTTGTCGAAAAAGTCCTCGGCGCCCAGGCCCAGGCAATGGCGCCTGAACTGCGGCTGCGCATGATTGGTCAGGACGAACACGCGCGGGGGCGATGCGCAACCGCACTCCTGCACCTTGCGGATGATCTCCACGCCCGTGCCTTCCGCCAATCCGATGTCGGCGAGAACGATGTCGGGACAGAGTTCGGCGATGGCAGCCAGCGCGTGCGCCGCGCCGCTGGCCGTGCCGACGATCTCAAAATCGCCTACGGCGCAGATGTCGACGGCCAGCCGAGTGCGCAGCATCACGGAGTCCTCGACGATGTAGACGCGTATGCGGCTTTCCATTTGTGTACGCAATTTGTAGGCAATATTCGCGCGTGACGGTTGATCCCAAGCCCGACGAGTCCGACGCGGTACGCAATGATATGTCAAATGATGTGTCAAACGACCGCCAGGTCGCCGGCCGATCTCAGGTAGAGCTCACGCAACCAGCCTGTACCCGATCGCGGTCTCCGTGACGAGATGTCGTGGCTGCGCCGGGTCGTCCTCGAGCTTCTGTCGAAGATGACCCATGTGTACCCGGACATAGTGGTCGTGCTCCACGTAGTTCGGACCCCAGACTTCGCGCAGGATCTGCCGGTGCGTGAGCACGCGCCCGGTGTTGTGGATCATCAGCGCGAGCAGGCGAAACTCGATGGGCGTCAGCCGCACGACGACGCCGCGCTTGCTGACCGAGCGGCGCCACGAGATCGACCTCGACGTCGCCGAAACGATGCGGATTCTCCGGCGACGCGCCTGAATTCGCGATCCGGCGACGCGTGCGCGCGAACCCGCGCCAGCAGCTCGCCTACGCCAAACGGCTTGCTCAGATAGTCGTCGGCGCCGGCATCGAGCGCCGCGATCTTGTCCATTTCCTCGGTGCGCGCCGAAAGCACAACAATCGGAACCGATGACCACGCGCGAAAGTCCCTGATGAAGTCGACGCCGTCGCCATCCGGCAGCCCGAGATCGAGGATCACGATGTCGGGCTTGCGCGTGCCGGCGTCGAGCAGTCCCTGCCGCACCGTCTCGGCCTCGACGATGTGGAATCCTTCCGCCTCGAGCGCGGCGCGCACGAAGCGGCGAATCTGCCGCTCGTCTTCGATAAGCAGCGCGACCGGCGCGGAATCACTCACGGTTGTTCGTTCCCGCAGTCGCCGGACTCGCCGCCGTGGCTTCTTCCGGCATCTCGGGAGGCGTGCCGAGCGGCAGCGTGAACGTGAAAACGGCGCCTCCCGACGCCGCATTGGCCGCCCAGATCTTGCCTCGATGCGCCTCGACGATCGCGCGGCTGATGGCAAGACCGAGGCCGACGCCCGGCGTAGTGGACTCGCTCACGCCTCGGGAGAATTTCTCGAAGATCGCCTCTTCCTGTCCCGTGGCGATTCCGGGGCCGGTATCGCTGACGCGAACAACGAGGTCGCCGCCTGCAGTCTCCGCGGAAAGCGCGATGGTCGCTTCCGGCGGCGCGTACTTCGCGGCGTTTTCGATGAGATTGTAGAGCACGCGCTCGATCAGCGTGGCGTCGTACTCGACCAGCGGCAGGTCCGGCGGAACATCGACTTCGACGCGGCGGCGGCCCAGCGCGACTTTCGCCGCGACGAGCGCGCTGCCGACGACCTCTTCGATGGCCTGCCACTGCTTGCGCAATTTGACTTGGCCGCTCTCGATGCGCGCCATGTCGAGCAGGTTGCTGACCAGCGCACCCATGCGACGTGCTTCCTGCGCGATGGCGAGCGCGATGTCGAGCTGCTCAGGCGTGAGCGGCGGCTTGGTCAACGCAAGCATCTCGCCAAGGCCCTGAAGCGCAGCAACAGGTGTGCGCAAGTCGTGCGACAGCGTGGCCAGAAGAGAATTGCGCAGACGCTCCGATTCCATGCTCAGCAGCGCCTGCTGCGCAACCTCCACATAGTGGACGCGCTCCAGCGCGATCGCGGTGAGCGCCGCGAAGGTGTCCAGATGCCGCCGTTGCTCGGGCACGAGCAGGAGCCGCGAGTTGGTCGGCTCGATGACGAGCACGCCACGCGTGCGCATCGGCGCGCGCAGCGGAAGGTACAGCGACGCGCTGCCGGCGAGCGTGTCCGTGCCGGCGCCTGCCGGCAGCGACTTGTCGTAAGCCCACTGCGCCGCACCGACGTCGAGCGCGGGCCCGCCAGGCGGCGGCGCAGTTGAAAGAATACGATCGTCGGCGTCGGCGACCAGAATCGCGACCTTGGAGCGAAAGGTGTTGGCGATGCTCTTCGTCGCCGCCTCGACCACGTCCGCGGTCAGCAGTAGGCTCGACATGTCGCGCGCGAATTGGTAGAGCGTGCGCGCGCGCTCTTCGCGGTACGACGCGACGCGCGCCTGGTAGCGCAGGCCCGCGGTCATTTGCCCGATGACGAGGGCGACGACCAGCATGACCGACGAACGTCAGCAAATACTGCACGTCGCTCACGGCGAAGGAAAGCTTCGGCGGAACGAAGAAAAAATCGAACGCGGCGACGTTGATGAACGCGGCGAGCACGGCTGGGCCGCGGCCCCATTTGAGCGCGACGCCGACGACCGCCAGCAGGAGCAGCATCACGATGTTGGCGAGGTCGAAGTAGCCCGACACGCTCCAGGCGACGACCGTGGTTGCGGAGCAAGCCAGGATTGCCCACAGGTAGCGCAGGCGCTTCTCGCTCTTTCGCGGGTCGGGCTCCTCCTGCCGGACGACCGGCGCACGCGAGCGAGCGCGCCCGACCTCGACCAGGTCGATATCCGGCGCCAGCTCGCCGATGCGCTGCGCGACGTCCCGATTCCACGGGTGCCAGGGCCCGCGGAAGGCGCGCCCGACCAGCACCTTGGAGCAGTTGTGCTCGCGCGCGTACTCGACGACCTGTGCGGCGGGATCGCTCCCCGAGAGTATCGCGGTCGTTGCGCCGAATTCCTGCGCGAGCTTCACCGCGAGCAGGATGCGCTCGCGCTCGCCGGCAGGCAGCCGCTGCAGCGACGGCGTCTCGACGTAAACGGCGGTCCAGTCCACACCCAACTGGCCGGCCAGCCGTGCCGCGCTTCGCACGACGTTTTCGTCGCCGGGGTCCGGGCCGATGCAGCACAGAAGCGAATCCTCGGTCTTCCACACGCGCTCGATGGACTTGTCGGTGCGGTAAGTGCGCACGTCGTCCTCGACGCGATCCGCGGTTCGACGCAGCGCGAGCTCGCGCAGCGCCATCAAGTTGCCCTTGCGGAAGAAGTTCGTGGCGGCGCGCTCGATCTGCTCGGGCAGGTAGACCTTTCCGGCGGCGAGACGGGCGAGCAGATCGTCGGCAGAGACGTCGACCATCACGACCTCGTCCGCCTGATCAAAAAAGCGTCCGGCACGGTCTCCCAGACGCTTACGCCGGTGATGCCCCCGACGACGTCGTTCAGGCTTTCGATGTGCTGGACGTTGAGCGTCGTGAACACGTCGATGCCCGCGGCGAGCAGCTCGTCGATGTCCTGCCAGCGCTTCGGATGACGTGAGCCCGGAACGTTGGTGTGCGCGAGCTCGTCGACGAGGACCAGCGCCGGGCGACGGGCGAGTGTCGCATCGATGTCGAACTCCGGGAGCTTGTTGCCCTGAAAGTCGAGCAACTTCCGCGGAATGATCGGAAGCCCCGCGAGAAGCGCCTCGGTTTCCTTGCGCCCATGCGTCTCGAGGAGACCGACGACCACGTCCCTGCCTTCGTTGCGCAGGGCGCGCGCCGCCGTGAGCATCGCGTAGGTCTTGCCGACGCCCGCCGATGCACCGAAATAGACGCGCAGTCGGCCACGTCGCGCAGTCGTCTCCTGCGCCTTGACCTGCGCGAGGAGCAGGTCGGGATCCGGCCGGTCGTTGTTCATGGCCAGTCAGTATTCTAGACCTGCGGCGCGCTGACAGCGCGACGCACCAACACGCTACTTCCCGGCCTTGTCGAGCGCGAGATTCAGCATGACGACGTTGACGCGCGGCTCGCCCAGCACGCCTAGCGTGCGGCCTTCGGTATGCTGCGCCATCAGCTCGCGCAATGCGTCCGGCGCCATGCCGCGAGCCTTCGCGACGCGCGTTGCCTGATACTCGGCCGCGGCGACACTGATGTGCGGATCGAGACCGCTCGCCGAGGTCGTGACCAAATCGATCGGCACCGGCGCCGCGTTACCCGGGTCCGCCTCGCGCAGCGTCTTGATGCGATCGGCGACCGCGTCGGTGAGCGCCGGATTGCGCGGCCCGAGGTTCGACCCGGACGAGGCCGCGCCGTTGTAGGGCTGCGGGGACGTCGCCGAAGGCCTGCTCCAGAAATATTTCGGATCGTCGAACGGCTGGCCGATCGAGTCGTGATGCCACCGGCTTGCCATCGCGCTCGATCAGGCTGCCGTTGGCCGCGGCTGGGAAGGCAAGCTGCGCCACGCCCCATACCATCAACGGATACGCGACGCCGGTAAGGATGGTAAGCGCCGCCAGCATGCGCAGCGCGGGAAAGAATGAAGTCCACATGGCTGATCTCCCTTCGTCAGGCCAGGCGCATCGCCACGAGCGCAATGTCGATCGCCCAGATGCCGATGAAAGGCAGCAAGACGCCGCCCAGGCCGTAGATGAGCATGTTGGTGCGCAGGATCTGCGCCGCGCCCGCCGGGCGGTATTTCACGCCACGAAGCGCAAGCGGGATCAGCGCCGGGATGATCAACGCGTTGAAAATCACCGCCGACAGGATCGCGCTCGCCGGCGTGGCGAGGTGCATCACGTTGAGCACCCCGAGCGCCGGATACGTGCTCGCGAACGCGGCGGGAATGATGGCGAAATACTTCGCGACGTCGTTGGCGATTGAGAACGTGGTCAGTGCGCCGCGCGTCATCAGCAGCTGCTTGCCGATCTCGACGATCTCGATGAGCTTGGTCGGATTCGAATCGAGGTCGACCATGTTGCCGGCCTCCTTTGCCGCCTGCGTGCCGCTGTTCATGACGACGGCGACGTCGGCCTGCGCGAGGGCCGGCGCGTCGTTGGTGCCGTCGCCGGTCATCGCGACGAGCTTGCCCTCCGACTGGATCTGCCGGATCAGCTTGAGCTTGGCTTCCGGGGTCACCTCGGCGAGGAAATCGTCTACGCCGGCCTCCGCAGCGATCGACGCCGCGGTGAGCTTGTTGTCGCCGGTGATCATGATGGTCTTAATGCCCATCCGGCGGAGCTCCGCGAAGCGTTCCTTGATCTTCGTCTTGACGATGTCCTTGAGCTCGATCACGCCGAGGATGCGGCGTCCTTCGGCGACTACGAGCGGAGTTGCGCCGCGACGCGCCACTTCCTCGACGCGCGCGACAACCTCGGCATCGAGTAGGCCACCCTGTGCCGTCACCCAGTCGCGAATGGCGTCGAGCGCGCCCTTGCGAAGCTCGCGACCGTTGAAGGTCACGCCGCTCATGCGTGTCTGGGCGGAAAACGGCAGGATCGTGAAATGTCCGGGCTCGAGCGCAGGCGGCGTCAGGTTGAACACCCGCTTCACCAGGGCGACGATGCTCTTGCCTTCGGGGGTCTCGTCGCCGAGCGAGGACAGCAACGTCGCCTCGGCAAGCTGCGGCTGCGTGACACCGGCGACGGCGTGCAGCGAAGCCGCCTGGCGATTGCCGAAGGTGATCGTGCCGGTCTTGTCCAGCAGCAGCACATCGCAGTCGCCGGCGGCCTCGACGGCGCGCCCCGACGTGGCGATGACGTTGGCGCGCATCATTCGGCCCATGCCGGCGACGCCGATCGCCGATAGCAAGCCACCGATGGTCGTGGGAATCAGGCACACCAGCAGCGCCACCAGCACGGTGATCGAAACCGGAGTTCCCGTCTTGGCGACATCGACGCTATAGAGCGAATATGGCAGGAGCGTCACGGTAGCGAGCAGGAACACCAGCGTCATCGCCACCAGCAGAATGGTGAGCGCGATCTCGTTCGGCGTCTTCTGCCGCGACGCGCCCTCGACCATGCCGATCATCCGGTCGAGAAACGCTTCGCCCGGATTAACGCTTATACGCACGATGATCCAGTCAGACAGCACGATCGTGCCGCCGGTGACGGTGTTGAAATCGCTACCCGCGGCGCGGATCACAGGCGCGCTTTCTCCCGTCACCGCGCTTTCGTTGATCGCCGCGGCGCCGACGACCACCTCGCCGTCGCCTGGGACCAGATCGCCCTGCTCGACGAGTACCAGATCGCCGCGACGCAATGCCTGCGAAGGCGTCGCCATAGCGGGCGCGGCGCGCTCCGGGCGCGCGATCTTTTTGGCGATCGTGTCCCTGCGCGCGTTCTTCAGACTCGCCGCCTGCGCCTTGCTGCGCCCTTCGGCAATCGCTTCGGCGAAGTTGGCGAAGATCAGCGTCGCCCACAGCCATAGGGTGACCGCGAGAATGAATCCCGACGGCGCCTCGCCCTTGCCCACGAGGGACTGTACCCAGAGGATCGTCGTGAGGATGCTGCCAATGTAGACGACGAACATCACCGGGTTGCGCCACTGATAGCGCGGCGTCATCCGGCGAAAGCTGTCGACGATCGCGGGTCCCAGAAGCTCCCGGTTCATGAACCACGAAAGAGTGGTCTGTCTCGCTGCGAGCGTTGTCATGGTCATCTCGAATGGATCAGTTGCTGCCGAACAACAACAGGTGCTCGACCACGGGCCCGAGCGCCAGCGCCGGCACGAAGGTCAATGCGCCGACGGTGATGATGGTTGCGATCAGCACCACGACGAACAGCAGCGTGTGCGTCGGCAGCGTGCCCGACGACGGCGGAACGTGCTTGGCGGCAGCCAGCGCGCCGGCCAGCGCCAGCACCGGGATCGCGAGCCAATAGCGCGCGAACAGCATCACGACGCCGAGCGCGGTGTTGTAGAACGGCGTGTTGGCGGACAGGCCGGCGAACGCGCTGCCGTTGTTATTGCCGGCCGACGAGAAGGCGTAGAGGATTTCCGAGAAACCGTGCTCCGCCGGGTTGGCGACGCCCGCCCGGCCGGCGTCGAGCATCACCGCGAGCGCGGTACCGCAGAGCACCAGGAACGGAGGAATCAGGATGGCGATCGACGCCATTTTGATCTCGTAGGCGCCGAGCTTCTTGCCCAGATACTCCGGCGTGCGGCCCACCATCAGTCCTGCGATGAACACGGCGATGATGGCGAACACCAGCATCCCGTACAGCCCCGACCCAACGCCGCCGTAGATGATTTCGCCGAGCTGGATGAGCCACATCGGGATCATGCCGGCGAGCGGCATCATCGAGTCGTGCATGGAGTTGACCGAGCCGTTGGACGCCGCCGTCGTCGCGGCCGCCCACAGCACCGAGTTGGCGACGCCGAAGCGCACGTCCTTGCCTTCCATGTTGCCGCCTGGATTGGTGTCGGTAGCGACCTGGTCCGCGCCGAGCTTGGTGAGCAGAGGGTTGCCCGGCGCCTCGAGCATGTAGGTCGCGGCCAGCAACGCCACGAACACCAAGGTCATGGCTGCGAGCAGAGCCCAGCCCTGGCGGGTATCGCCGATCATCCTGCCGAACGTGTAGCAAAGCGCCGCGGGGATGAGCAGGATCGCCAGAAGCTCGAGAAAGTTGGTGAGCGGATTTGGATTCTCGAAGGGGTGCGCCGAATTGACGTTGAAAAAGCCGCCGCCGTTGGTGCCGAGCTGCTTGATCGCGATTTGCGACGCTGCCGGTCCGAGCGGGATGGTCTGCTCGGTCGCCGTGACCTTTTCCGTAACGGCGTTGCCCTTGTCGTCCTTGAGCGGTTGCCCATCCGCGCCGTTCGTGGGCGCGTCGTACGTGACCGGCTGGACGAGTGTCACCGTCGCGTACTGGTTGAAGGTCTGGACGACGCCCTGGCTTACCAGAACAAGCGCGAACACCAGCGACAACGGCAGCAGGATGTAGATCGTGGTGCGAACGAGGTCGACCCAGAAATTGCCGATGCCGCTCGCCTGCTTGCGCGCGAAGCCGCGAACCAGCGCCACCAGCACCGCCATGCCCGATGCGGCGGACACGAAATTCTGAACGCCGAGCCCGATCATCTGCGTGAAATAGCTCATCGTCGACTCGCCGCCATAGCCCTGCCAGTTGGTGTTGGTAGCGAAGCTGGTAGCGGTGTTGAACGCGGAATCGGGGCTCACCGCCGCCATCGCCTGCGGATTGAGCGGCAGCGCGAGCTGGAAGCGCTGCAGCGCGTAGACCACGAGCGCGCCCAGCAGATTGAACCAGAGCATCGCCAGCGCGTACTGGACCCAGCTCATGTCGCGATCGGGCGTGACGCCCGCGGCCCGGTACAGCAAGCGCTCGACCGGCCCGCCGATGCGCTGCGCCCGCGTCGCGCGACCTTCATAGACTGCCGCCATGAAAGCGCCCAACGGCTTGGCCAGCAGCAACAGGACGATCATGTACAGCGCGAGCTGCACCCAACCCCAGGCGTTCATTCGAAATACTCCGGTTTGAACAGTGCGACGACCAGATAGACCAGGATAACCAGCGCGGCGGCGCCGCTCAGCCAATAGACCCAGTTCATGGCCGGCTCGGCTTCGGCCGCAGCGTGGCGCAGAAATGCACGAGCCCCACCGATGCGGCGAAGAAGCCGACGATGAGCAATACGAAGACAACGTCCATCACGTCAGCACCTCCGTGTTTGGGGTCGCAATTAGAGGCATCGGGGTCGAACCGCGGTCAGGCGGCTTGGCGCACGAACAGAGCAGCACTTGCTCCCAACGGCGCCGGGTGTTTCGCATCCACCTTGGCGACCCAATCGCCCGGGCCCGCCTTTCCGTGGAGTGACGATGGCCTGGCGGGTGCTCATGAACAGCGTCAGCGGGCGAACAAGCCCGCCAATACGGGCGTGCGGAATGGCGACGCCATGCCCCAGGGCGGTCGAACCCACCTGCTCGCGCCGCAGCAATGCCCGCAAGATCGGCGCCGGGTCGAGTTGGTGCGCTCGGCCTATGCGCTCAGCGGCAAGTGCGAGCGCACTCTTGCTGTCGAAGACATCTGCGTCCAACACGATCTCTAGCGGACGCAGCCATTCGGTCCATGGCTTGGCCGCGTTTACAGTTTCGTTTGCGGCGGCGCGCTCTCGCGGTGCGCCGGTCGGCGGACTGCGGCGAACGATCTCGTGACTGAGCAACTTGCTGCTGGTGCGAACTGAATTCATGCGGCAAAGATGCGCCGCCGGACATCAACAAAGCGAAAAGCTTCGTCTACGCGATATAAAGAAGATGTAGAGAAAACGAGACCGCCTACCTTGGGCGCACTACGGCCACCCACTGGCGCCAAATCAGACTATCGGGCAAGTCAGTGGGACGCGCGCGCTGGACCTCATGAGAGACGATGGAGATTCAGCGCGCCTGCGCCGGCCGCACGCTCTCGCCAGTTGCCGGATCGCTTACGACTCTTCCGCCAGCATCTTTCAGCAATCGCTGAAATTCGGGCGATCCCTGAATGATAGTGCCCGCTGCGGCCCGCAAGCGATCGACAGCCTCGGCGGGGAGGGAGAACGATGTGGGTTGTTGATTGAGGTAGTCACGCTCCGCTTTGTCCGCGAGTCCAGCAAATGACACGTCGATGGCATAGATCTCCGCTTGAGGAACACGCACCGCGGTGCAGATGGGGGAACTGCTGCCCGTGGAGCACCCTGCCAGGCGACGGACCTCACGCATCCCGTCCCACCGCGCCGAAATGTCTTTCAACAACTCGACCGCCTCGTACGAATAGTGATCGATCGGAACGCCGGTGGCTTTCAGCAGGATGTCCAACGTGCCTGGTGGTGACTCCGATTCGTCCCAATTGGTTGGGGGCGAGGAAAGCGAATTGACAATGAATACGATGATCCTGCGCGCGTGGTCTAACGGTGTCGGCACACCCGCGGCGTTCAGCGCTTCGAGAAACGAGAGGGCGTCGAGCACGCCGCGCATGCCTACGTTATCGGCTACGCCGCCGTCCACGAGATGAATGTAAGGATGGTGCGCGGCGTCGAGATACGGTTCGATATCCTTCAATTCGCGTACCGCGCGCGCGGCCGGTCGCGGCGGATTCGCACTCTGGACAAACGCCGTGGCCCATGGCGGCATCGTGAAGTTGCAGGTGCCGCCGATAGTTGTTGATCGTGACAGGGGAGAGCACGACCGGGACCGCGGACGACGCGGCGGCAGCGCGCGATAATCGAACTGAGTTGAGATCCGAGCAAAGGATATTGAATATGTTCTGGGTGAAGACCACCCGGCCGCCGGTCGAGATGTCCGTGGTCGACACCATGATGAGCGGACCGTTGCCGCGATCGAGGTCGAGATAGGTCGCGCCGTTGAACAGAATTTCGTCGTACAACTGGGCGGCCAGCTCGGAGCGGCCCCAGCCCTTCGACGACAGGTCGCCCCAGTAAGCCGGGTTGAAGGAACGGGCGAGGAGCTCGCCCTGGACGTTGCGCTTGAGGAAGCGCTCCTCGTAATCGGTGAACAGGTTGTCGCCATACAACCCATAGGCCAACGCAGTGAAGCTCCCTCCCGAGACGCCCGTGATCACATCGACGGCGTCGAGCAGGCGCACTTTGGTGCCGTTCGGTCCGGTGGCCTCGGTGCGCTTGAGGTACTCCAATACGCCATAGGAGAACGCCGCTGCCCGCGTTCCGCCGCCGGAGAAGGCCAGGATGACGAAGTTCTCCTGGCTCTTGAAATGCTTCTGCCGTGTCTGAAGCGTATACCCCGTTTCCGTGCCGGCTTCTTTCAGCGGCGGGTTGATCGGACGGGTCGCGCAGCCACCGAGCAGGACCAGCATTAGAACCATCGCCAGCGAAATGCCACGCGACATGTTCGTCTCTCAACTATGCTGATCTGTCGGGCGACTCATCCTTCACGGTGTCGCGACTACGATGTAGTGGACGCCGTTCGCACCGTAGGCCGGCTTGAACCAGGTGTTGCCATTGAGGTAGTACGTCGCGCCGTTCTTGTTGATCGTGGCGGCGCCGGCAGGCAGGGCCGCGTAGCTCATGCCCATCACCCACGTCCCCGAGGCACGGAACTCACTCGCAGATCCGGCCGCGACGCCGGCGTTGTACGCCGCACCCGTGGCGGCTGCCGTATTCGCGCTGCCGGTTGCAACGCCTGCCGCGTACGCGTTCGATGTCGCCGCGGCGGTATTCGCCGATGCCGCCGCGGCACCGGCCGCCATCCCCACGACCGCGCCAGCGGCAGCCGCACAGCCGTAGCAGCCTGACGAGTAGTACGGCACCGCGACCGGCGGGTGGTACGTCGGATACGTCGGATACGCAGGATAGCCCGGCGGGTGGTACGCAGTCGCGCCGGACGGATACGTGTGGTACGCACCCTCGCCATACTTGCCGTAAGTGCTGCCGCCGTACATGTTGGTGTGCTCGGTACCGCCGCCGTACGCGTGTGCCGAGCTTCCGCCATACACGTTGCTGTGGCTCGTCCCCTCGCCCGCCACGTGGTCCGAGCTGCCGCCCCAGCGATTCTCGTGGCTCGTGGAGCCGTAGCTGTGGGTCGTGCTACCGCCTGCACGATTGGCGCTCGCCCAGCCGTGCGCCTGACTTGCGAACGCGGCGGCCGCGATCATCGCGACCGCGCCACCCAGGATTGTCTTCATCGATTCACCTCGTGTTCACTATCCGTTAACGCTTCTAGTCGCGTGCCCGGGCGACGGTCTTCTGCATCTGCTCACGCTCTTGTGCTGTGAGCTGATCCGGTCCCAGGTTGAACGTGAGCTTGTCGATCTTGCCGGTGAACTTGAACGGCACGTCGTAGCGGTACTCGAGCAACGCTACACCGGTGCGTGTGTCCTGCCCGACATCGAACGTCTCGTCCTCCGGGAACGTGATCGGCGTCGTGTGCTTCATCGATTTCCTGGAGACTTCCTTGCCGTCCACGTACAGCACGCCGGTCCCGCCCTTGCCCAGCCCGGGTGCGTCGGACTTGAAATCGAACACGATGGTGTGCTTGCCGGCAGCGAGCTCGCGGCCGTCCCACACGGTGCGCTCGAGATTGAGCAAGTTGTACAGGAAAACGGGCCTGCCCTTGCGAAAGCCCTCGACACCTTTGCTCAAGAAGAGTCCATAGCCGCCGAAGCGTCCGCCGTCCGTGACGATCATTCCTTCGGCGCCGCCTTTCGGTATCGTCACGTCGGCGGTGATCGTGTAAGACTTGTTGAGAATGTTCGGAGCGCCGCTGTTGGGCACGCCGGTGAGTCCGCCCGTGTAGGTGAATACTTTGCGCCCTCCCGTCAGGTTGGGCTTGGGACCGTTCCAGCGCGTCAGCGACGTGTTGTCGAGCGGCAGCACATCGTGCTTCCTGGCCTCGGCGTAGAAAAGATCCTGCATCTGCTTCAGCTTGTCAGGCATCTGTGCCGCGAGGTCGTTCGACTCGGTCGGGTCCTCGGCGACGTTGTAGAGCTCCCACTTGTATCCGGTGATCACGTCGGGCGCCGGCTTGGTGCTCAATTCCCAGGGCAGCGTCGCGGGAGTCGTCGCCGCGAGCCAGCCTTCGTGGTAGATCGCGCGATTGCCGAGCATCTCGAAGTACTGCGTCGTGTGACGCGTGGGTGCATCCGCGTTCGCCTTGTCCCAAGTGTAAGCCATGCTCACGCCGTCCATCGGACGTTGCGGAATACCGTCGATCGCGCCCGGGAGCGGAATCCCGGTCGCGTCGAGAATCGTCGGCGCGATATCGATGAGGTGGTGGAACTGTCGGCGGATTCCGCCCGGATCGTTGACATGGCCCGGCCACGAGATCGCCATGCCCTGCGCGGTGCCGCCGAAGTGCGACGCCACCTGCTTTGTCCACTTGAACGGCGTGTCCATCGCCCAGGCCCACGGTGCCGCGTAGTGCGGAAAAGTCTTGTCGGAGCCCCAGAAGGGATACCACAGGAACTGCGCTTTGATCGGTACCTCGACGCCATTGAACGTAGTGAACTCGTTCGGCGTGCCGTTGAGCATTCCTTCTGGGCTGGCGCCGTTGTCGCCGCCGATGTAGATGATCAGCGTGTTGTCGAGCTGGCCCATGTCCTCCACCGCCTGGATGACGCGACCGATCTCGTGGTCGGTGTACGCGAGGTACGCCCCGAAAACATCGGCCTGCTTGATGAACAGCTTCTTCTGCTCGAGGCTCAACGAATCCCACTCCGGCAATTCCTTCGGCCACGCCGTGAGCTTCGCGTTCTCGGGCATGATGCCCAGTCGCTTCTGGTTGGCGAAGATCGTTTCGCGGATCTGTTCCAGCCCTGGTCGAAGAGATGCATGTCGCCTATTTTCTTGATCCGACTCCGGCGTGGGATGGTGCGGCGAGTGCGTGCCGCCCGGCACGTAATAGACAAGGAACGGCTTCTCGGGCGCGATCTCCTTGAGTTGCTTCATGTACTGGATTGCCTCATCGGCCATGGCCGTCGTGAGGTTCCAGCCGGGCTTGCCCTCGAAGGGATAGATCGCGGTGGTGTTGCGGAACAGGTTCGGTTGCCACTGGCTGGCGTCGCCCCCCACGAAGCCGTAGAAGTACTCGAAGCCCATGCCCCCTGGCCATTGGTCGAACGGGCCGGCCTGCGTCGCTTGATAAAAAGGCGTGTTGTGGTTCTTGCCGAACCAGGACGTCGCGTACCCGTTCTGCTTGAGGATGGAGCCGATGGTGCCGTTTTCCTTCCGGATGATCGAGTCGTAACCCGGGAATCCGGTCGCGATCTCACCCACCACCCCAAAGCCGGCCACGTGGTGATTGCGCCCGGTGATCAACGCCGCGCGCGACGGCGAGCACAGCGATGTGGAGTGGAAATTCGTGTATCGCAGTCCAGTTTTCGCGATGCGATCCATTGCAGGCGTCGGGACGACGCCGCCGAAAGTGCTCGGCGCACCGAAGCCGCTGTCGTCGGTCATGATCAGAAGCACGTTCGGGGCGCTCTTCGGCGGCACGACTCGCGGCGGCCACCAGGCTTTCGAGTCGGAGGCCTTCTCCCCGATCACGCCACCGAACTTTGGATCTGGCGGCGGAAGCTGCTTGCCGCTGAGGGTCGTGGTGGCAGTCGCTGCGCCCAATTCGCCGGTCACCTGCTGTGCAACGGCGGCCGATGGATGAAATGCGAGCGCGGCGGTGCGACGAAACGGCGACGGCGACGATTCGCTTGAGGGTGCGCATTTGGTTTCCTCTCCCTTCGATCTGGTGTCTTCGGCTATTTCGCCTGGGCCTTCGTTGTGACTTGGGCCTTGGTGCCGGTGAGCGGCTTCACGCCGCGCGGCGGCGGCGCTGGCGCGGCAAAAGCCATGCGAGGCGCCGACGCCGCTTTGGCTGAATTGAACGTGTCCGCCGGCAGGGCTGGATCAAGCCGCCAGTTCGATAGATCGAGCCGTGACGCAGGCGCAGCGGGTCGGTCCGGAAGTGGCGCGCACCCGCCTCGGCAGTTTGTCGTCGACGCCGATCCAGATCTGCAGGAACACGTCGTCGTTCGCCCAGGCCACCATGTCGGTCTTCGTGCCACCGACATTCGACGACTGCCCGATGTAGAACGCGAGGATCGTGCCGTCGGTCAGCGCCTTGTACGGGTCGCTCGCAATGAGGTCCATGAACGGATAGAAGATCTGTGCACTCTTGAAGGCGGCAGCGAGCGCAAGATCGATCGTCGGCGGCGCTTCGGTTACCGCCGCGAGATCGGCCGGCGCGAACGCCGTCATCGTCTTCTTCCGTCGTAGTAAAACTCCGACGCTGGACCATCGCTGGGCGCGAGCACGCGCAGCTTGTCCGGCCTCTGCATCGCTACGTCGTAGCGAGTCGTGTACAAAATTGGCGGCCCGAGCTTGCTCGGGTACTCGTATCCAACCGTCGCAGTGAACGTCATCGTCTTCGCGGCGGCCAGCTTCGTGCTCATTGCCTTGAGAAGGTCCATGGCGCGCGGTTCGAGCACGAGCTTGAACGTCGAGTCGGCGGGTTTGCGCACCGCCTTCGGCGTCGTCGCTGTCGCCTGCGCGCAAGCGTCACCGACCGCGAAGAGGCCGACCAGGCCGGCAATCGCACAGAGCGCCCGCGTGCTCACGGAATGAGCCCACACGTGAACATCTTGTTGGCAATCGGCGCCGCGACCTTGCTGATGAACGCCTGCTGCATCTGCGGGTCGTTGCGCAGCATAGTAATCAGCCGCTGCTCCTCTTCCGTTTTGGGCTTGCCCTTGCTCTCCCACAGCGTCTCGCAGCTTGCGCTCTGGTACTTCTGGATGACGCGGTTCGCCACCATGTCGAGGACCGGAAATTGCGCGACCGCGAAACCGGTATAGATCACCGCGGCCATTGCACCTGTTGCGACTAAACGCCTCATTATTTTCTCCTTAAAGTGGAGTTCGAAAAGAAGACCGCAGCGGCCGCGAGATGCACGACACACACGATCCAGGGAAGCACGGGTGACTTGCGCCGCGCGCGGCCCAGCCGAAAAGCGCACCGACGCCAGTGTTGTAGACGATGAACCCTGCGCCACAACGCGACACTCCATCCGCATCGTCGCGGAGCGGCCCACGACGTAACACCGAGCGCGAGGACGGCGACGCCCAGCACTCCGCGCGACGACAAGGCCTTGCGCATCGAGGCTCGCATCAACCAGCAGCAACGCGACCTCGCGCGGCAGCGCGAGATAGCTATCCCGGTCAGCACTTCGCCGATCGCCATCACGCCACGCACGAGCCGAGCCATGCGATCCGCCGACCGGCGCGGCGATGACGATGTCGTGATTGTTGTTTGCCATTGGGTCAGGCTAAGGGCCTGGGATAGCCATCGCGCCTTCGACGGCCGCCAGCAACGCTTCGTGATCGACGGGTTTCGGCAAGTAGCCGCGTGCGCCGAGCTCCCGTGCCCGGCTGTGCGATTCGGCGGAGTCGTGACCGGTGATTACCACGACCGGGATGCGGGCGCGCGAAGTGCGGGCGAGCGCCGCCTGAACTTGAAGCCGTTCATGCCGGGCATTTGGCAAGTCGAGAATCAGGCAGTCCGGCACGCGTCGCTCGATAGAAAGAAGAAATTCGGCTCCCGTCGCGAAGCTTTCAACTGCATATCCCGGCGGAGGAAACGAGTCGTACCGAACGCGATACGAACGTCCGCATCGTCGTCCACGACAGCAAGCAGCGGCGGCGTACCAGGCATTTCCGGTACGCTACGCGTACGACCGAGTGCTGGGAACTTGGACCTTGGTCCAAGTGGAGAACGCTCAGCCGGCGGATGTCCCGCCGATGCCGGCACGCCGGCTGACGTTCAGGAGGTCGGCAACCGTGCGCACTTTCATCTTGTGCATCAGGTTCGCGCGATGGTAATTCGACGGTCTTCTCGGCGATGCCGAGATCGGCGGGCAATCGCTCGTCGAGGCGGCCGGCGACGATCCCCGTGAGCACTTCGCGCTCGCGGGTTGTCAGCGCATCGATGAGGTCGGCAAGCAGGCGGCGTCCTGCTCGCGGCCCGCATCGCATTCGCCTTCGTCAGGGCGTGCGAAACCGCGGCGAGAAGAACCTCGTCGTCGACCGGCTTTTGCGAGAATCCATCGCGCCCCGCTTCATCGCCTGCACGCTGGATGCCACGTCGCCGTGACCCGTGAGGAATACGATCGGCATTGCGATTCGCCTCGAGCTCTCAGCATGCGCTGCAGTTCGAGGCCGTCGACGCCCGGCATCGCCAGGTCGAGGACGAGGCATGCGGATGCCGCGCGATCGACGCCCTGGAGAGACTCGCGAGGCGATCGGTAGGTGACGACGTGCAAGCCCGCGGACATCAGCAGTCGTGCGAGCGCCATGACAACGTCCTCGTCGTCGTCAACCACGTATACGATCGGGGATTCCGGCATCGATGGTTGGCTTGTAGGAAATGGGTAACTTCGAAGTGCAGTGTTGCTCCTCCGTCAGGATTGTTGGTCGCCCAGATCCTGCCGCCATGCGAATCGACGATCGTTCTGCAGATGGGAAGGCCGAGTCCCACGCCATGGCGCTTGGTGGTGATGAACGGCTCGAAGATGCCTTCCAGATCCGCCGGCGCGATCCCGGGGCCCCGGTCGGCCACGGTCATTTCGACGGCGCCCGCCGGGTGCGGCGGGTGCGCACGAGGAGCCGGAGAGATCGATTCGTTTCTTCCATCGCCTCGCCGGCGTTCATCACGAAATTAAGCATTACCTGCGAAAGCTGAACGCGGTCGGCGGAAATCGGCGGCAGGTCCGCTTCGAAGTCGGTGACCACCTCGACACGCCGGCTGAGCAGGTCGCTGTGCATAAGCCGCAGCGTGTCCTGAGCAATTTCGTTTAAGTCGACCGGCGCGATGCTCGGCGTCCTCTTTCTTGAGAAGCGCTCGCAATCGCTGAATGACCATCGCCGCGCGGCGGTCGTTCTTCACGATGTCGCCGATGATCTCCGCGACCTGGTTGAGGCGGGGCGGTGTTTGCGCGAGGAACCGCTGCGCCGCCTGCGCGTTGCTCAGGATCGCGGTCAACGGCTGGTTGAGCTCGCGCGCGAGCGAGCCGGAAAGCGCGCCCAGCATGCCGACGCGCGACAAATGCGCCACTTCGTTGCGCTGCCGCGCCGCCGCCTGCTCGATCCGCCGCCGCTCCGACACGTCCACTACGGACACGAGAACTAGCGAGGCCTTCGGCCGTCTGCATCGGACCGAGGCCGATCTCGATCTGCGGAACCCTCGGTCGCCTATCCTTGCGAAGTCCGTAAAGCTCGCGTCCGGCGCCCATGCTTCGCGCCGCCGCCAGCTGCGCGCACCCCGTCGGCGGTTTCGTGCGCGCCGCGTGCCCGGACGGGACGAGATCCTCGATTGCCTCCCGCGAGCTTTTCGGGAGCATAAACCGAACACCGAGCGCACCTGCTCGTTTGCGAACGTGATCGAGCCTCGTTCGCCGACCAGCAGAATCGCGGTGGGGACCGATTGCACGACGGCGCGAGCGGCGCCTCACTCTCACGGAGCTGCGTCGAAAGCCGTGCGGCACGAACGACGTCCAAGACGAGCTCGGTACCCATCGCGGCGATCACAATGACGAAGGCAGATCTGCAGCGCGATCACCGTCGCCGCGTGCACGACTCCGGCGATGATCAGGGCCGCAAGCCCGGCAGCAAAGCCGATGCAAAGCACGAGGCTCCCGCCCACGACCAGGGCGCGACGCCTTGCGACAGGATCCCCTCGGCGCCAGGAGGCGATCGATGCGTAGACCACCAGGCATATCAGCAGCAGGTTCGATGCCGTGGAACGACCACCCATGGATCCGCACGCCGACGGGCGCCGCGATCCACTGGCCGCCTCCGACGGCTAGCCGGTCGAGTGCCGTCACCGCTTGATAGTCGACATTCACGCCGGTCGTGAAATTGAGCACCAGCGTGACGAGCCGCGCCACGCACGTGCTGATCGCGAGCACCGCTGCTCCGATGCCGCCGCCGAAGTAGAAGTAGACGAATCCGGCGATTCAACACCAGACGACGGCAAACAAGGGCACTTGCGCCCAGCGCAGGGTCGTCGCGTACGCCTCCGGAGTGGCCGACTGCATGAGCAAGCACTCGAACCAGCCGAAGACCGCGGCAGATACCGCGAGACAAGCGAACAGCAGATGACTGTAGCCGGCCCGCTGCCGGAACCACAGAACAGATGAATGGCCGCGAGCGTGAGGCTCGAGGCGGCCATCATGCTCCAGACGATGACGACCCAGCTCATGGCGGTGTGGGCAAACCGAATGGGTTCATTGCCCACGCCACCGCACACAGGCCAGTCGCCAGGGCCCTGTATCCGGGCGGCCAGCGCCGACCGCGATGTTGCCACCGAGCATGTGTCGGCTCAGGCGTTGGACCGATCATCTCGGTGCCGCGCATCGCGGTCTTCTCACATGGTCAGTCGTGCGCCGAGGCCAGCCTCTTCTTCATCACCTCGCGATCCTGTGCCGCTCGACTGCTCCGGCCCGAGTCGAGGTCAGCTTGTTGATCTTGCCGTCAAACCGGAACGGCAGCTCTAACCGTCATCCTCATGCCGGCTTCGCGTTGCTCCCGATGTCGAAGCTCTCGTCGATGGCCATGAGGATCGGCGGGATCGTGGGGTTTATCGGCGGGACAGTTCCTTGCCATCGACCGACAGCACACCGGTGCCGCCCTTCGCCGAAACCGGGTCCTGGTCGGACCTCGAAGTCGAACGCGATGGTGTGCTTGCCTGGCTTGAGCGAACTGCCAAGCGAGTCGGCGCCGCCCACGCCGCCTTCCCAACGGTAGCGCTTTAGATCGACGAGGTTGTACACGAACACCGGCTTGCCCTTGAGCAGGTACAGCGCGTAGCCGCCGAAGCGGCCACCCATGGTCGCGATCATCCCTTCCGCGCTGCTCTTGGAGATCGTCACCTCGGCGGTGATGGTGT
>CAVRLN010000004.1:0-263188 GCA_963722325.1 uncultured beta proteobacterium
GACGGCTGAAGAAGTGCAAGGGCGTCGCCCCATGCGCGTCCTGCAGTCATGCCTACCGAACCGCGAGAGGCCAAGCAATGCGGCACCGCGTACCGCAAGCATACCGCGTCCTCTGGACAGCGTCGAACGTTCGTTCGATAATGCGCCCATGGAGGTCCGAGACTCGGCGGCAGCGATGGAACGTGGCGGTGACGTTCGCGCCGCGTCCGCGTTTTCGTCGCTGAACCGCGAGCAGCGCCTGGCGGTCGAGTACGGCGTCGATGTCCCGGAGCGACCGGTCGCGCGGGCCGCTGCTGGTCATCGCCGGCGCCGGCTCGGGCAAGACCAACACGCTCGCGCATCGCGTCGCGCACCTGGTGCGCACCGGCGCCGATCCGCAGCGCATGCTGCTGCTCACCTTCTCCCGCCGCGCCGCCGCGGAGATGGAGCGCCGCGCGGCGCGCATGCTGCAGCGCGTGCTCGCGGCGGCGGCGCGGCGCCGCCGTCACCACGCTGCCGTGGGCGGGCACCTTCCACAGCATCGGCGCGCGGCTGCTGCGCGAGTACGCCGAGCGCATCGGCCTGGACGAATCGTTCACCATCCACGACCGCGGCGATGCCGAAGACCTGATGGCGCTGGTGCGCCACGAGATCGGGTCTGTCGAGCAACGAAGAAGCGCTTTCCGCCCAAGGGCACGTGCCTCGCGATCTATTCGCGCGTGGTCAACAGCGGCGAGCCGCTCGCCGAAGTGCTGCAGACGCCTTCCCGTGGTGCGCGCAGTGGGAAGCCGAGCTCAAGACGCTGTTCGGCGCGTACGTCGGCGAGCCAAGCAGGCGCAGAACGTGCTCGACTACGACGACCTGCTGCTGTACTGGTCGGAGATGATGGCCGAGCCCGCGCTCGCCGCGCGAGATCGGCGCGCGCTTCGACCACGTGCTGGTCGACGAATACCAGGACACCAATCGGCTGCAGGCGGCGATCCTGCTGGCGATGAAGCCGGACGGCGCAGGGCGTGACGGTGGTGGGCGACGACGCGCAGTCGATCTACTCGTTTCGGGCGGCGACGGTGCGCAACATCCTCGACTTTCCGGACCAGTTCGACGCCGCCGGCGCGCGTCGTCACGCTCGAGCGCAACTACCGCTCGACGCAGCCGATCCTCGACGCGTCGAATGCGGTGATCGGGCTCGCCGCCGAGCGCCACGCCAAGAACCTGTGGACCGACCGGCATTCGCTCGGACAGGCCGCAGCTGGTCCTGGTGCGCGACGAGGCCGACCAGGCGCGCTGCGTGGCCGAGCGGGTGCTCGAGTATCGCGAGAGCGGGCATCGCGCTCAAGACGCAGGCGGTGCTGTTTCGCAGCGCGAGCCACAGCGCGCCGCTCGAGCTCGAGCTCACGCGGCGCGACATTCCCGTTCGTGAAGTTCGGCGGCCTCAAGTTCCTCGAGGCGGCGCACGTCAAGGACGTGCTGGGCGTGCTGCGCTGGGCGGAGAATCCGCGCAGCCGGATGGCCGGCTTTCGCGTGGCGCAGCTGCTCCCCGGCATCGGCCCGGCCACGGCGACGCGGCTGCTCGACGCGATGGCACGGTCGCGCCGAGCCGATGCAGGCGCTGCAGGCGTTCGCGATGCCGCCGGCCGCCGCAGCCGACTGGGCGGCGTTCGTCGAGCTTCTGCGCGCGCTTCGCGCGATGACGCGTCACGCTGGCCGGCCGACATCGAGCTCGTCAAGCACTGGTACGAGCCGCACCTCGGAGCGCCTGCACGACGACGCGCACGTGCGCCAGGGCGATCTCGCGCAGTTGCGCAGATCGCCGTCGACGTATCGCCTCGCGCGAGCGCTTCCTCACCGAGATGACGCTCGACCCGCCCGCAGCGACCAGCGACGAGTCCGGCGCGCCCGGGCTCGACGACGACTACCTGATCCTGTCGACCATCCACTCCGCCAAGGGCCAGGAGTGGAAGTCGGTGCACGTGCTCAATGTGGTCGACGGCTGCATCCCGTCCGACATGGGCACCGGCACGCACGCAGGAGATCGAGGAGGAGCGGCGCCTGCTCTACGTCGCGATGACGCGCGCCAAGGACCATCTGCACCTGATGGTGCCGCAGCGCTTCTACACGCAGCAGCAGCCGAGATCCGGCGACCGCCACGTCTATGCGATCGAGCCGTTTCATCCCGGAAGCGCTGCGCTGCACTTCGAGCGCTGCGCGTGGCCGCTCGTCGATGACGCGGGCAGCGCGACGTCGGCGCAAAAAAAGGGCGCTGCCGCGATGATAGACGTTGCGGCGCGCGCCCGCGCGCTCTGGCTGTAGGTGTCCCCCAGAAGCGGCGCTACCTGGGTGGGACGGTTCTGAAAACGGGTGGGGTCGCGCGTCGTCTAGACACAACGCGCTTTGATCAAGCTGGAGCCTTGCGCTGGAGAACGTCGGCCAAGGCGGCGAGCGCGAGATCGTAGCCGATCGGTCCCAGCCCGCAGATCACGCCGACAGCCGCAAGCGACACCAGCGACTTGTGGTAGATCGCTTCGCGACGGTGAATGTTGGTGATGTGCACTTCGACGACGCGGAAGCTCGGATGCCTTCAGCGCATCGAGCAGCGCCACCGACGTGAACGAGTATCCCGCCGGGTTGATGACGATCCCCGCGGCCTTCTCGCGCGCCTCGTGGACCAGGTCGACGAGCTCGCCTTCATGGTTGCTCTGCCGAACACCAGCGCCAGCCCCAGTTTCGAGCACGCGTCCTTGCAGCGCTGCTCGACATCGGCCGAGGGTGGCGCGCCCGTAGATGTGAGGCTCGCGTTTTCCCAGCAGGTTGAGGTTGGGACCGTTGAGAACGTAGACCGTTTGCAACGCTTGCTCCGAGGGATGCGACGCCGGTGGAACCGCCGTGTGGGCGGCATCATATATGATGATTCACCGATTATCATACAGTTACGAAATTTTCCGGCCCGCAGCCGAGTAATCCCGTATCATTTTGAAAAGATGGCAGTGAAACAAGGCACAGCTCGCAAAGCCGCAGCCGGCTCGGCGCGCGACCAAAGCTCCCGGCGCGGCCGCCCCGGACGCCCCGATCGGCGAGACCGCGTACCGGCGCATTCGCAGCGACATCGTCTTCGGCCTTCTCGCGCCCGGCCAGAAGCTCACGCTCGACCGCATGAGAGAGGCGTACGACGCAAGCGTGAGCACGCTGCGCGAGATCCTCAACCGACTGTCGTCGGAAGGGTTGATCAAGGCCGAAGGCGCGAAGGGTTTCGCGGTAATGCCGGTGTCCGCCGGACAATCTCCGCCAGGTTGCGTCGATGCGACAGCTGCTCGAATGCCACGCGCTGAAGGAGTCGTTCGAAGCGGGCGACATGGAATGGGAAGGGCGCGTCGTCGCGGCGCATCACAAGCTGGCGCAGATGGAAAAGCGCATGGCGGCCGGCGAGCGCGCCGATGCGCAGACCTGGAAGCGCTACGACTGGGAATTCCACCACGCGCTCATTTCCGCGTGCGGATCGCAAGTGCTGCTCGACACGCACGCGATGATCTACGACCGCTACCTGCGCTACCAGATGATCGCCGCCGTGTATCGTGGCGCGGCCGCGTCAGGCGAGCATCGCACCTTACTCAAAAGCGCGCTTGCGCAGAGACTGGCGCACCGCGCAGAAAACGCTCATCACGCACGTGCAAGACTGCGTCGACCAGATGGTGGTCGGCGGGTTGATCGGCTAGCGACCCAGGCCCCCGCGCTGTCGATCGCGCGCGCCCGCCTATGCCGGCGGCCGGTGCGAGAAGCGCATGTGGATGTTCTTCTCCTGCGTGAACGAGAGCAGCTCCTCGAGGCACTCCTCGCGCCCGATGCCCGACTGCTTGACGCCGCCGAACGGCGCGCCGAGAAAGTGCCGGCTGACCTCGTTCACCCAGACGTAGCCGGCCTGCGCGGCGGTGGCGGTGCGCAGCGCCGCGTTGAAATCGTTGGTCCAGATCGAGCACGTCAGGCCGACCTCGACCGCGTTGACGTCGCGGACCATCGCGGCCTCGTCGCTCCAGCGAAGCACCGACAGCACCGGACCGAAGATCTCCTCGCGGGCGATGGTCATCGCCGGGGTGACGCCGGAGAAGACCGTCGGCTCGATGTAAAGCCCGCTTCGGACAACGCGGTCGAGGACGGCGTGCCGCCGCCGCACACCAGCGTGGCGCCCTCCTCCTTCGCCTTCGCGATGTACGACAGCACACGGTCGTATTGCGCGCGGCTGGCGATCGCGCCCATGGTCGTGTCCCAGTCGTCGGGCCGGCCCGGCCGGAACGCCGCGATCTTGGTCTCGAGCTCGCGCAGGACGCGATCGTGGATCGTGTCGTGCAGGAAGGCCCGGCTGGTCGACCCGCACGATTGACCGCACCAGGCGAAGTTCATCCCGGCGATCATCGCGTCGGCGACCGCCGCGGGATCGGCGTCGGCGAAGGCGATCAGCGCGTTCTTGCCGCCGAGCTCGAGCAGCACTGGCTTGATGCTGTCGGCGGCGCTCTTCATCACCGCGCGGCCCGCGGCGACGCTGCCGATCAGCGCGACCTTGGCGACCAAGGGATGCGTCACCAGCGCCGCCCCCGTGTCGCGCCCGCGGCCGGTGACGACGTTGAACACGCCGGGCGGAAACACGTCCTCGAGCAGCTCCGCGAGGCGCAGCGCCGAGAGCGGCGCCTGCTCGGGCGGCTTGACGACGATGGTGTTGCCGGCGGCCAGCGGCGCGGCGGACTTGCCCGCGGCGAACATGAACGGATGGTTGAACGGGATGATGCGCGCCACGACGCCGAGCGGCTCGCGCACCGACACGTTCAGGCGATCCGGCCCCATCGGGATCGACGTGCCTTTCATCTCGGTGACCAGCCCGGCGAAGAAGTCGATCTGCGAGGCGGCGATCTCGGCGTCGCCCACCATCGCGCGCACCGGATTGCCGCAGTCGATGGCGTCGAGCATCGCCAGCTCGCGCGCGTGCTCGCGCACGATTGCCGCGAAGCGGCGCAGCGACCTGGCGCGCTCGAGTGGTGGCGTGTCGCGCCAACCGGGAAACGCCGCGCGCGCGCTCGTCACCGCGGCGTCGACGTCCTCGGCCGATCCGTCGGCTGCACGGCCGATCGACTCGCCGGTGCCGGGACTGGTGAGGTCGAAATACTCGCCTGACTTCGGCGGTTGCCATGCACCGCCGTAGAAGTGGTCGCGATGCCGCGGCAGCAGCGACGTGTCGACGCCGCTTCGCGTACCTGTGCCGATGTCTCCCGCATCCTTCGATGCCACGTGTGTCATTCCTGGTCCTCGCCTATTTTTTCGCGTCGAACAGCCGATCAACAACAGCTTCATCGCTTCCACCGCGGCAAAGTAGCCTGCCGCGTCGAAGCGAAGAGGCTGCGGCACATCGGGGAAGGCGACCTCGGGCGTCGGCGGCAAATTTTACCGGCGCCGCAGTCATCCTACCGCCAATCGGCGCGCCATGAGTGAGCAGGCTACGTGCAACACAGCGCAAAGGTCGTCCGCGCGAAACGCCTTGCGCCCGGCGGAGTCAAACAACGAATCGACAGACGCACCGGAATGACGTTACCCTTTCTCGTACCCACTGAAAACCGCTCAGCCATGTCGATCAACGCTTTCCGCCGAATCGTTGAAGTCTCGATCGCATTCGCCGCCGCAGCATCAGGCCATGCCTTCGCCCAGGACGCGACAACCCTGTTCGAGCCGATCCGTTCGGTGCTGCAGCATCCCCGCTGCCAGAATTGCCATATTCCCGGCGAGGCGCCGCTGCAGTACGACAGCGGCACGCCGCACGCGCAGAACGTGCAGCGCAACGTCGACGGGCGCGGCATGCCGGCAATGGAATGCGCGAGCTGCCACACCAGCGCCAACTCGCCCGCGAGCTACGGCGCGCACGCGCCGCCCGGCGCGCCGAACTGGCACCTGCCGCCGCGAGCGACCAAGATGGTGTTCATCGGGCTCTCGCCGCGCGAGCTGTGCATGGTGCTCAAGGACGGCAGCACCAACGGCGGCAAGTCGCTGGCGCAGCTCGACACGCACATGAGCGAGGACAAGCTCGTCGGATGGGGCTGGAACCCCGGCGGCGAGCGCACCGTGCCGCCGATCACGCGCGATCAACTGTCCGCGGCGTTCAAGACGTGGGTGAAGGCGGGCGCGCCCTGCCCGTCGCGCTGAAGGTACGGTAGGACGCGCGATTGGGCGCGCGAGAGCCGATTCGCTGTGCCGGCGAACCGCGACGGGCTTGCGTCACGGTGCGACAACTTTTGCGCCGACATCCTTCAACAGGCGCTTGAACTCCGGCGAGTCCGCGATGATGGTGCCTGCCGCCGCGCGCAGTCGATCGACCGCCTCGGGCGGCAGCACGAACGACGTCGGCTGCTGGTTCAGGTAGTCGAGCTCTGCCTTGTCCTTGAGCGCCGAAAAGGACACGTCGATGGCGTAGATCTCGGCATTGGGGATGCGCAGCGCCTTGGCCACCGCGGGATCCTTGTTCGTGGCCATCGCGGCGGAGTTGCGGATCAGGCGCGCGTTCTGCCACTGCGCCGCCGTGTCCTTCAACAGCTCGACGGCCTCGAACGAAAATGCGTCGATGGGCGTGCCTGCCGATTTGAGCAGGATTTCGACCGTGTTGGGCGGTGTCTCTGATTTATCCCAGCTCGTCGGTGGCGACGACAGGGAATTGACGACGAAGACGATGATCCGCTTCGCGGTGTCGAGTTGCGACGGCACACCCGCTTCGTGCAAGGCCTCGAGCACTTCCATTGCATCGAGCACGCTGCGCATGCCAACGTTATCGGATACGCCACCGTCGACGAGATGCAGGAACGGCCGATTGGCGCTGTCGCCGAAACCTTCCTCGGCCTTCAGCGAGCGAATTGCCCGCGCGGCGGGGCGCGGCGGATTGTCGGTATCGGTGAATCGCTTGACCAAGTCGGGCGTCGTCCGCTGGCACGTCCCCCCATAGTTGTTGATCGTCACCGGCGAGAGCACCACCGGTACCGCCGACGAGGACGCCGCGGCGCGCGACAGCCGTACCGCGTTCAGGTCCGAGCAGATGATGTCGAAGATGCGCTGCGTATAGACGAAACGCGAGCCGGTCGAGATGTCGGTTGCCGATGCGAGGATCAGCGGGCCGGTGCCTCGGTTGAGATCGCCGAAGGTCGCGCCGTGGAAAAGGATCTCGTCGTAGAGTTGCGCAGCAAGCTCGGATCGTCCCCATCCCGTCGAGCCGAGGCTTGACCAGTTCGACGGGCTGAACGTGCGGGACACGATCTCGCCCTGCACGTTGCGCTTGAGGAAGCTCTGCTCGTAGTCGACGAACAGCTTGTCGCCATAGAGGCCATAGGCGAGCGCAGTGAAGCTGCCGCCCGACACGCCGGTGATGATGTCGACCTCGTCGAGCAGTCGAACCTTGTTGCCCTTCGGCCCGACGACCTCGGTCTTGCGTAGGAATTCGAGCACGCCGTATGAAAAAGCCGCTGCGCGCGTTCCTCCGCCGGAGAATGCCAGAATGACCAGGTTGTCCTTGTCCTTGGCCAGCGCCGCCCGCGTCTCGTAGCGGTACCCCGTCGAAGGATCGACGCGCGTGATCGGCGGGTTAACCGGACGCGTGGCGCAGCCGGCGAGCAGGAACGCGAGCGCGCCCATCGCTACCGCGTCGCGATAGATATTTACGTGCATGTTCGCCACCCTCCAGATTGGTTTCGGCGACATGGCGCGTCGCTAGCGCGTGGATCCTGCGTTCGTCGATCAGTCGTCGACAAAAGGCGGCGGATTATCTCCGGACCGCTGCATTAAGTCCATTCAATCTCGTCGCGCGACTCGCCTACGCGGCGTCCTGACGCGTGAATGTATGCGCCTCGGCCACGGGATATCCCGCCTCGCCGAACGTGGCGCGAATCGCGGCGTTGCTGTCGAAATAAACCTGCCAGTAATGCGCGGGGCTGCAGTACGGACGCACCGCGAGGACCGGCCCGCGCTCGTTGAAAGTCAGGATCTCGACGTCGGGCTTGGGCTCGGCGACGACGTTGGCGACCGTCGGGAGCACGGCTTTTAGGCGGCGAATCGCGTCGTTGGAATCGACGCGGTGGTCGATCTGCGCCAGCAGGTCGACGCGGCGATAGGCGTTGTGACTGAAATTCTTGATCGTTCCGGTCATGATCTTGGCGTTGCCCACGATCGTCTGCACATTGTCCGGTGAGTCGATGGTGGTGTTGAACAGGCCGATCATGCGCACGGTGCCCTCGACCTCGCCCGCCATCACAAAGTCGTCGACCTTGAACGGGCGCAATACCAGGATGAATGCGCCCGCCGCGAAATTCGACAGCAGGCCGCCCCACGCCGCGCCGACCGCGATGCCCAGTCCGGCCACCAGCGCGGCAAAGGACGTTGTCTCGACACCGAAATAGCCGAGGATCGCCACGACCAGGATGATGTTGAGCGCAACACGGATGATCGCGCCGACGTAGTGGACGACGGTCGGCTCGACCTTCTGGCGCTCGAGCCCCATGACGACCAGGTTCGACGCGAATCTGATCAGCATGCGGCCGACGATGTAGGCGACGATGGCGCCGAGAAGTTTGAGGCCGAAGGTGATCAGAACGGGGCGAGCGGATTCGAACATCGCAGGAATGTCCATGATCTTCTCCTTGACGGTTGAACGGGAATCGGTGCCGCGCGCGATGCCGGCGCATGCGGGCCGCAACTATACCTCTCGAAAGCAGGGGACTCAATGCGACGAAAGTTCAGTCGTCGGCGGCTGTGGATTTCCGGTCCGCTACCTTGGCGTTTCCGATCCCCTCTTCCACGTCGGCCTCGAACACTTCCTGCAGCTGCGCTGCCGCCTGCGCCGCTGTCTGGATGAGCTGTGACTCGTCCTGCCGCACCGCGTACTGCTCGTCCATCAGGGTCTGGTCGTGGTCCCGGAACAGCGCCACGGCGCGCGCTGCCTGCGCCGTCTCCATCCCCGTGATCTCGAGCGCCTGACGCGCCGTCTCGAGGCTCGCCAGGAAGACCTCGCGCTCGATCCGGTCGCGGTCGATGTCGAGATCGCGGAGCCGGTAGTAGTGCACGCGATTGCGCGCCCGCGCCAGGATGCGCAGGTTGGGAAAGTGCTTGCGCACCACCGCCGCCGTCTTCACCGATGCCTCGACATCGTCGATCGCCAGCACGAAGAGCTTGGCGTCGCGGGCGCGCGCCGACTCGAGCAGCTCGAGCCGCGATGCGTCGCCGTAGTACACCTTGTTGCCGAAGCGACGGACGAAGTCGACCTGCTGGAAGCTCGCCTCGATGGCGGTGAACGGAACGCCGGCCATGCGCAGCACGCGCGAGACGATCTGCCCATAGCGTCCGTACCCGGCGATGATCACCGGATTGCCGGGGCCGTCGATCAGGTCGAATTCGGGCGGTTGCGTGCGCTCCAGCCAGCGTTGAAGTAGGCGCTCGTGCGCGATGAACGACAGCGGCGCGAGAAGCATGGAGATCGTGACCGCCAGCACCAGGAAGTCCGCCGTGTCGGCAGAAAGTATGCTCGCGTTCTGCGCCGCCACGAACAGCACGAAAGCGAACTCGCCGCCCTGCGCGAGGAGGACCGCGATGCGCTGCGATTCGGCGTTACCCGTGCCCGAGACGCGCGCGATCGCGTACATCACCAGCGTCTTGAGCAGCATCAAGCCGAGCGCGACGCCCAGGACGGTGAACGGGTGGGAAAGGAACAGCGTCAGGTTGGCGCTCATCCCCACCGCCATGAAAAACAGCCCGAGCAGGAGCCCCTTGAACGGCTCCACGTCGGCTTCGAGCTCGTGTCGGAACTCGGAATCGGCGAGCAGCACGCCGGCAAGGAACGCGCCGAGGGCCATCGACAGACCCATGAATTCCATGGTCAGCGCCGCGCCGATCACCACCAGCAGCGCTGCCGCGGTGAACACTTCGCGCCCACCGAAACGCGCAACGAGCTTGAGCGCCGGACGAACCAGCAGCCGGCTGATGACGATGACCAGCGCGATCGCAGCCGCGCCCTTCCCCGCCAGCATCCATCCGCTGGCATGCCCGGTTCGCTCGGGACTGAGCAGCGGGAGCAGCGCGATGAACGGGATCACCGCCACGTCCTGGAAAAGCAGGATCGCGAATGCGTGGCGCCCGCTCGGCGCGCTCAATTGCCCGCGCTCGCCCAGCCACGCGAGCACGATCGCGGTCGACGACATCGCCAAGCCCAAGGCCGACGACGATCGCAGCCTGCCACGACAGGTTCATCCACAGCGCGATGGCGGTAAGCACGATGCCGGTGAGCACGACCTGCGCGCCACCGAATCCGAACACCGGCTTGCGCAGCGCCCACAGGCGGGACGGCTCGAGCTCCAGGCCGATGAGGAACAGCAGCAGCACGACGCCCATCTCGGCGAAGCTCAGCGTGGCATCGGCGTCGGCGATGAGGCCCAGGCCCCAAGGCCCGATGATCGCGCCCGCCGCGAGGTAGCCGAGCACGCCGCCGAGCTGCACGCGACGAAACAGCGGCACGACGATCACCGCGGTCACCAGGAGAATCGCAGCCTGCTCGAGAAGGTGCACGAAACTCGCGCCGCGGCTATTTCCGCCGGGGTCGCCCGCGCGGCGGGTGCCCGCGGGTCACCGCAGGTGCAACGACGTACTCGGCGATCGCGTCGCCTGCCGCAAAAGTGAACGGACTGCGGACTGTCACTGCGCCGAATACTCCGCCATCCTGCAGATCCTCGGTCAGCAGCACGGCGCAGCCCTGAAGCTGCGCCGCAGCCACGATGAGGCCGTCCCACCAGCTCAACTTGTACCGCTGCTCGATTTCGCGGCCACGCCGCATCAGCGCTTCGTCCACGACTTGCGGTCGCCAAGCCAGGAGCGCCGTCACATCTTCCCAGGCGTCGGTAGACGGAAGCCCGGGATCGAGCTTGCACGTGACGTTGACGTAGTACTCGGAAAGCACTTGCATGCTCGTGCGTCCGAGCTGCTCGCGCCATAGCCGCGCAAGCCAGGCCATCGCGCGCGGCTGCTTGAGCGACTCCCCGGCATCCCGGGCGTACAGGAAAACGTTGGTGTCAACGAAGACGGGCGCGATCATGCACTTCGTCCCGCGACGCATAGCGCTTGCCGACACGTTTCAGGCGAACCGGCTTCCTGGCCATGAATTGCCGCATCGCATCGTCGTATCTCTGGCCCTCGAGCATGTGCCTGTGGAGCATCTCACCGACCATGCGCGAGACGCTGGTGTTGTGCTTCGCGGCAAAGATGCGCGCCCAGGCGGCGGTTTCTTCGTCCAGAGTGATGGTGACGTTTTTCAATTGCACACCGCGAGTGTTAATCACACGTAACCAGTGTAACACGTAACACGTGTATTTAACAGCGCCGGACTGCCTGGTGACACCGACAGGGCACAATGGGCTGCCCCGCCGAGGTCAACATAGGCTGCCATGTCCGGTCGACGCATCCTGCTCCTGGCCATCCTTGCCTGGGCGCTCGTCATGATCGTCCCTGATCTCGTGCGCGTCGTGCAGCCGCTCGGCTCGTTCGGGTTCTACGCGAATGGCGACGGGCTGGTCTACGACGTGAAGGGCCCGTTCACCGACAAGAGCGCCTCACCCGCGTGGAAGGCAGGCATCCGCGAAGGCGACCGCATTGACCTCGAGCGCATGAGTTGCCTTCCCTACGACGCGCAAAAATGCGCCAGCGTCCTGGCGGTGCTCGGCGGCATTCAATACGTGCTGCCCGGACGCCGGGCCCTCATCGACCTTGCCGCATCGCCCGAGCGGCCGGCGAGGAAGATGAGTGTCGTCGCGGCGCCCCGGCCGACCGACTGGACGGTCCGCATCATCCTGCTGCTCGATGCCGTCGCCGGAACGCTGGTCGTGCTCGGCGCGGCATGGCTGGTGTGGAAACGGCCCGGCCGCATGAGTTGGGGATTCTTCCTCTACGCCGTCTGGTTCAACCCCGGGCAGAGCTTCGTGTTCTACGCCTTCCTGCAACAGTGGCCGCTGCTGCTGATCGCGCAGAATGTCGCGGCATCGGTGTCGCAGGGTGCGGGCTACGCGGGGCTGCTGCTCTTCGCGTTGCGCGTGCCCAACGACGTCGTCGACCCGGCGTGGCGGCGGCTCGAGCGCGCGCTGCCGCTGCTTGCCGTCGTTTTCATCGCGGCGCTGCTCGCTTCGTATGGCGGCGCCTTCGGAATCTCCAGCGAGACCACGTCACGGGCGACGCTGCTCGCCGGATTCGCCGTCGACGCCGCCGCGCTGTACATCCTGCTGCGGCGCAGGCGCAGCCAAGCGCCGGAAGACTACCAGCGCGTGCGCTGGGTGATCTGGGGCTGCGCGATCGGGCTGCCCGTATTCATCATCGCGCAGCTGATGCAGGGCACCTCGATGTTGCGGGGGTTGTGGGGAGCGACGCCGCCGGACGACCTGCTCGGGCTGCTCTTCCTCGCCAACGGCGTCTTCTGCCTGTTCGTGGTACAGGCGATGAGCCGCAAGCGCGTCGTCAGCGTCACGATTCCGCTGCGCCGCGTGACCTTGCTTGGATTGATGCTGAGTCTTCCTGCGCTGCTCCTGCACCACGAGGTCGAGGAGATCCACGATCGCCTGCAACTGCCGGATTACGCTTGGCTCGCCGTCGCCGTGGTGACCCTGTACCTGATTTCTCGCCTACACGAATTCGCCGTCGAGCTCGCAGATCGTTATTTCAACCGATCGCTCGATCGCAGCGAGTCTGCGCTGAGTGCGGCGATTGTGCGCGCGCGTCGACCACAGGACCTGGGCCGCGATCTTTCCGAAGGACCGTTTCGCGCGCTCGCGCTTGCATCAGCCGCGATCTTCGTGCGCGATGGCGACGTCTACGTCCGCCGGGAGGACGCGCCTGGGTGGGACGAAGGTTGCGTGCGCAAGCTGCATCCCGCCGATCCGCTGGTCGCGCTCGCCTCGAAGGGCGCGCCGTTCAATCCCGACCTCGCGGGCGTAGGCACGCGCATGCCCGAGGGCCTGCGGCGACCGGTCCTCGCCGTACCCATCGCCAACCGCGTACGTTGCTTCGCGATCGCGCTCTACGGCCCGCACGCGTCGGGCACCGACCTCGACGCGAACGAGCGCGCGATGCTGGTCCGACTGGGCGACCCCGCCGCCGATTGCTACGCGCAACTCGAGAATGACGCACTACGACAGCGCGTCGCCGAGTTGGAGCAGCAGCTGACCGCGGGCACGCCGTCGCGACTGGAGACTTCCTCGAAAGGGTAATCGGGCAAAAGAATCCCGGCGCTGGGCCGGGATTCTTTTCGAACAGTCCAACGTGCGAGCGCACGACGCGCCGGCGGCAATTTTCCTGTGTGCCGAGTACGTTGCCCGCCGAACGAGCCTTCGAGATCGAAGGTGGCTACTTCCCGTCGTGGTCGGAATCGCCCGGAATGGCGCGCTCAACGGTGTCGCTGACGCGATTCCACGAATCGCGCGTCGCTTCCTTGGCACGGTCCCAGGTGAGGCTCGACGCGCCCTTGGCACGCTCCCAGTCGCGCCCGAGCTCGGGCTCGGCTTGGTCGAACGTGCTGCCTTCGTAGCGTCCGTAACTGTCGACGCCATAGCGGTACGCCGGGCCGTAGTCATCGAACGTGGCGCCGCTACCGACGTACGGACGGCTGGTGTAGTTCTCGCGCCAGTAGGCTTCCTCGGCCGTCGGGTCAATCGCTTCGGCGATGCCCTTGCCCGCCAAACCGCCGGCGATCGCGCCGACCGCCGCTCCAACCACGGTTCCCACGGGCCCGGCCGCCATCGAGCCGGCGACCGCGCCTGCGGCAATACCGCCCGCCGCCGCGCCGAGACCGGTGCCTACGGGGTGCGCGCCGGGGGCGCCCGAAATGGGATCGCGGTTGGCCGAAGCGTTGCGATCCTGATCCAAGTTGTTGTTGGCCATTCTCAGTCTCCTGTTTCTGGGTTTATCGACAGGACTCGGGCGCAGACGAGTTGCAGTCACACCGGTCATCCAGTGTTGCAATCTATTGCGGATGCCGACGCGCCGGTATCGGTGAGATGCTGAACCTAGTGTAGGAGGACTGGGACCAATGCGAACGCCCGGCGATGGATGATGGCTATGTCGCGATGCAGAGCCGCGGCGTGATGCTGCCGTAACGCTTCCGTGACGGGGCTTCAGCGCGAAAAATAGCTGGCCAGCGCGAACGCGATCGTTGCAGCGATGCCGAGAGCGGTGCGAACCGCGTGCAGCTTTCCCCATTTGACGATTAGCGTACGGGCCTCGCCCGACTCGGCCGCCGTCAGCGCCTTGAGGCGGCGATTGACCGCCAACCGAGCCGGCTGTTCCGCGACAGTGACGAGGAGCGCCGCACCGCTGAATACCGCGGCAAGAATGAGCGTGATCAGCAACAGCATCGGTGCGCTCCATCGAAGCCGGAGACACACACCGATGAGAGCCACGCAACCCGTGCGGTGACCTTACCGTGCCAAGGCGGACGGAGGCGGAATCACGAGTTTCCATCCAGGCCCCGGATCGAAACTTGTCATCGCAGCGCCAATCTCAGCGGAGTTCGCGCCGAGGTCCTTCTCGTACACCTTCCCGTTGTTGCTGACGATGAAGGTCATGACGCCGCTGTTGCCGTAGACATCGGGGTACGCGACCATCGCAAAGCCGGCGATCATGCGGCCATTGATCACGTAGCTGTAGGCACCGCCAGGTGCGCTCTTGCCCTGGCGATCGAGAATACGGAAGTGATAGCCGCGGTAAGCGTCCGTAGCCTTGTGGCCCTTGAGGTACGGCGCGCTTTGTGCGATCAGCGGTCCGAAGGGGCTTTCTTCCTCGCCCTTGCCGACATCGGCGTCCCAATAGAGGCCATCGTGCTTGCCCGGCGTGCTGCCGAGCTTCTGCGCATACTGGAGCACACCGTCGCCGTCACGATCCCGCGACGCATACTGGCGCTGCGCATCGAGGTAGGCATCGAGCACCGTGATCGCGCTGTATTCGTTCGCTCCGATGCGTCGATTGATGATCTCCTGCTCGCCTTGCTCGGTCGCAAACCGCCAGCCCGTCCCCGTGCGCACCAGCGGAATCGGCACCGGCCACGCCTGGTCACCGATATAGAGCGTGCGGCGGTCCGCGCCCGCATCCTGAAGATTGCGGAATGACTGCATGCGCGCCAGAACTTCCGCACGACTCGCCGAATTGGCCGCCTTGTCGGGGGTGACCACCAGGCTTCGATGCTTGTCACCGAAGATGGCCAGCATCGCCGCGTCGTCGTCCGCTTTGAGCGCAGCCATCAGCGCATCCACCGCCTGCTCGGGCGTGGCAAAGGTCTTTTGCTCCGCAGCCATGCTCGTCAGCGGAAGCGCCAGCATCAGCAGCAACGCCATCCGGCGCGCCGCCTCAATCACGTTGAAACTTTTCATAGCCGTTGTCACCTTGTCGTTTGCGTGTGTGCGATCCATCTTCGGCTCCTAACGACGGCCGCCACCGCCACGACCGCCGCCGCCTCCGCGACCACCGCCGCCTCCGCCACGACTCGCGCCGCCAGACGGCCGCGAACCCGCGCTGGACATCGAGCCGCGACTCGACGCGCCGCGCGAGCTGTCCATCTGGGTCTGGCGCCCGGAGCCATAGCCGCCGAACGCGTCGCCGCCGCCACCACCACCGCGACCACCGTACTGGTCGCGCGGCGATGCACTGGCCGAATTGCGGGCCGCCGCAGCGCTCCCCCCGCCGCCCATATTCGATGGAGACGCCGACGCACGTTGGGCGCCGCCTCCGCCTCCGGCGCCGCCGTAGCCTCCGGTGCCAGCGCCGCCCGTCCGGGCATCGCCTACTCGCGCACCCGACGAGGGCCGCGTGCCTGCACCGACTTGTCCCGGTTGCTTGTTGGATTTCCATGCCTCAGGGCGCGTGCCCGCCTGGCCGGATCGATTTATGTTGCCGCTGTTGATGTTGGTGTTGCGATTGACCGTGATGTTGTTGTCACCGCCCCAGTTGGCGCCGTAGCGCGCTCCGCCCCACGCGGCCCCGATCGCCGCGCCCCAGATGATGCCCGTCGCCAACGCGGCGCCGGGTGCGTAAGGGTAGTAGTACGACGGGTAGGGAGCTGGCCAATAGCCGTAAACGGGCGCCGCGCTGTAGACGACTACGCTGCTCGGGTTGTACTGGGGTACGTAGATCACCTGCGGATCCGCGGGAACGATCTTGACGACTTCCTTTTCCACGACGATGACCTGCTTGTCGTCGGTCTTGAGATTGCCCGCCGACTGCGCCTGGCGCCGGAAGCTCTGGATCGCGTCGAGTACCGCGCCCTGGTCCTCGACCACGGCTTCGCCGAGCGCTGTCGTCCAATCGAGGTCGCCGCTCATCATTTTTACGATCTCGGGATAGTTGAGCAGCGACTTCACCGCGTCGTCCCATCGCTCATCGACCGGCAGCTTGGGATCCGCCTTGCGCCTTTCGAGAAACCGGTCGGCCTGCACCAGCTGCAGCGGGTTCGTCGAGGCAGGCAGCACGAGGGCGACAAGATCGTCGGGGTAGAGCGCGATCGGGCCTACGAGTTTGTTGAGTTCCTGCGCCGAAGGCGCGGTGGGCGCGACGCCAGGAGCGGAGGGAGCCTGCGCGATCGCGCTTGCCGCACACAGCATGGCCAGCATGAAGGCGACCAGGGCCGAGCAGCTGAACCGAGGGCGTGTCGCGCCGGTTTCGAATAGTTCTATTTGCATTTGTAACGACTCCTTCGTCGCGACGATATCGAGTCCAGCGCGCGCTGTCGCAGGCGCATCCTTGCCTGATCATTACACAGAAACTCACCAAATCCCAAGCGCCTTTTCAGGACTGGACGGGTGATTGAGATCGGACGCCCAATGCGTGTCGCTCCGGGATTAAGGTAAGCTCAAGGCAGCGCAGGATGTGCGTCGTGCAGTCTGCACTGCGCAATAGCAGGCGCCGCAAGGCGTCCAAAATTCATGAATCGGACACTATCCTTCGCCGCCGTCGCACTTGCTTCGCTGCTCACGGCCTGCGCCAGCCTTCCTTCGCTGGAAGGGCGGACCGCAACCTCCGCGCTCGCGGACACGACTGCGACACGACTCGGCCGCGCGGTTGCGCCGGGCGTCGCGGCGAATCGGGGCAGGACGGGAGTCCGTGCGCTTTCGGACCCCTATGACGCCTTCGCGGCGCGTGTCGTGCTCGCCGCTACCGCGGAAAAATCGCTCGACGCGCAATATTTCATCTGGCACGGCGACCAGGTCGGGTACCTGCTGTTCGAAGCGCTCTGGCAGGCGGCCGAGCGTGGGGTGCGCGTGCGCCTGCTGCTCGATGACCTCAACACGAAGGGGCTCGATCCCACCATCGCGGCGCTCGACGCGCATCCCAATATCGAGGTCCGGCTCTACAACCCGGTCGTCCAGCGCGATGCCCGCATGCTCAATTTCGTGACGGACTTCACGCGCGTAAACCGGCGCATGCACAACAAGTCATTCACGGCTGACAATCTGGTGGGCGTTGTCGGCGGGCGCAACGTCGCCAACGAATACTTCGGCGCGGGCGGCGGAGTCGGATTCGCCGATCTGGACGTGATCGCCGTGGGTCCGGCGGTGCAAGAGGTGTCCAAAGAGTTCGACCTGTACTGGAACAGTCCGTCCGCCTACCCCGCCGCGAGTTTCGTCGGCGCGCCGGGACCGGAAACCGCCGCCAATCTGCAGGCGGTTTTCGTCGCCACGCGCGCCGATCCCGAATCCGTTGCCTATCTCGACGCCGTGCGCGCAACGCCTCTCATCCGCGATCTGCTCAACAGGCAACTCGCGCTCGAATGGACCGCTACGCAGCTCGTGCACGACGATCCAGCCAAGACGCTGGACACGACGGGTCGCACCGACGTGCTGCTGTTCCCCGAGCTGGTGCAGACGATCGGCCCGCCGCAAGAGGCGCTCGACCTCGTCTCGCCTTATTTCGTGCCGGGACCCCAAGGCACCGCAGCCCTGGCGGCGCTGGCGCGCCGTGGCGTGAAGGTGCGCATCCTGACCAACTCGCTTGCAGCGTCCGACGAGAAGTCGGTGCACGCGGGATACTCGAAACGCCGCCGGGATCTTCTGATGGCCGGCGTTCAACTCTACGAGCTCAAGGCGACCGCAGCGAAGGCGTCGCGCGAAAGCGAAAGCAAATTCGGGTCGAGCTCGAGCGCGGGACTGCACGCCAAGACGTTCGCCGTCGACAAGAGCCGCGTGTTCGTCGGCTCGTTCAATTTCGACCCCCGCTCGGCGCTGCTGAACACGGAGATGGGCCTCGTGATCGAGAGCCCCATGCTTGCGCAGCGCCTGGCCACATTTTTCGACACCGAAGCGCCGAGGGTGGCTTACGAGGTGCGGCTGGCGCCGGATGGATACAATCTGGAATGGATCGAGCAGACGCCTTCCGGCACCGTGCGCTTCGACGTCGACCCGGAGACGAGCTGGTTGCTGCGCAGGAAAGTCGACTTCATTTCGATACTCCCTATCGACTGGCTGCTCTAGACCGCTCCAACTTGCCGAGCAGGCGCTACCACCCGAGATCGACCCAATCGGCGCCGTAGAACGGGTCCGACATGTCGCGCGCGCTCGCTTTTTTCATCGTGTCGTCCTGCTTGGAGCGATACGCCCTTGCCGCCTCGGCCGAGCCCTGGCCGGCCAGTTGGCTGTCAGGATGCAGCTCGCGATACGCCGCGTATTCCTTCGGGCCGCCGACGTAGATCTGCTTGTTCGCAGCATCGGGGTAGATGAAGTATTTCTTGCCCGTGCGCTGCACCGCCCTGATCTTTCCCGGAGCCATCTGCTTGACCCAGTCCTCCTGGGCTCGCGTCTTCGCGACCAGCACCTTGAAGCCGAGTGTCAACAGCTCGCTGCCGTCGACCTGCGGCGCGGCCGCCGGAGCGGCGGCAGCGTTGACCGCGACGAACACAAAGACAGCGAATATTCCGAGTAGCTTCAGCATAGTCCCTCAGGTTGAATGGAGGGCAGTCGCAGCCTGCATCGACAGGGCGCGGCGCATTCTTCGAAACAAAATCACAGGGTCGAACCTCGAATCCGTAGCCAGCGACGACACTAACTCATCAACACGTTCACGATCGCATTGCCGATTCCCATCAACGCCGACCCCGATATCAGCCCCGCGCAAATGGATTCCATGGCGTCGACCCAGAAGCGGTGCCCCTTCGTGCCAGGTGCAGAGTAGCGCGCTTTCATCCCCCAGAAGATCATCGCGCCGACCCACATCGCAAAGGTGGACTCGGGTGGCAGCACGACGCCCAATCCTATCGAGACCGAGGAAAGCGGGAAGCGTCCCTTGGTGAGGATGCGCGCGATCTCGATCGTCGCCGCGGCGACCGCGGCCACGATCATCGACACCACCGCTGAGTGAGGCAGCGCGTTGAAGCCCTTGGCGATCAGCTCGGCCACGCCCTTCCATTGCAGCGCGGCCGGGAACGCGAAAGTGTCGGAGACCATGGTCGACACCGAGCGCACCCCGTTGGCGTCGGGTGGCAGGAAGAGCAGGAAGAACAGCGGTACACAGAACAGCGCGCCTGCGAAAATGCCGATCACATGGCCGACAGCCTGCTGCCGCGGCTTGCCGCCAAGCATGTAGCCCGGCTTGATGTCGGAGAGCAGATTGGCGGCATTGGCGGAGATTTCTCCTGTCATGCCGGCCGGTATGAGGTTGCTCGCCGGATTGGTCCGGTCGATCGCGCCCATCGAAAACTGCGTGATCTTTGAAAGCGCCCCTGTCGGCGTCCATGACGTCAGCGCCATTGAGTTGGTGCATATCACCGCCAGCACGAATATCAGCGGCAGCGAGATAAACGCCAGGAACCACGGCACGCCGAAGAATTCGTGCGTGACGGCGGCGCCGAGGACGCTGAAGATCGGTATGCCAACCACGGAAATCCAGACCGGAAACTCGATGTGCTTGAGGACGTCGGGGCCGTCCGATTTCGCGCGCCGCTTGAACAACCCCTTGAAGATCTCGGGGCGGCCGAGCAGACTCACCAGCGAGCCCACGACCATCATCGCCACGCCCCACCACAGCGACCACTGGTTCACGATCTCGACGCGCGAAATCGGCACTACGACGCCGTTCACACCCGACCCGCGCCACGATATCGCCGGCCTGGATCATGATCGGCGCGAGAATGACGAAATTGATGAACGCGCCCAGCAGGCAGCTCGTTGCCACCACGATGCCCATCAGGCCGCCGACGCCGAGCATCGCCACATCCAGGGTGAGCCGCAGCCCGAGCTGACGGATGTCGGTGCCGAGGATCGTCGGAATGTATTCGGTCGCCTTCCCGACCGCGGCGTAGTAGTACGAGTCGAGCCGCTCGTGAAAGGTCCACGGCTCCTTCATGCCTGCCCACTTGTCCATGCGCAGGATCTTGAACTGGAGCAGGGTCATCCAGCCGTCGCTGACGAGGGCCTGGTAGATCGCGGCGCACAGCGCCGTGTATCCGAGCACGCGTGCCTTGAACATTCCTGCGCCCGCGGCACCGGTATACAGCGCATCGAGGACCACGCCGCTGGCGCGTCCCTCCGGAAACGGCAGCTGCTCGTCGTTGATGAAGCGGCGCTTCATCGGAAACGCAAGCAGCACCCCGATGATCGACACCACGCACATCCACGTGATCATGTGCCACCACGGAATGATCTTCTCGGTCACGAGCATGTACGCGGCAAGGCTCGCGATCATCGGCGAGACCATGTAGCCGGCGGCGGTCGCGATCGACTGCGTGCAGTTGTTCTCGAGGATGGTGAAATCGGTGGCGATCCCGGCGCCGTCAATGATCCGGTACAGCGCGAAGGCGAGGATCACCGATGTGAGACCGACGCCGATGGTGATTCCGGTCTTCGCGGCGATGTAGAGCGCGGTCGCGGCCAGGACGCCGCCGAGAAGAAATCCTGTGATCCCGGAGCGAATGGTCAACTGCGCCATGTCGCCGCGAAAGACGTTCTTCAGCCACCACTCGTCTTTCTGGGCGGGGGTCCAGGTGCGAATCTGCTCTTCGCTTAGTTGTTTGAGCGCCATGAGGGATCGTTCCGCGATGCGGCCCTGCCGCACGCTGGCATCCTTATATCACTAGTGCAATCGCTGTGACACTGCCAAGCCCCGGGGAGCAACTGCAACCGGGCGGACCCGCGCTAGTTGTGCGCCATCGAACTTGCTTGTCCACTTCTCCCGACGAGGTGGAAGGTTCCGAAACCGGCGCTGACAACGACAATCCCGCGTAGACTTCGGGCGGTCTTCCAGGAGTGAGAAGCATGGACCGCGTCCTGCGCAGGGACTTCCTCATCGCCGCCGGGGCACTTCTCGCGTGCCGCTCGCTGCCGAGGCGCAGCAGGCGCGCGCCGCGCGGGTCGGGCAGGTGATTCAGTGACCACGCGCCGCAATATTGTGCTGGCTGGCGGCGCCTGCCTGCTGGTCGCGCACCGGCTGGGACATGGGCAACCCGTCACGCCTATTCGTCGCATCGCGTGGGTTTCGCTCGGATCGAAAGAAAGTCCCGCCGAGGCCTACGCGGCGTTCAAGCAGGAAATGGACGGTCTTGGCTGGCGGGAGGGGAAGAACGTCGAATACCGGGCCGTCTACGCCGATGGCGATGCGCGGCGGCTCGATGGCATCGCCACTGAGCTGATTCGGCAGCAAGTCGACCTGATCCTGGTCGGCAACGCCACGAGCACCCGCGCGCTGCAACGCGCGACGAAGACGATTCCGATCGTCATGACAAGCGTCACCAACGCAGTGGGCAGCGGGTTTGTCGCAAGCCTGGCCAAGCCCGGAGGAAACATCACCGGCACTACGACGCTGTCTGAAGAGGTGCTTGGCAAGCTGGTCGGCATCCTGCACGAGGTTGCCCCCGCAGCACGGCGCGTCGCCTTCCTGTTGAACGAAAGCAATCCGAACTATTCCGTGTACTGGGCCGCCGCGCAGCGCGCTTGCGCTGCGCTGGATCTTGTCCCACTGCGCGTTGTCGCCGACGCGCCTGCGCAATTCGGCGCCGCCATCGACGCGATTGTCCGGCAGCGGGCGCAGGCCGTCGTGGTCGTTGCGGACCCCATCTTCCTCAACGAGCGCGTAAAGCTGCAAGCGCTGATGCAAGCCACCTTGCTGCCGGTAGCATACTCATGGCGCGAGCACGTGGTCGCGGGCGGGCTGTTCAGCTACGCACCCGACTTGTCCGCGACCGCTCGCCATGCAGCGACATACGTCGACAAGATCCTCAGGGGCGCCAAGCCCGCGGATCTACCCGTCGAGCAGCCGAGCAAGTTCGACCTCGTCATCAACCTGAAGACGGCAAAGGCGCTCGGTCTGACGATCCCGCAGCCGTTGCTGCTGCGCGCGGACGAAGTGATCCAGTGATGCATCGGCGGAATTTTCTCGCCTGTGTCGGGGCTGCTACCTTCGCGGCGCCATGGCGCGCGACGGCGCAGGTTGCTGGCAAGGTGTACCGGCTCGGCTATCTTGGCCAAGGTTCGAAATCCAGCGATCTTGCCGACGCAGGGGTGTATCCAGCGCTCCTGCAGAATCTGCGCCTGCTCGGATACGTCGAGGGAACGAACCTGACGGTCGATGCGCGCTTTGCGGAGGGGCGCCCCGAGGCTCTCGCGGGCCTGGCCGCACAACTGGTGCAAGCCAAGCCGGACGTAATCGCGGTCGCAAGCGCAGGGCTCGCCATGGTTGTCCTCCAGCACACCAAGACGATTCCGGTCGTGGCGCTCAATGCCGGCGAGCTCCAGGTCGAACAGGGCGTACGCAGTCTGGCCAAGCCCGGAGGCAACCTGACCGGGATGCAACTCTTCAATCCGGAAACGATGGGCAAGCGCCTGCAACTTCTGCAGGAGGTCGTTCCCGGGCTTCGTCGAGTCGCCGTGCTGCGCGGCGTCCCGTGGTCCCAACCCGGCTATGAGCTGTATCGTGACGCCACCGCAACCGCCGCGGCGAAACTTGGCATTCGCGTTCGATTCCTGCAATTCGAAACGATCGGTGATCTGACAAGACTTTTCGACGAGATGGTCCGGGAGCAAGACCAGGCGCTGCTCGTCTGGGCGAACCCGCATCTTAACGGCTACCGGAAGGAAATTTTCGATCTGACGATCCGGCATCGGCTGCCGGCAATTCACGACATTCGCGTCTATCCGCCGGATCTGATCATCTACGCGGCAAAGCGGGATGAGGTCTGGCGCGAAGCCGCGACCTACGTGGACCGCATACTGAAGGGCGCGAATCCAGGAGACCTTCCGATCGGACAGGCGAGAACTTTCGAGCTGATCATCAACACGACGACGGCCAAGGCGCTCGGGATCACGATTCCACAATCGATGCTGCTGCGCGCGGACGAGGTGATTCAGTGATCACGCGCCGCAGTTTTCTACTGGCAAGTGGCGTCGGCCTGCTCGTCGCGCACCCGCTCAGCCACGGACAACCCGCCGCGACGATACGCCGCGTCGGGTCGCTGTCGCAAGCATCGGAAGCCAGCGTCACACATCTCTACGCGGCGTTCACTCAGGGAATGCGCGATTTCGGCTGGCTGGAGGGACAGAATGTCGACTATCAATTCATTTACGCCAATGGAGATTTCGACCGCCTGGATGCCTTGGCTAGCGAACTGATTGGACAGAAGGTTGACGTGCTCCTGGCTGGAAGCCCACCGAGTACGCGCGCGCTTCAGCGGGCGACGAAGACGATTCCTATCGTCATGGCGAGCGTCGGCAACCCGGTGGGCAGTGGGTTTGTCGCAAGCCTGGCCAAGCCGGAGGGCAACATCACCGGAATTACCAACCAGTACGAAGAGGTCCTGGGCAAGCTGATTGGGATCCTGCACGAGGTTGCGCCCGGTGCACGACGCGTCGCCATCCTTTTGAACGAAAACAACGCGTCACACGTGAGGTACTGGGCCGCTGCCCAGCGCGCTTGCGCCGCGCTTGACCTCGTCGCGCTGCGCGTCTTCGCCAGCACGCCGGCGCAATTCGGCGCCGCCGTCGGAGAGATCGTTCGACAGCGATCACAGGCCGTCGTGGTGGTCACGGACGGTATCTACCTTGCCGAGCGAACAAGGATGCATGAGTTGATGTGGACGACTCGGCTGCCGGTTGCGTATGCGTTGCGCGAGCACGTAATAACGGGCGGGTTGCTCAGCTATGGCGCGGACATCGCCGCAGCCTTCCATCACGCGGCGAAATATGTGGACAAGATCTTGAAGGGCGCCAAGCCCGCAGATCTTCCGGTCGAGCAGGCGACGAAATTCGAGCTGGTGATCAACCTGAAGACCGCGAAGGCGCTCGGTCTGACCGTCCCTCAATCGGTGCTCCTGCGCGCTGACGAGGTTATCCAGTGACGAATCGGCGCATTTTTGTAGTCGCAGTTGCGGGCGCGCTTCTGACCGCAACACTCAACATCGAGGCGCAGCCAGCGGGAAAGGTGCCTCGAATAGGATACCTCGTGCAAAATTACGTCGAGACGTCGCGGCTGACGCTCAGCGCATTTCGGGAAGGATTGCGCGAGCGCGGCTGGGTCGACGGCCAAAACATCGTTGTCGAGGCTCGATACGCGGATGGCAACGTCGACCGGCTTCCCGCACTCGTCGTGGACCTGATCCGCCTCAAAGTCGATATCATCGTGACGACATCGTCCGGAACGAGCTGGGCGGCCAAGGATGCCACCAGATCGATCCCCATCGTCATGGGGGCCAGTGCAAATGCCCTCGGCGAGGGGCTCGTCCCCAGCCTGGCGCACCCCGGCGGGAACATCACCGGCATGACCTTCCTGGCCGGACCCGAGATCGCCGGCAAACAACTGCAACTATTGAAGGAAGTAGTCCCCACCGCGTCCCGCATAGCGGTGCTCGCCAATCCAACCAACAGAGCCCACGCAGCGTTTGCAAAGGAAGTTAAGGTCGCGGCCCGATCGCTCGGTGCACAGGTTCAAATCGTCGAAGCGTCAAATCCTGACCAGCTCGATAGTGCATTTGCTGCGATGACAAAAGAGCATGCCGCCGCGCTCCTCGTCTTGACCGACTCGATGTTCGTTGGTCAGCAAAAACGGATCGCGAACCTCGCGGCAAGGAGCAGGATTCCGGCGCTGTATAGCCAGAGGGAGTTTGTCGACGCCGGCGGGCTCGTCTCATACGGGCCGAGCCTCCGGGACATGTTCCGGCGTTCTGCTACGCATGTCGACAAGATCCTGAGAGGCGGGAAGCCCGGCGACATTCCGGTCGAGCAACCCACGACATTCGAGCTGGTGATTAACCCGAACGCAGCAAAGGCGCTCGGCCTCGCGCTGCCGCAACCGCTGGTGCTACGCGCGGACGAGGTGATTCAATGATCGATCGACGCTCCTTCATTCGACTTGCCGGCGGCAGCCTTGCAATGGCCGCGTTTGCTTCCAGGGCGCAGCAAGCGGCTCGCCTTCCGCGGATAGGTGTCCTTTTGACCGGAAGCACTGGAAGCCTCGCCATGGACACCATGCGCGAGGGGTTTCGGGAGCTGGGCTACGTCGAGGGCCGCACTGCCGTCATCGAATGGCGAACATGGGATGGCAAGCCGGAACGGCTGGCAGAAGTTGTCGCGGAATTCATGAGACTCAATCTCGATGTCATCGTCGCCGCGGGTTCCGAGGCCACGAAGGCGTTGAAGGAATCGACCCGGACGATCCCGATCGTATTCAGCGGTCCCAGCTATCCGGTCGAGGAAGGATTGGTAGCGAGTTTCGCGCGGCCCGGAGGCAATGTCACGGGGGTCACTATCGCGCAGTCCGACCACGTGGCCAAGCTGCTCCAGGTGTTGCGCGATGTCGTCCCAGGTCTCGCCGACGTCGGCGTTGTCTGGAGCCAGATCAATCCAGGATCTACGTTACTTTTCAGGGACACCGAAGCGGCGGCCCGTGCCTTGAAAATAAAGGTGCTCTCGGTGCCCATCAGCGGCACGGACGTGGAACCCGCCCTGGCGTCGATAACGCGCGTGCATCCCGGCGCGATGATCCTGAATCCGTCCGCCATCGTTAACGCCAATGCAGAGCGATTCGTCGAGCTGGCTATCCGGTTGCGGATCCCGACCATCACGCAGGCAAAGGCGTTGATGGAGCGCGGGCTGCTCATGTCCTACGGCGCGGACATTCGATACCTTCAACAACGTATTCCCAGTTACGTCGATCGCATTCTCAAGGGTGCAAAACCCGCCGACATGCCGGTCGAGCGGCCGACCAAGTTCGAGCTGGCCATCAACTTGAAGACTGCGAAGGCGATCGGTGTGACGATCCCGCAGTCGCTGCTTCTGCGTGCAGACGAGCTGATCCAGTAAGGAGGCGTTGGTCCTCCTCGAGATGAGCGTGCCAAAATACGCCGTGGAGCATCAAGCGCCCGCCAGGGGCAGTCGCGCTCAGGCCTCGTTCGATCGTCCCGGCTAGTCAGCGCAAGGAGACCTCATGAAGATCGTCGAAATCCGTGAGAAGACCATCCCGATCTCCAGTCCGATCCGTAACGCGTACATCGATTTCAGCAAGATGACGTTGAGCCTTGTCGCGGTCATCACGGACGTGATCAGGGACGGCAAGCCGGTGACCGGCTACGGCTTCAACTCGAACGGCCGCTACGGCCAGGGCAAGCTGATGCGCGAGCGCTTCATACCCCGCGTGCTGGAGGCCAAGCCGGATTCGCTGATCGATTCCAGCGGCAAGAACCTCGATCCGCACAAGATCTGGAGCACGATGTTCACCAACGAAAAGCCAGGCGGCCACGGTGAGCGCTCGGTGGCGATCGGCACCATCGACATGGCGGTGTGGGACGCGGTCGCGAAGATCGAAGGCAAGCCGTTGTTCCAGCTGCTCGCCGACCGCTACGGCAACGGCAAGCCGAACCGCAAGATCTTCGTTTACGCCGCCGGCGGCTACTACTACCCGGGCCAGGATCACCAGAAGCTCAAGGACGAAATGCAAGAGCTATATCGACCGCGGCTACACGGTCGTGAAAAAGAAGATCGGTGGCGCGTCGCTCGACGAGGACCTGCGGCGCATCGACTCGATCCTGAGCGTGCTCAAGGACGGCCAGAAGCTGTGCGTCGACGCCAATGGCCGCTTCGATCTCGACACCGCGATCGCGTACGCGAAGGCGCTCTCGCAGTACGACCTGTTCTGGTACGAGGAGCCGGGCGACCCGCTCGATTTCGAGTTGCAGGCGACGCTTCGCAACTACTACGAGAATCCGATGGCGACCGGCGAAGACCTGTTCTCGATGCAGGACGCGCGCAACCTGATCCGCTACGGCGGCATGCGCCCGGACCGCGACTGGCTGCAGTTCGATTGCGCGCTGAGCTACGGCCTGGTCGAATACCTGCGCACGCTCGACATGCTCAAGGAGCACGGCTGGTCGGCGAGCCGCTGCATTCCGCACGGCGGCCACCAGATGTCGCTGAACATCGCCGCCGGACTCGGACTGGGCGGCAATGAATCGTATCCGGATCTGTTCCAGCCGTTTGGCGGCTTTCCCGACGGCGTCAAGGTCATCGACAGCCACGTAACGCTGCCCGAGCTGCCCGGCATCGGATTCGAAGGCAAGGCCGACCTCTATCGCGAGATGAAGGCGCTGTCGGACTAGCGCCTCCCGTCGCGCCTGCGAAGGATTGATCTAAGATAGTCGCCATGAGCTACATCGACGGGAGCCTTCTCGAAGGCGAGCGCGTCATCTATCGCACGCGGCTGCATTGGCTGATGCTCATCGCTCCCGTCATCTTCACCGCGATCGTGATGGCGCCCATCGCCTGGTTTCTGTCGACGAGCACCTGGAGCAATTACACCTGGATTCCCATCGTGATCTGGCTGCTGGTATTGGCGGCCGCGGTGATCAAGCGACAGAGCTCCGACTTCGCCGTCACGAACAAGCGCGTCATGATGAAAGTCGGAGTGTTCAGCGCGCGCTCGGTCGAGCTTCTGCTGAGCAAGATCGAAGCGATCGCGGTGGATCAGAGCTTCGCGGGGCGCATGTTCGGGTATGGAGACCTGTCCGTCACGGGAAGCGGCGGCACCGTCGAGCGCTTTTCGAGCATCCAGCGGCCGCTTGAGTTTCGTCGCGCGGTGCAGTCGGTGACCGACGCCCATCCCGAGCGCCCGACGGCCTAGCCATGGCAACGACATGCCTGCATCTCGAGCACATCAAGGTCACGCGGACCGACAAGCACTATTGCGAAGAGTGCGTCAAGACCGGCGATGCCTGGGTTCACCTCAGGATGTGCCTGGAGTGCGGGCACGTCGGGTGTTGCGACGCGTCGATCAACAAGCATGCGACCAAGCACTTTCGGCGCACGCGGCATCCGCTGATGCGCTCGATCGAGCCAGGCGAGACCTGGACCTGGTGCTTCATCGACGAAATCGTCCCGGGTGAATTGCCCGACTGAGTGGGCCGACTCGTCTACGGCGACCGTTGGCGAGGCGCCGAACTACGATCGAGGAGAACTGCGCAGCGCCTTATCTCCGGAACGTCGGGATCACGTCGGTTTGTCCTGCACCTTGCGGCGCACCTCCACCGGATTGCGGGCGGCCACCCAGCCCATGAATATCTGGTAGCCCAACGCCAGCAGCGTGGCGCCGACGAACATGCCGAGAATCCCCGCGGCCGCCATGCCGCCCAGCGCGCCGAGCAGGATCACCGGCATCGGCGCGTCGACGCCGCGGCCGAGCATCAACGGCTTGAGCACGTTGTCGGTCATTCCCGCGACGAAGAGCAGCAAAGTGTAGATGACCGCCGCGACGGTCCCGTAATCGCCCTTCCACCAGATGTAGCGCGATGGCCGGCAGCGTGACGATAAGCGCGGGCACTTGGGCGATGCCCAGTACCAGGACGATCATCGCCAGCACGCCCGCCCAGGGCACGCCGGCGAGCAACAGACAAAGGCCGACGATGATTGCCTGAATGAAGGCGACGCCGATGACGCCTTGTGCGACGGCGCGTATGGTCGCCGTGGACAGCTTGGCGAACTCGGCGCCCCGCTCGGCGCCGGCGACGCGCTCGAAGATGGCGAGACTTCCACGGCTGCCCGACTGACCGAAGGCCATGATGATGCCGGCGATGATGAAGGCGGCGAGGAATTGGAGCAGCCCGGCGCCGATGCCGGCGACGAAGCCGAGCGCCGTCTTCGCGAGGTCGCCGATCTTCGGCTGCTGGCTCTGGATGAAGCGCAGGCAGGTCGTTGTACGCCGCCGACCAGATCCCATATAGCTTCTCGCCAACCAAGGGCCACGTTGCGACAGCTTCGCGCGGAGCCGGGATCTCGAGCGTGTTCTCCTGCACGTCGATGATCAGTTGATGCACCGAGTCGCCCAGCGAGCTCATCAGCACGGCGGTCGGCACGATGATCACCGCGATGCCGAGGAGGACGAGGATCGTCGCTGCGAGCCCTTGCTTCGCCGCCGATCTTGCCCGCGAGGTATTGATGCAGCGGATAGAGCGCGACGGCCAGAATCACGGCCCAGACCATCAGGGTCAGGAATGGCGCGAAGACCTGGTAGCAAAGCACGACCAGCGCCAGGATGAGGCCGGCACGAATGAGTACGTCCAGCAGCCCGGACGTGGCGCGTTGCTCAATTTCGGAATCAAGCCTGTCGTGCGAACTCATATGCGACTCCCACGGCGGATTTCCGTGCGGAACGAGACGAAGCTTCGCGGGGTCCGCCGGCACGTCGCAGTGACGTCGCCATGCTGGCGCGTCTCAGTTCAGGTCGCTGTCCTTGTAGTACTTGGTGCCCTTGGCGGTGAGCTCGAGCGCCAGGCCTTTGTCCGTGACCTGGTAGATCCAGACCCCCGGCGACGACCGCCACCGCGCCCTGATACGCGGCACCCTTGTCGCCGGACTTCGCCGCCGCCGTCGCCTGTGCGCCAAACTCCCAGCCGGAGTTGATGAAGTTGTTCAGCGCCGCGTCGGTCTCGAACACCCACACGACCTGGAACTTCTTGGCGCCGAAGCCGAGGCCGGCCTGAATCTCGGCCATCTTCATGTACGTCATCGCCTTGGTCTTGTTGTTGACCGCGATGCCCTTGCCGGATCCGCCTCCGGCGACGAGGATCTTCATGCCGAAGTTGCTGAACGCGGCATAGCCGGCCGCGGACTCGACGGCCTTGCGCGCCGACGGCTGCCGCCTTGTAGACCGCGGCGAGCGCGTCCTGCGCCGCCTTGCGCACTTCCGCCTGCTCCTTCGCCTTGTCGGCTCCGAACGCGATGCGGGCACAGCCAGCGCGAAAGCCATTGCCAATACCATCATGCGACGATTCATGGTCGTTCCCCCCTGAGTAGACCCTGACGATTAGCGAGCCGGTGTTCGGATTCGCGAGCGTGTTCAGCACGTGGAATGCTCGTCTCGGCCCATATCTATCATAGGCTGTAGATTGCAAGCTGTACAGCGAGAACTGTATACTTCTCTCACCCCTCCGCTGCCCGAGGAGGGTGGAAGCATTTTGGCTTCCGTTCTCTATTGGGCATTCTCCGGCTAACCGATGGGGGTTATCGTGAAGAGATTGGCGTTCTTGTCTGCTGTTTCGGTTTCCGCACTTGCTGCCGGGTTCTCGTCGGGATCGTTCGCTCAAGTCTGCAATCCCGACAGCGGCAACTGCCGCAACGTCAAGGTGACGGTCCAAGGCAATCAAGTAGTACTCGAGCCTGCGACCATAGCGGTCTCACCGCGCGCATCACCCGCCGTCAAGATCGTCTGGTACCTGGCAACGCCGGGCTACGTCTTCGTCGACAAGGCGGCCAACTTCCCGGCGGAGTACTTCAAGAGCAGTGATCCAAGGTTCTGCTATCCCTGGACGATCAACACCGCGTACGTATGCACCGACTGGAACGCCGATGCGTTTCCATGGGGCACCGACTACACGCTCAACGTGCAAGCGGTATCCGGTGGGGCGCCATTGTCCGCGAGCGGCCGAGTCGTCAACAATTAGACTCAGCGACTTTCAGGGGGCGCAGGTCGATGTGGCAGGCATCCTTGCTGCCGGCGCATGGACTCCCGGGATAGCTGGAACCAGCGCGAAGTGGTCCCGCCGCCGGTGCGTGCGCCGGCAGGCGGGAGCGCCTTGCAAACCTAAGGAGCTGAACCATGAGAACGAATGCGAGTTGGCTTTCCGGGGTCGTTGTGACGGTTGCGTTGGGGCTCGCCTTCGCTGGTGCTCCCCTCGCACAAACGACATCCACCACCGACGTGCGCAATTTCGAGGTGATCTCGGTCGATGGCAACAAGCTCGTCGTCCGCGATGAAAGAGGCACCACGGAGATCACGGTGCCCGACGATTTCCGCTTCACGGTCGACGGCAAGAAAATGGCGGTGTCGGAGCTGAAGGCGGGAATGAAAGGCACGGCGGCCGTCACGACCACGACCACGACCAAGCCGGTGTTCGTCACCGAACTGCGCGAGGGCGAAGTCCTGCGCGCGTCACCCATTTCCGTGCTCATACGCACACCCGATGGTTCCACCCGCAAGTTCACCCAAACCGAGCTGGACACCAAAGGTATCCGGATCTACAAGGACAAGGACGCACCCGCGGTGCGCTTGTCCGATCTCAAGAAAGGCGACAGGCTGTCGGCAACGGTCGTCACGTACGGAGCGCCTGTCGTCCTGACCGAGAAGGAAGTGCAGGCGGTACTCGCCGAACCGGAGCCAGCTCCAACGGCGGTGCCGGCGGCACCTCCCGCGCAGACGGCCATGGCACCGACCGCCGCGCCGGCTCCGGCTGCGGCTGCGCCCTGCCCCTGCCCCTGCGCCTGCGCCGAGCGTGGCCCCGTCCGCACCGCAACCGGCTGAAGCATCCGGGCTGGGAATGGCTTGGTGGCTGGTGATCGGCGTGCTCATCGCACTTGCGCTGTTCGTCTTCATGCGCCGGCGAAAAGAGCCGTAAGCTTCCTGCCGAACGACGCGTACTCGATCCGCGAGACCCCGGTGAGCCACCATCGTGGCAGGCGGCGTGCTGGCCGCCTGCGCGATGCCTGAATAGCCTCATGTGCACGTCGCGGTCTAGCTTCCCGCCGTCTCCCTCGAGCCGCCTTTCGAAGCCTTGCTTGGCAGCACGATCAGCACGACGACGATAGCGAGCGCGAACGCGAGCATCGCCGTCCCCGCGATGAGCGATGCAGCGATGCGCTGCGCGAGCAAGCCGCGAGCATCGCTCGCGCTGGAACCCGCAGCGGCAAAGACAACGACGAGCACCGCGAGGCCGAGCGAGCCGCCGAGCTGGTGCGCGACGTTGACGACCCCCGAAGCAGCGCCTGCGTCCTGCGGCGCGACCCTGACACGCCCGCCGCCGTAGCGGCGCGAGCGCGCCGCCCTGGCCGAGTCCGATCAGCACCATCGGCAGCGCGACGGATGCGAGGTAAGAGCGATCGGCGCGACACGCCGGGAGAGCCAGGCCATCCCGATGAGTGTCAATGTGAGCGACGCGGCGAGCAAACGGCGAGGCCGAAACGGCGCACCAGCTGCGGAACCGATAAGCGCCGCCGCGAAGTTGCGCAGCGTCGTGGGCAGGAACGCCAGCCCGGCGGCGAGCGGGCCGAAACCGAGGACGCCCTGCAGGTACTGGCGTGATGAAGAACCAGAAGCGCATCATCGCGCCGAGGAAGAGCAGGCGGCGCCGAGTAGGCGCCGGCGCGCTCGCGGCTGCGCGAACAGACGCAAGCGGCATGATCGGCTGCGGGCGCGCGACTCGTTGAGCACGAAGCAACGTCGAGCAGCACGAGGCCGGCTGCGATCGAGGCGGCCGCGTGAGGGATCGCTCCAGCCGGCGTCGGCGGAGCGGACGAGGCCGTAGACGAGCGCGGTCATGCCAAGCGTCGACGTGGCCGCGCCGGGCACGTCGAGTCGCCGGAGCGCGGCTGCGGTCTCGACCAGGCAGCGCCGCGCGCCGAGCGATCAATGCAATTCCGATGGGCACGTTGAGGTAGAAGCCGACGCGCCAGGACAGCCAGTCCGCGACGATGCCACCGAGCACCAGCCCGAGGCTCGCGCCGACGCCGGCGACGGCGGCGTAGTAGGCGAGCGCGCGGGTGCGCTCGGCCTTCCGCGAAGTTCGTGGTCAGCAGCGCAAGCGTCGAGGGCGCCAGGATCGCGGCACCGACGCCCTGGATCGCGCGTGCGGCGATCAGCGACCCGCGGACGGCGCGAGGCCGATGGCGAGCGAGGCAGCGTGAAGAGCGCGAGGCCGGCGACGAACATGCGTCGCCGGCCGAGGATGTCGCCGGCGCGCGCACCGAGCAGCAGCAACCCGCCGAAGGCGAGCGTGTACGCGTTCTGCACCCACGAGAGCCGCGGTGGTCGTGAACGCGAGTCCTTCCTTGATCTTCGGCAGCCCCGTGATGACGATCGAGATGTCGAGCACGATCATCAGGTAGCTCACGAGGACGATCGCGAGCACCGCGCCTTGCCGCGCTGCGGGCGCGGTTCGAATATCGGGCATGAGGGCAGTCTACCGCGGACGACAGATCACGCCTTCCGCCTCGAGCGTCGCCAGCTCCTCCTTGTGAATGTTCTGCCGCAAGCCATAACAGCGGGAATTCCCTCTCGGGCTTATTCGGCGTACCCTCTGTACTGTCCCGCACATTGAGCAGGTAGCATCTCTTCCCATGGCTGTTCTGGCGCGCACCGTCATAGCGTTTAACGCTGTAACCCCGCCGATGAATTCGTTGCGCGAGTGTTGCCTTCCGGTTGGCCTCGACCCAGACGCGCTGCGGCAACTCGATGGATTGGTGGCAAGTCGGGCGCGTCTCAAAAAGGGCGAGGTGATCTACCACTTGGGCGACAGGTTCAGTGCGCTTTATGCGATCCGGCTTGGCTCGTGCAAGACGATCATGCTCGCCGAGGATGGGCGTGAGCAGATTGCTGGTTATCACATGCTCGGCGACATCGTCGGCATGGACGGAATCGGCACGGACCACCACGGCTGCGAGGCCGTGGCCTTGGAGGACACCGACGTCTGCGTGCTGCCCTTCGAACGGCTCGAAAGGCTTGCCCGCAGCGTCGTGCGGTTCCAGCACAACCTGCATCAGCTCTTAGCGCGTCAGATCGGGCGCGACGAAAACACCATGCTCCTGCTCGGCACCATGCGCGGCGAAGAGCGCCTTGCCGCGTTCTTGACAAACCTTTCTGAACGATACGGAAAGCGCGGCTATTCGTCGACCGAATTCGTGCTGCGGTTGACGCGCGAAGAGATCGGCAGCTATCTGGGTTTGAAACTTGAAACGATCAGCCGGCTCTTTTCTCACTTCCAGGAAGTGGGATTGCTACAAGTGCAGGGCCGCGTCGTCAAGCTCTTCGACCTGCCCGCGCTGGCGCAGCTTTCCGGTCATCGCTGCTGACCGAAGGTGGAGTCGGTGCGCGGTTTTGTCGTGGGTGCGCGTTGATGACGACCTGCGAAGCGCAGACAGCGGGCCCTGTTCGGGGGTACCGTTTGCGATTACACTCAAATTCGTCTGAGCAACGGCTCCCCACCGCTCCGAGTCTGCCTGATGGCTTCTCCCTCATCACCTGCCGCATTGGCGACGCCAGCACGCGCAACGGTGATCTCTATCCACGAGCTCAGGACGCATTGCAACAACTGCAACATGCGCGAGCTTTGCCTGCCTGTCGGGCTCGACCGGGAGGGCCTGGGCCAGCTCGATGCCGTCATAACGTCCAGGACGCGGTTCAGGAAGGGAGAAACGATCTACCGCATCGGCGATGTTTTCACCGCGCTGTACGCACTTCGCGTCGGCTCGTGCAAAACCACCATTCTTGCCGAAGACGGGCGTGAGCAGATCACCGGTTATCACATGATCGGCGACATCCTGGGCATGGACGGCATCTGTGGTGATCGCCATGCATGCGAAGCCATTGCGCTGGAGGACGCGGAAGTTTGCGTGATCCCGTTCCACCAGCTGGAGCAGCTGGCGCGCACTATCGCGCCGCTCCAGCACAATCTCCACAGGTTCCTTTCTCGTGATATCGGTCGCGACCAGAACATGATGCTGACGCTGGGCAGGCTGCGTGCCGAGGAGCGCCTCGCGGTATTCCTGCTCAACCTCTCAGAACGCTATCAGCGGCGGGGCTACTCGTCGACCGAGTTTGTTCTGCGCATGACGCGCGAAGAAATCGGCAGTTACCTCGGATTGAAGCTCGAAACCGTGAGCAGGCTTTTCTCGCGATTCCAGGAAGAGGGGCTGCTTCAGGTACAAGGTCGCGGAGTGAAGCTCTTCGACCTGCCGGCGCTCAAGCAGCTCGCCGGCCTGCACTGCTGAGGCGCCGGATCGCGGCCTCTTCGCCGCCGCAGCCTGCGTCACAATTCTTGCCGCAGATCAAAGCAGGCCATGCGCATGGGGAAGAGCATATCTCTAGTACACGCGACGCGTGACGGCGGAAGCTGCGAGCAGTGCTTGCCGAGATCAAAGAAGGACATGCCACTGCTGTCGCTTTGCACTCAGGCGCACCTGGTCGACGCGCTGCGCTCTCGCGCGATAGCCATTGCCGGCGCGAGCAACGTCAAGCTGATCGAAACGCATATCTCCTACGTCCTGCTGACCGGGGATTTCGCGTACAAGATCAAGAAAGCGGTAGATCTCGGGTTTCTCGACTTTACGCGACTGCCGGCGCGACGCTTCTATTGCGAAGAAGAATTGCGTCTCAACCGTCGGCTCGCACCGAAGCTCTATGTCGACGTCGTCGCGATCACGGGGACGATCGAGTCGCCTGCGCTCGACGGCCGCGGAGACCCCATCGAGTACGCGGTCAGGATGCGGCAGTTTCCGCCGGACGCGCTTGCGAGCGACGAACTTGCCCGCGGTGACATATCGCCAGCCGACATCGATGCGATAGCCGCCAAGGTTGCCGCGTTCCATCGCGGGGCACCCCGCGCCGTCGTGGGCGACGCGTACGGTGCGCCGGACGGCGTGTTGCGCCTCGCACGGCAGAATTTCGGGCAGATTCGCTCGCTACCCGAGACACACGCGGAGGCCGGCGCTCTCGACGCTCTCACCGACTGGACAGCGCGCGCATACGCCGGCTGCAAGGAAGCGATGAGGCGGCGGCGCGACGAGGGCTTCGTGCGTGAATGCCATGGCGATCTCCACCTTGGCAACATCGCGCGCTTCGACGGCGAGCTGACGATATTCGACTGCATCGAATTCGACGATGCCCTGCGCTGGATCGACGTCATGAGCGAAGTTGCTTTCACGGCGATGGATCTGCGGAGCCGACGTCGTGCGGATCTCGCGCATCGCTTCCTGAACTCGTACCTCGAGATCACCGGCGACTACGATGGCGTCGCGGTGCTGCGCTTCTATCTCGTCTATCGCGCGATGGTGCGCGCCAAGATCGCCGTCCTTCGCGCCGGGCAGGTCGATCCCGGTCAAGCGAAGGTCGCTGCTGCTTGCGGAATACCGCAGCCATGTCGGTCTCGCAGGCTGGTTTGCGCGATCACTACGGGGGGCGATAATCATTACGCACGGAGTTTCCGGCTGCGGAAAGACGACTCGTTCGCAGGCACTGCTTGAGCTTTGCGGCGCGGTGCGCATCCGCACCGACGTGGAGCGCAAGCGGATGCATCAGATCGACACGGTCGAGACGAGCCCTTCGGACGTCGAGGGCGGACTTTATACGCCAGAGATGACTGCACGGACCTATGCCATCGCGCTTGCGCATGCGCGCATCGTCGCCACTGCAGGATATATCGCGATAGTCGACGCGGCGTTCCTGAAGCGCTGGCAACGGGATTTGTTCCGGAAGCTCGCGGCGGAGCTTCACGTGCCCTTCGTGGTGCTCGCATTTTCGGCCAGCGAAGCGACGCTGCGCCAGCGGATCGTCGACCGCCTGCAGGCAGGCGACGACGCATCGGACGCGACGCTGGCTGTGCTAGAGCATCAAATACGCACGCGCGAACCCCTGGCGGCGTCCGAGCTCGCCGATGCGGTGAGCTATGACGCCGATGCTCCTTCGGTTCAGGCAGCCTCGCCAGAGCACTGGCGAGCGGTTCTGGATCGACTGGGCCTTGAAACGCTAGAGGATCCGGAGGAGACAATTCAGCAGAGCTCGCGCGTTTGATCGGTCTGGCCATGCCGTCCAACTTGCAGCAATCTGCGCGCGCGAGCCGAATGTTCAGGTCTTGATCTGCCTCAAAGCCCGAGATAGCCGATCACCTATCATTGCTTCGAGAGAAGCATTGCAGGGTCCGGTGGGGGTACTCGAAGGACGAAAGTGGACGCTATTGGCATCATCAAGGATGAGCACCGCTCGCTCGCGGCCGTCCTGCACGGCATGCTCTACCTGGTGCATCGAACCCGCGACCGCGGCACGAAGCCGGACTTCAGGCTCTTGGCGCAATGGTGCATTACATCGATACCGTTCCCGAGCGGTTCCACCACCCCAAGGAAGACAAGTACCTGTTCACACTCCTGCGGGTGCGCTGCCCGTACCGCGGGCCCCGTCCTTGATCGGCTTCACCAGGAACACCAGGTGGGTGCCGACAAAATCCGCAACTGGAACAGGCTCTTTTGCGTTACGAACAAGGCGGCGGTGACAAGTTTCGTGCCGCATTCGCAACCGCCGTGGAGCAGTATGCTGCGTTTCATTGGGACCACATGCGGTGCGAGGAAAAGGAAGTGCTGCCGCTTGCGGAGAAACACCTGACGCCAGCGGACTGGGAGATCATCGACGCGGCGTTCGCCGGCCATACGGACCCGTTGTTCGGCGCCGACGCGAAGACCGAGCACGACATCTTGTTCAAGCGCATCGTCAACATGGCGCCACCGCCGATCGGTGTCGGACCCGTGGCTTGAGTGGCGCTGCCGGCTTGCTGCAATCTTGGGAGCGGCAAACGCCGCACGCCATGTGAAGCTCAGGGCGCGCTGGAGCGCGGTGGTGCGTACGCCGCTCGGGAACGCGCACCACATGAACGCTGCAATGCGCGTTGGCGGTGACGCTCGAGGCGACCGAGCGCCACCACGCCAAGCCTGCGCTGGGAGGCCGCGGCGCGCCGAGGACGATGAGATCGACGTGATTGGCTCGCGCGAGATCGAGCAGCGTGCTGCCGGCATTGGCGCCTTCGATGACGTGCAGCGAAATCCGCGACGACGGAACTCCCAGGGGCTCGACCCAGTGGCGAAGGCGCATCTTGTGCTCGAGATGCCTGCCGGTCGTGGTGTCCAGATCGCCGGAGCCCTCAGTCGGAAGCGCCGCTTTCACCACCGAGATGCACATCAGGCGTAACTCGGGATAGAGCGAAACCAGCTGCCGCGTCGCCTCCTGCAGCGCCGGGTGGCGCTCGTCGTCAGGGTGCTCGGTGTCGATCGCGACCATGATCACCGGAACGGTCCCTCCCCGGGACCGCGCGGACGACGCGAGCGCTGCTTGACGTCGAGCGCGCCACCACCTTCCCGCTTGTGCCGCGATGCTCGCAGCCTGTGTCTCGTTCGGCGCGCTCGCTCAGCGCAACCTGCTCGGGGTGACGAAGATCGAACGCGATGTGCGCGGCCGATTGATAGCGCGCGCCCGCAGCGGGCTCGAGGCAACGCAGAATGACCTCCTGCAGCCAGGGGGCACATGCCGGATTGAGCGCGCGAGGCGGCGCCGGGCGTCGCCATAGCCGGTCGCGCATGCCGGCGGCGTCTCGGGCTGCCCGAACGGCTGTGCGCCAGTGGCGAGCTCGTAGAGCAGGACGCCGAGCGCGAAGAGATCGCTGCGTAAATCGCCGCGGTCATGTTGAAGCTGTTCCGGCGAGACGTATGCCGCCGAACCCGCTGCGAATTCCTTTTCTTCGGCAAGCAAATCGGGGTAGCGCGCGTGTCGCGCAAAGCCAAAATCGAGCAGCACCGCCTCGCCCGTCGGACGCAGCAGAAAGTTCTCCGGCTTGATGTCGAGGTGAATCACATCCTGCAGATGAACGCTGTGGATAGCATCGGCGAGCGCCGCGCCGATGCGCGCGACATCTTCGGGCGCAAGCGGGGCGCGTGCGAACGATCTCGGCGCGACTCTCGCCATCGATCCATTCCATCACGACGTACGGCGACGCTTTGACGTCTCCGGCCGCGACGAAGCGCGGAACATGAGGACCGGTCAGGTTAGCCAGGATCATCTGCTCCATCTCCAGCCCGATGATGCCGATCGCTGGATTCACCACGCCCGAGAAACGGCGCCTTCAGCACAATCGGGAATCCCGGGTCCTGCTGCGCGGGCGGCGTCACACGATAGATGACGCCTGTTCCGCCCTCGTGGATGCAATCGCCGAGTCGGTAGCCGTCGATGATGCCACCCGTATGCAATTGCTCGCGCATTATCGATTTCGCATGTTCGGAGAGATGGCGCCATCGAGTACGACGCTAGATGCCCAGTTCCACGCGATACGCCAGAGAGCTGGCAGGCCACAGCTGTCGAATTTTTTCAGCGGCGGCCATTGCGTCGTACGGGACCCGGAAAAAAGTAAGCTTCTGTCCGGCAAGATCGAACAGCGTGTAGGCCGCCGCCGGATTACGGTCACGCGGCTGACCCACCGACCCGACGATCGCGACCCAACGGCGGTGACTGCGCACCGGAATCGCGGTGCCCGGAAAGGGCCGAAACTCGATCATCCGTCCGCGCGCGTTCTCGAAGTAGAGCACCTGGTCGTGCACGTGGCCGCAGAACGTGTAGCAGGCTTCCGCTGCGTCGGCGCAGCGCTTGGCAGCCGCCGGGCTGTCGATGTAGTCCCAGCGTTCCGGTGCCGCCGCCGATGCGTGGACGTAACAGACGTCTCTGTCGCGCACGATGAGCGGCAGCGAGGCGAGGAAAGCCTTCTGTTCGGGCGTCGAGCGTTTCACGCGCCCATTCCAGCGCCGCGCGCGCCGCATCGTTGAAATAGCCCGCCTCTCTCTCGATCGCCTCGTCGTGGTTGCCCTTGAGAACGACGGCACCGCTCTCGGCGTACCGGCGACAATTTCCACGACCCGCCCCGGATCGGCGCCGTACCCGACAAAGTCCCCCAGGAATGCGTAACGTTCCGCTCCGCGCGTGCGTGCGTGTTGCAGACAGGCTTTCAATGCTTCGACGTTGGCGTGGATGTCCGACAAGACGGCAATCAGCAAGGAGCCTCTCCGGGTGTCGTCACGCCGGCGATGCGCGACTACTTCCAGCCCGCGCGCACCATTTTGCGTCGTATGAATGCGATCTGCGTAGCGAGTGGCAACTTCTTCGGACAAACGTCATGGCACGCGAGCAGCGACATGCAGCCGAACACGCCGTCGTCATCGCCGACTAGTTCGTAATAGTCGGCGTCGGTCCGCGCATCACGCGGGTCAAGCCGAAACCGCGCCATCTTGTTCAATCCGACGGCACCGACGAAATCCGATCGCATGCGCGCGGTGCCGCAGCCTGCCACGCAGCAACCGCACTCGATGCAACGATCGAGCTCGTAGATCTGCTGAGCCAACTCGGGCTCCATGCGCTCTTCCAGCCGCGACAGATTGATCTCCCGCTCCTTCAGGTCGACCCAGGTCTCAGCCGCTCGCTCATGGCGCGCATCCACTTGCCGGTGTTTACGGACAGGTCGGCGATCAGCTCGAACACTGGCAGCGGCGCCAACGTAATGTTCCGGTCGAGGTTCTTCGTCAAGGTTCGACATGCAAGCCCGGGACGACCGTTGATCACCATCGCGCAACTTCCGCAGATACCCGCGCGGCACACGAAGTCGAAGTGCAATGACGGGTCGAATTTCTCCCGGATCTCGGAGAGCGCGATGAAGAGCGTCATGCCGTCTGCCTCTTCGAGCTCATAGTCCTGCATACGCGGCGGATTGCTCGGCTCCTGCGGGTTGTAACGCAAGATGCTGACCGTCAATTTGCGGTGCGTTTCCGGTCCCGATGCCGGTTCCGGTGCAGACTCCTGGCTCGGCAACGGCAGCACTGTCCCTTGCGTGCCTCGTCGGCATGGAAATCTTCGCTTCAGTTGTGCGCACGGTGGCGATCGTCCAGTGGTTCATCAAGTCGTTCGTTAACGCCACGGAAGCGCTCCGCAACATCTCTTCGTAGGGCATGACTGCTCGCTGCTGGGCAGACGGTTGACCCGTTCAACTTCTTCCTGATCGCCTCGATTTCCGCCGCACGCAGCGGCGTGTCGGGATGCTCGATGTAGTCCTTTGCGCCGTAGCCGCGCCAACCAGGGGGCAACTCCATCTTCATTATGTCGAGCGCTTCGTAGTCGAGCGATGGCAGCGTCGCGTGATCGTCCTTCCAGACCGCAAGCGTGCGCTTCAGCCACTGGGCGTCGTCGCGACGCGGGTAGTCCTCGCGGAAATGCGCTCCCCGACTTTCGGTCCGGGACAACGCACCATGGGCGACACACAACGCGAGCTTGAGCATCTTCTGCACGCGATAGGCGGTTACCAGTTCCGGATTTGCGCCGCGCGCCTTGTATTTGAGCCGATGCTGCGACTGCGTACCAGCAGCTTCTGCAGCTCGTCCACGCCGCTCTCGAGATCAGTCCCATTGCGGAAAGTTCCAACCTTGGCCGTCATGATCTCCTGCATCGCAACGCGCAGCGCGGTTGCATCTTCGCTGCCTCCGCCATCGATCAGGAGGTCGAGCTTCGCCTGCTCGCGACGCAGGAAATCGTGGATGAGACCGGTGGAGATGTTGACGTCGTTTTCGACCCGGTCGCAGAAGTCGCCGATGTACTCGCCCACGATCATTCCGGCGACGACGGTCTCCGCGACCGAATTCCCTCCCAGACGGTTGAATCCGTGCATGTCCCAGCACGACGCCTCGCCTGCGGCGAACAGTCCTTTGAGGGTCGGGCTCTCACCGGTGGGACCGGTGCGCACGCCGCCCATGGTGTAGTGCTGGGCGGGCCGTACCGGGATCAGGTCGGTGACCGGATCGATGCCGAGGAAATACTGGCAAATCTCCTTCACCTCGCGAAGATTGCCTTCGATGTGCTTCTTGCCCAGCAGCCTGATGTCGAGCCACAGGTGGTCGCCGAAGCGCGACTTCGCGCCCTTGCCCTTCTTAAGATGCTCCTTCATTCGTCGGGCGACGACGTCACGCGAGGCCAGCTCCCGCTTCTCAGGCTCGTAGTCGGGCATGAATCGGTGGCCCTCGCCATCGAGCAGGAGCCCGCCGTCGCCGCGGCAACCCTCGGTGACGAGAATGCCCGCAGGAAAAATGGCGGTGGGATGGAACTGCACCGCCTCCATGTTTCCCAGCGCGGCAATGCCCGTCTCGAGCGCGATGGCTGACCCGATTCCCTCGCAGATCACTGCGTTGGTAGTCACGCGATAAAGACGCCCTGCTCCACCGCTTGCGATCGCCGTCGCCTTGAGACATACGCGGAGAGCTCACCGGTGGTCAAATCGCGCACGATCGCGCCGTAACATCGGCCGGCTTCGTCAATCAGCGCGATCGCCTCGGTGCGCTCGTGCACCGGGATCGAATGCGCGATCGTCTGGTCGCTCATGGCGTAGAGCATGGCGTGACCGGTGCCGTCCGACACGTAGCACGCCCGCCACTTCTTTGTACCGCCGAAGTCACGCTGGGCAAGCAGGCCGTGCGCGTCGTCGCGCTCGGTGATCGTGACTTTCTTGCCGTTGATGACGACGTCGCGATCACCCTTCTGGATCCGACTCCAGGGCACCCCCCACGCGGCGAGCTCGCGAATCGCCTTAGGTGCCGTATCGACGAAGCATCCTCGACCACGCGCTGGTCGGCGCCCCAGTCGCTGCCGCGTACGGTGTCCTCGAAGTGCACGTCCTCGTTGTCACCCTTTGCCTTTATGGCGTTGGCGAGCGAGGCCTGCATCCCGCCCTGGGCAGCCGCCGAATGCGAGCGCTTCGGTGGAACCAGCGAGAGGATCATCACGTCGTGACCGCGTCGCTTGGCGCCGATGCCCATGCGCAGCCCGGCGAGCCCGCCCCCGATCACGAGCACGTCCGTGTAGACGACCTTCATCGAGCTCGCGCCCGGCTTGTCCAGCCACGCCGGCACGTAGCGCTCGCCATAACGGTCCTGATGCTCGATGCCGATCTTGATATACGCAGCGAGCGTAGCCAGCCCGAGCACGAGGAAGAACGCCGTGATCGACCACTGGATCGATTTTCAGCCGTCGCGCATCGCGTTGGATCGGCATCGCCCATCCAGCCCCACTTCACGGCGAGGCGATACAGGCCGATGCCGCCATGGAACTCACTGCAAACAGGAGCAACACGTAGAGGGCCACATGATCGCTCCAGACGCGGTCCGCCGACTCGAAAGGTCCGATCCGATCCGGTGCGTCAGCATCAGGTACAGGTGCACCGACGCAAGGAAAACAATGCGAAGCCCGTGCACACCTGCCAGAACCACAACGTGAGTATCTTCGTGCCGCATGACGCGCATGTGGCCGCGATAGGTATTGAACTGCCGATAGCCGCCCGGAAGTTTCGCACGCGCGAGCGGCGCGTGCGCGGCGAACAGGACGATCACGCCGGCGACGACGACCGAAACGATGCCGGGATGCGACGCACCGAGGAAGTAGTAGCCTTCGAAGAACTGGTGATCGTCCACATCGCATCTTCGAAATCAGGATCGACGAGACGAAGAACATGTGTCCCCACATGAAGATCACCAGCAGCAGACCGCTCGCGCTCTGCGCGAAATCCAGCCGTGCGGGCCAGCGGCTGTTGCGGGCGCGATCGGTCCGGCCCGCGCCTGCAATGATCTGGGTGCTCGGATCCATGCATCGACTCCATTGCCGACGTTTTGCCGTGGCGCGCAATGCCGGTTCGCCGATCAGGCAAGGCCTGGTACTTGTGGGTCGGAGCAAGCGTAGCGCCCGCCGTGGCTGGACTATTGACTTGCATCAAGAGATTCGTCGGCGAGGCTTGCGCGGCTATGGAAGGTATATGGACAATGACCACTGTAGCCGCCGCATTTTCGAGCGATTTGTCGATGCGCGGCTCACGGCAAACGCCGATACGCGATGATGCTAAGGGAGACCAAGGGTCGCCATGCGATTGCCTAGACTATCGCAATGTGTCGACCGGAATTGATCTGCGCGCATCCGGTCAATCCGCAGCTTGCATCATCGAGAAGCGGCGAAATGGCGAAGGCCGGGATGCTGCCAATTGCGAATTGATCCACGCCGAGTCGGAGTTCGCCGCCATGTCGGTGGCAACAGGGGCGTCGGCGGCGGAGCGCGCACCTATGCGGCAACCGCCGGCAGTGGGCTTCGGCCATGGCGGAAGGCGTATACGGGTGCGGCAGCCCTCGGCGTGCCTATCGTAATGCGGTGAACAACCGCCCGGCGGGCGCGCCGATCACGCGCTCGGACGATCACGCCGACAGCATGCCGATGCGCGACGCGGGATGGATTCAACTCTATGCGGAAACGCATCAAGAGGCACTGATCTGCACGTGCTGGCATTCCGCCTCGCCGAGGCGCTGCCCTGCCCGGTGATGGTGTGCGCCAGGATCGATGCTCATGCAGGCGCTGGATCGCGTCGATGTGCCCACCCAGTCGCAGGTCGACGCCTATCTTCCTGCATTACCCGGAAGGCACGAGAGCGCGCAATCGTGTCGGCCCCGGCACGGTGGCCGGGGTCGATGCCTTCATGGAAAATGCGCTACCTGGCACACCACCGGCAGTTGCGAGCGCTCAGCCTGATTCCGCAGCTGGCCGGCGAGTTTTCGGCAGCGTTTGGCCGGCCGTCCGGAAGGTTGTTGCGCGCCTACCGAACGTACGACGCCGAGACGATCGTCGTCGCGCTGGGCCCGGTCAATGGCGCGATCCGGAGGTGGTCGACGAGCTGCGTGAAGAAGGTGCGCGTATCGGATCGGTGACCTTGGCTCCTCCGGCCTTTTCCGCTCGGCGCCTTGCGCGAGGCGCTGCAATGCGCAAGGCGCGTCGTCGTATTGGAAAAGTCGCTCGCCGTCGGCCTCGAGGCACTCTCCGACGGCGTGCGCAAGTCGCTGCCGGGCTGCGCTGAACGCTTATACCGTGATCGCCGGCCTTGCGGGCGAGCAATTACACGCGCGTCGTTGAACAGCTATTCGAGGATGCTGCACGGGACGAGCTCGAGCAGGTGACCTTCATGGACTTGAACTCCGATTTCGTTGCGCCGCAGCTTGAGCGCGAGCCGCGTACTGGGCGCCATGCGCCCGAGACGATCCCGCCTTGAGGCGCGGGCGTGTCGACCAGCGAACGAGTAGAAGCTTCGGCCCCGGCCGACGAAAGGATGCGCAACATGAACCATCTTCCAGGCGCTGCACAGGGTTCCGCGACGGAACCGTCGCTCGCGGGCATGGCGCTGCTGCAAGACCCCATGACCAGCAAGGGCACGGCGTTTACCGAAGGCGAGCGTGATGCGCTCGGCCTCCGCGGTTTGCTGCGCCGCGGATTCACCCAGGATGAACAGGTCAAGCGTGTACTGGCGAATTTCGCAGCAAGGTTACGGACCTTGACAAGTACATCAATCTGACTGCCCTGCATGACCGCAACGAGGCGTTGTTCTTTCGCATATTGATCGACAATCCCGACGAGATGACGCCGATCGTCTACACGCCGACCGTCGGTCTGGCATGCCAGCAGTTCGGGCACATCTTTCAGCGGCCGTGCGGGATGTTCATCAGCGCAAATGATCGTGGCCGCATCGTACGCGTCCTGGGGAATTGGCCCCGAAGGGATGTTGCCATCATCGTGATCACCGACGGAGAGCGCATCCTGGGACTCGGCGATCAAGGAGCTGGCGGCATGGGCATACCGGTGGGCAAATTGTCGCTCTACACCGCGTGCGCCGGAATTCCACCCAGCGCCTGCCTGCCGGTGCTGCTCGACGTAGGGACGAACGATCCGGCGCTGCTCAAGGATGCAATGTACCTCGGCCTGCAGCAGCCGCGGCTCCGCGGCGACGCATACGACGCGCTGGTCGAGGAATTCGTCATGGCGGCAGCAGGAGCTGTTTCCGGGAGTGGTGATCCAGTTCGAGGACTTTGCCTCGCAGAATGCATTTCGCCTTCTGCAGAAGTACCGCGATCGGATCCCGACGTTCAACGACGATATCCAGGGGACGGCGGCGGTTTCGCTGGCCGGGATTTTCTCGGCGCTGCGCATCAGTGGCGGCAAGCTATCCGAGCAAACCCTGCTCTTCCAGGGAGCGGGTGAAGCGGCGACCGGCATCGCCGATCTGGTGGTAGCCGCGATGATGGCAGACGGCCTCGACCGAGCCGCGGCGCGGCAGCGTTGCTGGCTTTACGATTCCAAGGGGCTTGTGGTTTCGCAGCGAACCGATCTCGCCGCGCACAAGAAACCTTATGCCCACGACCATCCACCTGTCGATACGCTGGCGGCAGCGGTAACCGCGTTGCGTCCGACGGCGATCATCGGGGTGGCGGCCGTGGCGAATGCCTTCACCGAAGAGATCGTGCGCACCATGGCTTCCCTGAACTCGCGCCCGATCGTGTTTGCGCTGTCGAACCCGACCTCAAAGGCCGAATGCACGGCCGAACAGGCGTATCGCTGGTCGGAAGGCCGCGCCATATTTGCCTGCGGCTCGCCTTTCGATCCGGTCGACTTGGGCAAACAGCGGTTCGTGCCGCGCCAAGGCAACAATTCGTATATCTTCCCCGGGATTGGGTTGGGAGCGATCGCGGTACGTTCAACTCGGATAACCGACGAGATGTTCATGGCGGCTGCGCGCGCCCTCGCCGATATGGTCACGCAAGCCGACCTGGATCAGGGAAGCATCTTTCCACCACTCAAGGTCATCCGCGAGGTATCCGCCCACATCGCGGCCGCCGTCGCGTCCGTCGCGTACCGCAATGGACTGGCGCGAGTCCCGCAGCCTCCGAACCTTCTTGAGTTCATGAAGGCGCAGATGTATGAACCTCGCTACGCCGCCGATCCAGCGGCGTGATGGCGCTGGCTAAGGAAGGCAGGCAACCATGACCGAAGGGGTATTGGCGACACTGCAGCGGCACCCATTCGTCGAGGAATTCCAGTCGCAGCACGTCGGGAAGCTCTCGGCGCTGGCGACGCGGGTGCGGTTCGACGGCGATCAGATCATTTTCCGCGAAGGCGACGAGTGCTCGGATTTCTACCTGATCGTTTCCGGGCTCGTTGCGCTCGAGATTGCCGCGCCCGATCACACGTTTCGCGTGCAGACGCTTTCCGCGGGTGACGAGCTGGGGTGGTCGGCTTTGCTGATGGGGAGGGGAAAGCACTTCCAGGCCCGCGTGTTGCAACGCGTGGAAGCCCTTGCGTTCGACGGAGGGGACCTGCTCGCCGCCTGCAAGACTGATCCGCAGTTCGGCTTCGTCTTCATGCATCGGCTCCTGGGCGTGGTCGCGGAGCGTCTGCAGGCGACGCGACTGCAGTTGCTGGACATGTACTCGCCCGCCGCCAAGCGAGCAGGAACGTGACCCAACGACGTTGGATCGCACTCATCGGACCCGCCTTCTAGGAAAGTCTCCGAGAGTCGTGTCGGGGGCTGCTCCGGAACATCCCGGCTCAACCTCGCCAACCGCGCTGGGAATCGCCCGCCGTCATCGATAGATGGTTACCGGAATCTTGGAGTGGGCCAACACCTTCTGGCTCACGCTACCAAGAAGCAACGACGCGAGACCGCCGCGTCCGTGCGACGACATGAAAATCAAGTCGCATTTCTTTTTCCGCGCCGTGGCGATGATTCCCTGATAAGGCGCGGCCGTGAGCGTGACCACGACCTCGCACACGACGCCCGCCGTGCGTGCGGCCTTCTCGATCTCGACCAGGTATCGCCGCGCCTGGGCTTCGTTGCGTTCCTCGAGGGTCTTGAATTCCGCGAGTCGCCGGCCGCCACCCTCATAGTAGAAGCCCTCGAGAGGCTCGACTGCGGTGTACCCCACTACGCTCGCGCCAAGTTGCTTCGCGAGCGCGATGCCGGCGCTGATTGCCTTGCGGGCCACCTGCGAGCCGTCGGTCGGAATCAGAATTCTCTTGAACATGACTTCTCCTTCGCTTTGTCATCCGCCATTGGCGGGTTGCCGGATGCTCAAAGCTGAGCAATCACCCAGCCGGGAAATATCGCCAGCACGATGGATAGAAACAAGCACAGCAAGCTCGCACCCACCGCCAGACGACGCGCCTCGTCGCGACCACCCACAGGCGCGCCCGCGCTCATGAACAGATACTGGATCACTCGCAAGTAGAAGTAGATGCCCATGTAGCTGCCGATGAGGCCAAGCACGCCGTAGACGGTGAATCCGGCCGAAATCACGTTCTTGAAGATGAGGAACTTGGCAACGAACCCGGGAAGCGGCGGGATGCCCGCCAGCGACAGCATGGCGATGGCGATCATTACCGCGGCGAAGGGTTGGCGATGAAACAGCCCCTTCAGGTGATCGAGTCGATCCCGGGCCGCGTCGTCGCCATCAGGCGGCAGCGATGCGAAGGCCAGGAGATTCATCGAGCCATACGCGATGATGTAGAAAGCGACGGCTTGGAACCTGCCGGCAGCGTCGCCAAGGAATGCGTAGAAAAGGTATCCGGCGTGGGCGATCGAGGAATAGGCGATCATGCGGCGGAGACTTTGCTGGCGCATCGCGGCGAGGTTGCCCCACACGATGGAAACCAGCGGCAAGATGGCGAGCAGGTCCGCCATCGGGGTCGTCAAGTTCGCCGAGCCGAACAAGCGTACCGCGGCCAGCACAACACCGGCCTTGATGATGGCTGCCATGTACGCAGTCACCGGGACCGCCGCGGCTTCGTAGGCGTCCGGCGCCCAGGCGTGGAAGGGCACGATCGCCGCCTTGAGAAAAAAGGCGACGACCACCAGCACGACTGCGATGCGCGCCATGGTGTCGGTCGAACCCAGCGCATCCGCGAACACGCCAAAGGCGAGCGACCCGCTGCCGCCGTACAGAAGCGAGACCCCCATCAGCAGCGTGGCTGTCGCGGTTCCACCAAGAACGAGGTATTTCAGCGCTGCCTCGGCGCTCTGGGGCCGCCGATAGGCGAGCAGCACCAGGGCGTACACGGGCAGGGACATCAACTCCAGCCCGAGGAAAAGCGTCAGGAAGCTATCGGCCGACAGCAGCAGGCAGACGCCGTAGAGCGACGATAGCAGCAGGATGTGTAGTTGCCGTTGCGCGGTCTCGCCGCGCGAAATGAGAACGACCGGCAGCGCGAGCGCGAGGACGATGGCCTTGGCCAGCAATGCCGACGCATCGACCGAATAGTGGCCAGGGAATGCAGCGAACTCGTAGCCGTTGAGCGAGAGCCACGTCGCAGCCGCGGCCGCGAGGATCAGCACGAGCAGAGACGTCGACAGCGCGCTGTCCTCCCTGGCGTCGCAGAGCTCGAGTCCGATCAGCGAGACGATGCCGGCGAGCAGAATGTTCTCGGGCAGCATAGCGATGAGCACGTTGACCCAGTTCATCGGCTGCCCACGTTCTGATCCACCGCCGCGCGTGACAGCACAGCGGCCGCCGCACGACGTTTCTCTTCAACACCAGCCGCGGTGCGCGTTCCGGTTCGATCGGCGGCGACCAGCTGCCGAAATTGTTGCGCCGCGAGCTCCGTCTTGCGCATGGGCTCGGCGGGAAACAGCCCCAGCCAAAACACCGCGACGACAATCGTCGCCAGAATGACCCTTTCGCGCAGGCCGATGTCGGTGAGCGGCTGATGCGGCGCCTTCGCAGCGCCGAACAGGAAGCGTTGCGCGAAACCCAGCATGTACAGCGCTCCCAGCACCACGCCGGCGACAGCGATCGCGCTGACGAGCAGTGGATAGCTCGTGCCATTCTGGTATTGCGGCCATGCCCCGCTGAAGGCGCCCAGGAGCACCAGGAATTCGCCGGTAAATCCGCTGGTCGTGGGCAGCCCGATGGCAGCCAGCGTGAGAACCATGACGAATACCGAATACACCGGCATCAGCTTTGCCAGCCCTCCGTACGCAGCGAGCTCCCGGGTATGGCAGCGCTCGTAGACCATGCCGACGAGCAGGAAGAGCCCTCCCGCGACTAGGCCATGGCTCACCATTTGGATAACCGCGCCCTGGATGCCGATCAGATCCAGGCTGATCAGCCCGAGCATCACAAAGCCGAGGTGGCTGATCGACGAGTAGGCGATGATCTTCTTGATATCGGTTTGCACCAGCGCCAGACAGGCGCCGTAGACGATGCTGACGACAGCCAGAGAACTGAAGAACGGCGCCAGCAATCGGGTTGCGTCGGGAAACAGCGGGAAGCCCAGTTTCATGAAACCGTAAGTGCCCATCTTGAGCAGTACCCCGGCCAGGATCACCGAGCCCGCAGTGGGCGCTTCGACGTGCGCGTCGGGGAGCCAGGTGTGCAGAGGCACAATCGGCACCTTGATCGCGAACGACAGGCCGAAGGCGGCGAGCAGCACGACCTGCGTCGTGAGCGGCAGCTCCGCGCGGTACAGGTCCGCAAAGGCAAACGAAGTCACGCCTGAAGTCGCGCTGAGGGAATAGACGAGGTAGATCACCGCGGCCAGCATCAGAATGCTGCCGAAGGCGGTGTAGAGCACGAACTTGATCGTGGCGTAGATCCGGCGCTCTCCGCCCCAGATGCCAATGATGAAAAACATCGGGATCATCATCGCTTCCCAGAACAGATAGAACAGGAAAAGGTCCTGTGCGACGAATGCCCCGAGCATGGCGAACTGGATGAGGAACACCATCGCATAGAACAGTTTCACGTCCTTCTGGATGGCCGTGAACGAGCCGGCGACCACCAGCGGCCCGAGGAAAACCGTCAGCATCACGAGCAGCAGGTTGTAGCCATCGAGACCGATCTGGAAGTACACACCCCATGCCGGGATCCATGGCACCCGCGTCTCGAACTGCACACCGGCCGTCGCTGCGTCGAATTGCACGTAAAGCCATGCAGCCATGGCCAGCTGGACAAGCATGACGCCCAGCGAAATTCCGCGAACAAGCGCTTCGTTTTTCGGTGGCACGGCAAGCAGGGCGGCAACGCCGAGCACCGGCAGAAACAGCACGATGTCGAGAAGCACCGCTTCACCCATGGTGCCAACTCCATGCAAGCAAGGCGACGGTGCCCACGACCACCAGCAACGCGTACAGCTGCAAGCTGCCGTTCTGCACGCGGCCAAGCACTCCGGCGGTTCGCTGGCCCAGCGCGGCAACGCCGTTCAGCGAACCGTCGAGCAGCGTCTGGTCGCCGAGGCGAAGGAAGACACGATCCGAAACCCAATACAGCGGCCGGCCGATCAGACGATCATAGGCTTCGTCGATAAAGTATTTGCCGGAGAGGACGCGGTGCACGCCCGAGAACGTGTGCTGCAGCCGATCGGCCCGCCCGGAGGTGCCGCCGAACAACAACGCGGCGCCGATGAGCCCCAGCAGCGCCAGCGCGACCGACACGAACACGAGCGGCGTCTCGAGGTGCGCGAGCGCAGGGACCGTCTCGGGGACAGGCAGCAGCGGCTCCAGATAGTGCGGAATCGAGAGGAAGCCGCCGACCGCCGACAGCACGGCCAGCACCACGAGCACCCCGGTCATCGAAAGCGGAGATTCGTGGACGTGGTGCGCGGTTTCCGCGCTCATTCGCGGCGGACCTAAAAAGGTGAGCCACAGGAGGCGGAACATGTAGAACGCCGTGAGCAGCGCGGTACCCGCCGCCACGGCGTACAGCAAAGGAGAGCCGCCACGACTGCTTGCAAATGCAAACCAGAGAATTTCGTCCTTGGAGAAAAAGCCTGCAAGCGGAGGAATCCCGGCGATGGAGGCGGTCGCCACTGCGAATGTGACGAATGTCACCGGAATCTTGCGCGCCAGGCCACCCATCTTCCTGATGTCCTGTTCGCCGCCCAGGGCGTGGATCACGCTGCCAGCGCCCAGGAACAGGCACGCCTTGAAGAACGCGTGGGTATAGAGATGGAAAATGGCGACGCCGTAAGCTCCCACGCCCAGCGCGACGAACATGAATCCGAGCTGGGAAATGGTCGAGTACGCCAGCACCTTCTTGATATCGGTCTGCACGACCGCGACCGTCGCTGCAAAGAAAGCCGTGAGCACGCCTACCACTGCAACCACGGCGCTGGCCTCGGGCGCATGCAGATAGATGCCGGAAAGACGAGCCACCAGATACACGCCGGCGGTTACCATTGTCGCCGCATGAATCAGCGCGGACACCGGCGTAGGCCCTGCCATCGCATCGGGTAGCCAGACGTGTAGAGGTATCTGCGCCGACTTTCCGCAGGCACCGATGAACAGCAGAATGCCCACCAGGCTTGCCGACACGGCCGGGACAGGCCCGCTCATGAACGCGCCGTTGATGCGATCCATGTCCAGGGTACCGAATGCCTGGTAGAGCACGAACATGCCCAGGAGAAAGCCGGCGTCGCCGACGCGGTTGGTGATAAAGGCCTTTTTGCCGGCGCGTGCCTTGTCGGGGTCCTCGAACCAGAAACCGATCAGCAAGTATGACGCGAGGCCCACGCCCTCCCAACCGACGAACAGGACAAGCAGCGACCTGCCCAACACGAGCGTCAGCATGAAGAAAAGGAAGAGGTTGAGGTACGCGAAGTAACGCGCGTAGCCGGCGTCCTCCTTCATGTAGCCCGTCGAGTAGAGATGGATAAGCGACCCCACGCCGGTCACGATGAGCACCATGACCGCGGTGAGACGGTCGAAGTAAAAGGCGATATCGAACGACCGCCCGGCGATGGAGGCCCACGTGTACACCATCTCCACCAGTGGTGCTCCGTTGCGCTCCCCAAGATCAATGAAGCATTTCACCGCGGTGATGAAAGCCAGAATCGGCAGGCCGCATCCGACCACCGAAACGAACCGCTTGCCGAGGCGATCGCCAGCGAAGCCGTTCAACAGGAAGCCGACCAGCGGCAGCAGGACGATGAGGCTGAGTGCGTGGCTCACCGGCTATCCCTTCAGGTCGGCGTAGGCGCCCAGATCCATGACGTGCTTGTGCCGCACGAGCAGGAGGACGATGGGAATCGCGATGGCGATCTCGGCGGTGGCGACGACGAAGATCAGAAAGACGAGCACCGCACCGGCTGCGGACGCCGTTTGCTGGGCGAAACTTACCAGGCTCAGGTTCACGCCATTGAGCATGAGCTCCATGCACATCAGCATGACCAGCACATTGCGCCGGACGATCACTCCGAGGAGTCCCAGCGCGAACAGCGCAAAGGCTACGAAAACAAGCATCTGCAGCTTATCCATGCTTGCGCCGTCCGACCTGGAGCACGGCGAGCGCCGCGACGATCGCCGCCACCAGCAGAATGGAGACGAGCTCGAAGTGCAGCCAGTAGTCGTCGAGGAACGCCACCGAGAAATCCTTGAGCCCGAAACGCGAGTCGCTTGCAGCCCCCGAAGGCGCCGGAAGTGCGCGCCATAGACCGTGCGCGAGTATGGCGAGGAACAGCGCCAGTCCGGCGATGCCAGGTACCAGCAAGCGGGAAAAGCGCTGCACGCCCGAACGGGCCCGAACGTCCAGGAGCATGATCGCGTACACCATGAACACCATCACCGCGCCCACGTAAATCAGCACCTGGAATACGGCGATAACGTGCACGTCGAGCATCGCGTACACGCCGGCGAGCGACATCATGCATGCAATCAGCGCGAGCGCGACCCGCATGGGGTGGCGCAGCACCAGCATCAATGCCGCCGCGAGCAGAGCGGAAACCGCGAACAACCAAAGGAGCAACGTTTCCATCATCCGGCTCCGCGTTTGAGTTCGCGGCGCGGCGCCGCGGGATAGGGCTTGGCGACGTCGCTTTGCGGATTCCAGGTCAGCAGCTCATCGAGCGACATCCACATGTTGCTGCGGTCCAGTACCGGGAGGTTCGGGACCTCCTTCACCATGCGGATGGCGTCCTCGGGGCACGCCTCGACGCAAAGCCCGCAAAAGATGCAGCGCGAATAATCGATCTCGAAACGGACGGGATGTTTCGGATGCGCAGTGTCATGAGGATCGAAGCCCGCCTCGATTTCGATCACCTTGGCGGGGCACACCGTCGCGCACATGTTGCAGGCGATGCACTGCGGACTGCCGTCCGGCCGCTGCGTCAGCACGTGCTTGCCGCGGTTGCGCGGAGCGTAGTCGGCACGCGTCTCCTCCGGGTAGTACGTCGTGAGAGCGCCTTTGCGCAACGTCATCCAACGCCACATGTTCTTCAGGAAGACGCGCCCGGTGATGCTCAAGCCGCGCACGATCTCGAACAGGTACGCACGTTCCCACCACGACATCGTGGGTTCGTTCCAGTAGCGCTTGCGCCGGTGCGGCTTCGTGATCACGGGAGACTCATCAGGCGCGCAACGCCCAGACGGCGACGACGGTGACCGTCAGATTCGCGAGCGCCAGCGGAAACATGAATTTCCAGGCGAATCGCAACAGCTGGTCGTACCTGAAACGTGGCAGCGACCAGCGCACGAGAATCTGGAAGCTGCACACCAGGAGCACCTTGGCGAGGAACACGATCAACTGGATGAGCACGATCCAGCCGTGGCCGAGTGCGACCGCCGCACCGCCCGGCAGGACGAAACCGTCGTCGGTCATGAAGGGAAGGTTGTAGCCGCCGAGGAAAAGCGTCGTGAACAGCGCGCCGATGATCGCGATCTCGATGAACTCCGCAAACATGAACAACCCCATCTTCATCGCGCTGTACTCGGTGTAATAGCCTGCGATGAGCTCCGACTCGGCCTCCGGCAGGTCGAAAGGGATGCGTTTGTTTTCGGCGATGGCGGCGGTCAGGAACAGAATTGCCGCAAAGGGCTGATAGAAGATACCCCATGCCGGCAGAAAACCCAGGATCACGCCCGATTGTTGTCGAGCCATCGCGCCGAGGTCGACTGTTCCATAGATCACGATCAGGCCCAGCACGGTCAGGCCCATGACGAGCTCGTAGGAGATCATCTGCGAACCGGCGCGCAAGGCGCCCAGCATCGAGAACTTGTTGGAAGACGACCACCCCGCGAGCATCGCCCCGATGATCGTCAACCCGCCGAACGCAAAGACGATCAGCAGGCCCGCATCGAGGCGCGCGATCTGCAATGGATAGGCGCGGTCGCCGAACCAGGCGGCCAGAGCCGGAATGCCGTGAAAAAGCGTCGCTGGAACCAGCGTGCCACCGAAGGGGACGACCGCAAATACCAGCAGGACGGGCGTGAAGACAACCCATGGCGCGATGGCGTAGGCGAATCGGTCGTAAGAGTTCGGCTTGAAGTCCTCCTTGAGCATCATCTTGAGCCCGTCGGCGAGGCCGTGGAACAAACCCAGCCACACGAGCTTGATCTGGGTGAACGGGAATGCGCACGTAAGCGCGGTTGGCGCCGATCCGGTCCGACATGATTGCCGCCTGCTTGCGCTCGACCCAGGTCAGCACGGTTCCGAAGACCAGCAGCACCGTCACCGCGTAGCCGATGAACACGACACTGACGACCAGGTCCTGGATCATGTGCGCTCGACTTCGGATATCTGCCAACGCGGCGAACAGCGTCTCGGCGTCGGCTACCGTCGCTTTCTTGGGAAAGCACGCTTCGAATACGCTCACCACGCCTTTGAAAATTGGTGTAGTGGCCACGCCGCTCGGTCTGGATGCTGACCGGAATGAAAACGTGCGCGTGGCGATTCGCCGGTTGCGCGTACGAATTGAGAAAAATGATCCGCGCCGTTGCGGTATTCGCGAGAAGTCGAAGCCTTCGCCCCAGACCAGGACCAGATCCGTCATGGGATCGACCGCGGCGCCGTCATCCGCAGTGAAACAGCGCGCTGGCGGCGGGGTATTGGGTTCTTGTCCGGTTGGATGAGCAGGTCGTCCTCGAGGCGCTCGCCTGGCTGGGGCAGCCAATCCTGCTTGACGAACGCCTTGAAGCGCGCGCCGAGCGATTGCCTGAACGCCTCGAGCTCTTCGTTGGAGCCCCAATTCGAGACGAATGCGACGGGGTGGCTGGCGTCCTGGATCAGCCGCCGTGCGGCCGCGATCGCCACCGACAACTCGACCGGGCGTCCCTCCTGCATCGGTTGTTCCGCGCGCGGCCGCTCGAAAATCGCCGCAAGATCACGGCCCTTGTTGCAAATCCAGGGACCATTGACCGCCGGGTTGTCGAGGGGCGTGACACGCTCGATGGTGACGTTCCTGCGAGGGTCGAGGGCGTTGAGCTTCCACTCCGGCTTGCGATGCCATATCTGCACCGTGCAACCGCGCGCGCAGCCACGGACAAACCGACGGTGTCGGCTCGAGGTACCAGACCCGTGCCTTGTACAGGAACGAGCGCGACAGCAACGCGCCGACCGGACAGATGTCGATGACGTTATCGGAGTAAGGATCGGCGTCGAGCGGCCGGTCTTCCGCCGCGCGGACCAGCGAGGCGTCGCCACGCTGGATGATCCCGAGCGCATTCGACTTCGATATTTCGCGGGTGAAGCGCACACAGCGCGAGCACAGGATGCAGCGCTCGTTGTCCAGCACGATGCGCTCCGACAGGGCATGGAACTTGGTGGCACGGACCTTGGGATCGCGCGACAGCGATGGTTCGCCGTTGTATTTGTAGTGATAGTCCTGCAGCGTGCACTCGCCCGCCTTGTCGCAGATGCCGCAATCGACGGGGTGGTTCAGCGTCATCAGTTGCAGGATGGACTTGCGATACTCCCTGACCTTGTCGGAGTCGGTAAGCACCCTCAAGCCCTCGCTCACAGGCATGTTGCAGGCGATCTCCACCCAGCTGCGGTCCTCGATCTGGATGGCGCAAACGCGACAGTTGCCGGCCACCGACAGCTCGGGATGCCAGCAGAAATAGGGAATGACAACCCCGTTGGCAAGCGCCGCCTCCATGACCGTCTGGTCGCGCTCCGCTTGAATGGGTTGCCCGTTTATGAAGATCTGAGGCATTCCAGATTCCCGTCGCATCGCGAGCGTTTGTTTTCGATGAAGTACTCGAACTCGTCGCGGAACTTGTTCAGGATGCCGCTCGTCGCGTAGCCGGCGGCATCCCCCATGCCACAGATCGTCGTTCCGTCGTTCCACGCGGAGATCTGATACAGACGGTCGATGTCCTCGGCCCGCCCCTGCCCCGCCACGACGCGGTCGATGATCCGATGCAGCCATCCCATGCCCTCACGGCACGGAGTGCACTGACCGCACGACTCGTGATGGTAGAAACGCAACATGACCTGCAACAGGCGCACCATGCACGTGCCCTCGGCGATGACGATCATTCCGCCGGAACCCAACGAGGAGCCCGCCGCCTCGACCTCCTGGTTGTCGAGGCGCAGCTTTTCGATCTCGGCGCCTGTCAGCACCTTGGTGGAAATTCCTCCCGGGATGACAGCCTTGAGCGCGCGGCCGCCTGGGATGCCGCCGCAATCGTCGTAGATGAACTGGCGCCATGGGTAGCCGACTTCGATTTCGTACACGCCCGGACGCGCGACGTGCCCCGAAATGGAAATCAGACGCGTGCCAGGGTTCTTGGCGGTGCCTACCTTGCGAAACGCCTCGGCGCCGCCGGCGATGATGCCGACGATGTTGGAAAGCGTCTCGACGTTGTTCACGACTGTGGGCCGCTGATACAACCCGCGGACGGTGAGCCGCGGCGGCCGGTTGCGCGGGTACCCCTTCTTGCCCTCGATCGACGTCAGCAGCGCCGACGCCTCGCCACAAACGTAGGACCCGGCGCCACGGTAGATCACCAGGTCACACGAGAAATCGGTGCCAAGGATCTTTTCGCCGAAGTAGCCGGCAGCGTAGGATTCTTCCAGCGCCTCGGCGAGCCGGCGATACGGCAGATCGAACTCGCCGCGTATGTAGACGAACGCGTGTCGCACCTGCAGCGCATACGCAGCGATAAGCATCGACTCGAGCAGCAGATGAGGTGCGTTCTCGAGTATCCAGCGATCCTTGAAGGTGCCCGGCTCGCCCTCGTCGGCGTTGGCGCACAGGTAATGGTCCTGGCCGTCGTTCAGGTGCACGACTCCCCATTTCCGGCCCATGGGAAAGGCCGCGCCGCCGCGCCCCTGGATGCCGGACGCGCTGACCTCCGCAGATACTTGCTGCGGCGTCATCTGCCGCAGCACGCGTTCCAGCGTGGCGTAGCCGCCGCGTCTGCGGTAGTCGGCCAGCGTGTGCGAGTTTGCCGTGACCGGAAAGGTCATCAGCAGCTTGGCATTCGACATGCTAGGGCAGCGCCTCGAGGAGGACGTCGAGCTTCGCGGGGCTGACGCTCTCGTGGCACGTCTCATTGATCACGACCACCGGCGCGGTCCCGCAGGAAGCGACGCATTCGACCGTGCTGAGGGTGAAGCGGCCGTCGGCGGTGGTCTGGCCCGGACCGATGCCGAGCTTCTTCGTCAGATGCTCGAGGATTCGCTCCGAACCCATCAGCGAACAGGACACATTGCGACACGCTTGCACATGCCAACGCCCGATCGGCTTGCGCCGAAACTGGGTGTAATAGCTCAACACCTCTTCGATCTGGATGCGCGGCACGCCGAGATACTCGACCAGCGAGTCGATATCGCTGTCGGCGACGTAGCCGCGGTCTTCCTGGATGCGGCGCAGGCACGGCAGCACGAGCGACGATTCGAACCCACTCGGGAAACGCGTTCGCAACACGTCGAACTCAGGGATCAGATGCTTCATCGATCGCACTCCCCGCCTATCATGTTGACCGAGCCGAAAGTTGGAATGATGTCGGCGAGCTGGTAGCCCTCAAGCATGAGCTGCACCCCGCCCATGTGCACGAAGCTTGGCGAGCGAACGTGCATCTTGTAGGGCATGCCGCCCGCCCGTGCTGACCAGGTAGAAGCCGAGCTCGCCATTGGGCGCTTCCTGCGCCGAGTAAACCTCTCCTGCCGGCACCTGCGGACCTTCCATGATCAGCTTGAAGTGGTTGATCAGCGATTCGATTTCCGTGTACACGAGGTGCTTTTCGGGAAGCACGCAGCGGCGGTCATCCACGTTGATCGGCCCGCCTGGAAGTGCTTCCATGAGCTGCCGGATCATGTGGACGGATTCGTCCATCTCGCACATGCGAACGTAATATCGGTCGTAGTTGTCGCCGATGATGCCGACCGGCACTTCGAAATCGAGGTCGGCGTACGCCAGGTACGGCGCATCCTTGCGCAGGTCGCGCGGTACGCCGGTCGAACGCAGGATCGGACCCGTGAATCCCCAGTTGACCGCGTCGGCGGCGGATATCACCCCGACATTTCGCGTGCGGTCGATGAAAATGCGGTTGCGATCCATCAGGCCGTGGATCCGTCCCACGAAATCCTCGTATTGCTCCAGGATCTCCGCCAGGCGCTCCAGCCAGCCATCGGGCAGGTCGGAAGCAAGCCCGCCGATCCGTCCGTACGTGTAGGTGACGCGCGCTCCCGTCAGCGCCGCGAGGTGCTCGTAGATATAGTCGCGAATCATCACGAGGTAGAGAAAGGCCGTCATCGCACCGAGCTCCATCAAGCGAGGCGGCGATGCACGTGAGGTGGTCGGCGATGCGCGAATACTCGGACAACAGCGTGCGCAGGTACGTGCAGCGGGGTGTGATCTGTATATCCATCAGCTTCTCGACGGCCTCGCAGTAGGCGAAGTCGTTGATCAACCCCGAGCAGTAATTGAGCCGGTCGACGTAGGGGATCAGGTTGCTCCAGGTGTGCGATTCGCACTCCTTTTCGAAGCCGCGATGCAGGTAGCCGCAGTGAACGTCGACGCGCCGGACCCTTTCCCCGTCCAGCGCGGCGATGACCTGGATCGTTCCGTGCGTCGCCGGGTGCGACGGCCCGATGTTGACGACGACCTCGCCGTCCCTCTCGGAGCCGAAGGCCGGGCGAACCGGGTTGGGGATCTTGTCGTCGGGCATCGTCTTGTCTACGTCCGGTAACGGACGAGCGGCTGCTCTTGTTGCTTCGGGTAGTCTTTGCGCAACGGGTGCCCCGTGAATCCTTCGTAGAGCAGGATCGGGCGCAAATCGTCATTGCCGCGAAAGACGATCCCGTACATGTCGTGGCATTCGCGCTCCATGAAATGCGCCGAGCCGTACAGCGACGTCAGCGAGTCCACGGTCGGATCCGTCTCCGGAACGCGCGTCTTGAGCCGCACCCGCACGTGGTGCTGGGTGGAGTAGAAGTGGTAGACGACCTCGAAGCGGGGCACCTGTTGCGGCCAGTCCACCGCCGTGACATCGAGGAACAGGTCGAATCCGAACTCCGACTTGAGCTCCCGAACCGTCCCGGCCAGCGCCGAAGGTTCGAGCACGAGCACGAACACACCGTGAGACAGGACGGGCTCGCGGACTGAGGCGCCCAGCCGCTGCACCAGAAGATCGAGGGTCGGCGCAGCCATTGTCAGAATTTGTCGGTAAGGATCGGATGGTGCGAGCTCGCGATCCTGTCCTGGAGTTTCATGATCGCGTCGATGACCGTCTCCGGGCGCGGCGGGCAGCCTGGAACATAGATGTCCACCGGGATGATCTTGTCGATGCCCGCGACCGCGGCGTAGTTCTGGTAGAACCCGCCGCTGGTCGCGCAGGCGCCAAAAGCCATCACCCACTTGGGTTCGCACATCTGCTCGTAGACCCTCAGCAGGACGGGCGCCTGCTTGTGCGTCAGCGTGCCGACGACCATCAGCAAATCCGATTGTCGCGGGGAAAATCGCGGCAGTGCGGCCCCGAACCTGTCCGTATCGTAGGGCGTGGAGCTCACCGCCATGAATTCCATCGCGCAGCACGCGGTAACGAACGGATAGGGGAACAGCGAGAACTTGCGCGCCCACCCCACCAGCTCGTCCTTCTTGGTCGAGAAGTATTCGAAGGCCGGCGATCGCGAGCCAACCGGGTGAATGGGAATCGTGGTTGCACTCATGCTATTCGGTCACGGCTTCGAGCAGCCCCGCCTTGTACACGTAGAGCAGAATGGCGACCAGCAGGATGGCGAATATGAAGAATGTCAGCAGCATGAAGCCGGTCAGCGGCTGCGCGCCCAGCGCCCAGATGTAGAGGAACACGGTCTCCAGGTCGAAGAGCATGAAGACGATGGCGATCGCGTAGTACTTGATCGGGACCGCCTTCACGTTTCGCGTTTCCACGGGCGTCGCGCCGCACTCGAACGGTTCGAGCTTGGTCGCGGAGGCAATCGGCTTGGGGCCCAGCACGCGATTCATAAAAAGCGTGATCGCAACGAAGCCCAGGATCGCGACGAGGTACAGCATGAAGGCGCCGTAGGGATTCATTGAAGGCGATCCGTGGACAACTCCGACAGCCGCGCGATAAATGCATTCGCGAGGGACGCTCCTCCGCGCGCCAAGCGTCTTGACCAACCGCCTTCTCATCCGCGTGCGGCAGGTCCACACTTTTCATGATTTATTCATTCGCATGGTTGAGGGCAACTTGGTCGCGCACGCTGCCAACGCCCACGCGCTTATCCCCAGCTGCCTACACTAAGCGCGCCCAGCCGGAGTCCATTTGACTTGGATCAACGGTCAGTGTCCGGCCGCGACGAACCGCATGCTGCCCGGGAAGCGTGGCCGACCGCCTGGCACATTTGCATGACGTAGATCAACCTCGACCGCGGGCGTCGGAGTAAGTTGCCGAACGTGACCTATCCGCCGCGTGGAGCCCTTCGGGAACAGTCGTCGCGGTTCGTGACCATGGTGCGGGCGAGATAAGCGGCTGACGTGCCGGCGATCGGTCGTTCGCGCAGCGCTGCAAGTCGTACAACCCAGCGGTCGCAGCAAACGACTCGTAAATTGGGGGAAAACGATGAATTGGTCACAGGTCTATGATCCCCTCGGCAACCAGCTGGTCTCGACGCTCGTTGCCGGACTGCCGATCATCGTGCTGCTCGGAAGCCTCGCGTTCTTTCACATCAAGGCGCACTGGGCGGCGATTTTCGGTCTGATCGTCGCGCTCGGGCGTCGCCGTCTTCGTTTATGGGATGCCGGCGGAGATGGCCGGAAAATCGGCGCTGTACGGTGCGTTGTTCGGCCTGCTTCCCATCGGCTGGATCGTGCTCAACGTCATCTTCATGTACCAGTTGACGAACGAGGCCGGGCTGTTCGACGTGCTGCAGAAAAGCATCACCGGCGTCACGACTGACCGGCGCCTTCAGTTGTTGCTGGTCTCCTTCTGCTTTGGCGCGTTCTTCGAAGGCGCCGCGGGCTTCGGCACGCCTGTCGCCGTCACGGCCGCGATCATGATGGGACTGGGCTTCAAGCCGCTGGCCGCGGCGGGCCTCTCCCTCATCGCCAACACGGCGCCGGTTGCCTACGGCGCGCTGGGCACGCCTATCGTGGTGCTGTCAGCGGTCACCGGGCTGGATTTGCTGGCCCTGAGCGCGATGGTCGGCCGCCAGCTTGCCGTTCTTCTCCCTGCTGGTACCGTTCTGGCTGATCTGGGCCTTTGTCGGGTTTCGGCGAATGATCGAAATCTGGCCGGCGATCCTGGTCGCCGGGGTGTCGTTCGCGGTCCCGCAGTTCCTGGTCTCGAACTATCACGGGCCGTGGCTGGTCGACGTGATCGCGGCGATCTGCTCGATGGCTGCGCTGACGCTGTTCCTCAAGATCTGGCATCCGAAGCAGGTATGGACCAGCACGTCACGCGAAGGCACGACGGTGTCGTATGCCGAGGCCGAAGCGGGCGCCGTACGCCACGGCTTCACGCGCGCGCAAGTCATGAAGGCGTGGACACCCTGGGCGATCCTGAGCGTGCTCGTTTTCCTTTGGGGTCTTCCGCAAATCAAGAACTGGCTGAACGCGCTATCGGCACCCAAGTTCCCGATCGACGGCTTGCACAACCTCGTGGTGCGCATGCCGCCGGTCGTGCCGAAGCCCACCCCCGAGGCTGCCGTATACGTGCTCAACTGGCTGTCGGCCACCGGGACCGGCATCCTGATCGCCGCCGTCATCGCCGGCCTGGTGATGGGGCTCTCGATCCCGAAACTGTTCCAGACCTACGGAGCGACGCTGAAGCGCGTTCGATACTCGATGCTGACCATCGCCGCGATGCTGGCGCTGGGCTTCACGACCAAGGGCGCGGGGCTCGATTCGACACTCGGTCTCGCCTTCGCGCATGCGGGTTGGTTCTATCCGTTCTTCGGCGCCATGCTGGGCTGGCTCGGCGTCGCGCTCACCGGGTCCGACACTTCGTCCAACGTGTTGTTCGGGGGCCTGCAGAAAGTGTCGGCCGAGCAGCTCGGTCTTTCGCCGGTACTGATGGCTGCTTCCAACAGCTCCGGAGGAGTGATGGGCAAGATGATCGACGCGCAGAGCATCGTCGTCGCGTCGACGGCGACGCAGTGGTACGGGCACGAGGGCGAAATCCTGCGCTACGTGTTCTTCCACAGCCTCGCGCTTGCCGCACTGATGGGATTGCTCATCATGGCGCAGGCGTACCTCTACCCGTTCACATTGCTGGTCGTCCATTGACTCCGCCACTGAACCGGCGCGAGTGAGGAAGAAGGAAGAGGCGCGATGCTGCCTGAATCGGTTCGCGCCCTCGAAGCGTCGCTGGCCGGCTTCATCCCCCGTCAGCGCCTCATCACCGATCCGCTGCGCCTGCTGACCTGGGGAACCGACGCAAGCTTCTACCGGCTCGTGCCCGCGATCGCGGTAGTGGTCGACTCGAAGACGAAGTAAGAAGCCTGCTGAGCGCCTGTGCACGGGTTGCCGCCCCCGTGACGTTCCGCGCGGCGGGCACGAGCCTCTCGGGCCAGGCGATCACCGATTCCGTGCTCATGATGCTCGGGGACGGCTGGCGCCGCTGTGCGATAGGCGCTGGCGCGGAAACGATTACGCTGCAGCCCGGAGTGATCGGTGCGACGGCGAACGCCCGGCTCTCGCGACACGGCCGAAAGATCGGCCCCGATCCTGCGTCGATCGACGCCGCAATGATCGGCGGCATCGCCGCGAACAATGCCAGCGGGATGTGCTGCGGGACGGCGCAGAACAGCTACCACACGATGACAGGAATCCGCGTCGTCCTCGCCGACGGGACCGTGCTCGACACCGGCGATGCGCAAAGCCGTGCCGCCTTCATCGCCCTGAAGCCGGACCTGGTGCGCGAGCTGGACCTGCTGGCGCGCGACACCCGCGCCAACCAGCGCCCTCGCCGCTCGAATCCGGCACAAGTTCCGGATGAAGAATACGACTGGATACAGCTTGAACGCGCTGGTCGACTTCGAGGATCCGATCGACGTGCTCGCCCATCTGCTGATCGGATCCGAAGGCACGCTGGGGTTCATCAGCGAAATCACCTATCGCACCGTTCCGGAATACGCGAACAAGGCGAGCGCGCTGATTCTTTTCGAAAACATCGAGACTGCCTGTCGGGCGGTGACCCGACTCAAGAGCGCGCCGGTGGCGGCAGCAGAGCTCGCCGATCGCGCCGCACTGCGCTCCGTCGAAGGCAAGCCGGGGCTGCCCGAAAGCATTGGCGCGCTGGGTCCGGACGGAGCGGCGCTGCTGGTCGAGACACGCGCCGCGGACAGCGACACGCTCGCGGCGCAGATTCTCGAGATCCAGCAAAGCCTGGCGGAGATCCGCACCGTCGAGCCCGTGCACTTCTCGACGGACGCGCAGGAGTGCGCCCGCTTGTGGAACGTGCGCAAGGGAATGTTTCCGTCGGTGGGGGCGATGCGCGAGGTTGGCACCACGGTCATCATCGAAGATGTGACCTTTCCGCTGCCGCGGCTTGCCGAAGCCACGCTTGACCTGCAACGCCTGCTCGCCGCACACGGGTATCCGGACGCCATCATCTTCGGCCATGCCCTCGAGGGCAACCTGCACTTCGTCTTCACACAGGACTTCAATGCCGCGGCCGAGGTCGAGCGCTACCGCGGCTTCATGGACGCGTTCTGTCACATGGTCGTCGAGAAATACGACGGGTCGCTCAAGGCCGAGCACGGGACAGGTCGCAACATCGCACCCTTCGTCGAGCTGGAATGGGGCGCGGAAGCCTATGCGCTGATGCGCGCCATCAAGCGGCTGTTCGATCCGGAAGGCCTGCTCAATCCCGGGGTCATTCTCAACGACGATCCCGAATCGCATATCAGGCATCTCAAGCCGCTGCCCGCATGCGACCCGATCGTCGACAAATGCATCGAATGCGGCTTTTGCGAGGTCAAGTGCCCTTCGGAGGGCCTGACTCTGTCGCCGCGCCAGCGCATCGTCGGCTGGCGGGAGATAACGCGGCTCGAGGCGGCGGACAACGACGCGACGCACCTCGCGGAAATGCACCAGCTCTACGACTATCACGGAATAGACACGTGCGCCGCCTGCGGACTGTGCGCGACGGCGTGTCCGGTCGGTATCGAAACCGGCATCCTGATCAAGGCGCTGCGTGGCCGGCGCGCAAGTCCGCTTACGCGTCGCGTTGCCGATGTCGTCGCCGATCACTTCGCAGTGACCACGACCGGCGTCCGGCTCGGTCTCGGCGCCGCCGACATGCTGCATGGAATCGTCGGCACGCCTGCCATGAAAGGATCGCTCGACAGCCTGCGCAAGCTGTCCCGGGGCGCGCTTCCCAAATGGTCGCCTACGCTGGCGCGTCCGACGCGCTTCAAGCCGGGCCGCCGCAGCGCGACGCCGCGCGGGGCCGAGCGCATCGTCTATTTCCCCAGTTGCGCCGCTCGCAACATGGGCGCGCAACGCGGCAACGAGGGCGTCGACGCGTTGCCGGTGGCCGCCGAGCGGCTGTTCGTCAAGGCGGGTTTCGACGTTGCCTACCCCGACAATCTGGACGAGCTTTGTTGCGGCCAGCCGTTCGAGAGCAAGGGCCTCGCCGACACGGCCGATCGCAAGTCGGCCGAGCTCGAAGCGGCATTGCGCGATGCGAGCGAGAACGGCCGGCTGCCCATCGTGTTCGACACCAGTCCCTGCGCATACCGCATGAAGCGCTACCTCGGCGGAAGGCTCACGGTGCTGGACAGCATCGAATTCATCCACGACACGGTCATGCCCCGCGTCGCGATCACGCCCAAGCCCACACCGGTGTCGATCCACCCGGTGTGCAGCGTCCGCAAGATGGGCACCGTCAATCGCCTGGAGAGCATCGCGGCGCGCTGCAGCGCGGAGGTCATCACGGCAGACGAGGTGCTTTGCTGCGGTTTCGCCGGTGACAAAGGCTTCAACACGCCGGAGCTCAACGAGCATGCGCTTCGACACCTGAAGGCTGCGCTCCCCGCGGGCTGCTCGACGGGCTATTCGACGAGCCGAACCTGCGAGATCGGTCTCTCGGAGTACGCGGGGTTCCCTTACGAGTCGATCATCTATCTGGTCGACGAATGCTCGCGCGCCACGGGGAAACCCGAGCAGCGCGCCGAGACTGTCGGCGCACGTTGACCGACGATTCGAGCCAGAAATCCTGCCGATGAAAGTCGCCCTTTTCGTTCCCTGTTATGTCGATGCCTTTTTCCCCGAAGTCGGCATCGCAACGCTCGAGCTGCTCGAACGACTCGGCATCGAAGTGGCGTATCCGCTCGACCAGACGTGCTGCGGGCAGCCGATGGCGAACAGCGGCTGTCACAAGGAAGCCGCCCCGACGGAAAAGCTCTTCGTCAAGAATTTCGCGGGGTTCGACTACATCGTGGGCCCTTCCGGCAGCTGCGTTCACCACGTTCGTGAAAACCTGACCGCGATTCCGCAGACCGATCAGGTCAGGAAAGTGCGGGCGAGAACCTTCGAGCTGGTCGAATTCCTGCACGATGTCGTCAAGGTTGCAGGCATTTCCCTGGGCCGAGTTCCCGCACACCGTGGGGCTTCACAACGGGTGCGCGACGCTTCGCGCCTTGCGCGAGGCCAAGGCGTCGGAGATCGCCGAACCGTTCTTTTCCAAGCCGATGGACCTTCTTTCCAAGGTGAAGGGCATCCGGTTCGTGAAGCCGCAACGACCCGACGAGTGTTGCGGCTTCGGCGGAACGTTTTCCGTATTCGAGGAGCCCGTGTCCGCACGGATGGGGTACGACAAGGTCAAGGACCACCAGCGCGCCGGCGCCGAGTACATCGTCTCCGCCGACATGTCCTGCATGATGCACCAGAAGGGTTGCGCCGAAAGGCTGGGCCTGCCGATCAAGTTCATTCACGTTGCGCAGGTCCTCAACGGAGCACGCGAATGAAGCGCATCGACCACGCCGAGGCTTCCTCGAAGTTCATCCGGGCGACGGACCACATCGAATTTCACGACAAGCGGCTGTGGGACCTGCGCGAGAAGCGTGACCGCGCCAGCGAGCACCTTCCCGAATGGGAGGAACTGCGCTCGCTCGCTTCCGCGATCAAGGAACATACCCTCACCCACCTCGCGGACTACCTCGAGGAATTCGAGCGCAACGCAACCAGGAACGGCGCGGAAGTGCACTGGGCAAGGGACGCAGCCGAGCACAACCAGATCGTGTTCGCCCTCATGAAGGAGCACGGCGCGCGGACACTGGTCAAGGCGAAGTCGATGCTGACCGACGAGTGCGACATGCGGCCGTTCCTGGAAACGCGGGGGATCGAGGTCATGGAGACGGACCTCGGTGAGCGCATCCAGCAACTCGACGACGAGCCTCCCAGCCACATCGTCGTCCCTGCGGTGCACAAGCTCAGGTCCGACGTGGCGCGCGTCTTCTCGGAAACCATCGGCACCGACCCGAAGAACAGCGACGTCCACTACCTCGCCGAGAGCCAGCGCCAGCACACGCGGCCGTACTTTCTCAGGGCGGAAGCGGGCATGACCGGCGCCAACTTCGCGGTCGCCGAAACCGGCACGATCGTCGTTTGCACCAACGAAGGGAATGCGGATCTGAGCGTCAACCTGCCGAACCTGTACATCGCCTCGGTCGGCATCGAGAAGATCATTCCCCGCATCGAGCATCTCGGCGTCTTCGTTCGGATGCTTTCGCGAAGCGCGCTCGGTTCACCGATCACGCAGCTGACTTCGCACTTCCGCGTGCCGCGTAAAGGCACCGCGATGCACATCATCATGGTCGACAACGGGCGGTCGCAGCGGTTGGGCATGGCGGACTTCTGGTATTCGTTGAAATGCATCCGCTGCGGCGCCTGCATGAACACCTGCCCGGTCTACCGGCGGAGCGGCGGGCTGAGCTACGGCGCAACGTACTCCGGACCGATCGGCGTCATCATCGATCCGACCTTCGATTTGCGCAAATACAGCACCCTTCCCTTTGCGTCGACGTTGAACGGTAGCTGCACCAGTGTCTGTCCCGTCAGGATCAACATCCACGAGCAGATATACAAGTGGCGACAGATCATCAGCGAGCGCAACCAGCTGCCCATGATCAAGAAGGAAGCGATGCAGATCGCCGGCAAGGTGCTCTCCAAGCCGATACTCTATCGCGCGGCGGTGGAAGCGGCCGGCGCCGGCGTCGAGCATCTGCCGCGCTTCATGATGTACACCCGATTGAATGCGTGGGGACGTCAGCGGGAAGTGCCGGAGGCGCCGTCGCTCACATTTCGGCAGTGGTATCTGCAGCGTCGCGCGAAAAAAGAGGACGCAGCCATGAGCAGCAGAGACGAAATTCTCGACCGCGTCCGCAAGAACCAGCCGCCGCCGCGACCGCTGCCCGACATTCCTGCGTTTGACACGGGGTCGTCAACGTCGATCGACACCTTCAAGGCCAGTCTGCTCCGGATGGGTGGCAAATTCGTAGACGCCGCATCCGACGGAAACCTCGACGCGCAGATCCGAAAGTTGTTTCCCGATGCCAAGGTCATCTGCTCCGCCACACCCGAAGTCAAAGGCAACCGTCCCATCGAAGACGTACGAACGCCGCAGGAGCTCGACGACGTCGATGTCGGTGTCGTGCGCGCTCTGTTCGGCGTCGCAGAAACCGGTTCGCTGTGGCTGTCGGAGGCTCAATTCAAAGTCAACTCGCTCGGGTTTCTGTCTCAGCACCTGGTAGCCCTCCTCGATCCGAATGCCATCGTCGCCAATATGCACCGCGCGTACCAGCATCGCGGATTCTTCGAAGCGAACTACGCCGTGTTCATGACGGGGCCCTCGGCTACCGCCGATATCGAAGGCGTGCTTATTCACGGCGCCCAGGGCATCCGCACGATGACCGTGATCCCTGTCCCTGCCCCGCGCTGACGCGGCGACGCGCACGTTCGACATGGTCACGAAAGCCGGCGAGCACACAACCAAGACTCATTTCCGTCGAGGTGTTAAGCGATGAGCTTGATTCTGAAAGACATAACTCCCGTCTACAAAGCGACGATCGGCAAGGGGACCAGCGCGCGACGGTGGCAGCGGCCGGTGTATGTCGATCTCATGCCGCCTTGCAATCACGCCTGCCCGGCGGGCGAGAACATCCAGGCGTGGCTGGACCTCGCCCAGGCGGGGCGTTACGAAGAAGCCTGGCAGAAATACATGGAGCAGAACCCGCTTCCGGGCACGCACGGCCGCGCGTGCTATCACCCTTGCGAGGGCGCCTGCAATCGCCAGTATCTCGATCAGGCGGTTTCCATCCACTCGATCGACCGCTTTCTGGGCGATCTCGCCAATGCCAAGGGGTGGAAGGTGCCGGTCAAGCCAGCGACCGGCAAGCGGGTCCTCGTCGTCGGTGCAGGCCCGGGCGGACTGTCGTGTGCCTATCACCTGAAGCGAATGGGACACGACGTCGAGATCCGGGACGCCAGTGCGGAGCCCGGCGGCATGATGCACTACGGCATTCCCCAGTATCGGCTTCCCCGTGACGGTCTGATGATGGAGATCGAGCGCATCCGGGCGATGGGCGTGGTGATGACCTGCAACTATCGCGTCGACGACGTGCTCGCCGAGAAGGACGCAGGCCATTTCGATGCGGTATTCCTGGCCGTCGGTGCTCATGTCGGGAACCACCTCGACATTCCCTCGATGGACGGCGGCCGGATGATTCACGCGCTGGACTTGCTCGAGCAGGTCGAGCAGGGTCACGCGCCGAAGCTTGGCCGTGTCGTCGGAATCGTCGGCGCCGGCAACACCGCGGTCGACGCCGCGCGGGTCGCGCGGCGGCTTGGCGCCGAGGAAGCGGTGCTCATCTACCGCTCCGACCGGAAACACATGAGGGCCCACCCCGAGGAGGCCACGGAAGCATTCGCCGAGGGCGTGAAGGTCAAGTGGATGTCCACCGTGAAGCAATTCGGCAACGACGAGATCATGGTGGAGCAGATGCAGATGTTGCCCGATGGCTCCGGCACCGTGGGCACCGGCAAGTATGAGCAGCTCAAAGCGGATTCCATCGTCCTTGCGGTGGGAGAGCACGCGGACCTGGAATTCCTGAAAACGCTGGCAGGCGTCAAGATCGGGCGCGGCGACGTCGTCGAGGTCGACGATCACATGCGCACCGGCCATCCCGGAGTGTTCGCCGGCGGCGACATGATCGGCGGCGCGCGTACCATGACCGCGGCGGTCGGTCACGGCAAGAAGGCGGCTCGCAACATCGATGCCTGGATGCGTGGCGAGATCTACGACCCGGGTCCGAAGCACCCGATCGTGCACTTTGCCGCGCTCAATCTTCCGGTGTTCCTCGACGCCGACCGGCGCGAGCAGGCGGTAACTCCGGTCGCCAAGCGCACGGGTTTCGACGAGGTCGTCGCCGGACTTTCCGAGGAGCAAGCACGCTACGAGGCGAGCCGCTGCCTGTCCTGCGGCAATTGTTTCGAGTGCGACAACTGCTACGCATCGTGTCCGGAGCAGGCGATCACCAAGCTCGGCGAGGGCCGTTTCTATCGATATGAGTACGACCTTTGCACCGGCTGCGCGGTGTGCTTCGAACAGTGCCCGTGCCACGCCATCGAGATGGAGCCGGAGCCCGGTGGCGTAGCCGCTGCTCACACCGGCGAAGCGATGCCCATGAAGTTCACGGTTCGCCCATGACATCGTGATGGAGCCCTAGCATGACCAGCATCCAGACCGCCGTCATGGACGGCAACACCGCGGCTGCCCACATCGCCTACCGCGTCAACGAGGTCGCCGCGATCTTTCCGATCACGCCGTCCTCGACGATGGCCGAGCTGGCTGACGCGTGGGCGGCGGAAGGCATCAAGAACATCTGGGGCACCGTTCCCGTCGTCCAGCAGATGCAGTCCGAGGGTGGCGCTGCGGGCGCAGTGCATGGATCGCTGCAGAGCGGCGCGCTCACGACGACGTTCACCGCCTCGCAGGGCCTTCTCCTGATGCTGCCCAACATGTACAAGATCGCCGGCGAGCTGACTCCATGCGTTTTTCACGTGGCTGCGCGCGCGCTTGCCACGCAAGCGCTGTCGATCTTCGGCGATCACTCGGATGTGATGAGCGCGCGCATGACCGGCTTCGCCATGCTTGCCGCGGCTTCGGTGCAGGAGGCGCACGATCTGGCGCTGGTCGCGCAGGCGGCGACGCTCGAATCGCGCCTGCCCATCCTGTACTTCTTCGACGGATTCCGCACCTCGCACGAGGAAAACAAGATATCGATCATTCCGGACGAGCAAATCCGGGCGATGATCGACGACGAGCTCGTGCGCGCGTTCCGGGCGCGGGCGCTTTCGCCGGAGCACCCTGTCGTGCGTGGCACCGCCCACAATCCCGATACGTTCTTCCAGGCCCGCGAATCGGTCAATCCGGTTTATGAAAAATTTCCCGGCATCGTCCAGAAGGCGATGGACCGCCTTGCGGAGCTGACGGGGCGCCGCTACAAACTCTTCCGCTATACCGGCCATCCGGAGGCGGACCGCGTCATCGTGGCGATGGGATCGAGTTGCGAGGTGCTCGATGAAACAGCCACGTATCTCAACGCCAAGGGAGAAAAGCTCGGGGTCCTGCAGGTGGCGCTCTACCGCCCCTGGGTCGCCGAGGCTTTCCTGGACGCCCTGCCGAAGTCGGTGAAAGCCGTTGCCGTCCTCGATCGCACCAAGGAGCCCGGCGCGCTGGGCGAGCCGCTGTACCTCGATGTCATTTCCAGCTTCGCGCATGCCGTCGCGGCCGGCAAGTTGCCGGCGATGCCGAAACTGATCGGCGGACGCTACGGGCTGTCGTCGAAGGATTTCGACCCTGCCATGGCCAAAGCGGTGTTCGATGAGCTCGCCAAGCCCGCGCCGAAGCGTCACTTCACGGTCGGCATCGTCGACGACGTGTCGCACACCAGCCTCGATTTCGACCCGGCGTTCGACATCGAGTCGCCCGACGTCATACGCGCTCTCTTCTACGGCCTTGGCGCCGATGGCACCGTGGGCGCGAACAAGAACTCGGTGAAGATCCTTGCCGCCGACGGCGCACGCCACGCCCAGGGCTATTTCGTGTACGACTCGAAGAAATCCGGCTCGTACACGATCTCGCATCTGCGTTTCGGGCCGAACCGCGTCCGTGCGCCGTATCTGCTCAAGTCGGCGAGCTTTGTGGGGGTGCACAAGTTCGACTTCCTGTTCAAGCAGGACGTGCTTGGCGCAGCAGCTCCCGGGGCGACCGTGCTCATCAACAGTCCCTACGGACCCGACAAGGTCTGGGACGAGCTGCCGCGCAAGGTTCAGCAGCAGATCATCGACAAGAAGCTCAAGGTGTTTGTCATCGACGCATCCAGGGTGGCGTTCGATCTCGGGCTCGGCGCGCGCAGCAATACCATCCTGCAGACCTGCTTCTTCGCGCTCTCGGGCGTGCTGCCGCGCGCCGACGCCATTGCGGCGATCAAGAAGGAGACGGAAAAGACCTACGCGCGCAAGGGTGTCGAGGTCGTGAAAAAGAACTTCGCGGCCATCGACAATGCTCTGGCCAACCTCAGCGAAGTGAAGATACCGGGCGCGGCGACCAGCACGCGAGACGTATTCAAGATGGTCCCCGACACGGCGCCGGAGTTCGTGCGCAAATTCACCGCCATCCTGCTCGAAGGACGCGGCGATTCCCTGCCGGTGAGCGCCATGCCGATCGACGGGACCTTTCCGACTGGAACGACGAAATACGAGAAGCGCAACATCGCGGAGGAAGTACCGATCTGGGAACCCGACCTGTGCATCCAGTGTGGGCAATGCGCGATCGTCTGCCCGCACAGCGTGATTCGCGCCAAGTACTACGACCGCTCGCGCCTCGACGAGGCGCCTGCATCGTTCAAGGCGATGCCGATCAACGCGCGCGGCTATCCGGATTCGCGCTACACGCTGCAGGTCTATGTGGAAGACTGCACCGGCTGCGGCGTATGCGTCGAGAACTGCCCCGCACACAGCCCGCTGGACAACAAGGTCAAGGCGATCAACATGAAGCCGCGGCTCGAGCACATGGATACCGAGCTCGCGAGCATCGACTTTTTCGAGAAACTGCCCTGGGCGGACCGCACGCGCGTCAACTTCGCCAACGTTCGCGGCGTGCAGTTCCTCCAGCCACTGTTCGAGTTCTCGGGCGCCTGCGCGGGCTGCGGCGAGACGCCCTATCTGAAGCTGCTGTCACAGCTCTTCGGCGACCGCTTGCAGATCGCCAATGCGACCGGATGTTCGTCGATCTACGGAGGCAACCTCCCGACGACGCCGTGGGCACCCGGCCCGGACGGCAGGGGTCCGGCCTGGGCCAATTCGCTGTTCGAGGATAACGCGGAGTTCGGCCTCGGCTACCGCCTGGCCATCGACAAGCAGACCGAGTTCGCCAAGGCCCTGGCGCAGAAGCTCGCGCCCAAGCTCGGGGAAGACCTCGTGACCGCGCTCTTCGAAGCACCGCAAGTCACGGAATCCGACTTTCGAGTGCAGCGCGAGCGTCTTGCGGCGCTCAAGGCAAAAGTCGCCACGATGGACGATGCCGATGGCAAGAACCTGGCTGCGCTCGCCGACTTCCTCGTGCGGCGTTCCGTGTGGATCGTCGGCGGCGACGGTTGGGCCTACGACATCGGCTACGGCGGCCTCGACCACGTGCTTGCCTCCGGGCACAACGTCAACGTTCTCGTGCTCGACACCGAGGTGTACTCCAATACCGGCGGGCAGGCCTCGAAAGCGACTCCGCTCGGCGCCTCGGCAAAGTTCGCCGCCGCGGGAAGAAAGATGCCGCGCAAGGACCTGGCGATGATGGCGATCTCCTACGGCAATGTCTACGTCGCCCAGGTCGCGATGGGCGCGAACAACGAGCAGGCGGTCATCGCGTTCCGCGAAGCCGAGGCGTACGACGGTCCGTCGCTCATCCTCGCCTACTCGCAATGCATCGCACACGGCACTGACTTGCGTCACGGAATGAAGCAGGCCGCGCGGGCGGTGGCAAGCGGTCATTGGCCCCTGCTCCGCTTCGACCCGACGATGCGCAGTCGGGGCATGAATCCGTTTCGGCTCGATTCCACGCGGCCGCGCATACCGCTCGAGGAGTACCGCAATCGCGAGGTGCGGTTCAAGATTGTCGAGCAAACCAATCCAAGCGAAGCGCGACACATGCTGCACCAGGCGCAACTCGCGCTCGACGAGCGCTACAAGCTCTACGAGGACCTTGCCGCGAGGGACGGCGCCCGGTTCCTGCCGCACTGGGAGGATGCATGACCATCGACCTGTCGACCCGCTATCTCGGGCTCGCGCTCAAGCACCCGATCATCGCCTCCGCGTCGCCGCTGACAGCGACTGTCGATGGCATACGCGCGCTCGAGGATGCCGGCGCCGCGGCGGTGGTCATGCCGTCGCTGTTCGAGGAGCAGATTCGCGCCGAGGACACGGCCTACGCCATGTATACCGACCGTGGGTCGTACAGCCAGTCCGAGGCCGGCAGCTATTTTCCGGAAATGGCGGGCTACGACAGCGGCGTATCCGGGCATCTCGACACCCTGCGACGCGCTGTCGCGGCGGTCGACATACCGGTGATCGCCAGCCTGAACGCGGTGACCATCGAGGGATGGCTGGACTATGCAGCAAGGCTCGAGCAGGCGGGTGCGGCGGCGCTCGAGCTCAACATCTATTTCATCCCCACCGACGCGGCCATGAGCGGCCGCGACGTCGAGGCGCACTACGTCGAAGCGGTGCGCGCGGTCAAGCGCGCGGCCAAGATTCCGGTGGCGGTGAAACTGTCGCCGTACTTCAGTTCGATCGGCCACATGGCGCACCAGCTCGCCGACGCCGGCGCCGATGGACTGGTGTTTTTCAATCGCTTCTATCAGCCTGACTTCGACCTCTCGACGCTGTCGGTCAAATCGGAATTGAAGCTCAGTATGAGCTACGAATCAGGGCCCGCGCTGCTCTGGATCAGCGTGGTTGCAGGCAGACTCGGCGCCTCGCTCGCGGCCACCACCGGCGTCGAAAGCGCCGAACAGGTCATCAAGTACCTGCTCGTCGGCGCGGACGCGGTGATGACGACCTCGGCGCTGTTGCGCCATGGCCCGCATTACATGCAGAGGCTGGTCGCCGGCCTCGCCGAGTGGCTGGATGAGAACGGTCACCCCTCGGTATCGGCCATCCGCGGACTGAAAAGCGTCAAGCAGCTCGACAATGTCGGGGACCTGCTGCGAGCGCAATACATGCACCTGCTCACGGAGTACGTGCCGGGACAACTCGTTGGCTGAGCTAGTGACGCAACGCTGCGTTAGGCCACAACCGGCCGGCGCGCGATGAGCCCGATCGGAATCACGCTGCTGATGCTGGCGGCGTTTGGCGGGTTCTTCTATCTTGCGTGGCGCAAGCTCGCCATCGTAGTCTCGCTCGCCCCCGAGGTCCGCTGGGACGACCCGCTCGCCCGGCTGCAACGGCTGGTCAAGAACGGGTTCCTGCAGGCACGCATGATCCGTGGCGAGCGCAAGCCGGGCATCATGCACGCGGTCATTTTCGCCGGCTTTCTCGCGCTACTGGCGCGAAAGCTGCAGCTGATCATCATCGGCTATGACCAGACATTCACCTACCCCGGCGCGCTGGGCATTGCGTTCACGCTGGGCAAGGATCTGGTCGAAGTCGCCGTGCTCGCCGCGGTCGGCTATGCGTTCTACCGGCGCCTCGTGCAAAAACCGGCACGACTCGAGCGCAACCGCGAGGCGCTGCTCATCCTGTCGCTGATCGCGGCGATCATGATCACGGATTTCCTGTTCGACGGCTTCCGCTTCGCGCTCGCCGCGGGATCCGACCCGGGCATTGCCAACGAGGAACGCTACGCCGTCGTCGGCGCGACGGTTGCGCATGCCCTCGCCGGCGCGAGCCATGCCAGCGCTCACGATCGGCTATCACCTGTCGTACTGGGTGCAGATGGCGACCGTGTTCACGTTTCTCGTGCTCCTTCCGGTCGGCGAGCACTTTCATATCGTTACCGCGCTGCCGGCGCTGTTTTTTGCAAGACGCATCGCGTCGAACCGCGTGCCCACCGTCGATCTGGACAAGGCCATGGAAAGCACCGACGACGACGACATGACGGTCGGCGTGCGCACCGCGGCGGACCTCGTCTGGAAGGATGGACTCGACGCATTCACGTGCACCGAATGCGGCCGATGCAAGGATGCATGCCCCACCTTCCTTACCGGCAAGCCACTCGCCTTGAAGTGGGTGTTCGACAACCTCAAGGTGCACCTGCTCGACCAGCGCGCTCCCCTCGTCGCGAAACTCGATGCGCACGCTGCCGCCTCTCGTCCCTACGGTCATCAGCGAGGACACGCTTTGGGCGTGCACGACCTGCGGGTACTGCGAAGCCGCCTGCCCGATCGAACTCGAGCATCTGCCAAGGTTCTATCGCTTGCGCCAGCACCAGGTGATGATGGAAGGCGCGTTTCCGCACGAGCTGAAGGCCGTGTTCGACGCCTACGAGGTGCAGAGCAATCCCTGGGGGCTGCCGGCGGAAGCGCGCGGCGACTGGGCGCGAGGGCTCGATCTGCCGGTTGTCACGACGGCCGCTGAGGTGAAAGGACCTCGACTGGCTGTTCTACGTCGGCTCGGCGCAGTCGTTCGATCCCCGCGGACAGAAAATTGCGCGCGCGTTCGTTGCCGTCATGCGCGCCGCGCAGGTCCGCATCGGCATCCTCGGCGCGTCCGAGAGCTCGACCGGCGAATGCGTGCGCCGCGCCGGCAACGAGATGCTTTTCCAGTCGCTCGCCAAGGACTCTCGTCGCCACGCTGAACGGACTTGGCGTCAGCCGGATCGTCACCTGCGATCCGCACGCCTTCAACAGCCTCAAGAACGAATACCCGGAGTTCGGCGGCCATTACGAAGTCATCCATCACACGCAGCTGATCGCGCAGCTGATCGCGCAGGGCCGGCTTGCGCTCGCGCCGCGATACGAGAAGGTGATCTATCACGAGCCGTGCTACCTCGGCCGCCACAACGGCGAGTACGAGGCGCCGCGGCATGCGCTTGCCGCGGTTTGCCGCGACACCCCGCTCGAGTTCGCGCTGAACCGCGAAAAAGCGATGTGCTGCGGCGCAGGCGGTGGCCGCATGTTCATGGACGAGACGATCGGCCGTCGCATCAACGTGACGCGCGTCGAGCAGGGCCTTCCCCGTGCGCCGACGATCATTGCGACGGCCTGCCCGTACTGCGCGGTGATGATGGGCGACGGGATCGCGGCACTCGGGCAGGACGGCGTCATCGCGACCCGCGACATCGCGGAGCTGGTCGTCGAGTCGCTCGCGACCGTCGACGCGGCGACGGCTGCCCGCTCAGGATCGAATCAGCGACAGGACCTGCGCAGCAATGGATAGCAGCGCGACGGCCTGGGTGGATCGTCAGTAGCGCCCATGCACCTTGTAGATGTAGTTGGTGAGCTCCACCGACTGCATCGACAGCTGCCTCTGGATCTGGTGCACGGCTTTTACGATGGCGCGCATGACCTTGTAGACGATGTCGCCACGAGTGGCCAGAAGTGATTCGAGCTTCTCCCGCTCGAGTCCGAGCACGCGGGTATCGCCGCGCGCGACCAGCGAGGCATAGTGCACGGTTCCGTCCATGAAGCCCAGCTCGTCGGCAAAGTCGCCGGGGCCGAGAGTAAAGAACGTCACCTCTTCCCGGCTGCCGGCATTTTTCACCACACAGAGCAGGCCGCTGACGATCGCATAGAGATGATTGTCGGATTGGCCTTCTTCGACCAGGATGTCGCCGTCCTTCAGGTCGCGCAGGGCGACCAACGCGCTGAGCTCACGGCACTGCTCATCGTTCAACTCGGCCGCGAGCTTCGATTGGCGCAGCGCTTCGAGGCAATCTCGTGGCGGGCATCATGCTTTGCTCCTTGCAACTCGGTTCATGCAAAAGCAGAATCGTTCGTGATACTGGGACCCTCATGGTGACATCTTGCTACAGCGGGGCTAGGGGACGATTGATCTGGATCAGCCAAAAGACGAAGAACAGGTGGCGCGATGACCGGCGTGCCCCTATACAGGTTTTGACTCCTCGGTACTTTGCGAAGCATGCCGACGGCTGACGAGCGTTGCTCAGAGGCGTGGCATCCGCAGCCAGCGAATTGACCCTGCGGCATTTGCGGCGAGTGCGCGGCCGATTCTCTGCGGGATCCTACTTCGGCGTCCAGGGCGCACCCATCCGGCACGGCCGTGTCGCCTGCCCTGCATCGCGTGGAGGTACACTCTCGCATCCACGTCCCCGGCGCACGTCCCGCATGTCGATTCCCGACAGCACCTCCCCGCGGTCACTCGCGGTTCCTGCCCCAGTAATCAGGTTGCGCGAGGTTAAGACGCATTGCTTGAACTGCAGTGTGCGCGAACTGTGCCTGCCGGTCGGCAGTTGATCGCGAGGGGCTGCATCAAATCGATGCTCTCGTGGCCGATCGCCTGCATCTGAAAAAAGGCGATACGCTCTATCGGGCAGGTGATCCGTTCGCGGCGCTCCATGCGATACGCGTCGGTTCGTGCAAGACGACCGTGCTCGGCGTCAAATGGGCACGAGCAGGTCGCCGGTTATCACATGCTGGGCGACATCGTCGGCATGGATGGCATCGCAACCGAACGCCACGACGGCGAAGCGGTCGCGCTGGAGGACACCGAAGTTTGTGTCTTGCCATTCGATCGCCTGGAGGATCTCGCTCGCCACGTGAAACCTCTGCAGCACAATCTGCACAAGGTCCTGTCCAGCGAAATCGCACGCGACCACAGCCTGATGCTTCTCCTGGGCAGCATGCGCGCCGAAGAGCGATTGGCCATTTTTCTGCTGAATCTCTCGCAACGCTATCGAGGAGCGCGGATACTCGCCCACAGCGTTCGTGCTGAGATTGACGCGGCAGGACATCGGCAGCTACCTTGGACTCAAGCTGGAGACGGTAAGCCGTCTTCTTTCGCGCTTTCAGGCAGGCGGTCTCATCCAGGTGCAGGGCCGGGTGTTGCAGCTGCTCGACCTACCCGCCCTGAAGCAAATTGCGGGTCGCTAGCACCAAGGGATTTGACCTCGGGGTGCGCGTTCCACCCCCCGAACCGAGGGAAGCCAAGCGCGTTGGGACCTACACCAGCGCGTCACGATGCCGTAACCCGAGATTGCCGTGAGAACGGCAGAAGTCTGGGAACGCGGCCCTCCGCCATCGCATCCAATGTGTGAAGCCGTCGCAGGCCGCCTGTGCGGGGCCGGCCGGGCAGGGTACGCCGACGAGCGCCGTGGTGGGTGGTGCCCCGTGCGACCGATTCGAAGCGTCACGCGCAAGGAGGCAATATGAGATTCCCTTTCACACTGCGGACGGTTACCTCGCGTGCCGTGGTGGTTTTGGTCGCGGCAGGTGTCGTCGCTGCGCTGCTCGGCGCCTGCGTGGGCTACTCGAATCGAGATGAACAATCCCAGATCGCGCAGGGCAAGCAGATTTTCCGCTTCGATACGTTCGGCGATGAGACAAAGTGGACCGACACACTGCGAATGCACGAGGTGATTCGCACGGCCGTCGATCCCACGACCGCGTTGTCGGTCGGCTTGAAGGTCGATTCGGAGGCATTACCGGCGGCGGTGGTGGCAGGCATCCAGAACGGCACCGTCGAATCTGAAACGACCCGATACCACGGTCGCATTGCTGAAGCTCAACGCAGTCGTCGGTCTCAAGGGTACGGTGGAAACCATCGATGGCAAGGACGTGCTGACGCGCGTAGGCGTGACGTGTGCCCTGTGCCATTCCACGGTCGACAATTCGTTCGCGCCCGGCATCGGCAAACGCCTCGATGGATGGCCCAATCGCGACCTCAACGTCGGTGCGATCATTGCCCTGTCGCCGGCGCTGAGTGCACCGGTCAAGGCGGTGTACAACTCCTGGGGCCCCGGCAAGTACGACCCACGCTTCAACTTCGACGGCAAGAATGGCCCGCAGGTCATCCCGCCTGCGTACGGCCTGGCCGGCATCAACAGGGTGACGTCGACCGGCGACGGCAACGACATTGCGTATTGGAACCGATATGTCGGCGTCACTCAGATGGGCGGACACGGGACGTTTGCCGAGCCGCGGACCGGTGTCAATGTCACCAACGGCCCGGACGATCTGATCACCGCGAAGCTGCCGGCATTGCAGGCGTATCAGCTCTCGCTGTTGTCGCCACCGGCCCGGGCCGGAAGCTTCGATGCCGCCGCGGCCGAGCGAGGCAGGACCGTCTTCAATGGTGCAGGCAAATGCACGACTTGCCACAGCGGTGAGAAATTTACCGACGCCAATTCGATGTTGCACTCTCCCAGTCAAGCCGTCAGCGAACCAGAGCCCAACGGCGCTCCCAGTTATGCGTCGCGCAGCGCGACCAAGCAGTACAGGACCGCGCCGCTGAGAGGACTGTGGCAGCACGCGCCCTACTTCCACAACGGGACGGCGCCGACGCTGGAAGCTGTGGTTCAGACCTACAACACCAAGCAGTCGCTGGGCCTGACGGCGGCGCAGGTCGCTGATCTGGCTCAGTACCTCAAATCGCTCTAGGATCGGCCACTAGCTTTTACAACAGGAGAGCATATGGAACCCGCGACAATTCTTCTCACTTCGACAGTGTTGCTGGCCATCGCGGCAGCGGGCGGACTGGTCATGGCTGGAATCCGGTTCGTCGGCGACCGGCCACCACCCGCACCGCTTGCGATGCTGCATGGATTCCTCGCTGCTGCCGCGGTCACTCTGCTGCTCTACGCCGCTGCGACCGTGGGGTTGCCGAAGATTGCACTCCTTGCGCTGGTGCTGTTTCTCGCCGCTGCCGCCGGTGGCGCCATCCTGAACCTCAACTATCACTGGAAGCAGCTGCCGCTTCCCAAATGGCTCGTCATCGTCCACGCGATCGCGGCGGTCGCGGGCTTCGTGCTGCTGCTGGCAGCGACCTGGGCGGCCCGAGGTCGGTAAGCTTTACGCCGCCCTTCAGGGTAACGAAGGCGCGCGCGAGATGCTTCGCGCAGGTGCGACGATCACGGCTGCCTGAACCTGTCCGCAAGTGGCTCGATCAGCTGGCATCGCTCTTGCGACGCGCTTGTCGGTCCTCCCACTGCCGGAGGTCCGATCGATAGCGATCGAGCGCTTCGTCGTAGAGGTCGAAGATGCACGGGTCGCAGGAGCCCTTGCAGCAATCTTCCTCGATCAGGCCGCACGGGGGGCACAGGCGGCGGATCGTTATCTTGCGGCGACATGGCGGGTCGAGGATGGCCAGGAGAAGCAACCCGTTCTCGTCCGCCGGGATCCAATGCAGGATCAGTCGACTGGAACTGTTCGATACCTGGCGACGTCGGCGGCGTTCACGGCGGTTCCGCGATTGCCCCACGACTGGCGCATGTAGGTCACGACGTCCGCGACGGCCTGGTCGTTCAGGAACGGCGCAAAGGGCGGCATCCCGAACGGTCGCGGGTTACCGCGCGTCGCCGGCGGAAACCCTCCGAACAGCACCATTCGGATCGGGTTGACCGAGAACTCCATGCTGATCGCCTGATTGTTCGCCAGCGGCGGGTACATCGGCGGCACACCGAGGCCGTTGGCGCCATGACACGCCTTGCAGCGCGTGTCGTAGATCTTGGCGCCTGCCTCGAACGACGCCTTGCTCTGCACTTCGGTCGGCCGGATCTGCAACGGATCGGCGGCCGTTCCCGTGTGCGCGAGCGATTTGAGGTAGACCGCCATCGCCTGCGTGTCGCTTTCGGTCAGGTATTGCAGGCTGTCGTGCACGACCTGCGCCATCGGCCCGAAGACGACGCCGCGATTGGATATGCCGGTGCGCAGCAGCGCGACCACGTCGCTGATGTCCCATTGACCGAGGCCCGCCTCGCGGTTGGACGTGAGCGACGGCGCATACCAGTCCTGCAACGGGATCAGACCGCCGGCCAGTTGCTTGTCCTTGACCGTCGCGCCGAGCAGGTTGCGGCTCGTGTGGCACGCGTCGCAATGCCCGAGACCCTGCACCAGGTAGGCGCCGCGGTTCCACTCCGGCGTTTCGTCGGCGCGCGGCTCCAATACGCCCGGATCGAAGTAGAGCGCACGCCAGCCCATGAGCAGCTTGCGCTGGTTGTACGGAAACTGCATGTCGTGAGGCGTGTTGCGCCTGCGCACCGGCTTCAGCGACCAGATGTACCCGTAGATCGCGTCCGAGTCGGCGCGCGTCATCTTGGTGTAGCTCGGGTAAGGGAAACGCGGGATAGAGCAGCGATCCGTCACGCGATCTGCCTTCGTGCAGCGCCTTCCAGAAATCGTCGGCGCTCCATTTGCCGATGCCAGTCTCCGGATCCGGCGTGATGTTCGGCGTATACAGCGTGCCGAACGGAGTCTTCATCTCGAGTCCGCCGGCGAACGGTTCGCCGCCGCGCGCGGTGTGGCAGGCCACGCAGTCGCCGGCGCGAGCCAGATACTCGCCGTCGGTTTGCGCGGGAATTCGCGTCGCACTCGGCATCCGCTGCGCTTTGGTCGCCTTGGTCGCCTGCGCATGCGCGTAGCCGATGCCGAAGTCGCCGAGCGCACCGATCGCGGCTGCCAGCACGACACCGAAAACTGCGGTTTTTCGCCTGCCACTCAGCGGAACGCATGGCACTCCTTTACTGCGGCTGACTCCCGCACGCCATGGGAAGTTTCTGCTTCGAATCCGACGACGGAAGCATCGACGGCGCGCCGGGTTGCGACGCCAGATACGCGGTGACGGACGAAATATCGGTGCCGCTCAACTTGGCCGCGATTTTCGCCATGCAGTCGGGCTCGTCGGCGTGTCGAATGCCGCGCTGCCACGACCCCATTTGCGCGGTGACGTAGTTCGGATCGAGCCCGACCAGGCCCGGAATCCCGGGCAGCATCCCCGTCAGCGCCGCGCCGTGGCATGCCGCGCATGCGGGCACACCCTTTGGCAGTATCTCCCTTTCGCACCAGCGCTTCACCGCGGGCCAGCGCGTCCTTGCTCGCCGACGAAGCGTACCGGCGCAGGAAATGGCGGCTGGAGCTTCGAATAATACGTCGCGATCTCGCGCAGATATTCGTCGGACAGATAGCGGACCAGGTACACCATCTGAGGATACGTGCGCCTGCCGTCGCGGAAACTCACCAATTGCCGGTACAGATATTCCGCCGGTTTGCCGGCGATGCGCGGGTAGTACTCGTTCTGGCGAATGCCTTCGCCCTGACTTCCGTGGCACGCCGAGCAGGCGATCAATCGCTGCTCGAGGGTGTCGGAGAATTCGATGCCGACGTCGGCCGCCAGCACACTCCTCGCGGCCAGGAGTATCGGCGCAGCGGCAAGGACCAAGAGGCGTCGAAGCTGCGGCATGACTACATTCTAGACGCTCCGAATCCGGCTTGCACCTGGGGCGATTGGGCTTGAATGCAGCGATGCACGAGGTGCCTTGCGTGTCTCCAGAAGCAAGCATAAGCTTTTGCTTGGCTCTCTCCGAATGACTTCAGGTGGCTTTCACGAGACGTGCCACGTCATTCGCGGCCCTGCGGAAATCCTGCTTCCAAAGTTGCGCCAGCGTAGGAGGTGTCACCATGAACAAGATTGCATCGATGCTGCTGTGGCCGACGATAGCCGTAGTCGGCGCTTTTTCGTTTGCCGCTCTTGCATTGGGGCGGGGCGAGAACGTCAGTGCCGTCTGGCTGGTGACCGCCGCGGTCTGCGTCTATTTCATCGCGTATCGGTTCTACAGCAAATTCATCGCCGACAAGGTCCTGCGCCTGGACGACACACGTCAGACGCCGGCCGAACGGCACAACGACGGAATGGACTACGTTCCTACCAACCGGTGGGTGCTGTTTGGACACCACTTCGCGGCGATCGCGGGCGCAGGCCCGCTGGTCGGCCCCGTGCTGGCGGCGCAGATGGGCTTCCTGCCGGGCACGCTGTGGATTCTCGCCGGGGTCGTCATCGCAGGCGCGGTGCAGGACTTCATCGTGTTGTTCGTGTCGGTCCGCCGCGACGGCAAGTCCCTCGGGGAAATGATCAAGATGGAGCTTGGCTCCGGGGCGGGCTCGATCGCGCTGGTCGGCGTGCTGGCCATCATGATCATCATTCTCGCCGTCCTGAGCCTCATCGTGGTCAAGGCGCTCACCGGCAGTCCGTGGGGACTGTTCACCATCGCCGCGACGATCCCGATCGCGCTGATCATGGGCGTTTACATGCGCACCATTCGGCCGGGGCGGGTCGGCGAAGCGTCCGTGATCGGCGTCGCGCTGCTGATGGCCGCGTTACTCTACGGGCGAGTAGTGGCGAATGATCCAACCTGGGGGCCGATGTTCACGCTCGACGGACCCCAGCTGGCGTGGGCGCTCATCCTCTACGGCGCGGTCGCATCGAGTCTGCCCGTGTGGCTGATGCTCGCGCCACGCGACTACCTCAGCACTTTTCTCAAGATCGGCACGATCGTGGCGCTGGCCATCGGTATCTACTACGTCGCGCCGCCGCTGGCGATGCCGGCAACGACGCGCTTCATCGACGGCACGGGACCGGTATTTTCGGGAGCGCTATTCCCGTTCCTCTTCATCACCATCGCCTGCGGCTCGGTATCGGGCTTTCATTCGTTGATCTCCTCCGGCACCACTCCGAAGATGGTCGAAAAGGAATCGCACATGCGGCTGATCGGGTTCGGCGGCATGCTGATGGAATCATTCGTGGCGATCATGGCGTTGACCGCAGCCTGTGTGCTCGACCCGGGCATTTACTTCGCGATGAACGCTCCTTCAGCGGTCATCGGCACGACGGCGGCGAATGCGGCCCAAGTCATTTCCAGCTGGGGGTTCACGATCACGCCCGAGATGATCAACCAGACGGCCGTCGACATCGGAGAGAACTCCATACTTTCGCGCGCAGGCGGCGCGCCGACTCTCGCGGTCGGCATGGCAAAGATCCTCGCGCAGGCCGTCGGTGGCAAATCGATGGAGGCGTTCTGGTATCACTTCGCGATTCTGTTCGAGGCGCTATTCATCCTGACCGCAGTGGACGCCGGCACGCGAGTGGGTCGCTTCATGATTCAGGACATGCTCGGCCACGTGTACAAGCCGATGGGGAACACCGAGTTCCTGCCGGCGAACCTGGTCGGCACGGGTCTTTGCGTCGCGTTGTGGGGCTACTTCCTGTACCAGGGCGTGATCGACCCGCTCGGCGGCATCAACACCCTGTGGCAGCTATTCGGTGTCGGCAACCAGATGCTGGCCGGCATCGCGTTGCTGTTGTGTACCAGTGTGCTGGTGAAGATGAAGCGCGAGCGTTATGTCTGGGTCACGCTCGTACCGACAACGTGGCTGTTGATCACCACGCTGACCGCCGGTGTCGAGAAGATCTTCCACAGTGATCCGCGAATCGGCTTCCTAGCCCTCGCCCGAAGGTTTAGCGCGGCTGCCGCCGACGGCAAGGTACTCGCGCCCGCCAAGTCGATCGAGGAGATGCAGCGCGTCGCGTTCAACAACTACCTGGACGCGGTTGTCTGCGGGTTCTTTGTGCTGCTCGTCGTAGCGATGTGCATCTTCGCGGCGAAGATCTGCCTGCAGGCGTTGAAGCAGTCGAACCCGACGGTCAACGAGATACCGCCGCTCGCGCCGGCGCGCGGTGCGCCGGCATGAACCCGACCGAATCGACGGGTCCTGCCGTCATGCGAAGCGAAGCCATCGGTGCACCGGACGCCGGTGGCGCGCAGCAGGAGGTCGGGCCCGACAAAGCGCACGGTATCCGCCAAGTGTGCAGGCAGTTGTTCGGCATCCCGGATTACGAGCGCTATGTCGCGCACGCGCAGGCGCACCATCCGGATGTGCCGGTGCTTTCGCGGCGTGAATTCTTCGCGCAGGCGATCGATCGGAAGTACGGCAAGAGCGGGCCGCGCTGCTGCTAGGTGACTTAGCGAGGGCTCAGCCCTGGCAGGTCACACCAAGTCATGATTGACGAGGCTCGCCGTTCGGCAACGCGACATGACACTGCGGGAAGATACGTGCCCGGCAATTGCGACATATCTCCGGGTCCAGTTTTGGGTACAGGACGTCTATCGGGTCGACGGCCTGCGCAAAAATATGGTCCTCGCGGATTGTCTTAAGGTAGCTCCCCTGCTCCAGCAAATCATGTACCGCGTCCTTCATGAACCAGAAATACAGGCCGCCACCCATCTGGCTCCGCCGGGCAGCCTCGCGCTTGAGCAGCTCCGCTCCCGAGATATCGACCACGTTGATGCCACTTGCAGCGACCAGTAGCCGCTTCTGCATGGGGTTCTCGTGATCGACTCGGCGAAACGTGTCTTCGACATGCTCGACCGCGCCAAAGAAGATCGAGCCGTTGACCCGCAGCATCTTCAGTTGCGGACAGTCGGGGAGGCCGGTATCGGCATCGAAGCGCAGGCTGCCGCCGCGAAAATCAGGTTTGACATCGCGAATGCCCGGGCGCGCAGCCTGATTGAGGAACAGCATCAGCGACAGGAGCACGCCGGCATAGATCGCCGTTTGCAATCCGAGCAGTAGCGCCGCCCCCAGCGTCACGAACATCACCGCGGATTCAGAGCGGCTGGTGCGCACGATCGACTTCATGCGCTTGACGTCGATCAGCCCGTAGGCGATCAGGAGCAGGATCGCGGCCACCGAGGCCAATGGCAGGTAGGCCGCCAGCGGCGCCACGACGAGCACGATGGCCACCAGGAACAGCGACGCGTAGACGTTGGCGAGCGGAGTCTTGGCCCCCGCTTCGTAGTTCGCTCCGCTGCGATTGAACGAGCCTGCTGACGGAAAGGCCGAGAAAAAGGCACCGCCGATATTCGAAATCCCCTGGCCGATGAATTCCTGATTGCTGTCGATACGCTGGCCGGAGCGAATCCCCAGCGAGCGACCGATGCTGACCGCAAGCGTCAACGACAGGATCGTGGTCGCGAGTGCCGTCGGTGCGACCACCCTGATGGTGTCGAGCGACAAGTCCGGCAAGGACAGCGGTGGAAGCTGCGCCGGCAATGCCCCCACTGTCTTGATGCCGGTGACTCCCTGTCCGAAGTAGTGATCGAGGGCCAGGGCGAACAGACTTCCGGCGACCGTCGCGCTGATCATGAAGGGGATCTTCGGAAAGTATTTTCGCGCCGCGACGCCAAACAGCAGGGTGAATACGCCGGTCGCCGTGACCCATGGGTTGACATGATCGATCTGCATGGCCAACTGGCGCAGCGTCTCGGCGAACGACGCCTCCGCCGGGATCGTGATGCCGAAAAATGACTTGATCTGCGAAGTCGCGATCAGTATCGCCGCACCGGCGCTGAAGCCGATGATCACCGTGTGCGAAATGAAATTCACCAGTGCGCCAAGGCGGGCGATGCCCATCATCAGTTCGAACACGCCGGTGAGCAGGGTGACCGTGAGCACCAGGCGAATGTAATCCGGGCTCCCGGCGGGAGCGACGTGCGTCAGGCTTGCGAACAGCAGGATCGCCACCGCATTGGTCGGGCCCGCCACCATATGAAAGCTCGACCCGAACAGCGCCGAGAGTGCGGGTGGCAACATCGCCGCATAAAGACCGTATTGCGGAGGAAGGCCGGCCAGGATCGCGAAGGCGACTCCTTGCGGAAGCCCCAGGACGGCGCCGGTGAATCCGGCCATCAGGTCGGCGCGCGTGGTTTTCCGATTCACCATCGGCCACCAGCGCAGGAATGGAAATATTCTGGCAGAGCGGTTCATTGAGCTGGCATGCGGGAATGGCTAACGGATGACTAGAAGCTCGGTCCGCGCCCGGCCATCACTTCGCCGGCGCCTGCATCGGCAGAATAACCATATGCATGCCTTCGAGCAGGAGCCGCTGTTGCATCGCGTAGACGATCTGGTTGTGCAGCAGTCTGGTGAGCCAGGTTTCATTTTCGAAGACCAGCTTCGAAGCGAAGAACACGACATTCGGAAATTCGACGCGCGCCTCGCGGCAGAGCTTCACCATTTCTTCCACGCCGTCCACGCCAAATCCAAGATAGTACTTCGACGCGATGCCGTGCTGCCGCGCGAGCTCCATGTAGAACTCCATGTCCTTCAGGCGATCGACCCGTAGCGCGTCGCACGTTCGGTCGCCACCGTAGCTGCGCACGTCGACCGGCTGCGCGCTCACCACGAGCAGATTCTTGTAGAAGCCCGGCCACATTTGCAGGACGGTTCGCGACGCGTGCACCAGTCCGCTGCGATTGCGCCCGATGATGAACGCGGCGGTTGGGCGTGTCGGATCGAGTCTCGGCCGCGCCGCGAAATGACCAGCGGGAGGAACGTAGAGCTGATCGGCCCGACTCACGTCCGCGGCTACTTCATCGTAGTGACGCCGAATCGCCAATCCGATGCGCGATGACAAGGCCCGTGATGATCAGCGTGATCCATCCGCCCTCGGTGAATTTCTCAATGGTCGTCACTGCCAGGATGCCCGCACAGACCGCAAATCCGGTGGCAGACAACGCGAGACGCACCTCTCCAGCGAGGGTCTTCCCGATGCCGCAGCCAGTAGCGGATCAAGCCGGCGAGCGATAGTGAAAAAGTCAGGAATACGTTGATGCTATAGAGGACGACCAGCACCGAGACATTGCCCGTCGTGATCAGCAGCACCGCGATGGCGGCGCCGGCCATCAGGATGACACCGTTCTGCGTAACCAGCCGGCTCGACAGATTGCGAAACTGATGCGGCATCCATGAGTCGACGGCCATGTTCGCGAGCACCGCCGGCCCGCCGAGGAAGCCGGTGTTGGCAGCCACCAGGAGCAGCCCCGCCTCGAACGCAAGGACGACGATCAGCGTGCCCGCGTTGAGCCAGGGCGCGTCCCAACCGAAACTGGCGATGATTGCCTCGAAAGTCACCGCATTGAGCGTGCGTCCATCGACATGCCGTGCATCCCACAGCAGATAGAGAATGATGATGCCGGCTGCGGTGAAAGCGAGGGAAAGCGCCATGTAGAACATCGTCCACTTGCCGGTGCGGACGCGAGGCTCGGCAAGCGATTGCACGTTGTTCGACACCGCCTCGATACCCGTGTACGTTCCACCGCCGAGTGAATAGGCGCGCAACAGCAGCGCCGCCACCGCGACCCATCCCAGGTCGCTGACCCATGTCACGTGTCTGGGCGACGGTCTCCGCGACCATTGCAGGCAGGCGATCGCCGTGCGCGAACATGCCGTACACAATCAACACGGTGTGTGTCACGACGAAGCCGATGAAGATCGGCAGCAGGAACTTGATCGACTCCTTCATGCCGCGCAGATTCAGGTACAGCAGCAACAGCGTCAGCAGGATTTCGATGCCCGAGTTTGGCGCTGCCAAGGCCGACGGGCAGCAAGGAGAACAATGCGTCGACGCCGCTCGCCACCGAGATGGAGACGGTGAGCACATAGTCGACGATCAATGCGCTGCCGGACACCAGGCCCGCATGCGATCCGAGCAGGCTGGAGGCGACCTTGTAACCGCCGCCACCATTGGGGAACAACTCGATGACCTGGTTGTACGCCACGGCGATGACGAACACGGTGATGGCCGTCATCGCCGCCAGGTAAAGGCTGAGCGGCGTGTGCGCGCCCAGCGCGAGAAACGCCTCCTCGGGGCCGTAGCAGGCCGACGACAGGCCGTCAGCGCCGAGGCCGACCCAGGCGATGAAGGCCACCAGGGCGACGTGCTTGCGCGCCTCGCCGCTGAACGGATCGAGCGCCTTTCCCAGCAGCGATTCGCGCCAACGACCCGACTGCTTCACGCGATCCTCCAGAGTGACGGCGAAGATGCGGCTCCACCGCTGCAACGCAAGGCCGAGCGATCAGGGTTCTATCTTGCTCGCCTCGTCCTCGACGCCTTTGCGTATCTCCATGAGCCTCAGTGCGTACTCCCGTTCGGCCATTTCGGACTCGGATTGCGGGACCCACGGTCTCACCGGAGTGGGGTTGCCGTGGTCGTTGACGGATACGAACACGATCAGGCAGTGGGTGGTCCTGCTAAACGCCTGATCCTTGAGATCCCCTGCCCGCACATCGACCGCGACGTGCATGCTGGTCTTCCCCGTGTAGATGACCTTGGCCTCGACTTCGACCAAACTGCCGACCAGGATTGGCTTGTAGAAGCGAATTCCGCCAACGTAGACCGTCACGCAGTAGTGACCGCTCCACCCCACCGCACAGGCGTAGCCGGCCTGGTCGATCCATCGCATCACACTCCCGCCATGCACCTTGCCGCCGAAATTGACGTCGATCGGCTGCGCGAGGAAGCGCAGGGTCACGTCGCGTCGTGGAATTTCCACCGTCACGAGGCCTGTCGAAGGGGTTTTCGGGATCAGAACGGATAAAGATGAAACCCGGCTGGCCGCGGAGAACGCACGAGGTCGGTGGAATCAGTCGATCGGTCGTCCGCCGCGCTGGAAGCGCTTTCGCACCCGCTCTTCATCGAGCTCGCCGGAGAAATACGACGCTTCAAGCCACATGACGTTGATGATGCCGAACGCAAGCGCCAGGCCCAATCCGAGAATCCACGTGAAGTACCACATTCAATCCTCCGAACGGATGGTTTCGAGCGTGATCGTGCCGCGCAGCTTCGCGAACACCCAGCTCGTGTAGAGCGCAATCAGCGGCACGAAGAAAACCGTGACCCAGAACATGATCTGCAGCGTTCGCCAGCTCGATACCGCATCCCAGGCGGTCAGGCTGCTGTCCGGAACCGACGATGACGGCATGATGAAGGGAAACATCGAAAGTCCCGCGGTAAGGATCACACCGGCGACGGCGGTGGCGCTCGCCAGCAGGTTGATCGTCCATCGTCGCAGACCGGCGAGAATGATGACGCCCGCCGCACCGGCGAAGGCGGCAAGCGGCGCAACGAGCATCCAGTGAAACCTGCCGTAGTTGTCGAGCCACGCGCCCGGCATTCTGGCGACGGTCTTCGCCAGCGGGTTGGGCTGGCCGTTCAGGTCGGGGATCATCGTGATCCGATACCCGTCTATACCCGTGGCGACCCATACGCCCGCGGCCGCGAAGGCCACGATGACGACGACGCCGGCCATTCTCGCGGCGCGGGCTGCGCGTGCCTGGATGACGCCATCCACGCGCAGGCAAAGGTAAGAGGCGCCGTGCATCGCAAGCATCGCGACGCTGAGCACGCCGGCAAGCAGCGCGAAGGGATTGAGCAGCCGCAGGAAGGTTCCGGTGTAGTGTGCGCGCAGGTCGGCATCGAAATGGAACGGCACACCCTGCAGCAGGTTGCCGAATGCGATGCCGAACACGAGCGCGGGCACGAAGCCGCCGATGAACAGGCCCCAGTCCCACGCCGTGCGCCAGCGCGGATCGGCCACCTTGTTGCGGTACTTGAAGCCGACCGGCCGGAAGAACAGCGCGAACAGCACCAGCAGCATCGCCACGTACATGCCGGAGAAGGAGGCGGCGTAGACGAGCGGCCACGCGGCGAAGATCACGCCGCCGGCGATCACCAGCCAGGTCTGGTTGCCTTCCCAGTTGGGCTCGATCGAGCGCAGGATGATGCGCCGCTCGTCGTCGGATTTTCCGAGGAACGGGGACAGCATCCCGATGCCAAGGTCCCAACCATCGGTGAGCGCGAACACGATGATGATGCCACCGACGATGCACCACCAGATCACCTTGAGCGTCGCGTAGTCGAAGATCATCGCTCTAGTCCTCGCCGGCGCCGGCCGGCCGCGCAACGCCTGCCGGTGCGGAGTTCGGCGCTCCAGCCTCGCCGGCGTAGCGCCCGGTGCCGAGACTGCCTGGCCCCAGTCGAATGTACTTGAGCATCAGGTACATCTCGACCACGAACAGCGCCGTGTAGAAGGCAACGAACGCGGCAAGGCTCGCGTAGACGCTCGAGGCATCAAGGCTCGACACCGAAAGGAACGTCGGCAGCACGCTGCTGATCGTCCACGGCTGCCGGCCGTACTCGGCGACGAACCAACCGAGCTCCGAGGCAATCCATGGCAATGGTATGCAGATGACGGCAAGGCGCATCAGCCAGCGCTGCGGCGAGAGATTGCGGATCGCGAGAAAGTAGAACGACATGCCGAAGATGAACAGGAACAGCATGCCGAGGCCGACCATGATGCGGAAGCTCCAGAACAGCGGCGCCACCTTCGGGATGGTGTCGTCGGCAGCGGCCTGCTTCTGCTGCCGGCGTCGCGTCGACGACATTGACCGTGTACTTCTTCAGCAGCAGGCCGAAGCCGAGGTCGTCCTTGTGCTTCTCGAACAGCGCGCGCGTGGCCTCCGACCTGTCGCCGCTGCGCAGCTTCTGCAGCTGCGCGTAGGCGATCATGCCGCTTTCGATGCGCGCCAGATGCTCCTGCTTGAGTTCCTTGATCCCGGTGACCTCCTGCGTTACCGAACGCGTGGCGATGAGGCCTAGCAGCCACGGAATGTGAATCGCATAGTCGGTGCGCTGGGCTGCATCGTTGGGAAAGCCGAATGCCGTGAATGACGCCGGTGGCTTCTGCGTCTCCCACTCGGCCTCGATGACCGCCAGCTTCACCTTCTGCGTCTCGCCGGTCGTGTAGCCGGATTCGTCGCCGAGCACGATCACCGACAGCGTCGAGGCAAGGCCGAATCCGGCGGCGACGGCAAACGAGCGCAGCGCGAAGCCGACGTCGCGCGCCTTCAGCAGGTAGTACGACGAGACGCCGAGCACGAACATGCAGGCGGTGACGTAACCTGCGGCCACCGTGTGTACGAACTTCGCCTGCGCGACCGGATTGAAGAATACCTCCGACATGCTGGACAGTTCCATCCGCATCGTTTCGTAGTTGAAGTCGGCGCCGACCGGGTTCTGCATCCAGCCGTTGGCGACCAATATCCAGAGCGCCGACAGGTTCGACCCCAGCGCGACCAGGAACGTGACCAGCAGGTGCTCGACCTTGCCCAGCCGGTTCCAGCCGAAGAAGAACAAGCCGACGAACGTCGACTCCAGGATGAATGCCATCAGCCCTTCGATGGCGAGAGGCACGCCGAAGACATCGCCGACGTAGTGCGAGTAGTAGGCCCAGTTGGTCCCGAACTGGAATTCGAGGGTCAAGCCCGTCGTCACACCCATCACGAAATTGATGCCGAACAGAAGACCCCAGAAGCGGGTCATGTCGCGGTAGACCTGCAGCCCGGTCATGACATAGACCGATTCGCAGATGACGAGGATCCACGACAGGCCCAGCGTCAGCGGGACGAACAGGAAGTGATACATCGCGGTCGCGGCGAATTGCAGCCGCGACACCGTGACGAGGTCAAGGTCTGGCAGCACGTATCGTCCCTTCCGGGGGTGCAGCGGGTTGCGACGAATAGACTCTCTCGGCCACGCGCTCGGCACCGACGTCCTTGCGCGAAGGACCCGCGAACCAGATGCTCCAGATCAAGAACAGCGCGATGAACTTCACCGCGAGGACGACAGCGATCTCGAGCGCGTACCGGGAGCCGATGTGGCGCATGCGCATATCAGCGGAAGTCCTCGGCCGCGAGCCTAAGCCTGTGAAGCTTGTCGTAGAAAGTCTTCTTCGGCAGCCCGAGTGCTTCGCTCGCGGCCGCGGCGTTGCCTCGATGCCGCCGCAACATCTCTTCGATCAGCGCCCGTTCGAATTGCGTCACCTGGTCGGACAGCGACCGGGTGGGCACCTGGCCCTCCTTGAGCAACTTGAAGCGCGCCTCGAGCAATCCCAGCACGAACCTGTCGGCGACGTTGTGCAACTCGCGCACGTTCCCGGGCCAGGAATACGCCATCAGCTCCGACAACTGCGCGGTCGAGACGATCGGCGCCTCTCGATGGTAGCGCGTGGCCGCGTCGAGCACGAAGTGTTCGAACAGGATCGGGATATCCTCGCGCCGCTCGCGCAGCGGCGGAAGCTCGATGACGGCGACGTTGAGCCGGTAATAGAGGTCGGACCGAAAGCGCTGCTGCTTGACAAGCTCGCCGAGGTCTTCCTGCGACGCCGCGATCACGCGACAGTCGACCGGTATGAGCTCGTTCGACCCCAGGCGCTCGATTTTTCGTTCCTGCAGAACCCGCAGCAGCTTGACCTGGAGCGACATCGGCAGGCTCTCGATCTCGTCCAGGAACATCGTTCCCCCATTCGCCCACTCGACCTTGCCGACGCGCCGCCTATTCGCGCCGGTAAAGGCGCCGAGCTCGTGGCCGAATATCTCGCTTTCGAAGAGCTGTTCGGGAAGGCCGCCGCAGTTGATGGCCACGAATTGGCCGTTGCGCCGGCTCGAATGCTCGTGCAGGCTGCGCGCGACGAGTTCCTTGCCGGTGCCGGTTTCGCCGGTGATGACGACGTTGACCGAAGTGTCGGCAAGATCCAGGATGGTGCGGCGGACCTGCTCGATCAGCGGAGAGCGGCCCAGCAGCGCCGCCTCGATGCCGACCCAATTCTGCAGCCTGTTGCGCAGCGCGGCCACCTCGAGGGTCAACCGGCGCTTGTCGATGGCGCGCCCCACGATCTCCACCAGGAGTTCGGAGGGAAATGGCTTTTCGATGAAGTCGTACGCGCCCGCGCGCATCGCCTGGACGGCCATCATGATGTCGCCGTGACCTGTCACCAGGATCACCGGGAGCTGCGCCTCGATCTCCGTCGCATAGCTCAGCAGACCCAGTCCGTCCATCCCGGGCAGCTTGACGTCACACACGACGATCGCGGGCATGCCGGGCCTTATGTGCGCGATGGCGCGTTCGGCTGATTCGAAGGACTCGACCGCGAAACCGGCGAGCTCTAGCGCCTGCACGCTGCCGATGCGTACCGCGCTGTCGTCCTCGATGAGCAGGACCTTGATTCCCTCAAGCATCGTGCATCTCCATGGCCGACGCGAGCTCGATCGTGAACTCGGTACCGCCTTGCGGCCGGTTCGCGGCGACCAGCGAACCGCCGAACTCGCGGATGATGCTCGCCGAAATCGCCAACCCGAGCCCGAGTCCCGCCCCTGGCTCCTTGGTCGTGACGAAGGGCTCGAAGACTCGCGGCAGCAGATCGGGTGCGATGCCGGGCCCGGTGTCGCGTACCGCGATCGTCACGCGCCCGGCCTGCTCGCGCACCGACGACCTCGAGGCGCCGAATGGAGCCGCCATGCATCGCATCGAGCGCATTGACGATGAGATTCACGAGCACCTGCTCGAGCCGGTTGGCGTCGGCCCAGACCTGCACGTCTTCCTCCGACCAATCCTCGACGATAGCGATGCGTTCGGTGCGCAGGCGCTGCTCGAGGAGTGCCTGAACATTTGCAAGCGCACGCCGCACCGACACCGGGCCGAGCTGCAACGCCGACTTTCGCGCAAACGCCTTGAGTTGCCCGGTGATTTTGGCCATGCGCTCGGTCAACTGCGAGATCAGCGTCAGGTTGTTCTGGACGTCTTCGGTGCGGGCTTTGGCGAGCAAGAGCCGCGCGTTGTCCGAAAGCGTGCGCAGCGCCGCAAGCGGCTGGTTGAGCTCGTGCGTGATCCCGGCGGCCATCTGCCCCAGGACGGCCATCTTGCCGGACTGGACGAGACCGTCCTGCGCTTCGCGCAGCACGTGCTCGGCGCGCTGCCGCTCGGCCACTTCGCGGCCCATTTGTTCGTTTGCCGCGACCAGATCCGCGGTCCGCTCCGCGACCTTGCGCTCGAGTTCATCGTGCGCCCGCTGCAGCGCCTCTTTGGCGGCCAGACTTGCATGGATCGTGCGTCGACGCTGGTGCAGATAGAGCAGCAGGAGGAATACGAACGCGATCGCCACGGCAGTGAAGGCCAGCGCGTTGCGGATTCGCACATTGACCGGCGAATAATCCGACAACAGGATCAAGCGCCAGGTCGGCTCGGGCGTGGGATGAGCGAGCTCGAGATAGCGCCTGCTCGAGCCCTCGCCGCCACCGACGACAATGCGCGCGTTATCGATCGCAGAGGCTTCCACTGCAAGCCCGAGCGGCGCGAGTGCCACGCCGGCGTATTGGCGCGATCTCTCGATATCCTCAGCGGCAACCGGTTGCAGCGGTCCCAGCGTCTTGAACTTCCATGCCGGATCGGACGCCAGGAATACCACGCCGCTCGCATCGACAACCAGGGCGATGTCGCCGCCGCCGGACCATGCGTGCTCGACATGGTCGAGGCTGACCTTCACCACGGCAACGCCGATCACTTCGCCACGGTCGCGAATAGCCTGCGAATAGTAGAACCCGGGCTTGCCGCTGGTCGTGCCGATGCCATAGAAGCGCCCGGCCCCGTGATCGATCGCATCGTGAAAATAGGGCCGGTAGGAAAGGTCCATCCCGACGAAGCTCGCTTCCTCGTTCCAGTTGCTCGCGGCAAGTGTAAGTCCGTGCGTATCGAGGACGTAGAGCACCGCGCTGCGTGCTTCGGTGTTCACTTCCGCCAGGTACACGTTCACGCTCTGCTGAAGACCAGGGACCGCGGGCGACCTCAGCAGCGCAACGACCTCCTGCCTGAGTCCGACAACGCCGGGCAGGTAGTCGTACTTTGCCAGCGCGCTTTCGAGGCTCGCCGAATACAGATCGAGCTTATGCGTTCCCGTGTCATGAAGCCGCTCGATGCCGATGCGTTCGGCAGATACCCATGCGATGCCGAGTGCAGCCGCCGCCGAACCCAGGAGCGCGACCCAGGCCCACAGGGGAAGACGCGGGGGACCGAGCAGCATGCCGGGTGAAACAGACTTGATGTCGCCTCCTGGTCCGTTGGCCGGCGCCGCCGGCGCGCCGCGGTCGATCGATACTATGTCGGCTCACAAGCAGACACAAGCTTCGCCACCGCGTGGCAACCACCATCACTGCATGTGCTGCCCGCCGTTGATAGCGATATTCGCGCCGTTGACGAACGCCGCTTCGTCGGAGCACAGGTAGATGATCAGTCCGGCGATCTCCGCCGGCAGGCCCAGCCGTCCGGCCGGGATCTGCGGCAGGATCTTGCTGTCGAGCACCTCCTTCGGAATCGCGGTCACCATTTTCGTGCCGATGTATCCCGGCGAGATCGTGTTCACCGTCACGCCCTTCTTCGCCACTTCCAGCGCGAGCGACTTGGTGAAGCCGTGCATGCCCGCCTTGGCCGCCGCGTAGTTGGTCTGCCCGAAGGCGCCCTTGGAGCCGTTCACCGAGGACACGTTGACGATGCGGCCCCAACCGCGCTCCACCATGCCGTCGCACACCTGCTTGGACATGTTGAACGTCGAATCGAGGTTGGTGCGGATGACAGCGTCCCAGTCGGGCTTGGTCATCTTCTTGAAGGTCATGTCGCGCGTGATGCCGGCATTGTTGACCAGGATGTCGACCTGCCCGATCTGCGACCGGACCTTGGCCATCGTCTGCTGGCAGGAATCGAAGTCGGAAACGTCCACCGGAAAGGCGTGGAAATTATAGTCTCTCGCCTTCATTTGCTTCACCCAGTTGTCGGCATTCGCGTTGCCGGGCGAATACGTCACGACGACCTTGTAGCCTGCGTCATGCATCTTCGTGCTGATGGATTCGCCCAGTCCGCCCATCCCCCCGGTGATCACGGCAGTTCGTTGCGTCATCTAGCTTCCTTTCGTTCGCATTCGTTGATATTCACTGCGCCACTGCGCCGTCGTCTATCTCTCGACAGCCAGCGCGACGCCCATGCCGCCGCCGATGCACAGGCTCGCAAGGCCACGCTTCGCGTCGCGGCGGATCATTTCGTGCAACAGGGTCACCAGGATCCGGCAGCCCGACGCACCGATGGGATGACCGATGGCAATCGCGCCGCCGTTGACATTGATCTTCGACGTGTCCCAGCCCATCTGCTTGTTGACGCCGATGGCCTGCGCGGCGAAGGCTTCGTTGATTTCCATGAGATCGAGATCCTTGCGCCGTCCAGCCGGCCTTCTCAAGGCACAATTGGCTTGCCGGCACCGGCCCCATGCCCATGATCTTGGGATCGATCCCGGCTGACGAATAAGCCTTGATCCGGGCGAGCGGCTTCAGGCCGAGCTCGCCGGCCTTTTTCGCGGACATCATGACGACGGCCGCCGCGCCGTCGTTCAATCCCGACGCGTTGCCGGCGGTGACGGTGCCGTCCTTGCTGAACGCCGGCCGCAGCCCCGCGAGCGATTCGACGGTGGTGCCGTGCTTGATGAATTCGTCGGCGTCGAAAACCGTCGTGCCCTTCTTGGAAACGATCTCGTACGGCAACGATCTCGTCCTTGAATTTGCCGCTCTTCTGCGCGGCTTCCGCCTTCTGCTGCGACGCAGCCGCGAATTCGTCCTGCTCGCGGCGCGAGACCTCGTACTTCTTGGCGACGTTCTCCGCGGTCGTTCCCATGTGATACTGGTTGTAGACGTCCCACAGCCCGTCGACGATCATCGTGTCGACCAGCTTCGCGTCGCCCATGCGAAAGCCGTCGCGCGAACCCGGCAGCACGTGCGCCGACGCGCTCATGTTCTCCTGTCCGCCGGCGATGACGATCTCGGCGTCGCCGCACTTGATCGCCTGCGCCGCAAGATGCGTGGCCTTGAGGCCGCTGCCGCACACCTTGCCGATGGTCATCGCCGGCACCATGTCGGCGACGCCGGCACGAATCGACGCCTGGCGCGCGGGATTCTGTCCGCACCCGGCGGTGAGCACCTGGCCCATGATGACCTCGGAGACCTGGTCGGGCTTGATCCCGGTCTTTGCGAGCAAAGCCTTGATGACATGCGCGCCCAGATCGGAAGCGGTAGTCTTGGCCAGCGAGCCGCCGAACTTTCCTACGGCGGTTCTCAGTGCAGCGACGATGACGACGTCGTCCATGTGCGTACTCTCCGTGTGATGGATGATGGCAAATCGGATGCGAGGCGGCCGCCTCAATCCGCCTTGGTCATGACGTAGCGTCCAGGGGCTGGCTCGATACGCCGGTACTTGCGGTTTCCCAATGCGCTGCGCGCCGGGACCTTGCGCCCCGCGTGCCGCGCGAGCCAGGCGCTCCACTTGGGCCACCAGCTTCCCGGCACGCTCGCTCGCGGTTGCCAGCCAGCGTTCGGCATCGGGTCCGGCAGCGCCGTCGACCCAGTGGTTGCGCTTGTTCTTCGCCGGGGGATTGATCACGCCGGCGATATGCCCGCTCGCGCCGAGCACGAACGTCGTGTCGCCGGCGAGAAGCTCGCGCCGACGCGTAGGCCGTTTTCCAGGGGACGATATGGTCCTCGCGCGACGCGTACAGGAAAGCCGGAACGTCGATCAGCGACAGATCGACCGGCACGCCGCACTGGATCGTCTTGCCCGGCTCGCGCAGGTTGTTTTCGAGGTAGGTGTTGCGCACGTACCAGCAGAACATCGGACCCGGCAGGTTGGTGCTGTCCGCGTTCCAGTACAGCAGGTCGAACGCGGGCGGCGCCTTGCCCTTCAGGTAGCTGTTGACGACGTACTGCCACATCAGGTCGTTGGCGCGCAGCGAAGAAAACGTGAAGGCCAGCTCCTTGCCCGGCATCACGCCGCCCTGGCCGATCGCCGCTTCACGCGCCGCGACGCTTTGCTCGCTCACCAGCGCGCCGATCTCGCCGGTGTCGGAGAAATCGAGCATGGTCGTGAGCAGCGTCAGGCTCGCGACGACGTCCTCGCCCTTCGCCTGCATGACGGCCAGCGCCGAGGCGAGCAGCGTGCCGCCGACGCAGAAGCCCAGCGTGTTGATCTTGTCGGCGCCGCGTGACCGCGCGCGCGACGTCGATGGCCTGCATGACGCCCTGCTCGAGGTAATCGTCCCAGGTCAGATGACCGAGCTCGGCCGTGATGTTGCGCCACGACACCAGGAACACCGTGTGACCTTGCTCGACGGCGTAGCGCACGAACGAATTCTCCGGCTGCAGGTCGAGGATGTAGAACTTGTTGATGCACGGCGGAACGATCAGGAGCGGCCGCTCGTGGACACGCTCGGTCGTCGGTGCGTACTGGATGAGCTGCATCAGCGTCGTTCTCGTAGATGACCGCGCCCGGCGTCGTCGCCAGGTCGCGGCCGACCTCGAAGGCGGCTCTCGTCGGTCGTCGAGATGCGCCCCTTGGCCAGATCCTCGAAGAACAGGCGCATCCCGTCGGCGAGGCTCTGGCCGCCGGTTTCGACGGCGAGCTGCATCGCCTCCGGATTGGTCGCGAAGAAAGTTGGCCGGACTCATCGCGTCGATGAATTGACCGCGTGTCGATAGCGCAGCTTGGCCTTCGCCTTCGTCGTCGACCGGCACGCGATCGACCGCCTGCTCGCAGGAAGTCCGAGTAGGCGAGGTAGTTGCGCTTGACCATGTCGAAGCGCGGATCGTTGCGCCAGGCTTCGTCGGCGAAGCGCTTGTCGGCTCGTCCTGCGGCGCTCGAGACGTCGCGGCTCCCACGGCGCCCAGCCGGCGGCGCCCGGCATCGCCCGGCCCAGAATCCGCGTCGACCTGCTTCCAGTAGTTCTGCTGCAGCGCCGACGAACTGCTGCGAGCGCCGCCATGAACGCGGTCCATCGGGTTGGCAGCATCGCCCGCGCGCCGCGCCGCGCTGCTCGCCGGCTGAACTGGCGCATCATCGCCTGCGCGTTCTGCGAACAGGTCGGCGAGCAGCTGTGCCGGATCGTGCGATGGACTGCTCATGGCATCTCCTTCGTGTCGACTGGCGCCGCGGCGTCGATGGCGCGCGCGGAAATCAGGATCAATGCAGCTTGACGTGCGGCTCGGTGCGCCGCGTGATCACCCTCGCCGCCGTGTCGAGCGTGACTTTCCAGAACCCGTGCAGCGCCAGCTCGTGCATCTTGTACAGCGACAGGTACATCATCCGCGCGAACCAGCCCTCGATCCAGAGGTTGCGCCCGCCGAGCGCCACCCATGAGATTGCCGACGACGGAGTATTCGCCGAGCGAAACGAGCGAGCCGAAGTCGCGGTAGCGCCACGGTGCGCAGCGGTTGTCCGCGCAGCCGGTTCTGGATCTGCTTGACCATGTGCGACGCCTGCTGGTGCGCGGACTGCGCGCGCGGCGGCACCAGCGCGCCTTCCTTGCCGAGCCACGGAGCGGCGGCGCAATCGCCGATGGCGAAGATGTTCTCGTCGCGCGTCGTTTGCAGCGTCGGCAGCACGACCAGCTGATTGATGCGATTGGTTTCCAGTCCGTCCAGGTCCTTGAGAAAATCCGGCGCCTTGACACCGGCGGCCCAGACGACCAGCTCCGCGGGAATGATCTCTCCCGTCGCGAGCCGCACGCCGCTGGGCAAGACCTCCGCCACGCGCGCGGACGTGCGCACGTTCACATTCAGCTTGGCGAGCAGCTGCGCTTGCCGCGTCCGACAAGCGCGGCGGCAGCGCCGGCAGGATGCGGTCGGCGGCCTCGATCAGGATCAGCCTCATGTCCTTTTCCGGATCGATGCGGTCGAGGCCGTAGGACACCAGCGTGCGCGTGGTGTTGTGCAGCTCCGCGGCGAGCTCCACGCCGGTCGCGCCGGCGCCGATGATCGCAACCTGCAGCTGCTCCGGCCGCAGCGGCCCGGCCTGCGCATGCGCGCGGATGTAGGCGTTGACCAGCCGGCGGTGAAACCGCTCTGCCTGCGCCGGCGTCTCGAGCGAGATCGCGTGCTCCTTGACACCCGGCGTGCCGAAATCGTTGGTCAGGCTGCCGACCGCGATGACCAGGGTGTCGTAGGAGAATTCGCGCCGCGGCGTCACCTGGTCGCCATCCTCGTCGATGAACGGCGCCACCGTGACCGAGCGCTGCTGCGCGGTTGAGCCCGATCATCTCGCCGACGCGGTAGCGGAAATAGTGCCAGTGCGATTGCGCGAGATAGTTCGTTTCGTAGACGCCGATGTCCATGCTGCCGGCGGCGATCTCGTGCAGGTGCGGCTTCCAGAAATGCGTGCGCGCTTTCTCGATCAGCGTGACGTGCGCCTTGTTGCGCCTTGCCGAGCTTGTCGCCCAGCCGCGTCGCAAGCTCCAGGCCGCCGGCGCCGCCGCCGACGATCACGATCCGATGCAGCGCCCCCGGTCGGGGCGCCGCACGGGTCGCGGCCGTCGTCGTCGCGGAAAGCCCTCGCCGGGTCCGCCTTCGATTCGGGCCGGCGCATCGAGATCGGCCATCGCCTACGCGGCCTTGACGTCCATGTGATCTTCCACCGCGTCCAGAATCTTCTCCGGCTCCTCCGCATCTTCCTCGGTTTCATTGTTCGAGCACGCGTTGCATCCGCCGCGTGTCGAGCTCGCCGCACCACTTGCCGACGACTACCGTGGCCACGCCGTTGCCGACCAGGTTGGTCAAGCGCCCGCGCTTCCGACATGAAGCGGTCGATGCCGAGGATCAGTGCGAGTCCGGCGACCGGCACGTGGCCGACCGCCGACAGCGTCGCCGCCAGCACGATGAAGCCGCTTCCGGTGACACCGGCTGCACCCTTCGACGTCAGCAGGAGCACCGCCAACAGCGTCAGCTGCTGCGTGAGCGTCATCTCCGTGTTGGTCGCCTGCGCGATGAACACGGCGGCCATCGTCAGGTAGATCGACGTGCCGTCGAGATTGAAGGAGTAGCCCGTCGGGATGACGAGGCCGACCGTCGACTTCTTGACACCCAGGTTCTCCATCTTCGCCATCATTCGCGGCAATACGGATTCCGACGACGACGTGCCCAGCACGATCAGCAGCTCCTCCTTGATATACCGGATGAACTTCAGAATGCGAGAAGCCGTGAAGCCTGGCGATGAGCCCCAGCACCAGCAGAATGAACACCAGGCAGGTCAGGTAGAAGGTGCCCATCAGTTTGGCGAGCGACAACAACGAGTCGACCCCGTACTTGCCGATCGTGAACGCCATCGCGCCGAACGCGCCGATCGGTGCGACCTTCATGATGACGCCGACGATCGAGAACAGCACGTGCGAAAGCTTCTCGATCAGATCGAATACCAGCGTACCCCTTCCGCCGAACTTGTGCAGACAGAAGCCGAAAAGCACCGCGATCAGCAGCACCTGCAGAATCTCACCCTTGGCGAACGCATCCACCACGGTGTTCGGAATGATGTTCAGCAGAAAGTCGGTGGTGCTCTGCATCTGGCCCGGCTTGGTATACGCGGCGACACCCTTCGTATCCAACGTGGTGGGATCGATGTTCATTCCGGCGCCCGGCTTCACGACATTCACGATGGTGAGCCCGACAATGAGGGCAATGGAGCTGACGATCTCGAAATAGAGCAGCGCATAGCCCCCGGTCTTGCCGACTTTCTTCATGTCTTCCATGCCGGCGATGCCGACGACGACCGTGCAGAAGATGATCGGCGCGATGATCATCTTGATCAGCTTGATGAAGCCGTCGCCCAGGGGCTTCATCGCCGTGCCCGTCTCGGGATAGAAATGTCCGAGCAGCACACCGATCACGATGGCGACGATGACCTGGAAATAGAGCGACTTGTACAGCGGTTTGCCTGCAGATCCCATTTGAATCCTCCTCACTGGATAGTTCGGATTTCCGGCGTGCTGCAACGTGTCACTGGGCACCGGCCGCCAGCGCCTGGCGGTCGGCGTGATAACTGGAGCGGACCAGCGCACCGCAGAACACGTGCGCAAATCCCATTTCGCGCCCGACGGCTTCGAGCGCTGCGAACGCGGCCGGCGGCACGTAGCGGCGCACCGGCAGATTGCCGGCGCGCGGTTGCAGGTACTGGCCGATGGTGAGCATGTCGACGTCGTGCCGGCGCAGGTCGCGCATGACTTCGATGACCTCCTGGTCCGACTCGCCCAGCCCCAGCATCAGTCCGGATTTGGTCAGGCAATCGGGGCGGCTCGCCTTGAATGCACGCAGCAGCTCGAGCGAATGCGCGTAGTCCGCACCCGGCCTTGCCTCCCGATACAGGCTCGGCACGGTCTCGAGGTTGTGATTCATCACGTCGGGCGGCGTCGCCGCAAGAATCGCCAGCGCGACTGGAAGCCGGCCGCGGAAGTCGGGCACCAGTACTTCGATCCGCGTGCCGGGCGAACGCCTGCGCACGGCATCGATGCAGGCGGCGAAATGCGCGGCGCCGCCGTCGCGCAGGTCGTCGCGATCGACGCTCGTGATCACGACGTGGCGCAACGCGAGCAGCGCGACCGTGTCGGCGAGATGGGCGGGTTCGTCGGCATCGGGCGGCTCGCGGCCGACCGTGCGCGACGTCGCAGAACGGGCAGCGCCGCGTGCACAGGTCACCCAGGACCATGAACGTCGCCGTGCCGCTGCTGAAGCACTCGCCGATATTGGGACAGGACGCCTCTTCGCAAACCGTATGCAGACGCTGTTCGCGCAGAACGCGCTTCACGTCGTGGAAACGCGGTCCATGCGACAGCCGCACGCGGATCCAGTCCGGCTTCGCAAGCGGCGCCGCTGCGGGCTTGATCTCTATCACGCGCCTCGCCGGCAAGCGCGCTGTCTTCGCCTCGCCGCGTTCGCGCTGATGCACGTCGTTCATGGCATTTCCGGTGGCGTCGCGCGCATCAACCGATCGCCCACTGCGTTTCCCGCTTGGCTCCGGCATCGGCAACCGCGACCGCGCGTCATGTTGACGATGCGACGGACCGTGGACGACGGGGTCATGATGTGCACCGGCTTGGCTGCCCCGAGCAGGATGCCGCCGACCGTGATGCCGCCACCCGACGTGACCCGCAACGCGTTGTAGGTGATGTTGGCGGCATCGACATTCGGCATGATCAGCAGATTGGCATCGGTCGTCAGCCGCGAGTCCGGGAATTCGACGTCGCGCACCGCCTTGGACAACGCAGCATCGGCGCGCATTTCCCCCTCCACTGCGAGGCCGGGAACCTTGGCGAGAACAATGGCCAGCGCGTCGCGCATCTTCTGCGCTCCTGGTGCGCTCGAGGTGCCGAAGCTCGAGTGCGACAGCAGCGCCACGCTCGGTTTCAACCCGAAGCGCTGCACCTCCTCCGCGGCCAGCAGCGTCATCTGGGCCAGTGTGTGCGCGTCGGGATCGCGATTGACGTGCGTATCGCAAATGAACAGCTGCCGACCGGGCAGGATCAGCATGTGCATCGCGGCGAGCGTCTGCACGCCGTCGCGCAGGCCGATCACCTCGCGCACGAGCTTCAGGTGATCCGCGTAGTTTCCGCGGGTCCCGCACAGCATCGCGTCCGCGTCCCCACGCCGGACCAACATCGCGCCGACGAGCGTCGGCCGGCTGCGCATCTCGTCCATCGCCTGGGCGCGTGAGACGCCCTTGCGGCGCATCAATTCGTAGTAGGTCTGCCCGTAATCGCGGTAGCGCGGGTCGTCGAGGATGTTGACGCCGTCGCAGTTGTCGCCCAGCCGCAGCCGCAGGCCGAGCTTCTGGATGCGTGCGGTCATGACGTCGGCGCGGCCCACCAGCAAGGGGCGCGCGAGCCCTTCATCCACCGCGACCTGCGCGGCGCGAAGCACGCGCTCGTCCTCCCCTTCGGCATACACCACGCGTTTAGGCGCGCGCTTGGCCGCTTCGAACACGGGCTCCATCGGTGTTCCGGACTGGTAGACGAATCGCGACAACTGATCGCGATACGCGTCGAAATCCTTGATCGGGCGACTCGCAACGCCGCTGTCCATCGCCGCTTTCGCGACCGCGGGTGCCAGGCTGGTGATCAGACGCGGATCGAAAGCGCGTGGAATGAGATAGTCAGGTCCGAACGGCGGCGTGGCCTCGCCGTAGGCGAGCGCCACGATTTCGGACGGCTCGGCACGGGCGAGTTCAGCCAGACCCCGCACCGCCGCAAGCTTCATCTCCTCGTTGATCGTCGACGCGCCGCAATCGAGCGCGCCGCGAAAGATGAACGGGAAACACAGCGAGTTGTTGACCTGATTCGGATAATCGGACCGCCCCGTGCCGATCAGGCAGTCGGGCCGCGTCGCCTTGGCGAGTTCGGGCCGGATCTCCGGCTCGGGGTTCGCCATCGCCAGGATGATCGGCTTGTCGGCCATTTTCTTGACCATTTCCGCGGTCAAAACGCCGCCCGCGGACAGACCCAGAAAGATATCGGCCCCGCCGATGATGTCGTCGAGCTTCCGCGCCTTTGTATCCTGCGCGTAGCGCTCCTTGTCGGGATCCATCGCCTCCTTGCGGCCTTTGTAGACGACCCCCTTGCTGTCGGTCACGAAGATGTTGCCGCGGTCGAGACCGAGGCTTACCTGCAGGTTGAGGCAGGCGAGCGCAGCGGCGCCCGCGCCGGAGCAGACCAGCTTGACCTTGCCGATGTCCTTGCCGACGATCTTCAGCCCGTTGAGCACCGCGGCCGCGGCGACGATCGCGGTTCCATGCTGGTCGTCGTGGAAGACCGGTATCTTCATCCGTTCGCGGAGCTTCCGTTCGATGTAGAAGCATTCCGGCGCCTTGATGTCCTCGAGGTTGATGCCACCGAACGTCGGCTCGAGTGCGGCGACGACGTCGACGATCTTGTCGGGATCCATCTCGTTGATCTCGATGTCGAAGACGTCGATGCCCGCAAACTTCTTGAACAGGCAGCCCTTGCCTTCCATCACCGGCTTGCCGGCGAGCGCGCCGATGTTGCCCAGGCCAAGCACGGCCGTGCCATTGGTGACGACAGCGACAAGGTTCGCCCGCGCCGTGTAACGCGCCGCCAAGTCCGGATTTTCCTGGATCGCCGTGCACGCGTAGGCCACGCCCGGCGAGTACGCGAGCGACAAGTCGCGTTGATTCGCCAGCGCCTTGGTGGGTGCGATCGATATCTTCCCGGGCGTCGGGAACTCGTGATACTCGAGGGCGTCGATCTTAAGCTGCTCTTCAGACATGATGCGTCTCCAGGTTCATTTCTTCTTCATCGGCGGCAGGTCGGTACACACGCCCTCGAACACTTCGGCCGCCATGCCGATCGATTCACCCAGCGTCGGATGCGGATGGATGGTCTTGCCGATGTCGGTTGGATCGCAACCCATTTCCACCGCGAGACAGACTTCGCCGATCAAATCGCCGGCGTGGGTGCCGACGATGCCTCCCGCCGATGCAGCGGTGCGTCGTCTCGTCGAACAGCAACTTGGTGAAGCCCTCATCGCGGCCGTTGGCGATCGCGCGGCCCGAGGCAGCCCAGGGAAACACCGCCTTGCCGTATTTGATGCCCTGCGCCTTGCATTGCTCCTCGGTGAGTCCCGCCCACGCCACTTCCGGATCGGTGTAGGCGACCGACGGGATCTGCCGCGCATCGAAGAACGACTTGTGTCCCGCGGCGACTTCGGCGGCGACGTGCGCCTCGTGCACGGCCTTGTGCGCAAGCATCGGCTGGCCGACGATGTCGCCGATGGCAAAGATGTGCGCGACGTTGGTGCGCATCTGCTTGTCCACCGGCACGAAGCCGCGGTCGGTGACCACGACGCCGGCCTTGTCCGCGGCGATGACTTTGCCGTTGGCGCTGCGACCGACCGCCACCAGCACCAGGTCGTACAGCTGTGGCTCGGCCGGGGCTTTGGCGCCCTCGAAGCCGACCTTGATGCCCGCCGGCGTGGCTTCGGCGGACACCGTCTTGGTCTTCAGCATCACGTTGTCGAAGCGCGGCGTGTTCTTTTTCTCCCACACCTTGACCAGGTCGCGGTCGGCGCCGGCCATCATGCCGTCGAGCATTTCGACGACGTCGATGCGCGTGCCCAGCGTCGAGTACACCGTGGCCATTTCGAGACCGATGATGCCGCCGCCGATCACCAGCATCCGCTTCGGAATCGACTTGAGCTCCAGCGCGCCGGTGGAATCGACCACGCGCGGATCTTCCGGATATGAACGGGAGCTTCACCGCCTGGCTGCCGGCGGCGATGATCGCCTTCTGGAACCGGATGGTCTTCTTTTCGCCGGTCTTGTCCTGGCCCGTGCCCGACGTCATCTCGACCTCGACGTGATACGGATCGAGAAAGCGTCCGATGCCGCGCACGACGTCGACTTTGCGCGACTTGGCCATGCCGGCGAGGCCGCCGGTGAGCTTCTTGATCACGCCTTCCTTGAAGCCACGAAGCTCGTCGATGTCGATCTGCGGCGCGGCATACTTGATCCCATGCCCGCCCAGCGCGGTCACTTCGTCCATCACCGCCGCCGTGTGCAGCAGCGCCTTCGACGGGATGCAGCCGACGTTGAGACACACTCCACCCAGCGTTGCGTAGCGTTCGACCAGCACGGTCTTCATGCCGAGGTCTGCCGAGCGGAATGCTGCGGAGTAGCCGCCGGGTCCCGCTCCGAGCACGAGCATTTCGCATTCAATGTCCGCGCTGCCCGCGTAAGCCGCGGCCGGCGCTGGCGCCGGGGCCGCCGCGGCAGCGGCGGGTGCAGCGGTGCCGTGCGCCGGTGGCGCGGCCGACGCCGCACCCTTGACGCCTGTCGACAGCGTGAGGATGAGGCTGCCTTCCGAGACTTTGTCGCCGACCTTCACCTTGAGATCGGAAATCGTCCCGCCGACGGGTGACGGCACATCCATCGTGGCTTTGTCGGACTCGAGCGAGATCAGAGGATCCTCGGCCTTCACCGCGTCGCCGGCCTTGACGAACACTTCGATGATCGGAATGTCCTTGAAGTCGCCGATGTCGGGAACGCGTACCTCGACCGACTCATAGAGGCCGGCGGCGCCGTAATCGGCCGAGGGCGCTCCCGCGGCGGTCGCGTGGCCGCCTTCCTTGACTTTCTGTGGCGGCGCGACGCCCGCAGGCGCAGCGTCGGCGTCGACGGTGAGGATCAGCGAGCCTTCGGACACCTTGTCGCCGACCTTGACCTTGATGTCCTTGACCACGCCATCGACCGGCGACGGCACGTCCATCGTCGCCTTGTCCGACTCGAGCGAGATGAGCGGATCTTCGGCCTTCACCGTGTCGCCCGCCTTCACGAACACCTCGATGATCGGGATGTCCTTGAAGTCGCCGATGTCGGGGACTTTGACTTCGACCGTCGTTGCCATGACCTTGCCTCCCTGTTCAGATCAGAATGCGGCGCATGTCCGCGAGCAGCCCGGCGAAATAGCTGTTGAACCGGGCTGCGGCTGCACCGTCGATGACACGGTGATCCCAGGAAAGCGACAACGGCAGCACGAAGCGCCACGACGAAGTCTTGCCGTCGAGCGAGACCTGCTTCCAGAAGGAGCGGCACACCCCCATGATCGCGACTTCGGGCGCATTGATGATCGGCGTGAAGTAGATGCCGCCGATCCCGCCGAGGCTGGAGATCGTGAAGCAGCCGCCCTGCATCTGGTCGGGCTTGAGCTTCCCGTCGCGAGCGAGCTTGGCGAGGTCGCCCATCTCCTTGGCGATCTCGACCACGCCTTTCTTGTCGGCATCGCGGATCACCGGCACGACCAGCCCTTGCGGCGTGTCGGCGGCGAAGCCGATGTGGTAGTACTTTTTCAGGACGATGTTGTCGCCATCGATCGAGGCGTTGAATTCCGGGAATTTTTTCAGCGTGGAGACAGCGGCCTTGATCATGAACGCCAGCATGCTGACCTTCACGCCGCTCTTTTCGTTCTCCTTGTTCAACTGGACGCGGAAGGATTCGAGTTCGGTGATGTCGGCGTCGTCGTGGTTCGTGACGTGCGGGATCATCACCCAGTTGCGGTGCAGGTTCGCGCCGGAGATCTTCTTGATCCGCGACAGCGGCTTGGACTCGATGGCTCCGAACTTCGTGAAGTCGACTTTCGGCCACGGCAGAAGATCGATGCCGCCGACGCCGCCGCCGGTCGATGCCGCAGCGGCCGCGGGCTTCGCCGCAGCGGGCGCCCCTTTGGCGAAATTGGCGACGTCTTCTCTGAGGATGCGGCCCTTGGCCCCGGTGCCCTTGACGCGACCGAGGTCCACACCCGATTCGCGCGCGAACTTGCGCACTCCGGGACCGGCATAGGCGAGTCCGAACGCGACCTCGTCGATGGCACCGGCCGGCGCGGACGCCCCGGCCTTGGCGGCGGGCGCCGGGGCAGCTGCCGCGGGTCGCCGGAGCCAGCCGCCGCGGGTGCGGGCGCACCCGGCCCAGCGGCCGCGCCGCTGCCGGTCGACAGTGTCAGCACCACCGCACCTTCCGACACCTTGTCGCCGACCTTGACGTTGATGGACTGCACCGTGCCACCCAGCGGCGAGGGCACGTCCATCGTGGCCTTTTCCGATTCCAGCGAGACGAGCGGATCTTCGGCTTTCACCGTGTCACCGGGCTTGACGAAGATTTCGATCACCGGCACGTCCTTGAAATCGCCGATGTCCGGTACGCGCACTTCAGCGATGCCGTCGGGTGCACTGGTCGGCGACGGTGGCGCCTGGACCGCTGTCTTCGGCGCGGGTGCCGGCGCAGTCGCCGGCGCGCTCGCTCCTCCGTCGAGCAGCAGGATCACGCTGCCTTCGCTCACCTTGTCGCCGAGCTTGACCTTGAGCTCCTTCACCGTGCCGGCGGAGGGTGCCGGCACTTCCATCGTCGCCTTGTCCGATTCGAGCGAGACCAGCGGGTCCTCCGCCTTTACGGAGTCGCCCACCTTGACCATGATCTCGATGATCGGAATGTCCTTGAAGTCGCCGATGTCCGGCACCTTCACTTCCGCTACTGCGCCCATGTCGCCCCCATTCAGAATGCGCTGCGAATTCCTAGCTTGGCCGGTTACACGGTCCAGGGATCGGGCCGCTCGGTATCGAGTCCGTATTTCTTGATTGCCTGATCGACGACCTCCGGCTTGATCTCGCCGTCGTCGGCCAGCGCCTTCAACGCGGCAACGGCGACGTAGTAGCGGTTCACCTCGAAGAACTTGCGCAGCTTCACGCGGTAGTCGCTGCGACCGAAGCCATCGGTGCCCAGGACGACATAGCGCCGCGGTATCTGGCTGCGCACCTGGTCGGCGAAGCTGCGCATGTAGTCGGTCGCGGCCACGACGGGGCCGGCGTGGCCTTCGAGCGCGGTTTCGAGATGGCTCTTGCGCCGCGGCTTGGACGGGTGAAGCAAGCTCCAGCGCTCGGCGCTCATGCCGTCGCGGCGCAGTTCGTTGAAGCTGGTCGCGCTCCAGATATCGGCGTTGACCTTGAAATCGTCACGCAGCAGATCCGCCGCCGCCATCACCTCGCGCAGGATCGTGCCCGAGCCCATCAACTGCACGCGTGGGCCCTTGCCCTTGGCACCTTCCTGCAACAGGTACACGCCCTTGAGGATGCCCTCCTCCGCTCCCGCCGGCATGCCAGGGTGCGGGTAGTTCTCGTTCATCAGCGTGACGTAGTAGTAGACGTCCTCCTGCTCCTGGAACATCCGCCGGATGCCTTCGCGAATGATCACGACGACCTCGTAGGCAAACGTCGGGTCGTACGACACGCAATTGGGGATGGTCGACGCCAGGATGTGGCTGTGGCCGTCCTCGTGCTGCAGGCCTTCGCCGTTGAGGGTCGTGCGTCCGGCGGTGCCGCCGAGCAGGAAGCCGCGCGCACGCATGTCGCCCGCCAGCCACGCGAGATCGCCGACGCGCTGCAGCCCGAACATCGAGTAGTAGATGTAGAACGGGATCATCGGCAGGTTGTTGGTGCTGTAGGACGTCGCCGCCGCAATCCACGAGCTCATGGCGCCTGCCTCGTTGATGCCCTCCTGCAGCACCTGGCCTGCCTTGTCCTCGCGGTAGTACATCAACTGATCCGCGTCCTGCGGCTTGTACAGCTGCCCGACCGACGAATAGATGCCGAGCTGGCGGAACATGCCTTCCATGCCGAAGGTGCGCGATTCGTCCGGGACGATCGGGACGATGTGCTTGCCGATCGCCTTGTCGCGCACGAGCGTTCCCAGCATCTGCACGAAGGCCATCGTCGTCGAGATCTCGCGGTCCTCGCTGCTTTTCAGCAATCTTTCGAAATTCGATAGCGGCGGCGCCGGCAATGCCGTGGTCTTGCGGCGGCGCTGCGGCAGGTAGCCCCCTAGGGCGGCACGACGCTCGTGCAGGTACTTTTTCTCGGGGCTGCCTTCGGCAAGCGTGATGAACGGCATCTGGTCGATCTTGTCGTCGGTCATCGGAATGTCGAAGCGGTCGCGGAACTGCTTCAGCGAGTCCTGCGTCATCTTCTTCGCCTGATGGCTGATCATCTGGCCTTCGCCCGATTCCCCCATGCCGTAACCCTTCACGGTCTTGGCGAGAATGACGGTGGGCTGTCCCTGGTGCTTCACCGCCGCGGCATACGCCGCGTAGACCTTGAACGGATCGTGGCCGCCGCGGGAGAGCTTCCACACCTGCTCGTCGTTCAAATCGGAGACCAGCGCCTTCAGTTCCGGAGTGTTGAAGAAATGCTCGCGCACGTAGGCGCCGTTCTTGCTCTTGAAGTCCTGATACTGACCGTCGACGCACTCTTCCATGCGCTTGAGCAGAATCCCCTCCTTGTCCTTGGCGAACAGCTTGTCCCACCCGGAGCCCCACACCACCTTGATCACGTTCCAGCCAGCGCCGCGGAACACACCCTCGAGCTCCTGGATGATCTTGCCGTTGCCGCGCACCGGTCCGTCTAGCCGCTGCAGATTGCAGTTGATGACGAAGATGAGGTTGTCGAGCTTCTCGCGCCCGCCGAGCGAGATCGCGCCGAGCGACTCAGGTTCGTCGCATTCGCCGTCGCCGAGGAACGCCCACACCTTGCGGTTGTCGGTCTTGGCCAAGCCGCGGCCCTCGAGGTATTTGAGGAAACGGGCCTGATAGATCGCCATTAACGGGCCGAGGCCCATCGACACCGTGGGGAATTGCCAGAAATCCGGCATCAGCCATGGATGCGGGTACGACGGTATTCCCTTGCCCTCGCTTTCCTGGCGATAGCCGAGGAGCTGCTGCTCGGTGAGACGGCCTTCGACGAATGCGCGCGCGTAGATCCCGGGCGAAACGTGCCCCTGAACGTAGATCAGGTCGCCGCCATGCTGATCCGTCGGCGCGTGCCAGAAGTGTCCGAAACCGATGTCGTAGAGCAGCGCCGAGGATTGAAAGCTCGCGATGTGACCACCCAACTCCGACGACTCCTTGTTGGCCCGAAGGATGATCGCCACCGCATTCCAGCGGATCGCGGCGCGGATCTTGTGCTCGAGCTCGCGGTTGCCGGGGGACTTTGCCTCCTGTTCCGGCACGATCGTATTGCGGTAGGGCGTGGTCGCCAGAAATGGCGGCATCGTGTAGCTGCGCAGCGCTTCGTCGCGTAGCATGGCGAGCAGATACTTGGCCCGCTCGGGTCCCGCGTGTTGTAGAACTGCGCGCAGTGAGTCGACCCATTCCTGGGTTTCCACCGGATCGTGATCGTTAAGGATGCCCATGGAGTCCTCCTTGGTCGGTGCCGTTGGTTGAATCGATGTTGGTGACCGCGGCGTACGCCCGCGCTAGCGTTCAGTCAGTCCGATGGCAGGCCCTGGACGCGGAAGAGCTCTTCCAGATGCGGGCTCATCGGCAGGTTGAGGCGCATGCCGGACGGCAATGGCTTCTGGAACCACCGTTCGTAAACGGCCACGATTTCGCGGCTGCCCGCCAGCTTGCGGAACGCGCGCTCCACGACCTCGGCAAAGTCGGGATCGTCCTTGCGAAACATCAGCGCATAGTCGGCGTAGGTGAGAAAGTCTCCGACCACGCGGAAATCCGCGGCCGCCTTCTTTTCGGCGACCATGCCGTACAACTGCACGTCGTCGTTGGCGAACGCGTCGGCCTTCCCGGACGCGAGAATCTGGAACGACTCGCCGTGATCGCTCCCGAACACGAACTTGATCGGAATGCCCTGACGCTGGGCGAGCCTCGGTACCGCGGTCTCGTGGACGGTGCCGCGCGTCAGGACGACCGTCTTGCCAGCCAGGTCGCGGAAATTGAGAATGCCGCTGCCGCGGCGCACCAGCAGCTTGGTGCCGGTCACGAACATGGTCGGCGAAAACGCCATGGTCTTGCGACGCTCGAGATTGTTCGTGGTCGAACCGCATTCGAGGTCGACTTCGCCGGAAGTCACCAGCTCAAAGCGATTTTCCGGCGTCACCGGCCGGCGGACGATGCGGACGTCTTTTCCAAGTTCGGCCACGACTTCCTCGACGACGATTTCGCAGAGATCGAGCGAGTAACCCTGGGGCTTTCGCTGCGTATCGAGGAACGCGAAGGGCGGGGAATTTTCGCGATAGCCGAGACGAATTTCGCCGCTGTCGTTGATCTTCTTGAGCGTGCCGGTATAAGGCACTGCGAAGGACACGTCGCGCTGCTGCGCGTGTGCTGGTTGAACCCAGCCCATGGAGAGTGCCAGCGTCATGGTTGCCGTGACGAGTGACAGCAATAATGACAAGCGCACCGATTGCGCCCGCACGAGTGTGACGACCAACGCCGACGCTGCGCAGCTTTGCGTGCTCATCATGGAACCTCCTATTTCGTCGCGGCGGCAGTGACACCGTGCATTGCGGTGCCCTAGTCTTTTTTCAGAGCAGTGTTCGTGCCATCCTGGTGCGAGACCGAAGCAAATGTCCAAGGTATTGATTGCGGGAAGTAATGGTGTTTGCCTTGTCGGTGAAATCGTGGCGAAGGCGCGGACTTCCGGAATGTCGTGTCGCCTCCAGCGCGGAAAGCCGCACGCGTTACCTCTAGTCGGATGAGCCGGCGGTCTGTGTGGGGTGCGCGACTCGTCGATAGTTACCGCTGGAAGCTGAACCCGCGGCAGTGTTCATTCGGGCTCCGCCGGCGGGTCGCAAACCACTCCCTGGGCCACGTAGAACGCGAGCTTGCCGACGCTGTCGTAGCTTGGGGAGATCGTTGTCGTTCTTAACCTGACGCCCGCAACATCTATAACGTCGTTGACATTGGCCTTCGTGGCGATGCCTAGCAGCAATACCGCGTCCTCGCGTCGAGGCGGAGCAACGGGGTGCTCGGGAGAGCTGCCGATTCTCGACGAGATATCGCTGTCGTCTCCGGGCAGCTTGAGGACGGAACATTCTTCCTCGCGTGTTTCACCGAACACGGGTCGCCCCCCATCGTCTAGACTTTCGATTTTGGTGATCGTGCATCGAACCGCGGCGTCAGCAGCACCCGCATTGGTCACGCGTTTAGGCAATTCGCTCGACACTGGGCTTGCTTGGAGAATAGGCTCGAGGCGGGCGTCGGGACGTGTGCGAAGTACATTGCCCGAACCTCATGCCTATTTTGCGCGTGGCGTTTTCATTGCGCAACAGTGCGCTGATCTGCTTGCGCCGCCCTGAGAAGAGGGCATTGCACGATCTGAGGAATATAATCCCGCAGGCACCACCATCGCGCGGCCGCGTTTGGGCCTCGCAAAAGCGTGCGCCATGATCGCGCATCTTGGTCGCGACGGCGAAAGGGGGATGTTTGGGCAAGGTACAGACCATCGTCGTTGTCGCCTTGGCGTATCTCGCGCTCGGCGGCTTCTCGGCATTTTTTGCCTATTCGAAGCAGGACGCGTGGGGGGTCTGGCTCGCCAGTGGCTTCGCGCTGGGACTGTTGTTCGTCCGCCCGCGGTCCGGCTGGATGCCGGTGCTCGCCGGTGCCTTCCTCGGGGCGCTGGTCTTCGAGCCGCTGGTCGGATCCTCGCTGATCGACGCGCTCGGGTATGCGCTCATCGAAGTTGCGGTGACGTTCGCCGGCGGCGTGGTCGCGGCGCAGCTCTCGCCGCCGCCGCTGCGTTTCGTGTCGCCGCGCGATGTCGGAGCCGTCGTCGCAGGCTCGGCCGTGCTGGCCCTGACCGGGGCGGTGATCGTCAGCCTGTGGGGCGACCTCGCAGGAAGCTCCGATGCGTGGCTTACTTTCCGGGTCTGGCTGGTCGGCAATTTCGTCGGGATGCTCCTGATCGCGCCTTTCGTCGCGTCATGGGCGCAGTTCCGGCTCAAGCGCTCGGGTGGTCTGACCATGCCGTCATTCGCCGGCGGCGCGGTGGCGTGCGGACTCTTCCTGATCTGTCTGTACGTGCTGTTCTCGGCGCACCCCGAGAGCCGATTCCTGCGTTCGTATGCGGTCGGGCTCACCTATCTGCCGTTCGTGTTTTTCGTGCTGGTCGCGCTGCTCTGGGGAACGCGTGGGGCAACGCTGGCGGCGCTGGTCGGCGCGTTGATCGCGATCGCGCAGACCATGCGCGGACTCGGTCCCTTCATCGATCGCGCCGGATTCTTCGATGACGCGGCGCTCAACGCGCAGGGCTACGCCGCGGCGCTGGCGATGACCGGCCTCCTGGTGTCCACGCTCGTGGAGAGCCAGCGCCTGGCCGCGTCGCGGGCACGCGAGTGGAAAACGCGCTTCGAGGCCGCGATCGGCGCGCACGGGTTGATCGCCTATGACTGGGCGCCGCAGTCCGGCGAGCTAGTGGTCAGCGGCGACACGACCGATCTCATCGGGTTGCCGGCACAGAAACTCACCACCCTCGCCGACTGGCTCGCCTGCGTCGCACCGCAGGATCGCGACGCGGTCGCTGCGCGCTTCGGCGAGCGCGGGAGCCGGAGGCGCGGCGGACACGATGCGCTACGCGATGTTCGGACCCTCCGGCACGACCACGGTGGTCGACGAGGCGTGCGCGATCCACGACCACGATGGCGACCTGCATCGCATCGTCGGCATCGTCCACACAACGCCTGCAGCGGCATGAGTGCCGCAGGGCCGCCCCAAGGCACTCGCCCCCTGGGGGGAGCGGCGCGCAGCGCCGTTCGGGGGGAATCATGAGTGCCGCCGGGCCGCCCCAAGGCACTCGCCCCCTGGGGGGAGCGGCGCGCAGCGCCGTTCGGGGGGACCTATGAGCGCCGCAGGACCGCCCCAGGGCACCCAGCCCGCGCGCGGAGACGCGCCGGGCCCAACCAAAGGCGGCGCAGCAGCGCCGGATGCAGCGTTCCTCATCCACGGCCTTGGCGGCACGCAATACGACCTCGGGTCGATGCACAAGCGGCTCAAGAACGCCGGACTGGTGACCTATTCGCTGACGCTTCCGGGGCACGGGACCACGCCGGAGGATCTCGCCGGCGTTACCGCCGAGGACTGGGTCGAGGCGGTCGTCGCCAAATACCGCGAGATCCGCGACCAGCATCCCAACCTGCACTTGATGGGCATGTGCATGGGATCGCTGCTCGCGGCGCTGCTCGCGGAGCGCGAGCGTCACGACAAGGGCCATCTGATCATGCTCGCCCCTCCCGTCTACATCGACGGCTGGGCCACGCCTTGGTATCGCTTTCTCCGCCCCGTGCTGTACGCCGTCCCAGGCCTGCCGCGACGGATGAAAATCGAGGAGGAAGACCCGTTCGGCATCAAGAACGAGCAGCTGCGCGCGATCGTCAAGGCCAAGTTCGAGCGCGGCGAGAATTTCCACTACAAGTGGGTGCCGCTGGAGTGCATCCGCCAGGTCGACCGGCTGCGGGCGATGGTGATGAAAGCCGCGTCGAAGATACGCTGTCCGACGCTGGTGGTGCACGCGCGCGAGGACGAGCTCACCAGCCTGCGCTCGGCGCACTTCATGATCGAAGCCATCGGCGGCGGGCGGGCGCGCATGGTGATCCTCGAGGACAGCTATCACATGATCTGCGTCGACAACGACAAAGAGATCGTCGCCAAGAACGTCCTCGAGTTTCTCGGCGCGGCGCTTCCGGGCGCGGGCTCGGCGCTCGCCAACGAGCCGCGGATGAGCGTCGAGGAGTTGAACGCCGCGGTCAAGGCCGTGCTCGACAAGCTCGGCGCCGGGGAGCTCGCCGATATCCGCGAATTGGCCATCCCCGACCTCACTTGGGTGCAACCCGGAGCGAACGCGGTATCGGGTGCGCACATCGGCAAGGCTTTCGGCGGCTTCGCGTCCAGGTTCGGCGCGCCTCGGGAACGCGCGCTTCACTGCGTTCGGCACACCGGTTTTCAACCGCGGCGTCGTGCTGGTGCCCGCGCAGCTGGTGGCGCGCAACGATTCAGCGCGTCTCGAGTCGCCCGGCGCGCTGATGCTCGCCTTTTACGCCGGGAAACTGCTGGAGGCGCGCTGGTTCGCCGACCAGGTCGAGCTCGAGGACGCGTTCTTCGGGCAGCCGCCGGAGCCCGACAACACGGCCGTCGCTCTCGATGCTGCATTTCTCGCCGCGACGGTGGAGGCCAAGACGCTGACCAAGCCTCCCGAGAACGCGACGCTGCTCGAGCTCTACGCGCTCTACAAGCAAGCCGATGCGGGAGACGTCGCCGGCGATCGTCCCAGCGTGCTCGACGTCGTCGGCCGCGCAAAGTACGACGCGTGGTCGAAGCGCAAAGGTGTCTCCCGCGACGAGGCGATGCAGGCGTACGTCGAGCTCGTGCGCAAGCTCAAGGCGCAGGAAGTGACCGCCTAGGCTCGGCCCCCCGGGAGCGAATCAGGTTCCCAGGTCCGAGACGAGCTTCTTGAAATCGGGGGACCCCAGCAGGAGCTTGCGCGCAATCGCGCGCAGGCGATCGACCGCGTCGGGGTCCAGCGTCAGCGCGGTCGGAATGCTCTGGAAGCCATTGCGCTCGTCTTCGTCCTCGATCGCCTGCAGCGAAACATCGATGAAATAGAATTGCGGGCCCGCGTCGGGCGCGGCGCCGCGCGGAAGCGGACGCCGCTTCCTCACTTCGTCGCGCCAGACTTCGAAGCTCGATCTGAGCTGCTCGGCCACCTCGTAAGAATGCGCCCGTCCAGGCAGCTTGAGCGCGTTCAGCGTCTGGAAGAAGTTCGGCGTATCGGCGCTTTGATCGATCGCATAATTGGGATCGGTCTCGGCGTTGACCGAGATGAAAACCACGTGGCTGACGTCGCGATAGCCCAGCGCATCGACCAGCTCGTAGAACCCGCCCTGTTCGACGGCGAAATCACCCGCGACGCGCAAGCCCAGGTTGTCGATCAGCCCACCGTCGACCAGGTGAACGTGCGGACGTCGCGAACGATCCATGTACGTGCGCGCTTCTTCCAGTCGCCCGACGCGTACACGGGCGCCGCTGCCGTTGCTCGCGGCGATTCCGGGCAGCGATACCGGGCCGCAAGTGCCGGCGTAGCTCTCCAAGGTGATCGCGTTGAAGAAGGGTGGCAGCGCCGCGGACGCAGCGACCGCGCGTCCCAGCGACAGGCTGCCGAGATCCGAGCACAGCAGGTCGAACTGCGCCTGCGTGAAGGGAAACCGCGCGCCGGTCGCCAGCGCGGCCGCGTTGATGACCACGTACGGACGCATGTTGCCGCGCGCCAGGTCTGCGTACGTCGCGCCGTCGAAGAGCTCGCGATCGAAGTATTCGGCGAGGACTTCCCCGCGCGAGAATTGTGACTGCGCCAGGCGCGGCAGGTTGGCGAGGAGCTCGAGCCGGAGCTGACGTTCCACGTCGCGCTTGAGGAACCTCGTTTCGAAATCGCGGAAGAGCCCGTCGCGATGGACGGCGTAGTAGGCGGCGACGATGCTGCCACCGGAAACCGCGTTGATGACGTCGACCTCGTCGAGCAGCCGCCGGCTGCGGCCGCCCATCCTGAGCTTCACGTCACGCAGCGCTTCCATCGTTCCGTAGGCAAGCGCCGCCGCGCGCGTGCCTCCGCCCGACAACGTCAGGATGACGAGCACGTCTCCCGGGTTGTCGGGATCGGCTTTGACGCGCTGCAGCCTGTATCCCTTGGCGAGGTCCTGGCTTGCGATCGGCGTGTTGACCGGATGCGCGTCGCAGCCGACAAGCGCGAACGCGCAGGCGAGTACCAGCGCCGACGGCCACTGCATCCGGAGCATCGCACCAAGCTGGAAGAGCAGGATCGCGTTCAACTTTGATTGCGCCTCGACAACATGCATTCGTCCTTAGCCCAGACGCCGCTCAAGGTTCCGTTCGCCTCGACCAAATGTCAACAACGTCACCACCGGATTGTGCTGCACAGGCCCCAAAACTGCATCCCCCACGCGACGCCTTCATTGCAATCCCCCGCCACTTCACCGACAATGACATTGGCATAGCTGCCGCAGGCTCAATCTTCCGGGGAATCTCCAATGCCGATCGCCGCGCGCAGATTTTTCCTCGTCGCCTTTGCCGCGTTCCTGCTGCCGCTCGCCACGCCTGCGCTTGGCGGCGCGGTGGAACAGGCGATGATCACGCAGTATTACCAGTCGATCCTGCATCGCGCTCCGGAAGCGGGGGCGGTCGCATCGTGGGACGGCGAAATCACGCGTCTGCGCAACGCAGGCCTGGATCCGAAGGAAGTCTTCATCGCGATGTCGAGCCAGTTCTTCGACAGCCCCGAGTATCGCGGCTTCAACCGCACCAATGCCGAGTATGTGACCGATCTGTACCAGACGTTCTTTCAGCGCGCGCCGGACGCGGGCGGCCTGACCTACTGGCAGGGGCAGTTGACGCAGGGGATTCCGCGCGGCGTGGTGCTGTCCGGCTTCCAGTTCTCCGCCGAATTCGATGCCTATATGTCCGCACGTCTCGGCTCAACGCCGACACGTCTCGAGGGCACCGTCGTCATCGATTTCTATCGAGGCTTTCTCAATCGCCTTCCCGACGACGGCGGCCTGAACTACTGGATCGGTCAACTGCGGCAGGCGCAATGCACGGGTGCGAGCGCGCTGTCCAACAACGCCGACGCGATTTCCTCGCAATTCCTGAACAGCCAGGAATACGCGAACCGGGCGCGAACCAACGCCGACTTCGTTGCCGACCTCTATTCGTCGTTCTTTCGCCGCTACGCCGACACGGCCAGCTTGCAGTACTGGGTGACCCAGCTGAACAACGGTGCCACCCGCGACGCCATCCGCCATGCTTTTCTTACGAGCAGCGAGTTTCAATCCAGGTTAAACGCGGTTCTCGCCGTCGGTTGCTACACGACCCTGCTGCCAAGGGACGCAGCGCGCCTGCTGCAGCAAGGGACCTGGGGAGTGACCCTCGCCGAGATCAACCGCGTGGCGGGGATCGGCACGGATTCGTGGCTGAACGAGCAGTTCGCGACGCCGGCCGCGTCGTACACCGCGTATGCGCAGCAGAATCTCAACGCCAACAAGCAGGGCGCCAACGGCTGCACCGATCCCGGCAGCGGATGCCCCTGGCAGGTGAACTATCCGACGTTCTATCAGCGCGCGTTCGAAGGCAACGACCAATTGCGCCAGCGCGTGGTGAATGCGCTGCTCGAGATGGTCGTCATCTCCATCGCCAACAATCGCGTTCAGGACGCGGGCACCGGAATGGCGAATTACCTCGACATGCTGGGCACCTACGCATTCGGCAGCTACCGCGAGCTCCTGAAGAACGTGGCCCTGCATCCGGGCATGGGCGTCTATCTCGACATGCTGGCCAGCTCCCTCGAGCAGCCGAACGAGAACTTCGCGCGCGAGAACCTGCAACTGTTCTCGATCGGCACGGTGATGCTGAACGACGACGGCACGGCGCAAACGGATGGCCAGGGCAATACGATTCCGACCTATGGCGAAGATGTGGTCCAGGGCTTCGCCAAGGCATTCACGGGCTGGCATTTCGCCGACCAGGACATGACCAAGTCGTGGAAATTCTACTGGCCGGACGAGAATTGGACCGTGCCGATGAAGCCGTGGACGGCGCGCCGCTGCCCGCAGGACGGGCATTGGCCGGCGGGCAACACCGCGGTGTGGTGCGATATCAACAACGCCGCGAAGTCCTATCCCCCGCCGCACGACACGGGCACCAAGAAGCTCCTGCAATACGCAGGCGCTCCCTACCCGAACCTGCCGGCCGGCCAGACGCCGCAAGTCGATCTCGAAAACGCGATCGACAACATCTTCAACCATCCCAATGTCGGGCCCTTCGTGGTCAAGCAGCTGATCCAGCGCCTGGTGACGAGCAATCCGACGCCGGCGTATGTCCAGCGCGTGGCGCGGGTGTTCAACAACAACGGCGCCAACGTGCGCGGCGACATGAAGGCGGTCGTGCGCGCCATCCTGACCGACAACGAGGCGCGCAGCGCCACCATCGCCGCCGGCAACACGTTCGGCAAGCTGCGCGAGCCGGTGCACAAGTTCCTGCATCTGCATCGCGCCTTCAACGCGCAGAGCAGCAGCCACTATTACAGCATCTGGGATCTTTCGGACGCCGAGCAGCTCGGACAGGCGCCGATGAGAGCGCCTTCGGTGTTCAACTATTTCGGCGCCGCGTTCTCGCCGTCGGGCCCCCTCGGGCAGGCAGGACTCGTCGGGCCGGAGTTCGAGATCACCACGACTTCGGCCGTCGCCGGATTCTCCGAGTTCACCAAGTGGGCGGTGATGGGCGGCTTCGGCCAGTACTACAGCGACGCGAGCCTGTGGATCAAGCCCAACTACGACCGCTACCTCGTCGGCGCGGGTGCGCTCGCCGACAATCCGCAAGCCATGGTGGACGAGCTCGACCTGCTGCTCACCGCCGGCAACCTCAAGGCACAGTTCAAGAGTGACCTTGTCGCGGCGCTCAACAAGGTGACCCGCGGCGCCAGTGCGGATCAGCGCTGGGACCGTTTCCGCATTGCGATGTGGGAGATCATCCATTCCGCGGAATACGCGGTGCAACGCTAAGGAATGCCATGGACCGCCGTCACTTCCTGCAGTCGCTGTCCGCCTTCGGCGGCGCGACGTTGCTGCCGCAATGCTTTTCTCCCGCGATGGCCGCCGACATTTCGGGATACAAGGCGCTGGTGTGCGTCTTCCTGTTCGGCGGCAACGACAGCCACAACACGATCGTTCCGCTGACCACCGCCGAATACAACGCCTACTCCGCCGGACGTGGTGGCCCGGCCGAGCAGAACGGGCTGGCGTTGCCGCAAGGCTCGCTGCTGCCGATCGCGAGCAATGCGTACGGACTGCATCCGGCGATGACCAACATGGCGAGACTATTCAACAACAGCCGAAAGCTCGCGGTCGTCGCCAACACGGGCGTGCTTCTGGCGCCCACCACGCTCGCGCAATACACCAGCCGGAGCGTGCCGCTGCCTCCGCAGCTGTTTTCCCATTCCGACATGCAGTCACACTGGCAGACGATGCACGCCGACTATCCGGCCGTCACGGGCTGGGGCGGCCGCATGGCCAGCGTGTTCAACGCTGCGGCGACCGGCAAGCTGCCGGTCTCGGTCAGCCTGGGCGGCGGCAGCACGTTCATGAAAGCCGACGCCGTATCTTCCTACCAGGTGCTGCCGATGCCCTACAGCAACGGCAGCATCGACACGGCGTCGCGCATCGCCAATGCTCCGCGCGCCGACGTCTGGTGGAACTGGACCGGCTCCGATCCGCAGGCCTTGTTCGTGAACAACACCAACGTGGTTCGCGCCAATCTCGTGGAAAAGCAGTACGCGCAGGTGATGGGCAACGCGATCGCGGTCGGGCAATACGTCGCCGACGGCATGTACACGGAATCGACCGTCAACGGCAATACGGTCTACACACTCAAGTACCCGGTGCCCGGCACTTGGCCGACCACCAACCGGCTCGCTGCGCAGCTGCATTCCGTCGCAGCGATGATCGCGGCGCGCCAGGCGCTCGGCGTGACTCGACAGATCTTCTTCGTCTCGATCGGCGGCTTCGACAATCACGGCGACCAGTTCGGCCGCGACGCCGTGTCCGGCAACAAGACACTGATGTCGGGCACGCACTTCAACCTTCTCGGTCAGCTCGACAGCGCGCTCAAGGTCTTCTACGACGCGACCGTGGCGATGGGCGTTGCCAACAACGTCACGACCATGACCATGAGCGACTTCGGGCGCACGCTCAAGTCGAACGGGCAGGGATCGGATCACGGCTGGGGCGAGCATGCGTTCGTGCTCGGTGGCGCGGTGAATGGCGGCCGCATCGTGGGCCAGATGCCGCCTGTCGCCCTGAACACGAGCTTCGATGTAGGCGAAGGTCGACTTCTGCCCACGACGCCATCGGACACCTACGCCGCCAGCTTCGCCAAGTGGCTGGGCGCGACCGATGCGGAACTCGACGCGATCTTTCCGAATCTAAATCGCTTCGCTGCGCGCACTCTCGACCTGTTTGCCTGAATGCCGGTGCAAGCAGCGTGTACTGCATTGCCTGTACGGTACTGCGCGACGGTTCGGCGGCGGTAAGCTGATCCTGCGTTTGAATTACACTATGCAGCATTGCATTGCTGCATTCGCAGGAGTATTTCATGAGAACCCATCCGTCCACGCGGAGATCGCTGCCCCGCGTCCCGTCACTCTTTGCGCCTTGCCATGGCCTTGCTCGCTCTCGGTCTGCTGGCGGGCGCATCGGAAATTGTTACCGCTCAACCCGTCGACGCGGTGACTGTCGAGCAGCCGAAGGTCATCCCCGGACAATTCATCGGCGACTTGAGCAAGTTGCCCAGGGTGACATCGGCAGTTGGGTGCTCCACCGGCTTACCGGCGCACGCTGCGCCCGCCCTACGCAGACAACGGTGTCGACAGAAAACTCTGCTGCTGCGATCGCGGGTCAACCGCAGGCTGCAACGCACGCGGTGAAGCCGATGGGTGGACCGTCCACGCCGATGCCGAGTCCGACCCAGAACTTCGCCGGCCTCGGCTTCAACGATGCGTGCACCGGCGGGCTATGCGGTGCGGGCTGGCCGCCGAGCTGCCAACGGCGACGTCGGACCCAACCACTACATCCAGGCAGTCAACGACGCGTTCGCGATCTACAACAAGACGGGAACGCTGCTCGCATCGTTCACCGAGAACCAGCTCTTTAGCGGCGTGGGATCGACGGCATGCAACGGCAATTCGCAGGGCGATCCGGTGGTCGTCTACGACTGGCTGGCGGATCGCTTCGTGCTGACCTGGTTCGCCTTCGGCGTCGTGGGTGGCAACCCCGTTTCGCCGTTCTATCAGTGCATCGCGGCGTCGAAGACCAGCGACCCCGTCGCCGGCGGCTGGTGGTTGTACGCGGTGCGGACCGACCCGGGCGGAAGCGGATTGCCCCCGGTCAACGATCTCAACGACTACAGCAAGTTCGGGCTGTGGCACGACTGCCTGTACATGGCCAGCAACGAGTTTACCTATCCTGCGGGCACCTTTGACGGCATAGCGTTCGGATCATTCAGCCGCTCGGACATGTACAGCGGCGCGCCGCTTACCTACGCGCTGGGGTATCTGCCTGTCGCGGGCAATGAATTCGGCTTTATTCCAAGCAATAACCAGGGCAAGGGGGCGAATGCCGTCCAACCCGGCACGCCGAACTATTTCGTTTCCGAATCAGGATCGCATCTGCAATTCGAAGTCCGCAAATTCACGCCCGGTCCGAATTGCGGTCCCGGAGGAACGCTCAGCGCTCCGACGATCGTGAGTCACGCTCCCTACACGTTCCAGCAGTTCGTCGATCGTGCCGCAGCCAGAACACGTCGACCAAGCTGGACGTGATCGACGACCGGCTGATGCAGAAGGTGCAGTACCGCAAGATCGGCGGCACCGAATCATTGTGGGTCACACACTCCGTGGGCGCGGCCTCGGGAAACACCGCGATGCAGTGGGCCCAGTTGAACGTCACGGGCGGCACGATCAGCACGGCACCCGTGCAGCAGCAGATCTATGCCCCGGACACGACACTCTATCGATTCATGGGAAGCCTCGCCGTCGACAAGCAGGGCAACATGGCGCTGGGCTACACGCACTTCCAATGGCACTGCGCCGAACTATCCGAGCATCGCCTATTCCGGCAGGCTCGCGACCGATCCGGCGAATACGCTTCCGCAGACCGAAGTGCAGCTGATTGCCGGCGGCGGTTCGCAGAACAATATCTGCGGCGGCGCGCCCTGCGACCGTTGGGGCGATTACAGCTCGATGAGCGTCGATCCCGCCAACGATTGCACGTTCTGGTACACCAACGAGTACTACGACAGCCAGGCGAACGGCAACATCGGAAACTGGAAAACTCGCATCGGGGCATTCAGTTTTCCGTCGTGCATGGGGTTGCCTGCAAACCTCATCGTCAGCAGCGGCTCCGGACAGACCACGCGCGTCGGGACTGCGTTTCCGCAGGCGCTCGTCGTCCTGGTCAAGGATGGTTTCGGCAATCCCATGCCCGGCGTGACCGTCACCTGGAGCGCACCCACTGTGGGCGCGAGCGCCACGTTCAGCGCTCCGACGAGCACGACCAACGGTTTCGGCCTGGCGACGATCGGGGTGAGCGCGAGTCCGGTGCTCGGCTCGATTTTCGGCTCGTACGTGGTGACGGCCCAGGTCGGCACGCTAACCGCCAGTTTCGATCTGAGCAATTTCATCACGGTAGCCCCCGGCACGTCGTGCGGCGGCAACGCCGCGACGAATGCGGACCTCGTGGAGCACTACTACGCAGCGATCCTGAATCGTTCCAGCGAGCCGGGTGCCAGGCAGTCCTGGATGAACGAGTCGGATCGCCTCTGCGGGCTCGGCGCGGATGTGCAGCAAACATTTATCATCATGGCGAACGCGTTCTTCAACACGCCGGAGTATCTCGGGCGCAATCGAACCAATAGCGAATTTGTGACCGACCTGTACGTTACGTTCTTCGGCAGGTTGCCCGAGCCGGGTGGCTTGAGCTTTTGGGTCGATCAGCTTGCGCAAGGCAACCCGCGCAACAACGTGATGAGCTCTCTCCTCTTAGAGCAGCAATTCATGGAATTCAAGCAGACGATGCAGAGAGTTTTCCAGAACCCACCCGCGCGCGCGGAGACCTATCTGGTTCTGAATCTTTACGGTGGCCTTTTCCGTCGACTGGCCGAAACCGGCGGCTACACCTACTGGACCGGACAATTCCGGGCTGCTCAATGCGCTGCGAATCCGGTGCAAGCGGTCACTGCGGCGGTCGATTCGATAAGCGGGCAGTTCGTGGCGAGTGCCGAATACACGGCACGCAATGCCAGCAACGGTCAGTTCGTGGAGGATATGTACTACGCGCTGCTGCAGCGTGGCGCCGAGCTGGCGGGATATGGCTTCTGGGTCGGGCAGCTGAACGGGGCCCTTCTGACGCGGGCGCAAGAGCGACAGCAATTCCTGGGGACTTCCGAGATGCAGACGGTGAGCGCGGCGATCGCTGCGCAGGGGTGCCTGTGACGCTCGGACCCGCGATGACATTTGGCTACCTTTGCTGCGCGACATATCTCCGGCACTAACGTGCCCTTCCAGGATTAGAAAAACCAGTCGAACGTAACTGTCCTGCGGCCAAACAACTGCACGCGGCCGATGCCGGCATTGAGCAGACGGCGCGGGCTTGCGCCGCGTGCCACGGGCCGAACGGCCAGTCGTCCAACCCGATACCGCCGAGTCTCGCAGCGCAGACGTCACGTTATCTCTGCGAGCAGCTTCGCGACTTCCAGTCCGGCCGATGACAGTCGGCGACAATGACGCCGATCGCGAAGACGCTATCGACCGATGACATGCAGAAGCTCGCCAACTACTTCGGCCAGCAATTGCCGATGTCGAGCAGCGCTGCGACCGATTCCGCCAAGGTCGCGCAGGGCAGCGTCGAGGCGCTGGCGCAATACGTCGCGAACCTGAACTGACGGACGCGGGCGACCCTCGGATGCATACGCCGCCAGCTTCGCCAAGTGGCTGGGGGCGACCGATGCAGAACTCGACGCGATCTTTCCGAATCTCAATCGCTTCGCTGCGCGCACTCTCGACCTGTTTGCTTGAGGGCTGATGCAAGACATCGTGTACTGGATTGCCTGTACGGTACTGCGCAACGATTCGGCGACGATAACCTGATCCTGCGTTTTTTGAATTACACCGTGCAGTGGCACTTTTCTTGCTCCCAAAGACCCATTGATTGCTGCATTCGCAGGACCAATCCGTCCACCGGGAGATCGACTTGAGCCACGCCCTGTCACTTTTGCGCTTTGCAACTGCAATGCTCGTTCTGAGTCTGCTGGCGAGCGCATCGGAAATCGTTGCCGCTCAACCCGTCGACGCGGTGACTGTCGAGCAGCCGAAAATTATCTCCGGGCAATTCATCGGCGACTTGCGCAAGTTGCCCAGGGTGACATCGGAGGTGGGTGCTCCACCGGCTTACCGACGCATGCTGCGACCGCCCTACGCAAACAAGATGTCGACAGCAGATAAGGTGTCGACCGAAAATCCTGTCGCTCCGCTGAGTGTGAAACCGATGGCTGCACCCACGCCGATGCCAAGTCCGAGCCAGAACTTCGCCGGCCTCGGCTACAACGATCTGTGCACGGGCGGGCAATGCGGTGCGGGCTGGCCGCCGGCCGCCAACGGCGACGTCGGACCCAACCACTACATCCAGGCGGTCAACAACGCGTTCGGAATCTACAGCAAGACGGGAACGCTGCTCGCATCGTTCACCGAGAACCAGCTCTTTAGCGGCGTGGGATCGACGCCATGCAACGGCAATTCGCAGGGCGACCCGGTGGTCGTCTACGATTGGCTGGCGGATCGCTTCGTGCTGACCTGGGTTGCTTTCGGTGTCGTGGGTGGCATCCCCGTTTCCCCGTTCTATCAGTGCATCGCGGCGTCGAAGACCAGCGACCCCGTCGCCGGCGGCTGGTGGTTGTATGCGGTGCGGACCGACCCGGGCGGAAGCGGACTTCCACCGGTCGGCGATTTCAACGACTACAGCAAGTTCGGGCTGTGGCACGACTGCCTGTACATGGCCAGCAACGAATATAACTTCCCGTCCCCCGCGGGCGTCTACGACGGCGTGGGCTTCGGATCGTTCAGCCGGTCGGACATGTACAGCGGCGCGCCGCTTACCTACGCGCTGGGGTATCTGCCTGTCGCGCCCAATGAATTCGGCTTTATTCCAAGCAATAACCAAGGCGCGGGGGCGAATGCCGTCCAACCCGGCACGCCGAACTATTTCGTTTCCGAATCAGGATCGCACTTGGAATTCGAAGTTCGCAAATTCACGTCCGGTCCGAATTGCGGTCCCGGAGGAACGCTCAGCGCTCCGACGATCGTGAGTCACGCGTCATACGCGTTCGATCATGGCGCGATCGTGCCGCAGCCAAACACGTCGACCCAGCTGGACATGATCGACGACCGGCTGATGCAGAAGGTGCAATACCGCAAGATCGGCGGTACCGAATCATTGTGGGTCACACACTCCGTAGGCGCGGTCTTCAACAAGACCACGATGCAGTGGGCCCAGTTGGACGTCACGGGCGGCACGATCAGCGCGGCGCCCGTGCAGCAGCAGATCTATGAGCCGGACGCGACAGTCCATCGATTCATGGGGAGCCTCGCCGTCGACAAGCAGGGCAACATGGCGCTGGGCTACAGCACGTCCAACGGCAACGCGTCGAACTTCCCGAGCATCGCCTATTCCGGCAGACTCGCGACCGATCCGGCGAATGCGCTTCCGCAGACCGAAGTGCAGCTGATTGCCGGCGTGCGGTTCGCAGAACAATATGTGCGGCGGCGCGCCTTGCGACCGTTGGGGCGACTACAGCTCGATGAGCGTCGATCCCGCCAACGATTGCACGTTCTGGTACACCAACGAGTACTACGACAGCCAGGCGAACGGCGACATCGGAAACTGGAAGACGCGCATCGGCGCGTTCAGCTTTCCGTCATGCCTGGCCTTGCCTGCAACGGTGACCATCAGCGGCGGTTCCACACAGACTACGCGCGTCGGCACCGCATTCCCGCAGGCGCTCGTCGTCCTGGTCAAGGATGGTTTCGGCAACCCGATGCCCGGTGTGACGGTCACCTGGAGCGCACCCACTTCGGCGGCAAGCGCCACGTTCAGCGGTCCGACAAAAGCGTTGACCAATGGCAGCGGCATGGCGACGATCGGGGCCATCGCCAATTCGATTTTCGGCTCGTACGCCGTGACGGCGCAGGTCGGAACGGTCAGCGCGAGCTTCAACCTGACCAATACCATCACGGTAGCCCCTGGGACGTCGTGCGCTGGCAACGCCGCGACGAATGCGGACCTCGTCGAGCACTATTACGCATCGATCCTGAATCGTCCAAGTGAGCCGGCAGGCAAGGCGTCCTGGATCAGCGAGTCGGATCGGCTGTGCGGGCTCGGCGCCGATGTGCAGCAGGCGTTTATCATCATTGCGAACGTGTTCTTCAACTCGCCTGAATATTTGGCCCGCAACCGCAACGATACCGAGTTCGTGACCGACCTCTACAGCACGTTCTTCGGCCGGATGCCCGACTCGGGTGGCTACAGCTTCTGGGTCAGTCAGCTTTCGCTAGGCAACCCGCGCAACAACGTGATGAGCTCGTTCCTCCTTTCGCCGGAATTCAAGCAGACGATGAGCAGCGTCTTCCAGAACCCGCCGGCGCGCGCGGAAACCTATCTGGTTCTGAATCTATATGGCGGCCTCCTCAGGCGCTTGGCCGAAACCGGCGGCTACCAGTACTGGACCGCGCAATTCCGCGCTGCTCAATGCAATGCGAATCCGGTGCAAGCGGTCACCGCGGCGGTCGACGCCGTGAGCAGCGGGTTCGTGGCGAGCGCCGAATACGCGGCACGCAACACCAGCAACGGTCAGTTCGTGGAGGACATCTACTACGCGCTGCTGCAGCGCGGCGCCGAGCTGGCGGGATACGGCTACTGGGTCGGTCAACTGAACGGGTCTTTGCTGACACGGGCGCAGGAGAGACAGCAATTCCTGACGACTCCCGAGATGCAGACAGTGAGCGCGGCGATCGCGGCGCAGGGGTGCCTGCCCTAGGCGGTAAAACGCCTGACACCGCAGGCAAGCGAATACGACGCGGTATTTGCTGGGCGCCGGCGCCGCGGGAAATACCGCGGCGCTCGTCGCTCGGGTGTTGCTCGTGGAGCGTGCCGCGCAAATCGGCGGTCCACCTCGCGTCCGTCCGTGACCGCGGCTCAATATTGGGTCACGGGGCCTATCAGTCAGGAAGCACGGCGACTTCGTCGATATTCATCCTCTGCTCGGGCAAGCCGCCCGAAACGTTCATCAATGCCATGATGAGCATGCCCAAACTTCCACCTGCCACCAGCACTCGCAAGATCCACCAAGCTGAGATCATGATGCCCTCCACTCGGTTTGTTCCCACCGATCCTTGGTTGAGAAAGTAGCGGCAAGCAGCCCGCGCGTCTGTCCGTGGTTATCTGAAAACGTGGTAGGACACGGCCGTCATTTCTGAGACTTGAGACTGGAGGTCGGCGCCGGCAGGCCGTCGCTCAAGAATCGGTCGCAGGCCCCATCATGTCGCGGTGCACGCCGATATCGCCGACGGCGCTGGTGGTCTGCTCGGGCAATCCGCCCGGGATATTCATCAACGCCATCAGCAGTATGCCCAAGCATCCGCCCGCCATCAGCGCTGCCAGGACCCACCAACCTGAGACGATGATTCCTCCCTCGGTCTATGCCACGTCAGGTGTTGTGTGTACGGTAGCGTACTCTAGGAGGCAGGTCTGTCCGTGGTTATCCGAAAACGGGGTAGGACCGCGTGCCGTTCGCGGGGAGAAGGGTACACGGTGAACCTTGCGGGACTGGGCCGCAATTTCACATGGCCTTATCTCTGCGCGCGTCATGCATTCATCTTGATGGGCGCGCCGACGGCTCTCCAACCTGAATGGCCCACCGTCATGTAGCGCGCGTCGAACCCCGCATCGCGTAACGCGATCGCGGTGCGGCACCCCACGTGAAAGCCGTAGGCGCAGTACACCACTACCGGCTTTTCCTTGGACAGCTCGCCCATCCACTCGCCGACGCGCTCCGGGTCGCGCCAGATGACGCCTTCGGCGATGTCCTGCCCGCGCGATACGGAGTGCTTCGGCCGGGTGTCGATAAGCTGCAGCGGCTTGCCTTCTGCCAGCATCGCCCTCACCTCCTCGATGCCGACGCCTGGCACGTCGCGGAAATCATCCTGTACCAGTGGCCGCGGCGGCGCGACCTTGATCGCGTCCTCGTAGCGGCCCTCGACCGCATTCCAGTCGATATTGCGCAGGAAGGCGTCGACGTAGGCCGTCACATTCGCACCGAAGTCGATGTGATAGGCGTGCTCGTACATATCCATCGCGAGTATCGGAATGCCGCCCGCGACCGCCTGGCTGTGCTCGCTGGCGTATTGGTTGATCAGCCGGCGGTCCCGAGGCATCCAGGTCAGCAGCACCCAGCCGGAGCCGCCGCCGAGTGCGTAGCCCATCGCGGAAAATTCGGTGCGCCACCGTTGCGCCGACCCAAAGTCGCGAGACAGTGCTTCCGACATGACGCTCGTCACCCTGCCTTCGCCGCCCAGGCTCGCGAAGTACAGCTCGTGCAGCAGCGTGGAATTGAGTGCGACCAGCTCCTCGCGCTTCAGGCCGTTGATGACGTAGCCCGCGGTCTTGGCGAAATCGAGCGATTCGAGCTGCTCGGTAATGGCGTTAAGACGGCGCAGCGCGCCGCCATAGTTGTTCTCGTAATGGCTTTCGAGGAGCTTCAGCGAAAGGCCGCTCAGCGTCCAGGGACGGCAGTAGATCTGCTTCAGTTGATAGCGCATGACGACACCTCCAAGCACAAAGTTGAATTGCGCCCGGACGGATTGCGAACATGATCTGGTGCCCGCATCCGTCACGCGACGCTCACAGGATTGGACGGGGCACCGTCTTGGAGGGATAAAACCCGGGGGTCCTGTCACCCCCAACCAAAAGATTACGCTCTTTGTGGCACCTTTTGCAACTCGCGCCTGCTCCGCTTCACGTGCGCACAGCGCGACCGTAAGCAAAGTCGTCGAACAGGGTGACGCTGTCCGCCTTTGTCCAGACGCCGACGCGCCCGGGTCCCCCGATGTGCTCGTCGTCGGCCTCGATGTAGACTTTGCCGTCGAGCGCCACCCGGATGCGCTTGGCGGCGAACTCAACGCGCAGCGTGTGCCACTGGCCTTTCGCTACCGGTGCATCCACGTACTTGATCGTGATCCGGCGTCCGTGCTCGGTGTAGTAGAGCGAGACGTTGTTCTCCAATGCGTTCGCCCGGGCGACGTAGTAATTATCGCCATCCTTCCAGCGCCAGACGACGCCGCCGGCTTCGTCCTCACTGCCGGAAACCGGCTTGAACTTCACCTCGACGTAACCGTCGGCGATCTGTGGCTCGTTCTTCACGCACCACGGGAAGTCACCGCGTGCGCTCTGTTTGAGCACATTGGATTTCGAAGGCGCGCTCGCGTCGGCTTCGACGGTCCAGCGATGGGCGCCGCGGCCCGTGACGCCGGCAGTCCAGCCCGGAGGTAACGCACCGGTGGGATCGGCATCGAAACTGATTGTTTGCGCCATGCTGACTCCTTCCGCGAGGATATAGGCCAATAAGGTGATGCCGGCTGCAATTAGGAGTTTTTTCATCCTTTGGGGTCCTTCGAACATCCGAAACTTTGCAAAAAAGAGGCTCAGGTAGCGCCGAACGAAATCGGCCTGCCGGCATGCCTCTCCACAGCTCGCTGGTAGATCCATGCCGCGCTCACTGCGTCCTCGATGGCAATACCCGTGGAATCGAAAACGATGATTTCCTCGGCGTTCATGCGCCCGTGCTTGCGCCCCACGACCACGTCGCCGAGTTCAGCATGGACATCCGCGCATGTGACGAGTCCAGCATCGATTGCGTGGTGAAGGTCCCCCATGACCGAGCATTGGCCGAGAAGGTCCACGACGATCTTCGCGCTCGCCAACAGCTCGGGAGCCAGCTCGCTCTTTTGCGGGCTATCAGCGCCCACGGCAGCGATGAAGGCACCGGCGCAAACGTGGTCCTTCGTCAGGAAGGGCTTCTGCGCGCTTGTGGCGGTCACGATGATGCAGCTCCGCGCTGCCGCCTCGGCGACAGCGCCCACCGCCACGACATCGAATCCCAATGCCTGGCTCATTTCGTCCGCGAACTTGCGAGCCTTCGCCAAGTCGATGTCCCACGCCAGGACGCGCTTCACCGACACGATCCCGGCCAAAGCGGCGAGCTGCGCTCGTCCCTGTTCGCCGCAACCCAGGATTGCAACGTCGGTTGCGTCTTTTCGCGCCAGGTATCGTGCCGCGAGCGCTGTGGCTGCAGCCGTTCTCTGCAATGTGATCTCGATGGAATCCATCACCGCGAGGACTGACCCATCGTCCGCGTCGCAAAGGACCAGCACGCCTTGAATCGTCGGCAAGCCGGTGCGACGCGGATTGTCGGGAAGGTTCCCATTCAGTTTCACGGCGACGTAGCGGCGATCCAGCGCGATGTACGCGCCTTTGGCGTGAAAGCCGCCCTCCGGAACGGGGATGTGCATCGGCATCGGGACGGAGGTTTCGCCATTGGCGTGGCTGCGAAAGCCAGCCTCTACGGCGGCCAGGTACGCAGCCGGGTCCATCAATGTAGCAATGTCGCTTCTGCAAAGAATTCGCGCCGGCTTTGCGTGAGCGCTCATTGCACGCGCCGCAATGCGAGTCCGCCCCGCGCGAAAACGCGCCTGGCCTTCGCGACAGATTCGGAATGACGGAGGTCTTGCGGCATCGTCCAACATTCACGCTCCCCCACGGATTGGCACCCAGGGCCGGAGCAGACTTGGACGCGAAAGGCGTCTTGAGAAGCCGGGGAGTCTGCCTGCTATCCCCGGGGATACGCAACGAATGCTAACGCATCAGTTCGCGCAATTCAAGCGTCTGCCAGACACCGTGACATATGCAAGCCGCGCGGGGCGGCGCAATCGCTCCACGCTCTTCTCGGGCACGGGCGTCACCGCAAACCCTTGTTAGCAGACGGACATTTCCGTGCTCATGGGCCCAACGCAATTCGCGGGATCCACGTCGTGATCTCCGGCACGTAAGTGATCAGCAACAAGGTGATTCCGAGCGGAAGGTAGTACGGCAACATTTCCGTCAGCACGGCCTTCATCGTCACTTTTGCGATGTCCGCAACCAGAAAAAGCGCCAGGCCCATCGGCGGCGTAAGCAAACCAATCATCAGATTGAACACGACGACCATGCCCAAGTGCACCGGATCGACTCCCGCCGCGACCAGCGGCTTGGCAATGATCGGCGCGATGACCAGGATCGCCGTCGTACTGTCCAGAAACATGCCTACAATGACGAGCAGGACGTTGACGAGCAACAGAAGAACATAGGGATTGGTCGAGATCGACAGCATGATGCTGGTCAACTTTTGCGGCACCAGCTCGACCGACAGGATCCATCCGAACAAGGCAGCGACAGCGACGATCAAGAGAATGCCCGCCGACGCGCGAATCGTTTCGTACGCAGCATCGAGCACACCCTGCCAGGTAAGCTCGCGATAGAACAAGCTGCTGATCAGCATCGCGTAGAGCACGGTGACCGACGCGATCTCGGTGGGGGTGAACCATCCGAGCAGCATTCCCGCGATGAGGATGACGGGCGCGACTATCGCCGGGAACGCGGGCTTGAAATCGCGCCACAGCTCGCCGGGCCGTGGCCAGCGCGCAGCACGCGGATACTTGCGTCGAGTCGCGAGCCACCATGTCATCAGCATCAGCATGGCAACGCACAGCAGACCAGGCAGGATGCCGCCGAGCAGGAGCTGGATCACCGAAACGCCGGTCACGGTCCCGTAAATAATCAGGGGTATCGACGGCGGAAAGATGGGACCCACGATGGCCGAAGAGCTGGTCACCGCCGCCGCGAACGGAGCCGAAAAGCCTTTTTTCCGCATCGCGTCGATCTCGATGCGCCCCAGTCCGCCGATGTCGGCCAGCGCCGATCCCGACATTCCCGCGAAGATCAGGCTGCCGAAGATGTTGACCTGCGCGAGCCCACCCGGCATGCGGCCCACGGCCGTATCGGCGAACGCATAGATGTAGCGCGAGATGCCGGCGCTGTTCATCAGGCTGCCGACGAACAGGAACACGGGAACCGCCACGAGCGGAAACGAATCGAGCGCGTAGAGCGTACGCTGCGCCACGAGGTCGATCGGCAAGCCGTTGGCAAGTATGTATACGACGCACGGAATCCCGATCGCGAGCACGACGGGAAAGCCGAGGATGAACAAGGCTACGAAAGCGAAAACGACGAGGAAGCCTTCCATCCCGGTTCTAGGTGAGCACCGTCTGCTTTTCTTCGGGACGACGGCGCCGCCACGTGTGCGCCAGCATCGCCAGCGTCTCGACGACCAGCAGCAGCGAGCCGATGGCGAGCGGTCCCATGAAAAGCCAGAACGGGAGCTCCATCACGGCGGTCTGGTTTTGCAGATTGGCGCGGATCGTCACGACCGAGGCGACGAACAGCACCGCGAAGAACGCCGCGCCGGACAGCTCGATCAGCAGCTGGAGCAGCCAGCGTGGCTTCGGCGGAATGAGCCCCTGGAATTCCTCCATCCGGATTTGACCGCCCTGCTCGGTCACGTACGACGCCGCGATGAACGACAGGCAAATGAGGAAATAGCGCGCCAGCTCCTCGGCACCCGCCATCGGCACGTTGAAGATGCCGCGCATCGTGATCTGCGCCAACGGCGTGATCACAAGCGCGGCGAGCAGCGCCAGGCTGATCCAGCGCACCGCGGTGCGGATGAGTCCGAGAAATGCCATCGAGCAGAGGCTGCTTGCTCTACTTCACCGCGCGAATCTGCTCGATGTAACCAGTCCAATCCGGAAAATCCTTGTTCACCTGCGCCAGCACCGCCGTGCGAAAGGCATTGACGTCGAGTCCGTCCTTCTCCTCGACGAAAATCATCCCCTTTGCCTCCAGGTCCTTGCGATACTTGGCCGCAGTTTCACGATCCCAGTCGAGTGTTTTCAGGCCGACCTCGATCATCGTGTCCTCCATGATCTTGCGGTCCGCCGCAGGGATGCTCTGGTATGCCTTCTCGTTGATGAACACCGCGAGCACCGACTGCATGTGGTTGGTCATCATCACGTATTTCTGCACTTCGTAGAGCTTGAGCGTGAAGATGTTGGGGAGTGGGTTTTCCTGTCCCACCACCAGCCCGGTCGCCAGCGCGGTCGCCAGCTCGGACACCTCGACCGGCGTCGCGACTGCGCCCATGCCGGTGATCATCGACGACCAGAGCTTGATCGGGACGCCGCGGTATTTCTTTCCCTGCATGTCCTTGGGCGAAAGGACCTTTTCCTTCGAGGTCAGCTCGCGCGTGCCCTGGAACAGGCTCGCGACGATCCGCATGTTGCCCTTCTCGATCAGCTCTCCATTCACTTTCTGCAATGCAGGCGACTGCCGCGCGTCTGTGGCATGCATCGCGTGCAGCGGATCGCGGTACATGAACGGCGTGTTGAACACCGCGGTCGTCGAGACGATCTTGCCCAGCGACCCGAAGTCGTGATGCCCCATCGAGATCGCGCCCGATTTCACGCCATCTACCATCTCGCCCACGCCGCCAAGCTGCGAGTTGGGGAAAACCTGAATCTCGATGCGGCCGTTCGTGCGTTCCTTGACCAGCCGGGCCACCTCGTCGGCGTAGCGAGTCTGCGGCGCGTCGGCCACGCCCACATGCGCGTAGCGAAGCTTGACCTGCGCGAGTGCCGGCGACGCGACCCAAGCGGCAGCCACGAGGGCAAGTGCGAGGGTTGGACGGAAGTGGAATTTCATCGTTCATCCTCCTTAAGTGAAGCCGGATTGGAATGGGCCGGGGGCCCGCCGGACGATTTGACACCGATGCCGGCGTGCGCGTCGACCTCGTAGAGCTTGAACACCGCGGCCGTATCGAGCTCGGCATGGCCGCGATGAACGAGCATGCGGTAGAGCGACAGCGCCTCTCCGGCCATCGGCACCGGCGCCTTCAGCGCGCCGGCGAACGCATTGACCATCTCGAGGTCCTTGAGAAGCTGGCGAGCGTAACCTTGGGGCGCGAAATCGCGCTGCGCCATGCGCGGATACAGCTTTTGCAGGAGCGTGCCGTCGGCATGTCCGCCGGCAAGGCATTCGGGGATGCGCGCCGCATCGATGCCCGCCGATTCCGCCAGAAGGAGCGCTTCCGCCATGACGGCATGGCCGCAGCCCACGATGAGCTGGTTGACCATCTTGGCCACCAGGCCGCTGCCCATCGGCCCCATGTGCGTGAAGCGTGCCGCGATGTCGTGCATCAATGGAGTCACGCGCGCAATCTCGTCGGGCCTCCCGCCCGCCATGACCGTCAGCGTGCCGGAGCCCGAGGCTGGGGGACCGCCGGAGACGGGCGCGTCGACCCAGCCGCAGTGTGTCTGCTCGCGCAACCGCGCGGCTACGCCCTTGCCTCGCGCGACGTCATTCGTCGAGAAATCGATGACAAGTTGCGGCGCCTTGATGGCGCTGGCGACGCCGTCGGGACCGAACACCGCCTGCTCCACCGCGTCCGTGGTCGGCAGGTTCAACAGCACGAACTCGGCATTGCGCACCACTTCCGACGCGGAAATTGCGCCTTGAGCACCCGCGGCGATCGCGAGCTCTACCTGCCTGGCCACGAGGTCATACGCGACAACCGGGTAGCCAAGCGAGACCAGTCGCTTGACCATGGGAAGCCCCATCAGGCCGACACCGACGTAGCCGAGGCGAACGGGCGGCATCGCTACGGCTCCATCCCATAAATCCGAATGGCGTTGTCGTGGAACAGCCCGCGCTGCTCCCCTGCCGAGAATCCGCGCACCATCTCGCGAAAGCCCGCGAAGATAGTGTGGAAGCTCGCGCACAGGCCATCGACCGGAAAATTACTGGCGAACATGCAACGCGACGGGCCAAAGAGATCGATGGTCGTGAGCACGATGTTGCGATTGGCGGCGACCGTCCACGACCGGCCTTGCTGTCCCAAGCCCGAGATCTTCACCGCGACGCTTGGACACGATGCCAGCGTTTTCATCGCAGCCCTCCAGCCGGCAACACCTTCAGCGCTGCGATCCGCCGGCAAGCCTGTGTGATTGAGGATAATCGGAGTGTACGGGAAATCGCTCGCCAGCCGCGCCGCGTCGGGGAGATGCCACCAGGGTGTCTGCAGATCGAAACGCAGCTTATTGCGGCCGAGCTCCGCGTATCCAGCGCGCCAACGCGCGTCCGCCATGCCACCAGGGGACGAGTCCGCGGGGGAGACATTGGCACGCGGCTTGTGCCGCACGCTGCGCACAAAAGTAAATGCGGCCTGCTGCGAAAGCACGTCGGCAGCATCCGGCTTGTCGAGCCGCGCATGCGCGACCGCGACCGTGGGCAACCCGAATTCGTGACGCAGGTGTTCGACATAGCGCATTTCACCAACCGGATCGGCGGGATCCCATTCCGTCTCGACGTACACCGTCTTGTCGATGCGAAGGGGTAAGGCATCGGCGATGTAGTCCGGAGGCAAGTAGCGCCGCCGGATCGCGCGATAGTCTCCGTAGCGAAACGGAATCGGCGGCTCATCACGCAGCCAGGGATGGTAGTTGGCGACCGGATCCCAGAAGTGCTGGTGTGCATCGACGATGCCCGCGCCCATTCCGTCGCTCACCTGTGCCGGTGCCTCTGCCGGGCGCTGATCCACCGATCCTCCACGCTGATGCGTTCGAGCCGGTGACCGGCTTCTTCGCTGGCTGGAGTATGCACGGACCGCGTAACTCATGCACTACCGGGTCCGGGTTTTTCGACCCCGTTGCGCCACCGCGGCGCCTAGCGGTCGCCCTCGGTCGATGACGCGCCTTACGCGCGCACCAGCTCGACGCCGTTCCCTTCCAGACGAAGTATCCGGCGATCGGCCGCCGCCAGCATCACACTGATGCGACGATAGGGCAGCGTGTAGCCGCCCGACGTCGCTGCCGAGATGACTACTTCATCGAGCGTCGTACGCATGGAGATTTCGACCTCGGTGAACCCTGCATTGCGATAGTCCATGCTGACGCCATCGTCCTCGTAGAGCGAGAAGCGGGTCGTCGCCTCACCTGGCTGCGCACCTGGCTGCGGGAAAACCCGCAGCTGGCGCGACGGCTCGTCGTGCAGCATGGCGAAACTGTCGCCGCCGGTCATGGGGATGATCGCGCCGCCGCGCGCAAACATCGGGATGTGGTCGAGCGGGGCCGGCACGACGACGTCGCTCCCGCCCGGCCAGTGCCGGCCGGTATGAAAGTCGAACCATCCCGAGTCGCAGGCCGGCAGATACACGCGGCGCTCGCGCGCGCCGGGCTCGACGACGTTCGCCACCAGGAGCAGCGGCCCGAACATGAAGTCGTCGCTGTCGGCCCAGGCGCGCGGATCGTCCTCGAATTCGTAGCATAGCGGCCGAAGCATCGGCTCGCCGCGCTCGTGCGCCCTTCGATACAGCGTGTACAGGTACGGCATGAGACGGTAGCGCAAGCGGATCGCCTCGCGTATCGGAGCGATCGCGTCGGCGTGCAGCCAGGGCGTGTTGACTTCGCCGCCGGATTTCCACGAGTTCATGATGAAACGCGGGCTGAACACGCCGTTTTGCACCCAGCGCACGAGCAATTCGGCGTCGGGCACCGGACCGTTGAAGCCGCCGACGTCGTGACCCGTGTTGAACATGCCGGACAGGCTCATGGTCGAGTCCCATGCGCAGGTTCCAGCGCAGCGTGTGCCAGCTGGTCGTGTTGTCGCCCGACCACGTTTGCGCATAGCGCTGGATGCCCGGCGGCCCGGCGCGCGTGACGGTGTACACCCGCTCGCCAGGCCGATGCGCGGCCTGCGCTTCCGCGGTCGCGCGCGTCATCAGCAGCGCGTGCAGCGGCCGCGATCGCGCGATGGGCAGCGGCGATGCCGAAGCCGTGCGATTGCCCGTCATCGTCCCAGATCTCGTACTCGTTGTTGTCGTTCCACCCGGCGTCGATGCCGTAGTCGAGGACCTGCCGCCGAAGTCCGTCCTGCCACCAGCGGATTCCCTCGGGATGCGTGAAATCGAGATGCGCGCCCTCCCCGTCCCAGAACTGTCCGACGCACGGCGCGCCGGTGCGCGCGTCGTTCACGAACGCGCCGCGCGCGGCGACCTCCGCGTAGGCCGGATGGTCATCGAGCAGGCAAGGCTTGAGGTTCACCACCACGCGTACGTTCTGGCGCTTGAAGCGTTCGATCGCGGCGCGCGGATCGGGGAACTTGTCGCGATTCCAGGTGAACACGTAGCGGCGCTTGCCGATGCTCGAGTAGCCGGAGCCGAAGTGGAACGCCGAGAGCGGAATGTCGTGCTCGACGGCGCGATCGGCGAACGCGGCCAGCTGCGCTTGCGCGTCGGGCGCGTCGGTGAGGCTCATCGCAGTGTTGGCGTAGCCGAGGCTCCAGCGCGGCCCGAACGCCATTCGTCCCGGTCAGCTCGGTGAACTTGCGCACCACGTCGCGGATTCGCGGCCCGACGAATACGTAGTAGTCGAGGTCGCCGTCGTCGATCTCGGCGTAGCGGTAGAAGCCGTGATAGTTGTCGTATTCGCAGCCCAGGTCGAAGGTCGTCGGCGCGAGCGTGTCGTAGTACACGCCATACGCGATCCCCGAAGCGGCGTCGCGGCCGAGCATGAACGGCCAGTGCTTGTAGAGCGGATCCGACGTCTGCGCGTCGTACCCCAGCGCGTCGAGCGCAAGCGTGCGAAGGCGCCGGCCGTGCAGGTCGAGCGCGCCGGTCTTGTCGCCGAGCCCGAAAAAGCGGTCGTCCAGCGTGCGCGCCATGTAGTGGCGCTGCACGCCGTTGCGCTCGCTCCATTGATACGCGTATGTCGGCGCGATCCTCGGCGAACGCCTTGCCGTCGCAGGACCAGCGCAAGCCGAACGGCCGCAGCGTGATGCGGATTGAAAGGGCAGCCGTCTTCAGCGTTACCTCGTTCCCGCTATGGGCAACCGCAAACTCCGGGCAGGCAAACCCGGTCAGGTCCCTGCGGTCACGGCCTGTCCATGGCACGTCGACATCCGAGGGTGCGATCGTCCACGTGCGCGGCTCGCGGAACGTGTCGTTGCGCAGCAGCAGAACGCGCACCAGGTCGTCGGCCAGGACGAATACCTGGCAGCACCAGCCGGATTCGAAATCGAAGCGCAGGCAATGCTCGCGTCTGCCCGCGAAGGTCGCGCTGCTCAAGGGTCGCATCGACTGCGGTCCTAGTGCGCGCGCGAAGGCGAGCTCGCCTTCGGTGCTGGCGAAAAGGTGCGCGTCGGCGACCGGCAGGTAGACCCTGATCTGCGTGCCCGCCGCGTGTGCAACCTGACCCGCCGCGTGCACCGTCAGGCTGCCGCCGCCGGCGAGCGAGCAGTACAGAAAACTCGCGCCACCCAGCTGTTCGATGCGGTCGATGGTCACCGTCAGCGCCAGCGCCGCCGCCGAGGTGTCGCCGACGACGATGTGCTCGGGCCGGATGCCCAGCCAGATGCGCTGGCCGACCGCGGATCCGGGCGCACGCAGCGGCAGCGCCTGCGGCGATGACTCCGGCGCAGCCGCATCGAGCCTCACCCCGACGCGCGCGTCGCCCACCGTCGCGACGGTGCCGCCGAGAAAATTCATCTGCGGCGAACCGATGAAGCCCGCGACAAAACGATTCGCCGGGTGGTTGTACAGATCGAGCGGCGTGCCCACCTGCTCCACCTGGCCGCCGCGCAGCACGACGATCCGGTCGGCCATGGTCATCGCCTCGACCTGGTCGTGGGTCACGTAGATCATGGTCGTGCCCAGCCGGCGATGCAGCGCCGGTGATCTCGGCGCGCATCTGCACGCGCAACTCGGCGTCGAGGTTCGACAGCGGCTCGTCGAACAGGAAGATCGTCGGATCGCGCACGATGGCGCGGCCGATCGCGACACGCTGGCGCTGGCCGCCGGAGAGCTGCGTCGGCCGCCGCTGCAAGCAAGGGGTCGAGGCGCAGCATGCGCGCCGCGTCGTTCACCTTGGTATCGATGTCGGCGCGCGGCATCCTCTGGTTCTCGAGTCCGAACGCCAGGTTCTGGTACACCGTCATGTGCGGATACAGCGCATACGACTGGAAGACCATCGCCAGGCCGCGCTGCGCGGCGGAGATGTCGTTCACGCGCTTGCCGTCGATCAGCAGTTCTCCTTCGCTCACCGATTCCAGTCCCGCGATCATTCGCAGGAGCGTCGACTTGCCGCAGCCCGAAGGGCCGACGAAGACGACGAATTCGCCGTCGTGCGACGTCGAGGTCGACGCCGTGGATGACCATCGTCTCGCCGTAGCGCTTGACGACGCGTTGCATTTGAAGGGAAGCCATCGCGAAAGGTCCTTGCCCGGGAAGTGTTCGTCGGTCTATTTCACGCCCGCCGAAGCGATGCCCGTCGTGATGTGACGCTGCAGGAATGCGAACACCAGCGTGACCGGCAGCAGCGTGATCACGGTCATCGCCAGCAGGTAGTGCCATTCGGTGGTCAGCTCTCCCTGGAACGCGTTGAGCGCGAGCTGGAGGGTGAATTTCTCGGTGCGCGACAGCACGATCAGCGGCCACAGGAAGTCGTTCCAGCGCCACATGACCGAGAAGATCGCCAGCACCGCGAGCGCCGGCGCCGACAGCGGCAGGACGATGCGCCAGAAGATCCGCCATTCGCTGGCGTGGTCCATGCGCGCCGCGTCGATCAGCTCGTCGGGAATCGTGAGCATGTATTGCCGCAGCAGGAACACGCCGGTGGGCGTGGCGACGGCCGGCCAGATCACGCCCCACAGGCTGTTGAGCAACCCCAGCTCCGACACGACGAGGAAGTTCGGCACCAGGATGATCGTCGGCGGGATCATCAATGTCGAGATGATGAGCAGGAACACGGCATCGCGCCCGCCGAACCGGTATTTCGAGAGCGCGAATGCCGCCATGGCGTTGAACAGCAGCGTGATCAGCGTCGCGACGACCGTGATGAACACGCTGTTCCAGAGAAAGGTGCCGAACGAGAATTTGCCGAAGACCTCGGTGTAGTTGCCGGTCGCAAGCTGGAATTCGCGCACCGGCTTGCGCTCGCGGATGTTGACCTTGTACTCCTGGTCGGGCGCCGCCGGATCGACCAGCGTCGCCTGGATGCCGATGCGCCGCACCTCGGCGAGCTCGCGCGTCGTTCCGTCGGGCAGCGTCACGCGGTACAGCGGCAGCGGCTTGTCGTGCCCGGCAACGACAACGGTCTTCTGGCCATACGGCAACAACTGCGGCGGGAACTCGTTCAGCGCCGCCGCGCTCTTGAACGACGACAGGACCAGCCACAACACCGGCCCGAACATCAGCACCAGCCCCAGCACCAGGTAACCGTAGGTGAACCAGTCGGTCCAGTCGAACGCGCCGCGGCCGCGTCGCGCGGTCAGCATGGCCGACAGCCTACGCATCGCCGCGCCCCGCTTTGCTGTCGAGGTTCTTGCGCGTCAACCGCAGCTGCAGCAGCGTGAGCACGAGCAGCGACAGGGCCAGCACCAGCGATGCCGCGGCCGCGAGCCCGTACTGGTGGATCGATTCCGCGAAGCCGGTCTGGTAGATGAACTGGACGATGAACGTCGTCGCCGAGCCCGGGCCGCCGCCGGTCAGCACGAACACCTCGTCGAAGATCTGCACCGCGCGGATCAATCCCAGCACCAGCACGACGATCAGATTGGGCATCAGCAGCGGCAGCGTGATGCGCGAAAAGCGGCGCCACGGCGATGCGCTGTCCATTTCCGCGGCCTCGTACAGGTCGGATGGAATCGCCTGCAACCCGGCGAGCAGGATCAGCGTGTAGAAGCCCATGTGCGCCCAGATGCTCACGAACACGCACCAGAAGAACGCCCAGTGGGCATCGGACAGCCAGCCCACGGGCGACGCGCCGCCGGCAACGAGCAGCGCGTTGAGTACGCCTTCGCGCTGCAGGATCCACTTCCATATCAGCGCGACGACGACCGGCGACAGCAGGACCGGATAGAAGAACACGCCGCGGAAGAATCCGCGTCCCAGGATCTTGCGATTGAGCACGAGCGCGGTGATGAGCGCGAAGCCGACCATCAGCGCGACCTGCACCAGGGCGAAAGACGCCGTGTTGAAGATCGACCGCCAGAACAGGTCCTTCCGGCAGGTCGACGGGTCGAGGTAGTTCTCGCATTCGAACAGCGTCGCCAGGTTCTCCATTCCGGTGAACGGGCGCTCGGATGGATACAGCTGCACGCCGCCCGTGAACGCGAAATAGAAATTGATGACGATCGGCAGGAAGGTGAACAGTCCGAGGATCGCCAGGTTCGGCGCGACGAACATCCAGCCGATGCGCGGAACGCCGAGCACGCGCTGAAGCGCGCGCATGGGCGCGTCGATCGCGTTCAGCAGCACCCTGCCGGCCGATGCCGGCAACGCGAGCAGCGAATGGCGTTGCGGGCCCACGGCGCGTGGTGGGGCCGGGCGCGCCGCTACTTCGCGGCGGCTTTCGTCTGCTCGTCGATGTCCGCGCTGATCCGCTTGAGCGCGTCGTCGAGCGACATCTCACCGACGATCGCCTGCCCGAGTCGGGCGGCGGTCGGGTTGAAGATCGCGCGGTTGAGCTTGTAGCCCTGGATCTGGTAGGCGACCGGCGACAGCTTGGGTACTTCGGCGACGAACGACATTGAGCGCGGCACGCGCCTGCGGCGAGATCTTGTAGTCGACGCCTTTCTTGGCCACGCTCGCGTTGGCGGGAATGTTCTCGGTGCGCGCCATGTACTCCGCGTAGACGGGCTCGCTGGCAAGGTAGTCGAGGAAGCGCCCGACGTCCTTCGGATTCTTGGAGCGCTTGAGCGCGACGAACGCCGCGCCGCCGGGAATGCCCGTGCACGCCGCGGGACCGCATGGATTGGGAATCGCGATCCAGTCGAAGTTCTTGCCGATCTGCGAATCCATGCGGCGAATCTGCCAGCTGCCGGACAAATACATGACGACCCGGCCGTTGGCGAATTCCTCGAACGCATCGCGATACGTAGCGCCGCCGACGCCGCCCCACACTTCCTTGGGCATGGTGCCGTCTCGATTCCAGTCGTAGAGTTTCTTGGCCATTGCGCGATAGCCGTCATCGACGACGAGGTCGCCCTTCGCGTTGAAGTACTTGGCGCCCATGCTGATCGCCGGCCCCGCGAAGCGATGGCCGCTGCGATCGAAGGCGACGCGAACGGAACCTGCGTCGCCTTGGCCACCTTGCGCGCCGCGTCGATCCACTGGTCCCACGTTGCCTGCGGCCCCGGCAACGGAACATTCGCCTGCTCGAACAGCGTCTTGTTGACATACGGTCCGGTGACCGTGAGCTGGGTCATCATGCCGTAGATGCCCTTGTCCGACGGCGACGGGCGCATCCAGGGCAGCGTCTGGCCGAAGTTCGCCTCCCAGTATTTCGGATCCTTCACATACGGCGTGATGTCGAGGTAGTACTTCGACAGCCCACCGAGGTCGGTGACGCGCGCGATGTCCGGGTCCCTCACCCGCCGCCAGCTGCACCGGCAGCTGCTCGAGGATCGCCTTGTAGGGAACCTTGTCGATGACGACCTTGACGTCGCTGTTCTGCGCCTCGAAGCGCTTGGCCAGGTCCTGCGTGACTTCGCATTCGTTGCCGTCCGAGTAGCACGCGACGCGGATCTCGCCCGCACGAGCGGAACCGACGGCGATCGACAGCGATGTGGCGGCAATCAGGGACGCGAGACGGGCATGTGGGTTCATGAATCCTCCAGACTGCGCTCCGCGGACGCAATGCTGCGAATGATTATAGTGCTACGCTGGATCTGCCGCGAGATACTCATGAATCTGCGCCACGGCAGCGGCGCCTTCACCGATCGCGCCACCCACGCGCTTCACCGAACCGGAACGCACGTCGCCGACTGCGAAGACGCCGGGCACGCTGCATTCGAGCGGCGCCGGCACGTACCCCGCGACCACACTGGCTGTTGCCTGGCCGGTCAGCACGAAGCCGTTGGCGTCGAATGCCACGCCGCAGCCTTTCAACCAATGGGTTTCCGGATCGGCGCCCACGAACAGGAAGACATTCCGGACGGAGTGCCGGTCTTCGACACCTGTTTGCAGGTCGCGCCAGGACACGGCGCTGAGGCCTTGCGCGGGATCGCCGTGCAGCTGCGTAAGCTCGGTGTGAGGCCGCAGCTCGATGTTCTGTGTCGCGCCGATGCGATCGATCAGATAGCGAGACATGCTGGCGGCAAGGCTGGGGCCGCGTATCAGGATGAAGACTCTGCTCGCGTGCTGCGCCAGGAACACCGCCGCCTGTCCGGCCGAATTTCCGCCACCGACCAGCGCGACCTCTGCGCCAGCGCATCTCGTCGCCTCGAGCGCGGAGGCCCAATACCAGATACCCCTGCCCTCGAACTCGTCGAGGCGCGGTACCGCAGGGCGCCGGTACTGCGCACCGCTGGCAATGACCACCGTTCTGGACCGAAGTCGCCGTTTGTCGCTGAGCAGCAGCGACAACTCGCCGTCGGGCCGAGCGTTGCTGCAATCCAGCGCGGCGGCCTGCGCCGGAATCATCATCTCGGCGCCGAACTTCTGCGCCTGCACGAAGGCCCGCCCGGCGAGCGCCTGACCCGAGATCCCGGTCGGAAAGCCCAGATAGTTTTCGATGCGCGCACTGGCGCCGGCCTGCCCGCCGAATGCCCGACAGTCCAAGACGACGACGTGCAGGCCCTCCGACGCGGCGTACACGGCGGTGGCGAGACCAGCCGGCCCCGCGCCCACGACGGCAACGTCGAAGAGTTCGTCGTGCACTGTTCGAATCGAGCATGCCGAGGCAGCGGGCAAGCGCATGTTCCGAGGGATTGAGCAATACCGAGGCGTTCGGGCAAACGACCAAAACGTCCGCCTCGGATGCTCCGTACTGTCGAAGAAGCGCGACGACGGCGGCATCCTGCGCGGGATCGATGGTTTGATGCGGATGGCCGTTGCGGCTTAGAAAGTTCTGCAATCGCAGCAGCTCCGGAGAATCCGGTCGACCCACCAACACCGGGCCGCTCGCGCCTGACTCGATCAACCCGACCCGGCGCAGGATCAGCGCGCGGACGATGCGCTCGCCAAGATCCGCGTCGGCGATGATGAGGGCGCGCAGCTGCGAGGGCGCCACCACGAGCGCCTCGATGTCCTCCTCGGCACGGCCGTCGACTTGCGAGTGGCCGCCGGAGAGCTGCGCGACCTCGCCGGAAAACTGCCCCCGTCCAAGGCGCACGATGGGGCGCACGTGACCCAGACCGTCGCGCTGGCTGAGCGCCATGACGCCTCTGAGCACCACTAACATCCCTGGGCTTGGCTCGCCTGCGGCGAGCAGGCGCGCACCGTGCTCGTAGCGACGGAGCGTCCCGAACTGGGCGATGCGAGCCATCTCCGGCTCGGTGAGCACGGGGAACATCTGCGGCCACCGGCTGGCGATTGCGGGCGGCACGTAGTCGGGGATGGCGGATTCCACGCGGACCTATCCTACCGATCTGCATCGCGACAACCTGCCTCCCGGGAAGCGCCCCGGGGCGGTGCTCGACGTCGACGTATACTAACCGGGCTGGCGTCCCCGGTGGCTCCGTTTCACGATGCCGGCCGGCTGCTACGATCACCGAGCGCAGTCAGCCACGCGAGCCTGAAAGGCAGTCATGAAAGCGATAGGACCGTCGTGATCCTCGCCGGCGCAACCGCCACCGCTAGACGGCTGCCGGCGTCGCTATTCCGCATGGCGTTCGCGGCGTCGATCATAGTCCTCGTGATGCCTGGTTGCGGCGTGCTCCCGGCGATGCCCGATCGCCCGACGTCGTCGGCGCTCGCGCCCGCCACGGACAGCGCGCTCGTACGCACCGTTCAGGACGCGACGCCGAACCCGAGCATGACCGGGTTCCGGCTCATGCCCATCGGCTTCACGTCGCTGGATGCTAGGGTCGAGCTTTCGCGCCGCGCGGCGCACTCGCTCGACGTCCAGTACTACCTCATCGCAAACGACCGCACCGGGCGCCTGTTCATGCGCAATCTCCGCGACGCGGCGTTGCGCGGCGTGCGCGTGCGCCTGCTGGTGGACGACCTTTACACCACCGGCGGTGATGAGATGTTTCGCGGTTTCGCTGCGTTTCCGAACGTCGAAGTGCGCGTATTCAATCCATTCTGCTGCGGCCGGCAAAGCGTCACCACCAAGTACATGGCGTCGCTCCTGGACTTTCAACGCATCAATCACAGGATGCACAACAAGCTGTTCATCGCCGACGGCGTCGTCGCGGTGATGGGCGGACGCAACATCGCGGACGAGTATTTCACGCGCAGCCCGACCAGCAACTTCGTCGACATGGATGTACTCGTGGTCGGCGGCGCGATGCAGCGGTTGCGCAACATCTTCGACATGTACTGGAACAGCCAGGAAACCTATCCCATCGAAAGCATCGTCACGGGCAGCGCCAGCCGCAACGACCTGCAACGCGGCTTTGACCATCTCGTCGAGGATGGAGAGCAGATGAGATCGATCCCCGTGCCTGCCACCGACATGCTCGGCTACAGTCCGTTGGGCCGCGATCTCGATGCCGGGCAGCTGAAATTGGCATGGGGAACGGCGGTCGCGTTCGCCGACCGCCCGGACAAGGTCAAGGCCACGACTCCGGAGATGGCGCGATCGATGAGCGCGCAGATGGACATCATGGACCGGGTAAGCGTTTCGAAGCGAAACGTCGTCATCTCGTCGCCCTATTTCGTGCCAGGTTCAGCCGGCGTCGAGGCCTTCAGCGATTTGATCAAGCGCAACGTCAAGGTCGCGATCCTGACGAATTCACTCGCGGCCAACGATGTGCCCCTCGTCCACGCCGGCTATTCCCGCTACCGCGTTGAGCTGCTAAGAAACGGCGTCGAGCTCTACGAGCTGAGTCCAACGCGGATGTGGCACAACGAGGAGCTGCCAGTGTCGACGATGGCGGTCGGCCGGCTGCATACGAAGGCGGCGGTGATCGACGAATCGATCGTCTACATGGGCTCGGTGAACCTCGATCCCCGATCGGACAGCACCAACACCGAGCTGGGCATACTTGCCGATTGTCCGGAGCTGGCGAGGCAGGTGATCGACGTCATCGCCATGAGCCAGCGCGGCAGCTCCTATCGACTGCGCTTTGGGAGCGACGGCACGACGCTCCAGTGGCTGGCGACCACGGACGCCGGCGAGGTCGTGTTTACCCAGGAGCCGGAGGCGACCCTGCTGATGCGTTTTCAGAACATCCTGTTCGGACCGTTCGTGCCTGAGCAGCTCCTCTGAATTATCATTGCATGTCTCGCGGACGGTAGCCGCCGACTTCCCGGAGCCGACATCCATGCCGAATCCCGTCTCTCTGCTCGACGAGCTGCGCACCCAATACGAAACGGCACGCCAATCCACGCACCCGGCTCCTGACGTCGAGACCTTCCAGCAGATCGACGCCCGGATGCGCAAGGCGTTTCGTTGGCTCGAAAAGGCGATCACTTACCTCGACGGACTCAAGCCTGCGATCGAGCATCGTTTCGACCTGGGACACGGACTTGTCTTCGAGTCGCCACGGTTCGGGCATGGCTCGGTAGGACAGCACGAGCGGCGCATCGTCGGCTTCCCGGTGCTCGATGAAATCAACATCTACTACGAGATCTCGGCATCCAAGCCGCTCGCCCTCGACGTTGCGCCGGCCAGTGTCGCGCTTGCGGAAAAGGCCCTCGACGACGCCGGACTGCAATACACCAGCCGTCGCGTGGAGGATCATGGCGGCACCGTGAGCAAGTGCGCGATTTCGGTACCGCCGGCGATACCGGCGTCGATTTCCTTCCATGCCGATTATCAGACGGGATTGGTCACCGCCGCGCTGGCCAACGTCGACCGGCTCGATCGCATCACTCTGGAGTTTCACAGCAACGCGATCGAAGAGCCGATCCTCGAGGATCTCGTGCGCCTGATCCTGGGTCGAGACTCGGTATTCCTGCGCCGCGCGCCGCTTGCCGGGCTGCACGGGCGACCGTCGGCGTCCGTGTAAACGAAGCGGTACCATCCACCGGGCGCTGCATGACGCCCTGCCTGCACGTCGTGCTACGCCATGATGTTGACGCCGCCGTCGACGTACAGCGTTGCGCCCGACAGGCGCCGCGCATACGGAGTCGCCAGGAACGCGCACGTGAAGCCGACATCCATGATGTCGACAAGCTCGCCCATCGGCGCACGTTGCGCCGCCTCCGTGAGCAGAAGATCGAAGTCCTTCAAGCCGGACGCTGCGCGGGTCTTCAGCGGGCCCGGCGACATGGCGTGAACACGGATACCTTTCGGACCCAGCTCGTACGCAAGGTAGCGGCAGCACGCCTCGAGGGCGGCCTTCACCGGACCCATCACGTTGTAGGTCGGCACGACCTTGTTGGCGCCGTGATAGCTCATCGCGAACATCGTGCCGCCCTCCTTCATGAGCGGCGCGGCGAGCTTCGCCATGCGAACGAACGAGTGGCAGGAAACATCCATCGCCTTAGCAAAGCCTTCGGCCGAGCAGTCGAGCAGCCCGCCCTGGAGGTCTTCCTTCGGCGCGAATGCAATCGAATGCACGAGGATGTCGAGCTTGCCCCATTGGTCGGTGATCGCATCGAATACCTTCTCGAGCGATCCAGGAACACTCACGTCGAGTGGCAGGAACAAGGAAGCTCCCAAGTCCTGCGCCAGCGGCTCCACGTGGCGGCGCGCTTTGTCATTGAGGTAGGTGATGGCGAGGTCGGCGTCGAGCTCGCGGAACGCCTTGGCGCATCCGTATGCGATCGAGCTGTCGTTGGCGATGCCGATCACGAGCGCCTTCTTGCCCTGCAGGAGGGCGCGTGGAGTGTGAGTCCGTCATGGTGAGCCTCTCAGACGTGCAGGGTGGATATGTGCGAGGTTATTACGAGCTCGAACCGCGTCGCGCCGCTCACGCGCCGAGTAATTCGATCGTATGGCGCGCGATCATCAGTTCCTCGTTCGTCGGGATGACCCACGCGGTGACGCGACTTCCCGGCGCACTGATGCATGGACCGCCGCGTTCGTTCGCTTGCGGGTCGAGCGTCACGCCCAGCCACGAAGCGTCGCGGCATACGCGCGCGCGCAACGACCGGCTGTTTTCGCCGATGCCGGCGGTGAACACGATCGCGTCGAGGCCGCCGAGCGCGGCGGCGAGCGATCCGAGTTCGCGCCCGATGCGATAGGTAAACAGCTCGATCGCCGCTTTCGCAGTCGGCTCACTGCTTGCTTCGAGCGTGCGCATGTCGCTTGAAATGCCCGATACGCCGAGCAGTCCCGATTGCTGATAGAGGAGTTTCTCGATCGCCCGCGCGTCCATCTTGAGCTCGTCCATGAGGTAGAGGACGACCCCCGGATCGAGATTGCCCGAGCGCGTCCCCATCGGCAGTCCATCGACCGCAGTAAAACCCATCGTGCTCGCCATGCTGCGTCCGTCTTCGATGGCGCACATGCTCGACCCATTGCCAAGGTGCAGGATCACGGCCTTGCCGGCGGCGGCCTTCGCGTCATATTCAGGGAGCGCACCAGCGACGTACTCGTAGGAAAGCCCATGGAAGCCATAGCGGAGCACGCCGCGATCGGTGATCGACTTCGGTAGCGCAAATGCCTGCGCGACCGGCGGCTGGGCGCGATGGAATGCGGTGTCGAAACACGCTACCTGCGGAAGGTCCGGCAGACGCTCGAGTATCGCCTTGATCGGTGCGAGGTTATGCGGCTGATGCAGCGGTGCCAGCGGAATGTACTTCTCGAGCGCGCGCACCACGTCGAGATCCACGCGCGCCGGCCGCGAGTATTCCACTCCGCCGTGGACGACACGGTGACCAAGCGCAACGAGGCGGTGCGCCGCGAACCGCGCGCGAACAAAAGCCACCAGGTGCTCGAGCGCCGCCTCGTGGCCGAGCTTCGATTCCGATCCGAAGCTCTGGTCGTCGATCAGGTTGCCGTCACCGTCCTTGGCGACGAATCTCGGCGACGTGAACAGGCCTTCGGCCTGTCCGCGCGCGACCAACGCGAGGCTGGCGCCTGCGACGGTGTAGAGCGAAAACTTGAGACTCGACGAACCGGCGTTGAGAACAGCGACGGCGTCCGACACGGTCAGGCGACGGCCTTGTTTGCGGCTTCCCTGCGCGCATTCGCAACCAGCGCAGCGATGCCACACGAGGCAAGCCGCGTGGTCACCGAGTCAGCGCGACTCGTGAGAATGATCGGCACCCGTGCGCCGAGCACGATTCCGGCAGCGTCGGCACCCGCGAGGAACGACAGGCTCTTGGCCAGCATGTTGCCAGCCTCGAGGTCCGGCACGACCAGCACGTTCGCACGTCCCGCAACCGGCGAGTCGATCTTCTTGATCTTCACCGACTCGAGGTTGATGGCATTGTCGAGCGCCAATGGTCCGTCGAGAATGGCTCCGGTGATCTGGCCGCGGTCGGCCATCTTGCACAAGGCCCCAGCCTCCACCGTCGACGGGATTTTCGGGTTGACGGTCTCCATCGCCGACAGGATCGCCACGCGCACTTCCGGGAATCGCAGAGCATGCGCGAGATCGATGGCGTTCTGGATGATGTGGACCTTGTCTTCCATGGTGGGCGCGATGTTGATCGCCGCATCGGTGATGATCAGCGTCTCCGCATACGAAGGTACGTCCATGACGAAGCAATGGCTTATCCGCCGAGCGGTACGCAGGCCCGCGTCGCGCCGGACCACAGCGCCCATAAGTTCATCGGTGTGGAGGCTGCCCTTCATGAGCGCCTCGGCCTTGCCTTCGCGCACGAGATCGGTGGCCTTGGCTGCCGACGCCTCGCTGTACGGGGCGTCGACGATCGGAATCGTGCCGAGGTCGATGCCGAACTTCTTCGCCACCGATTCGATGCGCGCCTTCGGCCCGACCAGGATCGGCGCAATGAGGCCAAGGCGCGCCGCATCGACCGCGCCGCGCAGCGAGCTCTCGTCGCAAGGATGCGCCACCGCCGTGGGCGTCGGCGGGAGCGACTTGCAGAACTCGAGCAACCGGTCGTATTTGGCGTGCGCGCGATCCATAGTGTCAGGCTCGCGCTCTGGGCACAGGTTTGCGAGCGGCCTTGCGCGGCGCCCTGCGGACAGTTTTACGCGAGCCGCGTGCCACGGCGGCGGGACCGCCGCGAACAGACAGCGTCTCCCCGATGTTTTCGATCATCGCAAGCTGCTCGTTCGAAGGCTTCGCGCGCTGTACTCGCTCGTCGGCGAGCAGACGCTGCACGAGCGTGACCAGCCGTTTGCGATCTTCCGAATTGCGCAACAGCTCGGGCAGCGTGGCGAGCGCCTCGTCCGGCGCGTAGCGCACGATGATCTCCTGCTCGCCGCGAACCCTGCGCCATTGGTCCCGTGGCATCGAAGGCAGGAGGTCCTTGTATTCTGCGGCGAGCTCCTGCTTCATCTGCAAACGCGACAGTAAAATCGGCTCGCCCTTGCGCGCGAGCAGGCATGCGACGCGCGCAAGCGCCTCGGGATATCCACCCTCGCCGATCGACGCCAGCGCCTCCTGTACGAAGGGAAGCTCGCGGGGCTCGGCAATGCCCTCCCCCTTGCTTTGCTCCGCCTCGCGCTTGTCGGCGATGTAGAGCGAGAACACGTTGCCGTAAGTCGTGAAGAAGGCCGCTTCGCTCATTGCATCGCGCATCGCACGGTAGTAGTCGAGCGAGGCGCTGATCGCCGTGGATGCCGTCTTCTCGAGCTTGCGCACGGCGTTGTCGGGCTCGACGTCGGCGCGCTTCGCACGGGCGACTTTCGCGGCGGGCGCGATCCAGGCGAGCCACGGGTTGAGATCGGACAATGACCAGCGCTGCATGCGCAGCGGATGGAACTGGCGCCGCAGCTTGGCGCCGTATTCGCTCGACGACGCCTGCACCAGCGGCTGAAGGAACAATTCGTACGCTCGCTGATTGAAGTCGGAGATTGCCGCGACCGCTTCGAAAGGCTTCTCGTCGTTGCGATCGAGCCGATTGAGCTGCGCCGCGATGTCTTCCAGCCGGCGCTCCTCGAACGCGACTTCATATTCGATCTTCCCGTCGCGTCCCTTGCGGTCGGTGATCTTCATGGCGTACAGACCGGGCGGCAGCGATTCGATCGACTTCAGCACCGACACGATCTGGGCATGCTCTTTCTTGGCCACCTTGCCCGAGACGAAAATACCGAGGTGGCCGACGTTCTCGTGCATGAGGCCGACGATTACCTGACCGCGTGCCTTGATCTCTTCGGTTGACCCATAGACGTCCGCGACCCAGTTGAAGGCCTGTTGCGGCGGCGTGATGTTGTCGCCCATCGAAGCGAAAAGGATGATCGGCGCCTTGATGCCGCGCAGGTCGAACGCCTTGCCGTCGGCCCCGAGTGTTTCACCCGTCCAGACCTTGTTGCCGACGAACAGGTTGCGCGTGATCCATTCGATTTCCTCGCGATTCATGAGATAGAACCCGCCCCACCAGCGCTCGAACTCGAGGAACCGCGGAGGCTCGGTATCGACGTTCGCGTACAGGTGGTAATACTTGTCCCAGAAAGTGTTCGCGGGATTGAGGTTCTCGAAGTTCTCGACGAGATGGGCGCCGTCGAATATGCCGTCGCCCATGTCCGACACGAACGACGACAGCCACGTGCCGCCGAGCATGCCGCCCGAGTAGCGCATCGGATTGTCGCCCCCGCCGTCCTGCCAAGCCCCGCCCCAGTAGGACATCGGCGCGCCGTTGATGACGATCGGCCCGGTGTCGTCAGGGTCGGAGGCGGCAAGCATCATGGCCGCCCATCCGCCCTGGCAATTGCCGACGATGGCCGGCTTCGCGCTTTTCGGATGAAGCTCGCGCACCTTGCGCACGAACGCCTTCTCGGCCTCGCACACGTCGAGCAACGTCTGGCCGGGCTCCGGGTCGCGGAAGAAGATTACGAAGTAGACCGGATGACCCTCGCGCAGCGCCACGCCGACCTGCGAGTCATCCTTGAAGCCGCCGATGCCCGGCCCGTGACCGGCACGCGGATCGATGATGATGTAGGGACGCCGCTTGGCGTCGACTGTCACGCCTTTCGGCGGAACGATGCGCACCAGCGCGTAATTGACCGGGCGCTCGAGCGTGCGGCCGTCGACCACGGTCTCAAAATCGAAATGGAGTACCGGCGGCAAGCCCGCCTGCGTGTGCTCGACAAAATTGTTGCCGCGCTGGCGAATCGTGTCCCAGAACAGTATGGAACGCTGGGTGGCATCGACGGCGTAGCTGTACCAGTCGGTCCAGACCTTGGCGCTTGCTACGGGGTTGGTCACGAGCTCGCCGATGCCGTTGTCACCCGCCGCGTCGGCCAGGCGTTGCGTGAAATGTTGCTGCGCAAATTCCGCTCGCTTGCGGAACAGGAGCGCAACCTTGGTCGTGATGTCGTGGCTTTTCGCCAGGGTGTGGTCGGTGCTCAAGGGCATTCCTTTGGCCATAAGGCTGGCCGAGATGGGCTCGAAGAGCCGGGAGCTGCGGATCAACAGAGCAGATTTCTGCGCCCCGCATGGCAGCAGCGCAGATTATAGCAGTTGATGTGTGATGCTTTGATGGCGGGCGGGTAAGCGACGCGGGGGCCGCACCGCTAGGCACGTCGCGGATCGGCCAACCGCGCCATCTGTCTCGCGGACAGGCGGCCAGCGCGCGAATATTTCCTGCTAGCGCTTCGTCAGCGTCATGACACTTCCCTCGCGCTTCATGTTGACGCGATTGAGGAAGCTCATGCCGAGCAAGGCGATGGGGAGGCTGTTGCTCTCCGCGATGACCGCGTCGACGTCGTGCACGGACATTTCGCCCACACGCACCGTGGCGAGCTTGAGGCGATAGGCCACCACTTCGCCGTTGGCCGTTGCGATCATCGTCTTCTGTCCGCTTTGGTAATCGAGCCCGAGGCGACTCGCCTCGCGCGCAGGAAGCGTGATCAGCGTCGCGCCGGTATCGACGACAAATCGAATCGGCTTGCCGTTCACTTCGCCGTCGGCGACCAGATCGCCGCGTTCGTTGGTCTGGACTTCTGCGTAGTTGGCCTCGACGACGGGTCTCGCCTGCCTGCGCGCGGAAACCACTCCGAGCTCGACGCGTCGTCCCTGAATATCGAATGTCGCGCTATCCCGCGTCACCGACAGCAGGGTGACGTCGTCGCGAGCCTTCTGGCCAACGGCGATGGTGCGCAGGGCGCCGCCTTCGATCTGCACGACGGCTTTGTTGGGGAAGAGTCCGACCACACTGACGTCCAGCGCGGCTGCGCTGCTTGAGACCAGCAGAGCAACGGCTAACAAAGCGATGCAGTATCGACGATTCATGATTGGCATCCCGTTTGATCGATGGCGATTTTTTCGAATCGCCCGGCGAGAGGCGAACGGAGGTCGTCCGGAGGCAACTTGGGCAGGGGCATGGGCCTCTTTATGCACATGTCATGCCAAGGCAGAATTGTCCTTACAATACAGCCCTCCGTGCCATTCATCCCCCCAAATGGAACATCGCCAAGACGCGCTGAGCGTCGGGCCGGGGCAGCGCACGGCACCGGTGCCAGGCCTCGCCGGCGCCGGGTTCATCGCTTCGTACAGGTGTCAGACATAGTCGTCGCACAACCCGCGAACCCGAGCCCGCGGCGTCGGGGGCCACCGACCTTGCCAAAGGCGATGCCCTCGCCGATCGATCAGCAACACCGGAAAACGCGAACACCGCGCTCAAGACTTCAAATTCACAATATCCTTACGTCCATGATGCTACGGGCCCGGGGAGGGAGCAGGAAAGCGATGTTCGGCCGGTCCGGCGTCGACAAAACGCATGCTTGAGATCGTCGATCCTACGGTCGTCGGCGGCGTCGCTGCCGCCGGCATATTTTTCGGGATACTGGCGAGCCTCTTTCTCGGGCGCTGGCTCGGGCGGCGGGCAGCAGCGCACCACGGTGCCGCGGGTGTACCCAACATCAGCTCGCTCGAGGCCGCGGTGTTTGCGCTTCTCGGCTTGCTGATTGCGTTCACGTTCTCGGGTGCTCTCTCGCGCTTCGACGTGCGGCGCAGTCAGGCGGTGGATGAGGCCAACGCGGTCGGGACCGCTTACCTGCGCATCGACCTGCTCCCGGTGTCCGCGCAGCCGCCACTGCGCGAGACCCTTCGCCAGTACGTCGATGCTCGCATCGCAACGTACCGCGCGCTGCCGGACGTCGAGGCGGCGCGCCTGGCGTTGGCGCGCTCGCAAGACCTGCAGCGCGAAATCTGGGCGCAGGCCGTCGCCGCCGTTCGCATGCCGGAAAGCCGACCGGGCGCGGAGCTGCTTGTCATGCCGGCGCTCAATCAGATGTTCGACATCATGACCGTCCGCGTCGTCGCCACGCAGATCCATCCGCCCCTGATCGTCTACGAGATGTTGATCGCGCTGGCGCTTGCCTCGGCGTTGCTCGCCGGGTATCAGTCGGCGGGACAGAAGGACTACGACTGGGTGCACAAGATCGGGTTCGCCGGTATCGTCGCGTTCACCGTCTACGTGATTCTCGACATCGAATACCCGCGCCTGGGGTGGGTCCGCCTCGACGCGATCGACCAGGTCCTCGTCAACGTGCGCGCCGGGATGAAGTGAGCTCGACACGCATCGATCGCCTAGTGGCAGTCGCCCGTCGCTAACGTGCGGCGGAGTGGCGATCCTACAACCCGCTCCTCAACATTAACTGTTCGCCTGAGCGCGTTGCCGCTGCTCCCACCAGCGAAACAGGAATCCGCGTGCCGGCTCGCTGCCGGAGCAAACCCACGCGACCGTGCCCGGCTCGATGAGATAGCGTTGCTGCAGCCGGCGCGCGACATCGTTCCCCAGCGAAGAGAATGCGATCGCCGGGCTTCAGCAGCGTGTCGTCCGGGGGCAGCAGTCGCGTTTCCTTGTCGCGTTCCAGCATCACCGGTGTCACGCGCATGCGTGCGCCAGGATTGGTCGGATCGGCAAGGAGGTGCTGGATGCGAAACGGCGCACCTACGCGCTGGAAGAACGCGTAGAACATCCCCGGCTGCAGGACGTCGCATTCGAAAGCCCAGCTGTGCGGAGAGCCATCGCCCACTTCCTTGTCGTACGCGCTCGAGCACGGCCGCGGCTTGCTCGCGGTCGCCGGCGCGCAGCTGCGCGATGAAACGGGACAGCATCGGTGTCTTCAGGACCTGCAGGCATTCGTTGACCATGATGTCGGACTGCACGAACTTGAGATTCGCGCGCGCGGCCTCGACCAGCGCGCGGTCCTGCATCTGGTTTTGCCGGATGACGACGAAGATGTCCGGCTTGACGCGACGCGCGAGCGTGGTCGCGCCCAGGTTGACGGCGTCGTTGTCGGCGCCGGCTACCAGCACGTCGGCGACCTCGACGCCGGCATCGTGCAGGATGTTCTCCGTGTAGTCTCCATGCACGAGTCGCTCGTCGGTTTCGATCATCACGCGCGGATCGAATGCCTTCCACTCGATGCCGGCCTGGTCGAGCACGGCGGAGATCGCGTGCCCGAAACGGCCGAAGCCGACCAGCACCCAGCGCCCGTGCGGGGGCTGGACCGCCGGGGGGATCGGCGCGCCGTCCGTGGCGGTCAGCCAGTCCTCGAGCTGCACGATCTCCGGCGCGCGCAGGCTGACGCCGAGGTTGTACGCGAACGTCTCGAAGGGATTGATCACCGTCACGCCGCCGAACGACTCGAGGTTCACCTTCGCGACCGCGGACTTGGCGCGCGCGATGATCGGGATGCCAGGATTGAGCACCCTGGCGTCGATGGCGATCGCCTGGTTAACGGCGTCCTCACCCGCGAGCGCGATGAGGCCGAGGCACAACGGACTGCGCACGCCGCAATCCACGAGCACGTCCGCAAGCCGCGCATCTGCGGCCAGCGTCAGCGGCGGCGTGCCGTACTCCTGCACGGCGACCGGCGCCATGCGCTCCGGAGGACGGGTCCACGATGACGAGCCGGTTGCCGAGCCGGTCGAGCGCACGCGCGAGACGCGAGCCGCTCTGGCCGTATCCACACAGCACGTAGAACGGTTCGGCGAGGCCGCGCACCTGCCAGTTGAAGACGCTGCGGCGAAGCATGGCGCGAAACGGCGCGTCGTTGGCGAGCGCGACCACCGAGCCCAGCGTGTACGCCCAGCCGACTACCGACAGGTAGATCGGCGAACGTGACCCACAAGCGCTGGGCGTCGGTGAACGGATATGGAATCTCGCCGAAACCGATGGTCGTCGCCGTGAACGACATGAAGTAGAAGGCGTGGAAGATGCTCATCGGCGCGCGCACGCCTTCGGGCGTCATGCCGGGGATCAGCGCCAGGCCGCCGACCGAGATCGCGTAGACGACAATGACCGTGATGAGCGGCGCGCGAAGGCGCCGCAGAATCAGGAACAGTATGTCGCTCATCGACCCTGACGCAACGTCTCGCCGATGAGCAGCACCACCGAAAAGAGGTTCGCGAGCAGCGCGCCACCTGACAGCGACACGACGACTGCCGTGAACTCGCTGTTCATCGGCTTGCCCGATCACGTACAGCTGCCACACCCATACGATCGATGCCGCGATCAGCTGGAACGAGGCGACGAGGCTCGTCGCGAGATGAGTGGCGCCGAGCTGCGTGCGGTCGCCGAACTTGAGTACGGTCGCGATCAGGTTGACGACCACCGCCGCGAAGAGCTCCATCGGGTGGTGGAGCTCGGGACGCTCGATGTCGCCGATGAAGAACCCGAAATTGAGCGTGCAGGCGAAGATGATGAAAAAGCCGAAGATGACCTTCTCTAGATTCATGACCGATAGGCTCCGCGGGTTACGGCGATCGCCGCATGATAGTCGAATTGATCGTCAGTGATTATCCCTTGGCGTTCCCTTGCTCGTCGAAATCCGCTGATACTTGACCGCAGGCTTGAGCACCATCCCCTGTGAAAGCTCGTCGACCATGCCGCGCTGGATTTCCTGCCAGGGGGTCTGGCTGACGGGAATCTTGAAGCCGCCATGCTTCGCCAGCGCCTTTTTGCGCTTGTCGTACTCCGCCTTGCTGATCAGGATGTCAGCGGTGCGCTTGTTCAGATCGATGCGGATACGGTCATCGGTTTTGAGGATTGCGAGGCCGCCCCCGGTTGCCGCCTCCGGAGAGGCGTTCAGTATCGAAGGCGAACCCGACGTGCCCGATTGTCTTCCGTCGCCGATGCACGGCAATTCGGTCACGCCGTGCCTGATCAGCGCTGCCGGAGGCTGCATGTTCACGACTTCGGCGCCGCCGGGGTAGCCGACCGGGCCGGTGCCGCGCACGAACAGCATGCACGTGTCGTCGATCTTGAGCTTCGGATCGTCGATGCGGTGGTGGTAGTCCTCCGGACCCTCGAACACGATCGCCCTGCCCTCGAAGGCGTTGGGATCCTTCGGATTGGAGAGGTAACGCTTGCGGAAGGCGTCCGAGATCACGCTGGTCTTCATGATCGCGCTGTCGAACAGGTTGCCCTTGAGGTTCAGGAACCCGGCCTTCTGCTTCATCGGTTTCTTGTAGGGCCAGATCACCTTCTCGTCCTCGATGGGCGCGCCCTTGCAGTTGTCGTAGAGCGTCTTGCCGTTGACGGTCAGCGTGTTCTTGCGGATCTTTCCGGCCTTGATCAACTCGCCGACCACCGCGGGGACGCCGCCGGCGCGATGGTATTCCTCGCCGAGGTACTCGCCGGCCGGCTGGAGGTTCACCAGCAGCGGGATGTCGTAGCCGATCTTTTCCCAGTCGTCGTTGTCGAGTTTCACCCCGATATGGCGGGCGATGGCGTTGAAATGAATCGGCGCGTTGGTCGAGCCGCCGATCGCCGAGTTGACGACGATGACGTTCTCGAAGGCTTCGCGCGTCATGATCTTCGACGGGCGCAGGTCTTCCCACACCATCTCGACGATGCGCTTGCCGGATTCGTAGGCGTTCACCGCGCGATCCTTGTGCGGCGCCGGGATCGCCGCGCTGCCGGGCAGCGACATGCCCAGCGCCTCGGCAAGCGAGTTCATGGTCGATGCCGTGCCCATGGTGTTGCAGTGGCCCGCCGACGGCGCCGAGGAGGCGACGATCTCGATGAATTCCTCGCCGTTGATCTCGCCCGCCGCCAGAAGCTCACGCGCCTTCCAGACGATGGTGCCCGAGCCGGTGCGTTCGCCACGGAACCAGCCGTTCAGCATCGGGCCGCCGGACAGCACGATGGCCGGGATGTCGACGGTCGCCGCCGCCATCAGTTGCGCAGGCGTGGTCTTGTCGCAGCCGGTGGTGAGCACCACGCCGTCGATGAAGTAGCCGTAAAGCGTCTCCACCAGTCCGAGGTAGCAGAGGTTGCGGTCCAGCGCGGCGGTCGGGCGCTTGCCGGTTTCCTGGATCGGGTGCACCGGAAATTCGAACGCAATGCCGCCGGCCTCGCGAATGCCTTCGCGCACGCGATGCGCCAGCTCGAGGTGGTGACGGTTGCACGGAGACAGGTCCGAACCCGATTGGGCGATACCGATAATCGGCTTGCCGGCCTGCAGCTCTTCGCGCTTCAGGCCGAAGTTCATGTAGCGCTCCAGGTACAGCGCCGTCATGTTGGGATTGTCCGGATTGGCGAACCACTTGCGGGAGCGGAGTTTCGAGGGGTCTTGCTTGACGGATTTTCTTGGCATGATCGCAATCCTACTGGTTTATCAAAATTTGCTCTCGACTTTAGCTTTCTCGTGTGTGGACTTGCTTATGCCATTCGACAAACGAATTCTGCCATACCGAAGCAGCCGCATTCGCCGCGATCCCGGCTCGCGCTAGCACTCCACGCGATCGCGTCCCAGCCGCTTCGCCTTGTAGAGCGCGCGATCGGCGCGCGCGAAGGTCTGCTCTATAGTCTCGTTGGCGACGTACTGCGCTACTCCGATCGATACCGTCAACGGACCGACAGACCCGGACACTGGTAGTTCCAGCGTGCTGATCCGCTGGCGAAGTCGCTCGGCGTCCGCCATCGCTCCAGGCAGCATCGTTTGCGGCAGAATCTGAACGAATTCCTCGCCGCCATAACGCCCGAAGAAGTCGGTTGTACGCAGCCCGTCCTGCACCGCCTGAGCAAATGTGCGTAATACCTGATCGCCAGTCAAATGATCGAACTCGTCGTTGTAGCGCTTGAATAGGTCGATGTCGATCACGCAGATCGACAGCGGTTCGCCAGTCGCATCGGCCCGCCGCTTGGAGTCGTGCATTGCGGCAATCAGAGCGCGACGGTTGTAGGCTCCGGTGAGATCGTCACGGCGCGCCTTTTCTTCGATGTCCTCGAGCTTGACCGCACGTCGGTCAGTCCCTGCTGAATCCGATGCATATACCCCGCGAGGAGAAGAATCCATGGGAACGTCACTGCCATCACGAGGCACTGGAGGATATCGAGGCGCAGCATCTCCTTGTCGTGGTTCGTCGTATAGCGCAGGCCCGCCAACAGCGCAAAGAGGACTAGCGAGACCGAGCCGAGCACGGCAATCTTCCTGCTGTCGCGACGAAGCATTCCGAACATCAGGGCTACAAAGAAGAACGGTGTGAACGCGAGCCGGGTCTCCGGAGCGCGGTAAACCACGTACAGCATCGTGACGACGGCTGTGAGAAACTGCCATCCGGTCAAGCTCGGGTCGGAAAATCGCAAGTTGAGTCCGGTGCGGAAAAGGCAGAAGAAGGCGACGATCAACGCGAAGACCAGGACACTGGCCTGAATCAGCGTCGCGCGGTCGATCTTGTCCTGCGTGTAGAACACCGTCAGGACAAGCACGAAACAGCATCGAGAAAACGCTCGCGAATGCGAACCGGCGAATGCGAAGGCGCTGTCTTCGTTCGCCAGGTTCGCCAAGCGCAGCGTCAGGGACTTCACCAGACCTCTTGACGCTATCCTGGACGGGTTGCGTGGGATCAATGGCATACCATCCCGGTTCACGATCTGGGCGAGTTGCCGCATGCGACAGCCAACGGCGCGTTCAGCATAATAGCGCGCTGTATGTGCTCGCTACGCAATTACAGTTTCCATGAGTGATACGGTCTCAGTCATCATCGGTCATCGTCTCGGCAAGGACGAAGCCGTCCGTCGTATTAAGGACGGCTTCGCCCGCAACAACGGCCAATTGGGGGCGATGATCGCAATCGAGCAGGAGACCTGGCAAGGAGATACTTTACGCTTTCGCATGCGCGCGCTCGGACAAACAGCGACGGGGAGCATTGAAGTGCTGGAGGACGCACTGCGAGTAGACGTATCGTTGCCCGGGTTCCTGGCGAAGGCAGCGAAAACCCTCCTTCCGATATTGCGCAAGCAGGCGACGCTGCTCCTGGAGAAGAAATAGAGCGCTGACGGGTTGGGAAGTTGCGGGGCGCGGGCCTCCGTGTGCGTTGCCCGCGGACCGCAGCAAGGAGGGTCTGCGCGTCGAAGTCTGCCATGGCAATTGACACGCCAATACGCGCTCCTATAATCGAACTGGCGCCGAGTCCGAATGTGGCGCACGGTCCCTCGGCGATAGCGCGTTCGCTTGTCGCGAGGTGGGAAGGACGTGGACGGTCGCAGCTTGTTGCTGCGCATGGGGTATTGCGCCGCTCAAGAGAAGGGAGACCGCTGTGGCGACTAAACTGACGTTTCAGCATTTCATTTGCGAAGAAGGGACCAGTGAACAAGGCGACGAAAGTCCGTACTTCCTGACTTGGGTTGGCAACGTTGTCGACAATGCTTCGAACTTGATCTACACGCGGCAGGCTGTTTGGAACGACAACGTCCCGGAGAATCCGAGCGGCGTCTGGTTAGTCAACGAAGTTGTTGTCAACGACTTCGATCTTAATCCGTCGAGGGCGCTGGCCTTGGCCCTGATGATTGAGGAAGACGAGGGCTTCGACTTGACCAAGGACGAGGCGAGGAAGGTCGACTCGTCGGATTCGCTGACTTCGGTCCGCGAAAAGATGGCGCAGTTGTTGAACACGCATTTTGCGCAACACTCCAACATTCAGGACAACAACGTCATCCGCAATTTTCAATTCACGTTTGCTTCCGCGGTGCGCGGCTTTTTGGAGAATCCGGTGGGAGGCCAGGACGATCTGATGGAAGATACGGACAGCGGCATACTGGCAGCCCGCAAGATCAATCTGGCCGCACCGAACAAGCGGCCTGAAGTCGTTTTTCGCGACGACAGCGGCGGCCGTTACCGGGCGCGTTTCAAGCTCGACTAACGCTGAGTTCCCTCCGGCAACCTGGCTACCCAAGTACGACAACAGGGCGGGCACGTGACCCCTGCCCAGCCGAAGCCCGTCGCTGGTTACCGACCCTTCTGCTTGCTGAGCGCCTTCTCGACTTCGGGCGTGACTTGCAGTGCGGTCCGGCCTGGCAGGATGGCTTGCGCAAGCGATCCGGCAACTGACGAAGCACGCTAAACGACCGCATGGACCTCGTGCTCCAGCGGCCTGCCCTCGCTGTAGGCCGAGATGCTGGAAATCGTCGTTGCGCAAATCGTTCCGATCGCTTCGCGGGTAAAGAATGCCTGGTGACCGGTGACGATCACATTCGGAAAGGACACCAGCCGCTGGATCAAATCGTCGGGGATGATCGTGCTCGACAGGTCCTGGAAGAACAAGTTGGTCTCCTGCTCGTACACGTCGATGCCGAGCGCGCCAAGTTGCCCCGATTTCAGCGCCGCGATCACCGCCTCGGTATCGACGAGGCCCCCGCGGCTGGTGTTGATCAGTATCGCTCCTGGCTTCACCAGCGCAAGTGCGTTCGCGTCGACAAGATAATGGGTCTCGTGCGTGAGCGGGCAGTGCAGCGACACGATGTCGGAGCGCGCCGCGAGCTCAGGCAGCTGCACGTAGCGCCCCCCCATACGCTTCGAAATCCGGGTTCGGTATCTTGTCGTAGCCAATGAGCTGACAGCCGAATCCCGGTCATGATGCGCGCGAATACGCGGCCTATCTTGCCGGTTCCGATGACACCTACGGTGCACCCGTGCAGATCGGCGCCAAGGAGTCCATCCAGTTCGAAATTGCCTTCCCGTGTCCGGTTATAGGCTCGGTGAATCTTGCGATTGAGCGCCAGGATGAGTGCTACCGCATGCTCGGCGACCGAGTACGGCGAATATTCCGTTACGCGGACGACCTTGATGCCGTGCGCCGCTGCCGCCGTCAGGTCGACATTGTTGAAGCCGGTGCAGCGCAACGCGACGAGTCCAGTGCCACCGCCCGCCAATGCCGCAAGCACTGGCGCATCGACCCGATCGTTGACGAACACGCACACCGCGCCGCAACCAGCGGTGAGCGCCACCGTCGAGGTCTCGAGCAGATCGTCGAAGAAGACCAGCTCGTGGCCGGCCTCGGCGTTAGCTACAGCCAGCAGCTCGCGATCGTAGCGTTTGGCACTGAAAACGGCGACCTTCATGACAGTATGCTGCTAACCTTAACGTTAAGTTGAACGATACCCGCGATGTTCTATTCTCGCACGTCACTTTCCCGCTCAAAGGCTCCGTCGGCATCCAATGAAGATCATCGAAATCACCTATCGCTATGACGGCACCGATTCCACGGTCCGCCCGCGGCCAACCGATGCCGAGTCGGCCCGGACGCGGCTGGAAGATGGCAGCCGGTCGATCAGCACGCTGCTCGACAGCCTGACCGATGGCACCGGCACCGCGCACCGCGTCATCTCGGTCGATCCGCGCGATTTGGGTCTCGCGCCAAACGCGCCGGGTGCGCCGAAGCAGCGCCCCTACGCGGCGGTGCTCGGCTGTTCCGATGCGCGCGTGCCGATCGAACTGCTCTTCAACGAAGGGCCAAACGATCTCTTTGTCGTGCGCGTGGCGGGAAATGGCCTCGGCAGCGAAGTGCTCGGCAGCCTCAAGTACGCGGTCGACCACCTCGGCGGCAGCCTGAAGATCATCGTGGTCCTCGGACACAGCGGCTGTGGCGCAGTATCGGCGGCCGTCGATGCCTTTCTCAGCCCCCGCACCTACCTCTCGTTCGCCGCACAGCACTCGTTGCGCGGCATCCTCGACCGCCTGCTCGTCGTGGTCAACGCCGCGGCCATGCGGATGACCGCAACGTTCGGACCGGACGTCGTGCGTCGACCGGGCTATCGCGCGGCGCTGATCGAGGTGGCCGTCGTCTCCAATGCGGCACTGGCCGCGTACACGCTGCAGCAGGAGCTCGGCGCAGCCGACAGCCAGGAAATCCGCGCCGCCTATGGTGTCTATCTGCTCGAGGACAGGCAGATATGGGCGCCGCGCGCCGAAAGCAGCGACTGCGCGGGGCTCGCCTATCCACCGGCCGACTTCGCGGCGTTCGGCGAATTCGGCGATTCCGTGCTCCGCACCGAGCGGATCGCGCGCCTGCTCGATGGGGATGCCGTCTAGCACATCGGCACTGCCATTCGACCTGGCTGGCAGTGGCGTGCGCAATACCGCTGACGCGGCGAACTCTGATCACGGGCATCTCCGGCGGGAGCTAACCGGGCCTCTGCAGGCGCGCGCCCGACGATCCGCCCAGCCCCTGCGTATCCGGGATCATGGCCAGCGCGAGTTCTTCGGGCCGGGTGAAGTGAGTCTTGATCGCCCAGTCCAGCAAGTCGAGTTCCGTGTCCAGCGCCGGTCGCCGGTGTTCCGGCAGCGTGCTGCGCAGATTGAGGAGCATCGCGCGCATGCGTCGCACGATCTGCAGGTTGTTGGCGCCGCAGGCGCGAATCTCGTTGCAGGCGACCTGGACGTAGTGCTCCCAGTTTGGCGTGCGGAAAATAACGCGCGGCTTCCCGCTGTCATCGAGCATGACTTCGCCGCGCAGCTTCCGCCGGCCGACCTGCCGGAGCAGCCGATGCACCTGGTCGATCGCGAGCACCGCCGTGGTCGGGTCGTTGATCGCCGGCGACAACGCCTTCAGCGCGATGTCGACAATGATGCGGAACGCGAACATCGGGTCCTGCTCGAGCGTTCGTTCCGGGACCGAAGGCCACTGTCGAGTGTACGGCGCGGTCGTCGATCGCCATCGCGCCGCCATGGAGCAGGAACAACGGCTCGTCTGTGGCAACGAAATCCCCGATTTGCGGCAGAAACTCGATCACGCCGTCGTGGAGCTGCGCGAGCGCCATCAGCGTGGGGATGTCGACCGCGAGCACGATTTCGGATGTTTCGTGGTGCTCGACCGCGCGGCTGGGCTTGCGCGCACTTCGTGGAGCAGCGGCTTCCTCCGGCGGTAGCGCGGTCGCCGGGTCCGGATAGACGGACTCGATCATGGCCATGCCGTCGTCGCCGACGCGGGCAACGATGGCGACCGGCCGCAGCAGGCGCGCCGCGTAGTCGATCAGGAAGAGGAAGTCGGCGATGCACGCAATTCCCAATACGTGCGGTGACCGATGCGACCAGTTCGTGCACCGCCTCTTCCTGTCGGTTGAGCGCACCGACGGCGAACACCAGTGTAAAGACGAACAGGCCGACGCTGTAGCGCACGACGTTGTTGCGCAGCAGGATGGTGGCGATGATTCGCGGCGTCAGTTGGCCGCCTGCTATCTGAATCGCCACCAGCAGCTGGCCGAACGTGAACACCAGAAACGACAGTGTCAGCGTGATGACGGTCTGATACAGAGCGGTCGCGCCGGCCGGTGCGAGCTCGGCGAGCTTCCAGCGCTGCCAGTCATCGAGCGCATGGATCATCGGCGCGAGCACCAACTCGAGCGCGATGGCGATGAGCGGGACCGTCCACAACGCGGACTTGAGATAGCTGGTCGCGCGGTAACACCCGGCCCCACGTCACCCTGCTCCGAAGGTAGCTCCGGAACTGGCGCCTCCGCTCGGCCAACGTCGATCCAGGGGTGGCACTTTCGTGCGGGGCGGGAGTCATCGCTGTATTCCGGACGAGTCTCAACGGCCATTTGGGCAAGATATCGAATCAGAACGTCGCGCCGATCATGCCGACGAAGACCTGATCACTCGATCCCGGGTTGAACCAGTAACCACCGATGGTAACCGGCCCCCACGTTATCTGCGCGAATGGACCGCGCTGGAATTTCACGGTCGTTGCCGTAAGTCGTGGTGCGTTGGCCGGCAATGCCGACGCGAAGCCATTCGACCGGCCGGAAGCCCAGTTCGCTCCAGGCGTAGAAATAGCTGTCGCTCCGCTGATGGCTGTCGCGCACATATTCGGCCTCGATGTAGAAGTCGAGCTGCTTCCAGGCCACACTCGCCTCGAGCGCGGGCACGAATGCCTGTGTCGTGCCCCAGGCGCCACCGAGCAGCGGCGTCAGTTCCCAGGTAATCGCTTCTCCGCCCGAAAAGGTCCAGCCGACGAAGGCGGAACGCGCGCCGACCGATTCGTAGTTGTACCTCGCCTCGAGGTGCAGCGGCCCGCGGTCGGCGACCGCGATCGCCGACGTGTAGTTCTCGCCGCCGCGGACGACGGTGGGATACGCGGTGATCGCGAACTCCCACGAGGGTTTCGTCGGCAGGGGAAGCGCGTCGGCCGCCATGTTCGTCCTCGGCGGCGAGTGCGGACGTGGCCGCAACGGCCGCGACCACTGCGAAAGCGCACAGCGCGGCCTTCATCCGCCGAGCGCGTTGATCGCGATCACGAGCGCGGTGCCCAATCCTGCCATCAGCAGGCCGACCTTCCAGCTGCCGTAGCCCGCATAGCGCCCAAGCGCCAGCCCTCCGAAGAACAGCATGGCGACTGCGACTGCCCGCGACACGTTCTTGGCCATGCCGACATCGTCGATCAGCGCAAAGGGCAGAACGACCGGAAAGGTGGCAGCGACAACGATCAGGAATATCGCCAGCGCGGCAATCAGGTCGTCGACGAGTCGAGCTTCGGACTCGCCGGCAGCGATCGGTCAGCGCGACGATCCGCCCGCGCATCGCCTCGATCTCGGCCGTCGAGACGAGGCCCGCCGCAACTTTCGACAGCGCGCCTTCAATGAGCCGATGGCCTGTCGCCGCATCCGGGGCATCGCGTACCGAACGGATCAGCGAGAGCAACCTGCCGCGATCCGTGACGGTGCGCACCAGGTACATGACCGCGTCGACCAGGCCCCACGCGAGGTTGCAGCCCAACGCAGCGATGAACATCTCGCGGATCTGCGCGTCGCCGGATTCCGCGACGGAGATTGCGCCAACAAACGTGAGCGCCATGAACAGCCCGAACAGCATCTCCGATACCCGGTCCACCGGACTGAGCACTGGCTCGCGCGTCGTCTCTTCATGGTGGATCTCTTCGTTTATTGCCATCGCACTCGCGCGTCCAGTCACCTATTTCGTGAGATCAACGCCGGGACGATATCGACGAACAGGATCTTCACGATCGTCATCCCGGGAAAGATCATCGCGTAGCCGATGTCCGGCCGGTCCGTCGGCGCGAGCTTGTTCGCATAGGCGAGGATCGCCGGATTCCCGCACGCGCCCGCGACGATGCCGGCCACCTCGTCGTACGGCATCCGGAACACGAACAGCCCGAGGATCAGGATCGGAAGGACGAGCGCGAGCAGCACGACGGCGCCCAGGCCCAGCATCAGGAATCCGGTGTCCGCCACCGTCGCGGCGAATTTGGGGCCCGAGGCCATCCCGACCTGCGCGAGAAACAGCGTCAGCCCGAGATTGCGCAGGACGAGGTTGGCCGAGAGCGGAATGGTCCAGTTCATGCCGCCGGTGCGCCGCAGGTTGCCGAGGATCAACGCCATGATCAGCACGCCCGACAGCCCGACCGCGATCTTGCCGATGCCGGGAAGCGGAATCTGGATCGCACCGATCAGGAAGCCGAGCGCCATGCCGAGGCCGATGGAGATGTAGCTGAACTCCGCGGTGCCCTTGATCGAGTCGCCGAAGTATTTGCGCATGGCGGCAAAATCGCCGCGATGGGCGAGCACGCCGACGCGATCGCCGAACTCGAGCACGAGATCGGGGCGCGGCATGATGTCGGTGTCGCCGCGCCGCACCTGGACGAGGATTGCCGCCTTGTCTCCCGGCAGGTCGAGATCGCCCAGCGCGCGGCCCACCACGGCCGGGCGGGAGGCGAACACGCGCAGGTAGTCGAGATCGCTGCGATCCTTGAACAGGCGGCCGGGCGCCGCCTCGCCGAGGCCTCTTCTCGCCTGCTCGAGCGACCTCCTTGCTGGTACCGGAGACGAGCACGACGTCGTTCTCGGCGACGACGATGTTGGGGGAGGCGGGCTCGTTGCGGTGCGCCCTGCGCAGCGCCACGATCTGCACGCCCGCGGGCAAGCCGCTCATCACCTCGCCGAGCGTCCTGCCGAAGTGATCCGGGATTGCGGATCGCGACCTCGAGCAGCTCGAGGCCCGCGGCCGAGGGCGCCTCGATCTTCGGCTTGAGCATCATGAAAAAGATATAGAGCAGCAGGATCGGCCCCGCCACGCCGAACGGATAGGACACCGAGTAGCCGACCGCGGGATCGTCGTTGCCGAGCGTGGCGATGGCTGCCTGCAGCGTCGGCGTGCTCGTCCCCGATCCCGCGAACAGGCCCAGCGCATAGCCGAGGTTCAAGTCCATCGCCTTCACGAGCAGAATGCTCACGACGCCGGCCAGCAGCACGCCGAGCAGCGCCATGACGTTCGCCTTGCAGCCCGGCGGCGCTCGTCAGTCCGAGGAAAAACTGCTTGCCGTACTGCACGCCCACGCCGTAGAGGAAGAGCGCGAGGCCGAGCGTCCCCACCATCGGCGCCGGCACCGACTTGGGCGCGAACCAGCCCATGGCGAGCGCGACGAACAGCACCGCACCCACACCGAGGGAGAACCCCTTGATGTTGATCTCGCCCACGAGATAGCCGATGGCGATCGTGAGGAACAGCGTCATCAGCGGTTGCTGCTCGAGCAGTGTCTTGATGAATTCCACGTCCCCTCCCTCTGTTCTTAGTAGACGGTCAACCCACGGCTGCGGAACTGCCCGCGCACGCGCTCGGTCAGCTCGGCGTCGGGCGACTCGACGTTCTCCAGCGGGTATTCGAGGCCGAGCTTGCGCCACTTGTCGCTGCCCATCTGGTGGAAGCGCAGGATTTCCACGCGCTCGACGGTCTTCAGCCCGGCGACGAAATCGGCCACTTTCTGCACGTTGTCGTAGCCGTCGGTGAGACCCGGCACGAGCACGTACCGTATCCACATCGGGCGCCCCAGCGCCGACAGCCGCTGCGCGTAATCGAGCGTCGGCTGCAGCGGCTGGCGCGTGACTTTCTCGTAGATGGCCGGGTCGCCGGACTTGATGTCGAGGAGGTTGAGGTCGATGTCCATCAAGTCCTGGTCGGTGATCTTGTCGCCCAGGCGGCCCGAGGTGTCCATGCAGGTGTGCAGCCCGAGCTCCTTGCAGCGGCGGAAGATCCGCGTCACGAACGGCCGCTGCAGCATCGGCTCGCCGCCGGAGATCGTGATGCCGCCTTTGGTGATCTTGAGCACCTGCGCGTACTTGCCGATCTGCCGCATCGCGCGCGAGACGGTCACCGGGTGGCCGTTGTACTTGTGCCAGGTATCCGGGTTGTGGCAGTACTGGCAGCGGAGCAGGCAGCCGGTGAGAAAGGCGACGAAGCGGATGCCGGGGCCGTCTACCGTGCTGCCGACTTCGTACGAGTGCACGTACCCGATGAGGTCGTCCTCCGTCCTTCGCTTCCTCGACGTCGCCCGGATGCACGGCGAAATAGTCGTGCGCCGCCTTGCTCTCGGTCGTGCCCTTGCGCGCGACGTGAAGCTCGTAGCGGCTTCCGGTACGCGGCTCGCTCATGGCCGCGCCTCTGACATGGAGCCGTGGAACGTGCGGTTGATCACGTCGAGCTGCTGTTCCTTCGTGAGCTTGACGAAGTTCACCGCGTAGCCGGACACGCGGATCGTCAGCTGCGGATACTTCTCCGGGTGCTTCATCGCGTCCTGCAGCGTATCGCGGTTCAGCACGTTGATGTTGACGTGGAAGCCGCCGCTCGAGAAATACGCGTCGAGCGCGCCGGCTCCGCGCGCGAGGCGCTCGGCCTTGCTGCCGAGCGCGGAGGGCACCACCGACAGCGTCAGCGAAATGCCGTCCTCGGCATCGTCGTACGGGATTTTCGCGACCGACATCAGCGCCGCCAGCGCGCCGTGCGTGTCGCGCCCGTTCGACGGGTTCGCTCCGGGCGCGAAGGCCTCGCCCTTCTTGCGGCCGTCCGGCGTGCTGCCCGTCTTCTTCCCGTACACGACGTTGGAGGTGATGGTGAGCACCGACTGCGTATGCGTCGCGTTGCGATAGGACGGGATACATCCGGATCTTGTTCATCATCATCGACACCAGCAGCTTGGCGAGGTCGTCCGCGCGGTCGTCGTTGTTGCCGAAGAACGGGAATTCGCCCTCGGTCTCGAAGTCCACGATGAGCCCGCGCTCGTCGCGCACCGGCTTCACCTTTGCGTACTTGATCGCGGACAGGCTGTCGGCCGCGTGCGAGAGGCCGGCGATGCCGCACGCCAGGGTGCGCAGGACGTCGCGGTCGTGCAGCGCCATTTCGACCGCCTCGTAGCAGTACTTGTCGTGCATGTAGTGGATGACGTTCAGCGCGTTGACGTAGGTCTCCGCGAGCCAGTCCAGCATCGGGTCGAGGCGTTCCATCACTTCGTCGTAGTTCAGCACGTCGCCGGTGATCGGCGCGAGCTTCGGACCGATCTGCTTGCCGGTCACCTCGTCGCGCCCGCCGTTCAAGGCGTACAACAGCGTCTTGGGCAGGTTCACCCGCGCGCCGAAGAACTGCATCTGCTTGCCGATCCGCATCGCCGAGACGCAGCAGGCAATGGCGCAGTCGTCGCCCGATTTCGGCCGCATGAGATCGTCGGACTCGTACTGGATCGCGCTGGTGTCGATCGACGTCTGGATCGCGAAGTGCTTGAAGCCCTCGGGCAGCCGCGGCGACCAGAACACCGTGAGGTTGGGCTCGGGCGCCGGTCCGAGGTTGTAGAGGGTGTGCAGCATGCGAAACGCGCTCTTGGTGACGAGCGTGCGGCCGTCCTCGCCCATCCCGCCCACCACCTCCGTCACCCATACCGGGTCGCCGGAGAAGAGCTCGTTGTACTCCGGCGCGCGCAGGAAGCGCACGATGCGCCACTTGATGACGAGGTCGTCGATGATTTCCTGCGCCTGCGCCTCGGTCAGCGTGCCTTCGCGAAGGTCGCGCTCGAAGTAGATGTCCCAGAACGTGGACAGGCGCCCGGCGGACATCGCCGCGCCGTTCTGCTGCTTGATGGCGGCGAGATAGCCGAAGTAGGTCCACTGCACCGCCTCGCGGGCGTTGTTCGCCGGCCCGGAGATGTCGTGGCCGTAGCGCGACGCCATCTCCTTCAGCTCCTTCAGCGACCGGATCTGCTCGGACAGCTCCTCGCGCAGGCGGATCACGTCCTCGGTCGAATGGCGGTTGTCCAGCTCTTCCTTCTCGCGCTCCTTGTCGGCGATGAGGAAGTCGACGCCGTAGAGCGCCACCCGGCGATAGTCGCCGATGATGCGGCCGCGGCCGTACGCATCCGGCAGGCCGGTCACGATGCCCGACGACCGCGCAGCCCTGATGTCCGGCGTGTAGGCGTCGAATACGCCGTCGTTGTGCGTCTTGCGGTACTTGGTGAAGATTTCGCCGACGCGCTCGTCCGGCTTGTAGCCGTAGGATTCGAGGCTCGCCGCGACCACGCGCCAGCCGCCGAACGGCATGATCGCGCGCTTGAGCGGCGCGTCGGTCTGCAGGCCGACGATGATCTCGTGCTCCTTGTCGATGTAGCCGGGCTCGTGCGCGAGAATGCTGGAGGGGACCTGCGACACGTCGAGGATGCCCTTCTCGCGTTCCTTGGCGAGCAGCGGCTGCAGCGTCTGCCACATGCCGCGTCGTGCGCTCGGTAGCGCCTTGCAGGAAGGCTCCGTCACCTTCGTACGGGGTGTAGTTGCGCTGGATGAATTCGCGGACGTTGACGCGGCTCTGCCAGCTCCCGGGCGCGAATCCGCGCCATGCGACGTCCCATCGCTCGTTCTCGACTTTCGGAATGCTTGCCATGACTTCTCCTTCGGTGGATCTAGCCGGCCGCGCTGTCGTTCGCGGCCAGTTCGAGGGTGAGATGAATGACACCGCCCGCGAGCAAAAAAGCGTCTCGACCAGCGCCGTTTCACGCCATGATATTCACGCCACCGTCGACATAGAACGTTTCGCCAGAAAGCCGACGCGCGTACGACGTGGCGAGAAAGGCGCACGTGAACCCGACATCCATGATGTCGACCAGCTCGCCGATCGGCGCGCGTTGCGCGGCCTCGGTCAGCAGCAGGTCGAAGTCCTTTATCGCTCAACGCTGCGGCGATGTGCGTGGCTTCGCGGCAGGCGGCGGCGACTGCGTGGCTTTCGGAAGCGCCTCGCGCTTGGGAGGGTTTGGGTTGCTCTCCCGTGGCCGCCGACGGGGGTTTGGCGGCGGTCCTCAAATTCTTCGCGACCCCGACGATCGCTCCCATGGCCGCTCCTGCCGCGGGTCCGACGATCGGCACTGGAATCCCCACCGCAGCACCGATTGCGGCACCGGCCGCGGCATCCTTGACCATGTCGTTCTTCGCCGCGGCCTTGGCCAGCGTTCCGGCTTCTTCTTTTACGCGCGATGCGATTCCCTTGGCCTTGGCGGCAGCAATTTTCCCGTCTTCGCCATCGACCTTGCCGTCCTTGTTCAAGTCACCGACCAGCACGGCAGCTTTTTTCCCGGCGGACCTGGTGGTCGCCGCGAGCCGCTTCCCGGCCGACTTGCCCTTCGCTAGCGCGCTGCGACCCGCGTTCTTCAAGTCAACGTTTTTCAAGTCAAGTATCCCTTCTGAATTTCGCCAGCCAGTACTCCATCTGCCTGCCTGCAGCCTCTCGACCACCGAGTCCGAACGACAATGCCACCGCCACCGCGACGGCCCCGAAGGCGAGTAGGAACGCCATGTCCACGATGTCGTCGGCAATGCCCATCGCGCGCAGCCCCATGGCGATGACCAGGCCCAGTATGGCAACCCGGGCGATGCCGGCGAGGCTCTCCGAATGCGTGGTATCTGCGCGCCGGATCGCGTTGTACGCGAGATTGGCCAGCCAGAACCCGATAATGAGGATCACGGTACCCAGGAGGATGTTGCCGCCAAATCTGATGAATAGCGTAACGACATCGCGAACCTGAGTGAATTCGAGACGGTTCGCCGCCTCGACGGTCGCAAACAGCATGGCGAAGAACAATACGATCATCGATACGAGCTGCGACGGCTGCACGCCGCCTGCGAAAACGCTCGCGATGCCAAGCTTCTGCGGCAGGGTGTCGAAGCCCATGCCGTTCAACAGGCGACCGAGCAACGCGGCGGCAAATCGGGCGACGTAGTACGTGACAACGAGAATCAGCGCTGCGGCGACGATGTTCGGAACAGCCGCGAGCAGCTTGCCCAGCATGTCGGTCGCAGGTCTCGAGATCGCTTCGATATTGAGCGCGTCGAGCGCGGCGATCAGCGCCGGCACGAACACGAAGATCAGAACGATGGTGCCGACGATTCGCGAGATGCGTAGCGACGGATCGAGTCCCAGGCGATGCGCGCCCTGATCGGCACCGGCGCTGGCGAGGATGTTGGTCACGAGGCCCGCAAGGATTTTCCCGACCAACCAGCCGACGAATCCGATGAGGAACGCCCCGACCATGTTCGGCACGATGGCGAGGAACTTGGTCACCATGACCTTGACCGGATCGAGCAAACCGTCGAGATCGAGGACATTGAGGATGGCGGGAACGAACAGAAGTATCACCAGCCAGAAAAGCATGTTGCCGACGCTCTTGCGCATGGGCTGCATGCCGGCATTGGCCGAGAGCTTTTCGTCCAGGCCGCTCGCATCGAGCGCACGGTTGACGATGGCGCGCAACGCGACCGCGACGAACCAGGCGACGAGCACGAGCAGCACGCCGGCGACCAGGCGCGGGAGATAGGCGGCGATCTGCTTGACCAGGACTTCGAACGGTCCGGAAGCGAGGGCAAGATCGAGGGAATTGAACACGCCGATCAGCGTGATCAGGATGATCAGCCAGAAGGCTCCGGCGGAAATTCCCGATTCCAGATCGAGCTTGTACTCGGTGGTTTCGGCGATCCTCCAATTCAGCTGCGTCGCAGCCAACAGGCGCCGAACTCCGGCCCGCACGAAGACCGCTGCGATCCAGCCGACGATCAGGATAAGGATTGCGCCGAGAATGCGGGGCAGCTCCGCACCGAATGCGATTCCTAACGAGTTACCTAGGGTCGAAAAGTCCACGTTGCCTCCCTCCCAAGAGATGTGGGTGATGCCATGCGTCTCAGCTTCAGATCAGCATCCTTGTCGTACTTGGTCCCCTTGCCATTAAGCTCGAGCGGCAGACCTGGTCCGCCGCTCGATAAATCCAGCCCCGCTGCGACACTGCGACCGCGTCCTGTTATGCAGCGCCCCTACGATCAATAAGGCGGAGCGACGACGGCGTACTGCGACCCCTGCGGCGCATACCACGTGCTTCCGCATTGCTGATAGACCGCGCCGCCATAGTTCACCGGCACGCAGCCGGCCGGGGGAGCGCGCACCACGGAGCCGATGACGGCTGCCGTCGCCGTGATCGCAGCCGCGGTGGCCACTGGATGGTAGTCGTTGTCCCAACCGCCGTTGCAGCAATTGTTGTTGCCGCTGACATTGACGTTGCGCTCGACGTTGACATTGTTGACGTTGTTGACGCTGGTGCCGCGGACATCGTTCGTGCGCGCATCGGCGCGGGAATTGTTCGCCTGCGCGCTTTGCCTCTGGCCACCGGCCTGCGCCTGCGCCCCACCGCCGCCTCCGCCGGCACGAGCACCACCACCCCCGCCGCCACCACCGCCGCCGCCACCACCGCCCCCACGACCACCGCCACCGCCGCCCCCGCCGCCACCACCGCCGCCACGTGCGGCATCGACGTCGGAAATCATCGCAAAGCTGGCCGCCACGAGAATGGCCGCCGTGATCGCCGGGAATTTCCCGAATAGTCTGTTCATGATGGCAATCCCCTATGAATTCTTGCGCGGAACGATCTCGATCTTCTTCGCGCCCGCGGGTGGCGTGAACTTGAACACCGAATCCTTGAAGGTCGGCTTCAGGTTCCAGTCGATCAGCGAGATCGACTGCGGACGCGCTTCATCGGCGCGATTGGTGATCACGATCTTGCGCGGCAACGGCTTGCCCGCCGTCGTACTGATCCATATCTGCCAGTCGATCTTGCCCTGGCGAAACGCGTAGTGGTCGCAGAGGTCCTCGTCGATGAAATCCTGTCCGGCATTCATCGCCGACTCGAATTTGTCGAGCTTCGCCATCGGCGTGCCGAACAGGAACAGATCCTGCAGCGGAAGCTGGACGCCGTACCTCTGCTCGAGCTTGTCGATCAGTCCGCCGATCGGCTCGGAGAATTCGGCCGTCGAATAATACTTTTGCGCGGGTGTATAGAACGCGACCGTCTTGCCGTCGTAGATGATCTCGCGCTGCGAACGGGCATTGCGTATCACGACGCGCAGCTTGTTCGGGCGATCGACGTCCAGCTCGGCCGTCGCCACGTGCTGCAGTTTCTGTCCATCGGCCAGAACGCGCTCGCCGGTCGCTTCGGTCGAAACGTGGAAGCGCTTCAGGGTCTGCAGGTACGTCCCCATGTCCTTGAGGGCCTGTACCGACGCCGCATCGACGGCGTTTGCCGCGGGCGCCGGCGTGGCGGCGGGCGCCGGCGCGGGCTGCGCGGTCTGCGCAAAGATGCCCGGGCGACAAGCGACGCAGCCAGCAGGCCCATCGCCAGAATCTTTGGCAGCCCGGGCTGGGTCGCTTGAATACTTTCGAACGAGTTCGTCTCGACGGCCAAGCCCAGCGCCGCTTTGGGAATCGTCATCGATCACTCCCTATCGATCTCTTCCAATTGCACTTCGCTGCCGAGGATTGAAGGGATCGATCGGCAGCTCCTACCGCAGCGCCCTGGTTGCTCTGAGGTCGATCACATCTGACACCTCCGGACCTGCCGTGTCAACCCGATTGCTCCGCGAATCGTCTCGGCGGAACTGCTCGTGACGCGTCATGATCTGCGAACCCGACTGAGTGAATCGACGCGCCAGCTAAGTTAGCGTGGCGCGATCGACTCGCGGCGCTCCATCGCCGCAACCAGGTTCTGCGCGCCGGATCCCCAGCGCGAGATGACCCTGACCGCATCGGTAAACGGCACGTCCACGGGATGCACCCGCTTCCGATCGAGAACGTAGACGGCACCCGCGAACGGCGTCGGGACCGAGGGGATGAAGACGGTGTAGCGCCCGTCCTCGAACTCCTCGATGATGAACCCCGGGACAAACGCATCTTCGATCTCGATCAGCGCGGCCCTCCAGGTGCTCTCGCTGCTTTTCCCCGCCATCTGGCGCGTGAGGCTGCGAATGACCCCGTAGCCAGGAATGCGTTCGAAGACGGAGCGCTCGAGCCAGTCCCGAACCCCGCGTCCGATGCGAGTACCGACGGTGGCGCCGATCATGGCGCAGATGGCGAGAACGAGGAGCAGCGACAGCAGGTCTTCGGCGGGAACCCAATCGGGGAGAAGCGCGGTGAACGGCCGCACCAGATTGGCCACCGTCTTCATCCCCTTGAGCAGCAACAAGATCGCCAGATATACCGGCACGACAATAAGCAAACCTCGCATCAGCGCCTTCCAGACGGCTGCCATTGTCTGCTTCATTGTCCGCTTCATGGGTTGTCTTCCCCGGAATCGACTGGCGTACTCGGTAGTCGCGGACAGGTCAGTCGTAACTCCGCCCGCGACGGCGCAGCGTTCGGCTTTGGGCCGATGCTGCGTCGATATCGGCCGAAATACGCCAACCGCTTACTTCTTCGGTTCGACCGAGATCGCCAGCGCCTGGGTGAATTTCGCTTCCACCTGATCGCCCTTTGCGATGCGCTTGAACTGCGCTGGATCGTCGACGCGCAGGTCGATGGTGTGCACCGGCCCTTTGAGTGTGATCGTTTGCTTCGCGGCGTCGACGGCGACGACGTCGGCGACAATCGTGACCTCGCGGCCCATGAGGCCGGCAGGCGCAGCGCCAGGCTTCGCGCCGGCCTCGCCCGTCTGCTCGGTACGCTGGACGATCATGCCGCCGCCCTTCTTGAGCTCCATCGTCACCGCCTCGGCGTATTTCATGTCGACCTGGTCTCCGACCTTGAGCTGGTCGAAATTCTTGACCTCCGGACCGGCGGTGACGGTGATCTCGTTCCCCTGCGGACCCTTGAGCGTCACGTCACGCTTCGCCTTGTCGATGGCGGTGATGGTGGCCGTGACATTGGTGATCTGCCCCACCCCCACCTTGCCGGGCGCGGAGCCCATCATCGTTGAGGTGCTCTGCGCCGTGGCAGGAGCATTCGTGAAGACAGCGGCACCGACGACTAACGTGGCAGTTGCCAAGAGCTTGAGCATTTGTGACTCCTTTCAGAGTGATGTTGGTTTGCAGATGCCAAGGTTGAGGCCGGCACCTGAGCCGGTGCGCTGCCGACGCGAGGATCGAATCGCGAGCGCACTACCGTCGCCAGCAAGCATATACCTTTGTTTCCTGTCTCGAAACTCCACATGATGCGGTCCGCTCTGGCTCGCTGCTTCGACTCCGATGATGGTCGTTAACGCCACGCACGAATCGCGACGCAATTCCGCCGTTGCGCACCAAAAAGAAACGGCCGACGCGTCTGCGGGAGGGTGCCGAGTCGGCGCTGATCTGCTACGATAATCGCGGACCTGATTGCGATGACGTCGCGCGGGCCACCACTCGCTCAAGGGAGATCACCGATGTTCATTCAATCGAGCGTTGCGCTTCGTCGCGCGCGCATTGTTTTCGTCGCGGGTTCGGTTGCGGCAATCGCCGTCTCGATCGCGGGTGCACAGCAACCGGCAACGCCGGCCGCGCCTCCCGCTGCGACTCCGCCACCTCGCTGCAGCCCCCGCCCCGCCTCCGCCGGTGATCCAGCCTTTCTCTCCGGCCTCGACGCCGGAGCAGGAGCAGCTGCGAACGGTTCCCGCCAAGCGCTATCCCGGCAAGACTCATCTGCTGCCGGCGACCATGGAAACGACGCAATGGGGATGGTTCAACAACGCGCAGCCCCCGGTGCTGCACGTCGACTCGGGCGACTCGATCGTCTTCGAGACGATGATGCATTCGCACAACCAGGTCGTGCCGGGAACGACGATCGAGCAGATCAAGAAGCTGCGCACCGACTTTCCCGGCCGCGGACCCCACACGTTGACGGGCCCGGTCTACATCGAAGGCGCCGAGCCCGGCGACGTGCTCAAGGTGCGGATCAACAAGATCGTGCCGCGCGCGTACGGGACCAACTTCAACGTGCCCGGCATGTTCGGCCAGTTTCCGGCGAAATTTCCCGAGGGGCAGGTCAAGTATTTCTACCTCGACCTCGAGCGCAAGGTCGCCGAGTTTGCCCCGGGAATTGAGATTCCGTTGGCGCCGTTCCCCGGCACCATCGGCGTGGCCCGCGCCGAGCCCGGGCAATACAGCTCGGTGCCGCCGGGACGCTACGCCGGCAACATCGACGTCCGCGACCTGACCGAAGGCGCGACGCTGTACGTTCCGGTCTTCGTCAAGGGCGCGCTCCTCTGGACCGGCGATTCGCACGCGGCGCAGGGCAACGGCGAGATCAACCTCACCGCGCTCGAGACCGCGTACAAGGAAATGAACGTGACCGTCGACGTGGTCAAGAACATGCCGCTCGAATGGCCGCGCATCGAAACGAAGGATGCGTGGATCACGCTCGGCATCGACCGCGATCTCAACAAGGCGCTGGATCTCCTCAAGGGCGAGACGAGCAAAGTGCTGACCGAGCAGCGCAAGGTTCCCACCGAGCAGGTCGACAAGGTGATGATGGCGACGTGGGATTGCCGGATCAGCCAGGTGGTCGACGTCAACAAGGGCATCCACTGCTTCACCGCGAAAAGTCGGTACGCGCAAGATCGAAGCGTTGCCGGAGAAGGAAAACAAGGCGTACCTCGTGACGGTCGGCAAGGACGCCGACCTCAACAAGGCGATGGACGACGCCTCGTGGGCGATGATCGAGCTCCTGCAGAGCGACAAGAAGCTGAGCCGGCTCGATGCGTACAGTCTCGCCAGCATGGTGATGGATTGTCGTCTGGCCGCGCCGAGCCGGAGCGCAAAAAGCGGTGCACTGTCTGCTGCCGAAAAGCACCTGGGTAGCGTCGAAGTAGCTTCGTGCGGGCCGGGCTCCTCGGCCTGGTGATCGGGGCGGCCGCGCAGCTGGCCGCCCTCGTCGCCGCGCCTGCTTTGGCCGCCGTGAATGTGGTGGCGACGACCACCGATCTCGCGGCGCTCGTCGCGGTGGTTGGCGGCAATCTCGTCACCGTGGAATCGATCGTCCCGGCCGGTGTCGATCCGGAAGCCTTCGAGCCGCGTCCCGGCGACCTCGCCAAACTGCGGCGCGCGGATCTGCTCGTGCGCGTCGGCCTGGGCTACGACTACTGGCTCGATGCATTGGTCAGGCAGACCGGCGACAAGCGGCTGATGCGCGGAGGCGACGCGAATCTCGATGCCTCGGCCGGCATCCCGTTGCTCGAGATACGCGGACAGAGCGTCGTCAACGAAGGCGGCCATGCGCACGGCGTCGCCAACCCGCATTACTGGCTCGATCCGGACAACGCGATCACCATCACCGCGGGCATCGCCGAAGCTCTCGTGCGCATCGCTCCCGCACAACGCGAGCAGATCCTCGCGAACCGCGCGGGATTTCTGTCCCAGCTCGAGACTGCGCGCGCACGCTGGAGCCAGACGCTGGCGCCGTTCGCCGGGACCAAGCTCATCGCGTATCACAACTCCTGGCCCTATTTTGCGCGCCGCTTTCGGCTCGATGTCATTGCGTTCATCGAGCCCAAGGCGGGCGTTGCGCCCAGCCCGGCCCATCTCGCGCAGGTGATCGCCGCCGGACGCAAGGCCAACGTGCGCGCCATCGTGCACGAGCCCTACGAGCCGGACGACGCGTCGCGCTTCGTGGCGCGGAAGCTCTCGGTGCCGATGGTTCGCCTGGCGATCTCGGTCGGCAGCATCGAGGGAACGAACGACTATCTGGCGCTGTTCGATTACAACGTCGCGACACTCGCCAAGGCGCTGGGCGCCCGAAGTCCATGAGCGCGATGAGCGATGCGCTCGCATTGCTTGCCCTTCCCTTCGCGGCGTCGGTGGTGTTCGTGCTCATGCACGCCTATCTCGGCGTCCACGTGCTGCGCCGACGGATCGTGTTCGCCGATCTGGCGCTCGCGCAACTGTCGGCGCTGGGCGCCACCGTCGCGTTCGCGAATGGATACGCAGCGACGAGCGCCGCGGGATTCGGCTACGCGCTGCTGTTCACCGCGATCGGCGCAGCGCTGCTCACGCTCACCCGCAGCGCTCGCGCGCTACGTGAGCCAGGAGGCATTCGTCGGCATCGTGTACGTCGTGGCGACCGCGGCGACGATCCTGGTCGTCGATCGCGCGCCGCAGGGCGCGGAGCACGTCAAGAAAATCCTGATCGGCAGCATTCTGACGGTCGAGCCCGCCGACGTTGCGAAGTTCGCCGCGTTGTACGCGGTGATCGGTTTGCTGCATTGGCTCGCGCGCCGACCGCTGCTCGCGCTGTCCGGAGAAAGCGCGCCCGCGGGCCGCACGCGGGCCGCCGTGTGGATCTGCGATTTTGCTTTTTACCTGTCGTTCGCCATCGTCGTGACGAGCTCGGTGACCACGGCGGGCGTGCTACTCGTGTTCAGCCTTCTGATCGTGCCCGCGGTCATCGGCTCGATCTTTTCCGACCAGCTCCGCGTCGTGCTGTTGATCGCATGGAGCGCCGGCATTGCGGCCTGCGCCGTGGGTCTCGCGGGATCGTATGCGCTCGATCTGCCGACCGGCGCCGCCATGGTGGCGGCGCAAGCGGGTTGCCTGCTGCTGGCCGGTCTCGCGAAGGCTCTGCTGTTCGTCGGCATCGAGCAGCGCCGGCGCAACCTGCGCATCGCCATCGATGCGCTTGCCGCGGCGGTTCTGATCGCCCTCCTCGTGTCGAGCGCCTGGCTGATGATCGTCCCCACCGGCGATCAACCGATTCTGGCACTGGTCGAAAGCGCAACGGGGATCGGTCCGACGCGGTTTCTGGGCGCCGGCGAACGCGACGCCTATGAAAGCGCCGCGCCGCGATGCGGTGCGCTTCCAGGGCGAAGTGGATCGGCTCAATGCGCTGGAGAAAGCGGCGCGCTACCAGGGAACGCCGCTGTCCGACGACGAGATACGGCGCATCGCGTCGTACCAGAAGACCTTCAACGAGATGACGCGCGGCGAGCGCTTCGTCCAGGAAATCCTGCGGGGGAAAGCGCAAACGCGCGCGCGGTGGATCATCGGCGTGCCCGGAATGCTCGTCGCGCTCACGGGACTGCTGTGGCTCACGCGCCGGCATTGGAAGGGATATTTCGATTCTCGCACCGTCAGCCGCGACGCGCCGCCTCGATCGCGGCGATGTCGATCTTCCCCATCTCCATCATCGCATCGAACGCGCGCTTGGCGGCAGCGGGGTCGGGATCGGTGATCGCATTCGTCAGGGCGACCGGCGTGATCTGCCAGGACAATCCCCATTTGTCCTTGCACCACCCGCAGGCACTCTCCTGTCCGCCATTGCCGACGATCGCGTTCCAGTAGCGATCCGTTTCGGCCTGGTCGGTGGTTGCGATCTGAAACGAGAACGCTTCGCTTTGCTTGAACGCGGGTCCGCCGTTGAGGCCGAGGCAAGGGATGCCCATCACCGTAAACTCCACGGTCAATACGTCCCCTTTTTTCCCCGACGGAAAGTCTCCCGGTGCGCGATGCACCGCGCCGACGGACGAATCGGGAAAGGTCTTGGCGTAAAACCGTGCCGCGTCCTCGGCGTCGCGGTTGTACCAAAGGCAAATCGTGTTCTTCGCTGGCTTCACCATGTCAGTTCTCCATCGATATGGGTTCTATGAGGTCCGGAGTATTTTCCGAACGAGCGAGCCCTGCAATATACCGAACTCTTTGCGAAGACATGTGAAATGTGACAGCGCGTACTATGCTTCGATCAGACGTTGCAAGCGAGGAGGAAGCATGCAGTTTTATCTAGATGGCTACAAGCCCGGCGACCCCGAGATTCTTACGGCCCAGCTTCCCGACACCGTCGACGTCCTGGTCGTTGGCAGCGGTCCGGCAGGCGCCTTGCTGGCGGCACAATTGTCGACTTTCCCGAGCATAAGCACGCGACTCGTCGAGCGTCGCGACGGCCCGCTCCAGGTAGGTCAGGCCGACGGCGTCGCCTGCCGCACCGTTGAAATGTTCGACGCCTTCGGTCTGAGTGGGAAGCTTCTGCGCGAGGCCTATTGGGTGAACGAGACTGCCTTCTGGCGTCCGTCCAAAGCCGATCGCTCGCGGATCGAGCGCACAGGACGCATCCAGGATACCGAGGACGGGTTGTCGGAGTTCCCGCACGTCATCGTGAACCAGGCCCGCATGCAGAAGTACCTGCTCGACTACATGCGCAATTCGCCGACGCGACTCGATGCCAACTACGGCGTGGAATTCGTAGACCTCAAGGTCGAAACGGAGGGTGAGCACCCGGTCGTGGTCACGCTGCGCAACGTTGCCAACGGCGTGGAGACTACGGTTCGCGCCAAGTACGTCGTCGGCTGCGACGGGGCACGCAGCCGGGTGCGTGATTCGATCGGCGCCGTGCCGCACGGCGACTTCGCCAATCACGCCTGGGGTGTGGTGGACATGCTGGCCGTCACCGATTTCCCGGACATACGGCTCAAGACCGCGATTCAGTCTGCGGACGAGGGCAACATCCTTCTCATCCCGCGCGAGGGCGGCTACCTGGTGCGGCTCTACGTAGACCTCGGCGAAATCGATCCGAACAACCGCGAAGCCTTTCGTGAGAAGAATACCCAGGAGACGGTCATCGCCACCGCTCAACGCGTGTTGCGCCCTTATACGCTCGACGTCAGAAGCGTGGCGTGGTTCGCGGTGTACCAGGTCGGCCAGCGCGTCACCGACCGCTTCGACGATGTTCCCGCGGACCAGGCCGGCTCGCGCCTGCCGCGTGTGTTCATCGCCGGCGACGCCTGCCACACGCACAGCGCGAAGGCCGGACAGGGCATGAACGTTTCGATGCAGGACGCGTTCAACCTCGGCTGGAAACTGGTGTCGGTGCTGGAGGGACGCGCCAAGCCGGAACTGCTGCGCACGTACAACGTCGAGCGTCACGCGATCGCTCAGCGCCTCATCGACTTCGACAAGGAGTGGTCGAAGATCATGGCCTCGCCGCCGAAAGATCCGCAACGCCCCGAGTTAGGCGGCGTCGATCCGGCCGAGCTTCAGGCCGCTTTCGTGAAGTCGGGCCGTTACACCGCCGGTGTGGCGACGCATTACCCGCCGGCGACAGTTCTGACCGCCGAGGCGACCCATCAGGATCTGGCCAAGGGCTTCACGATCGGCATGCGTTTTCACTCGGCACCGGTCGTGCGCCTTGCCGATGCCAAGCCGATGCATCTCGGCCACGCGGCCCGCGCGGATTGCGCTTGGCGCATCTACGCCTTTGCCGACGCGAGCGGACGGCGCTTGCGCAAGCTCGCAGACTTCCTTGCGGAGTCGCCGAATTCTCCGGTTCGCCGCTTCACCCCGGATGGAGCGAACATCGACAGCGTGATCGACGTTCGCGCGGTCTTCCAGCAGGGACACCGCGATCTCAAGGTCGAGGAACTTCCCGTCGATTCTGCTTCCGCGCAAGGGACACTTCGGGCTTATCGACTACGAGAAAGCCTATTGCCCAGACCTCAAGAGCGGTGCAGACGTCTTCGAGCTGCGCGGCATCGATCGTGAGAAGGGCGCGATTGTCGTTGTCCGCCCCGACCAGTACGTTTCGAACGTACTGCCGCTGGACGCGCACGATGAACTCACGGCGTTCTTCGGAAGATTCCTGCTCGATCGTCGATAGCTTCGCGGTGACGAACTGATCACGGTCGTGTCATCTTATTGCCGTCCCGAGCTGCGTTTCCCTGTGGCTTCTTGGTGATCCGGACCGTGCGGACCGGCTCGCCTATCTTAGGGATGGGTCACATCGTAGACCAGGTTGTCGGGCGAAGGGCCGAAGGAAGGCCAAGGCACGACGGGGGTGAAGTTGACGCCCGGCTTGGACCAGTCGCACACGCCGTCGGGGAAGATACGCACCAGCCGCGCGGTCTCGTCGAAAGTGAAGGGCACTGTATAGTCGTCGAAAGCTCACCGGCTTGAGCTGGCACTTCATGTTGTTGAGCGCGAGCGGGCCGCCAGCGACAATGCGCGGCAGAGAGTACGCCGGATATCGCGTGGTGCACTGGGTCGTGGGCTGGCTGCTGAAGATCTGCGTCTCCGCGATGAAGGTCGGCGGATTGGTGGAGGTGTTCCAGCACCCGTCCACGATATCGGCGGGCTTGTTCACCCGCACTTTATCGTGCTGGCTCAAGTTCGAGTGATCGGCCTTGATCGCCTCTACCCAGCGGACCATCGCCTGCCAGTTGGGTTCGTTTTGCGCGGGCCCTCGCCACATCACGTGGTTGCTGATGTCGCCGTTCGCCTGCCGCAAGCGCTCGCGCACCGCGAAGTGGTACACCGCGTAATGGTGAGCGCTGGTGTCGTTGTAGGCACCGCCATCGAGTATCGGGATCGCGGACATCCCACCGCCCCCGTTCAGGAACGCGCCGCCTTGTTGCATGCGCGTGAGCGCGCCGAGATCGCCCACAGTGCGGTTCGGCACATAGTTGGCATCGTTGTCGTAGCCGCCGATGAACTCGTTGAGATCGAGAAACTGCTTCACGCTGATGACGCCGGCGTTGAGCGCCTGGAGGCCGTACTGCACGCCGACGTTGTCCCACGGCCGCCGCGCGAAGCCGGTGGCGGGGTCGACGCCATAGAGGTTGCGCGAGACGTCGTAGACGGTCGGGCGCGCCCCGGTGGGGTTGGTCACCGGGTTATAGCGCAGTGCGACCGGAACCGCATTGCTCCACTGTGATCCCTCGTAGCCAGGGAAGTCGACTCGGCCCGCGACCGGATCGATACGCTGCGATTCGTTCGCGTCGTCGAGCAAGGCCCGGATGCCCGAATAGCCGCTCACCGCGACTTTTTGCGCGTCTGTCCACCCGCTCGGGTTCTTGAGTATCAGGTAGTTCGTCAGCAGGCGCGCGTCACTCGCGTTGTTGGCGATCGTGATCGAGTCCGGAAAGGTTGCTTGCGGGATCGCGCCGTCGAAGAGGCCAGGAAGCACGTCGGCAAGATCCTGCGTCGCGATAGCGCCGCCCGAGGTGCCGATGCTGATGGTGTAGTTCGGTACGCCGAAGGTCTCGATGACGTGTTCCTTGCCCATCATGGCCGTTTCTGCGTTGAGCAGGATATTGCAGTTGTTCCCCGCGAACTGCAGCGTGTTGATGAAGATCCCCCAACCCTCGCCGAGGCGCGTGATATTGACGCCGGTCACGGGGTTCACACCTTGTGCCGCGCCCTGGATATACCAGCCGCCCGGGCAACCCGTGCCGTGGATGGCGAGCAGGCGCTTGTTCCATGCTTTCGGCGGCGAGAGGACCGGATGCGGCGCCGGCTCGGTCGTCGGATCGTGCAGCACGACGCTTTGGAAGATGCCGCGATTAATGGTGCCGGTCTCGAGGCGCACCACGAAGGGCACCGTCTTTCCTTCGAGCGTGGTCGTCATCGCGACGTCGGCGGGAAGCGCCGTCGTGCCCGGCAGTGACCTGAAGGCGCCGCCGGCCGTGGAGATATAGAGATAGTCGACTCGCGTCGCTATCGAGCAGTTGGCATCGAGCGGCGCGCCAAGGTTCCCCAGCCCCGCTGGCAGATTGAAGCTAGCGGTCTGGCAGATGAACGGCGATTCGTAGGGGCCAGAAATGATGGGGCCTTTTATGTCGTAATTCGTGATTTGCAGGCTCTGATCCCTTATGCCTGTGGTGCTCTTGCCGAGCACCCTCAATGTATTCGGTCCCAAGGCAAGGCCGCGAACAAGGCCGACCATCGTGTTGGGTTCGATTCCAGCACGAAACTGCCCCGTCGCGTCAACATTGTTCAGCTTGATCACGAGAGGGCCAGTTTGACCGACCGGATCATAGGTGATCTTGACGAGCACATCGCCGCCGCTCACGCGGTCCGCATGCGTTGAAATCGTTTCTATAACGTACGGCGCAGTTTGTGCGCCGACACTCGTCACTGCCAAAACCGCCATCGCAAGGATAGTTTTGCGCAACGGATTGGTTCGTCCTGCTCTGGGCACGCTAAACATACTTCCTCCTAGCCTCGTACGTTCAGTTTCGTTAGTAACGACGGCACAGCATCTGACGTACGCCGAGAAGTCCGGCCGCCTGCGAACTTCCCGAGCGCGTCATTCATGACTCTCCCAGCGCCGGCAAGGGCGTGGACGCGGACATCGCGCAACCATGCGACGCTGAGCCCGGGGGTAGTAAATCCACCGCCTCGACGCCCCGTCGAGAATAGTCTAGCACTGCTCGACTTGCGCGGGCCGACGGGAAGCTAGGTGATGGGGCGTCGCCGCGACGCCGTGTGCGGGCAATACGCGGGCGGCATCTTCTGGATTGTCGGTACGGCCGTACTGTTCTCGTGGGTTGTTTCAGGGATCGTCACCCCCTATCTCGCGGTCAAGATGAGAGCCTGCGCAAACCGAATTTCCTGCTGAGGGTCATTGCCCACGTCGATGGCACGCCGCGGATCTGCGAGTTGGTGCGCTATCACCTCGAGGACATCGTCGTGAAGGAAGCGTGGAACACGCCGGCCGAGCTCCAGCTCTTTCGTCACGTTATCGCCGACGTCGCGCGGCTATCGGTGCTCGAGATCGTGTCGGGACAGAACTTGGTCGCGGACCTCACCCTGGGGCTTGGCCAAGTCGCCTTGACTACCTCGCCGAGAATGCCCGACGCGCCGCAGCGCGCCATCCCGAACTGCAACGGGAGCTTGCCAATGTTGAAGGGTAAAGCGGCCGTCGCGACGGCGCACGGCGTCACCGACGCCACGCAGCGAGCCCGTGGTGGCGCGCGCTGGGCGCGCCCGTGCACAAGCCGCTAGCGCACGATTTCGACCGGCGCCGTGAAAACGTATCCGGCGCCACGCTCGGTCCGGATCAGCCGCGTGCGATCTTCCGTGGTCTCGATCTTCCTGCGCAGCCGTCCGACCTGCACGTCCACCGAGCGGTCGTACACCTCGTCGTTGTGCAGCCGTGAAAGCTCGAGCAGCTGCTCACGGGATAGGACACGCTGCGGCGCAGCCAGAAAAGCGACCAGCAGGTTGAACTCGCTGTTGGTCGTCGGCACGATCTCGCCCTGCGGCGACTTCAATCGGCGCAGCCGCACGTTGAGCTCCCATCCCGCGAAGCGATACGCCCTGATCCGGGAGAGGCCATCGGCCACGGACTCCTGCGCCCGGGAGCGACGCAGCAGCGCCCGGATGCGCGCCAGAAGCTCGCGCGGGGAGAAAGGCTTCGTGAGGTAGTCGTCGGCGCCGAGCTCCAAGCCCATCACGCGGTCGGCTTCATCCTTGCGGCCCGTCAGCATGATGATCGGGATATCCGACTCGGCGCGGAGCTCGCGGGCGATCTGCATGCCATCCTCGCCCGGCAGCTTCAGATCGAGGATGACCAGATCTATCGTCTCGCGCGCCATCGCCGGCGCGACCTCGCTCCCCGTTCCAATGGCCGTCACCTCGATGTCGTTGTCGCCGAGGTAGTCGACGATCATCTGCCGCACCGACGGGTCGTCGTCGACGGCGAGGACATGAATCGGCGCAAGCGTGGCTTGCCGCGCAGGCATCTTGATCTGGGAAAAGGGTTGATGGCCTGGAGCGAGCATTGTGCCGCGATACTGGCCGATCGGTACAACGCGGATTTGTCAGCTTCCCGAAGGTATATGTCGTTTGTCATATCGGAGCGGCGCGGTGCCACAGTCTGGTGGGTTCCTCGGGTTCGAATGAGACCGCGGGCGGCGTCACCGACCGGTGCCGAAGATCCGTACTCAGCAAGGAGTTTCCGTGCCCCCCGATGACTGCATCGTCATCGTTGAACCGGACGACCTTATTCGCGAGCTGCTCGAGCGCTGGCTCGACGAGGCCGCGTATCAGGTTCTTCCGGTGGTCAAAAACCATGCATTACCCAAGGTTATTCCCCGGCTGGTAATCGCAGATATTTCCGAACCCGGCGGTGCGGGGAATACGATAGAGGCGCTGCATGCCGCTTATGCTGCGCCCATCCTGGCATTGTCCGCCCGCTTTCGGCGCGGCCTGGGTGGATCCAGCGAGCCGGCGCAACGGCTGCACGTCCGTAAAGTGTTGCCGAAGCCGTTCACGCGCCAACAGTTGCTGCGCGCCGTCCGCGATTGCCTGAAGGAGCCGTGAACGGAAATCGGTGGCGACGTTGGACGCGCGGGATGTCGTGCGATTCACTCAGACCGTTGACGGCGGAGCACACATGATCGAGTCCTCGGATTCTCCCCCTGACCCCACGCAGTGCGAGCGTGCAGACGGAGAGCTGCTCCGGCAGACCGCGTATCTCGACGAGCTGTTCGAGCTGGCGCCCGACGCGGTCGTACTGACGACCCTGCGAAATCCCCGGATCCTGCGCATCAATCGCGAATTCACGCGCATCTTCGGTTACACGTCGGACGAGGCCGTCGGAAACAGCCTTCGCGATCTGGTCATGCCCGACGGTCTCGAACCGACCCTCCCTGAGGCTCCGGATCTGCTCGCTGGACGGAAGGTGGAATGGGAAGTCATTCGGCGACGCAAGGACGGTTCACGGTTTCAAGCTCACATCACCGGGAAGCGGATTCGGTTGAGCGACGACGAGGACGCCGCCTATCTCATTTTTCGGGACATCACTGCGCGCAAGCAGGCCGATGCGCTGTTCGAGGGCGAAAGGAGGCTGCTGGAGGTCATTGCCGCCGGGGGATCGCTTGCCGCAACGCTCGACGCGTTGTGCCGCCTTGCCGAGGACGTCGACCGCAGTTCGTTGACCTCCATCCTGCTCGTGGATCGCAGAGGGAAGCAACTTCATCACGGCGCAGGCCCGAGCCTCCCGCCGAGCTACGTTGCCGCCATCAACGGGGCGCCGGTCGGGTTGGGGATCGGCCCCTGCGCCGCGGCGGCGCATCTTCGCGAACAGGTGATCTCTCTGGACATGACTGCGGATGATCGCTGGTCGCCCGAGATGCGAGCCTTGACGCTGGCGCACGGCCTGCGTACGTGCTGGTCTACGCCGATCAAATCCTCGGAAGGACGCGTACTAGGCACCTTCGCCATCTATCCGAGCGAACCGGCGAGCCCGACAGCGGAGCAACTAGGCAGGATCGAGCAGCTCACCCATCTGGCGAGCATCGCGATCGAGCGCGCGCAGTCGATAGATGCCGTTCGCCAATCGGAGGAACGATACGCGCTTGCGATGGAGGCCGCCGCCGACGGTCACATGGACTGGAACCTGGTGACAGGCGAGTTCTACATCTCGCCTCGGATGCTGAAGATGGTCGGCCATCCGCCCGACGCCACGTTCGTCGACCGCGCCGACTGGGTGCGCCGGTTTCCGTTCCATCCCGAGGATCGCCAGAGATGGAACGCGGCGATCGCCGCCCATTTCGCCGGCCGGGAGGCCAAGTTCAGGGGCGATTTTCGCATCGTCGTGAACGGCGAGACGCGCTGGCTGGCGTTCAACTTCATCGCCACGCGCGACGCCGACCGGCAGCGTGGTGCGCTGGACAGGCTCCATCGCCGATATCAATGACGCCAAGCGCGATATCGCGACCGTGCTCGACGCCATTCCAGGCCTGGTCGCGATCCTGACGCCCGTCGGGGAGGTGGATGCGGTCAACCGTGAGCTCATCACGTATTGCGGGCAGCCGTTGGAGGCGATGAGGCAATGGGGCACGAACGGAACCGTACATCCCGAAGACCTGCCTAGCGTGGCGGCGATCTTCACGCGCTCGATCTCGGCGGGCGAGCCCTACGATTTCGAGGCGCGCATCCGCCGATTCGACGGTGTGTATCGCTGGAACCAGGTGCGCGGACTTCCGTTTCGGGACGCGACCGGGCGGATCGTGCGATGGTACGTGCTGCTTTCCGACGTCGATGCGCGCAAGCGCGCGGAGGAGGCGCTGCGGCTTTCCGAGGAGCGCTACGCGCTCGCAATGGAAGCGGCCGCGGAGGGTCATTTCGACGCTGATCTCGAGACCGGACAAATGTTCGTTTCCGAGCGCTTGAACGAGATCTACGATTTTCCCCGACATGCAACAATCGTGAATCGTGCCGAGTTCCTCAAGCAGATACCCTTGCATCCCGATGACCGGAGTCTCCTCGACGACATAATCAAGGGTGATCGGGTCAGGCCGGAGTGGCAAAACCCCGACCAGGACCACTTCGAATACGACTGCCGGTTCATTCCGCGCCCGGGCGAGATACGATGGCTTCACGTACGTGGCAAGGTGATACGCGACGCCGAGGGCCGCGCGCGCCGGCGCGTAGGTGTGGCGGCCGACATCACGGATCGCAAGCGCGCAGAGGAGGCGCTGCGGCGTTCGGGAGCCGCACTAAAGCTGTCCGAGGAACGCTACGCCCTCGCGGTCGCGGGGTCGGACGACGGCGTATGGGACATCGACTTCGCTGCTGCCCGCGTCTTCATTTCCGCGCGCGCGCGAGAGCTCGCAGGCATGCCGCCCGGGCCGGAGGTCATGCCGCTGGAGGCGTGGTCCGCAAGCCTGCCGCTCCACCCGGACGATGTGCCGATGCGCATCGCGGCGATGCAAGCACACCTGACGGGCAAGGCGCCGGCCTACGAGGGCGAGTACCGCCTGCGGCAGCCCGACGGCGTCTACCGCTGGCGCCGGCTACACGGCCTGTGCTTGCGGAACGCCGACGGCAAGCCGCTGCGCATGGCGGGCTCGATCAGCGACGTCGACGCGCGCCGGCGGGCCGAGGACGCGCTGCGAGAATCCGAGGAGCGCTATGCAGCGCGCGATGCTGGCGGCCGAGGCAGGGTTACTGCGACTGGGACGTCTCCGGACCGACGAGTTCTACGTCTCGCGCGAAGCTGATCGAGATGGCCGATTTTCCGCCGGCAGCGCGATTCGCCGGCGAGCTGATTTCGATGGCGCGCGCGAAGATTCCGATTCATCCCGACGACCGCGACGAACGTCGGCGAGCACGCGGTGAAGGAGCTCTTTGCGAGCGGCGGCACGCGCCTCGCGATGGAGATGCGGATCCGTGCCACGTCCCGGCGAGACGCGCTGGATACTCGCGTGCGGCATGTGTCGTGCGCGACGACGCCAGGGCCGATCCTGCGGCTGGACGTCGGCGTCCGTCGACCGACATCACGGCGCGCAAACGCGCCGAGGAGGCGCTGCGCGAGCAGACCGAACGGCTGCAGCTCGGCCAGGCCGCGATGCGCATGATCATCATGGACTGGAACGTCGCGGAGGATCTGCTCACTTGGAGCGATTCTCCCGAATGGCTGCGCGGGCCGATGCCGGCGAGCGGCCGCTATCCGCTCTTCAAGGATCAGGTCCACCCCGAGGACCGCGACAGATTCCTCGCCACCCGCCGCCGTGCGCTCGAGACACTGCAGGTCCAGACGACGGAGTTCCGCGTGGTGCGGACCGACGGCGAGGTCATCTGGGTGCTGGAGCGCAAGCACGCGTTCGCCGGCGCCGACGGCAAGCCCGTGCGCATGCTTGCGGCGATGTTCGACATCACGGAGCGCAAGCGCGCCGAGGACGATCTACGTGAGAGCGAAGGACGCTTCCGCGCCCTGACCGCGCTCTGGTCCGACTGGTACTGGCGGCAGGATGAAGAGCTGCGCTTCACCTTTTCCACAGCCGCCATCGACCCGCCCGACGGCTATCCCGGAGGCACCGCCATCGGCAAGACGCGCTGGGAGCTTTCCGGCGCCGTGCCGCTGTCGAGCTCCTGGGCCGAACACCAGGAGCTGCTCGCGGCGCGCAAGCCGTTCCGCGACTTCGAGTATGCCCGGCCGGGTGGCGACGGAACAATGCGCTACGTCAGCACCAGCGGCACGCCGATCTTCGACGACAAGGGCGAGTTCCGCGGCTACCAGGGCGTCGCGCGCAACATCACCGAGCGCAAGCGCGTCGAACAAGAGCTGCGTTCGCGCCAGGAGATGCTGGAAGTCGCGCAGAAGGCCGCCCGCGCAGTCGCGTTCGAGTGGCGAATCGGCGCGGGTGAAGGCGAGAACTGCTGGTCGCCCGACCTGGAATGCGATGCATGGAATTCCACCCGGCTCGTACGACGGGACATACGAGTCGTGGAAGAAGCTGCTCCACCCGGAAGACTGGCCGAGCGTGTCGACGCCGCGATCAAGGCTGCGCAGCAAACGGGCGACGTCGATGCCGAATACAGGGTGCTGCACCCCGGAGGCGCGATCCGTTGGCTGCACGCGAAGGGCCGGATGTTCTTCGATCCGGAGGGCAAACCCACGCGCATCGTCGGATTCATGCTCGACGTCACCGATCGCCATCTTGCCGACGCAGGAGGTGCAGCAGCTGGAGCGCCAGTTGCGCCAGGCCCAACGTCTTGAAGCGCTCGGTACGCTTGCGGGCGGCATCGCGCACGACTTCAACAATCTCCTTGGCGCGATACTGGGTTATGGCGAGATGGCGCTTCGTAACGTGCGCGCCGGCAGTCGGCTGCGCCGCGACATCGAAAGCATCATGATCGCCGGCGAGCGCGGCCACGCGCTGGTCGAACGCATCCTCGCGTTCAGCCGCAGCGGAGTCGGCGAGCGGGTTGCGGTGCATGTCGAGGAGGTCGTGCGGGAAACGCTCGCGCTGTTCGCCGCCAAATTGCCGCGGCACATCGTCATCGAGCGACAGCTACATGCCGGCAACGCCGCCGTGATGGGCGATCCAACCCAGATCCATCAGGTGCTCATGAATCTGCTTGACGAACGCCGTGCAGGCGATGCCCTCCGGCGGAACGCTGCGCGTGTCGCTCGACCGGGTCCAGATCCAAGCACCACGCGTCGTGACGACCGGCTCCATAACGGCACGGGACTACATAGTCGTGAACGTCTCGGATTCAGGCAGCGGCATCCCTGCGAAGATCCTCGAAAAGATCTTCGATCCGTTCTTCACCACCAAGGAAGTCGGCGTCGGAACCGGCCTCGGCCTTTCGCTGGTGCACGGCATCGTGACCGGGCTCGGCGGTGCCATCGACGTCGCGACCAGCGTCGGCAAGGGAAGCGAGTTCACGGTCTACCTGCCATCGGTCGACGATGTCGCCGTGCCGGGCAAGCCCAAAGAGCGCGCTGGAGCGGAAACCCCGGCGAGCCGCACGAGGCCGGATCATGGTCATCGACGACGAAGAGGCACTGGTGAGGCTTGCGACGACAACGCTGACGGAATCGGGATACTCGGCAGTAGGCTTCACCTCCGGCGCGAAGGCTCTCGAAGCATTCCTGGAGCATCCTGATCAGTTCGATGCGGTCATCACCGACGAGAGCATGCCTGGCGCGTTGGGCTCCGAGCTCATTCGCAAAATGAGAGCCTACAGGCCAACGCTTCCGACCCTGATCGTGAGCGGATACCTCAGCGCGGCGGTCATCGAGCGGGCCCGCGACGCGGGTGCCAGCGAAGTGCTGAAGAAGCCGTTGTCCGCGCACCATCTCAGGACAGCGGTGAGGCGCGTGTTGCTGCCAGCAAGGGACTCGAGCGCAAGTCATCCTATGCCTTCGAAGCCGTCCGGAACTGTCGCCAAGACTCGGCGCAGAGCCGGTTCGTCTCAGTCGCAACCCGGACGGTCACGGCGCTGACCCTCGATTAGGCGCTAGTCAGGTTAGTTCGCCAGCACTATTCGAAGCGGGCGTTTGTGTCGTCTGTCACGCAGCCCGATTGAACCGACATTCGCGGGACGCTCGGTTTCCGGACACTGACGCCGTCCGGTGGCTGCTTGAGCGCACCCTACCCCGGCGCATCCGCAACAAGGAGGCATACATGATTCGCCCGTTACAAGTCCTGTCCGGCTTGACTATTGCATGCGCAGTTGCGATGTCGATCGTCGCACAATCCGCATTCGCCGCGGACGCCAGCGCGCGCGGCGTGCGCAACGTCGTTCTCGTGCACGGAGCCTGGGCCGACGGATCGAGCTGGTCCAAGGTGATTCCATTGCTCGAAAAGGCCGGCTTGAATGCCGTGGCGGTGCAGAATCCGCTGACCTCGCTCGAGGACGACCTTGCCGCGACGAAGCGCGCGATCGCGCTGCAGGATGGCCCCGTGATTCTGGTCGGCCATTCGTGGGCCGGGGTGGTGATCACCGAAGCGGGCGCCGATCCCAAGGTCGCCGGCCTCGTCTACGTGGCCGCGTTCGCACCCGATGTCGGGCAAGCGGTCGGCGATCTCGGCAAGGACTTTCCGCCGCCGCCCGGCGGCGCGGAGCTGCGACCCGGCGCCGATGGATACCTGACGATGACGACCAAGGGTGTCATGGAGGACTTTGCGCCGGATCTTCCGGTGGCGCAGAGAAAGCTCATCGCCGCCACGCAGGGCGCGACGAACGGCGCGATATTCGGCGCCAAGGTCACCAACGCCGCGTGGAAGACCAAACCGACCTGGTATGTCGTCGCCGCCAATGACCGGATGATTCAGCCGGACCTGGAGCGCAAGTTCGCGAAGACGATGAACGCGAAGACGATCACGCTGCCGTCGAGCCATGTGGCGATGCTCTCGCATCCGGCGGAAGTGGCGAAGCTGATCATCGAAGCCGCCAGGACTGCGCCAGTCCAATCAATGAAGCGAGAGAGACGCCATGGTCACGCTCAACGTCAATGGAAAGCCACGCAAACTCGATCTACCCGACGACATGCCGTTGCTGTGGGCGCTGCGCGACGTCCTCGGCATGACGGGCACGAAGTTCGGCTGCGGCCTCGGCCTGTGCGGCGCCTGCACCGTGCACGTCGACGGCGCTGCGATCCGCTCGTGCATCACGCCGCTCGCGCCGTCGCCGGAAAGTCGATCACGACCATCGAAGGCGTCGGCAAGACGCCCGCCGGAGCCGCGGTGCAAAAGGCCTGGCTCGCCGGCGAAGTGCCTCAGTGCGGCTATTGCCAGTCGGGACAGATCATGTCGGCGGCGGCGCTTCTCGCCAAGAATCCTCATCCCAGCGATGCGGATATCGACGCCGCGATGTCCGGCAACATCTGTCGCTGCGGCACCTATATCCGGATCCGCGAAGCCATCAAGCGGGCCGCGCAATCGAAGGCATAGCGCGAGACGACACTGCGGAGCCGACATGAGCCTCGATCATATCGACGTCAGGTCGAGCACTCCACTTCGACCGAATCACCGAACAGCGTTTCGCGGCGAACGTTTTTGAAGGCGAGCGCCGCGGCGGGTGGCGGCTTGTTGCTGAGCCTCGCGCTGCCGCTCGCGCGCGGCGAAGCGAACGCGCGCCGGCGCGAGAAGCTTCGAGCCCAACGCCTTCATCCGCATCGGCCGCGACGGGCAGATCGTCCTGATCATGCCCTACGTCGAGATGGGCCAGGGCACCTACACGTCGATTCCCGATGCTGATCGCCGAAGAGCTGGAGGTGGACCTGTCGCAGGTTCGCCTCGAGCATGCTCCGCCCAACGAAAAGCTCTACGTCAATCCGCTGCTCGGCGTGCAGGCCACGGGCAACTCGAATGCGGTACGCGCGTCGTGGCAGCCGATGCGCCAAGCGGGCGCGACGGCCCGAACCATGCTGATCGCGGCCGCCGCGAAGCGATGGAACGTCGATCCGGCGTCCTGCCGCGCGCGAAGCGGCGTCGTGTATCACGACGCGACCCGACGAAGCGCCAAGTACGGCGATCTCGCCGCCGAAGCGGCGAGCATGCCGGTGCCGGACAAGGTCGCGCTGAAGCGACCGGCGGATTTCAAGCTCATCGGCACGCCGGCCAAGCGTCTGGACACGCCGGCGAAGGTCAATGGAACGCGCCGTCTACGGCATCGACGCTCGGCCGCCGGGCGTGAAGATCGCGACGCTCGCGCAATCGCCGGTCTTCGGCGGACGCTTGAAAAGCGTCGACGACAGCGCGGCGAAGAACGTGAAAGGCGTGCGTCAGATCGTGCGCCTCGACGACGCCGTCGCGGTCGTCGCCGATCACATGTGGGCGGCCAAGCAAGGGCTCGCGGCGCTCAAGATCGAATGGGACGACGGCCCGCACGCGAAGCTCACCACGGAAGACATCGTGCGCGAGCTGGAAGCCGCCACGCGCAATCCGGGCGCGGTCGCGCAGAACATCGGCGACGCCGACAAGGCCATGGCGAGCGCCGCGACGAAGGTCGAGGCGACCTACGAGGTTCCGTTCCTCGCGCACGCCACGATGGAGCCGATGAATTGCACGGTCCACGTGCGCAAGGACGACTGCGAAGTCTGGGTCGGCACGCAGGCGATCGCGCGCGCGCAGGCCGCGGCCGCGAAGGTCGCCGGACTGCCGCTGGACAAGGTCGTCGTCCACAACCATCTCATCGGCGGCGGGTTCGGCCGGCGTCTCGAAGTCGACGGCGTCATTCGCGCGGTCGAGATCGCCAAGCAGGTCGATGGTCCGGTCAAGGTGGTCTGGACGCGCGAGGAAGACATCCAGCACGACATGTACCGGCCCTATTTCTTCGACCGGATCTCCGCCGGCCTGGATGCCAACGGAATGCCGGTGGCGTGGAGCCATCGCTTCGCCGGCTCGTCGATCATCGCGCGATGGCTTCCGCCGGGCTTCAACAACGGGCTCGATCGGCGACACGGTCGAAGGCGCGATCGATCTCGTCTACGACCTCCCGAACCTGCACGTCGAGTATCTGCGCGTCGAGCCGCCCGGCATTCCCACCGCGTTCTGGCGCAGCGTCGGGCCTTCGCACAACGTGTTCGTGACCGAAAGCTTCATCGACGAGCTCGCGGCCGCGGCGAAGAAGGATCCGGTCGAGTATCGACGCGCCCTCCTCGACAAGTCGCCGCGCGCGAAAGCCGTGCTCGAGCTTGCCGCGCGAGAAGTCCGGCTGGGGCAAGCCGCTGCCCGCCAGGATCGGCCGCGGCGTCTCCGTTCAGTTCGCGTTCGCCACCTACATGGCGCAGGTCGCCGAAGTCGAGGTCGCGAAGGACGGAGCAGTTCGCGTGCGCCGAGTCGTCTGCGCGGTCGATTGCGGCACCGTGGTCAATCCCGACACGGTTCAGGCGCAGATTCAGAGCGCGATCATGTTCGGCGTCACTGCGGCGCTCTATGGCGCGATCACGCTCAAGGACGGACGCGTCGCAGCAAAGCAACTTCCACGACTACCGCGTCCTGCGCATGAACGAGGCGCCGGCGGTCGAAGTCCACATCGTCACAAGCGGGGAGCCGCCGGGCGGAATGGGTGAGGCCGGCACTTCCTGCGTCGTTCCCGCCGTGACCAATGCGGTCTTCGCGGCGACCGGCAAGCGCGTGCGCAAGCCGCCCATCGACAGCAACGCTTTGAAGCAGTCGACGTAACCGCGCTGTAGGAAATGATCCCTAATGTCCTCTAAATGCCGCCATCTCAATTTCGTGGTGACGGATAGCCCCAACACGGCGGGTTGCGAAGAGTGCCTCGCCGCCGGCGACACGTGGGTGCATCTTCGGCTCTGCCGAACCTGCGGCCACGTCGGCTGCTGCGACGAGTCGAAGAACAAGCATGCAACGAAACACTTCCGGGCGACGCAGCATCCGATCGTCACTTCGCTGGAACCCGGCGAAGACTGGAGCTGGTGCTTTGTCGACGAGTTGGCGATGGAGCTGGAACGCTAGCCCGCCGCCCAATAACGATTGACGCCGAACAGGAGAGATTCTCATGAGCACCCAGTTCTGGGACCGTTTGTGGCGCAGTGCAGGCATCCAATTCGTCATCTTGTTCATCATCGGCTGCTTCATCTACGGCGCTCAGCCCAAGCTCGGCTCGTCGCCCGAGACGGTTGCCGCGTTTTACGACGGCAGTCGCACCAGGATCCTGATTGCGACCTTCATCTTCGGCATGGCGGTGCTCAACCTTCTCTGGTTCGCAGCAGCCGTCAGAAGCGTGTTGCGCGATGCGGGGCAGGATGGTTGGGGGGCGGCCGTGACCGCGTCGAGTGCAGCACTCGGGGGTATGTTGTTCGCGCTCATGGCAGTGGACGCGGCCCTTGCGTACAAGATCGCCGGCCGGGAAATTCTTCGCTCACAGCCGGGCTGAACGACGTGGCATGGGCCTGCATGGTGATGACCTCTTTCCCGCGCGCGATGTTCATCATGGCCAGCTCCTTCGGCCTCTGGCGGGCCGGAATGATCTCGAACGCTCTTTTCGCGGCCTGCGTTGCGGCGGTCGTGCTGGTGCTGCTCGGCGGGAGCACGTGGGCGACTGACGGAATCTGGGCGCCGGACGGTGTCTATTCGCTGTTCATTTCGCCCCTGATCGGCGTTGCATGGATCGTGGTGATCAGCGGAGTTCTCTTGAAGAGCACCGCCGTTGCGCGCGCGCCCGATCGAGCGGCGGTCCCGCAGTGGTAGGCACAGAAAGGACGTCCTTGATCGACCAGGTGGCGAGCCGCCAACACTTGAGAAGAGAGGTGCTTGCAATGAAGATCCCGAAGCTTGCTGACGATTGCAATTGGTAGCGTGGCACTGGCCGTCTTGGGCGCCGCAACCGCGCACGCACAAGACAAGTACTCGCTGAAATCGCCAAGCGGCATCGCGTTCTCCGACTTCAAAGGCTACGAGGACTGGTCCGTGGTGTCTTCCGCGCGGACCGACGAGGTGCTCAAGGTGATCGTCGCCAATCCGACCATGATCAAGGCGTACAAGGCCGGCATTCCGGGCAACGGCAAGCCGTTCCCGGAAGGTTCCAAGATCGCCAAGCTTCAGTGGAGCTTCAAGAAGAGCACGGAGGCCACCTTCGTCGTGGATGTGCCAAACGTCTTTACTCAGGCTTTTGTCATCGAGAAGGACAGCAAGCGATTTCCGAAAAGCGGCGGGTGGGGATACGCGCTGTTCAACTACGATGCCCCATCCGACAAATTCACAGTCGATCCCACCGGCGTTTCGGACTGCGGACACGTGTGCCATGTGGCCGTGAAGGCGAAGGACCACATCTTCCACGCGTACCAGAAACGTTGAACGACGGCCGCCTTTGCGGTCCGACCCAACCAGGAGCGAACCCATGAGCAGCAGCACCATCACCGTCAAGGACGGCACGCAGATCTACTACAAGGATTGGGGCAGCGGACAACCGATCGTCTTTCATCACGGCTGGCCTCTGTCGGCCGACGATTGGGACGCGCAGATGATGTTCTTCCTGTCGCAGGGCTACCGCGTCATCGCGCACGACCGGCGCGGACATGGACGCTCTTCGCAGACCGAAGACCGGCAACGAAATGGACACCTACGCCGCCGATGTCGCCGAGCTCGCCGCGCACCTCGATCTTCGCAATGCCGTTCATATCGGACACTCGACCGGCGGCGGCGAAGTGGCCCGCTATGTCGCGAAGCACGGCGCAGGGCGCGTCGCCAAGGCGGCGCTGGTCGGCGCGGTGCCGCCGATCATGGTCAAGTCGGCCAAGAACCCGGGCGGGACGCCCATCGAGGCGTTCGACGGCATGCGCGCCGCGCTCCTGGCCAATCGCGCACAGTTCTTCCGCGACCTGCCGTCCGGTCCGTTCTACGGCTTCAACCGTCCCGGCGCGAAGGTGTCGCAGGGCGTGATCGACAACTGGTGGCGCCAGGGAATGATGGGCGGTGCCAAGGCCCACTACGACTGCATCAAGGCCTTCTCGGAGACCGACTTCACCGAGGACCTCAAGTCGATCGATGTGCCGGTGCTGATCCTGCACGGCGACGACGACCAGATCGTGCCGATCGCCGACGCGGCGCTGCTTTCCGCGAAGCTCGTAAAGAATGGCACGCTGAAGGTGTATCCCGGCCTGCCTCACGGCATGTGCACGACGCAGCCCGAGCTCATCAATCGCGACCTGCTGGCATTCGTCAAGGGTCAGCCGATTGCTAACTCACCGCAGCGACATGGCGAGACGGTCTGAGCGCCTCCGAACATCGATGACCGCACACAAATCAACCGCAGTCTCTTTCCGGTCACGCTGGGCCCTGATCCTCAACGGCGTGGCGATGGCAGCGCTTGCGGCCTTTTCGCCGGCGAGTACGGCGCAGGGCGCTGCCGCAGACGCTATTCGCCCCTTCACGGTCCAAGTGCCCCAGGCTGCGCTCGATGACCTTCGTCGACGCATTGCTGCCACGCGGTGGCCCGATCAAGAAACGGTCAACGATCAGTCGCAGGGCGCGCAGCTGGCGAAGCTGCAGGAGCTGGTTCGATACTGGGGCACGGACTACGACTGGCGAAAGGCGGAAGCGAAGCTGAACGGCCTGCCGCAATTCATGACGACAATCGATGGCGTCGACATCCACTTCATCCACGTGCGTTCTCGTCACAAGAATGCGCTTCCAGTGATCATCACGCACGGTTGGCCGGGATCCGTCGTCGAGCAGCTCAAGCTCATCGCGCCCACTCACGGATCCGACCGCGCACGGAGGCAGCGCCGAGGACGCGTTCGACGTCGTCATTCCGTCTCTGCCGGGCTACGGCTTCTCCGGCAAGCCAACCGGCACCGGCTGGGATCCCGACCACATCGCGCGTAGCCTGGGCGGAGCTCATGAAGCGACTCGGGTACACGCGCTATGTCGCCCAGGGCGGCGACTGGGGCACGCCGATCTCCAGCGCGATGGCGCGCCAGAAGGCCGTGGGACTGCTGGGCATCCACATCAACCTTGCCGGCGACGGTACCACCCGAGGTGGCTGCGGCGCTCCCCATGGGCGGCCCCGCGCCCGCGGGACTCTCTGAAAAGGAACGCGCGGTATTCGACGCACTCGTCACGTCCGGCAAGAAGGGGAACCTGGCGTACTTCACGATGATGACCGCGCGACCGCAGGCTGTCGGGTATGGCGCGACGGATTCACCGGCAGGCCTCGCGGCGTGGGTCCTCGTACATCCGGGCTTCGCGCAGTGGACGTATGGCGCCGACCCCGAGAAGTCGCCGACAAGGACGACGTGCTGGACAACATCACGCTGTACTGGCTGACGAACACCGCAACGTCGTCAGCGCGGCTGTACTGGGAGAACGGCGCACGAGGCAGCGTTATCGTCGCGGCCGCGCAGAAGACCGCCGAGATCTCGCTGCCGGTCGCCATCACGGTGTTTCCGGAGGACGTCTATCGACCTCCCGAGACATGGGCCCGGCGCGCCTATCCCAACCTGACTCTACTTTCACGAAGTCGACAAGGGCGGACACTTCGCCGCGTGGGAGCAGCCCGAGCTCTTTGCGGCTGAGCTGCGTGCCGCGTTCAGATCGCTCCGCCAGTGAGGGCCGACATCGTTCCCGGCGCCGTCTTTCCGGACTACGAGCTTTCGGATCACCGCGCCAAGCACCGCAAGCTCTCCGAGCTGCAGGGAGGCGATCCGCTGGTGGTGGTGCTCTCCCGCGGCGGCTTTTGTCCAAAGGAGAGAAGACAACACGAGGGGCTGCTGCAGCTCCACCGCGAAATGCAGGTCGGCTACTGTCGTCTCGTGACCATCTCGACCGACAACCTGCTCGAGACGAATGAGTTCCGCTCCGGCGTTGGCGCCCACTGGACATTTCTTTCCGACCCGGGGCGCAAGGTGCAGAAGGATCTCGACATCGCCGAGTACACCGACCCGCATCACGATCCGATGATCCCCCACACGCTGGTGCTGGAGCCGGGCCTGCGCATCTACAAGATCTACAACGGCTACTGGTTCTTCGGCCGGCCGACGGTGGAGGAGCTGCGCCTCGACCTGCGCGCCGTGCTCCAGCGCTGCCGTCCCGATTGGGACATCAGTAGCGCCGAGCAGCGCGCTGCCTGGGCGAAAGGCGACAAGGCGGGTTTCCATCCGTACGGAAAAACGCAGGCGCAGCTGTTGGCCGAACAGGACTGATCCGCTCGGCGCCACCGACAAACCGGAGGACGAACCATGTCGATGAGAGAAGCCATTGATAATCACTTCGTGAGGGCCATCATGCCGCTCCTTTTCCTCGGCGCTGCCGCCAGCCCGGGCCTCGCCATCGCGGTGAGCGAGATGCCGCCTCTCAACGCGACGCGCTGGGTGAACTCGACCCCGCTCACCCCCGAGGCATTGCGCGGCAAGGTCGTGCTGGTCGATTTCTGGGAGTTCACCTGCATCAACTGGATCCGCACGTCGCCCTACGTCAAGGCCTGGAACCGCGACTACGCCAAGTTCGGCCTGGTCGTGATCGGCGTGCATGCGCCCGAGTTCGGGTTCGGCAAGACGCCCGAGATCATCGACCGCGGGGTCCGCGATCACGGACTTACCTACCCGATCGCGATCGACAATGATTTCGTGGTGTGGAACGCGTTCGACAACGACGCCTGGCCGGCGAAGTACCTCTTCGACGCGCAAGGCAAACTGGTGATGCGGTGGGTGGGCGAAGGGAGCTACGACCAGATCGAATCGGAGATCCGACGCCTCCTGCTTGCGGCCAACCCCGACGCCCGGCTGCCTGACGTCACCCCGGAGGTAAGCGCGTTCAGGAAGACGGGCATGCCCTCCTACGCCGGGATCACCGGCGAAAGCTACGTCGGCGCGCGGCGCCGCGACCGCGGCATGTTCAAGCTGGAAGGCGATTGGCGAAGCGAGGGAGAATTCGTCGAACTGCAGAAGGGCACCGGCACGATCGTCCTGCCGTTCACCGCCGGCGAAGTCAACCTCGTCGTGCAGCCGGGACCGTCAGGGAAGTCCGAAATGACGGTGCTGCTCGACGGCAACCCGATCGGCGACGCCCGCGGCGCCGACGTGGGCAGCGACGGGGTCGCGCGCTTCGATCGGTCGGGAATGATTCGCCTGGTCGCCGGCGCACCGCGCAAGAAGCACGTTCTGACCCTGGTCGCGCGCGATCCAGGCGTGCGAGCGTACGTGTTCACGTTCGGCCCTTGATCGACTATCGCAACCGAGGAGGTTCATCTCATGAGCACGAGCATGCTGTCCGGACAAATCGACCGCGAAGAGATCGACCGTCATCGCCGTCGCTTTTTGGGCACCGCGGCGATGACCATTGCCGCCGCTCGGCTCGGCACCGCGGACGCACAACCGACCCAGTCACAGCCGGCCAGTGTGCCGGCCATCAAGCCGGGAACGAACACGTCGTTCGCACCGCTCAAGCAGATCGACGCCGGTCTGCTGAACGTCGGGTACGCCGAAGCGGGGCCTGCCAATGGCCCGCCGGTGATTCTGTTGCACGGCTGGCCTTACGATATCTACAGCTTCGTCGACGTCGCACCCTTGCTGGCATCCGCGGGATACCGCGTGATCGTTCCGTATGTACGCGGCTACGGCACGACGCGCTTTCTTTCCAATGACACGTTGCGCAATGGCCAGCCGTCGGCGGTGGCGGTCGACCTCATCGCCTTGATGGATGCGCTCAAGATCCAGAAGGCGACGCTCGCCGGCTTCGATTGGGGAGCGAGGACGGCCAACATCGTCGCGGCGCTGTGGCCGGAGCGCTGCAAGGCCATGGTGTCGGTGAGCGGCTATCTGATCGGCAGCCAGGAGGCCGGCAAGAAGCCCTTGCCGCCCAAAGCCGAGCTCGAGTGGTGGTATCAATTCTATTTCGCCACCGAACGCGGCCGGGAAGGCTACGACAAGAACCGGCACGACTTCGCGAAGCTCATCTGGCAAATTGCTTCGCCGAAGTGGAATTTCGATGATGCGACGTTCGATCGCAGCGCGGCGTCCTTCAACAATCCGGATCATGTCGCGATCGTGATCCACAACTATCGATGGCGTCTCGGGCTGGCCGACGGCGAAGCGAGGTACGCCGACCTGGACAAGCGGCTCGCCGGGTTTCCCGTCATCACCGTGCCCACCATCACTCTCGAAGGCGACGCCAATGGTGCGCCGCACGCCGGATGCCAGCGCGTACGCCAGCAAGTTCTCGGGCAAGTACGCGCACCGGCTCGTCACGGGCGGCATCGGGCACAACCTGCCTCAAGAGGCGCCGCAGGCCTTCGCCCAAGCCGTGATCGACGTCGACCGATTCTGATCGCCTAGTGCGCTCCCGTTGTATTCCGGTCGACAGAAAAACCTGCTTTGGCCCAAGCATCGATCCCGCCTGCCAAAGGATGAACGTTTTTGAAGCCACGTTCCCGAAGCGACTTGCTCACCGTTACGGCACTCGCCTCGTTGGGGCACGAGCAATAGACAACGATCTCATCTGTGAGCGCCAAGCCAGCGATCCCTTCGTCAATCCGATCGGCCTGAACAAGTCGCGCGCCCGGGATACGACCCGTAGCCGATTGAACTTGGTCGATACGAACGTCCAGAATCGTCGGAACCGTCTTGCTTCGCAGAAGCCGGTCGAGCTGGTCGACCGAAATTCGATCCATCTCCAACTCGCGCGCGACGCGCTGCCGTTGCATCCATTTGAAGGCGATATAGATGCCCAGCAGGATCACAGCAATGGCGAGGGCCGCTTCGCCGAAACGCCCGATCCAGCGCAGGACGTCGTCGATCGCAGATCGAAACGCGTAGCCTGCGGCGATGGGTACGCTGACCCACAGGGTCGCGCCGAGAAAGTCGAACACCAGAAACTTCCTGTAGCTCATGCCGACAACGCCGGACAGCGCGCCAGCGATCGCCGCAAATCCGGGGATGAATTTGGCGACAAGCAGGGATGGGGCTCCGTAACGATTGAACGTCGATGATGTTTGTCTCACGCAATTGTCCGGGGTCAGGGACACGCGGCATAGAAAACCCAGCACCGACGTGCCATAGCGGCGACCTGCAAGGTACCAAAGCGAATCCGCGGCCATTGCTGCCGCCACCCCCGCGGCAACGAACGCGAGCGCCGAATGCCCCGGGCGCGCGAGAATCGCGCCCGCAAGGATCAGCGTCGGGTAAGTCGGGATGGGAAGACCGCCCTGCTGGAGCAAGACGTTGAAGAAGACTATCGCCAATGCATAGCGATCCATCTGCGCGAGAATGTCTGTCATCGAGCGTCGATTCGGTGAACCGCGTGCATGAGCATCGTCGCTTCGCCCTCTCGCGGGCACCCAACATAGCGCATAATTGAACCACCGCCCATAGAGGCTCGTCGATTAGACGATGGCATGATCGAAAGCGAGGACGCGGAGCTGGGCTCGAGCGGTACCAACCGCTCGGGCGCACCAGGCGAGGGGTCCGCCGCGCTCGCCACGGTATCGCCGTGGGCGCCGCTGCGTCACGCGCTGTTCCGCAGCGTGTGGATCGCGACGATCGTATCGAACATCGGCACGTGGATGCAGGACGTCGGCGCAGGCTGGCTGATGACCTCGCTCTCGTCGTCTCCCGCCATGGTAGCGCTCGTGGAAGCGGCGGACAGCATTCCGGTGATGCTTCTTGCGATGCCTGCCGGCGCGTTGGCCGACATCGTGGACCGTCGGCGGCTGCTCATCGGCGTTCAGGTGTACCTCATGATCGTCACCGCGATACTCGGCGTGCTGACATTCATGGGCATCATGACCGCGTGGCTGCTGCTGGGGTTCATTTTCGCGCTGGGGGTCGGGACGGCCATGATGATGCCCGCATGGTCGGCGATCGTGCCGGACCTCGTTACCGGCGAGGAGCTGCAGCCGGCGATCGCGCTCAACAGCGTCGCCATCAACGTCTCGCGCGCGATTGGACCGGCGATCGCCGGCGTGCTGGTCGCGGCCGTCGGACCTTGGCTGGTGTTCGTGCTCAACGCGTTGTCGTACATCGGCATCATTGCGGTGCTGGTTGCCTGGAAGCACGAGCACCGCAGGAGCACGTTGCCCGCCGAGCGGTTTCTGAGCGCGATTCGAGTGGGCCTGCGCTTCGTCATGCATACGCGCCCGCTTCAGGCCGTGCTCGTTCGCGGCATCTCGTTCTTCATCTTTGCGAGCGCCACGTGGTCGCTGTTCCCGCTCGTCGTACGCAGCGAGCTCGGCCGCGGGCCCGAGGTCTACGGCCTGCTCTTGACGTGCATCGGGATCGGTGCCGTATCCGGCGCGATGGTATTGCCGCGCTTTCGCGCCAGATTCTCGCGCGATGCCCTGGTCGCCGCTTCAAGCGTGCTCTATGCGCTCGCGGCTCTGGTGCTTGGCTATTCACAAAACCTCGCGCTGCTGGTCGTCGCGATGCTGGCCACCGGCGTCGCCTGGATCTCGATCCTGTCGGCGCTGCAGGTCTCGGCACAGACGACGCTTCCTCCCTGGGTGCGCGCGCGCGGCCTCGCGGCGTTTGTCGTGACATTCATGGCAGGGATGGCGCTTGGAAGCATTGCGTGGGGACAGATCGCGAGCCACATCGGCATCCCGTACGCGCTCACGGTCGCGGCCGCCGGCATGGTGATTGCGGTTGCGTTGACGTGGCGATTCAAGCTCGGTCAGCATGCCCTGCTCGACTTCACGCCCACGATGGACCTGCCGCTACCGGTGCTCGCCGAGCCGGCGGAAGCATGACGTGCCGGTGATGGTGTCGATCCGATACGCGGTGCAGAGCGACAAGCGCGCCGAATTCGTCGCGGCCATGCAAGCCGTGCGCGAGATGCGTCGGCGGAACGGCGCGTACTTCTGGCAGCTCTTCCATGACTCCGAGAACCCGACGCAATACATCGAAGTGTTCATGGACGAATCCTGGGTCGAGCATCTGCGCCAGCACGAGCGGGCAAGCGTTGCGGACCGCGAGGTGCTCAACCGCGCCAAGGCGTTCATGGTGGAGGGCGAATCGACGAAGTCTTCGCACTGGGTTGGGGACCGCGAGAATTGACCGGATGTCCGGACGCTGATGCCCAAGCAGGCGCGTCGCGCGATTACTTGTGCTTCGTGCAGGGGTAGCATATCTGGACCTCCTCTGATCAACACAATGACTCAGTGATCACGCGGCGCAGTGTTTTACTGGCCGGCGGCATCGGCAATCTCCTCGAATGGTATGACTTCGCGGTTTTCGGTTACTTCGCGCCTTTCATAAGCGCGCAGTTCTTTCCGACGGACGACCCGGTCTCGGGACTCATCAACACTTTCGGAGTTTTCGCCGCCGGGTACCTTGCGCGTCCCATCGGTGGCGTCTTGTTCGGACAGATCGGAGATCGTTTTGGTCGCAAGCGCGCGCTTCGACTTTCCATTTTTCTAATGGCTGTGCCGACGACGCTCATCGCGTTCCTCCCCACCCACGCGCAAGTCGGCGTTCTGGCCCCGGTGCTTCTCGTCATCCTTCGCCTCGCGCAAGGAATCTCGGTAGGCGGAGAGTTCATCGGATCGTGCTGTTATCTGGTCGAATCCGCGCCCTCCGGTCGACGGGGATTCTTCGGAAGCTGGTCCACGTTTGGCACCGTCGGCGGGATGCTGGTTGGCTCGGCGGTCGCGACACTCGTCCAGGACTTGCTTTCCCCCGACCAGATCCACGCGTGGGGCTGGCGTCTACCATTTCTTGGTGGGTTGCTGGTGGGTGTTGTCGGTTGGCAAATGCGGCGCGGTAGCGAAGAGACGCCGGAATTCGCACGATTGCAGAGTGCCGGATTGATCGAACACCGCCCCGCGCTCCAGGCACTACGCGAGATGCCGGTCCGCGTCCTGCAACTTGCAGGAATCGTGCTGCTTTTCGGAGTGGCTATCTATACGTTATTCGTCTGGATGCCGACGTATCTGACGCACTTCGTCAAACCTCCCGTACCCCATGCCTTGCTGATCAACACCCTTTGCATGGTTTTGCTGATCGCAACGATGCCCATCGCGGGGCTGCTGGCAGATCGATTCGGTTACAAGAGGATCCTTGGCGTCGGCGCCCTCGTGACCGGCATTCTCGTGTATCCGTTGTTCAGGTGGATTGACTCTGGAACGATAGTGGCGACGGCGGTGGCACTGTCGATCTTTGCGCTGATCAACGGCCTCCTTCAGGGAGCGATGCCTGTCGCAATGGCGGAGCTGTTCCCTGCACGTCTGCGCTACAGCGCTATGGCCATCGGCTACAACATTGCGCTCGCTATCTTCGGCGGCACCGCTCCGCTCGTTGCGACTTGGCTGATCAAGACGACTGGCAATCTCGCGGCGCCGGCCTGGTATCTGGTCGCAATCGCTGCGATCACGTTCATCGTGACGCTCACCATGCGACCACATCAGGAGAGGCAGGTACCTGGCGTCATCGCTGCGGATACCCCGGCTGGTCGTCGTTAAAGTGCATCGTATGGAGCAGACCCCGAGTTGCTTCGGCCACGAGCGGTCATTCGCGGATGGCGTTCAAATTCCGCCGCCGCGGGCGTAGTAAATTTGTCGTGCGAAGACCCGAAGATTTCGGCAGCACATTCGCGGCAATGGTGGAGAGTCGAATTGGCGCGGTGGTTGTTCAGGGGGACACAATGTTTGCCGTCAATGCCGAAGCGGTCGCGGATGCCGCAATCAAACACCATCTTCCCTCTGCTGGGATAGTCGAATTCGCGAGCGTCGGCGGCATGATCGGAAGCGTTCCGGACTTGCTCGAAGGGCACCGTCGAGCCGCGACTTACGTCGACAAGATACTCAAGGGCGCGAAACCAGCGGACCTTCCCATCGAGCAGGCGACGAAGTTTCAGTTGGTGATCAACCTCAAGAGCCAAAGCGCTTGGTCTTACGATGCCGCAATCGCTGCTGCTGCGCGCGGATGAAGTGATTCAGTAGGCCTGAAGCCACAAACTCTTTTCGTCGCAAGTCATGAGGAAAGCTTCGCCTTCTACAGCATTGCCGCATCGGATGCGTACACCTCCCGCTGATTGCCTTTGGCCAGCTTCGTCGGTCCGCGGTTGCCGCGGTTTCATCCCCCTTTCACGATGACATAGCCGCGCGTTTGTTTGGAATCAGGGTCAACCGTATTCATTGCATCCCAGAGGTCATGAACTGTCACCCACGTATGCGGGTATTTATAGGCAGCAACATCCATTACCAGCAGGCGATCCGTTTGCGGGCTGTAGGCGCCGACCGGCGAGATATGGCCGAGTCCTTCCTGCCCAAGCCTGCGCCGGTCGTAATTGACGACGAGAAATTGCTGCGGTTCCACGAGCGTGGCACGAGCCACCTCGCGAAACGCCTCGACACTGGACGCGGACGCATGGACTGCTTGGGCCGCAACCCCGTGAGATCCCAGGAGCGCCGCCACCTCATCGAGCGTCATTCCGCCGAACGTTACGGCGAGATTTGCGCGAAGCCCGGCAAAATCGGTCGCAAAGAGCTTCGGTTGCGTCACTGGCTCCCGCCGAGGCAATGCCGCATTCACGAGCATGGACGCCGTTGCAACGCCGCAGAATCCGCGCCGGCTTTGCGAAACGAAATAAGGAAGTAGCTGGCCGTAATCAACGCTGGCCGATGAATCGGTGAGCAGCCGCGCTCCTTCCGCCGACCCGACATCGATAAGGTTGGCGGCGAGCGGGCGATGCTGCTGCGGCGGGGTAGAGAAGGCGTACCAACCTACGCCCGACACGCCGAACACAACGGCAGCGAGTGTCGTGGCTGCAATCGCGCGAATGGTTCGCCGCATGATCGCCCTCCTTCGCATCAGGGATGTGCCGTACCTCGCGGAGGCGACGACTCAAGCGATGCGATGCCAAGAGGCGACATTTTACATCCGACCGCAGCTGCGGGTGCATGGGAACATTGCGATCTGTCTGCAAAGTCGGCCGTCGCGATTCTTCGATACTGAGCAGCCGCGCCCCAGATGTAGGCTGCAGAAGACTCGGCCTCTGGCATCGAAGACCGGGACTGCTAATACCGCTTGACAAGCCTCATTCGCGTCACCAAGATGCGGCACCACATCTCGGGGGGGATGCATGAAGGCTTCTTGGTTGCCGGTTCTGCTTGTCTTGTCAGTCGCTACCGCCACCAACGCGGCCACTTTCAACGTCACCAACACCAAGCGATAGCGGAGCCGGGAGCCTGCGCGATGCGGTCGCCCAGGCTAATGCCAATCCCGGACCCGATACGATCACGTTCGGAGTGACGGGAACAATCCTGGTGACGGGCGGCCAGATCGCCGATCAACGGACGCGCTGAACGATCAGCGGGCCTGGCGCCAGACACGCTGACCATCGACGGCAACGCCAGTAGCCGCATCTTCTACGATCTTCTCGGTCAATGCCAACTGCCCCGCCCCCGCCGGGTCAAGCGACTTCCTGGTGTCCATCTCGGGGCTCACGCTGCGCAACGGATTTCTGGGCAACGGGTTCAACGGCGGCGCGGTTATTGCGCGCACCAGTCTCACGCTGGACTCGGTGACGATCAGAGACAACGTGGCACAGTGGGGCGGCGGGGTGATGTTTTTCACCCAGTATGCAGGACAAACGCTGACCATCACGAATTCGCAGTTCATCAACAACATCGCCAAGCCGAACCTGGCCAATAACGGATTGGGATTTTACAGAGGCGGGGGAGCACTTTCTGCCACCGACAACTGCGGCGCGCGTACGCCGACGTCGATGACGATCACCGGGAGCTTCTTCAGCGGCAATCGCGTCATCTCGGAGCCAAATTCAAACATTACCGCGGATGGCGGAGCGATCGCTTTGGATTTCGCCGGGCCCGTGCTGATCGAGGATACACGCATGGTGGACAATCATGCCGACTCCAATCCCCTCAACCTGGACATCGGCTTGAACGGAGGAGCGATCACTGCATACGCGGCCAGCTTGACGATCCGGCGATCGGGGATCGTACTGAATTCCGCCGACTTCGTCGGAGGCGTTCTGGCGATCAACGCGGATTCTAGCCTTCAGGCAGCCGGATCCGCGATGCAGTTTCTGGTCGAAAATTCCACCATATCCGGCAACGTCGCGAACCAAATATTCGGCGGACTCGCAGTGGGTGGTAACGTCACGGCCATCGTCCGCAATTCGACCGTCGGTGCCAACGTTGCCAACGCGTTGAACGAGGGACCCCCCGTCAGCGGCATTGGCGTGGGAAAGACCGACCCGAGCCAGAGAGCGCCTACCCTGCAGCTCGTCTCGTCGATCGTCGCCGACGGTCAAAGTTCCGCCGCCGACATTTTTGCATTCGATGTTCCCGTGCCTTTTTCAGTGACCGCCAGCAATTCGCTCGTTCAACTTTTAGATCCCAACGTTTTCTTGGCAGGGTCCGGCAACCAGGTGGGTGTCGACCCGCTGCTCGGACCGCCCGCCTTCAACGGCGGTCCGACGCGCACGCAGGCATTGCTGGCGGGCAGCCCCGCGATAAATGCGGGCAGCAATCCGTCGGGGCTGACGACGGATCAGCGCGGCGCCGGGTTCCCCCGAACAACAGGTCTGGCGACAGACATTGGCGCCTACGAAGCCCAGCCGGGCGTCCCCACGAGCATAACCATCAGCAGCGGCTCCGGCCAGGGCACGCGCGTGGGCACGGCGTTTGCGCAGCCGCTGGTCGTTTTGGTCAAGGACAGCTTCGGCGCTCCGGTGCCCGGCGCGACAGTCACTTGGACGGCACCCTCATCTGGAGCGAGCGCCACGTTCAACTCTTCACCGAGCACATTGACCAATGCGAGCGGCTTCGCGACGATTGGAGTTACCGCCAGCTCAGTTTTTGGCGGCTACGCAGTAGCTGCGCAAGTCGCCGCCTTCAGCGCGAGCTTCAATCTGACCAACGCCATCGCGGTAGCCGCCGGCACGTCGTGCGGTGGCAACGCGGCGACGAATGCCGACCTGGTCGAGCACTACTACGCATCGATCCTGAATCGTGCAAGCGACGCCGGTGGCAAGGCGTTCTGGACCAGCGAGTCGGATCGGCTGTGCGCGCTCGGCGCCGATGTGCAGCAAACGTTTGTCGTGATGGCGAACGCGTTCTTCAATACGCCAGAGTACCTGGGGCGCAATCGCACCGATACCCAGTTCGTGACCGACCTTTACGGCACGTTCTTCGGCCGGCAGCCCGACGCGGGCGGCAACAGCTTCTGGCTTGGGCAGCTTGCGCAAGGCAACCCGCGCAATAACGTAATGAGCTCCTTTCTCCTTGCGCCGGAATTCGAGCAGACCATGAGCAGCGTTTTCCAGAACCCGCCGGCGCGCGCCGAAACCTATCTGGTTCTCAATCTTTATGGCGGCCTCCTCCGACGCCTGGCCGAAACAGGCGGCTACCAGTTCTGGACCGCGCAATTCCGGGCGGCTCAATGCGATGCGAATCCGGTGCAAGCGGTCACCACGACGGTCGACGCCGTGAGCAGCGGATTCGCGGCGAGTGGCGAATACGCGGCACGCAACACGACCAACGGACAGGTCGTCGAGGACTTGTACTACGCGCTGCTGCAGCGGGGCGCCGAGCTGGCCGGATACGGCTTCTGGAAGGGTCAACTGGACGGCGCCGTTCTGACGCGGACGCAGGTCAGGCAGCAGTTCCTGACGACTCCCGAGATGCAGACAGTGAGCGCGGCGATCGCTGCTCAGGGGTGCCTGCCGTAGGCTTCGCGTTCGCCGGAAAATAGGGACAAGTACCGCAACCAGCGACAAGGTGCTGTCGCTAAACGCAACCAACCGATTCCAACGAGTCCACCCTATCTAACAATGTTGTGCTATTGCTACTAGCAACTTCTAAGAATGCGGTACGGACACTGGGGGGTTCATGAAGCGTCGTTTTGCGCCGGCTCTGCTTTTTGCGTCGTGTTTCGCTACCGCCCACGCGGCCACTTTCAACGTCACCACCACCAGCGATAGCGGACCCGGGAGCCTGCGCGATGCGGTCATCCAGGCTAACGCCAATCCCGGACCCGATACGATCACGTTCGGCGTGACGGGAACAATCCTGGTGACGGGCGGCCAGATCGCGATCAACGGACCGCTCACGATCAGCGGGCCTGGCGCCGACACGCTGACCGTCAACGGCAACGCCAGTAGCCGCATCTTCTCGATCTTCGAGAACGTCCCCGACGTGTGCGCAACGCCCGGCGTGGACTTTCCAGTCTCGATCTCGGGACTCACCATCACCAACGGAAGACGCACGGTGGACTCGGGCGGCGGCGCGCTCTACAGCGAAAAGACGCTCACGCTCACGTCGGTCGTCGTTTCGAACAGCCGGGCGAAAAACGGCGGTGGACTCAACTTTCAGACGAGATACCCGGGCCAGACGCTGACCATCACCGATTCACAGTTCACCAACAACATTGCCCTTCCGTTTCCAAGCTCGACCACGGGTACCAACGGGGGAGGCCTCCTGGTCTCCGAACGTTGCGGGACGACGGCGGGCGCAGCGACGATAACGCTGCTGCGGAGCGTGTTCGCCTCCAACCACAACCAGCCGACGCAGTTCCTCGATTCGGTCGGGGCCGGTGCCCATATCAACAGTTTCGCCGACGTGACGATCACCGACACGCGTATCGTTGGGAACACGATCGACCCGCCGACGCCGCCGGTGGCCAATGCGAGCTACCGCGGTGCGGGGCTTAGTATCGTGGACGCGAAGACCGTGACGATCCAGCGTACGGAGATCACGCAGAATGCCTCCGACCGCAACGGCGGCTTCCGGCTCGTGCATAACCTCGTAGCCCCACTGTCCGCCACGATCACCAACAGCACACTCTCCGGAAACATCGGCATCAGTCCGCCTGCGGGCGCTGGCACGGTGATAGGCGTATCCGGCAACGTCGCCTTACAGATTTACAATTCGACCATCGCGGGTAACGTGGTTCTCTCCGGTTCCGCGGTCGGGATTAACGCGTCGGTCAGCGGCGGCTTCGCGCCCACGTTGACCATGCAGTCTTCAATCGTGTCCAACCCGGCGCTTGCGGCCGATATCGGCCTCGACCCGACGGTCCCCTTATTGACGGTAGACGCGAGTCGATCCCTGATCGGCACGACAGGCCCTGGGGTCACCGTTTCGGGCTCGGGGAATTTACTCGGAGCCACGCCGCAATTGGATGCGCTCGCCTTCAACGGTGGCCTCACGCGCACGCAGGCATTGCTGGCGGGCAGTCCGGCAATCGAGGCAGGCAGCAACCCGCTGGTGTTGACCACGGATCAGCGTGGCTCGGGGTTCGCCCGAATCGGCCTTCTGACGACGGATATGGGCGCCTACGAAGCCCAGCCGGGTGTCCCCACGACCGTAACCGTCAGCAGTGGCTCCGGCCAGACCACACGCGTGGGGACGGCATTTGCCCAGCCGCTGGTCGCCTTGGTCAAGGACAGCTTCGGCAATGTGTTGCCCGGCGTAACGGTCAACTGGGACGCACCCGCTTCGGGGGCGAGCGCCACGTCCAGCGGTCCACCGAGTACGGTGACCAACGGCTTTGGCCTGGCGACGATCGGGGGGAACGCCAATTCGATTTTCGGCGCGTACGTGGTGACGGCGCAGGCCGGCTCGGCCAGCACCAGCTTCAACCTGACCAATGCCATCGCGGTAGCCCCCGGCACGTCGTGCGCTGGCAACGCGGCGACGAATGCCGACCTGGTCGAACACTACTACGCATCGATCCTGAATCGTGCAAGCGACGCCGGAGGCAAGGCATTCTGGACCAGCGAGTCGGATCGGCTGTGCGGGCTCGGCGCCGATGTGCAGCAAACGTTTGTGGTGATGGCGAACGCGTTCTTCAATACGCCCGAGTACCTGGGACGCAATCGCACCGATACCCAGTTCGTGACCGACCTGTACGGCACGTTCTTCGGCAGGCAGCCCGACGCGGGCGGCTTTAGTTTCTGGCTCGGTCAGCTTGCGCAAGGCAACCCGCGCAATAACGTGATGAGCTCGTTCCTCCTTGCGCCGGAATTCGAGCAGACGATGAGCAGCGTTTTCCAGAACCCGCCGGCGCGCGCGGAAACCTATCTGGTTCTCAACCTTTATGGCGGCCTCCTCCGGCGGCTGGCCGAAACCGGCGGCTACCAGTTCTGGACCGCACAATTCCGCGCTGCTCAATGCGATGCGAATCCGGTGCAAGCAGTCACCGCGACGGTCGACGCGGTGAGCAGCGGCTTCGTTGCGAGTGGCGAATACGTGGTACGCAATACCACCAACGGGCAGTTCGTCGAGGACATCTACTACGCGCTGCTGCAGCGCGGCGCCGAGCTCGCCGGATACGGCTACTGGGTCGGCCAACTGAACGGGGCCTTTCTGACCCGGGCGCAGGAGAGGCAGCAATTCCTGACCACGACGGAGATGCAGACACAGAGCGCGGCAATCGCTGCGCAGGGATGCCTCATCTAGTACCCATCAGCCGCACGCCCGCGGATACTGATAAAATTGGCAGTATTCCAAATTCGATCCGTACGGTTCGAAGGGAGATCACGTGCTCCATTCATTGCGTGACAGTCGCGCGCTCATCGCGTTCATTCTCCCGGCGTTTTGTGGTGCGCCATTGGCCTCCGCGGAAATATTCAAGTGCGTCACCAAGGATGGGACGCCGCTGTACCAGAACTTCCCATGCCAGTTCGACTCGATCGGTTGGGTACCACCGAATTCGCAGGCCGTGAAGACGCCCCCGGCGGCTCCCGGCCCGCCCCAGGCGAAGCCCAACGCGCTACCTGCTGCTGATACCGTATCGACCGTGCGCCGCGGCGGATGCAAGGCATGTCCGCATCGGCATGACGGCCGAAGAAGTCAGAGCGATCCTGGGCGAGCCGCTGGAGGTCGTCGAGGAAGGGTCCGCCGACCGTCGGACCGAGACCTGGCGCTACGTCGACCGGACGCTACAGGTGGATCACACGCATCACGTAACAAAAGTAGAGGCGTGGTAAGCACGAGGTTTTCTCAAGACCAGCCATCCTGGGCATCGTGGCTAGGTTAGACGCCGCATCGATAAGCGCCAGCAGCTGAAAACTGCTTCCGGCGCCCTATCCCGTGGCCGCTTGCGGCGTTCGTCTCGAGTAAGTTGTCGATTTTTTTTACACTCGGACAAGCACCTCACCTCCCATTTATTCGTAATCCCATGTATTGGCGCAATAATCACAAGCATGGCGCAAAAGTTGCATTCAGTGATCTACAACGTGTAACTTTGCGAGGGAGGGGCTCATGAATTTGGCTAAGACTCTTAGGTATTGGACTCGCATGCGCGGCTGCGGCAGCGTTAGGTTCTGTAGCTTCCGCAGGACCAATATCAGGCGGAGTTCGGCCCCAACCTGGTGACGAATGGCGGTTTCGAGGCCACCTCGGCGATCGCCGGCTCCGGATGGACGCCGTCCGGCTTCATCGCCGAGGGCTTCGACTATTTCATCGACACCAATCCGGCTGATGCTCAGAGCGGAACCCATTCGTTTGCCGGCGGCGGGATTGGAGCGCCTGGATTCATTTCGCAGAATCTCGCGACGAACCCGGGATCGCACTACAACATCCACCTCTGGCTCGCGAATTTGAGCGGGTTTGCCGACGGCACGGAGATCCAAGTCTTATGGGGCGGTAACCTCGTGTATGCCGCCACCGACATCCTCGGTTTCGGCTATAAGGAAATCGTCATTGATCCGGTCGCGACTTCCGCAACTACGGTGCTCTCAATCGGACTTCGGGACGACGCCTTCTTCCTGAACGTGGACAATATTTCGGTGCGAGCCGTCGTGCCCGAGCCGGCTACCCTGGCGTTGCTGCTGGGTGGTTTGGGCGCGGTGGGTTTCTCGAGAAGGAATCGTGGTTCGATGAAGTGACGGACTTAGCTTACGAAAAGCCCGCATCCCTGCGGGCTTTTTTTCGCGCGAGCGAAGCACGTGCTGCTGAAGGATTGCCGTACAGCGCGCGACGAACAAACATTTAGTTACAATTTTGCAACGGCTTTGCCGTTGTCGGTTCCCAGCTGTCGCAACTATGATGCGGATCCGGCGAACACAATGTCGCACACTTAATGTGAGACACAACTGCGACGAATATTCGCGTAGCCGGTTCCCGTCGGGCGGGTCACCGAGGGGTCGAATGGAGGGTGAGGGGAGCGCATAAGGCGATCGGTTAATTCTCCCCTCAGAGCGCGCGTTATCGAATCTTGCAGAGGAGGTCGTGCAATGAATCGCCGAATGGTACTCGCCGGTATGTCGCTGGCGATGTGTTTGTGGACGTCGAGTCGCGTTGGCTGCAGTTGATCCCGCCGTGCTCAAGGCACGGCAGAAGTTTTTCGGCATCGACAACGTGGACGTCAATACGGGAGCGGTCAAGAAGGACAAGGTCATTGCCTCCTGGGCGACGAACACGACCTATGTGACGTCGATCCTGGGACACGTGATTCTGCTCGACAGCTACATCTCCAGGCCCGAGCTGCCGACCTCGCCGATCGACCGGCGTTACTCCCCGGTCCTGCCGCAGGACCTGATCGACGTGCGACCGGAAGCGATTTTCCTCGGGCACGGACACGGTGACCACGCGGACAACGCCGCGTACATCGCGAAGTGGACCAACGCCACGATCTACTCGACGCCCGAGACCTGCGACGTGATGCAGGCGGACGTCGCGAGGATGGCCGCCGACCCGAACCCACAGAACGGTGGCGCGCCTTACCTGCCGGATGCCAACCCGGTGAACTGCATCGGCGTCGTACCGCGAGGCTCGAGGCCCGGCCAATTCGACGAAGGTCCCAACGCCGGGACGGGAAAGAGCAGCGCCACGAGGCTCGCCACGCCGCTGGATTCAGTGGCTTGTGTTCTCGCGTTCAAGTTCGTCCATTCGGGCACGGCGCCCGTCGATCCGTCCTTCCCACACGCCACGCTGAGCGATCTCGCCGATCCTCGCTATGCGGGACGCACGATCACCACGCCCGCGCCGGCGATCACCTATCCGGCGATGTATCCGACGCTTACGCCTTTCACCCCACCCGCCGCGGTTGGAAGCAGAGTCGCGGGACAACTCAACACGACGACGACAGGATTCGGCGGCACGGCGGGCTCCATACGAAATTTTCTACCAGTTCGTGCTGCGCAGCGGCTATAACTTCACTCTCGTCTGGCTCAACTCCGCGGGCCCTGCAAAGGAAGGCATCGGCGTGGATCCCGGGTTCATTACGTTGACCCAATACAACGACCCGACGTTTGACCCGGCGGCAAAGCGTCTTGCTGCGGCGATCGGCGCGGGTTTGTATTCCTTGATGGATACCCTGCCGAACACCGACGTCCTCCTCGGCTCGATCGTCAGCCTTGGGGCCGCGGCCAACCAGCAGCGCGACATCATCCTGGTGCAGGAGCACCTAAAGCCCAAGTTCTACATTCCAGGCCACCTCACGGATGTTGCACAAAAGGGTTCAGGGATCTATCACATGATGAGCTGGCGCGAAACGGCACTCAACATGGGCTTCGCGCAAAGCGATTGGCCGGAGTTCCACCTCCTGCTGGACCCGATCGACTTCTTCGTCCCGCAGGTATGGACGCCCGGCGATCCGCGCTGGTCGAACCCGGCAAAGGCGTCTCGCGTCTCGCAGTTCTGCAGCTAGACCCAAAGTGCACATCCCCCGGCCCTGCCGGGGGATTGCTTGCCTTGGGTGTTGACCTCCTTCAACGCGGACTGAGTTTGCGCGCCGGTCGATAGTCGGTTTGATCTGGTGCAGCGCAGCATTCGCGAATTTCAAATTTTGGCTTGCTTCCGGTTGCCGGTCGCATCCGGCGCAACTATGATGGCGGGGTCCCGCGACACATTGTGGGATACCGGTTGTGAAACACAATATCGACGCAGCGATTCCGATCGCCGTGAAGGCAGGGAACGCGCATAGGAGCAATGAGCTGGGTTTGTCGTTTCGCTTCCTGCGTCATCAAATCGAACAAAGGAGGTCACGTCATGAATCGCAAACGAATAGTACTCGCCGGTCTGTCGATGGCGATGTGCTTGTGCACTTCTGTCGCATTGGCAGCGGTCGACCCTGCCTTGCTCAAGGCGCGACAGAAGTTTTTCGGAATCGATAACGTTGATGTCAATACAGGGGCCGTAAAAAAGGACAAGGTGATTACATCGTGGATCACGAACGCGAGTTACGCGGCGTCGATCCTGGGGCACGTGGTGCTGCTGGACTCATACATCACGAAGCCCGAGTTGCCCACGTCGCCCATAGACAAACGCTACACGCCGTTCCTGCCGCAGGACCTGGTCGACCTCAAACCGGAAGCGATCTTTCTCGGGCATGGGCATGGCGATCATGCTGACAATGCGGCGTTTATCGCGAAATGGACCGGTGCGATCATTTACGCGTCTCCTGAAACCTGTTTTGCGATGCAGGCTGACGTCGCCAGGATGGCGGCCGATCCAAACACCGTTAATGGCGGCGTGCCGATCATTCCGGATGCAAGTCCCGTCAATTGCGTCGCAACGGTGCCGGCCGGATCACGGCCCGGCCAATACGACGAGGGACCGAACGCGGGAACGGGAAAGGCCAGCGCCACCAAGCTGACGACGCCATTGGATGCGCAAGTTTGCGTTCTCGCGTTCAAGCACATCCATTCTGGAACGGCACCGGTTGATCCGTCGTTTCCGCATGCCACGCTAAGCGATCTCGGGGATCCCCGTTACCCCGGGCGTGTAATCACGACACCCCCGCCGGCGATCACCTATCCGGCGATGTATCCCAACCTCACGTCGTACGTTCCGACCAACCCTCCCGTACCGGGGCAGATGAACACAAGGACTGGCGGCGCGACACCTCCCGGCGGCAATAGCGGCGGGCCGATCGTCATATTCTATGAATTCATCGTGAAGAGTGGCTACAACTTCAGCCTCGCATGGGTCAATTCCTCGGGGCCTGCCAAGGAAGGAATCGGCAGCGATCCAGGCCTGGTTTCGCTTGCCCAATATCAAGGTACTTCGACCCCGCCCGCCACTCCGGAGCAGCTGGCGCTCGCTGCGGCGATAGGCGCCGGCCAATATGCCTTGATGGACACGCTTCCCTATGTGGACGTACTCAATGGGTCGATCGTTAGCCTCGGCGCGACGAACAACCAGGAACGCGACATCATCTCGGTGATTCAGCATCTCCAGCCCAAGGTCTACATCCCGGGCCATATCACCGACGTTGCGCAGAAGGGTTCCGGGATCTATCACATGATGGCGTGGCGCGAAACCGCGCTCAACATGGGCTTCCCGCCAAGCCAGTGGCCGGAGTTCAAATTGCTGCTCGACCCGATCGACTTTGCAGTGCCGCAGGTCTATACGCCTGGCGATCAGCGCTGGTCGAATCCGGCAAAGGCGGCACGCGTGGCGCAGTTCTGCAGCTAAGAAGGTTCTGCATCCCGGACAAAGGGAACGTATCAGCGTTGCGCTAGCGTACGTGCGTATGTGGCATCCGAAATCGGGTCGAATTCTCGGCCCGATATTCGGTGTGCGTTCACAGAACAGAAGCAAACAGGATGTCCTGAATTTGTTGCGCTCGCCCTAGTCATGCCGTGTGCAGATATCCAGGCCCCGAATGCCAATAGAGGCTGCGACGACAACGGCTGACGATGCCGTCGAACTTTCGGGCGTACGTTTTTCGTGGCGCGCGACTGCACCGCCGGTCCTAGCGATCGACTCGCTACGCGTTGCCCGCGGAGAGCGGCTGCTGCTGCGCGGCCCGAGTGGCAGCGGGAAATCGACTCTCTTGAGCCTGCTGGCCGGAGTTTTGAAGCCGCAGAGTGGCTCCGTACGAGTTCTCGGGCATGAACTCGGTACGCTCACCGGAGCGGCGCGCGACCGCTTCCGCGCCGACCACATCGGCGTCATCTTTCAGATGTTCAACCTGATTCCTTATCTATCGGTGAGGGAAAACGTGTGCCTGCCTTGCACCTTCTCGAGCCGGCGCCGCGAACGCTGCGAGCAAAACGGCGCTAGTGTCCGCGAAGTCGCGGCACGTCTTCTCGATCACCTCGACATGGGAGGAGAGGAGATGTCACGCCGCCAGGTGACCGCAGCTCAGCGTCGGCCAGCAGCAGCGCGTCGCCGCGGCTCGTTCGCTGATCGGCGCACCCGGAGCTCGTGATCGCGGACGAGCCTACGTCGTCGCTCGATGCGGATCGCCGCGCATCGTTCCTGGATCTCCTGTTTCGCGAATGCGCGCGAGAGTCCGCGACTCTGATCTTCGTCACCCACGACGCAACGCTCGCGCCGCTGTTTGATCGGGCGGTGGAATTTGTCGAGCCTCAATCGCGTTGCCGGTGCATCGCCAGTCCGTAGCTGGACGCGATGATTCTTCCCTTGGCCATAAAGAGCCTGCGCAATCGCAGGTTTACCGCCGGACTGACCGTGCTGTCGATTGCTCTTTCGGTCGCACTGCTGCTTGGCGTGGAACGCATTCGCCAGGAATCCCGCGAGACGTTCGCGAGTTCGGTCTCCGGCACCGATCTCATCGTCGGTGCGCGCACGCAGCCCCGTGAATCTGCTGCTGTCGTCCGTGTTCAGGATCGGCAATACCACCAGCAATGTGAGCTGGGAGAGCTACCAGGCGGATTGCCGCCCTGCCGGAGGTCGCATGGACGATTCCGCTGTCGCTCGGTGATTCGCACCGCGGATATCCTGTGCTCGGCACGACGCAGGATTACTTCGACCATTACCGGTTCGGCCGAGACCGCAAACTCGAGCTGGCCGCAGGGCGAGCGCTTCTCCGATGCCGAACGGAACGGTCCTCGGCGCGGAAGTCGCGGCAGCGCTGGGATATCGCCTCGGCCAGCCGATCGTCATCGCGCACGGCTCCGGCGACGTGGCCTTTGCGCTGCACAAGGATCATCCCTTTCGCGTGGTGGGGATACTCGCGCGTACCGGTACACCGGTCGATCGCACGATTCACGTCTCGCTGGAGGGCATGGACGCCGTGCATGCGGCTGAATCGGCGGACGCGACTGGTGGCGATCCCTTGGCGGCCGCAATGCAAAACGCGAAGCAGCGCGAGACTGCGAAGCGCTGGTCGGGATGACCGGATCGCACCGCGATCATGTGCCATCACGGCGCGGCGTAAGCGAGACGTCCGACGCGTACGATCACCGCCTTCCTCGTCGGGCTCAAGTCGCGCGGCGCGGCGCTGTCTCTGCAACGCAAGGTGAACGAGTGCGCGGGACGAACCGCTTACCGCGATCCTGCCGGGAGCCACGCTGCTCGACGTCTGGGATATCGTCGCCGGGGCCGAGAAGACCCTGATCGCGATCTCCGCCCTCGTGGTCGTCATGGGGCTCGCGGGGATGCTGATCGCGCTTCTCACCAGCTTGAGCGAGCGGCGCCGGGAAATGGCGGTGCTGCGTGCGTGGGCGCGCGGCCCGGGCACGTGTTCGCGCTGCTGCTCGGGCGAGGCCACGTTTCTGACGCTGATCGGCATTGCGCTTGGAGTTGCCGCGCTTTACGTCGGGTTGGGTGCGGGGCAGCCTTGGCTGGAGCAGCGCCTTGGGCTGTTCATCGCGCTGCGCTGGCCCTCGGTCACCGAGTTTGGGCTTATGATATTGGTCGCGGTATCCGGAGTACTCATCGGTCTCATCCCCGCCTACAGAATCTACCGCCTGTCGCTGGCCGACGGCATGACGATCCGAATTTGACGAGTCGCGCTTGATCATGATGAAAAGATTTCTCTGCCGTGCTCTGATTCCGTGTCTGTGCGATAGTGGATGGCCGTGCGCTTACGCCGAGGAACCACGCACCATCGAGCTGGGATGACCTGTCCGTCAAAGTGTCCGCAGCGGACAATCCCTTCGCGACGCTGTCCACCGATCAGCTCATCGCGTTGAGTGACGTCGCCGGCCTGCGCATCCGGAAGGCGCGCGGCGTTACGCTGACACCCGAGGAAGTCGCGATAGAGAAGAAGGCGTTGACCAGGCTGCAGCAGGACGGCATCGACGCCGATGCACTGCTGGCGAAACGCGACGCGATCGCGGAGAAGAAGCGTGCCGCCGCCAGTGCCGTGAACCCCGCGATCGACGGAAAAATGATACGTATGCGCCGGCTACGTGCTGCCGCTCGAGTTCTCGGGCAACAAGGTCACCGAGTTCCTGCTGGTGCCGTGGGTCGGCGCATGCATCCATACGCCGCCACCCGAACCCAATCAGATCGTGTACGTCAAGCCGGACAAGGCGTTCGAGATACGGCGCACGTTCGACGCCGTGTGGGTCACCGGCCGGATAGCCGCAAGCGGGAGCAAGCGGTCGGTGGAAATCGTCGACGGGTCGACCGATATCGACGTCGGCTATTCGCTGCGCGCGAGTCTCGTGGAACCCTATCAGGAGTAGGCCGTCAATTTTGCGTGCAAGAATACCGAATCCTTGAACGGTATTCGCGGGATCTAAGCGGGAATCGGGCTTGCGGCGCCACGGGTAGCGCGTGTGTACGGAGTGTCTACCTTTGCGCAGGCGCAGCGCAGTGTGCCTATAGGCACTTCTATCAGGAGAGAAACATGAAATATAGAAAGTTAGTTGCCAGCCTAATAGCCGTTGGCGCACTGGTGGCGGGGTCGGCGGCAAATGCCGCGGATCCGACAACCATCGCCCGCCAGAAGATTTTCGGCATCGAGAATGTGGATGCCAACACGGGTGCGGTGAAGAAGGACAAGATCGTGTTTTCCTGGTTGAGCCATATCACTGGCGCAGTAGCGGTCCAGGGGCGCGTGATCATGTTCGACACGTACGTAAATAGATTGGAAGTTACGGCCGGCAGAACGCCTCTGGTGATCAAGGACCTCGTCGATCTGAAGCCCGAGGCGTTATTCATCGGTCACGGCCACAGCGATCACGCGGACAACGCGGCGTTCATCGCTGCCAAGACTGGTGCCACCCTATATATGACGCCTGAAGCATGTGGCACGGCCCAGACGGCGCTGACCCGGATGAAGAACGATCCGTTCATGCAGGCCGACCCGTTCTACGCCATTCCGCAAGGTACAACGATCAATTGCGTCGGCCTGACAACCGCGGGATCGGTTCCTGCGACAGAAATCGTCAGGGTGAACCAACTCGAGCCCTTGGCATGCATCATTGCGTTCCGCGCCATGCATTCGCAGGCCGTATCGGTCGACCCCGATTGGGGAGACATTCCGATCGTCGACACCCCGGATCCGCGTGACCCGATGCTGTTTCCCGCGGGCATTCCGCTCACGCCCACCAACCCGCGTCAGCCAGGGCAGCAGGATCTTCGCCAAGGGAATGGGCCCAGGTGGTGCGGACGAGTTGAATTTTCAGTTGGTCATGCGCGGCGGCTACAACTTCGCGCTATTCGTCAACAATTCAGTCGGTGCTCTCAAGGAGGGCATTGGAAGCAATTGGCTGAACGGTGTTCCTGCAGACGGCAAACGCATCCTGGACCTGGTCAGAGCGCTTCCCCATTCGGGAGTCCAGTTCGGCACGCTGTCTTCCGGCAACACGGACCACAACGGCTTTCGTGACCACGTTTACTTGGCTGAGGCACTCAGGCCGAAGATCATGACGACCGGGCATGCGCCTATCGGGGTGGCGTTGCAGTATTACTCCGGCTTTCTCAATCAGCTGAAACTCATGGAGCAGCCGAAGAATGCGTGGCCGGGGTTCCCGCACGAACTGTGGCCGATTGTGCGCAACCACACTGATCCGACGGATCAATTGAAGCCTGAGGTATATAGCACCTTCGATCCGGTCTGGTTCAGTCCCGACCAAGCCGCTCGCGTCGCGCAGTTCTGCCCGTAAGCCTGGGCGGCACTGCCGCCATCCGGCGACAATCTTACGACCGCCGGATGGCAACCAACAACGCAGGTTGCCACAGCCTCTCAGGTTACCAATGCGCCTGCACTGCGCACACTAGAGCGAGCGCAGAAAATTCAGGACATCCTGCTTGCCATTCTCCGGAAGCGCGTCGAACTGAGTGACCACGGCGTTGGCTTCCGACGCGTCGCCATTTGCTGAATTACCGCCACGATGCGCCTCGATCGCGATGAGCAAGTCTCGCGTGCGTCCGTCGTGCAGGAAGTAAATCCTCTGTCCGATACCCCACAATGGGGCGGTGCGGAATTCTCTCGGCCCCGCCCGCCCTTGAGCGACTCCATCCGCCAGCCCGGGACCCATGTCATGCAACAGAAGATCGGAGTAAAGATTCACCGGCTGATCGCGCAGCGCCGCGACCGCAGCGTCACCCGTGCGAAGTGTCGGCGTGTGACACGCCGCACAGCCGACATCGCTGAAAAGATGCGCACCTCTTCCGATTGACTCGACGCCGCCCGGAATATCGGCGGATGGTGTCGGCGGCGCAAGATAGCGCATGAAGGATGCGAATTTTTCGATGCTGCTGACGGTGTCGACCGTCGCTTGACCATCGGTGTTGCTCAAGTAGTATCCCGCTGGATTGCGGGCCGCGAACGCAGTCGCACGCTCACGGAGCTCGGCAACGTCGAGGGGATAGCGATGTCCCCGCGGATTGAGGTATCTCCGCACCGAATCAATTGCCGGCAGGTCACCGATGTCGGTGTCACTCTTGCGGCTGGCCAGGAAATAACATGTCGATGACTCGTCGCGGTCGTTCTGGAACAGCTCGTTGGTGATACCCATTTCGTCGTGATAAGCCTCCGCTGCGGCGACGAGCAGGGAGGCGTTGTGTGCCTTCCATCCGAAGCGCGCAATCGGCACATTCTTATCGTCTTTCACGCGCGGGGAAGTGTTGTCCGCAGCGACAAGGATGTTGGGATGGCCGGAAATTCCGAGCGCCCTGTTCTGCGCCGCGTGCGCGGCCATGGTTCGCGCGTATGGCGCTATCCGGGATCTGTTCGATCAGACCGGCACCAAACAGCGGGGTCGGAATGCGAAAGACCACGTTGTGTCTCGCAAGCTCCGTTGCGAAATCCACTTCTGCGATCGAACAGCCTGGCGCGTCCGGCCGATCGGCGACAGTCAACAAGGCGTGGACGGCACCGTCCGGCGTACCATCGGCATTTTGCACGAACCGCGCCACCCGGACCGGTCCGTCCGGCGAAACAAATGTGGGCAAATCGCCCGCACGCTTTACGCGGTTGAACTTGGCAAGTGCAATTTGAGGATTCTGTGATGGGCTCGTCCCGCCGAATCCCGGCTGCGAATGACAGCCACCGCAGTTGTCGAGGTTCATCCTCGGTCCAAGGCCGTCGGCGACCGTCTCCGCCTCCACAAAGGAGACCTTACCCATGTTGAAGAACTCCAACTGAGTCGTGGTCAGGTTCGCGAGAGGATTTCCGGCACCGGCTCCAGCGCGCACGCCCGGATCTTTGGCTCGAACTGCATCGACCGAATAGGCGATCTCGGCACTGCAGAATACAAATGCAACGAGGGTCAATGCGAAAAGCAGTGGCGCGACAAACCTTCTGCTCATGGGACAGTCGTCACGAATATGGCATCAACGCCGCTGCGCGAGGACAGTCAAGCAGACTGCCCTTCGCGCGAGCGTCAAGCAACAACCAAAGCCTAGCTGCAGAACTGTGCTAGCCGTGCCGCCTTGGCCGGATTGGACCAGCGCGGATCTCCCGGAGTAAACACGATCGGACGGATGTAGTCGGTCGGGATCCACCAGCCAGCGAATTTCCGGGGTGTAAACAGGCTGGACAGTGCCCATATTCGCCAACGCGCGCGGTACATGAAGAACAGCTCCTGCGTGGAGCTCTCGCCGACACCGTTGGTCCCCGTCGTCATGTGCCCGGGAATGAAAACTTTGGGCTGCAGGTACAGCTGATACATCACGATGTCGCGGTGCCCGTTGTTGGCGGTGTTCGCCGAGGACGCTGAGCCCAGTTCAACATCGGTCGGGGGCAACGCCGCGAACAGGTTGAACAGACTCTGCCCGACAGCCGGACCCCACGCGCCATCGGGAGCAAGACCTTCCTTGACCGCGCCGGTGCTGTTGTGCCAGACGAAGCTGAAGTTGTAGCCGCTTCGAAGGACGAAATCATAGAACATGGCGATGGGTCCACCGGGACCGCCGGAACCACTTGTCGCCGTGTTTATTTGGCCAGGCACCCGGTTCGCAGGATTGGTCGGTGGCGTGAGTGGCGTGCCCCGCGGGTACATTTGCGGATCGCGTGCATCCTGAGTCACATTGAACGTGAACGGGGGATATGTGGGATCGGGCGGCACGGCATTGGAGTGCATGTGCTTGAAGCTGACAATGCATGCCAGCGGTTCTAGGAAATTGAGCCGCGTGATTTCTGTCCCGGGCGTCGAGCCGCGCGTCACGATGGGGAAGCAATTGACCGGATTGGCATCGGGAACTATTTTTGCTCCTCCGTTGATCGCGTTCGGATCGTTGAACATCCGGACGACGTCCGCCTGCATTGCATCACACGTTTCCGGCGACGCATAGATAGTGGCGTTGGTCCACTTTGCGATGTAGGCCGCGTTGTCTGCGTGGTCGAAGTGGCCATGTCCAAGCAGAATCGCCTCCGGCTTGAGGTCCACCATATCCTGAATGACGAAGGGAGTCCGGCCCGGCGTGAGCTCCAGCCGAGTGACGTAGGAATCGAGCATGATCACGCGTCCCAGCACGGAAACCGCGTAGGTCGTATTCGTCAACCAGGAGAAAATGACTTTGTCCTTCTTGACTGCCCCTGTATTGGCGTCGACGTTTTCAAGTCCAAATATTTTTTGCCGCGCCGCGATCAGAGCAGGATCCGCGAATGCCAGCGACGAGGACATGCAGCACATCGAAAACACGAAAAACGCCGAGACGAATTGCCTGGATTTCATGTGTTTCCTCCTGGAACCAAAGTGGTCAGCAGCCCTCCGATTATTCGCTGAATGCTTTTACTTCGGGCGTGGCCTCGCCGTGGCATTCGTGAAGGCCGGCGTTATTCAGGCCCTGAGATCCGAGCGCTCGACCGTCACTCCAGCTAGATAAATTTGCGCTTGCCCCGCGAGGTTGTCAAGAACAGCACGTCCACGACAATTGGCGCTTACAATGCGCCGGTTGGCTAGACAACAGGCGCATCGGGGTCTGCTCCGGGCGTTGAAGGTTGGAGATGCTTCCAAGGGTGCACCCGTCGACAAGCTCAGTGTGGTGCTGGTGGCCATCTTTGCGGTGCTCTTCCTCGGTGAGCGTCCGGCGGTCAAGGATTGGTTGGGCATCGGACTGATAGCCACGGGTGCCGTGCTTCTGGCGCTCAGGCGCTGACGTACATCGGTAACAGAAGCAGCCCTAGGATCGCGCCATGAGCATTCGTGATCGTACAACCGCATTTTGTGACCGATTTGGTCTTCGCGTTCCGATTCTCTTGGCTCCCATGGCAGGCGCCAGTGCCCCTGCACTATCCATTGCCGTTGCCAATGCAGGTGGCTTGGGCGCCTGTGGCGCGCTCCTGATGGCACCGCCCGAGATTGTTGCCTGGGCTAATGAAGTGCGGGCGGCGAGCAACGGCAGATTTCAAATCAATCTCTGGATTCCCGATCCTGCCCCGGTCCGCAATGCGGCCCAGGAGAAGCTAGTGCGCGATTTCCTTGCGAGTTGGGGACCAGCGGTCGCACCGGATGCAGGCGATGCCACTCCGCCAGACTTCGCCGCGCAATGTGAGGCACTCTTGGAGGCTCGCCCACCGATTGTTTCTTCGGTGATGGGACTTTACCCACCTGATTTCGTGGCGCGCCTGAAGGCCCTTGGCATCGCTTGGTTCGCCAATACGTCGACGGTGGCTGAAGCGAAAGCCGCCGAGGCGGCCGGCGCAGACGTGGTTGTGGTTCAAGGTATGGAAGCCGGCGGACACCGTGGCTGCTTTGATGCCAGCAAGGCCGAGCGCGAACTCGTGGGATTGGCTTCCCTCGTTCCGGCGGTGGTCGACGCTGTGAGGATTCCGGTCGTCGCTACGGGAGGCCTTGCCGACGGTCGAGGGGTCGCGGCGGCGCTTGCTTTGGGCGCGAGTGCGGCACAGGTGGGCACAGGCTTCCTGCGAACACCGGAAGCCGGGATTCCTGCCGCATGGGCGGATGCGCTCGCAAGTGCGACGCCGGAAGACACGCTCGTTAGCCGCGTTTTCAGTGGGCGCGCGGGCCGAAGTCTGGCGACCGATTACGTGCGCGCCGCCATTTCCGACAATGCGCCACGACCCGCGCCCTACCCGGTCCAGCGCGGTCTCACGGCCGCGATGAGAATCGCCGCAACAAAAGCGGGAGACGTAAGTCGCATGCAGGCGTGGGCGGGACAATCCGCAGGCCTGGCCCGCGCGGAGACGGCCCCAGTAATCCTACAGCGCCTTTGGAACGACGCGGTCGCGATTCTCCGATATTGAGATTCTGCGGAAGGACTCGAGATGATTGGATGTACAAAGGCCTTGCCAAACAACATGCGGGAATGTCAATCTCTATCAAGCTTCTGCATGGCGTTCCGGGATGCGCGTTTGACTGCGCCGCAGCGCAAACGCGTCGAAAGCGTCGTATCTGTCGCACACTAGGGAGGTGACCATGTCGCGTCGGTTCTTTCCGTTCGGATCATCGCGCGTTCTCGATCGCCCGTGGGGACTGCGGACGCATGCCGGTGCGTTCGTCGTCGCGTGCGTGGCGTGTTTAATCCCGTTCACGGCCTCGGCAGCGGGTTTCACGGTCACGCCGACGACGCTCGCTTTCGGCAGCGTACCAACCGGCGCCACGGGGACGATCGCCGTGACGATCACCAACACGTCGGGGATCTCGCAGACGCCGAATTTCGCCGGCGGCGCGCCGAACGATCCGACCAACTTCGGTGGCTCCCAGAATTGCGCTGGCGTTGCGCTACCCGCCGGCGGAACCTGCAAATTTACCTACACGTTCACACCGGCGACGATCGGCGCGCATTCGTCGAGCACGACGATCGGCATCAACTCCGATAACTTCTCCATCACGATGTCGGGGACGGGCATCTCCCCTGTCACCGTGGCGCCGAGGAATCTCCTTTTCGGCAACGTAGTGCTCAACGCCACCGGGACGATCCCCGTAGTGATCACCAACACGTCGGGGGTCCCGCAGCAGCCGAATTACGCCGGCGGCGCGCCAAACGATCCGACCAACTTCGGCGGCTCGCAGAATTGCGCAGGCACTACGCTGCCCGCCGGCGGATCGTGCCAATTTTCCTACACGTTCACACCGAAGACGCTCGGCGCGCATTCCACGACCACGACGATCGACGTCAACTCCGAGAGCTTCGCGATCACGATGTCGGGGACGGGCATCACTGCCTCCGGTCTCTCGGTAGCCCCGACGACGATCAATTTCGGATCGGTGCTCGTGGGCACCACTTCCGCAGCGATGAGCGCCACCGTGACTAACGGATCGAGCGCGGCCATCGGTCCGTTGAACGTTGTCGGTGGCGCACCGCCGGCACCGTTCGCCGCCACGCAGAGCTGCGCGGGTGTAACGCTAGCTCCCGGTGGAACCTGCAAATTCTCCTACACTTTCACGCCGACCGCACCGGCCCCTGCCTCGGCCTCGAGCAGCTTCACCATCAATGGCGAGGCCTTCAGCATTTCGCTGTCGGGCAGCGGCACTTCCGTGTCCAGCCTGAACCAGCACGGCTTGACCGGCTCCTGGTACGAAGCCGCAACCGGCGGCCAGGGGATCGAAGTCGAGGTGTTTGCCAATCCGTCCGGACCTGGCTCGGCCTTCGTGAGCTGGTTTACGTTCGATAGCGTCATCGGCGGAGCGGACCGCCAGCGCTGGTATACGGCCCAGGGCCCGGTAGCGACAGGACAACCCAACGTCGCGCTGACAATCTTTCAGAACACGGGTGGCAACTTCAATGCGCCGCCGGCGACCACTGCGCAGGCGGTCGGGAACGCGACGTTGAGCTTCAACAGCTGCACCAGCGGTCAACTGACGTACAGCTTCACAGACGGTACGAACCGCACCGGGACCATACCGTTGACGCGCCTGACGCAGAATGTAACCTGCGCTCCATCGCCGCCCTATCCGACCAATGCGGACTTTGCTCTTTCCGGTAACTGGTTCGGTGGCGGCACAACGTCGGGGCAAGGCTTGACGGTCGAGGTCAACCCGGTTTCCGGCGCGTTCTTTGCGGCGTGGTACACGTATATGCCGAACAGCCCCTCCCCCGGAGCAGCCGGACAACGTTGGTACACGGCGCAGCCGCAGGGCGCCTTCACGCCGGGCATGCGCGTGATTCCGGTGACGATCTTCGAGACCACCGGCGGGATGTTCGACGCGCCGACGCCTCCGGGGCAGAAAACCGTGCCCGTCGGGACCGGCACGATGACATTCCAGAGCTGTACGGCGGCGAAGTTTGACTACAGCTTCACCGGCGGGACCAGCATCGGCTTGGTCGGAAGCATCAACCTGGTCCGTGTCGGCCCCGTGCCTCCGGGATGTACGTCATGATGCCGGCCTAGAGGTGACGCAGCAGACTACGCACTGACGCATGTAGGTTGGCTCCCCGAGGATTAACAATAATCACTTCAAACATGAAAGGACGTGTCATGAAAAGTCTACTCGTTGCCGTCGCGATGACCCTGCTCGCCAGCACCCCCGCGTTCGCAGCCAACCCTTCCTGCGAGACGCAGGCTGCCGATAAGAAGCTCGCGGGGGCGGCTAAGACGAGCTTCATCAAGAAGTGCGACAAGGATGCGACAGAAGCGGCGACGACAGCATGCACGGCCCAGGCGACCGAGAAGAAGTTGGCTGGCGCTGCGAAGTCGAGCTTTATGAAGAAATGCGTGACGGATGCGACGACGGCGGCGAAGTAGACGGACACGCTCGGGTGCTTGATGAGTCCTTGGCCACCCAATTATCAAACGCTCCATGCACTGCGGCGATCCAGTGGATTCCATTCGCGTCTGAATAGGTTTTCCGAATCGAGTTTCTGCTGTCAGAAAGCCGCGAGCGCTGGAACGGGTCGACTTTCTCCATGGTCGTGATTGAAAGCCCGCGCAGAAATTCTCTCCCTGCGTTCCAACCCGCGCCGCTGAACAGCGCTTCGAGCTCCTGGATGATCTGGCCATTGCCGCGGACCGGCCCATCGAGCCGCTGCAGATTGCAGTTGATGACGAAAGTCAGGTTGTCGAGATGTTCCCGCGCCGCGAGCGTGAGCGCGCCGATGGCCACCGTGGGTGGTTTAGCTCAGACGCCGAATTACTCGTTGAGTTTTTCCGGTTGCGCGCGAACCTTTTCCGATGTCGCATTTCGGGCCGGGGCCGTTTAGCGCTGTCGGAGCACTGGCGGCTCACTCACACGGGATGCCCGCGTATCGCAATTGATCAATTTTGCGTGACGGTTCACAATCAAATTCCGCCAGTTTCCGGGAGGTATAGGTAGGGCCGCGATGGACAAACCAAAAGGCAAGCGGGATAAGAATCGCCTTCCAACGCGCGCATCAGCGCATGTGGACCCCTTGAGCACTGCAGAAGCGCGACTTGCTCTCGTCACCGAGGCGATGACCGAAGGGATATACGATTGGAACGTTGTCACTGATACGCTCTACCTATCCGATCGGCTCAAATCGATCCTCGGCATCGTCGAGCTTACTAGCCTCAAGTGGGCAGAGCACGTCCATCCCGATGATCTGGCGACCTATAAACAGGCAATTGCGAAGCACTTCAAGGGCGAAACCGAAAAATTGAGTTGCGAGTACCGCGTTCGTCGCAGCGCCGGCGACTATTTCTGGATAGCCGACAGCGCGCGGTGCATGCGCGGGGAAAATGGCCGGGCGATCCGTTTGGTCGGAGCCGTCCGTGACATCACACGGCGCAAGCTCGCCGAGTTCAAGCTTGTCGCCGTCAGCCAGGTCGCAGAGCAGGCGCGCCGCAATCTCACCGATGCTCTGGAATCCATGTCCGAGGGACTCGTGCTTTACGATGCCGAGGACCGTATCGTCATTTGCACCCCCCCTACCGTCGTTTCTTTGTCGATGCCGGCGGACCCGATATCGGCGAAATGGTCAAACCTGGTGCTTTGCTGTGGGACATCATGCGCGCCGCGCAAGCGAAAGGTATGTTTCCACTCATCAAACACTCGGAAATCGAGGCGCATATCGAGCGCCGCAAAGCGCAGCGCCGCAATCCTGGCGGTACGGTGGAGCAGTACCTCGCTAACGGGCAGTGGCTGAAGATCAGCGAGCACCGCACGACTGACGGCGGCACGGCCTCTGTTTACACAGATATCACCGAGGTCAAGTGCCGTGAAGCGGAGCTCGCCTCAAAGTCCGCCATGCTCGAGTCGCTTTCATCCAAGCTGGCGAAATATTTGCCGTCGCAAGTCTACAAGTCCATCTTCGCCGGCGAACAAAATGTCGAGATCGCGCCCAAGCGAAAGAAGCTCTGTCTTCTTTTCGGATATTGCTGACTTCACTCGCATCGTTGAAGCGCTGCAATCTGAAGAGCTGACGCATCTGCTGAATCAATATCTCACGGATATGTCCAAAATCGCGCTGGAGCACGGCGCAACGGTGGATAAATTCATTGGCGATGCGATCCTGGCCTTCTTCGGAGATCCGGTGTCGCGTGGGCTGAGCGAAGATGCGATCGCTTGCGCACGCATGGCTATCGCCATGCAGCGGCGAATGCAGGAGCTGCAGGCTATCTGGCGCAGCAGAGGTCTTGAGCACATATTCGAATTGCGCATCGGCATTACCACCGGCTATTGCACGGTTGGCAATTTCGGGAGTGAAGACCGCCTCGACTACACTGTGATCGGGCATGCGGTGAACTTAGCTGCACGGCTGCAACAAGGCGCCGAACGCGGGGCGATTCTCGTCGATAGTGAAACCCACTCCTTGGTTGAAGGCGCGGTGCGAACTGAGAAGCGCGACGCAATCCAATACAAGGGGTTATCGCACCCGGTTCAGGTATATGCGGTTATGGGTCTCCACAGCGATCAGGAGGCACAAGACCGAATGATTGCTGTTAATTGCCCCGGCATCCAGCTCTCGGTCGACCGTTCCAAGCTTACAGGCACCGCCAAGGATGAGGCCATTGCCGCACTCAAGAGAGCAATCGAATCGCTCGACCGTTAGTCGACCGGTAAAGTCCGGAACGGGTCATAGGCCGAGGCGCTGCTTGGCCGATCATCTGCTGACGGAGACGGTGATCGAGTCTTAGTCCGATGGGGGCAGCGAGAATCGGAAATTGCAGTGGTTCGCCCCGCCTGCCAACGTTTGTGTCCTTGCCAGATGGATGCCTCGCGTTGCATAGGCGTCGAAATCAAGCCCACAAATGCTCGGCAAGATTTCTTTATCTCCGTGGCTCGCCGCGAATTTGCAAAAGCCGCAAGCCTTGTAGTTGATGCCGAATTCAAAGTCGTCACCCGGGCCTGGCTCGACGAAATCGTAGACGAAATCTTGCGGAAACTCTTTCTGATGGCTTTTTGTCGCGCTTTTTGTAGCTTGCTCGCGCAGCAAAGCCTGATTCTCTGACGACATGAATTGACGCCCTGAGGCGAGCCGTTCCGCTTCGGGCACGGTGAGCAATTGCGCCTTGTAGGTTTCTCGCTCGATTTCGCCGATCAGGGACAGCGACACGCCGTGTCGCCGGAGCACTCGGCCGATGGCCATAAAGCCGATGAGACGCATGAAGAAATCGCTCATACGACTTGCCGCGCCTCCGACATAGGGCATTTGGGTGAGCACGATTTCGAATTCGTCCATCACCTCCTGCCTGATCCCATCGATATTCGATAGATGCGCGCGCTCGCACAACATCGCTTTGGCAAGGTCGAGGCGATGGCGCATGGCGGCCTCCATTTCACCGCGATGCGACTCGTAAAAGGGATGGATGATGTCAGCCATCGGACACCTCTCTAACACATTTGGCCTATTGCAAGCATACTCGACAACCCACCGCTACAAGTTCGCTTCTGCTTAATCCACCCCGGTTGGAAGCGCCCTCAGAGGAGACTCAAGCCAGCACGCGTTTGTGTCTACTGTCACGCAACCTGATTGGCCGGACATCGGCGGGACGCTCGCTCGCCGCACATTGATCCGTCGGGTTCAGCCATCGCCATGACACACTCGAAAGGAAACGCAGCCATGGGAGCACAACCTAATTGAGTTCCACCCGATCGACAGCGGTCACTTCGCGCTTGAAGACCACTGTGCAGAGATCGGTTCACTAACGCGCGGCTTCCTGGCGCGGGTGATGCCGGCTTGACCTACGCGGATCCCTCGAAGGAGAAAAGCATGGCTGACAACACAGCAATCCGTCCGTTTCAAGTGCGTTTCCCGGAAACGGAAGTGACTGAAGTTCTCCGGCGCGTAAAGCTGACCCGGTGGCCCGACAGCGAGCAGGTGGCGGATGCGTCGCAAGGCGTTCAACTGGCGACGATGCAGAAGCTCGTACAGTATTGGGCGACGGACTATGACTGGAGCAAGTGCGAGGCAAAGTTGAAATCGGTGCCGCACTTCATCACCGAAATCGACGGACTCGACATTCACTTCATTCACGTTCGTTCAAAGCATGAGAACGCATTGCCGATGATCGTAACGCATGGTTGGCCGGGTTCTGTCATCGAGCAGATGAAAATCATCGAACCCCTGACGAACCCCACAGCGCATGGCGGAACCGCGGCGGATGCCTTTCACCTGTTGATTCCGTCGCTGCCAGGATACGGCTTGTCCGGGAAGCCGACGGAGCCCGGATGGAATCCCCCTCGGATCGCGAAAGCCTGGGCGACGCTAATGCAACGCCTCGGCTACACGCGGTACGTGGCGCAGGGCGGCGACTGGGGAAACGCCGTCACGGAGACCATGGCTTTGCAGCAGCCGCCGGGCTTGCTCGGTATCCACTCCAATATGCCAGCCACGGTTCCGGCCGATGTTTCCAAGGCCCTCGCAGCCGGCGGCCCGCCACCCGCCGGTCTCGCGCCCGACGAGAAGCACGCCTGGGACCAGCTCGTCGACTTCAACACGAATGGCCTCGGCTATGCGATCGAGATGAATAACCGGCCGCAGACACTCTATGGGATCGTCGATTCACCAGCAGGTCTTGCCGCCTGGATGATCGACCACGACATTCGTAGCTACGAGATGATCGCCCGCGTGTTCGACGGCAAGCCCGAAGGCTTGTCGCGGGACGATATCCTCGACAACATCACGTTTTACTGGCTCACGAACACAGCCATTTCGTCCGCGCGCCTTTATTGGGACAACGCGCACCATCCGACAGGCGGCTTCTTCGACGTGCGGGGTATCAGGATCCCGGTCGGCGTGAGCGCTTTTCCTGACGAAATCTATCAAGCGCCAAAGAGCTGGGCGCAGAAGGCGTATCCCAAGCTCCTCCACTACAACAAGCCGCCCAAGGGCGGGCACTTTGCGGCGTGGGAACAGCCGGGATACTTCGTTTCCGAGATGCGCGCAACGTTCAAGTCGCTTCGCTAGTTCGTAATGGGCAGGTCAGCCCAACGCCGCTCCCTAAACGCTCCAGAGCGATGCGTTTGCAGCACTAACCACTTGAGCCGCGAAACAATGTGCGCTCAACTCGACAGGATTTCGCCCTCGGTTGCACGGCGGCGGTCTAATGCGCATCTCTATTCGAGTCCAAATTCACCCGCACCGATGTCAATGCGCTGATCGCTTGCGCGATCGCTGGGCATGGAGAGCTCCGCCATCCGACCGGCGTGCACTGTCGTGCACACAATAATGTGGTATACAATTAGCGTGGGAGGATATTCATCATCGTTACCTCAAGAAACGGAACCCAAATGTACGTTCAACGCAAAGTACTTCGACCTTTTGTCGCCGCTCTCATCGCGATGGCCATTGCTGTTCCTGCCCTCGCGCAGCCAACCACTGGATCGTCAGTCACCAGCGCGCCCGGCACTGCGACCTCGTCGCGCCTAGTGAGCGCCACCGCGACCGTCACAGCCATCGACGTGCCCACGCGCCACGTGACGCTTCGACGCGCGGACGGCAGCACGTTCCTCGTGGTCGCCGGCGAAGACGTGCGCAACTTGCCGCAGCTGCGCGTCGGCGACGCCGTGACCATCAGTTTCTACGACACGCTGACGCTCGAGCTCAAGAAGGGCGGCACCGGCGCACCGGCGAGCCGCGTCGACAGCGTGAGCGGGTCGCGTGCCGAGCTCGGCGAGCGACCGGGCGGCGGCAGGACGCGCGAAACCGTGATCGTCGCCGACGTCGTCGCGGTCAACCCGGCGGGCCAGAGCATTTCGCTGCGCGGCCCTGGGGGCCAGATCGAACTGCCGGTCAAGGATCCTGAGCAGTTCAAGCGGATCGCGGTGGGTGACCAGGTGCAGGCGACCTATATCGAGGCCGTCGCACTATCCATTACACCGGCGGCAACACCGGCTCCGGTAGCGACGACCGCTCCGTGGAGCAGGTGGATCGTTGGCGCGCGCTTGCTCGACGTCTATCCGAACGTCAGTTCTTCATCCTCGGGCTTCGACGTGAAGGATCAATGGACCGGCGAGCTCGACAGCACCTACTTTTTCACGCGGAACTTCGCGGTCGAGGGCAGCATTACCTGGGCGAAGCAGGACGTCACCTTCAACGGTACGGGCGTCGGCGCTCTCAAGATGATGCCGGTGACGTTCACGGCGCAATACCATTTCACCGACCTCGGCGTGTGGAAGCCGTACGTCGGCGCCGGGTTCAACTACACGTACTTTTACGAGAGGGATCTGGGCAACAACGCCGGGGCCTCCGTCAATCGTGACAGCTGGGGCGGCGCGCTGCAGGTGGGCGTCGACTACGAAATGCAGCGGAACTGGTACTTCAACCTCGACGTCAAGTACCTTTGGATCAACAACGACGTGCGCTTGAACAACTTCAATACAGGGAACACCAGCTCACTCGACATCAACCCGTGGCTGTTCGGCATCGGCGTCCGTTATCGCTTCTGATCCGGCGCTGGTTGGGGGCCGCCACAGGCAGCGCGCCGCGGGACGGTCTCTTCCTGGCGAACAGTCGCAATCGCGGCGTACAAACGACGGCGCCGTGCCACCCCTCAGCGGGCGGTCACGGCGCCGAGTCGTTTGCACGATTTATCCGTGCCTCGCGCAGTTCAACGAAAATTCCACGCCCCGACGTCGTAGAGGTGCATACCCATGCTGATGTTGCCATCGGGTGGCCGCCCCACTTCATGCAGGACGCCGAACAGCGCGAGGTCGTAGTTCGCGACGTCCTCGGAAAATGCGTTAGCGCTCTCCTGCGCGGCGTCGCAGAATGGCGCAGCCCTGTGGCCCGAGCAATACGCGTTGATGTCACGTAGCATCCTTCGGAAGTTGTCCTGGGTGATGTGGGCCCGGAATAGCCGAAGCCCCGTCCAGGGAACTCCGGTGGCCGACGAGGACACGGGCGAGACTGTGGCGTATCCGGCGCGCGAGTTGAACGGCATGCCCACGAAGGGGGTACGCAAGTCGTCGGCAACGTAAGGAGCAAACGTGCCATCGATCCCGAGTCGATTGTCGAAAATGAGCAGGAGCGCCACGAACTGCTTGCCCGTCGTTCGATCACGAAAATAAGCGAAGAGACTCACCTGACCTACGGGTTCTTCGCCCGTCGTCGGACTTGGCCACAGCGCTACCCACGGGACTTCAATGCTTACCTGAAGTACCAAGTCGGTTGCCGGGTTGTCGTCAAAGATCGCTGGCGGCGGAGGGTCATGAAAATCATAGCCATAAACCGAGTGTGCCCCGCTTCCTGGCACGTTGGTGTACGGGAAGGTCCAAGTATTGATGAACGAGGCTGCTTCATAACAATGCATCTGAAAGGCCGACGAGTCATCGGCCGTGCTGCCGACGCGAGTAGCGCGTTGCGAGGCGGCTCTCGGCGCTGGGATGCTAAGTCCCGTTAGAGGTGCATTGCGAAGCCCCGGCGCCGCGTAGTCCGCGGGCAGCCGGCCGAAGTCATACGAGGGCGACGCTGCGACGGCATCCAGCCCCAGGTTTCGGACGACAAGATAGAAGTGCGAAAGCGGAGGCATTGCCGTTTCCGGATCCGGCGTCAGCTCGTCCTCAGCATAGAAGTAGCCTGTGGTGTCGGTAACGCACTCCGGGCCCTTGATCGGCGTGACTTGGAAAGATAAAAGGTCTGCTGCAATGGCTACATCCACGGCGCCGCAAGCCGACAGGATGGAACCGGCGATCCCTGCGATGAGCGAGATCGAGGACGCGTGGTTTGATGTCACGGCGATGCTGGCGAAGCCGACAAAGTTACGCTACGCCGCCGACTCCACAGGGTCAAGCGGCTTGCGCGCCAAGCGGGCACCTTGACCCTTCGGAGGTATCGAGGTAGCGTCAACGGTTCGTACGCGATGGGTGAAGCCGATGTTGCGCGTCACGCGATTTGTGCTGCTGTCGCTGTTGCTGCTGGCGGCTACTGCAGTGCAGCCACAAGGCCTGAGCCGCGAAGAGGCAGTAGCGGCGCTCGAGGGCACCGATGCGGCTACCCGCGCGGAGGCCGCCAGCCGACTCGGCGAGGTCGGCACGATGAACGACGCCGCGCTTCTTGCCCGGGCGCTGCGTGACTCCGACGAGGACGTTCGCGATAGCGCCGAGCAAGCGCTGTGGCGCCTGTGGTCGCGTTCCGGCAACGCGGAAGTCGACGCACTTTATTCGACCGGGATCAAGCAAATGAGCGTCGGTGACCTGCCGCAGAGCATCGCCACCTTCAGCCGCATCATCAAGCTCAAACCCGACTTCGCGGAAGGCTGGAACAAGCGCGCGACGCTATATTTCCTTGCCGGCGACCTCCGCAAGTCGCTGGCCGACTGCGCCGAAGTCGTCAAGCGCAACCCGTACCATTTTGGAGTCCTCGCGGGCTACGCGCAGATCTATGCGCGCATGGAATACTACGAGCGCGCGCTCGAGTATTCGCGCCGCGCCCTGGAGATCAATCCCAACATGACCCGCGTCCGGCGCAATGTCGAAATGCTCGAGCGCCTGCTTGAGCAGCGGCGGCAACGGACCATTTGAATGGGCGCGGTCGCGCCTTTTTGAACTGCCGTGCCGCCGGCCTACAGACATCGTTAGCCCGACACCAGGACTCGCCCCGCGTAGATGTACCCCGGCTTCAGGACACGCAATGGAAACCCGCGCCGTAGTGACATACTCGACCGGCGCGGGTGCTGCGCCCACCGGCCACGAAGCATCCACGCGAACGGAGATTGCGCGACGTTTGGCCGCTTTCATGGGTTACGCCGATGCAGGCGAATACGATGCGACGAAGCGATACGCCACACCGCCCTACTTTGTTCCGGCGGATACGTTGCCGGGCGAGATGGCGGCGCACATCGGGATTCGGACCGAGCATGACCTTTTTGGAGGTGTCGTGCCCTATCCTTACGTTGCCTCCAAGATGATCAGCCACCCGTTGATTGACGTTCACGCACGTGCACCGCGGCAGTGGTCCACTGAATTTCCGCGCCGAGTCGCCGACGTGGTCCTGGACGGCTTCAGTGCGTTCGACAAAGCGGACGCCGTGCGGGCTGGCCGTCGGTTACTCGAGCAAGGAGCGGTCAGAGTCAAGCCTGCGACTGGCATTGCAAGCCTGGGGCAATCAGTCGCGGACAATGCAATCGATCTAGTGCGAGCACTGGATGCGATCGAACCTGACGAAATTGCTCAATGCGGCGTGGTCGTCGAACAGAATCTGGCCGACGTGACGACGTACAGCATCGGTCAACTTTGCGTCGCAGATGTCGTGTTGACGTATTGCGGGACGCAGTGTGTCACGAAGAACAACCATGGCGTGGAAGTATATGGAGGATCGGAAATCACCGTAGTGCCTGGCGATTTCGACGCGCTGTTAGCGTTGCAGTTGCACGAGAACATCCGACTCGCCATCGACCAGGCGCGTGTCTATGATAAGGCGGCGCGAGAGTGCTTCGCCGGGTTCTTCGCGTCGCGTCGCAACTACGATGTTGCGCACGGCCGCGACCCGTCGGATCGTCGGTGCTCCGGAGTGCTCGAGCAATCCTGGCGCCTCGGCGGCGCGAGCGGAGCAGAAATCTGTGCTTTGGAAGCGTTTCGAGCCGATCCTTCGCTCCACGCCGTGCGCGCGGCGACACGCGAAGTTTACGGTGAACCACCGGCACTCCCAGCGGACGCGGTCGTCTTGTTTTCCGGCGTCGATCCCAAAGTGGGAAAGCTCACCAAATATGCATGGAAGGAAACTCATGTCGACACGCGATGAGCCGGTCTATGTGCGGGTCGAGGACGAATACATCCTCGGCACGCTGATTTCGCCTGGAACCCTGGTTCCGGGCGTGCTGTTCGTCCACGGCTGGGGTGGCGATCAGCAGCAATACGTCGCGCGGGCGCGCGAATTGGCTAATTTGGGCTGCGTGTGCCTGACTTTCGATTTGCGCGGGCACGCGCAGACGCAGGTGCAACGCGATGTCGTCTCACGCGAGCACAGCATGCGCGACGTCGTAGCAGCCTACGACTTCCTCGCCGGACTGCGAAATGTCGACTCAGATGCGATCGCCGTCGTTGGCAGCAGCTACGGAGGTTACCTCGCTGCCCTGCTCACGGCGGTACGTCCGGTCAAGTGGCTCGCGCTGCGCGTACCTGCTTTATACAAGGACTCGGACTGGAGTCTTCCGAAGCTGCAACTGAGGAGCGAACAGCATCTCGATCAATACCGTCTGGAGCCGCTGAGCCCCGATCAGAGCAAGGCGTTGCGGGCGTGCAAGGAGTTCACAGGCGATGTGCTTATCGTCGAGTCGGGGCACGACGCCCTGATACCGCGCCAGGTAATCGTCAACTATCGTGAAGCGTGTACGAGCGCCCGCTCATTGACCTATCGAATGATCGAAGGCGCCGATCACGGATTGTCGACCGAAGCGTGCAAAAACGCCTACACGCTTCTTCTCGTCAACTGGTTCGCCGAGTTCGTTTTCGGCAGAAAGACGAGTGAAGCCACCACGCCGGTAACTAAACAGGACAGTACCGGCGCAGCGGCGATGCCTGCCGAGGCTTGATGTAATGTTCCTCGGAGACGTGCAGCGTGCTGCGTTGGCCTGCAATCGCTTCTGACACCGATGACGCGATGCCACCCAGCGTACCCAATCTCATCACGCTGACACGGATCCTGCTCATTCCGGTCATGGCGTACTGCCTGATGAGCCAAGCGTACTGGATCGCATTGCCCATCTTCCTCGTCGCCGCGCTGAGTGATCTCGCCGACGGCTATATCGCGCGTAGGTTCAAGATCGCCTCCAGGCTTGGCGCAGCGCTCGATCCCATCGCCGACAAGCTCAACATGCTGGTCGCGACGGTTCTTCTAGCATGGCAAGCACTGATGCCCATTTGGCTTGCGATCGCGATCGTGGCGCGCGATATCGTCATCGTGCTCGGCTCGCTCGCCTATCGCATGACGCTCGGCCATTTGGAGGTCTCCCCCACGCGGCTCTCCAAGCTCAACACCTTCATCGAGTTCACAGTGCTTCTGCTCGTCATGGCGGTCGCCGCAGGTTGGGTCGACGCCGGCACCTGGATGCCGACGGTATTCCTGATCGTCTTCGCGACGGTGATCGCGTCCGGCGCGCAGTACGTCTGGCTGTGGGGACGCAAGGCGATCGCTGAACGCAAGCCGCACTGAGGTTCGCGCCTGACGAGCGGACCCGAAGTGGACAGTCGGCGATAAATCGCTATGACACAACCGCGTGCAAAACGGCGCTGGCACATTTTCGTACACGCCTCGGGAAGTGCAGCCAGCTAGCCCGGAGGCTTCGTTGGCGAGAGACCGAGGGGGCTTGCCAGCAAGCTATGGCATCTCGACATCCTCATCGTTGACGTTTGGTTGACAAAATCTTGTTTCATGTATAAAACGGCGTCAACAACAGGACTGCTGCAGGAGGCAGGAACCCGCAACAACGCAAGGAGGTCACAATGCATATTCGCAATCTGATCCGCAGCTGCATAGCGACAGCGGCGTCGTGTGCGCTAACAATTTCGATGGCCGCCATGGCGGACGGCGGCTACCCTCGCACGGTGGACAAGGTGTTGGACGAGCTAAAGGCAGCCGGACATTCGCGCCCGATCGTCGAGACGCATATCCACTTTTGGCAGGTCGACTCGGCCCGGCGGCGTACCGTGGCCGACGCTGGCGGAAGGGCCGATCTATCGCAACGTTCTACCGAGCGATTACACCGCCATGGCGAAGGCGAACGGCATCCTCACCGCGGGCGTCGTCGAGGCGAGCGGAATCGTCGAAGACAACCAATGGATCCTCGATAGGTTGACCGACGGCTTCTATTCGACCTACGTCGGAAATCTCGACATCGGGGCGCCGACCTTCGCGCATGATCTGGAGCGGTTCTCCAAAGATCGGCGCTGGGTCGGTATACGCGGTTACCTCACGGGTCCGCCCGAAGGCATCACGCTCAGCCCCGCCCAGCTCGTAAGCCTGCGGGATCTCGCGCGGCGCGGCATGACACTCGACATCATCAGCCGCGGCGATAAGAATCCCAAAGACCGGGTGCAGGCGCTTTGCACGGCAGTTCCCGACTTGCGGATTATCATCGATCACCTGGGCGGTGCGAAAGGACCACCGCCGGTCGATCCCACCTGGGAGCTGGAGATCCGCCGCCTCGCCGACGTCTGCCCGAACCTCTACATGAAGTTCTCGTCGTTCTATGACATGTACGCGCCTGGCGACGTCGTGTACCTCGCGCCCATGGACCTCGCGCATTACAAAGCGCACTTCGACGTGTTGATGACCGCGTTCGGGCCGGACCGTCTGATCTGGGGCAGCAACTGGCCTGTCATCTCGTTGCACGGCACCAACCCTAACGATCTATCGAGCGGGTTTGCAGATCAGATCCGGATCGCGGAGGAATACCTCGCTCCCTTTGGTATCGTGGTCCGCGATAAGGTAATGTTCCGCAATGCGCTGCTTTTCTACCGACGCCACGTGCCGAACGAGCACGACGACGACTAAGCCATGGCGGTAATCGCGCCGGCCGACGCGCCGCGAAAGCGGAGAAAGCGTCTGCCGGCGCGAGGCGCGTCGCACGTCGAGACACGATATGCCGTGCCTGCGCTCGACAAAGGCCTCGACGTCGTCGAGTTGCTCGCCCGCGAAGCGGGAGGCCTAACGCTCAATGAGATCGCGCGTGCGCTCGGCCGCACGTCGAGCGAGCTGTTTCGAATGGTGACCGCGCTCGCACGGCGCGGGTACATGGAGCAGCGCGATGGCGATCGCTATACGTTGACGCTCAAGCTATTCGAGCTCGCGCATCGTCACAAGCCGATCAAGTCGCTGACGGCTGCAGCAGCGCCGCTGATGCTCGACCTCGTGCATCGCGCGCTGCAGTCGTGCCATCTCACGGTTTTTCACGCGGGCCGCGTGATGGTCGTCGGCGAAGTCGACAGCCCGGAGCGCTACGCATTCGGAATGAAGGTGGGCGCGCTGGTGGGTCTGACGGATACTGCGTCGGGCTACGTGCTGCTTGCGTTTCAGGACGACGGCAGGCGTCGCGCGATGCTCGCATCGCACCAGGAGGTCGAGGGCGAGCTGGACCTCGATCCCGCTCAGCTCGCGAAAATCGTGCGAGACGTCGCGAGAAACGGCTACGCCAAAGTTCAAAGTCGTCAGACCCGGGGGGTCACGAACATCGCTTTTCCGATTAGGGGACCCACCGGACACGCAGTTGCAGTGCTCAACATCCCGTACATAGAGCGCATCGACAAGAAGGTCACGCCGTCGATCGCAGCCGTGAAGGAGATGCTCCGCGAGTCCGCTGCGCGCCTGTCGCTCCTGATGGGCTACGTCACTGACGCAGCAACGGGGACTGCCCGGAACAGGTAACGCTGCGATGACCCTTGTCGATGCGCATCAACACTTCTTGGATGCCATCAGCCATTACTATCGGTGGCTGAATTGCCGCTGGAAATGGGCAGGCAGGTAGAAGGAGTGGTCCCGTTCGACAGCACGGTTCGCAGGCGGACAACCACATCGTTCAGCGCCGCAACCGCGAGGCCGTGGCTCGTCATGTAAAGGCTCATTGCGCCGCAGTCGTCTGCCGATACGCAGCATGCGCGAACTGGTTCGGCGCTTCTTGAGGCAAATCGACCACGCCCACTATCAAAATCAAAAGGCCGCACATCAATACGGCGATGTTCCAGAAGGTATCCTTGCTCGCGTTGGCGTTCCAGCATTTGCGGTCGGTGTTTTTCATGGCGGTTCCCTTCATTGATCGGGCTGCGAAGCAGTGCTTTCTCCTTTTTATTGGGCTTCTCGAAACCCTCGTCTTAGAACCCATAAGTCGGCAGTGTTCCTGACTGCTCGAATACACGCATCTCTCCCAGCGCTAGCGCGTGTGCGCAACGCGAGTTGTCACCGCTCGATGGTCGGGTGCCTTTTCTCCCTGGGCAGCGGCTGTCACGGGCACCGCCGACGCGCGAGCAATCCATTCGGAAATCAACGGCGTGTTCGTGGCCGTGATCGCTTCCTGCTGCGCTGGGTCAAGTTGGGTCCATGCCCACGACGAAAACAACGCGAACGTCCCTACGGAAATCGTCGTCGCGACGAGGAACGCGACCGTACGAATCACTGTTCCTTCTGACTTGTCCATCGGATACTCCTTTTCCACGCTAGACTGACCGCCAACGCTGAACGCACAACTGGCGCCAGCCCCCGGGAAGGAGGAGGCACCTGTTCCCCCCCTTGACGTAGGCGTATCTTCCGTCCCGAGGCTGCGTGCGGTCCTTTGGCGTTCTGAAAGACTTCCTGAAATGTTCTGAAACAGCGGCTAAGATGAGTCCGAGGACGCCCTACAGGGAGTCATTTGCAAAACGTCTACCGCTTCGGTGACATCGAGGCCCGCCGCGTCGAGCGCGAGCTGCTGGTGAACGGCCAGCGCGCGGCCATCGGCTCGCGCGCCTTCGATGTGCTGCTGGCGCTGATCGATCATCGCGACCGCGTGGTGAGCAAGAACGAACTGCTTGACCTGGTCTGGCCCGGCCTCGTGGTCGAGGAAAACAACTTGCAGGCTCAGGTCTCGGCGCTGCGCAAGGTCCTCGGGCCGAAGGCGCTCGCTACAATTCCAGGCCGCGGTTATCGCTTCGCGGTGCCGCTCGCCGATGAGTCAACATTTCCTGCGATCGCGAAGGTGCCCAGCGAGGCGTCCGCCCCTGCCCCGCTGCTGACCAACTTGCCCGCGACCGAGCAAGCTCCATTCGGCCGCGATGCCGACATCGCGGCCGTGACGCAATTGCTGCGGGAGCATCGCCTGGTAACCGTCCTGGGCGCGGGCGGCATTGGCAAGACACGGCTCGCGCAGGAGGTCGCGCGAAGGCAGGTCGATGCGCACGCCAACGGTGTGTGGTGGGTGGATCTCGCGGCGCTAACCGCCCCCGACAAAGTCGTGCCCGCGATCGTGAACGCCGCGCATCTCCAACTGGGAGAAGGCGACCCGCTCGTGGCACTGGCGAAGGCGCTCGCCCACCGCAGCACTTTGCTGGTACTCGACAATTGCGAGCATCTTGTGGCGGACGTGGCGCGCGTCGCACATGCCATCCTCGACGCTGCCGCCGGCTTGCGCGTTCTGGCCACGTCGCAGGAAGCGCTGAAGACGCCGGGCGAGTACGTCTATCGGCTCGATTCGCTCGCGGTTCCTCCGCCGGGCACCTCGCTCGAATGCGCGCGCACGTTCGGCGCCATCCAGTTGCTCGAGCAGCGAGCGCGAGCAATGGACCGGCTATTCGCATTGAGCGACGCCACCATCGCCGGCGCCATCGAGCTGTGCCGGCATCTCGACGGCATCGCGCTCGCCATCGAGATGGCGGCCGTTCGTTTGCCTCTGCTCGGATTGGAACCGTTGCAGGCGCGGCTGGGAGAGCGACTGAAACTCCTGCGTGGCGCGAGCCGATTGATGCCGGCTCGGCAGCAGACGCTGCGCGCGACGCTCGATTGGAGTCACTCATTGCTGAATTCCGAAGAGCAGGCTGTGCTGCGTCGCCTCTCGGTGTTCGCCGGAAGCTTTCGCCTCGACATGGCGCAACGGGTGGCAGCGACCGGGGATCTCGATGAGTGGATGGTGCTCGACGCCCTCACGGCGCTGATCGACAAATCGCTGGTGCAAGTGGAACGCAACGAGCCTCCCCGTTATCGCCTGCTGGAAACCACACGCCTCTACGCCGCCGAAAGACTGCTGGAGCACGCAGAGACCGAGGGCACGTTGTCGCGTCACAGCGAGGCGCTTGCTGCGCTCGCCGACGAATCGAATCAAGCCTACTGGGCACTCCCCGACAAGCCATGGCTCACCCTCTATGCGGCGGACTACGACGACCTGCAGGCCGCCTTCGAACGCGCCTGCCAGACCCGCCGCGCCGACGTCGCGGCTTCGACCGGCGAGGCGTTGTTCAACTTGGACCGATCGCGCGGACTCGTTTCGCCGCTGCGTGACCGGGCGCGATCCGCGCACGCTTTGCTGCCCGTGGACGAGGCGCTTGTGCAGGCGCGCTTGTGGAACTGCATTGCCCGTGTTCTTGCCAGCACGCCTGCGCTGCCTTTGGTGCAGACCGCTCCGGAACGCGTTGCGGCGTGGCGGCGAGTAGGCGACAAGCATCAGCTCTATCTTGCCTTGGGGACCCTCTCCATCGCTCGCGCTCGCGCAGGCGATTCGGATAGCGCTGAGCGTGCGCTCGGCGAAGCGCGCGCACTCGAAGACGCGGCGTTTCCGCGACGGTTGCTGGCGGAGCTTGCTGGCGATCGGATCAGCTTGGGCAACTATCGCAACGATGCTGCCGCCTATCGCGAAAGCCTGCGCGAGTCGATGCGCCTGGCCGAGGAGGTCGGCGCCGATGGGCTGGCCTCGGGATCCCGGCGATCGCTTGCCGATGCGGCGTTGATGGCGGGTGACGTCGCCGAGGCCGTTGCATTGGGCCGCGCCGCCGTCATCGATCCCCGCGTGCGCAATCAGCCGCGATCACTGGCAGTCGCCTTGTCCAATCTCAACGCCGCGCTGCTGATGGCGGGCGATTTGCGAGCCGCGCGGCGAACCGCAACCGAAGCCTTGCCGCTCGCCTGGCAGACCGGAATCGTGCATTACTTTCTAGATCACGTGGCGCTTTACGCTGCGCGTACCGGCCAAGCTGCGCAGGCTGCGCAGTTCATCGCCTTCGCGGACAAGGTCTACGCCGCGAATCAGGAACCGCGACAGCCGAACGAAGCACGCTCGGTAGAGCAGACGAGAGTTGCAATCGCCTCCACCCTCGATGCACAGGAGTACGCGCGACTGTGCGCGGCCGGCGAGGCATTGAGCGAAGCGCAGGCCGAGGCGCTCGCGCGGGCCGTGCTGGTCGAGCGACCGGAATAAAAGTGGGGAGGATGCTTGCAGGCTACGTCGACGAGCGCGCCACGTCGTTATCCAGGGCGAGCCGCGCTGCGCGCGCGATGCTCGCAGCATCGACGCCGAAGAACTCGCGCAGAGCGGCACGGGTATCGCTGCGCCCGAACCCGTCCGTTCCTAACGTGACATAGCGACGGCCTTGCGGAAGGAAAGCTCGAATGCTTTCGGGTACCGCACGAACGTAGTCCGTGGCCGCGATAATTGGCCCGGTGCCCTGTGCAAGCTGGCGTGCCACGAACTGACCATCTCGGGCCAGCTCGCTCCAACTGGTCACGCTGTAGACCTCGACATCGATTCCAGTCTCGGCAAGTTGATGCGCCGCCTTCACGACCTCGGTGAGGATCGCGCCCGATCCCATCAGGGTGACTTGGCGAGCGGACCGCAGCGGCCGGATAGTGACCGAAGCGATAGCAGCCGCGGAGCACGTCGGCGTGAACTTCCTCCGGGACCGTGGGCTGCGGGTAGCTTTCGTTCATCAGCGTGACGTAATAAAAGACGTCCTGCTGCTCGACGAGCATTTCGCGGATGCCGGCATCGATGATCACGGCCATCTCGCCCGCGAACGCAGGGTCATAGGCTTTGCAGTTCGGAATGGTCGCCGCGATCAGGTGGCTGGTGCCGTCCTGGTGCTGCAATCCCTCGCCGCCCAGCGTCGTGCGACCCGACGTCGCTCCGAGAAGAAAGCCACGCGCCCGCTGGTCGGCGGCAGCCCAGATCTGATCGCCCACGCGTTGAAAACCAAACATCGAGTAGTAGATATAAAACGGCAGCATCGCGAGCCCGTGCACGCTGTAGCTCGTCGCGGCCGCGGTCCAGCTGGCAATCGCGCCGGCTTCGCTGATGCCTTCTTCCAGGATCTGCCCGTTGGTGGCCTCGCGATAGCTCAGGATGGAGTCGATGTCCTCGGGTGAGTACCGCTGTCCCACGCTCGAATAGATCCCGACCTGCCTGAAGAGGTTGGCCATGCCGAACGTGCGCGCTTCATCGGCGACGATCGGCACGATGCGTGGACCGAGCGACGGGTCTTTGAGCAAAGTTCCCAGCATGCGCACGAACGCCACGGTCGTGCTCATTTCCTTGCCGCCCGCGGCGACGGCGAACTGCGCATACGCCGTCAGATCCGGCTTCGGTACCACGTCGCAACGCGTCTCGCGCCGAGGCATCGGCCCTCCGAGAGCATCACGACGGGCTTTCAAGTACTGGATCTCCGGACTATCGATGGGCGGCTTGAAGAACTCGAGCGACTCGGCCTGTTCGTCCGAGAGCGGCAAGTTGAAACGGTTCCGGAAGCCAAGAATGTCCGCGCTCTCGAACTTCTTCTGCGAGTGCGTCGTCATCTTGCCTTGACCGGCACTGCCCATGCCATAGCCCTTCTTGGTATGCGCGAGGATCACCGTCGGTTGGCCGCGATGCGCCACGGCGGTCGCATACGCCGCATGGATCTTCACCAGGTCGTGACCTCCTCGCTTGAGCTGATCGATCTGCTGGTCTGTCATGTCTTCCGCCAAGCGCGCCAACTCCTCACTCTGGTTGAAGAAGTGCTCGCGGTTGAATCGACCGTCCTTCGCCGCAAATGTCTGCATCTGGCCGTCGACCGTGTCGCCCAGCGCGCGTGCCAGCGCGCCCGCCGTGTCGCGCGCGAAGAGCCCGTCCCAGTCGCTGCCCCACAGCAGCTTGATGACATTCCAGCCTGCACCGGCGAAGAGCTGCTCGAGCTCGTCGATGACACGACCGTTGCCCCGCACCGGGCCGTCGAGGCGTTGCAGGTTGCAGTTCACGACCCACACCAGGTTATCGAGCTTCTCGCGCGCCGCCAACGTCAACGCGCTCATCGATTCGGGCTCGTCCATCTCGCCGTCGCCGAACACGCCCCAAACGCGTCGACCAGCGCAATCGAGTAACTGCCGATCAGTGAGATAGCGCATGAACCGCGCGTGATAGATCGAGCTGATCGGGCCGATGCCCATCGAGCCCGTCGGAAATTGCCAGAAGTCCGGCATCAGATAGGGGTGCGGATAGCTGCACAATCCGCGCGCGCCGTGCGCAGGCGCCGTGAGCTCCTGTCGATAGTGCAAGAGGTCGTTCTCGTTCAGACGGCCTTCGAGGAACGCTCGTGCGTAGACGCCCGGAGAGCTGTGCGGCTGGAAGAACACGAGATCGCCGCGATGATCGCCATTGCGCGCGCGAAAGAAGTGATTGAAGCCAACCTCGAACAGATCGGCGGCACTGGCGTAGCTTGCGATGTGACCGCCAAGCTCGCCGTAGGCTCGGTTGGCGCGCACGACCATTGCAAGAGCATTCCAGCGCATCAACGCTCCCAGACGCTCTTCTATCGCGAGGTCGCCTGGAAACACTGGCTGGTCGCCCACCGCTACCGTATTGACGTAAGGGGTCGATAGCGTGGGCGTCCAGCCGATCCCATGTCGGCGCGCGCGTTGTGCGAGAACGTCCAGAAGGTAGCGCGCACGCTGGGGGCCGCAATACGCCACGACCGCGTCGAGCGCGTCGCACCACTCGGCGGTCTCCTGTGGATCAGTGTCTTCGACCCCGGTTCCGGTGGGACGCAGTTGGGCGAGCGAGACGATGCCGTTCATGTTCAAGCCTGGGAGGGTTCGACTTCGCAATTGTCTTGCGCGTCGACGAGCCAATGCAAGGCGGTCGCACGAGAAAGACTTTCAAGAACTCTTTGAAAGCGATCTCGCGCCCAGCGATCCCGTCGTCATCTTCAACGAATTTCAACAACTGTTGTCTTGCGGCCGCCGTTGTGCGCTCGATTGCGTAGGGCGAGTATTCGAGGGCGCGCCTGTCGATCACCCAACGAAACTCACTATGGAGACCACGATGTTGACGAGAAACGCTGTCGCAATCGCAGCTACCGCTGCGTTCACCCTGGCCGCGTCCGCCGCGGGCGATGCCCGAGGCGATGAGTGCAATGACCCCAAGGGCAAGGTGCACCTCGAGGTGTACGCGGAACTGACCCAGTCGGGCATTGCTGCGATCACGCAGATGCAGAACGGCCAAATGATCATCGGGTATCACCCCTTCTACCTCACGCCGACCTCGGTGCAGGTGGCCACGCTAAACGCCGATCGCAGGTCGAGCACGCCCTATCCTCCCGCGGGATCGGGGCTGTTGCAGAGCTGCCGGAAACCCGATGGGAGCTTCCTGCCTGCCCAGAATGGCCGCTACGACTTCTGCCTCGATTGGGTGCTGGGGTTCCACGCGGACGCCAACGGCATCCTCTGGATCCTCGATGGCGCCAAGTCGACCGAAAAGGCGACCGGCGCGGGCACGGTGCGGCCGGCCGCGCTCCACGCCAAGTACGTGGGGTGGGACACGAAGACCAATAAGCTGTTCAAGATCCTCGACCTGGATTCCGTGACCATTGCCTCGTCGCAGCACAATGACTTCGCGATCGACCCGAAGCACGGCGCGCAAGGCACGCTGATCGCTGCGGATGAGGCGGTCGGCGACGCCGACAACGCAGCGCTCGTCGTCACCGACATTGCGACGGGCACGAGCCGCCGCGTGCTGCACGGCGACTCACATGTGATTGCGAACCCCGATCCGATCCGATGGGTGGCGCAGGCGGGACAGCCTGCGGCGGCGTGGGACTTGGGGGTCGGCGTCGACGGCATCACGCTGGACAAGAAACAGGAGTGGCTCTACTTCGCGCCGCTCAGCGGCTACGAGATGTACCGGGTGCGCATGACCGACCTGCTAAACACGACCCTCAGCGATGCGCAGCTGTCCGCGAGGATCGAGTTCTATGCCCACAAGCCCTACAACGGCGGACTGACGATCGACGAGGACAACAACCTCTACCTGACCGAAGTCGGAAGGCACGCCATCGGCATCATTCCACCGGACACGCGGGAATACCGCGTCTACGCTTCGGACCCGCAGATGATCTGGCCCGACGGCGTCACGTACCTTTCCGACGGCCATATGTACTCGGGCGCCGCACAGTTGATACAGACGGAGACCTTCCAGAGCAACGCAACTCCGTCAGGCAAGGCGAACAATGCGCCTCCGTACCGGATCTATCGGTTCCGCCCGGAAGCCGCGGGTACACCGGGTTCTTGATGTGCCGCCCCGAGGGAGAGCATGATGGACCATGCATCTGGATGACCTCGGCCTGTTCCTTCGTGTCGCGCAAACGCTGTCGTTGAGCGAGGCCGCCCGGCAACTGGATCAGACGCCGTCTGCGGTGAGCGCCAGGCTCAAGCGGATCGAGGAGGAGCTTGGCGTTCGCCTCGTCGAGCGCACCACACGGTCGCTGCGTTTGACCCCCGAAGGCGAGCGCTTCATGCAGACCTGCGACACGATGACGTCAGCCTGGACGCGCGGGCAAAACCTGCTTCGTCAGGGCGCCCGTTCAGTCGAGGGACGGATGCACATCGCCGCCCCAACGGACACCTGCGCTCAATTCCTGGCCGAGTGGATAAGCGACTACATCAAGGCCCATCCGCGCCTTGCAGTCACGCTGAGGGTCGGCGACCGAATGCACGATCTGCCTCGCGAGGCAGTGGATATCGCAGTGAGGTACGGGGAGCTGAACGATTCGTCGATGATCAGCCGCGTGTTGATGCGGACACGCCGTTTTCTTGTCGCATCTCCCGTGTATCTCGAGCGGTCACCGCCGCTTCTTTGTCCCGCCGATCTCGCCAACCATCGCTGTCTTGCATGGCTGTCACGTGATCAACCCAAGGTCCAGTGGAGCTTCGTTTCGCCCGCAGGCTCTACGGAGACCATCGTCGTGACGCCTGTCCTGTGCGGAGACTCGCTCGTCGTTCGCCAGTGGGCTGTGAGCGGAGAAGGCGTCGCCTACAAAGCCAGCGTGGACGTCGCGGCAGACCTTCGCGCTGGCAGGCTGGTTCGACTGCTTGCGCAGTATGAAGGCGAAGCCGTACCGATCAGCGCGCTAATGCCAAGTGGCCGCTTCGTGCCCGCTCGCGTTCGCGCGATGGTCGATTACTTGGCCCAGCGATTTGCGGAATCTAATTCGCTGTGATGCCAAGCCGACGAACAACCTCGCCCCATTTCTCGTGATCGTTGTGTACCAGCGCCGCAAACCCCTTCGGCGTGGTGCTCGTTACATCCGAGCCTCCCTGACGAAAGCGCTCGACGATCTCCGGCTCGCGCAGGATCTTGACCAGTTCCGAGTTAAGACGATCCACAGTGGAGGCCGGAGTCCCGGCGGGCGCGAACATTCCGAGCCAGCCGGTTAACTCCAAACCTTGAAGCCCCTGCTCGGGGATGGTTGGCACACCGGGCAGGTTGGCGATGCGCTTGTCGCCGACAACGCCGAGCACCTTTAACTTTCCTTGCCGCACATAGGGAAGCGGCGCTGTCAGGGCCATGAACATTAGATCAATTCGCCCCGCGACCAAATCCTTCGCGGCGTCCGCTGCACCCTTATAGGGGACATGAACGAGGTCGATGCCGGCACTTGCTTTCAGCATTTCCCCATAAAGGTGGGAACTGGTGCCGGACCCATAGGAACCGAAACTCAGCTTGCCCGGATGGGCTTTCGCATACGCGACCAGTTCCTTGATGTCGTTGGCTGGCACCGATACGTGGGCAACCAATACCTGGGCGGTAACTGCCGTGAGCGTGATCGGGGTCAGGTCGCGTAGGGGATCGTAAGGCAGCTTCGCGAACAGGTGCGGATTGACGACGATCGGCGAGGCGATCGTGTACAGCAACGTGTGCCCGTCCGGCGCCGCTCTTGCCACGTCTTGCACGGCGATGATTGAGCTCGCGCCTGGCCTGTTGTCGACGACGACCGGAACGCCGAGTGCTGCAGACAGCTTCGGTGCAATGAGGCGCGCCTGGAAGTCGGCCTGTCCTCCCGGGGGAAAGGGCACCACGACTCGCACCCGCTTGCCCGGTACCGGGAATGACTGCGCGGAGCAAAGCAGCGGAACGGCCGCCATCATGCTCGACGCGAGCGCAGCAAGCATTACGCGGCGAGAGAGCATGCGCAATCGAGAAGAATTCGGTTCAACGGGTCAGTTCTTCTTCGCCAACGCGAGGAACTTCCCCACGGCTGGATTACGCGTGTCATGGCGTGACAGCAAGGTCATGGGAGCCGACAGTTGTGTCGGCGAGCGGAGCCGAAAATAGGTGATCAACTCGCCGTGCATACCGCGCATCGATGCCGGAACGACCGTCAGTCCAACGCCCGCGGCGACCAGCAGCAGATTCGTAAGCATGCTTTCGACCTCATGGGCGATGCGCGGGACGAAGCCGGCAGCCTGACACGCCGCAACGAAGTTGGCGTACATCCCCGGAGCGCCAGGGCGACGAACCAGGATGAAGGGCTCGTCCGCCAATGCACGCAAGTTGAGCGAGCGCTGACGCTGGGGAGCATCGCGCGCGAGGGGATGCGACGACGACAGGGCCACCAGCAAAGGCTCCTCGAGAATCTTGTCGCAGCGGATCTCGGGCACGCTGAGCACTGGCGTTCGCACGAGCGCGAGGTCGAGCGTCGATTGCAAGACTGCCTGCGTCAGCGTCCCCGCATTGCCGTCGCTGAAACTCAGCCGGACGCGAGGATACAGTGCCCGATGGGCCGCAATCATCTCGGGCGCGATGCGGCCCATCGCGGCCGAGCTGGTGAAGCCGATTGCGAGGGTGCCATCAAAACCCGCGGCCGCCTGGACGGCACGGTCCTTTGCGCGTTGCGCCTGGGCGAGGACGCTCCGTGCTTCCTCGAGAAACACGGCGCCTGCCGCCGTCGGCTCGACACCCTTCCGACTGCGATCGAACAGTGGGAACCCGAGCTCGCGCTCCAGATCGCGGAGCTGCTGACTGAGCGGCGGCTGCTGCATCCGCAGCCGCGCCGCTGCGCGAGTGACGGTGCCCTCTTCCGCAATGGCGATGACGTAGCGAAGGTGCCGCAGTTCCATTCGTTTCCATACTCGAAGGATATGAAGAAGATACTAAACAAATATTTGTCATATGGATAGCCGGCCACTAGGATGCCCGGCACGTCGGCGGCTGGGATACCTCAACCGCTCGACCACAAATGGACGGAGGGGCAAGAATGAATCGTTTCACTGCAGTCCTTTTTGCGGCAAGTGCGTGGGCGCCGCTCGCGCATGCGGCCCCGGTGTCGGTGCTTTTCGTGGGCAACAGCTACACCTTTGCACGCGTGGCGCCGGCGCTCCAATACAACGCGGCCAATGTGCACGACCTCACCGCGGCATTCAATGCGGTCGATCCGTCGGGCACCAACAGCTTTCCCGTGGGCTCCGGCGTGCCGCCGAATCCCTGCGCGACTGCGGGGACGCCTTGCTTCGAACCCCACAACTGGGGCGGTGTGCCGGGGATCCTGAAGATGATGACCGATCAAGCGGGACTCGACTACGACATCTCGCTTTCCACGCGCAATGCCGCCACGCTGCGCGGCCAGTTCCTCGACACGGCGAACGCCACTTGGAAGCTCCGCGAGAACGTGGCCGCACAGCGGTGGGACGCCGTGATCCTGCAGGAACAGAGCGACGCCCCGCTGCCTGCCGGCAAGGGGAAGAACGCCAAAATCGAACAGTTCAACGCCTATGCGGACCAGTTCGAACGCTTCATCCACAATGGCGACGTGACCGGTGCCGACGGCTTTTATACGGAGACGGAGCTGTTCGGGAGCCTGACGGCATGCCTGGCAGCCGGTTTGACCTCGGCAAACTGCAGCACCAGGCGTGTCATTGCCCCAAATGCCAATGCGAGCACCGCCACTAAGGTGTATCTCGAACAGACCTGGGCGCGCCCCGACATGGTGGAAGCGCACAAGTGCACGGCGCCGGACGCTACCACGACGGATGGTGCGCCGATCGTCGATCCGACCTGCGCGGCCGGCACCAACGGCAGCGCAACGACTGGGCAGAACACGCTTTACTACACGAGCCAGTCGACGAGCGCGGCCAACCTGGGGGAAATGACGACGGACCTGCACAACTCCTTCTTTGGCAAGGTCGCCTCCAACTCCAACTTTGCGGGTGTTGCGCCGGTCGGTGACGCGTTTCAGCGCGCCGTGAACCAGGGGTTCGCGAAGGACAGCGGTTTCTACAACTCCGACGGAACCTACGATGAGTCGACCGCTTCGCCGATCAATCTGTGGTGGCTCGACCGGACGCACCCGAGCAAGTACGGCTCGTACCTGAGCGCACTGGTTCTGTTCCAAACGATCACGGGGCGAAATGCATTGAGCCTCGGGCCGAACGAAATTGCAGCGGCGGATCTGGGAATCGCGTCGGACATCGCGGTCAGGTTGCAGCGAATCGCACAGGAAACCGTCGGGCCGGACACCGAGGCCCCTACAACAGGCGCCACGGCGACTCCGCCGCCCAACGGCAACGGTTCGAACAGCACCAGCGTGACGGTGCTGCTGGCTGCGACCGATAACGCAGGAGGCTCGGGAGTCAAGCAGATCAAGTTCGCGACGACGGGCGCCCAGTCAACGATTGGAATCGTTCGCGACAGCCAGGCGTCGATAGTGATCACCGCGGAAGGAGCAACGAGAATTGCGTTTTCCGCCATCGACAATGCTGGCAATGCGGAACCTGCAAAATCGCTCATGGTGACGATAAATAGAAACTTGCCTTAGAGTTTCCGGAATGTCCGCCGCCGGGTGCGAGCTCCGGCCCGACGGCTGCATCCTGAGGTGTTTGCGCGCAGCCGTTTCCGCACCGCCATGTCAATCCGAGTGATTTCGGCGGCGAGCCTGCTTGGGCTCACCCTCGTTGCCAGTCGCGCCATCGCCGATGCGACTCCGACGATCGATGGCTGTCCGCCCGCCGTGCCCGCCCGTACTGCGTGTTACGTTGGTCAGGACGCAAACGGCGCGCACTACCTCATTGCGATTCCGGAAAACTGGAACCGCGTACTCGTCATGCATGCGCGCGGTGGCCCTTACCCTGAGCAGCTCGGGGCGAAACGCAGCGAGGAGGACGTGACGCGCTGGGCGATCTGGCTCCAGCAAGGTTATGCCTATGCCGCGTCGCAGTACCGGCGCGGTGGGTACGGTGTACTCATCGCCGCCGAAGACACCGAAAATCTTCGCCAGTATTTCGTGAAGAAGTTCGGCCAACCGCGCCGGACGATCATGCACGGCCAGTCGTGGGGTGGCCTAGTGGGCGCGCGGGTAATCGAACTCTACGGCACGGGTCCGGACGGCCGGCGCAACTACGACGCCGCGCTGCTTACGAGCGGAATGCTGGCGGGCGCGCCACGCACCTACGACTTCCGCCTCGACCTGCGCGCAATCTATCAACATTACTGCCGTAACCACCCCCGTCCCGACGAGCTTCAGTATCCGTTGTGGGCGGGGCTGCCGCCTGGCGCGAATATGACGACCGCCGAGTTGCGAGCACGAGTGAACGAATGCACCGGAGTGGACCTGCCCGCGGAGAAGCGCACCGACGCGCAGCGGCGCAACCTCGCCAACATCGTCGCTGTCGTGCGCATTCCCGAATCGAGCCTGCAGAGCCACATGAACTGGGCGACCTTCATGTTCGCCGACATTGTGCACAACCGTTTGGGGGATCGGAACCCGTTCGGCAACGAAGGGGTACGGTATGCGGGCTCGAACGACGACGCCGCGCTCAACGCCGGGGTAGCTCGCTACCGGGCCGATCCCCAAGGAGTTGCCGCCCTCGCGGCAGACGCCGAACCTACGGGCAGGACCGCCATTCCCACGCTGACGATGCATGCGGTCGGCGATCCGACTGCCTTCGTCGAAAACGAGTCGGCCTATCGCACGATCCGCGAGCGCGCCGAGACGCAGGATCTGCTCGTGCAGAGCTTCACCGACGAGACCGAGCACAGCTACCTCAGTACTCCGGAGTACGCCGCGCTGATGGCCGCGCTCCTCGATTGGGTGGACCGTGGCCGCAAGCCGGACGTCGCCGCCGTTGCATCTCGGTGCGCGAAATACGTGGGCCGCTACGGCGAGAGCTGCCGCTTTGAGCTGGCGTACCGGCCGGTGTCGATGGATGCGCGCTCCTATCCGCGGTAGCGACCCGACCGCCAGGAGTCACCTCTTCTAGTACGAGGAAACCGAGATGGTCGCGACGCTGCTCAACGGATCGAGCGAGCGCGCTAGACGCGCATCGAGACTGTTAGGAGGCAAGTCTCCCGAAACTGCGATCGACGCCGGGGGAGTATCATTGAATCACATCGTCAGCGCGCGGATGTAGCGCAGGATTCCGCCGGAAATGGTCCTCGCAACCTGTCGGTAACGCTCAGATGAAACGCATTCTGTCCTACCTTCTGGTCGCAGTTGCGGTGGTCGTCACCGGCTGCGCCACGCTGCCCCCTCCAAAGGATCGCGTCGAGACCACCGCCCTCACTGACACGGCGGGGACGCGGCTCGGCCGCGCGATTGCGCCCGGCGTCGCTGCGAATCCCGGCAAGACGGGCATCCATGCGCTGCCCGACCCCCGCGATGCGTTCGCCGCGCGCGTCCTGCTCGCAGGCGCCGCAGAAAAGTCGCTCGACGCACAATACTTCATCTGGAATGGCGACCACGTCGGCTACCTGCTGTTCCAGGCGCTCTGGCAGGCGGCCGAGCGGGGGGTGCGCGTGCGCCTGCTGCTCGACGACCTGAATACGAAGGGGCTCGATTCCACCATCGCCGCGCTCGACGCGCATCCGAACATCGAGGTGCGCCTCTACAACCCGGTCGTCATTCGCGACAACCGCGTGCTCAACTTCGTGACCGATTTCACCCGCGTGAACCGGCGCATGCACAACAAGTCGTTCACCGCCGACAACCAGGCGACGGTCGTAGGCGGACGCAACATCGCTGACGAGTACTTCGGCGCCGGGGCCGGCCTCACGTTCGCCGACCTGGACGTGCTCGCCGTGGGACCGGCGGTGCCCGAGGTGTCCAAGGAGTTCGATGTCTACTGGAACAGCGCGTCCGCCTACCCGGCGTCGGGTTTCGTCGGTCCGCCAATGCCGGACGGCACCACCAATCTCGAGGCCAAATTCGTGGCGAACCGCGCCGACCCCGAATCGATCGCGTATCTCGAGGCGGTGCGCGCGACGCCGCTGGTGCGCGAGCTGCTGGACCGGAAACTCGCGCTCGAGTGGGCGGCCGCCGAGGTCGTGTACGACGACCCGGCCAAGACGCTCGACACCACGGAGCGGACGGACGTGCTGCTCTTCCCGGAGCTCGTGCGCAAGATGGGCCGGCCCGAAAAGATGCTCGACATCGTCTCGCCATACTTCGTGCCCGGCGACGGCGGCACCGAGCTGCTGGCGGCGCTGGCTAAACGCGGCGTGACCGTGCGCATCCTCACCAACTCGCTCGCGGCGTCCGACGAGAAGTCGGTGCATTCGGGCTACGGGAAGCGCCGCCGCGACCTGCTCCAGGCCGGTGTCCGGCTCTACGAGATCAAGCCGACCGCGACGAAAGAAGCGAACGAATCCCGCAACCGGTTCGGATCAGGCTCGTCCTCCGGCCTGCATGCCAAGACGCTCGCCGTCGACAGCCGCCGGATCTTCGTCGGCTCGTTCAATTTCGACCAGCGCTCGGCGCGGCTCAACACCGAAATGGGTCTGGTGCTCAGCAATCCGGTGCTCGCGCAGGGTCTGACCCGATTCTTCGATGTCGAAGTGCCGATGCTGGCGTATGAGGTACGGCTGACCGCGGACGGCAACAGCCTGGAATGGATCGAGCGAACTGCATCGGGCGAGAAGCACTACGACACCGAGCCCGAGACGGACTGGTCCACGCGCATGGGCGTCGAGCTGCTGTCGATCCTCCCCATCGAATGGCTGCTGTAGGCGGCGCCATCGCATCTCGGGCATCGGAAGGAGCGGAACCTGTGAGCCGATTGCTGCTGTCGCTGCTGACCTGTTGCGTTGCGATTGCGGCGACCGCAGCGCCCTTGTCTCCTGCGGCCAGGGCGGAGATCGACGGCTTGCTGGTGCGGCTGGTGGCCTCGGGATGCGAATTCAACCGCAACGGCAGTTGGTATACCGCGGCAGAGGCGAAATCGCATCTGTCGCAGAAGCTCAAGTACTTCGAAGACCGGGGCATGGTGCAGACCACCGAGCAGTTCATCGAGATGGCTGCGTCGGGCAGCAGCATGTCGGGCCAGCCCTATCTGGTCAGATGCGGCAACAGCGCCCCGGTGCAGAGCGGCCAGTGGCTGCGGTCGGAACTCAAGGACCTGCGCTCGGTAACACGGGCGAAAAGCACGCCGTAGGGTCGCCGCTACGCTGCGCTCACGTCCAGACCAGGCACGAGCGCCTGCGTTGGCGCCTCCTGGATGACTTTGGGCTCCCCGTCAACTGGGAATTCGATCAAGTTCTTCGACAGCGGCGGCGTTCACCATCCTTCGTACAGTCGTGATCCCGGTCACAACGGCATAGAATCGAGTCGTCGCTGTTCCGCACGAACAGCAGCCCGCGATGATGTCCTCCGCTTCGCAATCGATCGTCCCCGCAACGCACAGACGCTGGGTGCGTCGGCTGTTCTACGCCGCCGGTACGATCGCGGTCCTCGTACTGGCCGTCTGGGTCGCGGTTCCGCCAATTGC